>NZ_JACHMH010000001.1:5111250-6415000 GCF_014204915.1 Crossiella cryophila
CAGCTGTGGGATCTCGTCGACGGCGGGGTGGACGCGATCTCGCCGTTCCCGCGGGACCGGCACTGGCCGATCGAGGACCTCTACGATCCGGACCCGAACTCCCAGCAGGCCCGCCGGACCTACGTGCGCGAGGGCGGATTCCTCGACGGGGCAGGCGAATTCGACCCGGCCTTCTTCGGCATCTCACCGCGTGAGGCGCTGGTGATGGACCCGCAGCAGCGGCTGATGCTGGAACTGGCCTGGGAGGCGTTCGAGTCCGCCGGTATCCCGCCGGAGTCGATGGCGGGCAGCCGGACCGGGGTGTTCGCCGGCGCGTCCAGCAACGACTACCAGATGCTGTGGCAGGGCACCACGCAGTACTCCCAGTACGCGATCACCGGCAGCACGATGAGTGTGATCTCCGGCCGGATCGCCTTCGCCTTCGACTTCAGCGGTCCCGCGGTCACCATCGACACCGCGTGTTCCTCCTCGCTGGTGGCCGCGCACCTGGCCGCGCGGGCGCTACGGGCGGGGGAGTGCGGGCTGGCACTGGCCGGTGGGGTGACCGTGCTGGCCACGCCGGGCACGTTCGTCGAGTTCTGCGGGCAGGGGGTGACCTCGAAGGACGCGCGCAGCAAGGCTTTCGCCGCCGCGGCCGACGGGGCGATCTGGGCCGAGGGCGCCGGACTGCTGTTGCTGGAACGGCTTTCCGACGCCCGGCGCAACGGTCACCAGGTGCTCGCGCTGCTGCGCGGTTCGGCGATCAACCAGGACGGCACCAGCAACGGGCTGTCCGCGCCGAACGGCACCGCACAGCAGGAGGTCATCCGGGCCGCGCTGGCCGACGCGGGCCTGGCGCCCGAACAGGTCGACGTGGTCGAGGCACACGGCACCGGCACCCCGCTGGGTGATCCGATCGAGGGCACCGCGCTGGTGGCCACCTACGGCGAGCACCGGCCGGACGGGCGACCGCTGTACCTGGGCTCGCTGAAGTCCAACATCGGGCACACCCAGGCCGCGGCCGGGGTGGCCGGTGCGATCAAGATGATCATGGCGATGCGGCACGGCCGGGTGCCCAAGTCTTTGCACGTGGATGCGCCCACGCCCAAGGTGGACTGGGGTGTCAACGCGGTCAGTGTGCTGGCCGAACCGGTGGACTGGCCGGAGACCGGGAACCCCCGGCGCGCTGGCGTGTCCTCCTTCGGCATCAGCGGCACCAACGCGCACATCATCCTGGAGGAACCACCCGCCGAGGACGTCGAGTCCACTGTGGATGGTGAGTTGCCGGTGCTTCCCTGGACGGTGTCCGGCAAAACCGTTGCCGCACTGCGCGGTCAAGCCGCCCGGCTGGCCGAGTTCGCCGAACAGGACGAGACCCACGCGGCTGGGGTGGCGCACGCACTGGCCACCGGACGCACGCACTTCCGGCACCGGCGCACGGTTTTCGGCCGGGACAAGGCCGAACTGGCCGCCGAACTGCGCCGACTCGCCGAGGCCGGTCCCGGTGACCAGGTGCCCGGCACCGGTTCGCTTGGCGTGCTCTTCACCGGGCAGGGCGCGCAGCGGCCGGGCATGGGACTGGCCCTCGCCGAGACCTTCCCCGCCTTCGCCACCGCCTTCGAGGAGGTGTGCGGGCACCTGGACGAGCACCTGCCGCGCCCACTGCGCGAGGTGATCGCCAACGACGCGGAACTGTTGCACCGCACCGACTTCGCCCAGGCCGCGTTGTTCGCGGTGGAGGTCGCGCTGTACCGGTTCGCCGAATCCTGCGGACTGCGGCCCGCCTACCTGCTCGGGCACTCCATCGGCGAGATCGCCGCGGCGCACGTGGCCGGGGTGTGGACCCTGGCCGACGCCGCCACCCTGGTCGCCGCGCGCGGCCGGCTGATGGCCGCACTGCCCACCGGCGGCGCGATGGTCGCTTTGCAGGGCAACGAAGAAGAGGTCACCGCCGTACTCGCCGGACGCGAGCAGCTGGTGTCGATCGCCGCGGTGAACTCGGCCGACTCGGTGGTCATCTCCGGCGACGCCGCCGAGGTCGAGGTGCTCGTGACGGACTGGGCGGCCAAGGGGCGCAAGACCAAGCGGCTCCAGGTCAGCCACGCCTTCCACTCGCCGCTGATGGAGCCGATGCTCGCCGAGTTCCGCGAGATCGTCGCCGCGCTGCCCACCGCGGAACCGGCCATCCCGGTGATCTCCAACCTCACCGGCCGGATCGCCACCGCCGACCAACTGCGCTCACCCGGCTACTGGGCCGACCACGTGCGCCAGGCCGTCCGCTTCCACGACGGCCTCGCCACCGCCCGCGCCAACGGCGTCAGCACCCTGCTGGAACTCGGCCCCGACGCGGTGCTCTCCGCACTCGCTCGCCAGGACGCCGGACCGGCCGAGACCGCGATCCCGGTGTGCCGCAAGGACCACGCCGAACCGGAGAGCTTGCTGCGCGCCCTCGGCGCCGTGCACGACAGCGGCGTGGACGTGGACTGGACCGCGGTACTGCCCGCCGTCCCCGCCCGGATCGCCGACCTGCCCACCTACGCCTTCCAGCACGAGCACTACTGGCTGGTTCCCGACGGCGACTCGGTCAACCTCAAGTCCGCCGGTCTGGAAGCAGCCGGACACCCCCTGCTGGGCGCGGTGCTGAGCGCAGCCGACGGCGACGGCGTGGTGCTCACCGGCCGTCTCTCCCTGCAGAGTCAGCCCTGGCTGGCCGGGCACATCATCCGCGGCATCCCGGTGCTGGCCGGTACCGCGTTCCTGGAGTTCGCGCTGGCCGCGGGCGAGCAGGTCGGCTGTGACGCGGTCGAGGAGCTGACCGTGGAGGCCCCGCTCGCACTGCCCACCGACGGCGGCGTGCAGGTCCAGGTCGTGCTCGGCGCGGCGGAGGAGTCCGGCCGCCGCCCGGTGCGGGTGTTCTCCCGGCCGGACAACGACTCCGGCAGCTGGCGCGGTCACGCCGCCGGGTTCGTCGGCGTCCGCACCGCGGTGCCCGAGGCGACGCTGGTGCAGTGGCCGCCGACCGATGTGGTGGAGATCGACGTCTCCGAGGTCTACGACGAGGTCGTGGAGGGACGGCACTTCTCCTACGAGGGGGCCTTCCGCGGCCTGCGCACGCTGTGGCGGCGGGACAGCCCGGCAGGGCCGGAGATGTTCGCCGAGGTCGCCCTGCCCGTGGACGCCGCTGGTGATGCCAAGCGGTACAACCTGCACCCGGCCCTGCTGGACGCCGTGCTGCACGCGGTCGGCCTCGGCCCGCAGCTCGACACGATCGACCAGGGCCACGGCTCGATGCCGTTCTCCTGGTCAGGGCTCTCCCTGTTCGCCGCCGGTGCGGCCATGCTGCGGGTGCACATCACCGGCGACAACGGCGATGTGGCGATCACCCTGGCCGACGGCTCCGGCGCGACCGTGGCCACCGTCGACTCCCTGCTGTTCCGGCCACTGCCCGCGGACGCCGCGCACCTGCACGGCCCGGCCGAGGACAGCTCCGCGCTGTTCGGCCTGGACTGGGCGCCGCTGCCACTGTCCGCGGACACCGCCCGGGACTGGGTCGCGCTGGGTGAGCAGGCCCCCGACCTGGCCGCCCTCGGCGCCCTCGTCGACGACGGCCTGCCCGCCCCCGAGGTCGTGTTCTCGCGTCTCTACCGACCGGTCGGTAGCGAGACGGACGCGGTACGCACCGCAGTGGGTGAACTGGCCGGGCTGTTGCGGGACTGGCTGGGTGACGAGCGCTTCGCCGAGTCCGCGCTGGTGCTGTGCTCGGAGCAGGCCCTGGGCGTGCTGCCCGGCGAGCAACCCGATCCGGTGACCGCGGCGGCCTGGGGACTGGCCCGCTCGGCGCAGATGGAACACCCGCACCGGGTGCTGCTGATCGACACCGACGACCTGCGCTCCTGGCCGCTGCTGGCCGTGGCCACCGCCAAGGCCGCCAGGGAACCCCAGGTGGCCCTGCGCGACGGCGCGCTCTACGCACCCCGCCTGCACCGGGCCACTCCCGGTGACCCGCACCGCGCCCCCGACGGCACCGTGCTGATCACCGGCGGCGGCGGACGGCTCGGCGGCGTGTTCGCCCGGCACCTGGCCGCCCAGGGCGCCCGCCGGATCGTGCTGCTCTCCCGCCGCGGCACCGCCCCACCCGAACTGCTCGCCGACCTGACCGAGCTGGGCGCGGACACCGTGCTGGCCCAAGGCGATGTGGCCGTCCGGGCCGACCTGGAACGGGTGCTCGCCGACATCCCGGCCGCGCACCCGCTCACCGCGGTCATCCACGCCGCGGGCGTGCTCGACGACGGGCTGGTCGAGACGCTGACCGCGACGCAGCTGGAGAACGTGTTGCGGCCCAAGGTCGACGGCGGCTGGCACCTGCACGAGCTGACCAAGGACCTGGACCTGGCCATGTTCGTCTGCTTCTCCTCCGCCGCCGGGGTCTTCGGCACCGCGGGACAGGGCGCGTACGCGGCGGCCAACAGCTTCCTGGACGCGCTCACCGCCCGCCGCCGGGCCGCCGGACTCGCCGGGCTCTCCCTCGGCTGGGGTCTGTGGGCCGCCGACGAGCACAGCGGCGCCGACGGCATGGGCGGTGGCCTGGCCGCCGCCGACCAGGCCCGGCTCAACCGCACCGGCATCCTCGGCCTCACCGACCCGCAGGGCCTCGCACTGTGGACGGACGCGCTGGCCACCGGCCGGGACTACCTGGTGCCGATCCGGGTGGACCTGGGCGCGGTCGGCAAACTCGGCGCCGACGGCATCCCGCCGCTGCTGCGCGACCTGGTCCGCCGCTCCTCCCGGCGCAGCGCGGCCGGGCAACGCGGGGGCGCGCCTTCGGAAACCCCGCAGGCCCTGGCCAGGCGGCTGTCCGGACTCAGCCCGGAGGAACGCGACCGGCAGCTCACCAACCTGGTGCGCGGGCACGTCGCCGCCGTGCTGGGCTACACCTCCGCCGACGGGGTCCCGGCCGAGGGCGCCTTCGGCGATCTCGGCTTCGACTCGCTCAGCTCGGTGGAACTGCGCAACCGGATCAACAGCGCGACCGGGCTGCGCCTGCCCGCCACGCTGGTGTTCGACCACCCCACCCCGGCCGCGCTGGCCGGTCACCTGGGCCAGGAAATCGCCCCGGACGCGACGGAAACCACCCTCGATCCCGGCATCGAGCTGACCGCGCTGGAGGACGCCGTCCGGCAGCGCGCGCTCGGCGCGGACGAGGACGCGCGCGAGCTGCTCCGGCAGCGGTTGCGCGCCCTGCTCGGCACGCTCGGGGACAACCCGGGTCAGGACGTCGTGGCAGGTCTGCGGACCGCCTCGGCCGAGGAGTTGTACGCCTTCGTGGACCGAGAGCTGGGCAGCCCGTGAGCCGCCACCGCCTCCCGTCCGCCACCCAGCCCGAAGGATTGATCTGCCATGGCCGATGACCCCAAGCTCCTGGAGTACTTCCAGCGGGTGACCGCCGAACTCGCCCGCACCAGGGAACGCCTGCGGGAACTGGAGAACGCCGAAGAGGACCCGATCGCCGTGGTCGGCATGGGCTGCCGCTTCGGTGGCGGCGTGTCCTCGCCGGAGGAACTCTGGGACGTGCTGGCCGAGGGCCGGGACGTGATCACCGGGTTCCCGGCCGACCGGGGCTGGACCGAGGACCAGGTCTACCACCCGGAACCGGGCACCCCCGGCAAGTCCTACGTGCGTGAGGGCGGGTTCATCACCGGCTCCGCCGACTTCGACCCCGGCTTCTTCGGCATCTCCCCGCGCGAGGCACTCGGCATGGACCCGCAGCAGCGGGTGCTGATGGAGGTGGCCTGGCAGGCCGTCGCGGACACCGGGATCGACCCGGCCAGCCTGCGCGGCAGCCGCACCGGTGTCTTCGTCGGACTGTCCAATTCGGACTACACCGCCGCGGTCACCGAGGTGCCGCAGGAACTCATCGGCCAGTTCTCCATCGGCAACGCGCCCAGCGTCACCTCAGGGCGGCTGTCCTACTTCTTCGGCCTGGAAGGCCCGTCGATCACCGTCGACACCGCCTGCTCCTCCTCGCTGGTGACCATGCACCTGGCCGCCCAGGCCCTGCGCAACGGCGAATGCTCCCTCGCACTGGCCGGTGGCGTCACCATCCTGTCCAGTCCGCTGCTGTTCGTGGAGTTCTCCCAGCAGCGCGCACTCGCCCCGGACGGCCGGTGCAAACCCTTCTCCGCCACCGCCGACGGCACCTCCTGGGGTGAGGGCGCCGGACTCGTTGTGCTGGAACGGCTTTCCGACGCCCGGCGCAACGGCCACCAGGTGCTCGCCCTGCTGCGCGGCTCCGCGGTCAACTCCGACGGCACCTCCAGCGGGCTCACCGCCCCCAACGGCCCGGCCCAGCAACGCGTGATCACCGCCGCCCTGGCCGCCGCCAAACTCTCCGCCGCCGACGTGGACGTGGTGGAGACGCACGGCACCGGCACCGTGCTCGGCGACCCGATCGAAGCCGAGGCCCTGCAAGCCACCTACGGCCGCGCCCGCGGTGCGGACCGTCCACTGTTGCTGGGTGCGGTGAAGTCCAACCTCGGCCACACCCAGGCCGCCGCCGGCGTCGCGGGCGTGCTGAAGGTGCTGCTGGCCATGCGGCACGGCGTGCTGCCCAAAACCCTCAACGCCGGTGCGCCCAACCCCCGGGTGGACTGGGACGGCGCGGCCCTGGCCCTGCTCGACGAACCGCTGCCCTGGCCGGAGACCGGACGGCCGCGCCGCGCGGGCGTGTCCTCCTTCGGCGTCAGCGGCACCAACGCGCACGTCATCCTCGAACACGCCGAGTCCGAGCCACAAACCGTTGCGGCGGCTACCCGAACCCTGCCGCTGCTGCCCTGGATCATCTCGTCCAAGACGCCGGAATCGTTGCCAGTGCAGGCAGGTGCGCTGCTGGCGCACATCGAGCGCAGCAAGCCGGATCCCCTCGACCTGGCCCACTCGCTGGCCACCGCCCGCACCCACCTGCGTTGCCGCGCGGTCATTTTCGGCCGCACACTGGAGGATCTGACCGAGGCGCTGACCGCGCTGTCCACCCACCGCGGCTCGCACGCGGTCATCGCGGGCAACGCCGTCGGCGACGGCAGCACCACCTTCCTCTACCCCGGCCAGGGCGCGCAGTGGGCAGGCATGGCCACCGCGCTCAGCGCCGAGTCCGAGACCTTCCGCGCCACCCTGGACGAGTGCGAGAAAGCCTTGCGCCCGCACGTGTCCTGGTCACTCTGGGAGGTGCTGCACGGCGCGCCCGGCGCACCGCCGGTGCACCGCACCGAGGTGGTGCAGGCGGTCAACGTGGCCGTGATGATCGCGCTGACCGCACTGTGGCGCGAGGTCGGCCTGACCCCCGGCGCGATCGCCGGACACTCCCAGGGCGAGGTCGCCGCCGCCTGGGCCGCCGGTGCGCTGACCCTGCCCGAGGCCATGCGGATCGCCGTCGTGCGCGGAAAACTGATGGCCGCACTCGACGATGGACCGGCCGGGATGCTGACCCTGCCCCTGCCGGAGGCCGACGCCCGCGCGCTGATGGCCGACTGGGCGGACCGGCTGTGGATCGCGGTGGTCAACAGCGCCTTCGCGGTCACCGTCTCCGGGGAGGAGCAGGCGGTCGCCGAACTGCTCGCCCGCTGTGAGACCAGGGGTATCCGGGCCCGCCGGGTCCAGGCCGAGGTCGCCTCGCACACCCCGCGGATGGAACCCTTGCGGGACAACCTGATCGCCGAACTCGCCGACCTGGCGCCGCGACCGGCCACCGTGCCACTGGTCTCCGGCCGCACCGGCCAGTGGGTGGGCACGGCCGAACTCGACGCCGAGTACTGGTACCAGGCCATCCGCGAACCCGTCCGCTTCGACCGCTCCACCGACACCCTGCTGGCCGACGGCCACCGGATCTTCGTCGAGGTCAGCGCACACCCGCTGCTGGTGCACCCGGTCAGTGAGACCATTGACGTGGCAGGCATCGCCGCGGTCGCCACCAGCACCCTCAACCGCGAGGACGCCGGCCTGTCCCGGTTCGTCCGCGCCCTCGGCGAGGCATACATCGCCGGTGCCGCCATCGACTGGCAGGCCGTCTTCGCGGGCACCGGCGCACGCCGGATTCCCTTGCCCGGCTACGCCTTCCAGCGCGAACGCTACTGGCTGGACCGCGAGTGGAAGACGCCGAGGATGACCGCCGACGGCCAGGCCCTGCCCGCGGGCGGCGCGACCTCCCCGGCCGCCCGGCTGTGGGCGCTGCCAACGGAGGAACGCGAGACCGAACTCGTCGACATCATCCGCAGCCACGTCGCCGTGGTGCTCAACCACCCCGGCACCGAGGACGTGCCCCTGGAGGACACCTTCCGCGACCAGGGCCTGGAATCGTTGAGCGCCATGCAGTTGCGCAACCGGGTCACCTCCGCCACCGGCATCGAGTTCTCCCTCGGCGACATCCTCAACTACCCCACCGTGCTCGACCTGGCCGAACTCGCGGTGGAGAAACTCGCCGAGATGGCCGAGGAGGACACCCTGTCCACGCCGGTGAGCGTGCCCGGGAACGCGCCCGAGCCGTCGCAGGAGTCCGACAGCCTGGCCGCGGTCTACATCGGCGCGATCGAGAGCGGCAAGCTCAACGCCGCCCTGCGCCTGGCCCGCGCCGTCTCCGAAACCCGGGACACCTTCACCCAGGACGATCCACGGGACCTGGCCGAACTGATCAAGGTCGGCGACGGCGGCGAGGGCCCGCTGATCATCGGCCTCACCCCGCCGATCTTCCCCAACCTCGACCTGCCCTACACCTACCTGCACTCCGCCCTGCGCCCCGCCTCCGAGGTCTGGTCCCTGTGGGCCCCCGGCTTCACCGGCGACAACCCGCTGCCCGCCGACCGCCCGGCCTTGTTCCGCATGCTCGCCAAACCCGTGCTCGCCCAGTTCCCGGACCGCCCGTTCATGCTCGCGGGTTACTCCTCCGGCGGCTACCTCGCGCACGGCCTGCTCGAACACCTGGAGGCCGAGGGCGTCCCGGTGTCCGCGCTGCTGCTGATCGACACCTACCTGCCCGACGCCGAGGTCGCCCAGACGGAGAACCAGAGCGAGTTCATGCAGGAGCAGATCCGCCGCCGCGACCTGATGGCCGCCTCGGTGGGCCGGGACGACCGCACCGCCACCACCACCGGCCAGATCGGCGCCATGGGCGGCTACAACCGCATGTTCGGCGACTGGCACCCGCAGCCGATCAAGGCGCCGATCCTGCACCTGACCGCGTCGGAGGCGGTCGGCGGCATCTCGGCCAACCCGACAGACCGTCAGTTCCCGCTGGATCTGGTACACCGGAAGGAATCCATCCCCGGCGACCACTTCACCATGCTGTCCAGGCACGCGGACGTGGTGTCCGAACGCCTGCACGCCTGGCTGCCGGAGGTGCTGCCCAGCCGGTAGGAGAGGAGTGGCCGTGCCCGACGACGCGGTGCGAACGGCGCTGGGACTGGGAATCCGGGTTGTCGAGGTGGACGGCTCGCGGGATGCTGAAGGCGTCGCGGATGACCTCGCCGGGCACTTCCGGCCTTACCTGCCACCGCGCGAGCACTAGGGGGACAAGTGGAACAACCCGACATGGTCGAGGTGCCCAACCTCGTCGGCCTGACCGTGCCCATCGCCCGCGGCCTCGGCCACGACGCCGGCCTGGTCGTCACCGGCCCGGACCTGGACGGACCGGCACTGGGCGCCCTGACCTGGCCAGGGACCTGGGTTGTCACCGCCCAGAACCCGCCGGGTGGGCGCCGCCTGCGCCGGGCGGACGTGGTGCGGATCGAGTTCGAGAAGTTCCGCGAGCACGGTGGGGCATGACTTTCTCATGGTCAACGGGCAGCTGGGAGTGCGCCGACGTAGCCTGAACCCCATGAGCCCCAACCACTGCGAGCGGCATGACACCTCACGACGCTGGTGCGCGGGCTGTCGCCGGCAGCGGTCGCGGGCGAGTTTGGCCGCGCCGAAGACCTGGACGGTCACGCCGGTCGCCGAGACCAAGGACGACAACGCCACGGCGGCCGCGCTCATCGTCCCCACGACCACCGGCAACACCCCGAACTAGCCCGCGGGTCACCGGAGGTCGCGGGACTGGAGCAGGGCGTGCGCCAGTAGGGCCAGGGCCAGCAGCCAGCCGAGCAGGACGATCAGCGCGGCTGGGGCGGGCCAGGGGTGCTCGCCCAGGCCGAGCAGGGACATCGCCGCGCCCGCCGGGAACAGGCGGATGATCCCAGGCTGGGGCAGCAGCAACGGGGCGAACAGCGAGGCCGCGGCGGCCAGCGGGGCCAGCACGTGGTGGCGCACGATGGATCCGACGAGCAGTCCCCACGCCGCAGGCACCGCCGCCAGCACCAGGCCGGCAGGCAGCACCGAGCACAGGCCGCCGACCAGCCCCGCCGCCGAGCCGGTCCGGGCCACCAGGACCACCGCGCCGGTGCCCAGGGCGGTGACCATGAGCAGCGTGCCGCCGATCGCCGCGGTGCACGCGGCGGCGCCCAGTACCGGTCCGCGTCGTCCGAGCAGCATCGCGCGGGCCACCACGCCGTGCCGGTAGGCCAGGGTGAAGCGCACCGCGCCGTAGAGCGCGGCCAGCACCGCGGTCTGCAGGCACACCAGGGTGACCATGGCGCCTGCCGTCGGCGTGGATTTCCCGGTGAGGCCGGAGATCGCGGTGGTCAGCACCGCGTAGACCAGGAAGCCCAGCAGCGTCGGATCCCGGGGCAGGCGCAGGAGTTCCATCCGCAGGGCGGCCTTCACGCGGGTTCACCGGCGCGGTCGATCAGGTCGAAGTAGCGTTGCTCCAGCTCGTGCCTGCCGCCGTCGGTGAGTTCGGCCAGGCTGCCCGCGAAGAGCAGGCCGCCCTTGATGATCACCACATCGTCGATGGTCTGGGCCACCTCGGCGAGCTGGTGACTGGACAGCAGCACGGTGCCACCGCCGTCGGCGAACTCGCGCAGGAACCGGCGCAGCCAGCGGATGCCGTCCGGATCCAGGCCGTTGGCCGGTTCGTCGAGCACCAGCAGCTCCGGATCGCCGACCAGCGCGGTGGCCAGGCCCAGCCGCTGGGTCATCCCGGCGGAGTACCTGCCGACCCTGCGGTTGGCGGCCGCGCGCAGGCCGACCTCCGCCAGCAGCCGTTCGACCCGCTGCCGGGACGCGCCCGCGGCCGCCGCGCAGATCCGCAGGTGCCCGCGGCCGCTGATCCCCGGCTCGAACCCGACCCCGTCCAGATGCGCGCCCACCCGTCTGGCGGGAGTGGACAGCTCGCCGTAGGGCCTGCCGAACACGGTCGCCGACCCCGCGGTCGGCCGCAGCAGCCCGAGCAGCCCGCGCAACGCGGTGCTCTTGCCCGCGCCGTTGGGCCCCAGCAGACCGAGGATCCGGCCCTGGCCGACGGTGAAACTCAACTCCCGCACGGCCACCACCTCGCGGTAGACCTTGCCGAACCCGCTGAACCGCACAACTGGCGGCATTCGCCCAACTCCTTCGCCTGGGGACCTGATCACGCGCTGGCCTTCGCCGGCGCCGAACCCGACCGCAGCCGGGTCATCCGCCGCAGCAGGGGCGGCGCGCAGACCGCGCCCAGCACGGTCCAGGCGCCCAGCACCAGCCCCACCACGACCAGCCGCCCCGGCGCCGGTCCGGGGGTGAACGCGAGCCGGATCCCCTCCGCCAGCCAGGACAACGGGAACACCGCGCCGACGATCCGCAGCGGCCCCGGCAGCGAGTCGACGGGGAAGAAGAACCCCGACAGCGGGATCAGACCCAGCAGGAACAACCCCACCACGGCGACCAGCCGCGGATCCGGGGCCAGCGCACCGCCGATCGCACCAAGGCCGGACATCGCCAGCACCCCCAGCAGCAGCACCCAGGCCAGGGTCGCCCAGCCTGCCGGTCCCGCGGGCAGACCGGTGCCCGAGACGACCGTCCCGATCACGAGCAGCGCGATCACGTAGGCGATGGTGAGCACGCCGATCACGGCGAGCTTGCCGAGCAGGTAGCTCTGCACCCCGCCGGGCACCCCGCGCAGGCGCAGCAGCGCGCCGTCCTCGCGGTCGGTGGCCAGCCACTGCATCAGTCCCAGCAGGCTCGTGCTGACCACGCTGAGCGCCAGACCACCCGCCAGCAGCAGCTCGGCGTACCGGGCCGGCGTGCCGGGAATGACGTCCTGGCCGAGCATCAGCAGCAGCACGGCCATCATCACCGGTACGAAGGCGTGCCCGGCGCGTTCCCGGCGACCGCGCAACTGGAGTTTCAGTTCGACCACGGCCCGCAGCCGGGCCGCCCGGAGTGTGTTCGCACGCTGGGACAACGGGATCACCGGCCAATCAGGTCTAGATAGGTGTCCTCGAGGGACTGCCGGCGCACCTGTAGTTCCGGCACCGCGCAGCCGAAGCGCTCGTTCAGCTCACGCAGCAGTGCCGAGGGATCCTCGACCAGCTCCCGGCGTTGCCCGCCCGCCTCGGCCCAGCGCACCTCGGTGCCGGCCGTGGTCATCGTGGCCAGTGCGGCCGGGGTGCCGGTGGTGATCAGCCTGCCCTGCACCAGGATGCCGATCCGGTGCGCCAGCCGTTCCGCCTCGGTGAGGTCGTGCGTGGTGAGCAGGATGGTCATGCCCTCGGTGCCGGAGAGCTGGGTCACCAGGTCGTGGAACTGCCGCCGGGCCACCGGATCCAAGCCCGCGGTCGGCTCGTCCAGGAACAGCAACTCGGGCCTGCCGATCACCCCGAGGGCCACGTCCAGGCGGCGGCGCTGACCCCCGGAGAGCCGCGCCACGGGATGATCTCGTTGCGCGGTCAGGCCGACCAGCGTCAGCAGCTCCGCCGGATCGTGCGGGTCAGGGTAGTGACCGGCCACATAGGACAGCAGTTCGCCGACCCGCCACTGCGCGTGGTCCCGCCAGGACTGCGACACGACGCCGATCCGGGCCCGCCAGCCCGGACCGGGCCTGCCCGGATCCGAGCCGAGCACCCTGACCTCGCCGCCGGAGCGCCTCCGGTGGCCCTCCAGGATCTCGATCATCGTGGTCTTGCCGGCGCCGTTGGGGCCGAGCAGGCAGAAGATCTCGCCGCGCCGGATGGTCAACTCGACCCCGCGCAGCACCTCGGTGCGGCCGTAACACATCCGCAGCTCCCGCACGGACACCGCATCGGGCTCAGCACGCTCCACTGTGGACTCCTTCCAGTGTGTCCGCGACCAGGCCGACGTAGTTCCGCACCGCACCGGTGTGCCAGCCGACGTAGCCGACGAAGTCGTGCAGGTGCAGCACGATGCGCAGCACCGCCATCCGGCGCACCCGCTCGTCCAGCTCGGTGCCGTAGCCCTCGGCCAGCGCCGCGATCAGCTCCGGCCAGCCGGGGCCGGGGAAGGCGTGGCTGAGTTCGAGGAGTTCGCCCAGCAACCAGCCGAGGTCGAAGGCAGCGGGGGCGGCGCCGAGGTCGTCGCCGATCAACAGCTGGACCCGTTGTCCCGGCACGATCGCGGCCAGTCCTGGCGCGCCGTGCACGAGCACCGGGTCCGGGTCGGCGGCGAGGTCGGCGCACCAGCCCAGCAGCCGGGCCCAGGCCGGGATGCCCAGGCCCTGGCAGAGGGTGGCCGCCGCCAGCCGGGTCGCCTCGGTGCGGCCGCCCACCCGCAGGAAGGCGGTGAGCCGGGCGTGCGCCGGTGGTGGGACACCGACCGACGGCGGTGCGCCGCGGTGTGCCAGCGCCAGCAGGCGACCGGTTTCCCGGACCGCCCCGACCAGTCCGGCGCGGTCCGGAGCCGCGCCGGCGAGCAGGAGGTCCGCCGCGGTGCGCCAGTGCTCGATCGGGTACACGGTCCCGGCGGGGGAGGGGCGGCCGGGGACCAGCCCGCCGCCTGGCGTCGCCACCCGCGCGAGCCAGGCGCGCAGGGTGGCGTCGGGCGCCCGGAACGGGATCCGCCGGTCCGGACCCGGACTGCGCAACAGTTCGTAGCCGCCGTCCAGGCCGGTGCGCACCAGTTGCCGCTGCCAGCGCGTGCCGTACTCGGGCACGACCACGGTGTGCCGCCGGGTCATCGGGCGGCACCGGCGTGCAGCGCGCTCAGTTCGGTCAGCACCACCGGCAGATCGGCGCAGACCCAGGCGTCCTGGCGGCCGGTGGTGCGGCTGAGGCCGGGCTGGGGCGGCACCACCACCACGTTGTCCCGTTGCCGCAGGGCCTCCTGGTGGCCGCGGTAGGCGGCGCTGTCCGCACCGCCCGGCGGCAGCGAGGGAGCCACCGCGATCGGCGCGGTGGCGCACTGGGCGGCCAGCAGCGCGGGGGAGTCGGCCAGGCCGAGGGCGAGGCGGGCGGTGAAGTGCAGGGTCGCCGGGTAGACGACGATCGCCTCGGCCCATTCGGCCAGTTCCACGTGCAGGGCCGACCGGCTCGGTTCGTCCGGCCAGCCATCGGTCAGCACCGGCCGCGCGGAGAAACCGGCGAGCGCCTCGCGGGTGACGAAGCGCTGGGCGGTACGGGTGAGCACCACCCGGGTGTCCAGGGCAGGATGGGTCAGCTGCAGCCAGTTGAGCCAGAACGGCAGGAACGCCGCGCTCGCCGCGCCGGTGCCCACGAACAGCAGCCGGTCGAACCCCGGTGCGCTCATCCGGTCACCGCCTCGGTGATCTCGGCCAGCTCCCGCACCGCCACCGCCGGTCCCTCGGCGAGTCCGACGCCGCTGAGGTTGAGCACGATCTCGCGCACCCCGGCCGCCCGGTAGGCGGCCAGCCCGGCGAGGACCTGGTCCAGATCACCGGTGAGGAAGACCCCGGCGTCCACCAGGGCCCGCGCGCCCGCCGCCGGATCGGTGGGATCGACCGGGATTCCCGCGCGGTGCAGCATGTCGGTGTAGTGCGGCGCGGTCAGATGTCCACTGGCGACCCTGGTGGCCAGCTCGACCGGATCCCGGCCGGGACGGCGCAGCGCGACGTGCACCACCGCGGTCAGCTCGGGCATCGGCCTGCCTGCCGACGCGGCCCCCTCGGCGAGGGCGGGAGCGATGGCCTCCCGCAGGTACGCCGGCGGGGTGAGCCAGGTGAGGGCGACATCGGCGAGTTCCCCGGCCAGCCGGGCCATCCGCGGCCGCAGCACGCCGGCGCCGAGTTCCACCGGCGGGTGCGGCAGGTCGGTCAGCCGGGCCTCCAGCGGGAAGTACTCCGCGCCCGCGTCGGTCTCCACCCCGTCCAGCAGCGCCCGGAAGGCGATGAGGTACTCCCGGACCGCGGTGAGCTGACTGCGGTACGGATGGCCGAGCACGGCGCGCTGGAAACCGGTGGCGCCGGGGCCGATCCCGGCGACGAAGGGATGCCCGGTGATCCGGGCCAGCGAGCGAGCCTGCACCACGGCCTCCATCGGGTTGCGCAACGGCATCAGCGACACACAGGTGCCCACCGGGATGCGCAGGCCGAGACCGGCGGTGTGCGCGAACACCTGGTGCGCCTCCAGCCCGAGCAGCTGACCGCTCCACAGCCGGTGCAGCGCGCTGCCCTGCACCAGGGCCGCCACCGGGACGAGCTGTTCGGCTCGGGCGGGCAGGAACGGGATGAGGGCCGAATAGCGGGTCATCGCGGCGCCACCGCCTGGGCCGCGAGCAGGTCCCGGTAGACCGGGCTGTCCAGCAGCACCTGCTCGTGGCTGCCGCTGGCCTGGACCCGCCCGTCGGCGAGCAGGATCACCTTGCCGGCCTGGCGCACCGTGGAGAGCCGGTGCGCGACCACCAGCACCGCCCGGTCGGCGGCCAGGGTGTCGATGGTGGTGCGCAGCAGGTCCTCGTTGCCGCTGTCCAGCTGGGAGGTGGGTTCGTCCAGCAGCACGATCTCCGCGCTGCTCAGGCTGACCCTGGCCAGGGCGAGCCGTTGCCGTTGCCCGCCGGAGAGGTCGACCTCCCCGCCGAGCACGGTGTCCAGGCCCTCGGGCAGCGCCCGCACGGCCGCGGTGAGCGCCACCTGGTCCAGGGCGTGCCACAGCTGGTGTTCGGGCACCTCGGCGGCGTGGCCGACGGTGAGGTTGGCCCGCACCGAGTCGGCGAGCAGGGTGAATTCCTGGTCCAGGTAGGCGATCCGGCCGCGCAGTTCGGCCAGCGGCCACTCGCGGCTGTCCCGCCCGAGGATCTCCACCGTGCCGGTGTCGGGCCGCAGGAAGCGTTCGATCAGCGCGAGGGTGGTGGTCTTGCCCGCGCCGGAGACCCCGAGCAGCGCGGTCAGCCCGCGACGCGGGATGTCCAGGTCCACCTCGTGCAGCACCGGTCGCCGGTCGTGGGCGAACCCGACCGCGCGGAACCGCACCGCGGGGGCCTCGGCAGGCAATGGCACGGGGGCCTGCGGCGGATCCTCGGCGTCCTCAGTGGACAGTGCGAGGATCTCGTCGAAGCGGCCCCTGGCCGCCAGACCGGCCTGCACCTGGCCCGCGCCCATCGAGATCATCATGATCGGCGCCACCAGTTGCAGCAGGCACAGCAGGAACGCGACCAGGTCGGCCACCGCCAGTGCCCCCGCCGCGTACCGCGCGCCGCCGGTGACCACCACCGCGACCAGCCCGATCTGCTGCCCCAGCCCCAGCACCGGGCTCATCAGCGCTTCCAACCGGATGGTGCCCAGCGCCGCGGTCGAGGTGTGCTGGGAGGCCTGGGCCAGCCGGGTGGACAGCCGGGCCTCCGCCTGGCACGCCTTCACCATGGGCAGGGCGTCCAGCACGGTGCTGAACCGGTGCGCGAGCAGGCCGAGCGCGCCCTGGTAACGGGTGTGCGCCCGGCGCAGGCCGCGCACGACCAGACCGATGATCACCCCGGCGACCAGGAAACCGCCGAGTGCGGCCACCAGCAGCACCGGGTCCAGCCAGGCCATCACCGCCAGCGTGCCCGCCGCGGTGACCACGGCGGTGGGCAACTGCACCACGCCCAGATCGGCGATCGTGCGCAGCTGCGCGCTGTCCGCGGTGACCCGGGACAGCAGATCCCCCGAACCGTGCCCGCGCACCGTGCGCAGCGGCAACCGCAGCACGTGCGCCATGATCCGGCTGCGCAACCGGTGCACCATCCGCTCGCCCAGCCGGGCCAGCAGATAGCCGGAACCGGCGGCCGCGCCCGCCCCGCCCAGCGCCGCCACCGACATCGCGATCGCCCGCCAGAGCAGGTCCTGCCGGGCCTGGACCGCGACGATCAGCCCGGAGACCAGTAATGGCAACGCCAGGGTGCCCGCGGTGGCGACCAGGGAGAGCAGCAGGATCACGACCAGCCTGCTCCGGCGGCCGTCGGTGAGTTCGCGCAGGATGCGCAACGGCTGATGCCCTGCCGTCACCGGCATGATTCTTCCTTTCCAGCAAGGACATGGGGCGCCCGCGGTGCGAGCGCCCCATGCGATCAGCTGAGAATGTCCTTGGAGACCTGGTATGAGATGGCGAAGCTGGCCAGGAAGCAGGCCGGACTGGTGGCCGGGGCCTCGGTCAGCGCCGCGACGTCCAGCTCCGCGACATCGACGTAGGTGGCGTAGCCCGCCACCATTTCCTCAATAGCCATGGTGTTCCTCTCTCTTCTCGGGATGGTCAGCAGCCGGCCTTGACCGAGGCTGCTGTGCCCGCGCCGGCGGCCGCGCCCGCACCGGCCACACACCAGGGACTGCTGGTGGCGGCCAGGCAGGCCACGCTGCTGGTGGCGGCGGCGAAGCAGACCGGCGTGGTGGCAGGCGCCTCGGTGGTCGCCACCACGTTCAGCTCCTCGACGTCGACGTAGCTGCCGAAGCCGGACATCATTTCCTTGGTGTTGATCAAGATCTTTCTCTCCTTGGTTTCCGGTTGCCGGGATCAGGACAGGGCAGACAGCGAGGGCAGTTGTCTGCCCAGCGGGGATCCCGGCGGGCCCGGGGTTCAGGGCAGGTTGCGGGCGGGGTCGCGCGGGTCGATCCGGGCCTGGCGAAACGCCTGGCACACGGCCGATTCCGGGGATTCGCCGTCCTGCGCGGCGGCCAGCAGCGCGGTGGCCAGCACATGCGCGCGGTGCTGGCCGAAGCTCAGCCCGCGCATGCCGGGGTGGGTGTCCACGGGTTCCCACGCGGTGGCCACCCCGGCGCCGAGGGCGCTGGCGAACATCGACACGTCCGCGCCGAGGCCGGGATGCCCGCGCACCGCCGTGGCGATCAGGTCCGCGGCCTGCCAGTCGCCCTCGCCGAGGTAGACGACCAGTCCGTCCCGGCGCGGGAAGGCGGCCTGGTCGGAGATCACCTTGGCCCGGTAGGCGATATCGCCGGCGTGCAGGGTGTTCAGCACGATCGACCAGATCTCTGGCGTGCTCTCGGCCGAGCGCAGGTGCAGGTAGACCCGCAGCAGCGGGCCGGAGGTGACCGGCGGGCGGCTGCCGTCGACGAGGAAGAAGCCGGGGGACACCGCGGGCCTGGCCGGGTCACAGCGCAGGACCAGTGGGCTGTCAGGGATGTGCTCGAAGTCCGCGCCGATCACGTTGGCGGGCAACCAGACCCGGACACCGTCCCGGCGCACCAGCACCCGTTCGGTCGCCGGGTCGAGGTCCAGGAAGGTGACGCTCACCGGCGTTTCGCGATGCGGCACGGCTGCGGCCAGCCGCTGCTCGAAGCCGCGGTCCCGCCGGGAACGGGGCGATCCGGCGTGCGGCAGCGCCCAGCCCACGTGCAGCACCTCGTAGCAGGCCAGCGCGAGTGCGCGGGCGAGGTCCTTGCCGGTGTCGGCGTGCAGTTCCCGTGCGCCGAGCACGGCGAAGTGCTCCTCGGCGTCGATCCTGATCCCGGCCAGTGCCGCCACCAACCGGTCGGCCAGCTCCACGTTCCGCACCGTCATACCGGCTCTCCCAGCCCGAGGGTGTCCACGAAACTCTTCGGGCTCAGCAACACCGTGCGCCCGACTCCGGCCGCGGCCCTGGCCACCGCGCCGAGCTGAGGGCTGAGCGCGGCGCCGGCGATCATGCGGTCCCACAGGTGCCAGCCGGCGAACGCCGCCGCCCTCGCGGCGAGTCCGGCCGCCGGTGCGGGGCGGATTTCCCGGTAACCGGCCCAGAACGCCACCACCACCGGCCGCAGCCGCTCGAACTTGCGCACGCCGCGGCCGATCACCTCCGCCGGGGTGAGGGTGATGTCGGCGAAGGAGATCTCACCCAGCACGCCGGTGTCACCTCGGGTGGTGACGATGTCCAGGATCGAGCGGTAGAGCCATTCCCCGGTGAAGGAACCCAGGTCCCGCGCCGGATCGGCCAGCCGGAACTCCTCCCAGTCGGTGAGGTGCAACCTGTCGCCCGCGAAGAGGAACTGGTCCAGCCGCAGATCGCAGTGGGCGGGCACCCGCTCCGCGGCGGCCTCCGCCTGACGCAGCCGCCGGATCGCCGCGGCCAGGTCCGCATCCTGCTGGAGCAGTCGCCAGCAGGTGAGTTCGGCGAAGCTGCTCTGGTCGAAGACCTCGGCGGGCAGCCCGTGCGCCAACTCGGCGGCAGGCATCGGCGGGACGGTGGTGTCCAGCTCCAGCCCGGCCGGGATCTCGTTGCCGTGCAACGAACCCAGTGCCTGCCCGGCGACCAGCCCGAGGTCGGCGCCGAAGCTCTCCTCGACCATCAACTCAGCGCCGGAGCGGGCCTGCGGGATGCGCTCGAAGACCACCAGGCCGTGTTCCTCGTCCCAGCCGTGGCAGGCGATGGTGGCCAGGTGCGGCTGCGGGCGGTGCTCGGTCAGCCGCTGGAAGTCCAGCGTCCGCCGGAGCCGGTCCGCGGGCGATCCGTTGTGCTGGTCCAGTTTCTTGACGAACACCGGGTGCCCCGCGCTGGTGGTGCCCGCCCAGTTGTCGTTGCGGCCGGGGAAGGTCTCGGTGTCCTCGGTGCCCAGCGTGCCCAGGCCCAGCCTGGTCAGCAGCACGTTGACCTCGGGCACGGTGCGCAGATCCCGCGGTGCGATCCGCGGTGACCCGGTGGCCACTTCTTGGATGCCTTGCATGCCTCGAAGTCAATCCGCCGATCGGGTTGTTCACCACCAGATGGTGGATTTCCCGGACAACGGCAGCAGATCGGCCACCGCCAGGTCCTTGCCGCTCAGGTCGCCGCTGACCACGCCGGTCAGCGCCCGCCTGCTCAGCAACCGCTCGCAGGCCAGGGCCAGATCGGCCGCGGTCACCGCGCGCAACCGTTGCGGGAAAACGGAAAACCAGTCCGGCGCGCGGCCGTAGCAGAGGTCGGTGGCGATCTTGTCGGCCAGCGCTCCCGGTGAGTCCAGCACGCCGAGGAACTGTCCCAGCGCGAACGTCCTGGCCGCCTCGAGTTCCGCGCCCGCCGGTGGCCTGCGCCGCAGGTTCGCCAGTTCCACGTGCAGGCCGGCGAGCAACTCCGCGCCGCGCCCGGCAGCGGCCTGGGCGGAGAGCAGGAACATCCGCTGCCCGCCGATCACCTCCATCCCGGCCGCGGCCGAGCAACCGGGCGCTGGAAACCTCAGCGCCAGGCGGGAATCGGCGTAGGCGCCCAGGGCGACGACGAGCAGGTCGTGTGCGGCTGGCGAGTCCGCGGCGGCGCCGCTGGGCGCGCACAGTTCCAGCCGGGTCTCCCGCGCGTCACTCAGGGCCAGCAGATCCCCGGTGGGTGTGGGTCGCGGCCGCGGCAGGACCCGGTGCTCGCCCTCGGGCCAGTGCCGCCGCACCGCGCCTGCCATCGCCGCCACCGCCGCCGCGGGCTCGATGTCCCCGGCCAGCACCAGGAAAGCCCCGGCCGGAGTCAGCAACCGCCGCCGGAACGCCAGCAGGTCCGCGGGCTCGGTGGCGGCCAGCAGGGCGGGATCGGGCAGGTCCGAGGGTGGCCCCGGCGGTGCGAAGGCCCGCTGCCGCAACAACCGGGCGAGGTGCTGTCCCCGGTCCCGCTGCCGTGCCCTGGCCTGGTTGACCAGACCGGCGCGCCAGCGGGGGTAGTCGGGCTGCTCGACCTCGTTGCCGCGCAGCGACTCCAGTATGGTCTCAAGTCCGGTGGCCCAGTCATGGGCAGGCAGGCTGGAGTGCACCCGCAGCCATGCACCGTCCCAGCTCGCCCCGGAGTGCCCGGTGGCGGCCGGCGTGGCCCGCAGGCTCCGGGCGAGCAGTTCGGTGAGACCGGCCTGCCGGGGATCGGCCGCGGCGGCCGGGATCAGCAGCCGCAACTCGGCCACCGGCGCCCTGGCATCGCGCACCGCGAGCAGCCGCAGTCCGTTGTCCAGCAAGGAGTCCGCCCACTTCGGGCTCATCGGCCGTTGTCCGGCACCGCGTGCAGGACCCCGCGCGGGGACGCCCGCAACCGCTCGGCGGCGGCCGGGACACTGTCCGGCGGCAGCGCGTCCAGCAGCCCTGGCCAGTCATCGAGCAGTTCCGCCCGGCCGAACAGGATCTCCAGCCTGCCCAGTGCGCAGCACCGGGTCAGCAGATCGGCGTGCCGCCGGTGGTGCTCCAGCCGGAGCCGGTCCCGGTGCCGCTCGAACTCCGCCCGCGGCAGGCCGTGTCCGGCCACTGTGGACAGTCGCCGGTCCACATAGGACAACAGCGCCTCCGGCTGGGTCTGTGGCCGGTGCACCGCGGTGAGCACCAGGGTGTCCGGGTCGGCGGCGTCCAGGTAGTCGAAGAAGCCGCAGCTGGAGTCCGAGGCCAGCGAGAGTTCGGCAGGCCAGCGCAGTGCGGGGGCCAGCACCTGGTGGGCGAGGTAGGCTGGCAGTTCGGTGGCCGGGTCGGGCAGCGGGTAGCCGATCGCGAGACCGGGCAGGCTGATCCGCCGGTCGGGCAGCACGATCGTGCTCGCCTGCCGGAGCTGTTCGGTCAGCCGGGCCACCGGCGGCACCGGCCGGGCGGGGATGTCGCCGAAGTGCCGGTTGATGAGATCCCAGGCCAGCCCAGGGTCGAAGTCACCGCACACGGTCAGCACCGCGTTGCCCGGCGGGTAGTGCAGGCCGAAGAACTCCCGGCACTGCTCAGGGGTGATCCCGGCCAGCCGGGTGGTGTCGCCGAAACCGTCGTGGGCGTTGGCGAAGTCGCGGTAGAGCGCCTGCGGCAGGCGCGGCCACGGGAAACCGCCGTAGGGCCGCTCCCGGACCGAGAGCCGAATCTCCTCGGCCACCCCGGCCAGCTGCCGCTGGATACCGGCCTCGGTGAACCGCGGCGCGCGCATCCGGTCGGCCTCCAGGAACAGGGCGAGTTCCAGGGATTGGCTTGGCAGCACCTGGAAGTACCGGGTGTAGTCCTGATGGGTGCGGGCGTCACCGGCCCCGCCCGTCGCGTGCACCCGCGCACCGTGCTCCCTGGGCCCGACCTCCGCGCTGCCCTCGAACATCAGGTGCTCGAACAGATGCGCGAAGCCCGCCGCCTGCTCCGGCTCGTTGCGGAAGCCGACCCGGTAGTGCACGCTGACCGCCACCCGCGCCGCCTCCGGCACCGGCGCGAGCAGCACGGTCAACCCGTTGCCGAGCCGGTCGCGCCGCAACCCGCCGGGGCTAACGGGCATCGTGCTGGGCCGCGCCGAGCAGGCCGACGCCCACGGAGATGAGCCACAGCGCGAACTTCCGGTCCGGTTTCCCTGAGCTGACCCGTTTCGCCCGGCGCTGGGCCGCGACCAGGTCCCGCCAGCGGCCGGACCACTGCTCGACGTCACCGCCGCAGGCCAGCACGTAGCCGCGGACCACCGCCAGGGTGGGCAACCGGTGGCCGCGGGCGGCATCGGAGAGCGAGGTGACGGAGAAATGGGCCTGCCGGGCGAGTTCGTGGTACGGCGGACTGCCTGCCCTGGCGCGCAACGAACGCAGGTCGGCGGCGAAGCGGTGCACCGGACCCGCGCTCGGGTCCAGCGGCAACTCTGGTCGTGCCACGGTCAACTCCCCAGTTCTGCTCAGATGTGTTCCCGGCGCTGATGCGACCACCAGGCGAGCGCGCCGACCCCGGCCAGCCACGGCAGGAAGGCCACGGGCGCGCGGAAGTCCCCTGGGACAACGGATATCGTGAGTGCCAGCACCGCATCCGGCAGGTAGCCGCCCAGCTCGGGCCAGGTGAGCACCAGGGGCAGTTCGACCGCCAGCGGCAGGCCGAAGGTGATCGCGGTGGCCACGTAGTAGTTGGCGCAGAGCCGGGTCAGCAGCACACCCCAGACCCCGGCCAGCACACAGGCCAGCACGCAACCCGCGGCCAGGGACCAGGTCAGCCCACCGAGATAGGGGTCATCGCCCCGTTGCAGCTGCCAGATGAGCGCGCCCCAGCCGAACACCCCCGCCACCGCGACGACGAGTCCGGCGATGGCCCCGGCGAGGCAGCCGGCCACGAAGGACGCGCGCCGGGTGGTGAGCCAGGCGAGGCGGCTGCTGGTGCGGTAGTGGTAGTCCCGGCTGATCAGCCAGGAGCCGATCCAGCCCGCGGTCAGCGGCGTGGCCATCAGGAACAACCACATCCGGCTGCCCGATGCGGCGGCCTCGCCCACCCGCCCGGCCACCTCGTCGGGGGCGTAGCTCCAGATCAGGTACGGCAGCAGCACCGCGTAACCGAAAGCGATCGCGGTCCACCAGCCACTGCGCAGGCGCAGCAGTTCGGCCCGCACCGCCTCACGCACGGCTGGTTTCCGCGCACCGCGTTGATGATGTCACTCTGCTCTCCCCAGACCGGACCTCGCATCAGCCCGTTCAGCGTCTCCGGGCGGCAGCCGGTGGGGGAAGTAGCCTTTGACATCAACCAGGCATGAGTAAATCACCGGCGGCGCGGGGGAGATCGGCACCCGCCGGGTCGAACGGAGCAGGTGGCCACGGACCGGCATGTGTGGTCCGTGGCCACCTCCCGATCAGCCGGCCAGGTAAGGACCGACCTCAGGCTGCTGCAGTTCGCGCGCGTCCACGCCGGTCCCACCGGGAACCTCGGTGGCCGGGCAGGTCAGGCCCCAGCGCGGGGGCTTGAGGTTGATCAGGTACTCGTCGACGGCCACGTTCACACACGGGCTCGGGCCGCTCTGGCGGTACGCGGTGTGGCCCCAGCCCTCATAGGTGATCAGGCGGGCGCCGCTCTGCCTGGCCGCGGTCACGTTCCACTCGTACACGGTGGCCGGGTCGTGGATGTTGCCGATCATCACCAGCGGCGGGGCGCCCTTGATGTCCAGCCTGCGCTGCGGGTTCGTGGTCTTGGTGCCGCTGTTGACGCAGGTCATGGCGTGGTCGACGTAGGGGGACCACTGCACGTTCGGGAAGCGCTTGTCCAGCCGGTCGCGCAGTTCCTTGTACTCGGCGTAGTCGCGGACCGGGTAACGCCAGTCGCTGCACCAGATGGTGGGGTAGGCGATGTTGGCGATCGGGCCTGCCAGCGTGGTGACCGCGCTGTCGGTGACGGCGCCGTCGCGCAGGCCGCGCAGGGCGGTGGCCACGGTGCCCCACTGGGCGGGGCGGGTGGTGCCGAAGGCGTAGCTGGACAGTGAGTAGAAGTCCACCTTGCCGTTCGGGCCGACCAGGGTGCCCGCCTTGGCCTTGGCACGCAGTTCGGCGTAGACCTTCTTGGTGTCCTGGCCGTAGAGCGCGCACTTCGCGGTGGTGTCACACCACTTGGCGAACTCGATGAACGCCTGCTCCACCGGCGCGGTCTCGCTGCGCATGAAGTCCCAGGCGGTGTTCATGCTGTGGTCCATGTTGCCGTCCAGCACCAGCGCCCGGACCCGGTGCGGGAACTTCTCGGCGTACTGCTGACCCATGACGCTGCCGTAGGAGTAGCCGACGTAGGTCAGCTTCTGCTCACCGAGCGCGGCCCGGATCGCGTCCATGTCGCGCACGGTGTTCAGGTTGTCCACGTTCTCGGCCAGCTTGCCCGAGTTGGTCCGGCAGCTGTCGTGCAGCTGCCGGTTCAGCGAGGCCAGCTGGTCGAAGTCGGCCTGGCTGGTGGGGTGCCGCGCCGCGGTCGCCTTGTTCGCCAGGTCGGCGTCACAGAGCAGCTTGCTGCTGGTGTTGATGCCGCGCGGGTCGAAGCCCACCTGGTCGAAGCGGGCCCGCACCGCCTCGGTGAACTGCTCGGAGCCCTTGACCGAGGCGACACCGGAACCACCGGGGCCGCCCGGGTCCATCAGCACCGCGCCGATGCGCTTGGCCGGATCCTTGGCCTTGCGGCGGGCCAGGCCAATCTGGATCTTCTCCCCGGCCGGGTTCGCCCAGTCCACCGGGACCTCGACGAAGCCACAGTCCACTGTGGGCGCGTTCGGACAGGGTTGCCAGTCGATGGGCTTGACCGTTGGTTCGGCCGAGGCCACGCCCGGTGCCACCACCGCACCGGAGACGGCCAGCGCGCCCGCGACAAACGTGAGCAGTGCTCGGTTCCGCGGACGTTTCGCACGCATGTGTTGAGTAACAGTTCTCACACACGCCCATACTGCCCATGATCGGATCCCGCCGCCAGGGATGGCGGGTACCGGACAGCTCGCCCCGCGGGCCCCCCGGGTCAGGCGGTGGCGGGCAGTGAGTACGGCAGCGGGGGCAGGACCAGGGAGTTCAGCAGCCTGGGCAGAGTGCCTGCCGCGCGTGGCGGGGCGAGTCCGGACTCGGCCAACAGGTTTTTCAGTTCGGCCCGGCAGCCCCTGAGCTGGGCCAGACAGACCTGTTCGGCCCGGTCCAGGGTGGCCGGGGACAGGGTGGCGCGTTCGCCGATCCGGAGCAGGCCGGGCAGCCGGTGGTCGTACCGGGACGGCTCGGTGGCGGGTGGTCCGGTGAGCGCTTTCCAGAAGGCCGCGTCCTGACGGGGCGCGGGATCGGTGATGCGCGCTGGCGCGAAGTCGCGGGTGATCAACTTGTGCAGAAGCGCGTCCTCGTCGACCCGGCCGAGCTGGGTTGGACAGTCCATTGTGGACTTCAGGTCGGCGTGCAGCCGGGTGGGCAGCAGGTTGCGCTCGGGCAGCAGTTCCACCGCGGGGCCGATCCCGGCGGCCAGCACCGGCACCCCGGCGGTCAGCGCCTCCAGCATGGCCCGGCCGGTGGCGTCGGTGGAGCTGGTGCCCGGACAGAGCAGCACGTCGATCTCGCCGAAGAGCGCGTCCAGGTGATCCGGCGCCAGTTCGCCGAGCATGGTCACCGCGGCGGCGGGCACCCAGTCATCGGCCAGCCGCGCCCGCACCGCGTTCTCCTGCCAGCGCGGGGAATCCGGTCGCCCGGCGCACACCAGCCGAGCCCGTCCGCCGGTCTCCCGGTGCAGCCGCCCGAACACGCCGACCACCTGGTCGAAGTTGCGCGCGGCCGAGTGAGCGCCGAGAAAACCCACCCGCAGCACCGTGTTCATGGGCGGCACGGGCAGCGGTGGGAAGGCGTCCAGGCGATCCAGCAGCGGATAGGACACTGCCGCGGCTCGCGGTTCGGTGGCCGGGAAGTGCCGCAGGTAGAGCCGGCGGGCGTACTCGGTGGGGAACAGCGCCAGATCACCGGGCCGCAGCAGTGGCGCGCACAGTTCCTCCTGCAGCCAGTAGTCCGCGCGCAACGCGGCGTGCACCTGGCGGACGATCCGGAACTCCCGGCCCAGCCGCTCCCGCCAGCGGTGGTAGAGGAAGGCGTGCGCGCCGGCCAGGACCAGGTCGCCGTCGGCCACCTCGGCCAGGCAGCGCGGGCCCGCGGCCAGGTCGTGCGGGACAACTCCCTTGTGCGACAGCAGGAAGCACGCGGTGTCCCGGTGCGTCCGGGACTCGCCGTCGCCCGCGTGGGCGGGCCGGCGGCCGTGCAGGTGGAGCCTCACGTCAGGGTGCCTCGATCGGTGGCGGAATCGATGAATCCAGTCTCCAGTCCGGCGGTGACGGCGTCGATGTTCGGTGGCACCACGCAGCGGACCACGGATTGTGCTGGCGGACAACAGAGGTTGTGTAGCGTGCCGCGGGCAGGCCAATCCGGGAGGCGGGTGCGGTGATGGTGGTGGATCCGGCCGGTGACGCGGTCGCCGGTCTCGGGCTCGTGTTACTGGCGCGCGCACCCGAACTGGCCGAGGAGCTGACCCGGCGGATCCGGGCGGCCCTGCCGGTCTACCGCACCGGCCAGGTGGTCACCGCCAAGGAGGTCCGGGCCACCTGTCTCAACCACATCCGGGCCATCTACGGCGCGGTCGGCCGCCGGGTGGACGTCGGCACGCGCGAGTCCTTCGAGAACGGGCGGGTGCGGGCCAGGGCCGGCATGCCGCTGGCCACGGTGATGGAGGCCTACCGGGTGAGCGCGCGGTTCCTGTGGGAACAGCTCACCGAGGCCGCGCTGGCCGCGAACGCCTCCGGAGCGGTGCTGATGCGCGCGGCGACGGACATGTGGCAGGTCCATGACGTGTTCACGCAGGCCATGGCCGACGGCTACCGAGAGGAACTGACCGAACGGTTGGTAGGGCAGGAACAACGCCGCTCCGCCGTGGTACAGGCGCTGCTGGAGGGCGGGCTGGCCGAGGGCGGCGACCTGTGGGTGGCCGCCGATGTGCTGCGGCTGCCGCCGTCCGGGCCGTATGTGGTGCTGGCCGCCAACGTCCGGGAGATCGGCGAATCCGGCCTGCCGCAGGTGGAGAGCAGGCTGCGCGCGGTGGACATCCCCTCGGTGTGGCGGTTGCAGCACGACGAGCAGCTGGGTGTGGCCGCGCTGACCCGGCCGGCCGAACAGGTCCCGAAGCTGCTTGACCTGCTCCGGACCGCGGTCGGCGTCGGGGTGAGCCCGGCCTACCACGACCTCACCGAGACACCCCAGGCGCTGACCCTGGCCCGGATCGCATTGAGCGCCAGCACCCCGGACGAACCGGTGGTGCTCTTCGACCGGGCTCCGCTGGCGGTGGCCGCGGTGAGCGCGCCGGAGGTGATGCGGCGGGTGGCCCGCGGCGCGCTGGCCGGACTGGACGAGTTACCGGAGCGGGAGCGTCTACTGCTGCTGGACACCTTCGCGGTCTGGCTGGACAGCGGCTCGGCCCGGACCGCCGCGGCCACCCTGCACGTGCACGCCAACACCGTCCGGCACCGGCTGCGGCGGCTGGAGGAGCGCACCGGGCGGTCGCTGTCCGTGCCCCGGCAGCTCACCGAACTCGGGCTGGCCGCCGAGATCGATCGCAGGCTGGGTCGCTGACCTGCTGCTTACGTAGCCGCTACGTGGTCCGCCCGATGCCCCGCCACGCCGGGCGGGAGACCGTCGTGGCTGCCCCAGCAGCACGACGAAGGGACCTCGGCCATGACCCACGCCGTCCGGGACACCGCCGCCAACCGGGTCCGGGAACTCGGCTTCGCCCTGCTGCGCCGGGCCGACGCGCACACCGAGGAACTCACCGACCTGCTCCAGGACGCCCTGCCGGTGTACCGGTCCGGGCTGGTGCTGGACCGGGCCGGACTGCGCGCCGCCTGCCGGGACCGGCTACGCGTGGTCTACTCCGCGCTGGCCAGGCGGCCCTGCGCCACCACCCTGTCCGCCGCGGGCATCGGCCGCCGCCGGGCCGCCGCGGGCGTGTCCCTGGCCACCCTGCTGGAGGCCGCGCACCTGCTGATCGGCTTCATCTGGCGGCGACTGGCCGACACCGCGCTGCACACCGGATTCGCCGGACCGGCCCTGGCCCACGGCACCCAGCACGCCTGGGACCTGCACGAGGAGTTCGTCCGCGAGCTGGTCCTCGGCTACCAGCAGGAGATCGCCGCCGGTGCGCTGGAGGCGGGCGCGGCGCACACCGGCACCATGCGCGCCCTGCTGCGCGGCAGCGAACCGGTGATCTCCTGGGCCGCGACCGAGGCCCTTGGCCTGCCAAGGGAAGGCACCTTCCTCGCGGTGGCGGCCACCGCGGTCGAGGGGGACGCGGCGCGGCTGATCTCGACCCGGTTGCGGGCAGCCGGGATGTCGTTGGGGTGGACCGAACTGGACGGGGTCGACGCGGGCATCATCGCCACCCCGGCCCGCGCCGAGAGCCTGATCTCCCTGCTGCACGGGCTTTCCGGCGTCCAGGCCGGGGTGAGCCCCGCCTACCGGAGCCTGACCGGGACCGCCAGGGCGTTCCGGCTGGCCCGCACCGCCCTGGACGCCGGCACCGCGCGGAATCCGGTGGTGTGCTTCGACTCCGCGCCGCTGGCGATGATCGCGGCGAGTTCACCGGCGGCGGCGGACGGACTCGCCGAGGTGTTGCTGGCGCCGCTGGCCGACCTGCCAGAGGTCGAGCGGGAGCTGCTGGTGCGCACGCTCGGGGCCTGGCTGGACGCCGGGGGATCGGCCGGCGCGGCGGGGGAGTTGCTGTACTGCCACCCCAACACCGTGCGCTACCGGCTGCGCAAACTGCAGGAGCGCACCGGTCGCTCGCTGGCCGATCCCGTGGCCGTCACCGAACTGGCCCTGGCCTACGAGGCTGGCCGGCGACGGCGTAGGCGGCCTGACGGCTGCTGAGCCGCAACCGCAACCCCTGCGGGTGCAGCACCGCGCCCGCGAACGCCTTCACTTCCTGCCCGCCCTCCCGGCTGAACGTCCAGCGCTGCAGGAAGCTGGCCAGCACCAGGGCGTTGGACAGCATGGAGAAGTTGTCCCCGATGCACTTGCGGGCGCCGGAGCCGAACGGGATGAACACGTTGCGCGGGTGCGTGGGGCGCAGCCACCGGTCCGGCCGGAACTCCAGCGGGTCCGGGAAAGCGGCCGGATCGCGGTGCATGGCGGCGAAGCTGTAGAGGAAGTTGCGCCCCACCGGGAACTCCACCCCGCCCAGGGTGACCGGGGTGATGGTCCGCCTGGTCTGGAACCACACCGGGCAGTACAGCCGCAGGGTCTCCATCAGGGCCCGGTTCAGCTTGCCCAGCCGGGGCAGATCCGCCACCGTCGGCGGCCTGCCCTGCAACACCTCGGCCAGCTCCTCGGCGATCTCCTGCTCCAGTTCCGGCGCGTTGATCATGGCGTAGAGGAACCAGCTCATGGTGCTGGCCGAGGTCTCGCTGCCCGCCATCAGGAAGGTGACCACCTGGTCGACCAGCAGCTCGTGCGACAGGCCTGCCCCGTGCTCGTCCCTGGCCGCGATCAGCTGCGACATCAGGTCGGTCGAGTTCTGGCCGGTGTCCAGGTGCCGGGTGACGGCCGCGCCGACCGCGCCGCGGATGGTGGTCCGCGCGCGCTGGAAGCGGATGTTGGCCGGCAGCGGCAGCTTGTTGAGGAAGTCCGCAGGCATCAGGGTCTGGCGCAGGATCCCCTTGAGGAACTCCGGCAGCAGGTCGGCGAGACTGACCGAGACCTCGTCGAAGTCGTCCCCGGAGAAGATCGTCTTGGACATCAGCACCATGGTGAGGCGCTGCAGCTCGGGGTACAGCTCCAGGACCTGACCCTCGGCGTACCGCCCGACCTGCTGCTCGGCGCCCTCGGCCACGATGGCGGCGTACTGCCGGAGCGCGGCCTGGCTGAAGGCGGGCTGGATCATCCGGCGCTGCCTGCGGTGCTCGGCCTTGGCGCAGGTCATGAGCCCGTTGCCGAGGAACAGCTTGACGTGCTCGAAGAAGCGGCCCTTGTCGAACTTGTCACTGTCGGCCGTCAGCACCTGGTGCAGCAGGTCCGGGTTGTTGATCAGGTAGTACGGCTGCCCGCCGACGCCGATCTCGACGATGTCCCCCAGCGGGGCAAGGGTCTCCAGATAATTGAGCCGCCCCTTGGCCAAGGCCAGTGCGTTGCCCAGGACCGGAAGCCGATTCGGCGCCTTGACCACCGTCGCGTGTGCCATCTGTGTAGCTCCTCAAGAGCCGTTGTTCCGGGGGATTTGCGAATTCGATCCGAGCCTGTCAGGAACGGCGATCGGGGTCGATGTACGGCAGAACAAAAAGAGGGACACCGCCGCTGTGCGCTGAAACAACCACGCGGGTTTCCGGCGAATTCCGGGTTAGGAAGTGCGTAGTCGCTACGTAGTCTGCCCGATGTGCGCACGGCCCAGCTGGATACGCTCCGGGCATGTCGGAGGCAGGGCAGGAACTGGCACATGCGACCGAGGAGATCGCCGATACGGTCATCGGACGAATTCGGGCAAGCGTACCTGCCTATCGGGCTCTGGCCGGGTCCGGCGCCGAGGAATTCCGGCAGAGCATCCGGAGTCACGTTCGATTCGCGCTGGCCGCGCTGGAGTCGGCCGCGGTGCTGGACGTGCCCGACACCCGGGAGGAAGGGCGGCGCTCGGCCGAGGGCGGGATCCCGTTCGCCGCGGTGCTGGCCGCCTGCCAGGTGGTCGCGGACTGCCTCTGGGAACGGCTGTCGGCGGCGGGGACGCCACTGCCCTCGGCAGCCAGGATGTGGACCGGCCTGCAGACCTGCGTGCGGCAGCTGGCCCTGGGCTACCAGGAGGAGTCGCTGCACCAGGCCCGCGCCGACGAGCAGCGGCGCACCGCCCTGCTGGACGCGCTGCTGGCCGGGCGCCTGGACGGTGAGGACCTCAGCCAGGCCGCCGACGTGCTGCGCATCCCGGCCCGCGGCACCTACGCGGTGATCGCGGCGCAGGTCCCGGCCATCGGCCGCAACGCGCTGTTACGTGCGGAGACCACCCTGCAGGCCAGCGGCGCGGCCTCGGTCTGGCGGCTCGGCCCCGATCTCGAGGTCGGCGTGGCCTGCCTGTCCATCTCGCACGTGCAACCGGGTGAGCTGGCCGAACTGCTGCACGGCCACTGCGCGGGCCCGGTGGCGGTCAGTCCGGCCTACCACGACCTGCGGGAGAGCGCGGCGGCCCTGCGGCTGGTCACCGAGGACCTCCGGCGGGCGAGCGCCGATCCGCTGGCCGCCGCGATCGCGGCCGCCCCCGATGTGCTGGCCAGGGTCGCCGAGGTGGTCTTCGCCGAGCTGGCCGGGCTGCCCGTGGCCGAGCGCGCGCTGCTGCTGGACACCTTCGGCGCCTGGCTGGCCTGCCATGGTTCGGTCGTGGACACGGCAGGCAGCCTGAATTGTCATCCGAACACCGTCTGGTCCCGGCTGCGAAAACTCGAGGAACGCACCGGGCGATCGCTGACCGACCCGAGACAGCTCGCCGAACTCAGTCTGGCCTATCGCATCACCCGGGAAAACCAATTTCCGTGATTACGTAGTGCCTACGTACTTGTCGCGATGTCCGCCGAACCCGGGCGTGCGCAGACTGGAGACCACGTAAGGTCGTCGGAGGGATTTGTGTGCCTATCAGGGATCTAGTTCGCGACTTCGCCATTCCCGCCATTCCGGTGGCGGCCTGGCACGGACAGGCGGAACACGAGACGAGACGATGGGTGCGCCGGTTCGGAATGGTGCGGGCGCCGGCCGCCTGCGCGCATTTCGACGCCATTGGCGCTGGCCGGTTGTCCGCGTGGGTATACCCGGAGGCGGCCCTGGAGGTGCGGGGTGTGGTGACCGACTGGCTGTCCTGGCTCTTCGTCATCGACGACCAGTGCGATGAGGGCCTGCTGGGCCGGGACCCGGTGGCGCTGGACCGGCTGACCGGCCCGGTGCACCAGGTCCTGGACGGCCGCCGGGACGACCTGCCGCCGCTGGCCGCCGGCCTGGCCGACATCTGCGACCGGGTCAGCCACCTCGGCCCGTGGTGGGCCCGCTACCGCGATCACGTGCGCGGCTACCTGGACGCCTGCCGCTGGGAGGCGGCGAACCGGGCGGCCGGGCGGGTGCCGGTGCTGGACGCCTACCTGCCGCACCGGCGCTGGGCCGGTTCCATGCTGGCCACCCTGGACCTGACCGAACTGGCCACCGGCGACCTGCTCACCGACCAGGAGTGGGCCGATCCGGACTACCAGCAGGCCATGACCGCCGCCGCCGACATCGTCTGCTGGACCGACGACGTGGTGGCGGTGGACAAGGAGGTCGCCCGCGGTGACGTGCACAACCTGGTGATCGTGCTCTCCACCCGGCACGGCATCCCGTGGGCGGAGGCGACCCGGCTCGCCGGGGACATGCTGGACCGGCGGGTGGCGGAGTTCCTGGCGGCCGAGACCCGTTTGCTGGCCGCGGATCCGGCGCGCTGGAGCCGTAACCTGCACGGGCTGCGGGCGTGGATGCGCGGGCACCTGGACTGGGGTGCGGAGACGGCCCGCTACCGCGAGGTCGACCGCTGCGAGGGCGTGCCGGCCTACATCGAGGAACTGCTGGTCGGATGAGGTGCTGGGGCGGCGCCGGATCGACGCCGCCCCAGCACGTTCCGCTGTTCAGCTCGCGGTCACCACGGGCACGGCGCCCTCGACGGGCTCCATCTCCTCGGCGATCCGCATGGCCTCCTCGATCAGGGTTTCCACGATCTGGTGCTCGGGCACGGTTTTGATCACCTTGCCCTTGACGAAAATCTGGCCCTTGCCATTGCCGGAGGCCACACCCAGATCCGCCTCGCGAGCCTCACCGGGGCCGTTGACGACACAGCCCATCACCGCCACCCGCAACGGCACCTCCATGCCTTCCAGCCCGGCGGTGACCTGTTCGGCGAGGGTGTAGACGTCGACCTGGGCGCGGCCGCAGCTGGGGCAGGAGACGATCTCCAGCTTGCGCGGGCGGAGGTTGAGGGATTGCAGGATCTGGGTGGCGACCTTGATCTCCTCCACCGGCGGCGCGGAGAGGGAAACCCTGATGGTGTCGCCGATACCGCGGGACAGCAGCGCGCCGAAGCCCACCGCGGACTTGATGGTGCCCTGGAAGGTCGGCCCGGCCTCGGTGACCCCCAGGTGCAGCGGGTAGTCGCACTGTTCGGCGAGCAGTTCGTAGGCGCGGACCATGACGACCGGGTCGTTGTGCTTGACGGAGATCTTGATGTCGTGGAAGTCGTGTTCGGCGAACAGCGAGGCTTCCCACAGCGCGGATTCGACCAGGGCTTCGGGGGTGGCTTTGCCGTACTTCTTGAGCAGCCGTGGGTCGAGGGATCCGGCGTTGACGCCGATGCGGATCGGGGTGCCGGTCTCCTTTGCCGCCTGGGAGATTTCGCCGATCCGGTCGTCGAACTTCTTGATATTCCCCGGGTTCACCCGAACGGCGGCGCATCCGGCTTCGATGGCGGCGAAGACGTACTTGGGCTGGAAGTGGATGTCGGCGATCACCGGGATCCCGGATTTCCGTGCGATGGCTGGCAAAGCGTCCGCGTCGTCCTGCGAGGGGCAGGCGACTCGCACGATGTCGCAGCCCGCCGCGGTGAGTTCGGCGATCTGTTGCAGGGTCGCGTTGACGTCGCTGGTGAGCGTGGTGGTCATGGTCTGGATGGACACCGGGTGATCGCTGCCCACGCCGACTTTGCCGACCTGGAGCTGCCGGGTCTTCCGGCGTTCGGCGAGCACCGGTGGCGGCAGGTCCGGCATGCCGAGGGAAACCTGGCTCACTGCAACACACCTTCCAGGCGGGACGGGTGCGGGACGGGGGTGCTGCCGAGGTTCGCCCGCGCGGCCTCGGCGATCGACTCGGCGTCCAGGCCGCAGGCGGCCAGGATGTCGCCGCGGGCGCCGTGGTCCAGGAAGGCCGGTGGCACGCCGAGGTTGTCCACGGGGGTGCGGACCCCGGCCGCACCGCAGGCCTGGGCGAGCGCGGTGCCCAGGCCTCCGGTGCGCACCCCGTCCTCGACGGTCACGACGAGGCGGTGTCGTGCGGCGAGGTGGACCAGGGTCGGGTTGATCGGGAGCAGCCAGCGCGGGTCGACCACGGTGACGCCGAGGCCGTCCTGTTCGAGCAGTGCGGCGGCCTGGAGCGCGGGTTCGGCGAGCACCCCGGCGGAGACGATCAGCACGTCCAGTGGGGTGTGCTCACCGCGGTAGAGCACGTCCATGCCGTCCATCCGGTTGCGGGCCTTGATCGCCGGACCGGCCGCGGCCTTGGGGAAGCGCAGCGCGGTCGGGCCGGGGTCGTCCACCGCCTCGGCGAGCAGCGCCGCCAGCTCCACCGGATCCCGTGGCGAGGCCACCCGCATACCCGGCACCTGGCCGAGCAGCGCGAGGTCCCAGACACCGTGGTGGGACGGGCCGTCCGGGCCGGTGATGCCCGCGCGGTCGAGGACGAAGGTGACCGGGAGCTGGTGCAGGGCGACGTCCATGAGGACCTGGTCGATGGCGCGGTTGAGGAAGGTGGCGTACAGGCAGACCACCGGGTGCAGCCCACCCATGGCGAGCCCGGCGGCTGAGGTGACGGCGTGTTGTTCGGCGATGCCGACGTCGAAGATCCGGTCCGGGAAACGCTGGGCGAAGCGGTGCAGGCCAACGGGTCGCAGCATCGCCGCGGTCAGCGCGACCAGGTCAGGGCGGGTCTCGGCGAGTTCGGTGATGTGCCTGCCGAACAGGCTGGTCCAGCTCGGCGCGCCACCGGCCTTGCCGGTCCCGGTGGCCGGGTTCAGCACGCCGATGCCGTGCATCCGGTCGGCCTCGTCGTTCTCCGCGTGGGTGTAGCCGCGGCCCTTCTCGGTCACGCAGTGCACCACCACCGGCTGGTTCAGCTCGCGGGCGTGCCGCAGCGCCGTCTCGGTGGCCCGCACGTCGTGGCCGTCGATCGGGCCCAGGTAGAGGAAACCCATGGTGTGGAACAGGTTCCGGCCACTGGCCGCGCCGGATCGGAGGGCGCCGAGGTGTTCGGCCAGGCCGCCGATGGTCGGGTCGTAGGAGCGGCCGTTGTCGTTGAGCACCACGATCACCGGCCGCCCCGAGCCACCGAGGTTGTTCAGCGACTCCCAGGCCAGGCCGCCGGTCAACGCGCCGTCGCCGATCACCGCGACCACCCGCCGGTCGGTCTCCCCGCGCAGCTGCTGGGCCTTGGCCAGGCCGTCCGCCCAGGCCAGCGAGGTGGAGGCGTGCGAGTTCTCCACGTGGTCGTGCTCGGATTCCGCGCGCTGCGGGTACCCGGCCAGCCCGCCCGCCACCCGCAGGCTGTCGAACTCCTGCTGCCTGCCGGTGAGGATCTTGTGCACGTAGGACTGGTGCCCGGTGTCGAAGATGATCCGGTCCCGCGGCGAGTCGAACACCCGGTGCAGTGCGATGGTCAGCTCCACCACGCCCAGGTTCGGGCCGAGGTGCCCGCCGGCCCGGCAGACCTTCTCCACCAGGAAGTGCCGGATCTGCCCGGCCAGCGCGGGAATCTCGTTGGCGGGCAGGGATTTCAGGCGGTGCGGGTCGACGATGTGCGTCAGCGGTGTGGTGGTCATGGACGCCCCTGTTCGTTGGTGGTCAAGGATTCGACGCGGGTGGGACCGAGACCGCCGATCGCCGCGAGCACCCCGGTCAGCAGCTGCCGCCGGGTGTCGCGGTGCAGCAGCAACCCGACCGTGCCCGCCTCGGCCAGCCAGTCCGCGCGCACCTGCCCGGCCGAGCGCACCAGGTGCGCCGGCACGTCCCGGTACGGGGTGAGCGCGGCCGGGTCCAGCACCAGCAGCAGGTCCACCGGCTCCGGCCGGTCCAGCAGCAGGACCCGGCGCGGGCGCAGCGCGGCCGACCACTCGCGCACCACCGCGGCGGTGGCGGCCAGGGTGGCCGGATCGTCGGCGTTCGCGGCCGCGCCCAGCCCGACCGGCCGCCCCCGGTCGTCCACCCAGGAGGCGGTGAACCCGAGCGAGCGGTGGTCGCCGCACTCGTCGTCGTAGGTCAGCAGGCCCCGGCCCGCGCTCAGTCCGAGCCTGCGCAGACTCCCGGCCAGCAGCGGCGCGGCCGGACAGGGGGCAAGGCCACCGTCGGTGCGCAGGCCCTCGGCGATCACCGCCCCGCGCTGAACCGCTTGCGACGCCACCGAAACCGGGCGGAAAGCACTGTGGTGCCGCAACGAGTTCACGACTCCACACCCCGGCGCACGGCAGCGGGCAGTCCGAAGTGGACGGTCTCCCTGGTGACCTCCCGTTCGGTGCGGGTGATCTCGCCGAGCCCGCCGAGCGCGGTGACCACCTCCTCGACCAGTGCGGGCGGTGCGGAGGCGCCCGCGGTCAGGCCGAGCACCCGCACCCCGGCCAGCCACTCCGCCCTGATGTCGCCGACCCGGTCGATGAGCTGGGCCGGAGTGCCGTTGCGGCGGGACAGTTCGACCAGGCGGACGGAGTTGGAGGAGTTGGTGGAGCCGACCACCAGGACCAGGTCGGACTCGTCGATGACGGCCTTGAGCGAGTTCTGCCGGTTCGTGGTGGCGTAGCAGATGTCGTCGCTGGGCGGCTCGTGCAGCAGCGGGAACTTCGTCCGCAGTGCCTCGACCACCTCGGCGGTCTCGTCGATGGCCAGGGTGGTCTGGGTCAGGTAGGACACCCGGGCCGGATCGGCGAGGTCCAGCCCGACCACGTCCTCGGGGGTCTCGACCAGGATGGTGGCCTCGGGGGCTTCGCCGAGGGTGCCTTCGACTTCTTCGTGTCCGGCGTGGCCGATGAGCACGATGGTGTCGCCGCGGGCGGCGTAGCGGCGGGCTTCGGCGTGCACCTTGGTCACCAGTGGGCAGGTGCCGTCGATGACCTCGAGGCCGCGCTGGGTGGCCTCGGTGCGGACGGCGGGGGAGACGCCGTGGGCGGAGAAGACCACGGTGGAGCCGTCGGGGACCTCGTCGAGTTCGTCCACGAAGATCGCGCCGCGGGCGGCCAGGTCCTCGACCACGTAGGTGTTGTGCACGATCTGCTTGCGCACGTAGACCGGGTTGGTCCGGGTTTCCAGGGTGCGTTCGACGATCTCGATCGCCCGTTCCACGCCCGCGCAGAAGGACCGTGGACTGGCCAGCAGGATCGAGCGCGGACCGGCCACCGCGGACCACTCTGCGAGGACCTGCTCGGCGGCGGCCAGCGCGACTGGATCGTCGGGCGGGGCGGCGACGCCGAGTCCGGCCGCGCCCAGCGCACCCCGGTCGATCGTGGCGTGCCGGGCGTGTTCGTCCAGGTGCAGTGGGCCGGTGCGGACCGGCAGGCCGCGGCGGCGCAGATCACCGGCCAGCAGCAGCGCGGCGGGCGCCGGGATCTCGCCCGCTTCGGTGCGCAGGGCGGTGGCGACCAGCACGCCGCCCGTCCCGTGGTGTGGGGAGTTCATGGGGTTCTCGCTCCTTGGAGTCAGTGCCTGCGGCGGGTGATCAGGTTGGCCAGGTCGAGCAGCTGCCGGGCCGCCTCCGGTTCGCAGGCCGCCGACTCCAGGCACTCCACCGCCGAGGCGACCTGCCGCCCCGCCTCCCGCTGCGTCCAGCGCCTGCCGCCTGCGGCCTCGACCAGGTGCCGCATGTGGTCCAGCTCGTGCGCCTCGATCGGCTCCGGCCGGGCGTAGTAGGCGGCCAGTTCCCTGGACTGGGCGGTGTCCGCGGCCAGCGCGGCGGCCACCGGCAGCGACTTCTTCCGGTTGCGCAGGTCGTTGCCCGCGGACTTGCCGGTGACCTCGGGTGCGCCCCAGATCCCGAGCAGGTCGTCCACCAGCTGGAAGGCCAGCCCGATGTGATCGCCGAAGCGGCGCAACGCGCTCACCCGCGCCTCATCGGCCCCACCGGCCAGCGCGCCCAGCGCGCAGGAACCGCCCAGCAGCGCGCCGGTCTTGCCGGCCACCATGGCCAGGCACTCGTCAAGGCGCACCGAGGTCCGCTGCTCGAAGGCCAGGTCCGCGCTCTGCCCGTCGCACAGCGCCAGCACCGAGTCGTTGAGCCAGCCCACCGCGATGCTCGCGGTCGCGCCACCGCCGTCGGCGAGCACCCGGGAGGCCAGCGCGAGCATGGCGTCGCCGAACAGGATGGCGTCGGAGGTGCCGAACACCGTCCACGCGGTCGGCCGGTGCCGCCGCACCGGATCGCGGTCCATCACATCGTCGTGCACCAGGGAGAAGTTGTGCACCAGCTCCACCGCCACCGCGGCGGGCACCGCGGCCTCGGCCGTGCCACCCACGGTCAGCGCGGAGAGCAGCACCAGCGCCGGCCGGATCGACTTGCCGGGGTTGGCCCGGATCGCGCCGCCGTCCTGGTCCCACCAGCCCAGGTGGTAGCCGGCGCCCCGGCGCATCAGCGGCGGCAGCGTGTCCACCGCGCGGCGCAGCGCGGGTTCGATCAAGGACCGGCTCCAGGCGAGTACGTCCTCGGCGGAGCGTTCCCCAGTCACCGCGGTGGTCAAGGTCATGCGGTCCACTCCTCACAGAAAGTGATCGGTTGGGGACCACCGTCGCGGCGAGCGGACGAGCGGACATCGGCGGAACCACGTAGGAGGTACGGACTTTCCCCCGAGTTGGTTTATTGATCATCACATTTGGTCAGTGCGGACGGTGAGCGGCGCTCTACCCGCTTGGCGGTACCGGCGTGACTCCCGGCCGTCGATTTGGGATCGATTTGGTGGCGCTGTCACGGAGCAGAGTCGGCAGCCCCCATCGGGTAGCGTCGACATTCAATTTGCCAATGGCGGTAACCGCTCCGTACTGCGTTATTCGGCCGGTTAACTTCACGTGCAAATTGCGTGTCCGCCCGATGTCTCTGGTAATTTTTCGCGGTCCTGGGCGCTTGGATATGCACAAGAGCCGTATCGCAACCGGAGGTCCACTGGTGTTGGGAATGCTGCCCGCCGAGCTGACCAGCTTCGTGGGGCGCAGGAAGGAGCTGGCGGCCATCCGGCGGCTCATCGCGGGCACCAGGCTCCTCACATTGACCGGACCGGGCGGAGTGGGCAAGACCAGGCTGGCGATGCGCGCCGCCGAACAGATGCGCCGGGCCTATCCGGACGGGGTGCACTTCGTCGCGCTGGACTCACTCAGCCACGGCGACCTGCTGGCCGCCACCATCGCGGCCGCGCTGCGCCTGCCGGACACCACCGCGGACGCCACCGCGCACCTGATGGAGTTCCTGCGGGCGAAACAGCTGCTGCTGGTGCTGGACAACTGCGAGCACGTGATCGACAGCTCCGCCCGCCTGGTCGCCAGGCTGCTGGCCGAGGCGCCCGAGGTGCGGGTGCTGGTCACCAGCAGGCAGGTGCTGGAGGTCGAGGGCGAGCAAACGCTGCTGGTCCCGCCGCTGGACGTGCCCGAGGTCAGCAGCAGACGGGAGGCGGCCAAGCTGGACGTGCTGGCCCTGTTCGCCGACCGGGCCGCCGACTCGGTGCGCGGCTTCACCCTGGACGAGCGCAACTGGAACCTGGCCCTGCGCATCTGCGCCAAGCTGGACGGGATGCCGCTGGCCATCGAACTGGCCGTGGCCTGGCTGCGCACCCTGGCCATCGAGGAACTGGCCACCGAACTCGACCGCGGCCTCAACCTGCTCGACCACGGCAGCCACCAGGCGCCGCGGCGGCAGCGCACCCTGCGCGCCACCATCCAGTGGAGCTACGAACTGGCCGACACCGCCGAGCAGCTGCTCTGGGCCCGGCTCTCGGTGTTCAGCGGCGGCGCCACCCTGGAGGCCATCGAGGCGGTCTGCGGTGGCGAGGGCCTCAACCCGGACGAGGTGCTCGGCTTGCTCGCCTCGCTGGTGGACAAGTCCATCGTGCAGCGCGACGACCAGCACGAGGTGCCCCGGTTCCGGATGCTGGAGGCGGTCCGCCAGTTCGGCGCCACCCGGCTGGCCGCCGCCGACACCGGGGAGACGCTGCGGGCCTGGCACCGGGACTACTTCCTGGCCATGGCCAGGGGCGCGGAGGCGGACTGGTTCGGCGGCCGCGACCAAGCCGGGGTCTACCGGCGATTACGCGGGGAACACGCCAACCTGCGGGCCGCCCTGGAGTTCAGCCTGAGCAACCCCGGAGCGGCCGAACTGGGCCTGGAACTGGTCACCCGGCTGCACGTGTACTGGATCAACTGCGGCCTCTACGGCGAGGGCCGCCGCTGGCTCAGCGAGGCGCTGAGCAGCGCCCAGCCCACCGCCCGGTTCTACGCCAAGGCGCTGTGGGTCTGCGCCTACGCCAACAACGCCCTCGGCGACACCGCCACCTCCAAGGAACTCGGCCGCCAGGCGCTGACCTGGTCCTACCGCACCGGCGACCGGGCAGCCCACGGCTGCGCGCGGGCGGTGCTCGGCGGGGCCGCCCTGCTCGACGGCGAACCGGAGCAGGGCGTGCGGCTGTGCGAGTCGGCCCGGTCCTACCTGGACGGACCCGGCGAGACCACCTGGTGGCTGATCGCCGAGTCGATCCTGCTGATCTCGATGGCCTTCGGCGGCGCCGCGCAGGCCACCCTCAACCGGGCCAAACACGCCCAGACCGTTGGCGAGGCCACCGGTCAGGAGTCCGCGCTGGTGCACGTGCGCTACGCCCTGGCCCTTGCCCTGCACAAGGCCGGTCGGCACGACGCCGCGGTGCGCCAGTGCCAGGCGGGCATCCGGCGGGCCAGGGACTTCAACGACGTGCTCTCGGTGTGCATGTTCGCCGAACTGCTCGCCTGGATCGCCGAGGCCGCCGGCCGGTTCCGGCAGGCCGCGCAGCTGCTCGGCGTGGTCGAACAGGTGTGGCCGCTGCTGGGCGGCAAGGCGATGCTGGGCTCGCCGATGTGGGTCCGTCCGCACGACGACTGCCTGCACCGGACCCGCACCGCACTGGGCGCCGAGGCGTTCCAGACCGGCTACGCCAAGGGCATGGCCAACAGCGGCGACCTGCGGCAGGCGGTGGCTTTCCTGCTGGAGGAACGCCGCCGCGGCACCGGCGTGCCACGTGCGGAGAACCAGCTGACCAAGCGGGAACAGCAGGTGGCCGAGCTGGTCGCGCAGGGGCTGACCAACCGGGAGATCGCCGCCCGGCTGGTGGTCGCGCCGCGCACCGCGGAGACCCACGTCGACCACGTGCTGGCCAAACTGGGCTTCACCTCCCGCACCCAGATCGCCAGCTGGATCGCCGGACAACCCGCCGACGAGCGGGCCTGACTCACTGCCGCTGCTGGGTGACCCAGGCCGCCAGCCGGGCCCTGGAACTGAAGCCGAGCTTGCCCAGCACGTTGTTCACGTGCGTTTCCGCGGTGCGCGGGGTGATGCCCAGGTTCTTGGCGATGTCCCGGTTGGACAGCCCGCCTGCGACCAGTTCGGCGACCTCCCGCTCCCGCTTGCTCAGCTGCACCACCTCGGCCGTGGTCACCTCGGCGGCCGCGGTCTCGCCGAGCACGTGCGCCACCGCGTCCGGCAGCCCGGCCGCGATCCGCACCCCGCGCTCGAAGGCCAGCTCGAAGGCCTGATCACCGAGTTCCTTGCGCAGCTGCAGCTCACACGCCTCGTGCCGGGAACCCCATGGCGGGCCGCCGAACTCCGAACTGCGCCCGATCAACGGCCACACCGCGTGCGAGACCCCGAGCAGCTCGGCCGCGGGCTCCGGCCGTCCGGCCGACTCCTCCACCCAGGCCCGCAGGTCCAGCAGCATGCCGGCGGCCAGCAGGTCGTTGAGCGTGCGGGCGATCCGCAGCCCGGCGTCCACCTCCCGGAGCGCCACCTCGTGCCCGCCCTGGATCCAGGCCAGCAACGCGGCCGAGTAGTGCGCGTAGGAGCCTGCCCAGCGCTCGCCGTGCCGGGCGCAGACATCGCGGGCCTGCTCGGTGAAGGCCAGCGCGTGCTGGAACTCGCCGCGGAAGGTGGCCACCATCGACCGGGTGGCCAGGGTCAGACCGAGGAAGGTCAGTTCACCCACCGCCTCGAACCGGGACAACGCCTCATCGCAGTAGCCCTGCGCCTGCTCGAAGGCCCCCTGCTGCAGCGTCGCGGTGCCCAGCACCAGCAGCGCGTGCGCCAGCGTCGGCTCGTCGCCGTGCTCCCTGGCCCAGCCCTCGGCCGCGCGGGCCAGCCGGATCCCGGCCTCGAACTGCCCCATGATCACCGCGGCGTGCCCGTTGGCCCACAGCCCGTGCGCCCGGTCCCGGCTGGGTTCGGGATTGCTCGCCAGGGCCAGGTCCAGCCAGCGCCGGGCCTCGCCCAGCGCACCGCAGCCGAGCCAGAAGTAGGTCATGGACACCGCCAGCTCCAGCCCGGCCGCCGGATCCTCGCCCTCCAGACCGAAGAGCATGGCCGCGCACAGGTTGTCGTGCTCGGCGGTCAGCCGCTGGTAGACCCGCTCCTGCTGCCCGCCGGAGAGCCAGTCGTGCGCGGCCCTGGTGGCCAGCGCCCGGTAGTGCGCGGCGTGCCTGCGCCGGATCCGCCGCTCGTCACCGGTGGCGCCCAGTTTGAGCTGCCCGAACTGGCGCAGCGTGCCGAGCAGGGTGAACCGCGCGGCCGGGCGGCCGATCCGGCTGGTGATCACCGACTTGTCCACCAGCCGGGCCAGCAGATCGATCAGCTCGTGCGTCTCCACCGGCTCGCCCTCATACAGCGCGGCCACCGCGGCCAGGTCGAACTCGCCGGTGAAGATGGACAGCCGCTCCCACAGCAACCGCTCGTCGGCCGAGCACAGCGTGTAGCTCCAGTCGATGGTGGCGTAGAGCGTCTGCTGCCGGGTCGGCGCGCTCCGGTTGCCCCGGTTGAGCAGCTGGAAGGTGCGGTCCAGCCTGCGCAGCAGCTCCTGCGGGGTGAGGATGCGCAGCCAGACCACCACCGCCTCGATGGCCAGCGGGATGCCGTCCAGGGTCCGGCAGATCCGCACCACCAGCTCGGCGTTGCCCGCGTCGACGACGAAGTTGGGCACCACCGCGGCGGCCCGGTCGGCGAAGAGCTGCACCACCGGCTGCCTGCGCACCTCGGCCGGTTCACCCAGCTCAGGCACCTCCAGCGGCGGCACCGGCAGGATCTGCTCGCCGCGCACACCCAGGATGTGCCGGGAGGTGAGCAGGATCCGCACCCCCGGCGAGGTGGTCAGGATCAGCGCGACCAGTTCGCCGCAGGATTCGGTCAGGTGTTCGGCGTTGTCCAGCAGGAGCAGCAGCTGCTTGTCCCGCAGGTGCTCCACCAGCTGCGCGGACTGGTCCAGCGAACCGTCACTGAGGCCGAATGCGGAGGCGACCGCGGACAACAGCAGTTCAGGTCGGCGAACGGGGGAGAGATCGAGGAAGCAGACCCCATCGGGAAAACCACGCCGCACTTCTGTGGCGACCCGGAGAGCGAGCCGGGTCTTACCCACTCCACCAGGGCCGATGAGAGTCACCAACCGGCCACTCGCCAGTAGTGCGCGGGTATCGCTTAGTTCGCGGATGCGACCAACGAAGCTGGTGATATCCGCCGGAAGTCGTGACATACCTAATTCACCTCCCGCACCTCCGCCCGCAGCCTACGCAATTCTCCCCGATGCGGTCAGGGCTGACCGGAGGAAGTGCGAAATACGTAGTGACTACGTGGATCGCCCGATGACGTGCCTGGTCAAGGCTGGCGACTCTGGGACAGCGCTGAAGGAGGCGGTTGCGATTTTGCTGCGAGCTTTGAAGATATGGTGCCCTTTCAGTCCGAGGCAGGGAACGCGCACTCCGGTCGAGGTGGTGGAGCGGCAGCTGGCCGAGTGGGCACAACGCCTGCGGCTGCTCTCCGGCGAGGCCACCGTGCACCGGTTCCGCGCGGCCCGTTTCGGCGAGTTCGCCTCATTCGTCTACCCGGACGCCCCGGACCTGTTGATCTACGCGAAGTGGCTGGCCTGGCTTTTCGTCGTGGACGACCTCTACGACGAGAACCGGGCTCCTGGACAGGGCGGCATCGTCAACGGCGTGCTGCCCTACCTGCCCGACCAGGGCCAGCCCCCGGCCCAGCCGATCGACCCGGCCTCGGCCGCGCTGGCCGACATGTGGCCGGAACTGCGGGCCAGCATGCCGGACTCCCTGCGGGAACGGTTCCGCGGGCACACCGACCACTACGTCCGTTCCTATGCCACCGATCTGGCCAACGCGCGCACCGGGCTGGCCCCCGCGCTCGCGCCCTACATCACCCTGCGGCGCGCCAGCGGCGCGGTGGAGACCTGCGTCGACCTGATCGAACGCCAGCCCGCCGCCTACCTGCCGCCGCACACCGCGGGCGCCACCGACCTGCTGGCCCTGCGGGAGGCGGCCAACGACGTCATCTGCTGGAGCAACGACGTGCTGTCCCTGGCCAAGGAGATCGAGCACGGCGAACTGAACAACCTGGTCGCCGTGCTCCGCGACGCCACCGGCCTTGGCTGGCAGGCCGCCCTGGAGGTGGCCGCCGAGATGGTCGGCGCCCGCACCAGGGAGTTCGAGCAGATCAGCCACCGCCTGCTGAGCGGGGACGCCGATCCGGCGCTGGCCCCGTTCATCGACGGGGTCCAGCTGTGGATCGCGGGCAGCCTGCACTGGCACCAGAGCAGCCCGCGCTACGCGGCCACCCCGGCCTGAGCAGATGTGCTGTCCCGGACGGTTACTTCTCGCCGAGCTGCCACTCCGGCCGCACGTAGTGGCAGGTGTAGCCGTTCGGGTAGCGCTCGAGGTAGTCCTGGTGCTCCGGCTCGGCCTGCCAGAAGTCCCCGGCCTGGCTCACCTCGGTGACCACCTTGCCCGGCCACTTGCCTGAGGCGTCCACCTCGGCGATGACCTGCTCGGCGACCTGCTTCTGCGCCTCATCGGTGTAGAAGATGGCCGAGCGGTAGCTGGCGCCGATGTCGTTGCCCTGCCGGTTCCGCGTGCTCGGATCGTGGATCTGGAAGAAGAACTCCAGGATCTGGCGGTAGCTCAGCCGGTCCGGGTCGAAGACGATCTCGATGCCCTCGGCGTGGTTGCCGTGGTTGCGGTAGGTCGCGTTGGGCACCTCGCCGCCGGTGTAGCCGACCCGGGTGGCGAGCACGCCGGGGTGCCTGCGGAACAGGTCCTGCATGCCCCAGAAACAGCCACCGGCCAGAACGGCCTTCTCACTCGCCGCGGTCATGTTCTCGCTCCGCTCTCTCGCTGGTCCAACCCACCAGGCACAACGTTCCCACGCCTGCCGATGATCCCGGTTATGACCAGAAGCACCACTCCGAGCGCCGCCAGCCCCAGGCTCATCAGGTACGCGCTGCGGTAGCCCAGGGTCTGGGCCAGCCCGAGCAGCGGTCCGGCCAGCATGCCGCCCACGGTCATCGTGTTGCTGTACAGCGTGGTGGTGAACCCCGGCCGGTCCGGCGCCAGCGCCTGGAAGTAGGAGATGCCCACCCCCATCAGCGCCGAGACCACCACCGCGTTCAACGCCTGCGCCGCCGCCACCTGCCAGGTGGCCAGCGTCGCGGCCATCACCGCCTGGTAGGCCACCGCGACCACCGCGCCGAGCAGCACGATCCGCCGCTGGTCCAGCTTCACCGCGAGCACCCCGAACCACAGCATCAGCGGGATCTCCAGCGCCGCGCACAATCCCAGGATCAACCCGACATCCGCCTCGCTGCCGCCCAGGTCCGTGGTCACGAACAACGGCAACGCGCTGCCTCCCAGCGACAACCCGCCCTGCAACGCCGCGAAGGCCAGCACCGCGCACACCACCTGCGGCCGCGCGACCCCGCCCACCTCCGCGGCCCGCTTGATCGGAGCACTCGCCCCACCCAGTTCGGGCAGCCGCAACGCGACCAGCACCACCAGCGCGTAACACGCCGCACTGGCCAGGTACAGCCCGGCATACCCCGTCCAGGACACCAGCAACGCCGCCAGCGGCGGCCCACCCACCCAGGCCAGCGAGATCACCGTGCGCAGACTGCTGATCACCAGCGGCGCCCGCGCCGACCCCGTCCGCTCCACGGCCTGCCGAGCGTAGGCGAACATCTGCGCCAGCACACAGGACGCGATCGCCAGCAGCGACACCGACACCGCCAGCAGCACCCAGTAGTCCCGCACCACCGCGAACACCAGCGACCCGAGCATCCCCGCCACGGCGCCGCCCACCAGCAGGTTCCGCCGCACCGCCCGCCGATCCGACCACCGCCCGAGGAAGGCGCTTACCACCAGTCCGGCCAACGGGGAGATGAGCAGGAAGGCGCCGAGTTCGACCGGGCCGACGCCGATCTGGGTGGTGAGGAACAGGCCGATGAAGGGCAGGGTGACGGCGGCGGCCAGGCCGACGGAGATGCTGACGGAGGCGAGGGGGAGCAGGGTGCGGAAGGTCAGCGGGGGTGGGCTGACCTCGGTGGTGACACTCACGGGTGCATCCTCACCGGTGGGGCCGGTGGGGGCGTAACGAATTCCCAGGATGTGATCGGGCCGTCAGCCCCGGTGGTCGAGCGTGCAGGCGGTGCGCATGGGCAGCAGCGGGGACAGGTCCGGGAGCGCGAGGTCGGGGCCTCCGCCGCGATGTCCTAGGGGCGCGGTGCGGTCTCGTCCGGGCCGGGCCGGCTCCCGTGGGTATCGGCCTACCGTCCGGGGTGACCCGGGGAATTCAGGCGGGGCGGCTCTCTTGCCGCTGCTTGATCCGCTGGAGTTCGGCGATCAGATCGGCCCTCGCGACCCTGACCATGTCCCACCGTCAGGGTGTGCTGCGAGGATCCACGCATGACCTCCGCTCCGGTCCTGCCCGTGGACTACCGCGCACTGCTGATCGAGCACGGCCCTGGCCCGGTGGCCGGGGTGCGCCTGCTCGCGCCCGCGGACCTGGCCGCCGAGCAGTCCCGGCATTCCCCGCCGCACCCCGACGCCCTGCTGTGGGGTGTGTTCGGCACCGGTGAGACCTGCTGGTGGCTGCCGATCCACCCGGACCCGGTGAGCTGGCTGGTGGTGGTGGCCGGGGACGGTGAGCAGCAGCTGAACATCAGCACCACCGAGTTCCTGCGCCGCCTCGGCGCCGGTCAGCTCGACCTGCCGGTGCTGTCCGGGCTGCCCGGCCCGCGTGATCCACTGGCCCAGCTGCGCACCCTCATCGGCCCCGGCGGTGGGCACCGCTACGACTGGGCCGCGCTGGAGCTGGAACTGGGCTGCCCGCTGCCGCCGGACTACCGGTTGCTGTTCGAGGAGTACGGCTCGGAGCTGGTGGTCAACGGCCTCTTCCCCTCCCCGCCGGAAGAGCTGGTCTCCGTGCACCGCGACCACGCCCATTTCCTGGACGACCTCGACGGCCACCGGGTGCACCCGGAACCGGGTGGGCTGCTGACCTGCCTGATCAGCGAAGGGCGCCAGCAGCTGTGCTGGGACACCAGTGGGCCCGATCCGGCGGCCTGGCCGCTGGTCGACTCCGACACCGGCGAGGTCTTCCCCGGCACGCTGACCGAACTGCTGGTCGCCGAGGTCGTGGGCCGCGGTCCGGGGTTGTGTGCCCACAGCCTGGGTGACCCGGACACCTGGGCCTACCCGATGTGGGGGCCGGATCCGGTGCACTGAGGCCCCCGTCACACGCCCCTGCCGCCTGCCCGCTCGCCACGCCAGGATCGATCTTCCACAGCAGACAGGGAGATCGGTGTGCGGTTGAGGCAGTGGAGTCTGGTGGCCGTGGCGACAGTGGCGTCGCTCGGCGCGGGTGGGTTACCGGCGGTGGCCGGGGCCGAGGCGGTGCCCGCCAAGCTCAAGGTCTTCTACGAGCAGCAGGTCACGTGGGGTCAGTGCGCGGCAGCGGCGAACCTGGAGTGCGCGACGGTGGTGGTCCCGATGGACTACGCCAAGCCCGGTCTGGAGCGGGTCCAGGTCGCGATCAGCAGGCTCAAGGCCAAGGATCCGGCCCGGCGGCGCGGGGTGTTGCTGGTCAACCCGGGTGGGCCCGGCGGGTCCGGGCTCGGGTTGCCCAATCGGTTCGCCAACCAACCGGTCGGGCAGCTCTACGACGTGATCGGGTTCGATCCGCGTGGCGTGGGCGCCTCCACCCAGCTGCGCTGTGAGTCGAGCCTGCTGGACCTGCCGCGGCCCTCCCGTCCCACCGAGGCCGAGCTGCCCAACTTCACCGCCGCTGCCAAGGCCGTCGAGGACGGTTGTGTGCGGGCCGGTGGGGACTACCGCAAGCACGTGACCACCCGCAACACCGCGCGGGACATGGACGTCATCCGCGGTGTGCTGGGCGAGAAGAAGATCAACTTCTTCGGGTACTCCTACGGCACCTGGCTCGGCGCGATGTACGGCACCATGTTCCCGCGCCTGCTGGACCGCAGTGTCCTGGACTCGGCCATGGATCCGAACAAGACCTGGCACGAGCAGGACATCGACTCGGCGCACTCGATCAAGTTCAACTTCGACTCCTGGGCCGCCTGGACCGCCGCGCGGGACAAGACCTTCAAGCTGGGCAGCACCCCGGCCCAGGTGCGCGCGGGGCTGGACCGGATCGCGGCCGTGCTGGCCACCAAGCCGGTCGGCGGGCTGGGCACCGTGCACGACCTGGACACCTTCACCGGCTTCTACACCCGCTACCGCGCGGTCTGGGCCGGTTTCTCCCGGCAGGTCCGCGAGCTGCTGGACTCCTTGTCCGGCAACGGGAATCCGGAGCTGACGGCTGAGACCTCCACCTTGCTGGAGCTGGCCAACCGCTCGCTGATCAAGCCGACCAGCCCGGGTACCTTCCAGGCCGTGCTGTGCGAGTGGGACTGGCCGAGTGACCAGCAGCAGTACTACCGGGACATGCGGCAGTGGCGGGACACCCACCCCTACGGCAACACGGTGTCCTTCCTGGCCCCCACCAACTGCGCCTTCCGCGGTTTCACCCGCACCGAACCGCTGCCGCAGATCACCCGCACCGCCTACCCGACCGGGCTGGTCGTGCACGCCGAGGGCGACACCCAGACCGCCTACCCCAACGGCGTGGTGATGGCCGAAACCCTGCGGCACCACCTGATCAGCGTGCCCAACGACGGTGAGCACGGCCAGTACGGCAGCGGCGGCGCCTGCGTGGACAACGCGGTCAACCGCTACCTGGTCGACGGCATCCTGCCGGCCACCCGCTCGGAGTGCGAGGGCGTGGACAAGCCCGCCGACATCCCGGCGGACACCGCGAACGCCACCCAGGTTCCGCAGTCCGGGCCGGGCCTGGTCGAGCAGGCGACCGGCATCGTGCGCCGGTTGGAGACCAGCGGCATCCAGTGATCCGGCGCCGGGCCCTGCCAGTCACGGCAGGGCCCGGACCGGCTCAGCCCAACTTCACCGTCGTGGTCTGGACCGCGGTGTTGCCCTCGCGGTCCTTGACCACCGCCAGCACCAGCAGCTCCCCGGCCTGGAACGCGCCGGGATGGCGGTACTTCCGCACTGGGATCTCCGCCGTCCAGGACCGCTCGTCCCCGCCGGTGGCGACCCGTTCCCCGTTGACGTACAACCGGGCCTGCGCCACACCCCCGGAGTCGGCCGCCGATCCGGTGATCTTCAGGTTCTCCCCGGCCAGCTCGGCCGCGAGCCGCACCTGCGGCGCGTTGTGCTCGGTGCGCCTGCCCGGCTGCGGGAACGGACTGTTCGCCAGCTCCACCGTCTCATCGGCCAGTGGGGCCGACCGGGTCGGCGGCACCCGGTGCCGGGTGGCCTGCTCGTAGGCGTAACCGAAGGAGAGCAGTCTGCTGTCCTGGTAGGCCGGTCCGGCGAAGGTCAGGTTCACCGGCATCCGGGTGTCCGCCATCAGGCCCATCGGCACCGACACACTCGGAATCCCCAGCAACCGCATGTGCTGGTTCATGTTCGACAGCCGCACCCCGTTGCGCAGCGCCTCGACGTTGGCCGCTTTGTCCACATCGGACTCGGCCCGGCCGATGTCGGCGTTGGCCGGGAACACCACCCCGTCCAGCCGCTGCGCCGCGAGCCAGTCCTCGAAGTCCGCCTTGCGGGTTTTCTCCAGTCCCCGCAGTACTTCCGCCAGTCCGGACACCTCGCTCCACTGGCCGGGCACCCCGGCGGCGACCAGCAGCGGGTGGGGGCGGAAGAACTCGGCGTTGTCCACGCCCTCCTCGGCGTCCACCGAACCGGGCGGGTTGGGGAAGACCTTGTCCAGGTCGACCTGGGTCCAGGAGGTCAGCCTGGGATCGCCGACGGACTTGAGGAACCGCTCCGCGCTGTAGGCGTCGACCTTGGCCATGACCTCCAGGAAATTCGCCGGCAGCAGCCCGCGTTCCTGCGGCGACTTCGCGCCGGCCCGGTCCTGATCCATGTTGTGCACCACCGGGAAGTCCACCGGAACCAGCTCGGCGCCGAGCCTGCGCAGGTCCTCGGCGGCCTGCGCCCACAACGCGCGGATCGACGGCCGCACCTCGATCGGCGCGGTACCACCCAGATCATCCCCGACGTACATCCGCGGCACGCCGAATCGCTTGCCGCGCAACGCGTTCGGATCCCGCAACGCGCTGTAGTCGGCGGGCCGCACCTTGTCCACCGGGGGTAGCTCCACCGCGCGCTGGTCCCGCCAGAAGTCGGTGTCGGTGACCTCGTCGTGCACGGCGATCGTGTTCAGCAGCGTGAGCAGATCGCCGACGCTGCGGGTGTGCGGCACGATCACGTCCATCAGCGCGAACAGCGGCCAGTTCCCGCGGATCGAGAGCACCCCGCGCGAGGGCGTGTAGGCCACCAGCGCGTTGTTCGAGGCGGGCGAGCGTCCGGAGGAGACGGTCTCCTCACCCATGCCGAACACCGCGAAGTTCGCCGCCGTGGCCACCGCGGACCCGTTGGAGGACCCCGAACCCCAGGCCGCGGCCAGGTAGTCGCCGTTGTAGGGACTCTCCGCGCGGCCGTACAACCCGCGCTGCATGCCCCCGGCGGCCATCGGCGGCATGTTGGTCTTGCCGATCAGCACCCCGCCCGCCTCGCGGATCTTCCGCACGGTGAAGGCGTCCCCGCTCGCGGTGAGATCGGCGAACGCCGGCGACCCGGAGGCCACGGTCAGTCCCTTGACCATGTAGCTGTCCTTGACCGTGTACGGGATCCCGTCCAACGGTCCGAGTGGCTTGCCGGTCGCCCGCCGCAGATCCGCGGCCGCCGCCTCGGCCAGCGCGTCCGGATTGGGCACCACGACCGAGTTCAGCCGGAGCCCGTTGGCGTCGTAGGCCCGGATCCGGTTGAGGTACATCGCGGTCAGCTCGACGCTGGTCAGCGCACCCGAACCGAGTGCCCGGCCCACCTCCGCGATGCTCGCCTCGGCGAGCACGAACGGCTTTGGCGGTGGGGGAGCGGGAGCAGGCCCGGTGCAGCCCGCGGCCAGCAGTGCCAACCCGGCGCCGAACGCGATGCCGGCCCGTACCCGCGCACGCGAAACGTGCATGTGTTCCTCCATGCGGAAACCTGGCGGGCGGGCCACCGACCACGGTCCAGCATGGTGATCTTCGCTGTCACCGGTCTTTCGGTATTTGAATACCCCAGGTAACTCGGCCGCCTGGGCCGATACTCGCCGTGACGAGAGGAACGGGCAAGGAGCAGGGAGGATCGGTCTAAGCTTTTGGCTGGTCAGGCTGATGTCATGGGTAGGCCGGAATTCCCGGCGAGCAGCACCCCGAGACTGAGGAGACAGACCATGACTGTTGGCCACGGCTTCCACGCCACCGTCACCGCCCAGCCCGGCCAGGGCGGGGCAGTGGCCGACCTGCTGCTGCGCGCCCCCGCCCTGCCGCACCCGGACTGCGTGGTGTTCCTGGTCAGCCGCTCGGCGGGCAACCCGGACCGGGTGCACATCACCGAGGGCTGGACCACCCGGGAGGCCCACGCCGCCTTCTTCGCCAGCCCGATGGCCGAGGCGTTCACCGCGAGCCTGCAGCCGCTGCTGGCCGGGGAGGCCGAGTACCACGACGGGGTGCCGGTCGGCGGCAAGGCCGCGTTCTAGGCCCGGCGCGCGGGCTGACCGGACCGGCGCGGGATGGTGGCATGGCGTAGGTTTCCGGTCACGGGGTGTGCGTGCAGTGGGGAGAACCGGCAATGGGTGAGCCGCGGCAGGTTCCGGGTGAGGTGCCGGCGGGGCCGGTGCCGTTCGTCGGGCGCGGGCCGGAGCTGGACGAGCTGACCGCGCGGGCCGAACGAGCACGGGTGATCCGGGTCGGTGGGACCGGCGGAGTCGGCAAGAGCGCGCTGTGCCGCCACTGGAGCGCCGACACCGGAGACCGGTTCACCGGCGGCAAGGTCTACGTGGACCTCGCCGACTACCGGGTCAAGGGGGCCACCGGGGTGGGTGATGCCATCGCGGATGTGTTGCGCCGGAACGGGGTTGCCGAGGAACACATCCCGGCAGCGCTCTCCGCCCGCGCCTCGCTCTACCGGACCCGGCTGTCCGATCCGGTGCTGGTGGTGCTGGACAACGTGCTGGACGCGGCCGAGGTCGAGCCGCTGGTGCCGAACTCGGCTGGCAGCCTGGTGCTGGTCACCAGCGAGCGACAGCTCGCCGGGCCGAGCCTGACCGGGACCCGGCCGCTCGTGGTGCGGTCGCTGACCGCGGCGGAGAGCGTGCGATTCCTGGGTGAACTGTGCGGAGCCGAGCGGATCGAGGCCGAACCGGAGGCGGCCCTCGTGCTGGCCGGGTACTGCGCGGGCCTGCCGCTCGCGCTGCGCCTGGTCGCGGCGCGGCTCAACCACCGCGCGCACCTGACGATCGCCAGGCTCAACGCCGAACTCGCCGACGAAAGCCGACGGCTGGAGCGGCTGTCCGGCCCTGGCGAGACCGTGTCCGCGGTCCTGGACAACTCCTATCGCGCCCTGACCGGCGACGAGGCCAGGCTCTACCGGCGGCTGGGGCTGCTTCCGGTGCGGGACATCACCATCGAGCTGGTCGTGGCCGCCGCCGAGATCGAACGGGAGGAGGCCGCCGAACTGCTGGCGGTCCTGGTCGACGCGAGCCTGCTGGAGGAGATCGGCGCGGACCTGTTCCGGCTGCACGACCTGGTCCGCCTGCACGCCAAGGAAAAGGCCGGGACCCAGGACGATCCGGCGGAGTCGGCGCGCATGCTGCAGCGTCTGGTCGGCTACTACCTGGCGCAGACGGCCTTCGCGGACCGGGCGATCATGGGACCGAATCGGTTGCGGATCGTTGACCTGGAGCAGGCGATCGCGGGTTACCCGGACCCCTTCGGCAAGGACGACACCGACGGGCGAGCCATTGAATGGTTGACCGCTCACCGGGCGAACCTGCTGGCCGTGCTGCGTGCGGTGGCCGAGCGGGGTTGGCACGACAAGACCTGGCAGCTGGCCGAGTTGCTCGTTCCGCTCTACTTCAACCGGCGTTACCTCGACGACTGGGTCGAGGCCACCGAGCTGGGTGCCGTCGCGGCGGAGGCGGCGGGACGGGCGGATGCCGAGGCGCGGTTGCGCAGCGTGGGATCCCGGGCCTGCACCGACCTGGGGCTGCTGGAACGGGCGAAGGCGGAACTGGATCGCGCGCTGGCGCTGGCCGAGGCCAGCGGACACCGGGTCCTGCTCGCCTCGGTGTGGGAGTTCCTCGGCCGCTACTGGGACAAGGTCGACCGCGCCGAGGCCGAGCGGGCGTACCTGCGGTCGATCCAGCTCAACGCCGAGGCCGGTGAGCAGCGCGGGGTTGGGCTGGGACAGCTCTACCTCGGCGGCACCCTGCACGCGCTCGGCCGGATCGAGGAGGCGCTGGCCGTACTCGGGCAGGCGCTGACCGCCCTGGACGGCGACGCCCGGATGCGTGGCCGGGCGCGGATGGCGCTGGCCGCCGTGCACGCCGGACAGGGCCGGGATGAGCTGGCGCGGGTGGAGTTCGAGGCGGCGGTGGAGGTGTTCACCGACCGGAAGACCTTCCACTACCGCGCGCAGGCGCAGCGGGCACTGGCGGATATCGCGTTGCGGCAAGGGGATCTGGCCGTGGCGCGGGAGAACTTGTTGGCAGTGCTGGACTATCAGGAGCAGACCGGTGGTCCGGCCGTTGCCGAGTTGCGGCGGGAGCTGGCCGAACTGGACGGGTGACCGTCAGCGGGCGGTCAGCGTCAGGTGGTGTTCGCCGCTGCCGTCACGCACGACCAGGGGGCCGGGTTCGAGTTGGCCGGTGCACCACAGCAGGTGCACGGCGGAGGCGGCCAGTACCGGGTCTACTGTTCCGGGGGACATCAGGAACTCGCCCCGGTCGCGGATCGCGATCAGCCAGCCGTCCACAGTGGACACTTCGGTCAGGGTGCAGCCGGGATGGCGGTGCAGCAGGTCGGCCGGGGACTCGGGGTCGGGGCTGACGATGACCGAGGCGTTGGCGTACAGGCGAAGGTGACGTTCCCCGGTGCCGACGACCAGGAACTCCAGGGCCTCCGGCGGGGATGGTGGGCGGTGTTCGCGGACCGCGGCGGGGAAGCGGTGCAGGGAAACCGTGCGGGGTGCGACCAGTTCGCCGCGTACGTCGAAGGAGTGCACCGGGCGTTGGTCGGTGACCGGGGCTGGTACGGCTGCCAGTTCGATCTCGGCGTGGGGTTCGGGCAGGTTCAGCAGGCGGTAGCAGATGCCGCGCAGGCTGGCCGCGGCCTCGCCGGGGCGGCTGAACAGCTGGTCGGCCAGGTGCCGGAACTGGCCTGGTTGCTGGGTGGCGATGGCCTTGTCGAGTTGTTCGGGTAGCCCGGCACGGTGGTCGAGGCGCTGGGCGAGGCGGCCGAACCAGGCGAGCGGGGTGTCCGGGACGACCTCGGAACCGAAGGCGGCCAACAGGATCGGCTTGTCGATCACCGCGCCGTACAGCGTGACCGAGCCATGGTCACCGACGACCACGTCAGCGGCGATCATGGTGGCGTGCCAGCCTGCCGTGGGCGGGATCAGGATGAGGCCCGCGCGCAGGGCGTCGTCCAGCCATTCCGCGAGCTGCCAGTGTCCGTGCCAGGTGAACGCGTTGGGGTGCAATATCATCGCCACCCGGGTTTGCGTCGCATCGAGTTCGGCGAGCAGCCGGTCCGGTAGCTTGGGGAAGCGGCCGAAGGCCGACTGCGGGCCCCAGGTGGAGCTGAACACGACAAGCCGTTGTGCTGGCAGGACTCCGAGCCGCTCTCGGTAATGCGGGCGCAGTGCGGACCCGGCCAGCAGGCCGTCGAGACTGAGGTCTCCGCCCAGCAGCACGCGACCGGCCGTGTCCGGACAGGCATGGCGGAGCTGGGTTTCCTGGTCCGGGTGGGTGATCAGGTGGCTGATCTGCTTGGTGCGCACCAGTTCCGGGTCGGCCAGGCCGGACAGGCGGGTGCCGCCGCGGTCGCCGTCTGGCACGTACTTGTGGAAGCCGATGCCGTGTGGCAGCACCAGGATCGGTGCTTCGCCGACCTGCTCGAACCCGGCGTTCTCGCTGGCCGCGAGGACCAGATCGCAGTGCAGGGCGGGGATTTGTGACCAGGGCACGAGCCGGGTGTCCAGTTCGCGGAGCAGGGCGTCGACGCCGGCGGAGTAGCGGGAACCGGGGTCGACGGTGAAGACGATCTGCACCCGGGGGTCGGCGCGGAAGACCACGATGGCTTCCAGCAGGCGGATGGCGGAGGTGAGGGTGCGGGCGATGGCCAGGACGGTGCGCTGGGGGCTCAGCGTGCGCCAGCGGGGGGAGTCGGCGGCGGCCGGGCCGTGCGCGAGCGGGTCAGGCGTCACCGGGGGTCCCGGTGATCAGGTGGGGAGGCAGATTCCGGGCCTCCGGGCCTCCGGGCCTCCGGGCCTCCGGGCCTCCGGGCCTCCGGGCCTCCGGGCCTCCGGGCCTCCGGGCCTCCGGGCCTCCGGCGTCACTGTGTTGATCTTACCGCATGCCAGCGCCCGCCGAGTCCGCACCACCCGCATTCTAGGCGATCCGGCCGGAGTCCTGAGTGGACCGAAACTTGGTGGCCCCCGGTTGATACCGTCGTAGGCATGACTGGGGTGATGAAACTCGCGGAGGCGTTGGCGTTGCGCGCCGAGGCCAGTAAGCGGGTTGAGCAGCTGCGTTCGCGGATCGTGGCGAACGCGCGCTACCAGGAGGGCGAGGATCCGGGAGAGGACGCCGCCGCCCTGCTGGCCGAGGCGAATGTGGCGCTGGTCGAGCTGGAGGACCTGATCCGCCGGATCAACCGCACCAACGCCACCGCCCGGCTCGGCGAGGGCACCGTCACCGATGTCTTGGCGCGCCGGGACATCCTGCGCCTGCGCCATAGCGTGCTGGTCTCGGCCGCCGACGCGGCCGCTGGCCGCAACCAGAACTTCCGCCAGCTCCGCTCCGAACTCCGCCAGCTGCCCGCACTCCCGGTTTCCGAGGTGCGGGCCGAGGCGGACCGGGTGGCGCGCGAGCTGCGTGAGGTGGATGTGCGCATCCAGCGGGCCAACTGGGAGGTCGACCTGCTGGACTGAACACGCGGAAAAGCAGGTAGCCGCTGCCGGGAAGGCGGGCACGAACCGACGATCGGCGGTATAACCGATCAACTGTGGTGCGCGGTGGGCAGCGCTTGGGGTTCGATTCCCCGCAGGACAGAGCAGCCCAGCACTACGCACAAGTGACCGTGCACAAACAGCACAGTTCACCACCACGTGCAGGTTCCCGGTAGCGGTGAGGGCGGGCAAGGGGCACTTCCGCGTGTGCACCGCCCGGCCACGAGGTTCGTCCTCGCGGCCGGGCGGTGCCGCACCATCGTGCGTGATCGGTCAGTTCGGTTCGATGGGGAGCCACAGTTCGCAGGTCGCGGTGCTGAAATCGGCCGCGCGGTCGAGGACTGCGACGATCGAGGGTCCTGGCCGCAGGCGCCACGGGTTGGACGGGAACCATTCGGTCGCGGTCGCGGCCCAGGTCGTCTGCAGGGCCTGTGGGTAGGGGCCGGTGCTGCGGAAGACCGCCCAGCGGCCTGCCGGTACCGCGATGCCGGTGAGGTCGGCGGGGGCCGGGGTGTCGGGGTTGACGGCGACTCCGTGCAGGTAGGTCAGTTCGCTGCCTTCGGTGTTGTCGGGGTCGAGGTCGTCGCAGACCTGCAGCAGGCCGTGGGGTTCGGTGTCGCCGAGGGTCTTGAGCCGCTGGTGTTCCTCGGCTGGCAGTGCGGCGATGTGCTGCTGGATGTGCGGGTTGACGCCGTGGTGGATGAGCGGGACGCGCGTGGCGTGGCCGAGGAGCCGGAACGCGGGGCGGTCGAGGATGCGGGTGTCCATGGGGGTGGTCCCTTCGACGGTCAGGCGGAACCTGAGTTGTGGTTGGGCGCGAAGGGGGCCGCCGTCCCGGCGGACGTCACCGGGGCCGGCGCCGTGGACGGCCCGGAACGCCCGGCCGAACGCCTCGGTGGAGCCGTAGCCGTGCCGGACGGCGATGTCGAGCAGGTCGTGCTCGCCGCGGACGAGGTCGGCGGCGGCGACGGTCATGCGGCGCCGGCGCAGGTAGTCCGACAGCGGCATGCCCGCCAGGGACGAGAACATCCGGCGCAGGTGGTATCCGGTCGTGCCGAGTTCCCTGGCCAGTCCGTCGAGGTCCAGCTCCTCGCCGAGATGTTCCTCGACCAGGTCGACCAGCCGGTTGAGTGCCGAGATCATGGTGCCTCCCTTCGACATCAACCTTGGCCGAGGTCACCAGGGCGCCGCCCGATCGCGGCGAACCGATCCGATCATTCGAGTACGCGTCCGGACCGACGCGCGCTGCTCAGACCGGATCCTCCCGGTCCCGGCCTGCCCGCAGCGAACCCGGGTGCGCCTTGGCCGAGGGGTCGTTGCGGGTCTTGACCAGGCTGGCCACCGTGACCACGACCAGCACGCCGATGATCACGGTGAGGCTCACCGCGGTGGAGATCTCCGGCACCCGCGGGTCGATGTCCACGTGCGCCCAGTGCAGGATCAGCTTCACGCCGATGAAGGCCAAGATCAGCGCCAGTCCGGTCGACAGGTAGACCAGGCGGTCCAGCAGGCCCTTCACCAGGAAGTACAGCGCGCGCAGGCCGAGCAGGGCGAAGGCGTTGGCGGTGAAGACGATGTAGGGCGCCTCGGTGACGCCGAAGACCGCCGGGATCGAGTCCAGCGCGAAGAGCAGGTCCACGCTGCCGATGGCCAGCAGCACCACGAACAGCGGGGTGGCCAGGCGGCGGCCGTCGACCTTGGTGAACAGCTGGCCGCCGACATAGGTGTCGGTGGTCGGGAACATGCGGCGGGCGGTGCGGACCATGATGTTGTTCTCGACGTCGGGGTCCTCGTCCCGGTGTCGGAACAACTGCACCGCTGTGAAGATCAGCAGCAGCCCGAAGAGCAGGAACATGAAGGAGAACAAGGACAACAGGGTCGCGCCGAGGGCGATGAAGATCGCGCGCATGATCAGCGCGAGCACGATGCCGAAGGTGAGCACCTTGTGCTGGTGCTCCTCGGGCACCGCGAAGGTGGTCATGATGATCACGAACACGAACAGGTTGTCGACCGAGAGGCTCTTCTCCACGATGTACCCGGCGAAGTACTCGGTGCCGAACTGCCCGCCGTACTGCCAGGTGAACCAGACGCCGAAGGCGACCGCGACCAGGATGTAGAACACCGACCACGCGGTGGCCTCGCGGAAACCGACCTTGTGCGGGCGCACCGCGGCCAGGATCAGGTCGACCGCGAGCAGGGCGATGATCAGTCCGATGGTAGCGATCCAGGTCAGCGCGCTGATCTCGAGCATGATCCCAGTCAACCAAACGCGCGCGCGCTGACGCTGTTCCGCCTCGCCGGGGCTTGCTCACACGTTGTACTGAACCGGCGCGACCCGGGTTGCCGGGTCCGGACCGCCCGCCAATGGTCGAGGCATGGGTCATTCACGCATCTCGCGACTGTCCGTCCCGCTGATCGCCGTCTCCCTCACCCTGCTCGGCGCCCCGGCGCTGGCCGCCCCGGCCGAGCCGGACCTGGTCTGCACCGCCGCCGCCATCGCCCGCGCCTCCGCCGGACTCACCGCGGCGGAGTCGGCGGAGGTCGAGCTGACCATGGACGCCACCACCGCGGCCTGCACCGACACCCGGCCGGACGTGACCGACGACGAGCGGATCGTGGGCGCGGCGATCACCATGCCGGAGGCGGGCAGCGCGGAGGGCACCTGCGGGGAGGTCTCGGCCGAGTTCGGCCTCGCGTTCACCTGGTTGCTGGCCGATGGCAGCGCGGAGCAGAAGAGCACCTTGAGCGCGTCGATCAAGCTCAAGGACGGGCAGCCGAGCGGCAAGATCGAACTCAGCGATGGTCCGGTGGACGGCCGGGCGCTGGCGATCCAGCTCACCAACCGGGCCGAGGTCATGCGGCACCTCAAGGCCGCCTGCGCCACGGACGCGGGCGCGACCGTGATCGCCGCCCAGGTCTCACTGGGCTTCCTGAAGTAGCGCTCACCTGCGGACTACGCCCCTTGTCGCACTGGACAAGGGGCGTAGTGTTGCTTGCGTCGGCGACACTTCGAATGCGGGCGGTCAAGCCCGCGTCGTCCCCGACGATTCCCAGTTCGGCCGGGTTCACGGCCGGGAACGGGACCAGCACCATGATGTCGAGCCCGCACGCACCGTTCGCCGCCCCGCTGGCCCCCGCCTCGATCGAACCGCCGGGGAACATCCCGCGGCTGCGGCTCAAGCCACAGGCCCGCGTCACCGGGTACGTCGACGGAGCGTGGTGGCCGCGGACCAGGGACCTGGCCGCCGAACTGACCGCGTTGCTGCCGGTGCTCACCATCCGGCTGGGCCGGGTGGAGCGGGTGACCTTCAACCTGACCATGTGGCAGCCGACCGCGCGCAGGCTCCCGGTGCACACCCGCAGCGTCCGGGTGGAGGGATTCCGGGCGCAGCAGCCGGACACGGTGACGGTGACCGGGCGCGGCAGGCAGCGGCTCGTGCTGCTGGTGGTGCCGCCGGAAACCCGGCCCGCCATCGCGCACGACATCATGATGTCGGCGGCCCGGCGGGGCAACGCGGACAGCGTCAGCGCGCTGCTCACGGTCAACCTCGGCGCGTCGGCCGGCGTCAGTCTGCTGGAGCAGCTGGACCCGGACACCCAGCGCTGGGAACTCGACGGCGGCCGGTTCCGCTGACCGCCACCGGCGGGCGGTGACGGTCAGCGGGCAGGCTCAGACCAGCCGCGGACTCCCGGCCGGGACCGGCGTCCCGGCAGGGTCGAGTCCGGCCAGGGCCTGCGGCAGCACGCCCTGGTGCAGCACGCCGAGGCGCTGGGTGGCCCTGGTGAGCGCGACGTAGAGTTCGGCGGCGCCACGCGGACCGTCGGCCAGGATCCGCTCCGGATCCACCACCAGCACCGCGTCGAACTCCAGGCCCTTGGTCTCCGAGGCTGGCACCGTGCCGGGCACCCCTGGCGGCCCGATCACGATGCTGGTGCCCTCGCGACCGGCCTCCGCCTGGACGAACTCCTCGATGGCCGCGGCCAGCTCGTCCGCGCCGACCTGGCGGGACCACGGCTGGACCCCGCAGGCCCGCACCGACTCCGGCGGCGCCACGCTGGGCGCGAAGTCGGCCAGCACCGCGGCGGCGACGGACATGATCTCCGCCGGGGTGCGGTAGTTCACCGTCAGCGACCGGTACACCCAGCGGCCGGGCACGTACGGCTCCAGCATCTCGCCCCAGGACCGGGCACCGGCCTCGGAGCGGCGCTGGGCGAGGTCGCCCACCACGGTGAATGACCGGCCTGGGCAGTGCCGCATCAGGATCCGCCAGTCCATTTCGGACAGTTCCTGGGCCTCGTCGACCACGATGTGCCGGTAGGTCCAGTCCCGGTCCGCGGCGGCCCGTTCGGCCAGTTCCCTGGTGTCCCGCTCGATGAACCGCTCGGCCAGGTCCTCGGCGTAGAGCAGGTCGGTGGCGTAGAGGTGGTCCTCGTCGTCCATCGAGTCCTCGCGGCCGTGCATGATGTCCAGCACGCCCTTGGCGTACTCGGCGTCGGCCTTGCGCTGACGTTCCGCGGCGGCCTCATCGGCCTTGTCGGTGCCCAGCAGGTCGACCAGCTCGTCCAGCAGCGGCACGTCGGAGACCGTCCACGCCTCGCCGTCGGCCCGCCACAGCACCGGGTCGGCACCGGCCAGCCGCAGCCGTTCGCGCGAGGAGAACAGCTGTCCCAGCAGGGTTTCCGGGGTCAGCAGCGGCCAGAGCGCGTCCAGTGCCGCGGCGAAGCCCTCGTGCTTGCCCAGTTCCAGCATCAGGTCCTTGCGCATGCTCTCCCAGGCGACCTTGTCCTCCCTGGTGAGCCAGCCCTTGCCGATCCGGGCGATGGCCCGTTCGGTGAGCACGTAGCTGATGATCTCGGTGAACTTGGCCCTGGCCTCGTTGTGCGGCAAGCCGGTCGCGCGGGCCTCCTCCCTGGCCCACTCCGCGGTGGCGGCGTCGATCCGCACCGTGACGTCCTCCAGCTCCACCGGCAGCGGCTCCTCCGGCAGCTCCTGGCGGTCGGCGATGGCGGCCGCGAGCACGTCCAGGATCTTCAGGGATCCCTTGAGCCGCGCGGCTTCCGGGCCGTCCTCTGCGGTGACGTGCCGGCCGGGCACCAGGTCGCCGGTGGTCATGAACACCACATCGGACTCACCGAGTGAGGGCAGCACCCGGCCGATGTGGTTGAGGAAGGCCGGGTTGGGGCCGACCACGAGCACGCCGTGCCGCTCCATCCGCTCCCGCTGGGTGTAGAGCAGGTAGGCGACCCGGTGCAGCGCGACCACGGTCTTGCCGGTGCCGGGGCCGCCCTCGATCACCAGCACGCCGGGGTGGTCCAGCCGGATGATCTCGTCCTGCTCGGCCTGGATGGTGGCCACGATGTCGCGCATGCCCTCGCCGCGCGGCGCGTTCACCGCGGCGAGCAGGGCCGCGTCGCCTCGGGCGTCCCCGTCCGGGCGGCCGAGCACCTCGTCGGTGAAGTCGAGCACCTGGCGGCCGCGGGTGTGGAACTGGCGGCGCCTGCGCATGTTCTCCGGGCTGGCCGCGGTGGCGATGTAGAACGCCTGGGAGGCGGGCGCCCGCCAGTCCAGCAGCACCGGCTCGTACTCGTTGTCCTCGTCGAACAGCCCGATCCGGCCGATGTAGGAGTGCTCGCCGGTCAGGGTGTCCAGCCTGCCGAAGCACAGGCCGTTGTCGCCGAAGTGCAGCCGCTTCAGCTCCTTGGCCGAGGCGCGCACCTGGACGTCCCGTTCCATCGGGGTGCCGCCGGTGCCGCCAAGTGCCGCGGTGTACTCGGCCTCCACTCGCTCGCGAGCGGCGTCCAGCCGCGTGTAGAGACCGGCCACGTAGTTCCGTTCGGACCGCAATTCCGCTTCGTACTCCTGATTTGACACAGGCCCCTCATCGCGTTTAAACTGGTACCAGGTTCGGCGAGTTCTCCAATAACTTATGGAGGGCACGCCGATTTTTTATTGTCCACCCTTTGTCAAGCCCGTGCCTTGTTCCGGGTGATGGTCTCAAGCAGCAGTTCCGCGGCCACCAGCGCCCCATCGGTGCGCACCGTGCCCGCGACCTCCAGCGCCCGCTCCCTGGTCCGAGGGGCCAGGGCGACGCGCAGGGCGGCGGTCAGCGACTCGACGGTCGGCGCCGGGCCGTCATGCGCAGCGCCGATGCCCAGCTCGGCCACCCGCCCGGCCCAATAGGGCTGGTCAGCGAGCTGTGGGAGGACCACCTGGGGTGCGCCGGAGCGGCTGGCGGTGGTGGTGGTGCCCGCGCCGCCGTGGTGCACGATCGCGGCCATCCTGGGGAAGAGGGCCTGCTGGTTGACCTCGCCGATCGCGAAGCAGTCCGACCGGTCGTCGATCAGGTCCAGCCCGGCCCAGCCGCGCAGCACGACCACCCGGTGACCCAGTGCGCGCACCGCGTCGATGGCGACCTGGGCCACGTCGGTGGCGGCGTGCATGGGCATGCTGCCGAAGCCCACGTACACCGGCGGCGGCCCGGCGGCCAGGAAGGCTTCCAGGTCGGCTGGCAGTGGGCGCTCGTGCGGCAGGATCCACGCCCCGGTCTGCACCACGTCCAGCTCGGGCGTGGGCAGCCACGGGTCCAGTGCCTGGTCGGTGGCCAGCCACTGCTGATCGCCGTGCAGGTAGTCCTGCACGTTGGGCACCGGCGGCAGGCCGTTGGCCTCGCGGTTCGTGTTCAGCGCGGCCCCGAACAGCTCATTCACCGTCTGGGCGCTGAGCTTCCACAGCTCCCGGTTGTCGGTCACCTCCGGCGGGAAGGGGTGGCCCGGGTAGGCCATCGGCCGGTGGTGCGGGGAGGGCAGGCTGAGCTTCTGGAAGACCACCGAGGCCGCGTAGATGCCCAGCTTCTCCGCCACCGACAGCGCGCCGGCGATCATCGGCAGCATGCCGGTGACCACCATCGCGTCACAGTCCCGCGCCGCGTCCAGGACCCCCTTGAACTGGTGGCCGATCAGCTCGGCGGCGAAGCGGGGGAACTCCGAGACCGGCGGCCGCGCCTTGGTCAGCTCGCTCGCGGACAGGCCGACCGGCACCATCTCGACGCCGACCCCGGCCACCCGCCCGGCGAAGTCCGGCGGCGCGCACACCCGCACGTCCGCGCCGAGTTCACGCAGCCGCACCGCGAGTCCGAGCACCGGCTCGACGTCACCGCGTGAACCGTAGGTCGACAACAACACGCGCATTTTCGCGACTCCCATTTCCGCAGATCCTGGCTTAGGCCGGTGATTCTGCGGCACTACCCGGGCCTTGCCGCAAGACCCGGGGTGCGCTATAAGTTGGGAGTGGAAAGGAGCGGTTAATCCGCTTTCCGCGCACAGTGACTACATAGGTGCTACCTGTGACGGCCGGTCCGGCGGCGGTGTGGTGGCCTGCACCGGAATGACACCGGCCTGGCCCCCGTTGTGCGGGCTCGCCGCGGCGGACTCCCTGGCCAGGAAGGTGCCGAGTTCGCCGATGGTGCTCATCAGCGGCGCCGGGAACACCACGGTGGTGTTCTTGTCCACCCCGAGTTCGACCAGGGTCTGCAGGTTGCGCAGTTGCAGGGCCAGCGGGTGGGCCATCATCGTGTCGGATGCCTCGCCCAGTGCGGCGGCGGCCAGGGATTCGCCCTCGGCGTTGATGATCTTGGCTCGCTTCTCCCGTTCGGCTTCGGCCTGCCGGGCCATCGCCCGTTTCATGCTGTCGGGCAACTGGATGTCCTTCAGCTCCACCAGCGTGACCTCCACGCCCCATTCGACCGTGGCGATGTCGAGGATCTTGCGGATGTCCAGGTTGATCTGGTCGGTCTCGGACAGGGTCTGGTCAAGGGTGTGCTGGCCGACGACCTTGCGCAGGGTGGTCTGGGCGATCTGGTCGATGGCCGCGTGCACGTTCTCGATGGCCACCACCGACTTCACCGCGTCGACCACCTTGAAGTAGGCGACCGCGGAGACGTCCACCCTGACGTTGTCGCGGGTGATGATGCCCTGGGACTGGATGGGCAGGGTGATGATCCGCAGGGTCACCCGGTGCAGGATGTCCACCACCGGGATGAGCAGGCGCAGCCCCGGCAGCCGGGCGCCTTGGACCTTGCCGAGGCGGAACAGCACACCCTGTTCGTACTGCTTGACCACGCGCACCGACAGACTCAGCAGCAGTGCGACCACGGCGATGACGATGGCGACGATCAGACCGTTCATGATGGCGCTCCGTTCAGACGAAGTGCGGGGGCCCGCCCGCGGGCGGCAGCGCGTGCGCGAGATCCGGCCGGACGTCCAGCACGGTCAGGAGTCCCGCGGCGCTGAGCACCCAGCGGACCAGGGGCGCGCCCGTCACCACGCGGAGGTGGGTGCCTGCGGCCTGGGCGCGGGTCCGGACGGTCAGCAGCACGGTGAGTCCGGCCGCGCCGAGGAAGTCCACCTCGGTGAGGTTGATGACCACCAGTCTGGCGGCGCGGGGCAACTGGGCGAGCAGCAGCTCCCGCAGCAATGGGCTGGTGTACAGGTCGATCTCACCGCGTACCGAGAGCACCAGTGCGCCCGGCCGGGCCGCGTACGCCGTGACGTCCAGGAGCTGTTCTGGGGCAGGGGGATCCTGCGTGCGGTCGCGCGCCGGGGACGGGCTGGCCGCGGTCACCGGTCGGAGCGAGGTGCTCATGGCCGGAGCCGGCCGGTGGTGACCGCGGCGCGGGTGCCAGGGGTGATGGCCAGGCGGGCCAGCCTGGCAGGGTTGGTCCAGCGGACCTCGGTGGCCCAGCCCAGTTTCGCCAGCAGCCAGATCACCCTGGCGGAGACGTCGAGCTGACCGCGCAGCACGCCGTGGCGGGCGCAGGTGGGGTCGGCGTGGTGGGAGTTGTGCCAGGACTCGCCCATGGACAGGATGGCCAGCGGCCAGAAGTTCGCGGCCTTGTCCCTGGAGCGGAACGGCCGCTCGCCGATCAGGTGGCAGATCGAGTTCACCGACCAGGTCACGTGGTGCAGGAAGGAGATCCGCACCAGCCCGGCCCAGAAGAACGCGGTCAGCGCACCCTGCCAGGACCAGCTGATCAGCCCGCCCAGCGCGGTCGGCAGCGCGATGCCCAGGGTGACCCACAGCGGGAACAGCCGGTCGATGAGCCGCAGATCGGGGTCGGCGCGCAGGTCGGGGGCGAACCGTTCGGTGTTGGTGCTGACCCGCTCGAACAGCCAGCCCATGTGCGCGTGCCAGAAGCCCTTGGCCAGGGCTGCCGGTCCGGTGCCGTAGCGCCAGGGCGAGTGCGGATCGCCTGCCCGGTCGGAGAAGGCGTGGTGCCGCCGGTGGTCGGCCACCCACACGATCACCTGTCCCTGCGCGGCCAGTCCGCCCGCCACCGCCAGTGCGATCCGCAGCCCGCGATTGGCCTTGAACGCGCGGTGGGTGAACAGCCGGTGGTAGCCCACGGTCACCCCGAGACAGGCCAGCACGTACATGCCCGCGGCCAGCGCGAGATCGGTCCAGCCCAGCCCCCAGCCCCAGGCCAGCGGCACCGCGGCGATCAGCGCCGCGAACGGCAGCAGCACGAAGACCTTGACCAGGATCTGCTCACCCAGCGTCCGGCCGGGGATGATCATCGGCTTCGAGTCGGGCCCGAGCGGCGGGTGGGTTGGCGCGGCGGTGGTCATGACCGGGTGGGAGGGGTCGCGTGATCGCGGATCCGGGCGATCACCAGCTCGGCCTCGGCGGTGGTGATGAGGGCGTTCCCGGCGGCCCGCAGAATGGCGGCGACGGTGCTCTGGTGCGGCTCGGCCACACCGGAGACGGACATGCTCAGACGGAGTGAATCAACTTGTGCCATCGGGACAACCCCTCGGTCGGCAGATTTCACGCCGGGGTCCGGGGCACTTGGGGGGAGCCTACTCGCTTTTTCAGCCTCGCGCAGCGCCACGCCCGCGCGCGATGTTCGCCTGCCCCGATGGAGATCATTGATCGGGCCCCATGACTGGGTATTCGCGCGCCGGAATTCCTGGGGGTAACCCACATGGCCCAGGTTTTTTCCCGGCCGCCCCACGATCGTGTATATGCGGATTTGGGTGGGTGCGCCGATCCCGGCCGGGTCTACAGTGGAGTACGCAATTCTCCGCCCGAGACCCCGGCGGCTGGTCACGTCATTCTGGCGATTCGACCATTATCGGTATGGACCTGAGGAGTTTTCATGCGCAAGAACCGAGCGGTTCGAGTTATTCCAGCCGCAACCATTCTGGTGGCAGCCGCGGGTATCGCCCTGCCCGCCACCGCAGGCGCCGCGGTGCCGTGCACCGAAACAGCGCTGGTCACCGCGGTCAACACGACGAACGCGGCCGGCGGCGGGGTCATCACCCTGACCCCGGGCTGCACCTACACCCTCACCGCCGGCCACGGCGACGACGGTGTGCACGGATCGGTCGGCCTACCACCCATCACCACCGCCATCACCATGGAGGGCGACGGCAACACCATCACCCGCTCCGGCGCGAGCGCCTTCCGCATCCTCCAGGTCGGCACCACCGGCGAGCTGACCCTCAAGGCCGTGACCATCAGCAACGGCTCGGCCGCCGGTCTGCTGCCCGCGGGCAACGGTGGTGGCATCCTCAACTTCGGCGCGCTCACCCTGACCAACAGCACGGTCTCGGGCAACACCGCGGCAGGCACCGGTGGCGGCGTGCAGAGCGGCGGCGGCGCGGCCGCGGTCACCCTGACCGGCAGCACCCTGTCCGGGAACACCGCGGCGGCCGACGGCGGTGGCCTGTACAGCTTCGGCACAGCCACCCTGACCAGCAGTTTTGTCACCGGCAGCAACCAGGGTGCGCGGGGCGGTGGCCTCGCCTCGGTGGACGGAATTCTCACCTTGACCAGCACGTCGATTTCCGGAAATTCGGCCACCGGCACCGCGGGCGGATTCTTCCGATTATCCGGAAATGTGACGGTCAACACCTCGCCGATCAGTGCGAACAGTCCGAACAACTGCGTGGGCAGTGTGCCATCGGTGCCCGGCTGCACCGCCTGAGGAAATACGGCCAATCGGCGTACGGCGGTATGCGCTCGGCGGTCAAGGGCGTAGCTTGAGTTTTGTAACCCTGGACCCCGGTGCCGCAGATCTTGCGAGCCGGGGTCTTTTTCGGGCACAGTTATTCGTGGGAACAGAAGGCGTTATGCGAAAGATGCGCACGGTCCTCAAGGTCCTGCTCGGCGCCGGCCTCGTGGCCGGTGGCACCACCCTGGTCGCCCCGGTGGCGCAGGCCGACACGATCCCCGTCGCCTGTAGCGAGAACGCCCTGGTCGCGGCGGTCAACCTGGCCAACTCCACCCCCGCCGCGGACACCCTCGCCCTGGCGGGCGGCTGCACCTATCGGCTGACCTCCCCGCACGGTGGCCTCGGCAACGGACTGCCGGTGATCACCACGCCGATGGAGCTGATCGGCCCGGCCACCATCACCCGCGACTCACTGCTGCTCTTCCGCATCGCCGAGGTCAGCGCCACCGGCAACCTCACCCTCACCACCTCGGTCGCGATCACCAACGGCAGCGCCATCGGCAACGGCGGCGGCATCCTCAACCGCGGTGCGGTGACCTTCACCAACAGCAGCCTGACCGGCAACCTGGCCACCCTCAGCGGCGGCGGTCTGGCCAACGCCGACACCCCCACCGGCACCGCGCCCGCCGCGACCTTCACCAGGAGCCCGGTCTCGGGCAACACGGCGGTGCTGCGGGGCGGCGGGATCTACAACGGCCTGCGCGGCACGCTGACCACCACCGGGGTCTCCGGCAGCCCGATGCCGGTCACCGGCAACAGCGGCTCCCAGGGTGGTGGCATCGCGGCGGTCAACTCGACCGCGACCACCATGACCCAGACCGCCATCTCCGGCAACAACGCGCTGCTGACCGCGGGCGGCGCCTACCGGGCGGGCGGCACCATGACCACCACCAACTCGCCGATCAGCGCCAACACGCCGAACAACTGCGTTGGCAGTGTCCCGGCGGTCCCGAACTGCACCGGGTAGACCGGCTCCGCGACAGCGCAGGCACCACCCGGTCAGGAGCGGAGCCGCCCGTACACCACGGGCGGCTTCACCGCGTCCAGGGCGAATTCCGCCGGCCGCTCGCCAACGCACCAGAGCACCGCCCGGTGCCGGGCCTGTTCCACCATGGCGCGGCTGAGCACGCCGGGGTCGGCCGGGGCGGCCGGGCCGGAGAGTGCTTCGGGATGGTCCCAGACCTGCACGAACACGTCGATGGTGATCAGCTCGGCGGCCAGTTCGTCGTCGGTGATGGCCTGACTGGCCTGGAAAACCTCTTCGCTGAGCTGGTCGTGCAGTTCCACCATGGCCGCCCACTCCCGGTCCTGGATTCGGGTGAGCAACTCAGGGAAGACCATGGCGAACGAGTCCCGGTGCATGGCAGCACTTCCGTTCTTACGGTCGTGGTGCCGCCGGGGTCTGGGGCGGTGAGGTCTGGACGCTGAGCATAGTTCCGGTCACCAGTAGTGACCATTGGCGACCGGGTGAAGTGCGCGCCCGACCGGGGGTAGGGCTACGGTGTAGCCGCGAGGACCGCAGGTGGCGAGAGGTGACCGACGTGGGCACGGATCGGCGCCGCGACATCCTGGTGGTGATCGACGAGATCGCCAGCTCTGCCCGGCAACCGGTCAACATCCAGCACGTCTGCCTGGCCTGCCGGCGCGGGTTGACCGCGACCGGGGTGGCGATCTACCTGGTCGGTGCGGCGCAACCGATCGAGGTCGTCGGACCGCTGGGGGAGGAGATGGCCGAGCTGCAGGTCACCCTTGGTGAAGGGCCGGTCTCCGAGGTCGTGCGGCAGAACCAGCCGGTGTTCGTGCCGAACCTGGTGAACTCCGGCAGCACCCGCCGCTGGCCTGCCTTCGCACCCGCCGCGCTCTCCCTCGGGGTGGCCTCGGTGTTCGTGCTGCCCTTGACGCTGGGCGCGATCGCACTGGGCGCGCTGGAGATCTGCCGGGAGGTCGAGGGCCCGCTCTCGCCCGCGGAACTCGCGGACGCGTTGCTGTGCGCGGACACCGCGACCACGTTGCTGCTCAGCCGATCGGCCGGCCCGGCGGCAGGCGAGTTGCCGCACACCGAGCCGGAGGGGCGCTGGGCGGTGGTGCACCAGGCGACCGGCATGGTGTCGGTGCAGCTGGACACCGATCTGGACCAGGCGTTCCTGCGACTGCGGGCGCACGCCTACGGCACCGACCGCCGGCTGTCCGAGGTGGCGGCCGACGTGGTGGCGCGCAGACTGAATTTCACCCCGGACACCAACGAGAAACAGAGGTGAGGTCACGTGTTGGACAGGCGGGTCGCGCAGACCTTCGTCGAGCTGGCGGACACCCTCGTGCTGGGGTTCGACACCATCGACTTCCTGCACACCCTGACCGAGCGTTGCGTCGAGCTGCTGGAGGTGGACGCGGTCGGGATCCTGCTGGTGGACCAGCGGGGCGCGCTGAACCTGGTGGCCGCCTCCACCGAGCAGGCCCGGATGCTGGAGCTGTTCCAGCTGCAGGACGAGGAAGGCCCCTGCCTGGACTGCTTCCGCACCGGACTGCCGGTGGGCTGCCCTGACCTGGGCGCGGAGCCACAGCGCTGGCCGCGGTTCAGCGTCGCGGCCGGTGAGCAGGGCTTCGCCGCGGTGCAGGCGGTGCCGATGCGGTTGCGCGAGGAGGTCATCGGCGCGCTGAACCTGTTCGGCAGCACCGCGGGCGGCATCTCGGCCGAGGCGATCGCGCTGGCGCAGTCCTTCGCCAATGTGGCCACGATCAGCATCCTGCAGGTGCGCGCGCTCCGGCACAGCGAGATGGTCGCCGAGCAGCTGCAGACCGCGCTGAACAGCCGGATCATGATCGAGCAGGCGAAGGGGATCCTGACCGAGCGGCTGCAGATCGGTATCGCGGACGCGTTCGCGCTGATGCGCAACCACGCCCGCGGCACCAATCAGTTCCTCTCCGACGTGGCCCAGCAGGTGATCTCGCGATCGCCCGAGGTGGCCGACCTGCTCAAGGCCAGGCCACCCCGGCCGGGCCGGTAGCCGGCCTCGTGCTCACCAGGCGGTCGTCGCCGGTACCCGGTCGGCCACCGCCTGCCGGATGCCCTCCAGCAGGGTGCGCGCCCGCAGCGAGAGCAGGCTGAACGAACCCGCGTCGCCGAGTCCGTGGCTGTGCTCGCACAGGCCGTTGAGGAACAGCGGCGGCACCTCGCCGGGCACCCGGTAGTCCCGCTGCACCAGCAGCACGCCGTCCTCGTCGGTGGCCAGCGCGGGCGCGATGGGGGCGAGCAGGGCGGGGTGGCGTTCCTGGTGTTCGGCCGGGCCGAGGTCGCGGAAGCCGGTGCCCAGCACCACCAGGTCGGCCGAGAGCACGGTGTCCGCGCCGGTATTGACCTCGTGCAGGGACAGCCGCACCCCGGAGTCGTCCCGGCTGACCGCGGTGATCTCGTTGTTGCCGTGCAGTTCCAGGCGGGTCTGCCCGTCGATGCTGTCCTCGTAGCGGCGCACGTACAGGGCTTCCAGCACGTCCAGGTCCACTGTGGAGTAATTGCTCGGGCGGAGCTGCTGGTCCAGGCGGGCCTTGCCGGTTTTGCCCGCGTGGAAGTAGTAGTCGGTGAACTCCGGGAAGTAGGCCTGTTCGGAGAACGGGCTGTGGTCCTTCTGCCGGTAGCCGAAACTCCGCATCACCGCGAGCACCCGGTCCTGGGAACCGCTGTGCAGGTCCAGGGCGATCTCGGCCGCGCTCTGGCTGGCGCCGATCACGGCCACCGTCAACGGGCGGCCCAGCCGGGTCCTGGCTTCGGTGATCCGCCACTGGTAGTCGTTGCTGTGGCAGACCTGCGGGCCCAGGTGCGGGGCGAAGACCTCGGGGATGTGCGGGGTGCGGCCGGTGCCGTAGACCAGGCTGCGGCCGCGGTGGGTCTGGCCGCCGGTGGTGGTGACCAGGTAGTGCTCGCCGTCGGTCTCGATCGCGCTGACCCGGCTGTTGTAGGCGACCACCGCGCTGAGCTGTTCGGCCACCCAGCGCACGTACCTGGCGTAGTCCTTGCGCAGCGGGAACTGCGTTGGCACGTTGAGGAAATCGAGCAGGCGGCCGGTCTCGTGCAGGTAGTTGAGGAAGGTGTAGCGGCTGCGCGGGTTGCGCAGGGTGGCCAGGTCGCGGCTGGGGTGGTGCTGGGTGTCCGAGCCGGACAGCAGCATGCCCGGCTGCCAGGCCGGTTCCGCGCGGGCCTCCAGGAACCGGCAGGACAGCTCCGGAGCCTCCTCCGCCAGCGCGGCGGCCAGCGCGATGCCGCCTGGGCCGAAGCCGATGCCCAGGACGTCGACCACGGTTTCGCTCATCGGGGTGCTGCCTTTCAGACGGCGACGTCGAGGGTGGCGACGTCGGTGACTACTGAGCCGATCGTGTCGGCCACGGTGCTCCACTCGGAGCGGGACATGGTCAGCGGCGGCAGGAACTTCAGCACGTGCCCGTCCCCGCTGCTCTCGGCGATCACGTTGGCGCGGAACAGGTTCGACCGGATGTGCTCGACCAGCGCGGTGCTGGCGAAGCGCAGCCCGCTCATCGCGCCGCGCCCGGCGACCTCGGCGGTGCCCGCGGGCAGGGCGGCGGCCAGGCCGGTCAGGGTGGCCCTGATGTCCTCGGCCAGGGTCAGCGCGTGCGCCGGGAACTCGTTGCCCGCCCACAGGTCCAGGGCCGCGGTACCGGCCACGAAGGCCAGGTTGTGGCCGCGGAAGGTGCCGTTGTGCTCACCGGGTGCCCAGCGGTCGTACTCCCGCCGGATCAGCAGCGCGGCCATCGGCAAACCCATGCCGCTCAACGACTTCGACAGGCACACCAGGTCCGGTCGCAGTTCCGGGTAGCCGTCGAAGCTGAAGAAGGTGCCGGTGCGCCCGCAGCCGGCCTGGATGTCGTCCACGATCACCAGCGCGCCAAGGGAATCGGCGAGCCTGCGCAGGTTGGCCAGCCAGGCCCGGCTCGCCACGTTGAGGCCGCCCTCGCCCTGCACGGTCTCCAGGATGAACGCCGCGGGTGGCTCGGCCTGTTCGGCCAGCGCGAAGGCGGAATCGTCGTAGGGCAGCACGGTGACATCGCGCAGCGGCACCCCGGCCGCGCCCCGCAGCAGCGGGTTGGCGGTGGTGGCCAGCGAACCCAGCGACACCCCGTGGAACCCGTGCGCGAAGCTGATCACGTTGCTACGACCGGTGATCTTACGGGCCAATTTGAGCGCCGCCTCCACCGCGAGGGTGCCTGCCGGGCCGGGGAACTGCAGGACGTGGTCGTCCATGCCGCGCGGCGCGAGCACGACCTCGTTGAAGCGGGCCAGGAAATCGGCCTTGGCGGTGGTGTAGAGGTCAAGGGACTGCACTGGTCCGCCGCCGGTCAGGTAGGCCACGACCCTGGCCACCATGTCCGGTGGGTTGTGCCCGTAGTTCAGCGCGCCCGCCCCGCACAGCAGGTCGGTGTAGCGCGTTCCGTCGCGATCCCACAGATACGCGCCCTGCGCCCGCTCGAAGACGGCGGGGAAACTGCGGCAGTAGCTGCGCACGTTGGACTCGTGGCGCTCGAACACGGTGCTGAGGTCGGACTCGGGCATTGGCGGTACTCCTTGTTCGTGCGGGTGCGGCCGGTGCTCACCTGGACAGGCGCACCGGGAGACTTCGGTAGCCGCTGAGCATGTTCGAGTAGATGGGCAGGGCAGGCCCCGCCGGTTCGATGGCGGCGACCTGGTCGCGCAGGGCGGTGAGCATCGCGGTGATCTCCGCCTTGCCCAGGTAGGCGCCGACGCAGTAGTGCGGGCCGTGGCCGAAGGACAGGTGCTTGTTGGGGGTGCGGCCCAGGTCGAAGCGATCCGGGTCGGGGAAACGGGCCTCGTCCCGGTTGGCCGAGGCGTTCCAGACGGTGACGATCTCGCCCTTGGCGATCCGGACGCCGTTGAGCGTGCTGTCCTGGGTGGCCGTCCGGCCGAAGTGGATGGCCGGGGTGGTCCACCGCAGCACCTCGTCGGCGGCCGATTCCACTGTGACCGCACCGGATTTCAGTGCCGCCCACTGGTCGGGGTGTTCGGTGAAGGCCAGCACCGCGCCGATCATGGACAGCCTGCTGGTCTCGTCGCCGCCGAGGATGAGGCTGTAGCAGTTGGCCACCACCTCGTCCTGGGTCAGCGGTTGACCGCCGACGGTGCCGGTGACCAGCACGCTCACCGCGTCCGTGCCCGGGTTCCGCCGCCGCTCTTCCGCGAGTTTGCCGAAGTAGCTGAGGATGTCGTTGCGGGCCTGCCAGATCTCGAACGGCGTCTGGTCGGCAGTGTCGGAGCTGAGCGCGGTTTTGGTCAGTCCCAACAGGAACTCCCGATCCTCGACCGGAACGCCAAGCAGGTCGCAGATCACGGTGATCGGCAGTTTGCCCGCCACGTCCACCGCGAAGTCGCAGACCTCCTGGTCGAGTGCGGCGTTGACCAGTTCCCGGCTGTTCTGCTCGACCGCCTGGACGACGCCGGTGAGCACCCGGGGGGAGAACGCCTTGAGCAGCACGCTGCGCAGGTCCCGGTGCCGGGACCCGTCGGTGACCGCGGCCATCACCCCGCTGGCGGAGTCGCCGCCCTGCAACAGGGTGGCCAGCACGTTGCCGCCAGCCGAGCTGAACCGGTCCGTGTCCAGGTAGACCTCGGCCGCGTCGGCGAAGCGGGTGACCACCCAGAAACCGGGCGCCCTACCGACCGGTCGGTGCCGGTGTACCGGCTCCGAGCGGCGCAGTGTGCGCCAGACCTCGCTGAGGTCCTGCTCGGCGTGCAGCCGCGGGTCGGCCAGGTCCAGCTCGGCCAGCGACCGCGGTGCCACGAGCGTGCGGGTGCTCATCACTTCACCAGCACATTTCCGTCGGCGGGGCGGTGGTCGCGGGAGCGGCGCAGGTCGGTGAAGGAGAAGGTGCGCTGCAACCAGCGGTCCTGCCCGTCATAGCGCGGGGTGAACTCCGAGCGGCCGTGCAGGGTGACCCGGTTGTCCACAATGGCCAGATCGCCGGGCCGCAGCCGCACGCCGTCGTAGGTGCGCCGGATGACCTGGCTCAGCTCGGCCAGCGCGACCCGGCCCGGTTCGGTCAGCGCCCGGGTGGCTGCCTCGTCGAAGCACAGGTCGGGGTCGGCCGGGTCACCGCTGAGGATGGCGTGCACCACGCCCTCGCCGTTGCCGCCGAAGGAGGGCGGGGCCTCGGTGACGAACTCGGCCCGGCCCAGCGCGTCCCTGGACTGGGCGGAGAGTTCGGGCAGGATCCGCCGGGTGCAGCAGGTGCGCAGTTCGGCGATGCCCTCGTGGTCGGCGCGCAGGCAGAGCAGCAGCACGTAGTCCGGGCGGTGCGGGTGGAAGGCGTTCTCGGTGTGGAAGGTCAGTTCCACCGAGCCCGCGTTGCCCTGGAACTCCTCCTGACCGGGCACCGGCACCACGTCCTGGACCAGCGCGCCGGACTTCTCCGCGGCGAAGGAGGCCGGATCGCCCAGTCCGCTGGCGATGAGCAGCAGCACGGCCGCGCCGGGCGCCGGATCCCGTTGCACGGAACCGGGTACCGACGGGGTGGGCGGGACCAGGCCGACCGGCAGCCCGGTCAGCAGCAGCCTGCCGTCGGGGCCGGAGTGGCGGCGGAACTCCCGGAGCCTGCCGCGCAGGTCGGCCGGGGTGTCCTCCCACAGCCTGCGGGCCTGGGCCACCCAGGCCGGGTCGTCCACGCGTTCGCCCGCGCGGGCCAGCAGACCGGCGGCGACCGTGCCAAAACCGGCCAGCTCCGCCTCGGCTAGTGCCGGGGTGAGGGTGTCGGTGCCGGTCACTTGCCCATCGCCTCGATCAGGCTCTGCGGCCGCAGGTCGGTCCACTCGCGCTCGACGTAGTCCAGGCAGGCCGGGCGGGTGTCCGGGCCGAACACGCTGTCCCAGCCGTCCGGGATGGCCACGAAGTCGGGCCACAGCGAGTGCTGGTTCTCGGCGTTGACCAGGACCCGGTACACGCCGTCGGGGTTCTCGAAGGGGTTGGTCATCTCAGTTCCTTTCCAGTTCGCCCAGCAGCCGGGCCAGCAGTTCGCCCACCGCGGTGGCGGGACGGCTGTCGAGCAGGTCGTTGTGGCTGGCCTCGATCGGGTGCACCGCGATGGCCCCGGTGACGTGCGGCCGCCACAGGTCCGGTTCGCGCCGGGTCTCGCCGGGGTCGAGCCGGGTGGCCTGGCAGAACACCAGGTCGCCGTCGTAGGTCCGGGGCAGGTGCCGTCCGGCCAGCTCGTTGTTGTTGACGAACACCGCCTTGACCGACTCGATCCGGTGCGGCGGCAGTCCGTCGAGTTCGGCGGGGACCTCCACGCCGTCCAGCAGGTCGGCTTCGGAGCGCGTCGGGGTGTGCCGGTCGCGGGGGTAGGTGTCGAGCACCGCGAGCAGTTCGACCTCGGCGCCGGTCTCGCGCAGCTGCACGGCCATCTCGTGCGCGACCAGCCCGCCGAAGCTCCAACCGACCAGTCGGTAGGGACCCGCTGGCTGGACTTGACGCAGCCGGGCCACGTACTGGGCGGCCATCTCGGTGATGCTGCCCGCGAGCTTGCCGGTGCCGTCCAGGCCGGCGGCTTGGAGGCCGTAGACCGGGTAACGCTCGGGCAGGTGTCGGCTGAGCTGGACGTAGCTCCAGCTCATGCCGCCGAGGGGGTGCACGCAGAACAGCGGGGTGCCGGTGCCGCCGGGCCGCAGTGGCAACAGCATCGCGAGGGGTTCGGACTCGCTGTCGGCGCGCAGCCGGGTGGCGAGTCCGGCGACCGTGGGTGACTCGAACAGGCTGCGCACGGTCAGCGTGCGCGCCGAGCCGCCGAGTTTGCCGCGGACCCGGCTGATCAGGCGGGTGGCCAGCATGGAGTGGCCGCCGAGGGCGAAGAAGTCCTCGTCCACGCCGACCTCGGGCAGGCCGAGCACATCGGCGAACAGCCCGCACAGCAGGTGTTCGTCCGCACTGGCCGGTGGCCTGCCGAAGTAGACCTCGCGCTCGGGTTCGGGCAGAGCAGCCAGGTCGAGCTTGCCGTTGGCGGTGACCGGGAACTCCGGCAGCACCACGATCGCCGAGGGCACCAGGTGCGCGGGCAGCCGGGCGGCCAGCGCCCGGCGCAGCTCGCCGGGTTCGGCGCGGCCGGTGACGTAGGCGGCGAGCACGTCCTTGCGGGCCAGCACCACCGCTCGGTCCACTGTGGACAGTTCGGTGAGGGCCAGTTCGATCTCGCCCGGTTCCACCCGGATGCCGCGTACCTTGAGCTGGGCGTCGGCCCGGCCGACGAAGTGCAGTCGGCCCTCGTTGTCCCAGCGGACCAGGTCGCCGGTGCGGTAGAGCCGTCCGCCGGGGGTGAACGGGTCGGCGATGAACCGTTCCGCGGTCAGGCCGGGCTGGCCTGCATAGCCGCGGGAGACCTGCGCCCCGGCCACGTACAGCTCACCGGGCACACCCGGCGGGACCGGCCGCAGGGCACCGTCCAGGACGTGCACGCGGGTGTTGTCGATGGGCTGTCCGATGGTGACCAGGGCCCGGCTGCCGGGATCCGTTGCCGGGTCCCAGAAGGTGGCGTCACAGGTGACCTCGGTGGAGCCGTACTTGTAGTACAGCGGGACGCCGGTGGCCGTGGTGAACCGGTCGTGCAGGTCGCGGCTGAGCGCCTCACCGCCGACGAAGATCCGCCGCAGTCCGCGCAGCCGGGCCGGGTCGAGTTCGGCGAGCAGCAGTTCCAGCATGGACGGTACGAAGTGGACAGTCGTGATCCCGTGCCGGGCCACCAGGTCCGCGAGGTATTCGGGATCGCGGTGGCCGCCGGGTTCGGCGATCACCGTGGTGGCGCCGGACTGCAACGGCCAGAACAGTTCCCACACCGACACGGTGAAGCCGATCGGGGTCTTCTGCAGCACCCGGTCGTCGGTGCCGAGCCGGTACTCGCGTTGCAGCCAGCCGAGGTGGTTGACCACCGAGGCGTGCGAGACCACCACGCCCTTGGGGCGGCCGGTGGAGCCGGAGGTGAACATGACGTAGGCCGCGTTCTCCGGCTGGAGCGGGATTCCCGGGTTGGTATCGGGCTGCTCGTCGAGCTGGGTGGCGGTGGCCGGGGAGTCCAGGGCCAGGCCCGGGAGGTCGGTGGCCGAGGTGGTGAGCACGAGCCGCGCACCCGCGTCCGCGATCATCCTGGCCGCCCGCTCCGGCGGGTTGTCCAGGTCGATCGGGGTGTAGGCGGCTCCGGCCTTGGCCACCGCGTGCGCGGCGACGATCAGGTCCAGGGAGCGCGGCAGGGCCAGTGCCACCACGGATTCCGGGCCGACGCCCGCGCCGATCAGCAGGTGTGCCAGGCGGTTGGCCCGGCGGTTCAGCTCGGCGTAGGTGACAGTGATATCGCCGTCGATCACCGCGGTGGCTTCTGCGTGTTCGGTGGCCGCGGTCTCGAACAGGGTGACCAGGGTGGCGGCCGGGTGGTTCAGTTCGGTGCGGTTCCAGTTGTGCAGCAACAGTTCCGGCTCGGTGGGCAGCAGCACGTCCAGGTCGCCGATCGAGGTTTCCGGGGTGTCGCTGGCCTGATCGAGCACGCGCACCAGGCGTTGGGCGAGACCGGTGGCGGTGCCGGAGTCGAAGAGTGCGGTGGCGTACTGGAGTTCGCCCTCGATGCCGTCCGGTTCACCGTCCACATCGAACAGTTCGGTGAGGCTGAAGGACAGGTCGAACTTGGCCGCCGGCAGTTGCGCATCGACCGGTTCGATCCGCAGGCCGGGCAGTTCGAGGTCGGCCTGGGCGTTGTTGCGGAAGGACAGCATCACCTGGAACAGCGGGTGCCTGCCGGTGGAGCGGGCCGGATTGAGCGTTTCGACCAGGCGCTCGAACGGCAGGTCCTGGTGCTCGTAGGCGTCCAGGTCGGTGCGCCGGACCCGGCCGAGCAGCTCGGCGAAGCTCGGCGCGCCCGAGGTGTCGGTGCGCAGGACCAGGGTGTTGAGGAAGAACCCGATCAGGCCGTCCAGGGCCTGGTCCACCCGGCCCGCGGTCGGGGTGCCGATCGGCAGGTCCGACCCGGCGCCGAGGCGGTCCAGCAGGGCGGCGAGCCCGGCCTGCAGCACCATGAACACGGTGACGCCGTTGGCCTCGGCCAGTTCGGCCAGCCGTCGGTGCAGGGCCGGGTCGATGCGCAGTGGCACCGCGGCGCCCGCGCCGGTGGACAGGGTGGAGCGGGGCCGGTCGATGGGCAGGTTCAGTTCTTCGGGCGCACCGGCCAGCGCGGTGGTCCAGAAGTCCAGGAGTTCGCCGCTGAAGCTGTCCAGGAGCTGGTCCTGCCAGAGCGCGTAGTCGGCGTACTGCACCGGCAGGTCTGTCCATTCCGGACGGTTGCCGAACAGCCTGGCCTGGTACGCGGTGGCCAGGTCGGCGGCCAGTGGGCGCAGGGATTCGGCGTCCGCGGCGATGTGGTGCACCAGCAGCAGGAACACCGCCTCCCGCTCGGACTGCCGCAGTACCCAGGCCCGCACCGGGATCTCGGTGGCCAGGTCGAAGGTGTAGGTGGCGGCGGCGTCCAGGTGCTCGGCCAGTGCCGCGGCCGGGACGTCGGTGACCTCCAGCCGTGGCTTGGCCTCGCCCGCGGGCAGCACCACCTGGTACGCCCCGGCCTCGTCCTCGCCGAGCACCGTGCGCAGGCTTTCGTGCCGGGCCACCACATCGGCGAGTGCGGCGGTGAGCGCGCCGGTGTCCAGGCTGCCGGTCAAACGCAGCGCCAGTGGGATGTTGTAGGCGGGGGAGGGACCTTCGAACCGGTGCAGGAACCACAGTCGGCGCTGGGCGAAGGACAGTGGGATCCGGGTGGGCCGCTCGCCCGCGGTGATGCCGGGGCGGGCCTGTGCCATCCGGTCCAGCCTGGCCGCGAGTCCGGCGACGGTGGGCGCCTCGAACACGTCGCGCACCGGCAGTTCCACGCCCAGTACCGCGCGCACCCGGCTGACCAGCCTGGTCACCCGCAGCGAGTGACCGCCCAGCTCGAAGAAGTTGTCCGAGGTGCTCACCGACGGCACGCCGAGCACCTCGGCGAACAGGCGGCTGAGGATTTCCTCGCGCGGCGAGCGCGGGCCGCGGCCAGGGGTGGCGACCGGTCCGGTCGGCACCGGCAGGGCGCGGTGGTCGAGCTTTCCGTTGGGGGTCAACGGCAGGCTGTCCAGGACCACGATCCCGGACGGAACCATGTAGCGCGGCACCGAAGCCGCCAGCCGGGTACCGATCTCGGCGCGGTCCAGCTGACGTCCCGGGGCGGCCACGACGTAGGCGAGCAGGTGGCGTTCGCCCTGTGCGTCCTCGCGGACCACCACCGCGGCCTGGGCGATGTCCTCGGCGCTGGTGAGCACCGACTCGATCTCGCCGGGCTCGATCCGGAAGCCGCGGATCTTGACCTGGGTGTCGGCCCGGCCCACGAACTCCAGCTGTCCGTCGGCGTTGTAGCGCACCACATCGCCGGTGCGGTACATCCGGCCGCCGGGGGTGAACGGGTCGGCGACGAACCGTTCCGCGCTGGCGATGGGCTGGCCGACGTAACCACGGGCCACGCCCGCGCCGCCCAGATACAGCTCGCCGGGAACGCCCGGCGGGACCAGGCTGAGCCGGGCGTCGAGCACGTAGGCCCGCATCCCGGTCATCGCCCGGCCGATCGGGATGGTCGCGCCCGGCACCAGGTTCCCGACCGGGTGGTAGGTGGCGAAGGTGGTGGTCTCGGTGGGTCCGTAGACGTGCACGAGTTCCGGTCCGCCCGCGGCCAGCACCCGGCGGAACGCGGCGGGGGAGACCTGCTCGCCACCGGTCCAGACCTGCCGGACGGTGCCGAAGACCGCGGGGTCCTCCTCGGCGATCACGTTGAACAGCGCGGTGGTCAGGAACAACGCGGTCACACCCTCGGCGACCAGCAGTCGCCGCAGCGAGACCAGGTCCAGCTCACCGGGCGGGGAGACCACGACCCGGCCGCCGTTGAGCAGCGGCACCCACAGCTCGTAGGTGGCGGCGTCGAAGGCGTGCGGGGAGCGCAGCAGCACCCGCTCGTGCGCCCCGCCGCGCCAGCACTCGTCGGTGGCCAGGGCCACGATGTCCCGCTGGGACACACCGATGCCCTTGGGCGTGCCGGTGGAACCCGAGGTGTACATGACGTAGGCGAGCTGCGCGGGGTGCGCCGGGGCCGCGAAGTCAGTGTCCACTTCGGACAGTTCGGCGAGGTTGAGCACCGGCCTGCCCTCGGGGAGGCCGGGTCCGGCGGCGTCGTGGGTGAGCACCAGCAGGGCGCCGGTGTCCTCCAGGATGCGGCTCAGCCAGGTCGGCGAGTGCCGCGGGTCCAGTGGCACGTAAGCGCCACCGGCCCGCAGTACCGCGAGGGTGGCGACCACCAGGTCCAGGGACCGTTCCAGCCACAGTGCGACCGCGGTTTCCTGGCCGACGCCGTGGGCACGCAGGTGTGCGGCCACCCGGCGGGACCGGGCGTCCAGTTCGGCGTAGCTGGTGGGGATCCCGGCCTCGACCACGGCCACCGCGTCCGGGTTGGCGGCCACCTGGGCGTCGAACAGTTCGACCACGGTGGCCGCAGGGATCTCCCGCGGGGTGCCGTTCCAGGTGGTCAGCAGGTGCTGCCGGTCGGACTCGGACAGCAGGCCGATCTCGCTGAGCGGCAGTTCCGGGGTGGTGACTACCTCGGTCAGTACCCGCAGCAGCCGGTCGGTGAGGGTGGCCGCGGTGTCGCGGTCGAACAGGTCGGTGGCGAACTCCAGTGCACCGGCTAGATCGCCGTCCTTGCCGTCCACAAAGGACAGGGAGAGGTCGAACTTGGCCGAGCTGGAACTCACCGCCTCGGCTTCGGCGGTCAGGCCGGGCAGGTGCAGTGCGGGCAGCTGGCCGGTGTTGTCCAGCATGATGGTCACCTGGACCAGCGGCTGCTGGGCGGTGGAGCGTTCCGGGTTGAGTGCCTCCACCAGGTGCTCGAACGGCAGGTCCTGGTGGGCGTAGGCGGCCAGGTCGGTGGCCCGGATCCGGCCCAGCAACTCGCGGAAGGACGGGTCGCCGGACAGGTCGGCGCGCAGCACCAGCGTGTTGACGAACAGGCCGACCAGGTCATGCGCCGCGGCGTCAGTGCGGCCCGCGACCGGGGTGCCGAGCACCACGTCGGTACCGGCCCCGTGCCGGGACAGCAGGGTGCTGAACGCGGCGTGCAGCACCATGAACAGCGTGGCCCCGTGCCGCTGGGCCAGCTGGGTCAGCGCGCCGCGCAGCTTGGCCGGGACGGTGAAGGCGACCGAGTCACCGCGGTGACTGGCCACCGCAGGACGCGGCCGGTCGGTGGGCAGCGCGATCTGCGCCGGGGCGTCGGCCAGGGTGTGCACCCAGTGGTCGAGCTGCCGGGACAGTTCGCCGTTGCCGAGCACCTCGCGCTGCCAGACCGCGTAGTCGGCGTACTGCACCGGCAGCGGCGCCCAGCGCGGCGACTGCCCGGCCACGCGGGCGGTGTAGGCGGTGCTCAGGTCGGCGGCCAGGGTGGCCATGGACACCGCGTCGCCCGCGATGTGGTGCAGCACCAGGACCAGCACCGATTCCTCGGTGTCGACCTGGAACAGCCAGCCGCGGAACGGCACCTCGGCGGCCAGGTCGAACCGGTGTCCGGCGGCCTCGGCCAGTGCGTTGTCCAGGGACTCGGACGAGACCTCGCGGACCTCCAGTGCCGGGTGGCCGTCGGCGAGCACGATCTGCCTGCTGCCACGGCCGTCGGTGGCGAAGATCGTGCGCAGGGTCTCGTGCCGGGTGGACAGGTCGGTCAGTGCCTGGCGCAGCGCGGGCACGTCCACCACGCCGGTCAGGCGCAGGGCGACCGGCACGTTGTAGGTGTCGGAGGGGCCGTCCAGGCCGTGCAGGAACCACAGTCGTTCCTGGCCGAAGGACAGCGGCAGCCGCTCCGGCCGCGGTCGCAGCGCGAACCGCTCGTGCCGGGGCGCGGACTCCAGCTGGGCGGCCAGTCCGGCCACCGTGGGCGTGTCGAAGAGCTGGCGCAGTTCGACCCGCACGCCGAGCACCGCGCGGATCCGGTTGACCAGCACCCCGGCCAGCAGTGACTGCCCACCGGCGGCGAAGAAGTCGTGCTCGGCGGAGACCGCGTCCAGGCCCAGCACCTCGGCGAACAACGCGGCCAGGGTCTGCTCGGCCAGGCCCTCTGGCGCCCGGCCACCCTGCTCCCGGCCCGGTGCGGGCAGGGCGCGGCGGTCGAGTTTGCCGTTGGGGTTCAACGGGATCTCGTCGAGGGTGACGAACGCCGACGGCACCAGGTGCGCGGGCAGCTTCGCCGCCAGCGTGGCCCGGATGTCCTCAGTGGACAGATCGCGGTCGTGGACCAGGTAGGCGACCAGGCGGTCCGCGCGGACGAGCACGGCTGCCTGGGCGACACCGTCCACAGCGGACAGTGCGGCCTCGATCTCACCCGGCTCGATCCGGAATCCGCGGACCTTGACCTGCTCGTCCACCCGCCCGGCGTACTCCAGCTCGCCTGTCGTGTTCCAGCGGACCCGGTCGCCGGTGCGGTACATCCGCGATCCGTTGGCCTCGAACGGGTTGGCCAGGAAGCGTTCGGCGGTCAGCGCGGGCCGGTCGTGGTAGCCGCGGGCCAGTCCGGCCCCGGCCAGGTACAGCTCACCCCACACCCCGGGGGGCACCGGGCGGAGGTGTTCGTCGAGCACGTAGACCCGGGCGTTGCCGATCGGGCGGCCGATCGGGACCGGGCCGGTGATCCGCTGGTCACCCGGGTGCAGGTGGAAGACCACGCAACCCACGGTGGCCTCGGTTGGCCCGTACTCGTTGGTGATCACCGCGTCCGGGTGCCGGTCCCGCCAGCGCTGCAACACCTCGCCGTCCAGGGCCTCGCCGCCGATGATCAGGTTGTACGCGTCGGATGCCTGCGTCGGCAGGGTGTCCAGCAGCCGCAGGTGGCTGGGGGTGACCTTGAGCAGGTCCGGCCGGGTGGTGTGCTCGTCCAGCGCGCCGAAGCGGATCCGGCCGCCGGTGATCAGCGGGGTGAACAGCGTGGTGACCGGCATGTCGAAGGCCACCGAGGAGTGCACCAGGGCCTCGCCGGAGGCCGCCGGGTACATGGCCTCGGCCTCGCCGAGGTAGGCGGCCAGTGCGGCGTGTTCGATCACCACGCCCTTGGGGCGGCCGGTCGAGCCGGAGGTGTAGATCAGGTAGGCGGCCGAGCGCGGGTCGAGCGGGAGACCCAGGTTCTCGCCGGGCAGGTCGTCCAGTCCACTGTGGAAGGTGGACTCGGTGATCACCAGGTTCGCGCCGGAATCGCTGAGGAGGAGGTCGATCCGCTCGGCCGGGTAGGCGTGGTCGATGGGCAGGTAGGCGGCGCCGGACTTGAGCACCGCGAGCAGCGCCACCATCAACTCGGCCGACCGGGGCAGCACCACCGGGACCACCGAACCCGCGCCGACACCCTGCTCGCGCAGGTGCCTGGCGAGCTGGTTGGCCAGCCGGTTCAGCTCGGCGTAGCTCAGCGACCAGGTGCCGTCGGCCACCGCCACCGCGTCCGGAGTGTTCGCGGCCTGCTCCTCGAACCGCTGCGGCAGCAGGGTTTCCGGCCGGGCCTTGGCGGTGGCGTTGCGGGTGTCCAGGAGTTCCGCGCGTTCGGCGGGGGTGAGCAGGTCGACCGCGTGCACCGGTTGTTCCGGGGCGGCGGTCACCTGTTCGATCAGGCCAAGGAAGCGGGCGCCGATGGCCTCGACGGTGGCGGCGTCGAACAGGTCGGTGGCGTACTCCAGCACACCGGTCCAGGCACCGTCCTGTTCGGACAGTGCCAGGGACAGGTCGAACTTGGCCCGGTCCAGCGGCAGGTCGCCAACGGTGGCGGTCAGGCCGGGCAGGCTGGGGGCGGCCTGTTCGGCGTTGAGGGTCAGCATCACCTGGAACAGCGGGTGCCGGGCCCGGGAGCGCACCGGGTTGAGTGCCTCCACGAGCTGCTCGAACGGCAGGTCGGCGCGGGCGTAGGCGGCCACGTCGAAGGCACGCACCCGGCCCAGCACCTCGGCGAAGGAGGGGTTGCCGGACAGGTCGGTGCGCAGCACCAGGGTGTTGACGAACAGCCCGACCAGGCCCTCCAGCGCGGCGTCCGGACGTTCGGCCACCGGGCTGCCCAGCACCACGTCCGACCCGGCACCGAGCCGGGACAGCAGTGTGGCGAAGGCGGCCTGCAAGCCCATGAACTCACTGGCCCCGTGCGCTCTGGCCACCTCGGCGAGCCGGGTGCGCAGCTCGGCTGGCACGGTCAGCGGGACCGCGCCACCCCGGTGACTCGGTGCCGCGGGCCGCGGCCGGTCGGCGGGCAGGCTGATCTCCTCCGGGATCCCGGCCAGTGCCCTGGTCCAGAAGCCGAGGTGCTCCTCGGCGAAATCACGCTGCCACAGCACGTAATCCGCGTACTGCACGGGCAGCGGCGTCCACTCCGGCGCACGCCCGGCCAGTCGGGCGGCGTAGGCGGTGGCCAGGTCCGCGGCCAGTACCGGCATCGAACCGCCGTCGGCGGCGATGTGGTGCAGCAGCACCAGCAGCACGTGCTCGGTCGCGCCGACCCGCAACAGCACCGCCCGCGCGGGCAGTTCCCGGTCGAGCGCGAACGAACCCTGCGCCGCCCTGGCCACCTCATCGTCCACTGTGGACGGACTCACCTCGATGACGGTGAACTCGGGTGCCTGCTCGGTCACCACCTGGTACACCTCGTCGCCGTCCTCGGCCACGATCGTGCGCAGGGATTCGTGCCGGGCCACCACATCGTCGAAGGCCGCCCGCAACGCGGACTCGTCCAGTGCGCCGGACAGCTTCAGCGAGATCGGGATGGTGTAGGTGGCCGACGGCCCCTCCAGGCGGTCCAGGAACCACATCCGGTGCTGGGCCGGGGACAGCGGCACCCGGGCCGGGCGTGCCCGGCGGCGCAGCGCGGGCCGGGCGTCCCGACCCGCCGCCACCAGCCGGGCGATCCCGGCGACGGTGGAGTTCTCGAACACGTCCTTGATCGAGATGTCCACGGCGAACCCGGCGCGGACCTGGTTGACCAGGCGGGCCACCAGCATGGAGTGCCCGCCCATGGCGAAGAAGTCGGTGTCCGCGAAGGCTTCCGGCACGCCGAGCAGGTCGGTGAACAGCGCCGCGACCTGGCTTTCCACCCCGTCAGCGGCGGCCCGGCCGGTCTCGCTGTGCTGGGGTGCGGGCAGGGCGCGGCGGTCCAGCTTGCCGTTCCCGGTGCGCGGCAACACGTCGAGGGGCACGAACGCGGAGGGCACCATGTAGTCGGGCAGCACCCGGGTGGCCTCGGCGCGCAGCTCGTCGAGCCCGGCCGTGCCCACCACGTAGGCGACCAGTCGCTTGTCGCCGGGCTGGTCCTCGCGCACCACCACGGCGGCCTGGGTCACCCCTGGCACCGCGCCGAGCACGGCCTCGACCTCGCCCAGCTCGATCCGGAAACCGCGGATCTTGACCTGGTCGTCGACCCGGCTCAGGAACTCCAGCCGTCCCGACTCGGTCCAGCGGGCCAGGTCGCCGGTGCGGTACATCCGCTCGCCGGGGGCGAACGGGTTGGCCACGAACCGGGTCGAGGTCAGCCCCGGCCGGTTCTGGTAGCCACGGGTGACCAGCTCGCCAGCCACGTACAGCTCACCGGCGGTGCCGACCGGCGCGAGCCGGAGGCGGTGGTCCAGCACCAGGATCCGGGTGTTCCACACCGGGGTGCCGATGGTGATCACACCGGAGGGCAGTGGGTCGCCGGGTTCGATCCGGAAGACCGTGCAGCCCACGGTGGTCTCGGTCGGCCCGTACTCGTTGAGCACGGTGACCCCGGGATGTCCGGCCCGCCAGGCGTCGAGGGCGTCGCCGAGCAGCGATTCGCCGCCCAGCACCAGTTGTCCGCTCGGCGAGTACCGCTCGTCCACCACGTCGAGGAGCTGGAGGTGGCTGGGGGTGGCCTTGACGAAGGCGGGTTTGGCCACACCGACAGTGCTGTCCGGGCCGGTTTCGTTCCAGCGCACCAGTTCCACCCGGCCGCCGTGCAGCAGCGGGCCCCACAGGCCGGTGGCGGTGAGGTCGAAGGACACCGGTGAGTGCACCAGCGCGTGCTCGCGCAGGCTGGCGTACTCGTCGGTGGCCCAGGCCAGGTAGGCGACCAGTGAACCGTGCTCGACCAGCACGGCCTTGGGCGCGCCGGTGGAGCCGGAGGTGAAGATCACGAACGCCGCATTGCCCGATCGGGTGGCCGGAACCAACCGTTCGGTAGATTCCCCGTGATCCGGGACCAGCACCGGGATATCCCCGGCGAGCGCGGTCAGTTCCGGGGTGCTCACCACGGCGACCGGGGCGATGTCACCCAGCATGAACGCGAGCCGTTCGGCGGGGGTGCCCGGGTCCAGTGGCAGGTAGGCCGCGCCGGTGCGCAGCACCGCGAGCAGGGTGACCAGGAGCTGTTCGGACACCGGCAGCAGCACGCCGACAAAGCGTTCCGGGCCGGCGCCGAGGGCCAGCAGTCGCCGGGCGAGGGCGTTGGCCTGGCGGTCCAGTTCGGCGTAGCTCAGCGTCGTCCCGTCGAACACCACCGCGGTGGCGTCGGGGGTACGGGCGATCTGCGCGGCGAGCAGTTCGGTGAGCGTGCCCTGGGGGAGTTCGTGCGCGGTGTTGTTCCACTCGATGAGGAGCTGGTGGCGTTCCCGCTCGGTCAACACGTCCAGGTCACCGACCGGTCGGTCGGGGGCTGCGAGCAGGGCGGTGAACAGGTCGGTGAGGCGGTGCGCGATCCGCTCGGCGGTGCCCCGGTCGAACAGGTCGGCGGCGAATTCGAGGGCGCAGGCCAGACCGCCCTCGGGCAGTTCGCTGAGGAAGAAGGACAGGTCGAACTTGGCGGTGTCCGAGGTCAGTTCCAGCACCTGTCCGGTCAGGCCGGGCAGCTGGTTGGCGCGTGCGTAGACCGCGCGGGCCTCGGCATCCACCCAGTTCAAGTTGACCTGGAACAGCGGGTGCCGGGCGGTCGAGCGGGCCGGGTTGACCGCCTCCACCACCCGCTCGAACGGCACGTCCTGGTGCGCGTACGCGGCCAGACCCGCCGCGCGCACCCTGGCCAGCACCTCGGTGAAGGCCGGGTCGCCGGACAGGTCGGTGCGCAGCACCAGGTTGTTGACGAAGAAGCCCACCAGCCCGGCCACCGCGTCCTCACCGCGGTTGGCCACCGGCGAGCCGATCACCACATCGTCCCCGGCGCCCAGCCGGTGCAGCAGGGTGACCAGTGCGGCCTGCACCACCATGAACAGCGTGGCCTGGTTGCTCCTGGCCAGTTCGGACAGTCCACTGTGGACTTCGGCGGGCACCTGGAACTCGACCATGCCACCGCGGTGACTGGACACCGCGGGCCGCGGCCGGTCGGTGGGCAGCGCGAGCTGCTCGGGCAGCCCGGCGAGCGCTTCCTTCCAGTAGCCGACCTGACGGCTCAGCTCGCTGTCCGGATCGCTGGAAGACCCGAGCAGTTCCCGTTGCCACACCGCGTAATCCGCGTACTGCACGGGCAGCGGCGCCCACTCCGGCGCGCTGCCGTCAACGCGGGCGGTGTAGGCGGTGATCAGGTCACCGGCGAGGGGTTCCATCGAGAAGGCGTCGCCCGCGATGTGGTGCAGCACCAGCAACAGCACGTACTCGCCCGCGCCGAGGTCGAACAGCGTGGAGCGCAGCGGGGGTTCCACCGCGAGGTCGAAGTGCACCTGCACGGCCTCGGCCAGTGCGGTGTCGAGGTCTCCCGGCACGGCAACGGTGGCCAGTGGCGGCACCGCGTCCAGGATCACCTGGTGCGGGCCCTCGGCGTCCTCGGCGAAGATCGTGCGCAGCGCCTCATGCCGTTGTGCCACATCGGCGATCGCCGCGTCCAGTGCGGCCACATCCACCACGCCGGACAGGCGCAGGGCCACCGGCAGGTTGTAGGTGGCGGACGGGCCCTCGAAGCGGTGCAGGAACCACAGGCGTTCCTGGGCGTGGGAGAGCGGCAGCCGGTCACCGCGTTCCCTGGCGGTGAGCCGAGGGCGGCGGGCGGTGGCGCCGTCCAGGCGGGCGGCGACCTTGGCCGGGGTGGTGGCGTCGAAGAGCACCGCCAGCTCGATCTCCGCGCCCAGCACCGCGCGGATCCGGCTGGCCAGCCGGGCCACGGACAGCGAATGCCCGCCCAGGGCGAAGAAGTCGTCGTCCAGGAACACCTCGGGCACCCCGGTGACCTCGGCGAAGATCTGGCAGAGCACCTCTTCGCGGACGGTCCGCGGCCGGCGGCCGGTCAGCGGTGCGAAGTCCGGGGCCGGCAGCGCGGAGCGGTCCATCTTGCCGCTGGGCAGGGCAGGGAACACGTCCAGCTCCACCACCAGCGGCGGCACCATGTACTCGGGCAGTCGCGCGGCCAGGTGCGCCCGGAGCTGTTCGTGGTCAACCGGTCCGGCCGGGATGACGTAGCCGACCAGGCGCTGCTGATGCACCGCGACCGCGGCCCTGGCCACGCCGGGGAAGCTGGTCATCGCGGACTCGACTTCGCCCAGTTCGATCCGCTGTCCGCGCAACTTCACCTGGTCATCGGCCCGGCCCTGGTACTCCAGCTCGCCGGTCTCGGTCCAGCGGGCCAGGTCGCCGGTGCGGTAGATGCGGTCGCCTGGCGGGCCGAAGGGGTTGGCCACGAAGCGTTCCGCGGTCAGCCCGGAGCGGTCCAGGTAGCCGCGGGCCAGTTGCAGGCCGCCGATGTACAGCTCGCCGAACACCCCCGGTGCCACCGGGTTCAGCGCCGCGTCCAGCACGTAGGCGGTGGTGTTGCGCACCGGCGGGCCGATCAGCACGGTGCCCGGTTCGGCCGGGGTGGGCCAGCGGGTGACGTCGATGGCGGCCTCGGTGGGCCCGTAGGCGTTGGTGAGCCACACATCCGGGTTCTTGGACTCCCGGTGGAAGCGGCGGATCAGCTCGGCAGGCATCACCTCGTCGCCGGACTCGATGGCGCGCACCGAGGCCGGCAGTTCGGCCTCGGCCAGGAAGGCGGCCAGCCGGGAGGCGCCCAGGTGTGCCACGGTCACCGACTCGGCGTGCATCAGCCGGGACATGTAGACCGGGTCACGGTGCCCGCCGGGCTTGGGCACCACCAGGGTGGCGCCGCGGGACAGCGTCCAGAACACCTCCCACACCGACACGTCGAACCCGGTAGGCGTGGCCTGCAGCACCCGGTCGGCCGGGCCGAGGCCGATGTCCTCCTGCATCCAGAAGAACCGGTTGTCCATGCCGAGGTAGGTGTTGAGCGTGCCCTTGGGGCGGCCGGTGGAGCCGGAGGTGTAGATGATGTAGGAGGGGCTGTCCGGGTAGGCGCGCACGCCGGGGTTGGCGGTGGACTCCTCCGGTGCGGTCACCGGGATGCGCTCGAAGCCGTCGAGGTCGCGTTCGGCCATCAGCAGGGCCGCGCCGGAGTCCTCGAGGATGTAGTTGATGCGCTCGATGGGATAGCCGGTGTCCACCGGGATGTAGGCCGCGCCCGCCTTGATGATCGCCCACAGCGCGACCACCAGGTCCACCGAATAGGGCAGCATCACCGCGATCCGGGACTCCGGGCCGATACCGCGCCGGATCAGCGAGTGCGCGAGCTGGTTGACCCTGGCGTTGAACTCGCCGTAGCTGACCCGCTCGCCGTCGCACACCACGGCTTCCAGTGCCGGGTCCTGGGCCTCCATCAGGTCGACGAAGGTCTCCGGCGGCAGGGTGATCTCGGTGCTGTTGAAGGACTCCAGCACCCTGGTCCGCTCCTCGGCGGAGAGAACGTCCACAGTGGACAGCCGGGCGGCCGGGTCGGCGGTGACCGCGGCCAGGATCCGGGTGAAGCGTTCGGCGAAGCGTTGCGCGGTCTCGTGGTCGTAGAGGTCGGTGGCGTATTCCAGGCGGCACAGCAGGCCGTCGGGGTGCACGTGGCAGTCGAAGTGCACGTCGAACTTGGAGGTGCCGCTGGTCACCGGGCCGGGCTCGACCTGGATGTGCGGCAGCACGATGTCGGCGTCGGTGAGGTCCAGCCAGGCCACCATCACCTGGAAGAACACGTGCCGGGTGCGGGCCCGCTCCGGGTTCAGCTCCTCGACCAGCTTCTCGAACGGCACATCGCGGTTGGCGTAGGCGGACAGGCCGGTCTCGCGCACCCGGTGCAGCAGTTCGGTGAAGGTCGGATCGCCCGCGGTGCTGATCCGGTAGATGATCGTGTTGATGAAGACGCCGACGACCTCGTCCAGGATCGGGTCGGGCCGGTCGCCGGTGATGCCGCCCAGCGGGATGTCCTCACCCGCGCCGAGTTTGTTGAGCAGCAGGGCGACCACGGCCTGCAACACCATGAACGGCGTGGTGCGGGTCTGCCCGGCCAGTTCGACCACCCGGTCGTACAGCTCGTGGCCGATGAGGAACTCCACGTGCGAGCCCTCATAGGTCGGCGCGGCCGGGCGCGGGCGGTCGGCCGGGAAGGTGACCTCCTTGGGCAGCGAGGCCAGGTTCTGCTTCCAGTAGCCGAGCTGCTTGGCCAGTTCCTCGGCCTGGGTTTCCTTCTGCCACAGCGCGAAGTCGGCGTACTGCACTGGTAGCTCGGCCAGGTTGGCGTCCTGTCCGCGCAGCCGGGCGGCGTAGGCGGTGGACAGGTCGTGGGCGAGCGGGGTCAGCGAGGCGCCGTCGGTGGCGATGTGGTGCAGGGCCAGGAACAGCGTGTGCTGCTGCTCGCCCAGCTCGAACAGGGTGACCCGCAGCGGGGTTTCCCTGTTCAGATCAAAGGGATAGGCGCCCGCCGCGTCGAGGTCGGGGGTGTTGGTGCGGACGACCTCGAAGGGCAGTGGGGTGCCGACCGGCAGTACGACCTGGTGCGGGCCTTCGGCGTCCTCGGGGTAGATGGTGCGCAGGGCCTCGTGCCGGTCGACCAGGTCGGTGAGCGCGCCGTGCAGCGCCGGCACGTCCAGGGGGCCGGTGAGCTGGAGGGCGATCGGGATGGTGTAGCTGCCGCCGCCCTGGAGGCGTTGCAGGAACCACATGCGTTCCTGGGCGAAGGACAGCGGCACCCGCTCCGGTCGTTCCCTGGCGGTGAGGCCCTGCTGTTGCGGGGCAAGGGAATCCAGTCGCTCGGCGAGTTCGGCCACGGTGGGGGCGGCGAAGAAGTCACGCAGGGACAGCTCGACGTCGAACTCCGCGCGCACCCGGTGTGCCAGCCGGATCATCACCATCGAGGTGCCGCCCAGCTCGAAGAACTCGTCGTCGATGGTGATCGAGTCCAGGCTGAGCACCTCGGCGACCATGGCGCACAACAGTTCCTCGCGCGGGGTGCGTGGGGCCCGGCCGGTGGAGCGGGAGGCGAAGTAGTCCAACTCGGTCCGCGGCCGCTCACCGAGCACCAGCGCGCGCTCCTGCTCGGAGAACACGGCGGTGACCTGAGTGTCCACTGTGGAGGATGCGGACTCGAGCAGCGCGCGCAGCTTCCCGGCCACGGTGGCCAGGGCTTCGGGGCTGAGGACCGCGGTGTCCAGGGTGATGCGGAGCTGCTCGCCGGGGAAGACCGAGACGGTGAGCGGGTAGTGGGTGTCCTCGGTGTTGGCGGCGACCGCCAGCCGCAGCCCGGCGGTGTCCAGGCGGTCGGGCATCGGGTAGTTCTCGAAGGCCAGGATGGTGTCGAACAGCTCGGTCTGCCACAGGTCGGCCAGTCGCACGGTGTGCTGTTCGCCAAGGCGGGCCTGCTGTTCCTGCACCCGCGCGGTCAGCCCGGCCAGGCTCTCGCCCTCGGCCAGCTTGACCCGGACGGGCAGGGTGTTGATGAACAGGCCGATCATCCGGTCCACACCCGGCAGTTCGGGCGGGCGACCGGCGACGGGTGCGCCGAAGACCACGTCCTCGGCGCCGGTGAGTCCGGCCAGCACCAGGCCCCACAGGGACTGGGCGAGTGCGCCGAGGGTGAGTCCGGCGGCCCGGGTGGTGGCCAGCAGCGCGGCGGTCTGCTCGGTGGTGAGCAGGATCTCGGTGCTGCGCGGGGTGTTCGGTTCGGCGTCGGGGGCGAGCACGGTGGGGGAGACCCCGGCCAGCTCGGCCAGCCAGAGCCGGGTCACCTCGGCGCGGTCGCGGTCGGCCAGCCAGGTCAGGAACTCCCGGTAGGGCGTGCCGACCGGCGGGGTCTCACCGCGGTATAGGGCGAACAGCTCGGCCAGCAGCGGGGGCAGCGACCAGCCGTCCAGGAGCAGGTGGTGGTGGGTGAAGACCAGCCGGGTGCGATCGGAGCCCAGGCGCAGTGCGGTGAAGCGCAGCAGCGGCGGGCGGCGCAGGTCGAACCCACGAGCCCGGTCCGCGGCCAGGAACTCGGCCACACCGGCCTCGTCGGTCTGGTGTTCGGCCCAGTGCCCGGTGATCGCGGCGGGCACCACCTGGACCGGGTCGGCGGCACCGCGGGTGTGGAAACCGGCGCGCAGGTTGGGGTGCCGGGTCAGCAGCCGGTCGACGGCGGTGTGCAGGGCGGTCAGGTCGAGGTCGCCCTGGATGTCGAGCACGAGCTGGGCCACGTACGGGTCGGCGCCGGTGGTGTGCAGGGAGTGGGTGAGCAGGCCCTGCTGCAAGGGGGCGAGCGGCAGCACGTCGGCCACGTCTCCGGCTGCCCCGCACAGCTCGTCGAGTTCGGCCTGGCCGATGGCGACCAGGGGTACGTCCGAGGGGGTCAGGCCGCTGCCGGTGTGCCGGGACAGGCCGATCAGGGCAGCACGCCAGCGGTGGGCCAGTTCGGCGACCCGGTCGGCGTCGAAGGTGGCACTGGACCAGCGGGCGGTCAGCCGCAGCCCGTCCTCGGCCTCGCGCAGGTAGGTGTTGATCTCCAGCGGCGGCAGGAACGCGGGGTCGGTGGTGTTGCCCTGCAACGGTGATCCGGCCAGCGGCCAGCCGAGCGCGGCCCCGTCCAGGCGGCCGAGGTAGTTCAGGCTCACCGCCGGTTCGGGCAGCGCGGCCAGTACCGGCGCGGTTTCCGGGTTGAGCCAGCGCAGCAGGCCGAAGCCCAGGCCCTCGCCGGGGATGGCGCGCACCGACTCCTTGACCGCACGCAGCACCCGGCCGGCCTCGGCGTCGCCTGAGGCCAGTTCGGTCCAGTTCAGCGGGCCGGGGTCCAGGCGGACGGGGTGCGCGGTGGTGAACCAGCCGACCGTGGTGGCCAGGCCCGCGCCGAGGCGGCCGTGGCCCTCCAGTTCGACGGTGACCGGGCGGCCGATGGCGGCGGCGAGTCCGGCCAGCAGCACGTCGTCACCATCCGCCCGGTAGGCGGCGGGCAGGTCGGTGAGCAGGCGGGCGGTGGTGGCGGCGTCCAGTTCGATGTCCACCGAGCGCAGGCCGTCGCCGGTGCCGAGGTCCAGGGGTTCGGCGTCGAGGAGCTGCTGCCAGTGCGGGAGTTCGGCGCGGACAGCCGGGTCCTCGGCGCGGGCGGGCAGCGAGTTGGCCCAGGTACGCAGGGAGGTCCCGGGTACGGACAGCCGGGCGGGGCGGTCTGCGCGGATCGCGGTCAGGGCCTCGGCCAGGTCGGGCAGCAGCACCCGCCAGGACACCCCGTCGACCACCAGGTGGTGCAGGGACAGCAGCAGGGTCCCGCCGGTCAGTTCAGCGCGCAGCACGATGCCCGCGGCCGGATCCAGGCGATCGGTCAGGCAGTCGCGGGCCTGCACCGAGCCAACCGGGCGGACGGTCAGCCGCTCGCCGTCCAGGCGCAGGCGCAGTGCGTCGTGCCGGTCCAGCACCAGCTGCAAGGCGGCCAGGAAGTCGGCTTCGGTCAGGTCGGGGGCGGACAGTTCCAGGGTCTGCGCGTAGTCCTGGATCGGCGCACCCCGGGTGAGCAGCCAGCGCATGATCGGGGTCGGGGCCAGTTCGCCGACCGGTTCGTCCACAGTGGACTCGGCGACCAGGGTGGCCGCGGCGGCCAGGTCGGCCAGCACCGGGTGCGCGAATACCTGCCGGGGGGTGAGTTCGATGCCGTGCGCGCGCAGCCTGCCGACCAGTTGGATGGCGATGATGCTGTCCCCGCCCTGGGCGAGGAAGTGCGTGTCCGCGCCGACCTCGGTGCCGAGCAGTTCGCCCAGCACCTGGCACAGCAGCCGTTCGGTCTCGGTACGCGGTGCGGTCACCGGCGCGATCTCGGGTTCGGGCAGCGCACGCCGGTCGACCTTGCCGTTGGGGGTCAACGGGATCTCGGTCAGCGGCACGACCACCGCGGGCACCAGGTGTGCGGGTGCGCGTTCGGTCAGCCAGGCCCGCAGATCGCCCGCGCCGCCGACCACGTAAGCGATGAGCTGTTTGACCCCGGCCGCGGAGGTGCGCACCACGACCTCGGCCTGCACCACTCCGGGCGCGGTGGACAGCAGCGCGGCCACCTCGCCGGGCTCCACCCGCTGACCGTTGATCTTGACCTGGGCGTCGGCCCGCCCGGCGAACTCCAGGAGTCCGTCCGCGCGGCGGCGGGCCAGGTCGCCGGTGCGGTACATCCGGGTCCCGGCCGGACCGTACGGGTCGGCCACGAAGCGTTCGGCGGTCAGCCCCGGCCGGTCCAGGTAGCCGCGGCCGACCTGCACGCCTGCCAGGTACAGCTCGCCCACCGCGCCGATGGCCGCGGGAGCGAGTGCGGAGTCCAGGACGTGCGCGCGGGTGTTGGGCAGCGGGCGGCCGATGGCCACCGGCTCGCCGGGCACGGCCTGCCACCAGGTGGCGTTGACCGCGGTCTCGGCTGGGCCGTAGGTGTTGAGCAGCACCGTGTCCGGGCAGACCCGGGCGAAGCGTTCGACCAGGCCGGGCGGCAGCGCCTCGCCACCGGCGGTGACCATGCCCAGCGCGGGGGCGGTGGTGTGCTCGTCCAGGTAGAGCGCGAGCAGCGCGGGCACGAACTCGCAGGTGCTGACCCGCTGTTCGCGGATCAGTTCGGCCAGGTAGGCCGGGTCCTCGTGCCCACCGGGTCGGGCGATGACCACGGCCGCGCCGCGGGTGAGCGGCCACAGCAGCTCGTACACGGACACGTCGAACCCGTTGGGCGCCTTGAGCAGCATCCGGTCGCCGGGGCCGAGCGGGTACTCCCGCTGCGCCCAGTCCAGCATGTTCGTGATGCCCCCGTGGGTGATCACCGCGCCCTTGGGCGTGCCGGTGGAGCCGGAGGTGTAGATCAGGTAGGCCGCGCCGTCGCGGTACACCGGCACGCCGGGGTTGTGCGCCGGGGACTCTGGTGCGTCCACTGTGGACACCACCAGCTCGGCGCCGGAGTCCTCCAGCAGGAACAGCACCCGCTCAGCCGGGTAGTCCGGGTCCACCGGCACGTAGACCGCGCCCGCCTTGAGCACCGCCCAGGCGGCCACCACGAAGTCGGCGGACCGTTCCAGCAGCACCGCGATCGGGGTTTCCGGGCCCGCGCCGTGTGCGATCAGGTCGTGCGCGAGGCGGTTCGCCCTGGTGTTCAGCTCGCCGTAGGTCAGCGTCTCGTGCTCGGTGACCACCGCGATCGCGGCCGGGTCCTGGTCCTCGAACATCCGCACCAGCGACCGGGTGGCCGGTTCGGTGCCGGTCTCGTTCCAGGCGGCCAGGGCGGCGTGCTCGGCCGGGCTGGTCAGCTCCAGCGCGCCGATCGTGATCTCCGGGTCGGCGGCCACCGCGGTGAGCAGCCGGGAGAGGCGATCACGGTGCCGGCCAAGGGAATCGGCGGTGAACCGCTCGGGGTGGCCGTGCAGCAGCAGCCGCACCGCGCCGTCCCCGGTGTAGGCGTTGATGGTCAGATCCCGCACCGGACCGGCCGACACGGGCCGCAGCACGGCGTCGACGCCACCGATGCGGAACTGGTCGGAGGTGAAGGAAAGCACGTTCACCTCGGGCCCGGACAGCCCGTCGGCCAGTTCGCGGCGCAGCAGGTCGCCGGGGAAGCGCTGGTGCCGGGTGGCCTGGGCGAGCCGGGTCTCGGTCTGCGCGGCCAGTTCGGCGAAGCTCATCCCCGGCCGCACGCTCAGCCGCAACGGCAGGTCGTTGACCAGCATCGCGGGCGTGGCCAGCGCGACCGGGGTGAGCCGGGCGGCCAGGAACACCCGCACCAGCACCTCGGTCGCGCCGGTGTGCCGGTGGGTGTGCGCGGCGGTGGCCGCGATCAACGGCACTGACCAGCGGCCCTCGGCCAGCGCGGCCGGGAGTTCGCCGGTGACCTCCAGGGGGCTCGGCGCGAGCCCGGCCGGCCCCTCGCCCAGCTCGGTGGACTCGGGCAGATCGGCGAACTCCGCCAGCCAGTGTGCTCGGTCACGTTGTGCCCGCGCCCCAACGTGGTATGCGCTTTCCTCTTGCACCAGTTCGGACAGCGTCGCAAAGCCCGAAGCAGGTGCTTCGACACCCTCGGCGAGGGCGTTGTGCAGCTCCAGCAGGCGGCGGGCGTAAAGGGTGAGCCCGTAGCCGTCGAGCAGCAGGTGGTGGTAGCGGAAGTACAGCCAGTGCCTGCCCTGACCCAGTTTGAGCAGCACGTGCTCGAACAGCGGCTGGTCGCCCAGTGGGTCCGCCACCCGCGCCCGGTCCGCCTGGACCCAGGCCCGTGCGGCCGCCTCACCGTCGACCTCGAGCACGGTCAGCCCACCCCGGATGTCCGGGTCGACGTGCTGGCTGACCTGTTCGCCGTCGGCGGTGAAGCGCACCCGCAGCGCCTCGGTCTCCGCGACCGCGCGCGAGATTGCCTGGCGCAGCGCGGATTCCGCGATGGCGCCGGGGATGTCGAGGTACACGGCGCAGGTGAACAGCGGGCTCGCCGGGGCGAGTTGCTGCGCGACCCACACACCGTGCTGGGCCGGGGTCAGGGGCAGGCGTGCGCTCACTGGCGAGTCTTCTCCTCGATCAGGGTGGCCAGCGCGGTGGTGAGGGCGTCCGCGGTGGGGTGGGTCCAGGCCAGTGCGGGGTCCACCACCAGGTCGTAGCGGTCCTCGACGTCGGTGGTGATGGCCAGCGTGGTCACCGAGTCCAGGCCGTACTCGACCAGTGGCCGGGCCGGGTCGATGTCGGACGGCTGGCGGCGCAGGTAGGTGGCCACCCGCGTGATCAGCCAGTCCCGCAGCTCACTGCGCCGCTGCCGGGCACCGGCGAGCAGCGGGTCCTCGTTGGTGTGCAACGGTTCCAGCCGTCCGTCCAGGTAGTCGCGGCGCATGTCGGAGCGGCGGACCTTGCCGCTGGTGGTGCGCAGCACCGCGCCGGGCCGCACCAGCACCACCCCGCCCACCGGCACGCCGAACTCGCGGGCGATGGTCTGGGTGGCGGCCTCGGCGATCGTGCCGAGCTGCTCGGGGGAGTAGCTGCCGCGGATCTCCTGCACCAGCACCACGGTCTCGCCGGTGGCACCGTCCACTGTGAACGCGACGCTGTGCAGTCCGGCGAGTTCCTCGTGCTGGTCGCGGACCTCGTGCTCGACGTCCTGCGGGTGGATGTTGCGGCCGTGCACCACCATGGTGTCCTTGTGCCGCCCGGTGACGAACAGGTCGCCGTCCAGCCGGCCACCCAGGTCGCCGGTGCGCAGGTAGGGCCCTCGGCCGTCGGCGGTGTGCGCCCCGAAGGTGGCCTCGGTGGCCTGCCGGTTGCCCCAGTAGCCCTGGGCCACGGTGTGCCCGCCCAGCCAGATCTCGCCGATCCGGCCGTCCGGGCGGACTTCCAGGGTGTGCGGATCGACCACGAGCACGTCGAAGCCGCAGGAGACACCGCAGCCGACCAGGTCCCGGGCGGGCACACCCGGTGCGGCGGCCCGCAGTTCGCCCTGTTCCAGTGCCGGCACGTCCACCGGCACCGCGAGTGGGCGCCTGCCGTGGGTGCCGGTGGCCAGCAGGGTGGCCTCGGCCAGGCCGTAGGTGGGCAGCATCGACTGCGGGCGGAACCCGGCCGGGCCGAAGCGCTCGATGAAGCGGTCCAGGGTGGGCGAGCGGACCGGCTCGGAGCCGTTGATCGCCGCGCGCCAGCGGGACAGGTCCAGTTCGGCGAGCTGTTCGTCGGTGACCCGGCGGGTGCACTGGTCGTAGCCGAAGTCGGGGGAGGCGGTGGCCTGCACGTCGAAGCGGTCCAGCACTTTGAGCCAGTGGTGCGGGCGGCGCAGGAACGCGGTCGGGTCGAGCTGGACGAACCCGCTGCCGCACAGCGTGCCGGTGATCAGGTGCCCGATCAGGCCCATGTCGTGGTAGAGCGGAATCCAGCCGCCCCAACGGGATTGCCGGTCCAGGCCGAAGGTGGTCCGGATGCTCTCGGCGTTGTCCAGCAGGTTGCCGTGCCCGACCATCACGCCCTTGGGGCTGCCGGTGGAGCCGGAGGTGTACTGCAACAGCGCCAGGCTGTCGGTGCTCAGCGCGGGCCTGCGCCAGTCGGCCGGATCGGCCTCGACGGTGTCGGTGACGCCCACCGGCAGCGCGGACAGGCCCTCCTCGGCGGTCCACTTCTCCACCGAGTCCAGCGTGGCCGAGTCGGTGAGCAGCACCGCGACGTCGGCGTCCCTGGCGATGCCCGCGGTGCGGTGCCGCTCGTGCCGGTAGCGGCCCGGACGCGGGCAGGGCACGGCGACCAGGCCGGCGTACAGGCAGCCGTAGAAGGCCACGCCGAACTCCACGCCCGCGTTGAACAGCAGCAGTGCGCGCTCGCCAGGGGCGAACCGGCCTGCCAGCCAGACCGCCAGTCGCCGGGCCCGCTCATCGAGCTGCGCGTAGGTGAGTCCGATGTGACCCATTGGGTCATCGACATCGGCCACGAACGTCACCGCTACGTGTTCAGGCGCATTCTCTGTGCGACTTTGCAGGGCGGATACCAAGTCTTTACTCTTCGACTTTTCGTCCATGCTTCAGGACCTCCGGGTGTCTACGATGCACTTCGTGAGAGCGGTTTCGCAAGTTTGGAAATCTTTGTCATCCAAGCGAGTGTGAGCGGCGGCACGCCGCGTGGGTTCTAGTAAATATCTCGTATGTAAGGTGCGTAGCGTGACCGGCTGCTGTGGTACAAACCGCAGGTCAAAGTTTCCTTCACGGTGAAGGGAAGTGCTGCGCATCGTACGACTACCCAGCGTGAAGGGTTATGTTGTGATCTCGTCAGCTCTTTGTCACAAGCGACAAATTGGACAAACGTGAAACCCGCTATCGAGTCAGCAGTGGTGCTTAAAGGAGTTCGAAAAGCATTCCGGACTACGCCCGCGTTGTCCGGCGTTACCCTGTCCATTGCGGCTGGAAAGGTTTTCAGTCTGCTTGGGCCCAATGGGGCAGGAAAGACGACACTTGTGCGAGTGCTGGCCACCCTGATACGCGCGGACGAGGGCGAGGTCCGGGTCCTCGGCCACGACGTCCGCCGCGATCCGGAGGCGGTCCGGCGGGTGCTCGGGCTGGCCGGTCAATACTCGACGGTCGATGACAAGCTGACCGGCTTCGAGAACCTTGAACTGATCGCCAAGCTGCGCGGCCAGCGTCGCGCCGCCGCCAGGGTCACCGCCACCGAACTGCTGGAGCGCTTCCGCCTCACCGGCGCGGGACGGCGGCTGTCCGGCACCTACTCCGGCGGCATGCGCAGGCGACTTGACCTGGCCGCCGCACTGGTCGGCAGCCCCGGCCTGGTCATCCTGGACGAGCCCACCACCGGCCTGGACCCGGAAGCCAGGCTGGACACCTGGGAGTCGATCACCAACCTGGCCGACGGCGGCACCACGGTCGTGCTCACCACCCAGTACCTGGAGGAGGCCGACCGGCTGGCCGACCGGATCGCGGTGATCGACCACGGCCGGATCATCGCTGAGGGCACCAGCGACGAACTCAAGCGCGCCACCGGCGCCAGCAAACTCGTCATCGGCCTCGCGCACGAACAGGATCTGGAGCTGGCCGCGCGCATCGCCACCGAGGCGGGCGGCCAACCGGCCACAGTGGACCGTCGGGCCCGCCGGGTCGAGGCCGCCGCCGAGGACGGTCCGGCCGCCCTGGCCAGAGCGCTGGAGATGTTGCGCGGCAACGAGATCGAGGTACTCGACCTCGCACTGAGCCGCCCCACCCTTGACGAGGTGTTCCTGCGCCTGACCGCGCGCGAACCGCGGCGCAACCCGGTGGGCACCCGGTGACCGGGCTGCCGCGGGTGGCACTGGAAAGCGCTGACCTGGCCCGCCGCAACCTGTTGCACCTGCGCCGCACCCCGGCCCTGATCCTGTCCGGCCTGGTCGAACCGGTGTTGTTCGCGCTGCTCATCGGCTACGTCTTCGGCGGCAGCCTGGGCGGGGACGCCTACCGCGAGTTCATGCTGCCCGGCCTGCTCGCCCAGACCGTCACTTTCAGCGCCTCCTTCACCACCATCGGCCTGGCCCAGGACCTGCAGTCCGGCATGGTGGACCGCTTCCGCGCGCTGCCGATCTCCCGCCTGGCCTTGCTGCTGGGCCGCACCAGCGCGGATCTGGTGATGGTGGTCGGCGGGGTCGCGGTCACCACGATCACCGGCCTGGCCATCGGCTGGCGCCCGCACACCGGCGTGTTCAGCGTGCTGGCCGCCTTCCTGCTGGTGCTGCTGTACGCCTTCGCGCTGTCCTGGATCGGCGCGTTCATCGCCCTGGTCACCCCCAACGCCCAGGTCGCCGGCAGCTTCGGGCTGCTCTGGATGTTCCCGGTTTCCTTTGTCTCCTCAGGCTTTGTGGCCAGTGCCACGCTGCCAGGCCCGCTGGCCGACATCGCCGCGTGGAGCCCGGTCAGCGCACTGGCCAACGCCCTGCGCGAGCTGTTCGGCAACGCCGCGCCACCGAACTTCCCGGCCCAGGTCGGCTGGGCCGCCGAACACCCGATCGGCTACGCGCTGCTGTGCACGCTGGGCCTGATCACCGTCTTCGCCACGTTGTCCACGTGGCGCTACCGCAACCGCACCCGCGGCTGACCTGGAGAGGCGTCATGAGCACTACCGACACAACCGCATTGGTGTGCCTGCCATTCGCGGGCGCGGGCGCGTCCTTCTTCCGCCCGTGGGCCGCGCACGCCGGCACCGAGCTGAGCATCGTGCCACTGCAACTGCCCGGCCGGGAACGCCTCATCGACGAGACCCCGTACGACAACGTGGCCGAGGCCACCGACGGATTGCTGGTGCAGACCCGCAAACTGCTCGGCGAGCGCAGGCGGGTCGCGCTGTTCGGGCACAGCCTGGGCGCGGTGCTGGCCTTCGAGCTGGCCCGCAAACTCGTTGCCGAACAAGGCATCGACGTGGTGCGGCTGTTCGCCAGCGGCTCCCCGGAACCGGCCGACCAGCGCCAGCGCCGGGCCACCGGACTGTCCGATGAGGACTTCCTGACCCGGGTCGAGGAGTTCGCGGGCTACCGGCACGCGGCCCTGGAAGACCCGGAGATGCGGGAGATGATCCTGCCCACCCTGCGCGCCGACGTGGCCATGCACGAGAACTACCAGCCGCTGGCCGACACCCCCCTCGACGTCCCGATCACCGCGCTGCGCGGGCTGGACGACACCCTGGTCACCACCGAGGAGGCGGCGGGCTGGGGCAAGGCGACCAGCCGCGAGTTCGACCTGGTCGAACTGCCCGGCGGCCACATGTACCTCACCGCCATCGCGCCCGAGCTGCTCGGCCGGATCCGCACCGCGGTCCGATGAGCGGCCGACTCGCCGGCCAGGCCGTGCTGATCACCGGCGCCGCCCGCGGCCTCGGCCGGGCCACCGCACTGGCCTGCGCGCGCGAGGGCGCGGACCTGGTGCTCACCGACGTGTGCGCGGACCTGCCCGGCGTGCCCTACCCACTGGGCACCACCAGCCAGCTCGACCACACCGCCGCGCTGTGCCGGGAACAAGGCGCCGCCGTGCTCACCACGGCGATGGACGTGCGCGACGGCGACCAGGTGCGGGCCGCGGTGGCACTGGCCCAGGAGCGGTTCGAGCGCCTGGACGTGGTGGTCAACAACGCCGGCATCGCCGCCCCGTCCGGCCGCCCGGTGCACGAGATCAGCGAGGAGGAGTGGTCGCTGATGCTCGACGTCGACCTCTCCGGCGCCTGGCGGGTGATCCGCGCGGTGGGCGCGGCCATGGCCGCCCAGCGCTCGGGCAGCATCGTCAACATCGCCTCCACCGCGGGCCTGGTCGGCTACCGGCACTTCGCCGGGTACGTGGCCGCCAAACACGGCCTGATCGGACTCACCAAGGCCGCCGCCCTGGACCTGGCCCCGGCCAAGGTCCGGGTCAACGCGGTCTGCCCAGGCTCGGTCCGCGACGACGCCGCGGTCGAGGGCCGGATGCTCGCCGAGATCGCCCGCTCGCTCGAGGTGCCGCTCGCCGAGCACGAGTCCGCTTTCCTTGCCGCCCAGCCAATGAACGCCCTGGTCGAACCCGAGGACGTGGCAGGCGCGGTGGTCTACCTGGCATCCCCGGAGTCGCGACAGGTCACCGGCTCCGTGCTCACCGTCGACGGCGGCTTCAGCGCCCGCTGACAAGGAGAAAACCCCGTGCCCGTCACCAGAACCCGCCTGCCCGCGCCAGCCGAACACCCCCGCTGGACCGAGAACGTGCCCGCCCCGGCGGATTCGCCCCTGGCCGAACGCCGCCGCACCGCGGAACTCACCCGCCCGGCCAGCACCCCACGCAGCGTGCAGCTGGTCTACCCCGACGGCACCGCGGACCTGTTCGAAACCACCCCACCCCCACCACTGCCCGCCTCTGCCCCAGCCCCACCCTGGGGCCTGGGCGAAGGCAAAGGCATTGCCACCCAACACATCCCCCTCACCCACCTCGGCGACGAGTCCACCTGGCTCACCGCCCTGAAAGACCTACTGACCCGCTACAACCCAGACCAGTCCCCGGAAATCGCCACCCCCGGCTCGCAAAACCCAGCCCCGGTCGCCTTCCTCTTCGACGCCACCCCCCACCCCGGCGAACACCTCCCCACCCAGCACCCCACCCACCCCCTCACCATCTCCGTGCACCAGGACACCACCGGCAGCCACCTCCGCTGTGTCCACCACCGCGCCGAGGTCTCCGAACACCAGGCACACCAGTTCCTCCGCCACCTGCACCACCTGCACACCACCCCCGGCGCGCAACTCCCACCCGCCGCCGAACTCCCACCCCTCATCGCCCTCGGCCACCCCGCCACGGACCTGACCACCACCCCCCGCACCATCCACGAGTCCATCCAGTCCGTCGCGGCGAGTAACCCGGACGCCATCGCGATCACCGACGGCCCAACCCAACTCACCTACCGCGAACTCCTCGACCGGGCGGCCCGCATCGCAGGCGGCCTGCAAGCCAGGGGAGTGCACCCCGGCGACCGCATCGGCGTCTGCCTGGACCGCACCGCCGACCTGGTGGTCGTCCTCCTGGGCGTGCTCACCGCGGGCGCCACCTACGTCCCCATGGACCCGGCCTACCCCACCGAACGCCTGGCCCACACCACCCAGGACGCCAACCTCCCCCTGGTGATCACCCACCTGGCCGACTTCCCCGGCCCCACCGCAACCTTCGCCGACCTGGAAGCCGCCGAACCCGCCACCGCACCGTCCACTCCGGACAGTGCGGCCTACGTCATCTACACCTCCGGCTCCACCGGCCGTCCCAAGGGCGTGGTTGTCCCACACCGCAACGTGATCGCCCTCCTGGACGCCACCCGCGACGAGTACGCCCTCGGTCCCCAGGACGTCTGGACCTGGTTCCACTCCAGCGCGTTCGACTTCTCGGTGTGGGAGATCTGGGGCTGCCTGCTCACCGGCGGCAGGTTGGTCGTCGTCCCCTACTTCGTCTCCCGCGAACCAGACCGCTTCGCCGAGTTGCTCGCCGCCGAGTCCGTCACGGTCCTGAGTCAAACCCCCTCCGCCTTCGCCCAACTCCTGCAAATCGACCACCGCCCACTCACCCCCCGCCTGGTGATCTTCGGCGGCGAACCCCTCGACGCCCGGATGCTGTTGCCCTGGTTCGACTCCCACCCCGAGTCAGCCTGCCGGGTGGTCAACATGTTCGGCATCACCGAAACCACCGTCCACGTGACCCACCAGACCATCACCCGCCACGAAGCCCTCACCGCCTCCCGCTCGGTAGGCCCCGCCCTCCCCGGCTGGCACCTCCTGGTAGTCAACCCCGAAGGCCACCCCCAACCCATCGGCGTCCCCGGCGAGATCTGCGTCGGCGGCGCAGGCGTGGCCACCGCCTACCTCAACCAGGAAACCCTGACCGCCCAACGCTTCCGCGACAACCCGCACACCGGAACCCGCCTCTACCACAGCGGCGACCTGGGCCGCCTACGCCCCGACGGCCGCCTGGAACACCTGGGCCGCATCGACAGCCAGATCAAACTCCGCGGCTTCCGCATCGAACTCGACGAGATCCGCAACGTCCTCCTGGAAGACCCCACCATCACCGCCGCAGCAGTGATCCTCCACCAACCCAACCCAGAAGACCCCGCCACCGCCCACCTCGCGGCCTACGTGGTCCCCGCCACCACAAACCCCACCGCAGCCCGAACCCGAGCCGCCACCCTGCTCCCCGACCACATGCTCCCCACCACCATCACCCCCCTGGAAACCCTTCCTTTAACTCCCAACGGAAAACTCGACCCCACCCAACTTCCCGCCCCAGCTGCTCAGTCGGTCGCCGTCCCAGCCAATCCGACCAACCTGACCGAACACCTGGCCACCATCTGGCAGGAAGTCCTGGGCCACCCCGTAGGCCCCCACGACGACTTCTTCGACCTGGGCGGCAACTCCCTGCTCGCTGTTCGACTGGGCGCCGCCATGCGCGCCAACGGATTGCCGCAAATCCGGCTGCGCGAGCTGTACCGCCACCCTACGATCACCGAACTGACCGAACTCCTGCAAAGCTGAGGGTTGCCTGCCTGTGACGGATGCCGACGAAGCGGAGATGGCGCGCTGGCGGGCGGATCGACTCGCCGAACTCAACGGCCCGGAGGAATGGCCCGCGCTGGATGCGCTGTTGTCGCTGACCTACTACGAGCCGGACCGGGTTTGGCTGGAGCGGCTGCTGGTGGAGCGGCTGGATCCGGGGTACGGGCAGGTGCGGATGCTGGCGGTGACCTGTTTGGGGCATGTGGGGCGGCTGCATCGGGAGATCAGTCCGGAGGTGGTTGAGGTGCTTCGGGGGTTGCTGGGGGATCCGGAGCTGGGTGGGGTGGCGGAGGACGCGCTCGGGGACATCGAGATGTTCGTCGGCCGGCCGTTCGATGACTGACGGGGGAGTCGGTCGAGGCGGAGCTGGGCACTGCTTTGCCCGCGGACTAACGGGACTTCTGTGCGCGGTACCCATCGGTCCGGGTCAACGAGAAGTTCGTGATCATGCACCCAAGATGTTCGAGCAGAGAAGGCGACCTGATCTCCAGGCCCCGCATGTCCTAGCCATCTTCGAGGATTAAGGGTTCTACTTCTGGCGGACCGCAGGGAACCCGGACGACTGGACGGTGGGAGTCAACTACCGGCACCGCTCGTGCGAGCACGAGATGGGGTTCGCTGACCACGGGGTGTCGGCGACCGCCGTCCGGTAGCCAGCCGCTCAAGCCTCCGGATACACCATCACCAGCACCGCCCGATCCGCCCCCGTATGCCCCCGATACACATGCGGCACATCACCCGCGAACCGAACCGAATCCCCAACCCCCAGTTCCACCACCCCCTCCACAGGCCCAGCACTAACCCGCCCACCAGTCACCACCAGACACTCCGCCACCCCCGCCGCATGCGCCCGCGACACCTGCTCCCGCACCCCCACCTCAAGGTCATAAATCTCCACCATCCCCCGCACCCGAACCCGATGCGCCAGCCGAGCGGAAACCGCCTCCCCCGCCAACGCCGGCTGATCCCCGGCCCGCACCACCTCCACCGCCGTCACCGCGGGCTCCAGCAACTCACCCAGCGGCACGTGCAGGGCGGTCGCCAACGCCCACAGCGTGCTGAGGGTCGGGTTGGCCTGGCCTTGTTCGATGCCGTGCAGGGTGGTTTTGCTGATGTCGGCGGTCGCGGCCAGGTCCGCCAGGGTGGTGCCCGCGGCGGTGCGCAGGCGTTGCACGTTGCCGCCGACTACTTGCGCCAGGTCCATGCGTATCAGCATAGTGGTATCTGGGTACCAGTGCAGCGAACATCCTGGGGAGGGCTCGTGCGGGTCAGCAGGTTGCGGGAGATCCCGGGGATCGGGGTGGATGTGCTGGGGGACGCGGCGGATGCGTTGGGGGATCCGGAGTTCTTGCGGTTGGAGAACCTGGACACCGATATCCGGCCGCCGAGGGTGGCGGTGGAGCGGACGCGGATCGCGGTGGGGGAGGACGCGGCCAACAGTTACCTGCCGTTCCACGGACAGCGGGCGTTGCGGGCGGCGGCCGCCGCGCATGTCGGGCGGATCGCCGGGCGGGACTACGACCCGGAGACCGAGTGCGTGAGTGTGGCGGGTGGGCTCAACGGGATCCTGAACACCTTGCTGGCCACCGTGGAACCGGGGCAGGAGGTGGTGTTGTGCGATCCGATTTACGCGGGGCTGGTCAACCGGGTTCGGTTGGTGGGTGGGGTGCCGCGGTTCGTGGCCGGGCGGGCTACGCCTGCGGGATGGCGGGTGGATCCGGGGGAGCTTGCCGCTGCGGTGGGGGCGAATACCGCGGCGGTGTTGATGATGGGGCCTGCCATGCCGACGGGGCTGGTGCTGGACGACTCGCACTGGGCGGCGTTGGCCGAGGCGTGTGCTCGGCATGATGCCTGGCTGATCTACGACGCGGCCATGGAGCGGATTCGCTTTGACGGGCGTCCGCCGAGTCATCCGGCCGGGTACCCGGGGCTGGCTGAGCGGACGATCACCGTGGGGTCGGCGTCCAAGGAGTTGCGGATGATCGGGTGGCGGGTCGGGTGGGTGGTGGGGCCCGCGCCGATCCTGGCCGATGTGCGGCTGGTGGGGCTGACCAACGTGGTGTGTCAAGTGGGACTCGCCCAGGACGCGGTGGCGGCGGCGTTGTCGGCGGCGGATGCCGAGGCGGATGTGGTTGCGGCTACTGGGGAATGGCGGCGGCGGTGCGAGACCGTGCTGGCACAGCTCGTGGACTATCCGGTGGTGCGGCCGGACGGTGGGTGGTCGTTGCTGCTGGACACCCGGCCGCTGGGACTTGCCCCGGCCGAGGTGTCGCGGCGGTTGTTCGACCGGGGCAAGGTGGCCGCGACGCCGATGACCGGGTGGGGGCCCAGCGGGGCGCACTACCTGCGGCTGGTGTTCGCCAATGAGACGGTTGCGCGGTTGGAGCAGCTTGGCGAGCGGTTTCGTCAGGTCCTCTGACTGGTCGCCGCGGGGGTGTAGCGGCTCGTGGGGCGGGGCAGGCCGTAGTGCTCGCGCAGGGTGTGGCCGGTGTAGTCGGAGCGGAACAGGTCGCGGGCGCGCAACAGGGGCACCACGTGGTCGACGAACTCCTCCAGGCCGGAGGGGAGCAGGGGGGCCATGATGTTGAAGCCGTCGGCCGCGCCGGTGGTGAACCAGTGTTCGATGTGGTCGGCGATCTGCTCCGGGGTGCCTGCCAGGACCTGGTGACCTCGGCCGCCGCCGAGCCGGCCGAGTAGTTGGCGCAGGGTCAGTTTCTCCCGTTCGGCCAGGTCGCGGACCAGCTCGAAGCGGCTCTTGGCGCCGTTGATGTGGCTGACGGGTGGGAGTGCGGGCAGGGGCTGGTCGAGTGGGTGGTGGGTGAGGTCGACGCCGATGAGTTCGGTGAGCTGGCGGACCGCCCGGGTGGGGATGATCAGGTCGTCGAGTTCGGTGGCCAGTCGGCGGGCCTCGGCCTCGGTGCTGCCGAGGATGGGGACCAGGCCGGGGAGGACCTTGACCGAGTCGGCTGGACGGCCGTGGGCGCGGACCCGGCGTTTGAGGTCGGCGTAGAAAGTCGTTGCCTCCTCGTGGGTTTGCTGGGCGGTGAAGACGGCTTCGGCCCAGGTGGCGGCGAAGTTCTTGCCGTCCTCGCTGGAACCGGCCTGTACCAGCAGCGGGTGACCCTGCGGGCTGCGGACGGCGTTGAGCGGACCTCGCACGGCGAAGAACTCGCCGCGATGGTTGATCTCGTGCACCTTGGACTCGTCGGCGAACACCCCCGACTCGGCGTCCACCACCAGGGCGTCGTCCTCCCAGGAGTCCCACAGCGCGGTGACCACGTCCAGGAACTCGTCGGCGCGCTGGTAGCGCCGGGCGTGCTCGGTGTTGACCTCGCGGTTGAAGTTCTGCGCGGACCGGTCGCCCGCGGTGGTGACGATGTTCCAGCCCGCGCGGCCGCCGCTGATGTGGTCCAGGGAGGCGAACAGGCGGGCCAGGTTGTACGGCTCGCTGAAGCCGGTGGAGGCGGTGGCGATCAGTCCGATGTGGTCGGTCACCTGGGCCAGCGCGGTGAGCAGGGTGATCGGCTCGAACCGGTTCGCGGTGCTGTGCCGGACATCGCCCCAGACCTGCACGCCGTCGGCCAGGAACACCGAGTCGAACCTGCCGCGTTCGGCGACCCTGGCCAGGTGCTGGAAATGCGCGACGTCGTCGAGGGCGTTCGGGTTGGTGCGCGGGTGCCGCCAGGCGGCTTCGTGGTGGCCGACGCCCATCAGGAACGCGTTGAGGTGGAGCTTGCCAGCGGACAATGTCAGACTCCCAGTCGGATCGGGTTGTGCAGGTTGAGCGGGTCGGCGTAGAGGGCGTCCAGTTGCACGGCGCCGGCGGCCACGCCGAGCACGTCCGGGCCGAAACTGCTGGGCAGCACGGTGTTCCCGGACGCCCGTGAGCCCGCGGCGACCTCCTGGCGCAGGGCGCGGACGCAGGCCGGGAGCCTGCTGGTGCCCAGTTCGGTGACCACCAGGGCGTCCGGGTTGACGAAGTCGAACAGCACCGCCGCGGCCCGGCCGACCAGGCGGGCCCGTTCGAGGCAGAGTTCGATCGCGGCGGCGGATCCGGCCTCGGCGGCCTCGACCAGGTCGAAGATGTTCGGGTGGTCGATCACCCCGGCCCGGTGCGCCCGCCAGGCCCAGGCCCGGTCGGACACGGTGGCCTCCAGACAGCCGCGCCGCCCGCACGGGCAGGCCACCGCCGGGTCGCCGAGGGCCAGGTGCGCCACCTCGCCCGCCGCCGAGCGTGGGCCGCGATGCGCCGCGCCGCCGGTGACGATCGCGGCGTCGACCACGTTGCCGACGAACAGGTGCAGCAGCGATTCCCGGTCACCGGCCGCCCCGAAGAGCTGCTCGGCGCGGGCCAGTGCCCTGGCGTGACTGTCCACCAGCACCGGCAGCCCGGTCCGCGCGGTGAGCAGCGCACGCAGCTCAACCCCTTGCCAGCCAAGGGAAGCGTGCTCCACCAGCATGCCCTGCTCCGGATCCACCCAGCCCCCGGCGGCCACGCCGAGACCGAGTGGGATGTGCCCTGGCAGTTCCTCGGCGTGCAGCCGGAGCAGGCGGTCGGCGGCCACCGCCAGCACCTCGGCCGGGTTGCCGGGATCACCGTGCGGCACGGTCAACCGGGCCCGGACCCGGCCGCGCAGGTCGAGCAGCGCCAGGGTGCAGAACTCGTGCGCGATGTGCAGTCCGGCCACCAGATGCCTGCCGGTGTTGACGTCCACCGGCACGTGCGGCCGCCCGATGCCCTGGTACGGCACGGTCGGCGCCACCTCGGTCAGCAGCCCCAGCTCGATCAGCGCGGCGCTGTTGCGGGTCACCGCGGCCGGGCTCAGCCCGGTCAGCCGGGCCACCGTGCTGCGGGCGACCGGGCCGTGGCGCAGCACCGCGCCGAGCAGCACCGCGGCGGTGGCGGTCATGGCTGGACGCGCCAGGAGGTGAACCGGCGCTCCAGGGCGACCAGCAACTGGTTGAACAGCACGCCGATGGCCGAGATGGTGATGATGCCCGCGTACATCTGCGGGATGGCGAAGTTGAACTGGGCGGCGTTGATCAGGTAGCCCAGCCCGGCCTTGGCGCCGACCATCTCCGCGGCCACCAGCACCAGGATGGACACCGCGCCGGCCAGCCGGATGCCGGTGAACACGGTGGGCACCGCGGCGGGCAGGATCACCTTCTGGAACAACCGGAACCCGGACAGGTCCATCGATCTGGCCAGCCGCAGCAGGGTCGGGTCCACCCCGCGCACCGCGCTGATCGTGTTGAGCAGGATCGGCCAGGTGCAGGCATACAGCACGATGGCGATCTTCGAGGTCTCGCCGATGCCCAGCAGCAGCACGAAAACCGGCAGCAGCGCGAGTGCGGCGGTGTTGCGGAAGACCTCCAACAGCGGGCCGAGCAGCGTGGCCACCGGCTTGTACCAGCCGATCAGCAGGCCGAGCGGGACCGCGACGGAGACCGCGAGCGCGAAGCCGGACAGCGAGCGCAGCAGGCTGGCCTGGGTGTTGTCCCACAGCCGCCCGCTCGCGGCCAGCTCCCACCAGGCGCCCAGCACGGTGGACAGCGGCGGCAGGAAGGTGGCGTCCACCAGGCCGAGCCGGGGGATGACCTCCCAGATCGCCAGCAGCAGCAGGATCGAGACGCTCTTGCCCAGTCCGGTCCGCAGCACGTCGAACACCCGCGGTCGGGTCCTTTGTGGACTTTCGGTCGGGCTGGTCCGGTCGCCGGTGTGCGGCCGGGATTCCAGGATCGCGGTCATGCTCCTGCCACCTCCTTCTCCTGTTGCTGGGCGCGGGAGACCTCCTCGTGCAGCAGCTCCCAGATGTGGTGCCGGTAGCGGGCGAACTCGGGGCTGGAGCGTGGATCCTGTTGCTGATCCCGGTCGCCGAGGTCGATCGGCACCACCTCCTTGATCCGGCCCGGCCGCGAGGTCAGCACCGCCACCCGCTGACCGAGGTAGACCGCCTCGTCGATGGCGTGCGTGATGAACACGACGGTCTTGCCGGTGCGCTGCCAGATCCGTCGCAGCTCGTCCTGCAGTGATTCGCGGGTTTGCGCGTCCAGCGCGGCGAAGGGCTCGTCCATCAGCAGCACGGCCGGGTCGTAGGCCAGGCTGCGCGCGATCGCCACCCGCTGCCGCATGCCGCCGGAGAGCTGGTGCGGGTGCCGGTCGGCAAAACCGGTCAGCCCCACCAGGTCCAGGAACTCCCTGGCCCGCGCGGCGCGTTGCCTACGCGGCACGCCGGTGGCTTCCAGGCCGAACTCGACGTTGCCCTGGGCGGTGCGCCAGGGCAGCAACGCGTACTGCTGGAACACGATGCCGCGGTCCAGACCGGGGCCGGTGATCGGCGACCCGTCCAGCAGGATCTCGCCCGAGCTGGGTGTGGTGAGGCCGCCGAGCAGGTCGAGCAGGGTGGACTTGCCGCAGCCGCTGGGCCCGACCAGCACCAGGAACTCACCGCGGGCCACGTCCAGGCTGATGCCCTCGACCGCGGTGAACTCGTTGGGCCGCCGGGAATCCCGGCTCCTGACCGGGAATCGCTTGCCGACCTCGCGGAAGCTCAGGTGCGCGCTCATCGGGCCAGCTCGTTGTACTCGTTGGTGAACAGGTCGGCGAGCCGCACCTGGTCCTTGGTCACCTCACCGCGTTCGGCCAGCCAGTCCAGCCACAGCCCGAACTCCGCGTCGAGCACCTTGCCGCCCTTGGCCGCCACCCCGGTGGACTTCCAGTGCTTCAGCGTGGCCGGGTCCTCGTTGCGGCCGCGCCGGGTGAGGATGTCCACCTTGCGCGCCACCACCTGCTCACGCGGGGTGCTGCGGCCCCACTCGATCGCCTTGGCCACGCCGGTGACGAAGGTGCGCACGGTGGACGGGTTGTCCCGCAGGAACTTCTCGGTGAACACGTAGCTGCCCGCGGTGAACGCGCCGAGCAGGTCGAAGTCGGAGAACAGCTTGCGCACCCCGCCCTTCTCGGTGGCCTTGTCCCGCAGGATGCCGCCGAGCACGCCGACCTCGACCTGCTTCTGCCGCAACGACTGCTCGGTGTTCACCGGCGGCAGCACGATCGGCTCCACCTTCTTGACCTCCTCGGCGGAGAGCCCGGCGCGTTTGAGGTAGATGCCGAGCATGGCCTCGTGGTGCGCGCCCAGGGTGTTCATGCCGACCTTGGCGCCGAGCAGATCGCGGGCTGTCCTGATTGGACTGTCCTCGAGCACGTAGAAACCGCTGTAGGCCAACTCGTCCGCGCCGTAGTAGCCGATCACCGACCTGATCGGCGCGCCGGCGGCCTTGAGCTTGACCACCGCGCCGTTGAACGCGCCGCCGAAGTCCACCTGCCCGGTGGCCGCGGACTGGATGTCCTGCGGGCCGCTGATGGTGTTGCCCACCCACTCCAGCCGCAGGTCGCCGAGGTAACCCAGGTCCGCGGCCAGCTCCGGCAGCGTGACATCGCCTGCCGCACCCTGGTAGCGCAGGGTTTTCGCCTCGCCGCCCGCACCCGCGGCGGTGGAACAGCCCACGGTGGCCGCGGTGAGGCCGAACAGGGTGAGGCCGAGGAAGTTCCGTCGCGTGGTGGTCACGGCAGTTCCTTTGCTGACAGGGGAAAACGGGCACAGCGAGACACCGGGGGCAGTGCGGACCCGGGCGGAGGTGCGAGTGCGTGAGCGGATTCAGCGACCGGCGCGACAGACCGCGCTGGCGTGCCGTCGAAGATCGACGTGCCTGCGCGAGGCGAGGTTGGCGGCTTGGCTCACGGCTCAGAGGGTCACACCGCCCCCAGGCCAGGTCAACGCCTGGCGCCGCCGTCCCACATCCTGGGGCCGGTGCTGGACATACCCGGCTTATTTGTCCGGCGCAAGAAAGAAACCGGACGTCGCGCCGTCAAGGCCGTCCGGATGATGGGACGACTTATTTTCCCGCCGCGCAATGTTGTGCCAGGGCAGCGTCCCTGCCCATGCTGGAAGCACATCCGCTTGCCACGAAAGGACATCCGCGATGGCCGCACAACTCTCCAGCACCGTCACCGTGCACAAACTCGGCGCGGGCATCGGCGCGCGGATCGACGGCGTCCGGCTCGGCGGCGACCTGCCCGCGACCGCCGTTGCCGAGATCCGGGCGGCCCTGCTGGCACACAAGGTGATCTTCTTCCGCGAACAGCAGCACCTCGACGACGCCGACCAGCTCGCCTTCGCCCGGCTGCTCGGCGAACCCACCCTGGCGCACCCGACGGTCCGCGGTCAGCAGCACGCCAACGTGCTGGCCATCGACTCCGACCACGGCAAGGCCAACAGCTGGCACACCGACGTCACCTTCGTCGACCGGGTGCCCGCGATCAGCCTGCTGCGCGCGGTGGAACTCCCGCCCTACGGCGGCAACACGGTGTGGGCCAACACCGTCCGCGCCTACCAGGACCTGCCACCGGCCTTGCAGGCACTGGTGGACCGGCTGTGGGCGGTGCACACCAACGTCTACGACTACGCCGGGCAGGTGGACTCCACCCGGATCGGCGGCGTGGACGTCAAGGAGCAGTCCTACCGCGAGGAATTCACCGCCCAGCGCTACGAAACCGAGCACCCGCTGGTCCGCGTGCACCCGGAGACCGGGGAGCGGGCGTTGCTGCTGGGCCATTTCGTCAAGCGGATCGTCGGCCTGTCCGGCCCCGAATCGCAGGCGATCTTCGAGCTGCTGCAGAACCGGGTGACCCGGCTGGAGAACACCGTGCGCTGGCAGTGGGCCGACGGTGACCTGGCGATCTGGGACAACCGGGCCACCCAGCACTACGGCGTGGCCGACTACGACGACGCCCGCCGCCGACTGCACCGGATCACCCTGGCAGGGGACGTGCCGGTCAGCGTGGACGGCGTCGCCAGCAGCACGATCCTGGGCGACGCGGCGCACTTCTCCGCGCTCTGAGCGGGGTCAGCGCCGTTTCGCGGGGGCGGCCCAGTTGGTGTGGTACTCGACGTGGATCTCCCGCGCGTTCCCGAGGACGCCGTCGCCGGAGTGGAATTCCGTGCACACGTGGCTGCCCGGCTCCGGCGCCGGGGAGAGCTGGACGAGGTCGAAGAACCGGTCGGCGGTCTGCCGGAACACCGTTGGGCTGCCCGCCAGGAACAGGGTGTCGGCGTGCACTTGTTCGTTCAGCAGATCCCGGTTCTCCCGGTGGTGTCGCGCCCGGTAGTCGATCCCGTCCGGGTCCGGCAGATCGCTCGCAGGTAGCTGTGCGGTCTCCGGCCTGCCCTTGTCCAGCGCGGCGCGCAGCCGGGGCCAGCGCGAAGCGCGCAACTGCAGACTGTGCTGGGACAACACGAGATCCAGCCGCCTGCCGTGCGGATCGGCCCCGACCGCCTGGGCGCCGGTCCGCAGCGGCAGGTGGATGATCGTGTGCCGGGAGCGGGCGGCCAGTAGCCACAGCACCCCGATCCGGTGGGCCGCACCGCGGTCGACCCGCATGCTCAGCCACAAGTCCTCATCCCACAGCCCGGCGTGCGCGAACTTGCCGCCCGGCCGGATCACCCGCCAGTCCCGACCGTCCAGTCGGGCGTGGTGCACGAAGATTGGCGTTCTCATCGAGTCGGGTCCATCCCTCCACGTCCGTCCACCGTGGACGCAACGCTCCAGAATCGGGCAACCGACGGCCGCACGCAACCGACTTACTACCCCGGCAAACCCCGCTCCAGCTGCCGGATCACCGATTCCGCCGCCTGCTCCCGATCCATCAGCCCCTCGCCAACGGCCTCGAACCCGGCGAGCAGGTTCCACCACAACGCCTTGTACACCCACTCCGGACTGAGCGAGGCGTCCAGGAGTCCTTCGGCGTGCGCGCGGGCGAGCAAGGCGAGCATCGGTTGTTCGGCCTGGGCGAAGGCCGCGTCCAGCCAGTCGGCCTCGCCCCGCTGTTCGGCTTCGTCGCAGACCCGGATCAGCTCGGGCGGCAGTTCGAGGTAGGCGCGTACTGCTCGGCGCAATGCCTGCGCGGCCGGGCCTTCGGTGAGGTCGGCCGCGGCGAGTACGGCGCTGACCCGGTGCACGGCCAGCTGGAAGATCGCGGCCATCAGGTCGGAGCGTTCCGGGAAGTGTCGTTGCAGGGTGCTGCGTCCGCAGCCGGCGGCCTCGGCGATCTCGGCCAGGGAGGCGGCTGGGCGCTGGGACAGCAGGGCGATCGCCGCGTCCAGGATCGCCGCGCGCGTCCGGCTCGGAGTGTTCGACTCCCGAGTGTCGCTCGTCATGGTGCCATTGTAGTACTAGGTGGTGTCATGGCGAGGGTAGGGATGTCTGCTTATGGGGCTGCGGAGTATCAGAATGGGACGTTAGTGTCCCGCTTTGGTGGGCGGTGACGAGATGCGGCGGTGCGGCCGGGGTTTGGTGGCTCGGTCGCGGGGTGGGGCCTGGGAACAAGGTAGCGGTGGGGGGCGGTTCCGGGGTGGCGATTCTGGCGGCGGGGTCGGGGTGGAGGAGGTCGCTGGCGGTGGTTTCGGTAGCCGCGATCGCGGTCGGCGATGGCCGCGGCTGGGGTGAGCGCTGGTGCTGTTGCCGGCGTTGGGGGCGATCGCGGTCGGCGTTGGCTTCGGCTGGGGGTACTGGCTTCGGGCTGGCGGCAAGGCGGCAGTGGGGTTGATTGCCGGTCGCGGCGTCGTGGCGGAGCGGTCGTGGGGTGGCGCGGTCGTGGGGTGGCGCGGCGTCGCGGTCGTGGGGTGGCGGCGGTTCTCGGTGGGAGGGCTTGGCTGCGGCGCTGGTGACGAGGGGGCGATCTGTCCGTGATCGTCTCCGGCGGCTGTCCCGGTCTGTGCTTCCCGGTCGAGGCCACCCCGCCCTTCTCGGCACTTTAGGGCGTCAAAATGGGACGCAATCGACCAAGAATGGGACACTCATGTACCGTTATTGGTTGTGAGTGTTCAATCGGACCTGGCCACCGTGCGGCCTTCCCGGGTACCTGTCTGGGGCCTTCTGGGCTCGACGGCGTTGTCCGTCACGGGTAACGCGATCGTCAGTGTCGCGATGCCGATCCTGGTGCTGCAGCGCACCGGCAGCGCTGTCCTGGCCGGTGTGGTGGCCGCGGCGGCCATGGCGCCGCTGGTGCTCTCCGCGCTGTTCGGCGGGGCACTGGTGGACCGGTTCGGGCGGCGGCGTTCCAGCGTGGCCGCGGACCTGCTCAGTGCCGCGGCGGTGGCGGCACTGCCGCTGCTGGACATGACCCTCGGGCTGGGGATCCCGTTGATCCTGGGCCTGGTCGCGCTCGGCGCGGTCTTCGACGGTCCCGGCATGGCCGCGCGTGAGGCGCTGCGGCCGGATGTGGCGGCCAAGGCGAAGCTGCCCCTGGAGAAGATCAACTCCTGGGGTGAGGCGGTGGACGGGATCGGCGGCGTGGCCGGTCCGGGTCTGGCCGGCGTGCTGATCGCGATCATCGGCCCGATGAACACGCTGTGGGCCACGGTGATCATGTTCTTCCTGGCCTCGGTGCTGACCTTCACCGTGGTGCCCTCTGTCCAGCACACCGGTGGTGAACGCCCGGCGGTGGAGCCGTACTGGCAGTCGGTGTGGCAGGGCCTGAAGTTCGTCTGGACCGAGGGCGCACTGCGCGCCACCGCGCTGACCGGCATGCTGATCGTGCTGTTCCTGACCCCGCTGTCCTCGGTGATCATGCCCGCGATGATGTTCCAGGCTGGCAAACCGGAACAGACCGGCTTCGTACTGGCCGCGTTCTCGGTCGGCGGGATCCTTGGCGCACTGGGGTACAGCGTGCTGTCGAGGTTCGCCGGGCGGCGGGTGGTGTTGCTGACGTCGATGTCGCTGACCGCGTTGGCGTTCCTGGGGTTCGCGTTGACGACCGACCTCGGTTGGTTGCTGGTGCTGGCCTTCGCGACCGGGTTGGTGGACGGTCCGCTAGCGCCGGTGCTGGCCGTGGTCATGCAGGAGCGGGCGCCGGAAGCCTTGCGGGGCAGAGTGATCGGCACTGTCACCTCGCTGTCACTGGTGGCCAGTCCGCTGGGGGCGGGGCTGGGCGGGCCGATCGTGGAGTACGCGGGGCCGTCGATGGCCTTTGTGTTCATTGGGGTCGGCTGTTTGCTGGCCACTGTTTACGCGGCCCTGACTCCTGGGTTGCGCCGGATCGAACCGGCCGACGTGCCGGTGCTGGGAGGGAATCGATGACCAACTCAAGTGCGGTGGCCTCGCTCTGGCTCCGGTCGCAGTTGCAGGCCGGGCGGGCCGCGACCTGGTTGCTCAGTGAGCTGGGGGATCTGGTCGTGCAGCTCGAACACCCGCGCTGGCGGGACGATCCCTATCCGCTCTACGAACAGATCCGGCAGCGCGGGCCGCTCTACCGCGGACTCAGCGGCACCTGGGCCACCAGCTCGTTCGCGGTGTGCAACCAGGTGTTGCGGGATCGCCGGTTCGGGGTGCAGCGGGTGGACGGGCGTGCGCAGGGCGGGTTACTGGGTGCGCCGGTGCCCGCGCCGCCGGAGGGGTTCGTGGAGCTGGATCCGCCGGATCACACCCGGTTGCGCCGGCTGGCCATGCCCGCGTTCAATCCCAAGCGGCTGGAGGCTTATCGGCCTCGGGTTCAGTCCATTGTGGACTCCTTGCTGGCGAAGGTGGCGGGGCGGGAGAGCTTGGACCTGGTGCGTGATCTGGGCACGCCGTTGCCGATCACGGTGATCAGCGATCTGCTGGGCATTCCGGACGCCGAGCGGGGGGCCTTCGCCGAGTTCGGGGAGGTGGTCATCGAGGGGTTCAACGGGGTCAGCTCGATGCGGCAGGCCAGGGAGGTGACCGCGGTGACCGAGCACCTGGTGGCGTTGTTCGACCGGCTGTTGCGGGAACGGGCGGTTGAGCCGGGCGATGATGTGATCAGCACCCTGGCCGCGGCGGTGGGTGAGGAGCGGATGACCGCGCGGGAGTTGCATGGCACCGCGATGTTGTTGCTGGTGGCCGGGTTCGAGACCACGGTGAACCTGATCGGCAACGGGATGCGGGCGCTGCTGGAACATCCGGAGCAGTGGGCTCGGTTGCGGGCGGAGCCGGAGTTGGCCGCGGCCGCGGTGGAGGAGGCGTTGCGGTACGACTCGCCGGTGCAGAGCACCTCGCGGGTGGCGCACACCGAGATCGAACTGGCCGGGCAGACGATCAAGCCGGGGCAGACGGTGGTGGCGATTCTGGCCGGGGGCAACCGGGATGCGCAGGCGTACGAGCGGCCGGAACAGTTCGACATCACCCGGTCGGCCGGGCCGGAACACCTCGCTTTCGCCAGTGGCATTCACTACTGCCTTGGCGCCCGGCTGGCCCGGATCGAGGGGGAGATCGTCTTCCGCACCCTGGCCGAGCGGATGCCGTCGCTGCGGCTGGTCGGCAGGCCGGAACGGCGGGATACCAGCGCGATCCGCGGGCTGCGGACGCTCCCGGTGACCGTGGCCCAGCGGGGTCAGTGAGCGGTCACCTGGTTGGCCGCCGCCCAGAACGTGCCGATGGCCTCGCGCAGGGTGTGCCGGGGGTGCCAGTGCAGCAGGGCGGCGGCCCGGGTGGGGTCCACCTGGATCCAGTCCATTGTGGACCGCCAGTCCCGGTTGTCGTGTTCGGTGAGCACGGCCGGGATGCCTGCGACCTCGATGAGCAGGTCCACCAGGGACCGGACCGGGACGGCGTTGCCGCGGCCGACGTCGATGATCTCGCCGGAGACGTCGGCGGTGGCCGCGGCGCGCACGGCCTCGGCGGCGTCACGGACGTCGAGGTAGTCGCGGTGGGCGGTGAGGCGGGACAGGGTCAGCCGGGCAGGCTCCCGGTCGCGCGCGGCCTGGATCAGGGTGGTCGCGACCTTGCCCAGCAGGCTGGAGCCGGGCAGGCGGGGGCCGACGGCGTTGGACAGGCGCAGCACCACGGCGTTGGGCGCGGCGATCACGGCCTGACTGGCGGCGAGTTTCGCCCGGCCGTAGCCGGTTTCCGGGGGTGGGCCCTGGCTGGAGACGGCTGTGCCGGGTGGCGTGGGGCCGTACTCCAGGACCGACCCCATGTGCACCAGGCGCGGAGAGCAGTGGGCCTGGGTCAGGGCCGTGAGCAGTTGGCGGGTCAGGGTGAGGCAGCGGGTGGACATCTGGTCGTCGGTCAGGCCCCAGCTGCTGCCGGTGGCGTTGACCACCAGGTCGGGGCGGTGCCCGTCCAGGAACGCGGCCAGCTCGGCGGTGGCGGTGGTGGCCAGGTCCAGGGGCTGGAAGGGGTGGGTCGGGGACGGGGTGCCGCGGGCGGTGGTGAGGACCGTCCAGCCGTGGCCGGCCAGGTTGTCCGCGATGTGGCTGCCGACGAAGCCGGTGCCGCCGAAGATGATCGCGCGCTGGCCGGTCACCGCAGGCGTACCTCGGGGACGTAGTGGATCCAGCGGCCGCCTGCCGCGTGGAAGTCCTGTTCCTTGGCCATGATCTCCTCGGCGTGGTTCCAGGCGAACAGCAGCGCGTAGTCCGGATAGTACTCGGCGAAGGCCGAGGCCGGGCGGACCGGCAGGTGCGCGCCCGGGGAGAGGCGGCCCTGTTTCGCCGGGGTGGTGTCGCAGATGTAGGCGACCAGATCCGTTGAGATGCCGCAGAAGTTGGTGACCGTGGCGCTCTTGGCGGTGGCGCCATAGCCGACCACGGTGTGGCCCTGCGCCCGCAGGTCGTGCAGCAGGGCGAGCAGGTTCTCCTTGGTGCGGGCCACGTTGGCGGCGAACCGGTGCAGGGTGGCGGGTTCGGCCAGGCCGCGGCGCTGCTCCTCGGCGAGCAGGTCGGCCACGGCTGGCGAGACCGGGCGGCGGCCTGGGCGGGCCAGGGTGTAGCGGAGTTCGCCGCCGTGCACCGGGAGGCGTTGCACGTCAACGAGTTCCAGGCCGGACCGGTGGGCGAGGGCCTGCACGGAGCGGGCGGTGAAGTAGTAGAAGTGCTCGTCGTAGATCTGGTCGAAGGCGGTCTTGGCCAGGATGTCGCCCAGGTACGGGTCCTCGAAGACGAAGACGCCGTGCTCGGCCAGCAGCGCGTGCACCCCGCGCAGCACCGAGTCCAGGTAGGGCAGGTGGCAGACGGTGTTGGCGGCGTAGATCACGTCGGCCGGACCGTCGGCCTCACGGACCGCCGTGGCGGTGGCCTCCTCGAAGAACTCGGTGCGGACCCGGACGCCGTGGCTCGCGGCGATCGCGGCCACGCCGCCGGAGGGTTCGAAGCCCAGGTGCCGGACGCCTGCCGCGTGCACGGTGCGCAGCAGAACGCCGTCGTTGCAGCCCAGTTCGACCAGGAACGGATCCGGGCCGGTGAGTTCGGTGGAAAGGAGGTGCCGGGCGAGGCCGGTGAAGTGCGCGCGCATCACGGCCGAGCCGGAGGAGTGGTACGGATAGGACTCGTGGAACATGCGTTCCCTTGGCACCGACTCCAGCAGCTGGACCATGGTGCAGTCCGCGCACTGTCCCACCGCGAGCCGGTAGTAGAACTCCTCGCCGTTCTCCTCGGGGTGGCGGAAGGCGTCGGAGAGCGGATGGTGGCCCAGGTCAAGGAATCCGGTGACCGGGCCTTGGCAGATCCGGCAGTGGACAGTCGGCAGCCCCGCGGCGGCACCCGGCGTGATCATGGCAGATTCCCTTTCGTACAACGGGATCTCTAGCTTTCTATTGACCTACATGGGCGACGCCGGAACCACGGTGCGCTCGCTAGGTTGGATGTGTTGCGGTGCCTCACTTTTCCGGGAGGACGACCATGACCATTCCCACCGAGACGATCGGCAGCATTCCGCGGCCGGTCTACCTGCAGGACGGACTGGCCGCGTTCGCGGCGGGGACGATTGACCAGGCCGGGCTTGACGTTCTGGTGGATCGGGCGTTGACCGAGACCGTGGAACGACTGGCGAAGACCGGTTCGCCGGTTCTCACCGACGGCGAGCAGGGCAAGCCGAGTTTCGCCACCTACCCGTTGCGGGGCGAGCTGGCGCTGGCCGCGGACGGGGCGGTGATCCCGTTCGCGGACGGGCACACCCGCCAGTTACCCCGGTTGACGGCCGGGCCGTTCAGGTACGGCGAGTTCGCGGTGTCCTACCTGCACAAGGCCAAGGCGCTGACCGATCTGCCGGTGAAGCAGCCGGTGATCGCGCCCTCGGCGCTGAGCCTGCTCTACCCGGCGGACGGGATCGCCGACTATCCACGGGAGACCTTCCTGGCTGATCTGGCCGATGAGGCGGAACGGGACATCCGGCAATGCCTGGACGCGGGCGCGGCCTCGGTGCAGCTGGACTTCACCGAGGGCCGGTTGTCGCTCAAACTGGATCCCTCCGGTGGGGTGCTGGATGACTTCATCGCGTTGAACAACACCGTGCTGGACCGCTTCTCCGCGGCCGAGCGGGCCCGGATCGGGGTGCACACCTGTCCCGGTGGCGACCAGGATTCGGTGCACAGCCTGGACGTGGACTACGCCGGGCTGTTGCCGAAGCTGTTCACACTGCACGTGGGCTCGTTCTACCTGCAGCTGGCCAGTGAGCCGGATCCGGATCGGGTGCTGCGGATCGTGGCCGAGCAGGTCCAGCCGGGGCAACGGGTCTTCGTCGGCGTGACCGATCCGATCGACCCGGCGGTGGAGACCCCCGAGCTGGTGCGGGACCGCGTGCTGGCGGCGGCCCGGCACCTCCCGGTGGACCAGCTGGGCACCTGTGACGACTGTGGGTTCTCCCCGTTCGCCGATGACACCTCGACCTCGCGGGAGACCGCCTTCGCCAAGATCGAGGCCAGGGTGCGCGGCACTCAGCTGGCATCGGAAGAGCTTGGCCTGTAAGGGAATCGGGGCCGGTCCGGGGTGTGCTCATCGCGTCCCCGGCCCGGCCACCCTGGCCAGCTCGCGCACCGCGGTGTGCGCGGTGTCCACGGCGCCGTCCAGGTAGGGGTGGTTGGCCACGTCCACGCCCGCGATCCGGATCCGGCCGACGCCCTTGGCCAGCAGGTCGCCGGGGAGCGGGCCGTCCGGCCAGCGGTCGGCGTCATGCGGCAGCGTCAGGTAGCGGGCGTACCCGTGTGGCCAGGTGTTGACGGTCAGGGCGGCGATATCGCGATCCGGGTCGAACCCGGCGGGGCCGAGAACGCGGGTCAGGGTGTCGAGCAGGCTGGTCTCCAGTTCGGCCGGGCCGTGGTTGATCAGCCAGTGGCGGCCCTGGGCCGCGCCGACCGCCGGGGGCACACCGGGTCGGGTAAAGCAGCCGAAGAAGTTGGCCGGCACCGGGTGCTCCGGACCGGGGCTGGGGTGGTGGTCGCCGATGTGGACCGGGAACTCCAGTGCACCGCGCTGCCAGTGGCCCGAGGGCAGGGTGAGGCGGTTGATGCCCAGGCGCTGCCAGGGTTTCCAGTTCCGCAGGGCCAGGTTGGCATAGGCCAGCGGGTAGCGGCCGGTGGCGGCCGCGGCGGAGCGTTGCGCGGTGGAGAGTTCCGGGACGATGGCGGGCAGTCCGGCGGTCCAGGAGGCCAGGATCACGGCCCCGGCGGTGACCCGGTGCCGGCCGCCACCGGCGGTGTACGTCACCGAGACCGCCGATCCGGTGTTGCGGACCTCGACCACCTTGCCGCGCAGGCGGATCCGGACGTTCTGCTGTGGACTGTCCAATTGGGACTCATCCAGGGTGGCCGAGAGCAGGTCGTCGACGGTGCCGGGTGGGGCCAGCGTGGGGATCAGCGCGCGGGCCAGGGCGCGGGCGATGGTGGCGTTGCCGTCCGGGAAACGGTAGACCGGGGCTTCCTCGCTGTACCAGAACTGCCTGCCGGTCTTGCTCAATCCAGGCCATGGATCGCCCTCGTAGCCGATGCGCAGGCCGGACAGGCCGGGGAAGCCGATCAACGCGGCGTCCAGGGCCGGGTGCTGGTCGAAGTTCAGGCCGGAGTCGACCGCGGTGGAACGTAACAGGAATCGGTGCACGGCCGGGTGCAGGTCGGCGAAGTCGGTGAGCACCTGGGCGCAGGTGCGCACGCGCAGGGCGGCGAGTTTGGCCGCGCGGTCCCGGCCGCTGAGCCAGTCCGGGCAGCGGTCCAGGATCTCGCCGAGCTGGCGGCGGGCCTCCGGCGGCATGGGCGCGGCGGCCAGGGCGTCCGTCCACTTCGTACCGGGCGGCAGCACCGCGAGGTGGTCGTGCTCCCAGTGCTCGCGGTGGAAGAACACGCCGTGCCCGCCCGCGCCCTGCCCGCGGTAGTGCCCGGGATCGCAGTCCTGGTGGAAGCGGTCGGTGTTGATGCCCAGCTCCCGCAACAGGTCCCTGGCACTGGCCGGGTAGGTGCTGGGCCGGGTGATCGCCTGCGAACCGCCGGTGGCGAGCAGCCGGTGACCGTCCACTGTGTACTCGTGCCGGGTGGCGTGCCCGCCGAACTGGGCAGCCGGGTCCAGCAACAGGATCCGGGCGTCCGGCTGGACATCACGCAGCCAGAAGTAGGCGGCCGCCAGTCCGGCGATCCCGGCCCCGGCCACCACCAGGTCGTAGCTCTCCCCGGCGTCGGTGAACCCGGGCGCGGGGCCGTCGGTGATCCCGTCGACCACCAGTCGTGAGGTCAGCCGCCCGGCGCCCACCCGTTCACCCGGCGGCCGTGACCTGGTCGAGCACCTCGGCCACCTGGTCGGCCTCGGCCAGGCTCAGCGTCAGCGGCGGGAACAGGCCGATGCCGCCACTGGCCAGCAGTGGGTGCACCAGCAGACCCCGGTACCGGCAGCCGATCACCGCGGTCATCACCTCCAGGATCGAGGCCGGACCCTTGCCACCGCGCGGAGACAGCTCGATGCCGATCATCAGGCCCCGGCCCCGGACATCCCGCACGGTCGCCCGCGATCGCAATGGCGCCAACCGGTCGAGCAGGTACTCGCCGACCACCCGGGAGTTCTCCACCAGCCCTTCGCGGTCGAGCACGTCCAGGGTGGCGATCGCGGCCGCGCAGGCCGCCGGGTTGCCGCCCTGGGTTTCCCCGTGCAGCAACGGCAAACCGGCCCGCCGGAACGCGTCGAAGATCGCCTCGGTGAACAGTGCCGCGCCCAGTGGCAGATAGCCGCTGTTGATGCCCTTGGACAGCACCACCACGTCCGGGCGCAGGTCGTAGTGCTCGCCGCCGAACATCCGGCCGGTCCGGCCGAAACCGGTGGCCACCTCGTCGGCGATCAGCAGGATCCCGTTGTCCCGGCACAGTTCGCTCACCCCGGCGACGAACTCCGGCGGCAGCGGGATCACTCCGCCGGAGGCCAGCACCGGTTCCAGGATGACCGCGGCGATCCGCCCGCGCTCGGCGTCGACCAGTTGTGCGAACGCGGTCAGCGCGGTCGCGCCGGGCGGATCGTCGGCGATTCGCGGGGTGGGGATCTTGCGCACCCCGCTCAGATCGGCGCCGTAGGCCCGCTGTTCGATGTCCTCGCCGGTCACGCTCATGCTGCCGTAGAGCGTGCCGTGCCAGGAGTAGCGGTCCAGGGACACGATCAGCCGTCGTTCGGGCTCCCCGGTCAGCCGGAAGTACCGGCGCACCACCTTCATCGCCGTCTCCACCGCGCTCGCGCCGCCGGTGGTGAAGTGCACCCTGGTGAGTCCGGGCGGCGCGATCGACAGCAGCCTGCGGGCGAGGGTGGTGGCGGGCTCGTGGGAGAACAGGAACAACGTGCCGTAGGACAGCTTCCGCAGTTGGCTGGTGATGGCGTCCAGGATGTCGGGATGGCCGAATCCGCAGGTGACATTCCACAGTCCGGCGGTCCCGCTGAGGTACTCGTTGCCCTGATCATCGCGTACCCGGACACCCGAGCCCGATACGATCCGCACGCCGTGCTCGGCCATGAACGAGTAGTCCGACATCGGGTTCCACACCGGATCCGCCGGAATCGACGGGACCGGGACTTCCGCGACTTCGCTGGACGCCTCACTCACTCGGTCAACTCCTCCACAAAGGTCACCTCATTGCCCTCGGCGTCGAAAATGGTGCTCGTCTTGACGATGCCCGGGTATTCCTCCACCGCACCCGCGGTGAATCCGGCCGCCTCGATCGACTTGACCTGTGCGGCGAGATCCCGGACCCCGATCACCACCGAACTCTTGCCGGCGCGATCCGGGTTCTCGGTGAGCTGCACCCAGGCATTGGGCGCGAGCTGCCATTCCGCGATTCCCTCTGTGGGCACAACGTCGGGCTCACGTCCGAAAAGCTTCGAGTACCAGGACTGCGCAGCTTCGAAATCAGCCACCGCAACGCCGGCGAGCACGCTGTCGATGTTCTGGTCTCCGGCCGTCAATTAACTGCCCTCCAGTGGATAGGAGTGAAACTTGGCGCGGCTCAACCTACACGAAACGGACATCCCGGTCGAGCATTGATCAGTGCTTCGCCGGATCGTGTGCGCATTGTTCAGTCAACTCGTGTACACAATTTATCCGCACGTCCCGGCCATTTACACAGACAACTCGCCTATTGCTCACCCGCCTCGATCGTTTGCGCCACCTGGGCCACCCTGGCGGCGTCGGCGGCCTCCACCTGTTCGGCCACCCGGTCGTCCCTGGCGTGCGTCTGGTCCAGGTCCACCGCCTCGAACTGGATCACCCCCATGTCCTCGAAGGCCCGCCGCACCTTCGGCCCGCACAGCCCGATGTCCTGCACCGCGGGCACGATCCGGGAGAACAGCTGGGTGCGGAACCCGCGCATGAACGGCGAGTGCTCCACGTGCTCCAGGCAGTCCCGCACCGGCAGCCCGAGCCGCTCGAAGACCTCCTCGCCCATCAGCCGGTCCCGCATCAGGTGGCAGGCGTCGACCACGAACTCCTCCCGCTCGGCGATCTCCCTGGCGGTCAGCTCGCGGTAGAGGTCGCGCAGCCCGATCCGGCCGAAGGCCACGTGCCGGGCCTCGTCCTGCATGACGTAGGCGTTGATGGCGCGGAACAGCGGATGTGTGGTGGAGTCCCGGCCCAGTGCGAACGCGGCCAGCGCCAGGCCCTCGATGAGCACCTGCATGCCGAGCTGCACGATGTCCGCCCGCGGATCCGCCAGCACCGCGGTGAGCAGTTCCTTCATCGGCGCCGAGATCGGGTAGGCGAGGTCGATCTTCTCCCGGACCAGCCGGGAGAAGACCTCCACGTGCCGGGCCTCGTCCACCACCTGGGTGGCGGCGTAGAACTTGGCGTCCAGCTCGGGCACGGTCTCCACCACCCGGGCCGCGCAGATCAGCGCGCCCTGTTCGCCGTGCAGGAACATGGAGTTGTTGAACGCGGTGACGTGATGCCGGTACTCGTTCCGCTCGGCCTTGGTCATCTTCTCGAAGACCGGTGAGCCGAACAGCGGCAGGAAGTGGTCGGGCTCGTGCTCCGGCGAGGTCGGGTCGAACGGGATCGACCAGTCGATCCGCTCGTTGGCGTCCCACTGCTTGGCCTTGCCGCGTTCGTAGAGCCCGAGCAGCCGGTCCTGGCTGGGGTCGTAGTCCCAGTCGAAGACCACGGTGGCGCTGGTGGACAGCGACCACTTGGTCTGCTCGACGGGCAGCGCGTAACGCCTGGTGCTCACCGGCCGCCCCTCACACCTTCTCGAAGACCGACACCGCGAGGAAACTGGCGCTGGTGAAGGGTTCCTGACCCCAGCCACCCCACCGGGCACGCAACCGCAGGCCCGCGAGCCGGGCCATCAGGTCCAGTTCGGCAGGCGAGACCAGCCTGCCGCGGAAGGGCAGCACCCGGACCTGGTTGTCGGCCAGGATGATCTCCCTGGTGCTGAACCGCTGGGTGGCCGAGTTGGCCTCGGTGGCCCACAGCACCGCGCTCTTCTGGCCCATGTGGATGAGCAGGATCCCGCCGCCCGCGGGGTTGGGATCGAGCTGTCCCAGGGTTTCCAGCACCAGCACGCCGTCCTCGGTGAGTCGCTCGGCCGCGTTGGTGATGCACTGGAGCTGCTGTTCCTGGGTGCGCATCAGCAGCAACGTGTTGTCCACGCAGGAGATCAGCCGGAACCGTTGGGACAGTGGGATGTCCGGCAGCAACGCGGTGACCGTGCGCACCGAGGCGCCGCCGGGTTTGGCGGCCAGCGCGGCCAGCATCCGCGGCGAGTTGTCCAGGCCGTGCACCTCCAGCCCGGCCTCGGCCAGTGGGATGGCCACCCGGCCGGTGCCGACCCCGAGTTCCAGCACGGGTCCTGGCCCGGCCAGCTCGGCGAGGGTGGCGATCTCGTCCTTGGGCGCGATGTCGCCGTACACCGAGTCGAACACCTCGGCGAACACCTCGCCGTAGGTCTCGCTCTCCATCCGTACCGCCTCTCCCTACCGTGTCGGGGACTGCTTTCTGCGTTGTGCGCCAACGATCTCCGCGCCCGCGGAGCCGCGGGTGGGAGGGCGGCACGGGGCAGGTTGGCACACGCGAACCCGCCCTCCCGATCGATCGCGCGTCGGACCGGTCAGCTCGTCAGCTCCTCAGCCCGGCCGCCCCGCGATCCTCGGGCCGGCGGTGGCCCGACCTCGGTCACCGGTCAGGACGAGATGATCCCGGTGAGTGTGCTCGCGGTCGCCTCCTTCGTGGCGATCTCGTCGCCCTCCTCGGTGTAGAGCTTGACCACGCCCTGCTGGATGAACGGCTCGCCGATCGGCGGCACCGTGGTCACCATGGCCCGCATGATCGCCGGACCGCGGTTGTGCAGGCGCCCGAACGGCGTCTCCACGACCAGGTTGACCTCGGAGACGCACGGCACCGGCACGGAGCCGAAGGTGATGTCCGCCGGGACCAGGCAGTGGCCCAGCGTGGGCCGGATCATCGGGTCGACGCCGCGGCCCATCAGGATCCGGATCGGGGTGTCAGTGCCGAAGAGCACGGTGCTGACGCCGGTGGTGATGAAACGGTAGGTCTCCCAGTCGAACCGCAGGCTGCCGTCGCTGAGCAGCACGGGGTCCGGGATCGCGATTTCGCTCTCCAGGGAGGTGAGCTTGATCTGCTCGCGCGGGGCGGCGGGGTCGCTGCCGTCGCCGAGCACCACGTCGATGGTGGTCTCCACCGTGGTCCGGTAGCCGAGCTGGCCGTTGCCCAGCAGCACCCGCGGCTGCATGTGGGTCAGTGCGGCGGCGATCCGCTCGTCCACGCTCGTCGTGGTCCGCTCACGTAATCGTGCGACCATCTTTGTCCTCCTCTGTCGGGTTGTGCGCACCTCCGCCTGACGGCGAAGTCTCGGGCGGGATTCCGTTTCGCTGGTAGGCGGCCACCGCCGCGGCCACGGCGGTGATCAGCGTGGCGGGCACCGGCCGGGGCCGGGGCCGGTCACCGTCGCGGGTGAACCAGGCCAGGCCCTGTTTGCCGCGCGCGATCGGCTGACCGGCGCGCAGGTACTCGAAGAGCAGGGTGAGCCGGTTCTGCAGCACCTCGCCGACCCGCATCCGGATCAGCACCTCGTCGAAGGCGTGCAGTTCGGCGTAGTAGTCGCAGGAGCAGTGCGTGGTGACCAGCAGGGTGCGTTCACCGAGTTCGGCCAGCACCTCGGGCGCGCGGGTGCGCAGGAACAGTTCCCGGCACTGTCCTTGCCAGCGCAGGTAATGGGTGAAGTAGACGTTGCCGAGGGCGTTGGTCTCCTCGAGGGTGACCAGGTGCCGGTGCTCGAAGGCGGGGAGGTCCATCACGGCTCCTCCGGTTCGAGCACGGCGCAGATGACCAGGTCCTCGATGCCGCCTACCCGGAGCAGGGTGGTCGCGCAGCGGTGACCGTCCACAGTGAACAGTGCCCAGCCGTCGGCGGTGGCGTGCACGGTGGGGATGCCCGGTGTGCGACCGACCTTGCGGGCGCACTCGGTCACGCACCAGAGCCGGGTGGCCGCGGTGTCCAGGTCCTCGGCGAGTTGTTCGGCCACCCGCAGCCGGTCCGGGCCGAGCAGGTCGGTCCAGGCTTGCCGGGTGCGGGGGCGGACGGCTTCCAGGTCGCAGCCGAGTGGGTGGTCCCCGACCACGGCGAGGGTGAGATCGCCTTGGTGGGCAAGGGAGATGTCAATGCCGGGGGCGAGGGGTTTGCCGTCGGCGCGGTGACGCAGGTCGAGGTCCCGTCCGGCGGCGCGGGCGGCGGCGGCCAGTGCGGCGGGTGCGCGGTCGCCGGTGGCCACGCCCAGGCCGATCCGGCCCAGGCCGAGCAGGTCATCGAGGCTGCGTTCCAGGTAGGGGCCGAGCAGGGCGGCGGGCCACGGGGACTCGGTGTCCAGTGGGCCGATGGCACGCAGGGACAGGCCGGTCCAGGTCTCGCAGATCGCCCCGGAGAGTTCGCGGACGACCAGGTCGACGGTGATGGTGTCGGTGCCCCGGCCGGTTTCCACCGCGTCCACGACCAGCCGTCCGGACAGCGGGCGGTGCCGGGTGATCCGGTCGATCCGCTCGGGCAGGCAGCGCCGGTGTGGCACGCAGGCCTGGAGCGCGTGGATGAAGGAGTCCCTGGCGCCGGGGTCGCCGAGCAGCAGGTGCTGGGGCTGGTACTCGCCGAACCAGGTGTCGCCGGGGCGGGCGTCGATCTCCACCACGCACCGCCGCGCGCGCAGTTCCCGGTAGGCCCGGACCCGGCGCAGGTTGTCGTGGTGGAACAGCAGCCGGTCGTAGACATCGCGGCCGAGGTCGAGTTCGACCGGTGGACCGGCGGTCGGCGTCGGCTCGATGCCTTGGTGTGGCTGGAGTTCCGGGGCCACGGTGAGGTGCGCGCGGAAGTGGTCGACGGCGTAGGCGGTGTCGTCGGCACGCACCACGACCTCGACCCGGCCGTCCGGTTGGTGCAGGGCGGCCACCCGCAGTACCCGGCCGCCGTCGCTGGGCACGGTGACCGGCCGGGTCAGCTCGACCCCGGTGAACCCGGTGACCTCGCCGCCACGCAGTCCGGTGGCCGCCTGAGCCATCGCCTCCAGGCCGAGCACGCCCGGCAGCAAACAGGTTCCGGCCAGCGCGTGATCGGCAAGGTAGGGGTCGCTTGGCACGGTGAGATCGCTGTCGCAGACCAGTTCCACCGCCGGGTAGTGCACTCGTGGCCGTTCCAGGAACCGGGTCAGCGGCAACTCGCCGGCGCCGGTGTTGATCGTGGGCGGGAAGCCGAACCGGCCGGTGACCACCACGCTGGTGGATTCCGCCGGCGTGGCGAGCAGTTCGCGCAGCACCCGGGTGGCGGTCTGCGGCGGCATCGCGTCCACCCCGGCGCCGGCGAGCGCGGCCACGCTGCCCAGGCGGGTGCCCATGCCGACCTCGGACCAGACCGACCAGTCCAGGTTGAGGAACCGGCAGCCGGGCAGGCGGGCCGCGGCGGCCGCGATCTCCAGGCCGAGCCAGTCGTTGGCCAGTGCGTAGTCGGCCTGCCCGGCCATGCCGATCCGGCCGATGATCGAGCCGTAGCCGATCACCAGGCGCAGGCAGCCGGGTTCGACCGCGTCCAGGATGTTGCGCAGGCCGTCCAGTTTGGGGGCGAGGGTGGCGCTGATGGCGGCGGCGTCCAGCCTGGCCAGTCCGCACGGCCGGTTGGCGCCCGCGGCGTGCAGCACGGCGGTGACCGGGCCCAGGTCGGTGCTGATCTCGTCGATGGCGTGTTTGACCGCGTCCGCGTCGGTGACGTCGGCGCACAGGTAACGGACCCGCCGCCCGCCCGCGCGCAACCGGTCCAGGGTGAGCGCGACCTCCGGGTGTTCGGCCGGGTCGGCGCGGCCGAGCACGGCGACCGCGGCCTCGTTGTCCGCGACCAGGGCGAGCGTGCTCTCCGCGCCGATGCCACGACCGCCGCCGGGGACCAGCAGCACGTCGGAGCCGGTCAGCGGTGGGGCCTTGGGCGCACGTCCTGGCGGGTGCGGGTAGAGCACGGGTTCGGTGAGGCGGCCTGCCTGGTCGATCCGGCGTTCGGCGAAACCGTGACCCTGGGCGGCTTCGGCCTGGGCCAGGGCGAGCACGTGCGCGCTGGGCGCGGACGGGATCTCGATCAGGCGGACCGGGCGGCCGGGCTGTTCCAGGGCCAGGGAGCGGCCGAGGCCACCGGCCTCGCCGTGGTGCAGGATGGCGATCCGGTGCGCGGCCGGGGACTGGATGGCCTGCTGCACGGCCTGCACCAGCCAGTGCGCGGCCTCGTGCGTGCGGGCGCCCCTGGTGTGGATGAGGAAACCCGGGGTACCGGCGGTGTCCGGGAAGGCGGGGGCGAGCAGGTCGCCGTCCTCGGCGAGCACGGTCCAGGCGATCTCCGGCACCCGGGTGGCGGCGGAAACCGGTTGCCAGTGCACGCCGAAGGTGCGCACCCAGGGGGCGACTCCCGGTGGCGGGGTGTCCAGGTCGGTGTCGGCCGGTGGCTGCTGGGCGAGCACCTCGGCGAACTCGGTGAGCGAGGCGTCGGCCAGGTCGGTGGGCACCGCGGGCGGGGCCACGCCGAGGGCGCGCGCGGCGAGTCCGGCGAGTTCGGCCACGGTGATCGAGTTGAGCCGCAGGTCGGCGAGCATCCGGTGACCGGGTTCCAGGGATTCCACCGGCAGTTCCACGTGTTTGGCGACCAGTGCGCGCACCACGGTGAACGGATCGCTCTCAGTGTCCACAGTGGACTCTTGCGGTGCCGGTCGCGGGGTCGGCAGCAGGATCGGGGCGGCCTCGCCGGGCAGGTCGTCGGGGACCAGCTCGCAGGGGTTGGCCAGGAAAACGGGGCGGCGCAACGGATCCGCGGTCCGCTGCACCCGGCCCGCGGCGAGTCCGTCCAGGGCCACCTCGGCCCCGTGCACGTGTGCGGCGGCGACCGCGCCGAGGAAGTCGCGGATGTTCTCCCCACCGCAGTCGGTGGCCAGCACGGGGATGGCGAGCTGGGTGGTGGCCAGTCCGGTCAGCAGGGCGCCGGGGCCCACCTCCAGGAGCAGGTCGCACCGGTCGGCGAGCCGGTGCAGGGCGGTGCTGAACCGCACCGGCGAGGTGACCTGCCCGGCCAGGTAGGCGGCCAGGTCGGTGTCCGCTGGCAGTTCGCCGCCGAGCACGGTGGAGATCAGGCCGGGCCGCACCGGCTCGAAGGCGACGCCCGCGAGGTGGGTGGCGAACCGCCGGGCCACCTCGGCGACCAGCGGGGAGTGGAAGGCGTGCGTGACCGGCAGCCGGGTGGCCCGGAATCCCCTGGCGCGGGCCCGGGTGCAGGCGGCCTCAATCGCGAGGGCCGGGCCCGCGAGCACGATCCGGTCCGGCGCGTTGAGCGCGGCGATGGTCACCGGCAGGTCGTCCACCAGGCGGTCCACCACGTCCTCGGTGGCGGCCAGTTCGGCCATCGCACCACCGGTGGCGGAGTGTTCGGCGGTGGCGCGGCCGCGTACGGCGGCCAGGTCCACCGCGCTGTGCGGGGCGGTGGCGCCCGCCCAGCACAGCGCGGCCAGCTCGCCGATGCTGTGTCCCAGCACCGCGTCCGCGTGGATGCCCAGTTCGGCCAGGGCGGCGACCCCGGCCAGCGCGGCCCGCACGATCGAGGGCTGTGCGAGCGCGGTGTCCGTGCGGTCGCCCACGGCGGATCCCGGCGCGTGCGGGTACAGCTCGGCGAGTTGCTCGAAGCGGCGGCGCAGCACCCCGCCGCCGAGGTAGACCGGCGCGGCCTGGCCGGGGAATAGGAAGCCGATGCGCGGGATTCGCCGCGGTTGGCCGAAGAACACCCCGGCGGCGGCGTCGATCCGGGTCTGGCCAGCGTCCACAAAGGACCGCAGCTGGGCGAGCTGGTCGTTGAGGCGGAACGGGGTGTCGGCCACGATCGCGGCGCGCACCGGCTGTCCGGTCCTGGTGGTGGAGCAGCGCAGGATGGCCAGGTCCCGCAACGAGCCGAAGCTGAGGTGGTCGGTCTGCGCGCGCAGCCGGTCGATGTCCTCGGCCAGCGAGCGGAGATCGGGTGCGGCGAACGGGATGATCTCGGCGTTCTGCGGGGTGCGGGCGAGCACCCGCTGCCGGGCCATCGGCACGCTCCGCCGTGGCGCCGGGGTGCCCTCCAGAGTCAGGTGGGTGTTCACGCCGCCGAAGCCCATCGCGCTGATTCCCGCGCGCGGCAACAACTCCGGCGCCCACGCCTCGGGTTCGCGGAGCACCCGGAGCTTCGGGTCGGGGCCGGTGAGCAGGTCGTGCGGGGTGTCGCAGCCGGTGATCGGCGGCAGGGTGCGCTCGTGCACGGCCATGATCGCCTTGAGCAGTCCGGCGATCCCGGCGGCGGCCTTGGTGTGCCCGATGTTGGCCTTGATCGAACCGATCACCGCAGCGGACGCGGCCGGGTCGGCGCCGCGGCGGGCCTCGGTGAGGGTGGCCAGCTCGATCGCGTCGCCCACCGCGGTGCCGGTGCCGTGGCCCTCGAACAGGCCCACGGTGTCACTGCCGTACCCGGCCCTGGCGTAGGCCCGGCGCACCGCCAGCGCCTGCCCGCGTTGTTCGGGCCGGGTGATGCTGCCGCGGCCGTCCGAGGACACACCCCAGCCACGCAGTACCGCGTACACCCGCGCGCCCCAGCGGTGGGCGTCTTCTTCCCTTGCCAGTACAGCGAATCCGCAACCCTCGCCCGGCCAGAAGCCCTCGGAATCCTTGTCGTAGACCCGCATCAGCCGTGGGGCCAGTGCGCCGACCTTGGCGAAACCCACCAGCTCGAACGGATCCAGGCTCAGGTCGACCCCGCCGGCCAGCATGACATCCACATCGCCGCGGGTCAGCGTCTCGGCGGCGTTGATCACCGCGAGCAGCGAGGAGGCACAGGCCGCGTCCACCGTCCAGGCCCCGCCGTGCAGGTCGAAGGTGTTGCAGACCCGCCCGGCGATGGTGTTGGACAGCCCGCCCGCCAGGGACTCCTCGCCGATCGGCTCGAACGGCGCCTTGTACTCGGTCTCCAGCTCGCCCAACAGCTCGGCCCGGGTCTCCGCCGCCCAGCCGCCGCGGCGTAGCACCGCGTCCACCCGCCGCCGCACGTACGGCCAGCGCAGCCGCAGCGCAGCGGTGCGGGAGAACTCGCCGGTGAGCGTGTTGCCCACGACCACGCCCACCCGGTCCGGATCCACTGCCAGCTCAGTGAATCCGGCATCGGCGAGTGCTCGTTCGGCCACGTCCACCGCGAGCCAGTGCGTGCTGTCGACCGCCCGGTAGGTGGCGCCGCTGACCCGGTGCCGCAGCCGGTCGAAGGCGTAGTCGGCCAGCACCGCGGCATACGGGCTGTAGAACTTGTCCGGCGCGGTCGGATCGTTGTTGTGGTAATCGGCCAGTGGCAACCGTTCCGGCGGGATGCGCCGGAAGGAACGGTGCTGGGCAAGGGCGTTCTCCCACAGCTCCCGCGGACTGTCCGCGTCCGGGTAGCGGCAGCCCAGCCCGATGACCGCGATGGACTCAGGCATCGGTCTTCTCCAGCACGCCGGTGCTGGTCCGCCCGTTGCGACTGGGCGCCTCCGCCGCCACCAGGGGTTCGCTCGCCTTGGCCTTCGAGCGCGCGGACAGGTCCAGGGTCCAGTGGTAGGCGCCGCGGATCGCGCACACGATCGCGATGCAGTAGAACAGCCCGAACACCACGCCGGAGCTGACCAGCACGCCGTAGACCGCGGCCGAGCCGAGCCCGAAGGCCACCTGCTGCCACTTCCCGGTCGGCGAGGTGCCGGGGTCGGTGATCATGTAGTTGGTGAACAACAGGAACGCGGTGCCGGTCATCAGCCCGAGTCCGGACAGGATCGAGTTCTCCTCCGGGAACAGCAGTCCGCGCAGCACCGCCTGGGCGGCCATGCCCAGCAGCCAGGCCGCGATCAGCGGGCCCTTGCGGGTGAGTTTGACGTTGAGCAGGGTGCCGAAGGCGACCAGGATCAGCGGGATGATCCAGTCCAGCACGCCGGAGACGTGCGCGGTGAAGTGGTACATCGGCGCCGGGCCGATCACGGTGGGGAACACGGTCAGTGCCACCGCGATGGCCAGGTTGGACGGGTTGAGGAAGTGCCGCAGCTTCCCGCTGATCCGTACCCGCAGGATGTACTTGGACCCGATGGCCAGTGCGGAGGCGAAGGCGTAGGGCCACAACAGGTTTCCCGCGTAGATCAGCAGGCCGAGGGAGAGCGCGGTGATGTGGGTGGGCAGCATGAAGTTGACGAACCCGATCACGCCGCCGCCGAGGAAGCGCGGCCGGAACCCGTTGGCCCACGCCTCCAGGGATTCCAGGCTGAGTTCCAGTGCGTAGGCGGTGCCGAGCAGTACCGCGATCTGCGCGGCGGAGGCCTCGAAGCCGAGCCAGAGGTAGCCGAGGATGGTGAAGATGGTGATCGAGGTGGCGAACCGGCGCAGTGCGGAGATCCGCTTGTCCGGCGGGGGAATGATGGAGGCGATGGTCAGCAGATGCCTGCGTAACGGCGGGATGGAGTCCCGGTCCCTCGGTGTGCTCACGACGCCCCCAGTAAGACGGTGTTGCGGCCGGGGCGCACCGTGACGGTGGCGCGCTGGACCGTTCCGGTGCGGTCCCGCCAGGCCAGTTCGACCGGCAGGTCCGCGTTCTCAGGTGTGGCGCCGAGGCCGAAGTGCAGCACCGGACTGCTCACGCTGGCGTGCCCGTTGCCGCCGTCGACCTCCTGCCGCAGCACCCGGCCATCCGGCAGCCGCACGCTCGCGGTGGCACCGGCTGCGGGGGAGCCGAGCTGACCGGGACCGGCGGGCAGGACCTTGGTCGAGTTGGTGGAAGCGTTGGGCGGCAACAACAGTTGCAGGGACAGCGTCCGGCCGCAGCTGGTGCACTTGTTGGTGTGCAGGTAGCTTTCCGCGTACTGGTTGGCCACCGCGAAGTCCAGCCGCCCGTCGCCGTCCACGTCGCCGGTGGCGATGCCACGACTCGCGCCGGGCTCGTCGATGCCCAGCCGCGCGGACTCGTTGGTCCACTCCTCGCCGGGGCCGCGGACGAAGAAGGCGTTGTGCTCCCGGCCCGAGACGTCCGCACCCGCTGGCAGATTCGGCCACAGGCCGACGTGCCGCTGGATGAGGTCGTTGCCCATGGCCAGTTCCTGCACCTGCGGCCACAGATTGGTCTCGCCGGTGACGAATCCGGTGGCCTGCACCAGTTCCCGGTTGCCGTCGCCGTCGAAGTCGCCGAACTTGGCGTCCCAGGACCAGCCGCTGCGGGAGACCCGCATCTGGTCGGCCCGGTCCTCGAACGGCGCGATTCCCCTTGGCGCGTCCTGGGTCCAACGGCCGGTGTTGATCCAGGCGAAGTGGGTTTCCAGCAGGCCGAAGGGGGCGGTGAGGTTGCTGACGAAGATGTCGGTGTGCCCGTCGCCGTTCATGTCGTCGAAGGCCACGCCCATGCCCTTGAACGAGTCGTTGCCGATCGCCTTGGATTTGGGTGTGAGGAAGCCCTTTTCGCCGTGCAGCACGGTGAACTTGACCTGGCCTGGCCGGGAATCGTTGCGCAGCAGGTAGTCCGGGCCGAAGTCGTTGGCGAAGTACAGTTCCGGCCGCTGATCGCGGTCGAAGTCGTGCGCGCCCACCGCCAGGGTCCAGGAGGTGGCCTGGGGCAGCGCGGCCGAATCGTCGGCGAACCGCACCGTCGGACTGTCCCCGCCACCGGCCCCGGTCCAGCGCAGCAGCCGGTTGCGACCGCCGTTGGCCGCGGCCGACATCGAGGAGTGCATCTCCATCTTCTCGTCCTGAGCCACCGTGGCGTCGAGCAGCCGGTTGCCGTCGGGCATGTAGTTGCCCACCACCAGGTCCAGGTGCCCGTCCGCGTCCACGTCGGTGGCCACCACGGAACTGCTCGCCCAGCGCTCGGTCGAACCCGGCAGCAGTTCGACAGTGGCGAAGGCAGCCGGACTCAGTTCGGTCTGGGATTCCTTGCGCAGGTGGGCGATTGGCGTGCGGCCCCAGTAGTAGGTCAGCAGGTCCAGCCTGCCGTCCTCGTTGAGATCCACCGGCAGGCAACCCATCGGCGCGATCGTGCGATCCCGCACCGGTCCCGCTTCGAGGGTGAACGGCTGGAACCGCGGTGGCGTACCAGGTGCGGGGGAGAGGGTGACGGTGTTGGTGCGCGGATCGGTCAGGCAGACATCGCGTGCGGTGCCCGCGCCGTCCAGGTCGGTCAGCGCGACCGCCGAACCGGTGGCCGAGACCCACGCCTCGATCCGCCGGTAGTCCGGCTGCAGCTCGCGCACGAACCGGAAACCGTCCACCGCCTTGGCGGTGAGGGCCTGCCGCTGGAAGTCGAACCGGCCACGCAGCCCGGGATCATCGCCCGGCCCGCCCGCCATCGCCGCGGTCTGCACCGCCAGCGCCGCGACCACCACGGCCGCGACCAGTCCGGGAACATGCCTACGCTGGGGGAAAGTCATCGCTCAGCCCGCGCTCCTCGAACGGGCGCACCACGGAACACGTCCTGCACACTGGCGCGCCATTGCTGGTAGGACGGTGTCTCGCCGTGCCCGGCGAGGGCGGCGAGGCGTTCGTGCAGCAGCTCGTGCGCCTGGGTGGCACTGCGCTCGGCCAGCACGGCGCAGGCGCGTTCGGCGCCCTCGGGGATCACGCCCGCGGTCACCCGCGCGGTCGCCGCCGCACAGCAACCCTGGGCCAGTTCGGGGCGATACGGTCCGGCCAGCTCGACCAGCTGCCGGTACTCCTGCTCGCTGACCCCGCCCGCGTAGGTGGCGGCGAGTCCGACACCAGCCCACAGGTCGGCGTGCCTGCCGCCGGTGAAGGCGCCGATCCGGCCGGCGACCCGGCGCACGTCGGCGCCCTCGACGAACCACAACGCCCGGCCAACGCCCTGGTCGAACACCCGGCGCTGCTGCTCCCGCCACCGCGGGCTCGGCCGGACCTCGTGCACCTTGTGCGGGGCGGCGAAATAGGCCTGGTGGAAGCCGAAACCGTCGAACATCAGCCAGGCCAGCAGGGTGTCGTCGGTGCGGTCCAGCCGGGGGTGCAGCCGCAGCCGGGCGAAGGCCCAGCCCGCGCCGCAGTGGATCAGGTAGCGGTGCCGTTGCCCCGGTCCGGCCAGCAACGCGGTCAGCCGGTCGCCGCCGGGGGGCAGGGTGTCCAGGATGGCGTAGGACATGGCCGCGCCCTCGAAGGCGAAGCCTTGGTAGGCGGCAGGCACGGCCGCGGTGATCAGCTCGGCCAGCCGGTGCGGATCGGGTTCGTCCACCCCGGCGTTGTAGCCGTGCACGAAGGACCGGCCGACGGTGTCCAGCACCTCCCGTTTGGCCTGCGAGGTCACCGCGAACCCACGGCGTTCCAGGGTGGCCTCGCGTGGGTCGAGGATCAGCGCCCGCCGGCGCAGCCGCTTTCCCAGGCGAACCAATGGCAGTATTAATGTGCGATCGGCATGCATTACCACACCCCCAGGGCATAGCCAGCGCTGGCGACATGCTTCCGGACCGATCGAGACAATCACTATCCCGACGAACAAACAGCCGCATATAAGCGACTAGTCGCAATCTCCGGCGAGCATACCGGTCAAATCGGACGGCCGTCAATGGCCGATCTCAATGCGTTCGAGAAGTCCGTAAACGGATCTTAGACAATTGTCCTTGATCCATCGCAGCGGCTGCAATGTGCACATTTTTTGCCTGGGTAACCGTGGCTTGCGCAGACTCGTGCCTGGTTGTAGCTTCGGGGCGACTGAGGTCTGCGGGCAAAGACCGTTCGGTAATTAATTTACACCCACGTCGAGGGGGCGCCCTGGCATGCGTATTCTGTACACTGCCCCACCGGCCTACGACCACATTCTGAGCCTTGCGCCGATTGCCGCGGCTGCGGTCCGGTGCGGGCACCAGGTTGCCATCTGCGCCCCGGAACGCTTCAGCAATCCGGTCATCTCCGAGCTGGGTTTGGAGTTCATCCCGGCTGGGCAGGACTGGGTCCGCGAGTTCATTGATTCCGCCGAAGAGACGGTACTCCCTGACCAAATGGCGGATTTCACCACCCGCTTCATGGTGGACATGTTCTGCGGCGAAGGCGCGGCGATCATGGCCCGCGATGTGGCCGAGGTGATCGAGAAGTGGGGCGCGGACCTGGTGATCCGGGACGCCTGCGAGTTCGGCGGCTACCTGGCCGCGGAGAAGCTCGGCCTGCCGCACGTCTCGGTCGCGGTGCTGGACTACAACTACAAGTTCCTGGTCCCCGGGGTCACCGCCGCGCTCAACCTGCTGCGCGCCGGCCTGGACCTGCCCCCGGACCCCGACGGCAGCCGCGCCTTCGCCCACTTGCACGTGGATCTGGCCCCCGCGGAGTTCCAGCCCGAGGAGAACGCGATCCCCAACATCCGGCGCTACCGGCCGGACGGGGTCCGCCCCGGCCAGCGCCTGCCGGACTGGATCACCGAACTGGACCCGGACAAACCCCTGGTCTACGCCAGTTTCGGCACCGCGGCCGCCACCCTGCCCGAGTACGCGAAACCGCTGTCCACGGTGATCGCCGGACTCGGTCAGCTGGACTGCACCGCGATCGTCTCCACCGGCAAGGCGGCCGACTGGGAGACCGACGCCCCGGTCGCACGGGACGCGGTGCCGCCCAACGTGCACCTGGCCGAATGGGTGCCACAGGCGCTGCTGGTGCGCTGCGTGGACCTGGTGGTCACCCACTCGGGCCCGTCCACGGTGCGGATGGCGCTGGCCGGCGGGGTGCCGATGGTGTCGGTGCCACTGCTGTTCGACGCCTTCGACGTGGCCCAGCGCTGCACCGACCTCGGCATCTCGATCAAGCTCGACTGGACCGCGCTGACCCCCGGCGAGGTCGCCGACGCCTGCCGGCGGGTGCTCACCGAACCGGGGTTCCGCCGCCGGTCCAGGGCGATCCAGCGCCGCGCGCTGGCCCTGCCACCGGTGGACGACGCCCTGATCCGCGACCTGGAAAACCTGGCCACCTAAGGAGATCGCGGTGACCGCGGCCGGTTTGCAGCTGCGCGAGGACAGCGGACTGGCCGCGCGGCTGGCCCGCTCCGCCGCGGTCACCGGCGAGGGCGCCTGCCTGCGCACCGAGGAGGTCGCGGGCTGGCTGCGGGCCAGGGTGCTGGCCAACCGCTACCGGGTCGGCGAGATCCCGTTCGCCGCACTGGAAGGCTGGTCCTTCCAACGCGATTCGGGCGACCTGAGCCACCGCAGCGGCCGGTTCTTCCGGGTGGCCGGACTGCACGTGCGCACCGAGCAGGGGCACTTCCCGGAGTGGCAGCAGCCGATCATCGACCAGCCCGAGATCGGCATCCTCGGCTTCCTGGTCAAGGAGTTCGACGGGGTGCCGCACTTCCTCACCCAGGCCAAGATGGAGCCGGGCAACCCGCACCTGGTGCAGCTCGCGCCGACCGTGCAGGCCACCCGCAGCAACTACACCCGGGTGCATCAGGGCGCGCCGGTGCGGTTCCTGGAGCACTTCCGGCAGCCGAGGGCGGGCACCGTGGTCACCGACGTGCTCCAGTCCGAACACGGCGCCTGGTTCCTGCGCAAGGCCAACCAGAACGTGATCGTGGAGACCACCGCCGAGGTGCCGCCGCACGAGGACTTCCGCTGGCTGACCCTCGGCCAGCTCGGCGAGTTGTTGCGGCAGGACAACGTGGTCAACATGGACGCCCGCACCGTGCTCGGCTGCGCCCCGGTGCACTCCGGCAGCACCGCCCTGCACTCCGATGCCCAGGTGCGCTCCTGGTTCGGCCGCGAACGCTCCCGCCACCAGGTCCGCACTGACCTGATTCCACTGGCCAGGGTCAAGGGCTGGCGGCGGGACGCGCACGCGATCGAACACGAGCACGGCCGCTACTTCCGGGTGAAGGCCTACGCGGTGGAGGCGAGCAACCGCGAGGTGCCCGCCTGGACCCAGCCGTTGCTGGAACCGGTCGGCCAGGGCGTGGTCGCCTTCCTCACCCGGCGCCTGAGCGGTGTCCCACACCTGTTGGCCAGGGCCAGGGTCGAGGGCGGATTCGCCACCACCGTGGAACTCGGACCCACCGTGCAATGCATCCCGGCGAACTATCGGCACCTGCCCCCTGGTGAACGGCCCGCATTTCTCGATATCGTCCAATCAGCGGAGCCGGGACAGGTCCGCTATGCCGCCGTACACTCCGAGGAAGGTGGCCGGTTCCGCCATGCGGAGAGCAGGTATCTCGTGATCGACGCGGAGGTCGACGCACCCCCCGGATTTTTCTGGGTAACTCCGGGGCAGCTCACCGCATTGGCCCAGCACCCGCATTATGTGAACGTCTCGGCGCGCACCCTCCTCGCGGTCGTCAACAGCGCGGGAGTCCGGCTGTGACCAGCAGTTCGGCGCGTCAGCACGAAGTCAATCGGGAGGATTGATGACGACCGTCTCGCCCACCACCGACACCCCGCGGTTCGACCCGGCCGCGTTCCGGGTGTCCTATCCGCGGCAGATCGCCATCATGGTCAAGCGCAGCGCGACCCACACCCGGCGCATGCCGGAGATGCTGATCGATGTCACCGCCCAGCCCATTGTCTTCGTGCTGTTGTTCGCCTTCGTCTTCGGCGCCTCCATCACGGTGCCCGGCGGATTCGACTACCGCGGCTGGATGCTCCCCGGAATCATTGCGCAGACAATCGCCTTCGCCGCCTTCATTGTCGCCACCGGCATCACCGGCGACATCGAGAAGGGCATCATCGACCGATTCCGCTCGCTGCCGATCGCCCGCTCGGCGGTGCTGGTCGGCCGCTCGGTCACCGGCCTGGCGCACGAGTCGATCGCGGTGGTCATCGTGGCGATCACCGGCCTGATCATCGGCTGGCGGGTCAACACCGACCCACTGAGCGGCCTGGCCGGCTTCGCCCTGGTGCTGCTGTTCGGCTTCGCGATGGTGTGGGTGGGCATCCTGGTCGGCTCGGTGATGCGAACCGCGGAATCCGTGGAGGGCCTGCTGTTCGCCTCCCTGTTCCCGTTCACCTTCCTGGCCAACTCCTTCGTGCCCACCGAGCCGATGCCGTCCTGGATCCGCGCCATCGCGGAGTGGAACCCGGTGTCCTCACTGGTGCAGTCGCTGCGCGAGCTGTGGGGCAACGGCGCGGCGGCCCCGGCGGACGCGCAACTGCCACTGCACTACCCGATCCTGTCCATCCTGCTGTGGTCCGGGCTGATCATCGCGGTGTTCGCACCGCTGTCCCTGCGCGCCTACTACCGCCGGACCGAGCGCTAGACGCCCGACCACCCCACGGTGTGTTGGCCGTTCTCGTACACAGTGTTGGCCGAACTGGTACGGCCACCGTCCACTTCGGCCAACACACCGTCCCGCGATGGCCAACACCGTGTACAAGAACGGCCAACACGCCGGCGGCTGGCCAGGCGCTTGGACCTACTCCGCGGCCTGGGCGGCCACCGGTTCGGCCCGGTGGCCGGTCAGGCTGAGGAAGACGTCGTCCAGGGTCGGCCGGGCCAGTGCGATGTCATCCACCGCGATGCCCTGCGCGGCCAGCGCGGTGGCCAGCCGGATGAGATCGTCGAGGCCGTCGGCGGGCGCCGTGAGCCTGCCGGTGCCCTCGTCCCGGAACACCTCGCCGCGCTGGGTGCGGATCAGTTCCGCCGCCGCGGCCACGTCACCCGGGTTGGCCACGATCACCTCCAGCGCGGAGCGCCCGGCCCGGTCCTTGAGTTCGATCGGCGTGCCGGTGGCCACGATCCGGCCCTGGTCCATCACCACGATCTCGTCCGCGAGCCGGTCCACCTCCTCCAGGTACTGGGTGGTGAGCAGCAGGGTGGTGCCGCCGCGGACCAGTTCCCGCAACACATCCCAGAGTTCGAGGCGGCTGCGCGGGTCCAGGCCGGTGGTCGGCTCGTCCAGGAACAGCACCGGCGGCGAGGCGAGCAGTCCGGCGGCCAGGTCCAGTCGCCGCCGCATGCCGCCGGAGTAGGTCTTGACCGCCCGATCGGCCGCGTCGGTCAACAGGAACTGCGCCAGCAACGCGTCCACCTGGGCGGCCAGCCGTTTGCCGGTGATGCCGTACAGGCTGCCGATCATGCGCAGGTTCTCCCGGCCGGAGAGGATCTCGTCCACGGTGGTGGACTGCGCGATCACCCCCATCCGGCGGCGCACCTCATCCGGCTGGGTGACCACGTCGTACCCGGCGATCCGCGCGGTGCCCGAGGTGGGCCGCAGCAAAGTGGTCATCATCCGCACGGTGGTGGTCTTGCCGGCCCCGTTGGGCCCGAGCAGCCCGAGCACCCGCCCCGGCGGCACGGTGAAACTCACCCCGTCCACGGCCCGTTTCCCGTCGAATTCCTTGACCAGATCCACTGCCTGGATCGCGGGCTGCTCCGCGGGTGCACGCATGGACCCACGCTAGCCAGACCCGACGGGGGGATCAATCCCCCAAAACGGACAGCCATTTCTTTGCCGGAAAAACTATCGCATTTTTGCGCACACCGACCGCAAAGCGCTGATCACCTTGTCCTGCAACCCGGTCGGCAACGACGGATACATCGGCAACGAGAAGATCTCCCCGGCCAACCGCTCGGTCACCGGCAGGGATCCCTTGGCATAGCCCAGATGCGCGAACCCGGACATGAGATGCACCGGCCACCGGTAACTCACGTTGAGCACGATGTCCTGCTCCCGCAGGCGTTCCAGGATCCGCTCGCGTTCCGGGTGGCGGACGACGTAGAGGTAGTGCACGTGCTCGTTGCCGGGGGTGACGGTCGGCAGTTCGAGTTCACCCGGTGCGGTGAGGTCGGTGAGGGCTTCGGCGTAACGCCGGGCCACCCGTTGACGGCCCGCGATGTACTCGTCCATGCGGCGTAGTTTGCGGCGCAGGATCTCGGCCTGCACCTCGTCGAGCCTGCTGTTGTGACCGGGAACCCTGACCACGTAGTAGCCGTTTTCCATGCCGTAGTAACGCAATCGGCGCAGGTTCCGGTCCGCCTCGGCACTGCCGGTGAGCACTGCGCCGCCGTCACCGTAGGCGCCGAGGACCTTGGTGGGGTAGAAGGAGAACGCGGCCGCGTCACCCATGCTGCCCGCGAGTGCGCCGTGCTGGCGGGCGCCGTGGGACTGGGCGCAGTCCTCCACGACCAGCAGGCCGTGCTCGGCGGCGAGTGCGCGCAGTGGGGCCATGTCCACGCATTGGCCGTACAGGTGCACGGGCACGATTGCCTTGGTGCGCGGGGTGATCGCGTCGGCGAGCTGGGTGGTGTCCATCAGGAAGTCGTCGGGGCGGACGTCGACGAAGACCGGGGTGGCGCCGGTGCCGTCGATGGCCACGACGGTCGGGGCGGCGGTGTTGGCGACGGTGATCACCTCGTCGCCGGGGCCGATGCCCAGGGACTGGAGGGCGAGCTTGACCGCGTTGGTGCCGTTGTCCAGGGCCACGCAGTGCGGAATGCCGTGGTAGGCGGCGAATTCCTGCTCGAAGCCACGCACGCTGGCACCGAGGATGAGCTGTCCGGAGCGGAAGACGGTGTCGACCGCGTCGAGGATGTCGTCCCGTTCCCGCTCGAACTCCGGCAGGTAGTCCCAGACGTGAGTGGTCATGAATCCCAGTGTGGCCCGCCGAAAGCCCCCGGTGCACCGCCGACCGGACGGTGCCGAGCCGCATCCGTCCACTAAGGACAGACGCGGCCTGAACAGATGGCCAGAGGTCCGATCCACACCTCGTCGGCGTGTTGGCCGTTGTCGTACCCAGTGTTGGCCGAACTGGTACGCCCGTTCGGCCAACACACCGCCCACAACGGCCAACACCCTGTACGAGAACGGCCAACACACCGTCCAGAACGGCCAACACACCGTACGAGAACGGCCAACACGGTGGGAGGGGGCTTCTTGCCGGGGGCCTAGGGCGGATTTGGTGGGGTGGTCCGGCGGCCGCGGAATGTTCGCCGGTACGTGTCCGGTGCTACCCCCACCGTCTGGTTGAAGTGCCGTCGCAATGTGGCCGCTGTCCCCATTCCGGTTCGCTCCGCGATCACATCCACGCTCGCGTCCGTTGTCTCCAGCAGCTCCTGTGCCCGGTGTACCCGCTGGTTGTGCAGCCAGTGCAACGGGGTCGTGCCGGTGGTGGCGATGAAGTGGCGGGCCAGGTTGCGGGTGCTCATGCTGGCGCGGGTGGCCAGGTCCTGGACGGTGAGGGGCTCGTGCAGGTGTTCGGTGGCCCAGCGCATGAGGTCCTGCAGGTGGGTGCCGCCGGGTGGGGCGGGGGCGGTGATGAACTGGGCCTGGCCGCCCGCGCGGTGCGGGGGCACGACCAGGCTGCGGGCCAGGGCGTTGGCGGTGGTGGCGCCGTAGTCGGTGCGGACGATGTGCAGGGACAGGTCCATGCAGGCGGCCTTGCCTGCGGAGGACAGGAACGGGTGGTCGTCGACGTAGAGGACCTCGGCGTCGACGGTGATGTCCGGGTAGCGGCTGGCGAGTTGTTCGGCGTGCGCCCAGTGCGTGGTGACCCGGCGGCCGCTGAGCAGGCCGGCGGCGGCGAGCACGAACGAGCCGGTGCACAGCGAGACGATCCGGGCGCCGCGGGCGTGTGCGGCGCGCAGGGCGTTGACGATGTCGGCCGGTGGGTCGCGGTCGACGTCGTGGTAGGCCGGGATGATCACCGTGTGCGCGCTGCGGACCGGGGCGAAGCCGGGGCTGCTCGGCACCCTGGCCACCGCGCCGAGCTGGGCTGCCTTGGGACCGCAGACGGTGAAGTCGTACCAGGGACTGCCCAGGTCGCCGCGGTCGACGCCGAAGACCTCGATCGCGGTGGCTGCCTCGAACAGCATGGCTCCCTCGTAGAGGGCCAGTACGACGGATCGCATGTCCGAAAGTGTACAGATGTTGTCGAATCAGACACTCGTGCCGGCGGCTGCGGACGATCAGGATTGGTCCCGTGAGCATTGAGAACAAGCTGGTCGCGGTCATGGGGGCCTACGGGCACACCGCGAAATTCGTCCTGACCCAGCTGCGTGCGCTGGGCCTGACCCCGGTCCCGGTCGGCCGGGATCGGGATCGGTTGCTGGCGCTGGGACTCGCCCAGCCGCCGCGGGTCGCCTCGGTCGAGGACCCGGACTCGCTGGACCGGGCCTTCGCCGGGGTGCTGGCGGTGGTCAACTGCGCCGGGCCGTTCGCCGACACCGCCGTCCCGGTGGTCGAGGCCGCGATCCGGGCCGGCGCGCACTACGTCGACGTCGCCGCCGAACAGTCGGTGACCCTGGACCTGCTGGCCCGCTTCGACGCCCCGGCCCGGCGGGCTGGGGTGGCGGTGGTGCCCGCGATGGCCTTCTACGGCGGGCTCGGCGACCTGCTGGCCACCGCGGCCGCGGCCGACTGGACCGAGGCCGACGACGTGCAGGTCGCCATCGCCCTCGACAGCTGGCTGCCCACCCTGGGCAGCCGCCGCACCGGCGCCCGCAACGCGGGCAAGCACCGGGTGTACACCGGCGGCCAGTTCGTCCAGCCGCCCAGCACACCGAGCACGCTGACCTGGAAGTTCCCCGACCCGATCGGCGAGCAGCAGCTCGTCGAGATGCCCAGCGCCGACCAGGCGACCATCGCGCACCACCTGCGCACCCCGCTGATCACCGTGCACATCAGCACCGGCGCGCTGGCCGACGTCAAGGACCCGGCCACCCCGCCGCCGGTCGCGGTCGACGAGCTGGGCCGGTCCGCGCAGACCTTCCACGTCGACGTGGTGGTCAGCCGGGACGGCGAGCAACGCCGGGCGAGCGCGTCCGGGCAGGACATCTACGGCGTCAGCGGGCCACTGGCGGCTGCCGCGGTCGCCCGGCTGCTCAGCGACACGGTCACGCCGGTCGGCGCGATCACCGCGGGGGAGTTGTTCGACGCGCCCGAGTTCCTGCGCTCGCTGGCACCCGGGCACCTGTCCTTCACGACCGGTCGGTAGGGCTGTCCCCACCCCGGAATCGGCAGTCCACCGCAGGGACCGGCGGACTCCGGCCGCCTACCGTCGGTTCCGTTGACCGAGGCAGGGGAGTGGAACAGCTCATGCGGGGCAGGACGAAATGGGGCGCGCTGGCGATCGCGGTGCTGACCGTGGTGCTGGCGGCCGGTCCGGCACCGGCCGCCGGGAACGGGCGGTCGGTGTTGCGGCAGGACCTGGACGCGATCCGGGACGCGGGTGCGGTCGGGGTGCAGGCCCGGGTGGTGTCGCCAGCCGGCCGCTTCGCCGGTGCCAGCGGGACCGCGGTGCTGGGGCGGCGGGTGCCGGTGCCGGTGGACGGGCACTTCCGGATCGGCAGCAACACCAAGACCTTCGTCGCGGTCGTGCTGCTCCAACTCGAAGCCGAGGGGCGACTGTCCCTTGTGGACAGTGTGCAGAAGTGGTTGCCCGGCCTGGTACAGGGCAACGGCAATGACGGGAACAAGATCAGCATCCGGCAGTTGTTGCAGCACACCAGCGGTCTGCACGACTACCCGCACCAGGTGGAGCAGGAACTGACCACCGAGCAGGGGTTCCGCGCGCACCGGTTCCTGCGCCTGCCACCGGAGGAAGTGGTGGCTCGCGGTGTCCGGCACCCGCCGGTGTTCGCCCCCGGCAGTACCTGGGGCTACGCCAACGTCAACTACGTGCTGGCCGGGATGATCGTGGAGCAGGTCACCGGGCAGTCCTGGCGGAGCGAGGTGCGGCGGCGGATCATCGAGCCGCTGGGGCTGCGGCACACCTCGCTGCCGGACTCCTCGCCCCGCCTGCCACGGCCGCACGCGGAGGGCTACACCAAGGACACCGCGACCGGGAACCTGTTCCGCAGCACCGAGATCAGCCTCGGCTGGGTCGGCGCGGCGGCGGAGATCGTGTCCACCACCGAGGACCTCGGCCGGTTCTGGCGGGCGCTGCTGGGTGGAGGACTGCTGCCGCCCACCCAGCTGGCGAAGATGAAGACCACGGTTCCGGTGGGCAGGCCCGGGTACGAGTTCGGGCTGGGCATGGCGCGGCAGCGACTCGGCTGCGGTACCTGGGTCTGGTCGCACGCCGGGGGCACCTCCGGTTTCCTCACCGGCAACGCGGTCACCGAGGACGGCCGGACCAGCGTGATCGTGTCCCGCTCGCTGGACGGTGGCACCCGGGCCGAGGATGCGGCCGCCGACCGGCTGGTCGAGCACGCGATCTGCGGGAAATGACTCAGGGGCCGGTCGCCGACGAGACCACGTCGGCGATCGGAACCCGGGAACCGTTGGCGCTACAGCCGGAGTGACTTCTTGTTCATGAACTCCTCGATCCCGGCCGGCCCCAGCTCGCGCCCCATGCCGGAGCGCTTGATGCCGCCGAAGGGCAGATCAGCCTGGGAGCCGCCCGCGCTGTTGAGGTAGACCATGCCGGACTCGAGCTGCTCGGCGACCCGGCGCAGCCGCACCGGATCGGTGCCCCACACGCTCGCGCCCAGCCCGAACGGCGAGTCGTTGGCGATCGCGATCGCCTCCTCCTCGTTCTCTGCCTTGAACACCAGCACCACCGGCCCGAAGATCTCCTCCCGGTAGGCGTCCATCTCCGGCGTCACATCGGTGAGCACGGTCGCCTCCAGGAACGCCCCCGGCCCCGGCACCCGGTGCCCACCGGCGCGCAGTGTCGCGCCCTGCCGGACCGCCTTCTCGATCTGCCCGGCCACCTCGTCCGCCGCGGCCGCCGAGGCCAGTGGCGGCAGCTTGGTCGCCGGGTCGGCCGGGTCGCCGGGCAGGTAGAACTCGGCCACCCGCTTGCTGATCCGGTCCACGAAATCCTCGTAGAGGTCGGCCAGCACGATCATCCGCTTGGGCGCGTTGCAGGACTGCCCGCAGTTGCGCATCCGCGCGGTCGCGGTGGCCCGCACGGTCTCGTCCAGGTCGGCGGTGTCCAGCACGATCAGCGGATCGGCGCCGCCCAGCTCCAGCACCGCCTTCTTCAGGTTGCGCCCGGCCTCCGCGGCCACCGAGATCCCGGCCTGCTCACTGCCGGTCAGCGACACGCCCTGGATCCGCGGATCGGCCAGGATCGCCGGCACCTGCCGGCTGGAGGCGAAGGTGTTGACGTAGACGTCGTCCGGGACTCCGGCGTCGCGCAGGATCTGCTCGATGGCCACCGCGGAGCGCGGGCAGATCGAGGCGTGCTTGAGCAGGATCGTGTTGCCCAGCAACAGGTTCGGCGCCACGAACCGGGCCACCTGGTAGCAGGGGAAGTTCCACGGCATCACACCCAGCAGCGCGCCCAGCGGCTCCTTGGTGATCACCGCCTCGCCGCCGCGGATGGCCAGGGGCTCCTCCGCGATCAGCTTCGGACCGTGTTCGCCGTAGTAGGTGAAGATGTCCACCACCACGCCGACCTCGCCGAGGCCCTCGCCGACCCGCTTGCCCATCTCCAGCGTCATGATCGCGGCCAGTTCCTCGGCCCGCTCGGCGAAGAGTTCCGCCGCCCGCAGCACGATCCGGGCCCGCTCCTGCACCGGCCGCCGCCGCCAGGCCGCGAAACCCCGGTGCACCCGCTCGATGGCGGCGCGCACCTCCTCCTCGGTCGCGTTCGGGATCTGCTCGACCAGTTCGCCCGTCGCCGGGTTGGTGACCGTGTACATGTGCGGCCAGCCCTCCGTTCGCCACCCTCTACCCACTACCGTATATCGTATGCAGACTACTGTGTACCCCGCGTTGAGCGGTGGGGTAGTCGTGGTGTGACCGGGGTCCCAGGGGGTTGACAGCGAAAAGCGGCCGGCCCACACCTGGTGCGGGCCGGCCGCTGGGCCGTGCTGCGAGCTGGGGGTTACGGCTTGCAGTTGTCGACGCTGCCGACCGACTTGGGGGTGAAAACGCAGGTGTCGTTGCCGAGCCCGCCGTCGACCTCGCCTTCCTCGTCGTTGCTGGGGGCCTGCCTGCCGGTGTCGCTGTTGCGTCCGCCGGTCAGGGTGATCTTGTCGTCGCCAGGGCCGCCGAAGACCTTCCCGGCCAGCTCCGGATCGGCGACGTCGTTGCCGTTGGCCTCGCCGGTGGCGGTGTCGCAGGTCTCCAGGCGAGGCTCACCGCCGATGAGGGTGATGGTGTCGTTGCCCTTGCCGCCGGTGACGGTGCCGCTGTTGGCCGCGTCGCCGCACTTGGTGGTCCCGCTGCGGCCGCCCTGCAGGAGGATGGTGTCGTCGCCCTCGTTGCCGTTGACCTTGCCGGTGCCGGCGTTGGCGATGTTGACGTTGTCGGTGGCGTTGCCGCCGTAGAGCTTGATGGTGTCGTTGCCGGGACCACCGTTGATGATGCCGTCGTTGCCGTGCGCGCCGAAGTCGTAACCCTCCCGGCCGAGGGTGATGGTGTCGTTGCCCAGCCCGCCGTTGATGATGCCCAGGTTGGCCGCGCGGGTGTCGACGATGGAGGAGAACTTGTCGTTGCCCGGTCCCAGGTTGACGGTGTCCGGCGGGCCATCCGCCTGGGCGGGGTAGACGCCGCCGAAGAACACGTCGTCGTCCCCGGCCCCGGCGTAGACGATGACGGATTCCTCGCCGTCGTTCAGGTCGGTGACGTGGCACTTGATGACGTCATTGCCGTCAGTGCCGAAGATGTCGAAGTGGTCGCCCTTGTCCACGCCCCTGGTGGGCTTGCCGTTGACGGTGCACACGGGATCCTGCGCGTGGGCAGGCAGCGTGCCGAAGGCCATGGTCATGCCCACAGCGAGGGCAAGGTAGGGCAGTTTCCTGAGCATGGGTACCCCTTTTTGTGAAATTACGAAATTGTGGCCGTTGCCACATCACTTGACCGTCACGGCCATTCGTGGCCAGTTCGGTCACCTCGCCGCGGCACGGGGTCTGGGTGCCACGTCGGAGACTTCGCGTCGGCGGTTAGCCGGCTAAACCGCAGGGTGAGCTACTTTTTCCAGCCCTGGACCAAGCACTCGGGCCTGGGGGGTGAAGACGCAGGTGTCGTTGCCGCCGGTGCCCTGGAAGATGCCGCGGCCGCGCGTAGGCGGGCAGCGCGCTAAACGCCATGATCACGCCCACAATCGAGGCCAGGAGGATGGTATTTTGCGCACCGACATCCCCCGCCTGACGTTTTTATCCTTGCTGCGCAATTACCATAGACCCATTCGGCCGGTACCATTGTGGCCCATTCGACGGTCACTCATTAAAACAGCCAAATATTGCCCTGTGTCACAAAATTGACCGGCGGCCAGGGCCATTCGTGGTCAGCGCAGCCCTTCCGCGATCGTGGTGGCCAGCGTGGTCACTCCGGCGCAGCGCTGGGCCGAGGGCTGGGTGCCGCGCCAGATGATCTCGATCCGCTCGATCGGGTCCCGCCGGTAGGTGATCGAGGCCAGGCACTTGTCGTCCCCGGCGCCTGCCGGCAGCAGCACGACCTCGCGGCCCGCGATCGTTTGCACCTGGCCGTCCTCGGGCGGGTCGGTGCGGTAGAAGTTGACCAGCACCGCCGGGTCGGCGTTGGGCGCCGTCCAGAAGCAGCTCCAGCCGCCGAGACCGGGTTTGCGGGTGATCTGCTTGGTGCCGAACGGACCGCTGAGCTGCTCGCCGGTCAGCAGGTCGCAGGCACTCAGCGCGGACAGGGAGCCGGGCTGGGTGACGCGGCGGGGCAGCGGGCCGCGGTGGTAGGCGCTGAGCACGCCCGGCACCAGGGCCTCGGCCAGCGCGCACAGCTCCGGCGGACGCTCGTTCTGCCAGGCGGAGATCACCACCCGGTATCCGCCCGGCAGGTGCACGATCCGCCGGCACTGGTCGCCGTCGCGGTCCTCGCGCACCGGCAGCGGCTCGGTGGCCGCAGCCAAGGGGTGCTGCGGCACCTCGAAGGAGTCGACGTCCGGACCGGTTTCCAGCCGGACGTAGAGGTCCACCTCCAGGTTCCCGCGCAGCTTCGTGTGCAACAGGCAGGCGTTGAACGATCCGCGCTCCGCCGCGTACCTGGTCGGGCCGTACCGGTCCAGTTCGCGCGGATCGATCAGCCCGCAGGCCTCGACGGTGCGCGGGTCGCCGACGAAGGCCGGACCGGCGGCCACGGGGGAGACGCCCGTGGTGGGGGTGGCGGTCTGCGGCGGGGTTTCCCAGACCGGCACCAGCGCGATGACCGCGGCGGTGACCGCGACCAGGCCGACGCTCGCCGTGACCAGCAGTTTCCGTCGGCGGGGCAGGTCGGCGGCGGCCTTGCGGAACAACTCGCGGGCACGCACCGCGGCAGGGCGGAGCTGTGGATCGGGGTTGGTCAGCGCGGCCAGCACCTTGGTCAGGGCGCGGCCCGCCCCGGTCGGCGGCAGGCCCTCGGTCGCGGCGGTCAGCGTGGCGCCCAGCGCGTACAGATCGATCGCGGGGGTGGCGAAACCGCCCGCGAGCACCTCCGGGGCCAGGAACCCGTCCGTGCCCGCCACCTGGGCACTGCCGGTGCGGGTGACCTGGGACCAGCTCGCGATGCCCAGGTCGGTCAGCTTGGCCACGCCCTCGGCGGTGACCAGCACGTTCGCCGGGGTGATGTCGCGGTGCACCATGTTCCGCTCGTGCATGGCCACCAGCGCGTCCGCGATCTGCGCGCCGATCCCGGCCGCCGTGCGCGCGGGCACCGGACCGTCCTCGCGCAGGATCTCGGCCAGGCTGCGCGAGGGCAGGTACTCCTGCACCAGCCAGCGCTGCCCGTCCTGCTCGGCCACATCGTGCACGGCGATCACGTTCGGGTGCTGGAGTCCGGCGCCGATCCGGGCCTCCCGGCGCAGCTGCTCGCTCTCGCCGACCTTGAGCGCCACCTCGCGGCGCAGCTCCAGGTCGGTCGCCTGCCAGACGACCCCCATGCCGCCCGCGCCGACGACGCGCTCCAGCCGATACCTGTTCGCGATCACCGTGCCGGGTTGCATGCGGGCGATCCTAGGCGTCCTGGCTGCACTTTTGGCTCGAATCCGGTGGTTCAGGCCTCCGGCGGGTAGGGCAGCAGGCTGCTCACGTGCTCCTGCACCCGCAGGGGTTTCCCGATTGCCGGAAATGCCCGTTGCGGGCAGGCCGGGCGCTCGCACACCTTGCAGCCCATGCCGATGCCGGTGATCGCCGCGCCAGCGCCCAGCGCCAGGCCGTCGGAGTAGACCAGCCGCTTGGCGTGCCGGAGTTCGCAGCCGAGGCCGATGGCGAAGCTCTTGCCGGGGTCGCCGTGTCCGCCCGCGGCCCTGGTGACGGTGCGGGCCAGCCAGAAGTACTGCTTGCCGTCGGGCAGTTCGGCGATCTGGGTGAGGATGCGGCCGGGCGCGCTGAACGCCTCGTAGACGATCCACAGTGGACACGAGCCGCCGACCCTGGAGAAGTGGAAACCGGTGGCGGACTGGCGTTTGGAGATGTTGCCCGCCCGGTCCACCCGGACGAAGGAGAACGGCACGCCGCGGGTTCCCTTGCGCTGCAAGGTGGACAGCCGATGGCAGATGGTCTCGAAGCCCACCCCGAACTCCTCGGACAGCCGGGTGATGTCGTAGCGATGGCGTTCGGCCGCGCCCAGGAACACCCGGTAGGGCAACACCAGCGCGCCCGCGAAGTAGTTGGCCAGCCCGATCCTGGCCAGCCGGTGCGCGGTCTCCTCGCTGAACCCGCCGCCGCGCACCAGACCCTCGATCACCTCCCCGGCCTCCAGCAGCGCGAGTTCGGAGGCCAGCCGGAAGGCGGACTGACCGGGGCGCAGGGTGGGGGACAGGCGCAGGGTCCTGGTGCGTCGGTCGAAGCGGTGCTGATCGCTGCCCAGCGGTTCCTCGACCACCCGCACCCGGTGCCGTTCCAGCAGCCCGGCGATCAGGCCGGCGCGCACCTGGCCGGGGCGCAACCGCAGTTCCGCGGCCAGCCGCTCGGCGGGCTCGTCCAGTTCGGCCACGTGGTTGTGCCGCCGGTAGAACCAGTCCCGCACCTCCTCGTGCGGCTGCCGCACGCTGGTGCGGTCCAGGCCCTGTTCGGCGACCAGCGCGGTGATGTTCTCCACCGCCTCCCGGTAGCGCTGGTGCAGGGTGACCAGGGTGCGGGCCACCTCGGGCAGCTTTGTGGTCAGCTCGTCGACCTGGAGTGCGGAGACCGCGCCAGTCACGGTGTCGTCGGCGAAGACCTCGCGCACGTCGGCGACGAGCCGGGCGATGTCCTGCGGGGCGAAGAACTCCGCGTCCACGCCGAAGTGCTCGGTCAGCCGCAGCAGCACCGGCAGGGTCAGCGGGCGGGCGTTGTGCTCGAGCTGGTTGACGTAGCTGGGCGAGATGCCCAGCAGCCGGGCCAGCGCCGACTGCGACATCGACCGGTCCTCCCGCAGCTGCCGCAACCGGGCGCCCGCGAACAACTTCTCCACCCGCCGACTGTAACAACTGTGACAAGCGACGGCCGGACATTCACAACAGTTCACAGGCCCGAGCACTGGTCGGTGTCCAGGCTCGCTGGCACTGTGGAGATCAAGACGTCACAACGTTCACAAGGAGGGTCATGAGCAGCGAGATCGCCAGGGTCGCGGTGATCGGCGCCGGGCAGATGGGCGCCGGGATCGCCGAGGTGTGCGCGCGGGCCGGGCTGGACGTGCTGGTGTGCGAGCAGGACACCCGCGCGGTCGAGGCCGGTCGGGCGCGCATCCAGCACTCGCTGGACCGGGCGGTGCGGGCGGGCAAGCTGGACCGGGCCGAGGCCGGGCGGGCGAGCCGGCGGCTGCGGTTCGGCACCGACTTGGGCGAGCTGAGCGACCGGCAGCTGGTGATCGAGGCCGTGCTGGAGGACGAGCAGGTCAAGACCGAACTGTTCGCCACCATGGACAAGGTGGTCGAGGACCCGGCCGCGATCCTGGCCTCCAACACCTCCGCCATCCCGATCATGCGCCTGGGCATGGCCACCGGGCGGGCCGGGCAGGTGCTCGGACTGCACTTCTTCAACCCGGCGCCGGTGCTGCCACTGGTGGAGGTGGTCGGCTCACTGCTCACCACACCGTCCACTGTGGACAGGATGGAGCGGTTCGCCACCGATGTCCTTGGCAAGCAGACCATCCGGGCCGGTGATCGCGCCGGGTTCGTGGTGAACAAGCTGCTGGTGCCCTACCTGCTTTCCGCGATCCGGATGGTCGAGTCCGGCTTCGCCACCGCGGCCGATGTGGACCGGGGCATGGAACTGGGCACCGCGCACCCGATGGGCCCGCTGCGGCTGAGTGACCTGATCGGCCTGGACACGGTGGCCGCGATCGCCGAATCGCTGTACGCGGAGTTCAAGGAACCGCTCTACACCCCGCCGCCGTTGTTGCTGCGCATGGTCGACGCCGGGTTGCTGGGCAAGAAGTCCGGTCGCGGGTTCCACGTCCACGGAGGCAAGTGATGATCAACCACACCGTGCGCGCCTACCGCCCGGACGAGAGCCTGCCCAGGGAAGAGCAGCTGGCCTGGAAGCTGGCCGCGGTGGCCACCGACCCGGTCCCGGTGCCCGCCGAGGTCACCGAGATGGTGATCAACCGGTTCATCGACAACGCCGCCGTGGCCGCGGCTTCCTTGTCCCGCAAGCCGGTCCGGGCCGCGCGGGACCAGGCCCTCGCGCACCCGCGTACCCCTGGCGCCGCCGTTTTTGGTGTGCCCGGCCGGTATTCGCCGGAGTGGGCGGCCTGGGCCAACGGCGTGGCCGTGCGCGAACTGGACCACCACGACACCTTCCTGGCCGCCGACTACTCCCACCCCGGCGACAACATCCCGCCGATCCTGGCCGTGGCCCAGCACACCGGGCGTTCCGGCGCGGATCTGGTACGCGGCATCGCGGCGGGCTACGAACTCCAGGTCGACCTGGTGCGCGGGATCTGCCTGCACGAGCACAAAATCGACCACATCGCACACCTCGGCCCGTCCGCCGCCGGTGGTATCGGCGCGTTGCTGGGGCTGTCCACCGAGACCGTGTACCAGGCGATCGGCCAGGCGTTGCACACCACCACCGCCACCCGCCAGTCCCGCAAGGGCGAGATCTCCTCCTGGAAGGCATACGCACCCGCCTTCGCGGGCAAGGCCGCGATCGAGGCGGTGGACCGGGCGTTGCGCGGGGAGGGCGCGCCGAGCCCGATCTACGAGGGCGCGGACGGCGTGATCGCCTGGCTGCTCGGCGGTCCGGAGGCGGTGTACACGGTGCCGCTGCCCGCGCCCGGCGAGTCCAAACTGTCTATTTTGGACACCTACACCAAGGAGCACTCGGCCGAGTACCAGAGCCAGGCGCTGATCGACCTGGCCCGCAGGCTCGGTCCTCGGGTCGGCGAGCTGGGGAAGGTGGAGCGGATCGTGATCCACACCAGCCACCACACCCACTTCGTGATCGGCTCCGGTGCCGGCGATCCGCAGAAGTACGACCCGAACGCCAGCCGGGAAACCCTGGACCACTCCATCCCGTACATCTTCGCGGTGGCCCTGCAGGACTGGGCCTGGCACCACGAACGCTCCTACGACCGCGCCCGCGCCACCCGGCCGGACACCGTGGAGCTGTGGCAGAAGATCAGCACGGTGGAGGACCCGGAGTGGACCCGCCGCTACCACGAGCCGGAACCGGCCTTCGGCGGCCGGGTCGAGGTGCTGCTGGCCGACGGCAGCACGATCACCGACGAGATCGCGGTCGCCGACGCCCACCCGGCCGGGGCCCGCCCGTTCGCCCGCGAGCAGTACGTGGCCAAGTTCCGCGCCCTGGCCGAGGGCGTTCTCACCACCGCCGACCAGGACCGCTTCCTGGACACCGTGTCCCGGCTGGACCGGCTCACCCCGGCCGAGGTCGCCAACCTCGCCCTCCCCGCCGGACTGCCAGCCGAGCCCGTCACCAAGGGAATCTTCTGATGCTGCACGCCATCCCCAGCGCCGCCGACAAACGCAAGGCCCTGCGCGCCGGACTCGACTCCGGCCGCCTGCTCAAGCTCCCTGGCGCGTTCAACCCGTTGTCCGCGAAGCTGATCGAACGCCACGGTTTCCACGGCGTGTACATCTCCGGCGCGGTGATCTCGGCCGACCTGGGCCTGCCCGACATCGGTCTGACCACCCTCACCGAGGTCGCCGGACGCGCCCAGCAGATCGCCAGGGTGACCGCGTTGCCCTCCCTGGTCGACGCCGACACCGGCTTCGGCGAGCCGATGAACGCGGCCAGGACGGTGCAGGTGCTGGAGGACGCGGGCGTCGCCGGGCTGCACCTGGAGGACCAGGTGAACCCGAAGCGCTGCGGGCACCTGGACGGCAAGGACGTGGTGGAGCTGGACGTCGCGGTGCGCCGGATCAAGGCCGCGGTGGCCGCCCGCCGCGATCCCGACTTCGTCATCGCCGCCCGCACCGACGCGAAATCCGTGCTGGGCCTGGACGAGGCCATCCGGCGTGCCAAGGCCTTCGCCGACGCGGGCGCGGACCTGATCTTCCCGGAGGCACTGACCGACGCGGCCGAGTTCGAGGCGTTCCGGGCCGCGGTGGAGGTGCCGATCCTGGCCAACATGACCGAGTTCGGCAAAAGCCGCCTGCTCGACGCCCGCACCCTGGAGTCAGCGGGCGTCAACGTGGTGATCTACCCGGTCACCCTGCTGCGACTGGCCATGCACGCCGCCGACACCGGCCTGCGCGAGATCACCGAACAGGGCACGCAGGAGGGCCTGCTGGACCGGATGCAGCACCGCCGCGACCTGTATGACCTGCTGGATTACCAGCGCTACAACGCTTTCGACGACCAGGTCTTCAACTTCCGGGTCTGACCCGCGCCACCCCGAGAGGACCCACGATGTCCACCGCAACCATCCACAAAGGACTCGCCGGGGTCGCCGTGGACACCACGACGATCTCCATGGTGAACCCGGAGACCAACTCCCTGACCTACCGCGGCTACCCCGTCCAGGAACTGGCCGCCCACTGCCGCTTCGAGGAGGTCGCCTACCTGCTCTGGCACGGCGAACTCCCCACCCCAGCCCAACTGTCCGCCCAAAATGCCACCGAACGCGCCCAGCGAGCCCTACCCCCAGAACTGATCAGCACCCTGCTCAGCCTCCCCGCCACCGCCCACCCCATGGACTCCCTGCGCACCGCGGTCAGCATCCTCGGCGCCCTGGACCCCAGCGAGGAGGACAACTCCCCACAGTCCAACCACACCAAGGCCCTACGCCTCTTCGCCGTCCTGCCCACAGTCGTCGCCCTGACCCAACGCCGCCTACGCGGCCTGCTCCCCCTGGCCCCCCGCACCGACCTCGCCTACGCCGAAAACTTCCTCTACCTCACCTTCGGCGAAATCCCCGACCCCGTAGTGGTCCGCGCCTTCGAAACCTCCCTGATCCTCTACGCCGAACACAGCTTCAACGCCTCCACCTTCACCTCCCGAGTGGTGACCTCCACCCTCTCCGACCTCTACAGCGCGGTAACCGCAGCCATCGGCGCCCTCAAAGGCCCCCTGCACGGCGGCGCCAACGAAGCGGTCATGGCAGTCCTCACCGAAATCGGCACCCCAGCCCGCGCCGAACCCTGGCTCCGCGAAGCCCTCGCCGCCAAACGCACCATCATGGGCTTCGGCCACCGCGTCTACAAAAACGGCGACTCCCGAGTCCCCACCATGCGCCAGGCCCTCGCCGAAGTAGCCACCCACCGCAACGGCACCCACCTCCTCGAAACCTACGAAGCCCTAGCCAAAGCCATGCTCACCGCCAAATCCCTACACCCCAACCTCGACTACCCCGCAGGCCCCGCCTACCACCTGATGGGCTTCGACACCCCCGTCTTCACCCCCATCTTCGTCGCGGCCCGCATCACCGGCTGGACAGCCCACATCACCGAACAACTGGCCGCCAACAGCCTCATCCGCCCCACCAGCATCTACACCGGCCCCCCAGAACGCCCCCTCACCTAACCCCCACCCCGGCGTGTTGGCCGTTCTCGTACGCCGTGTTGGCCGTTGTGGACGCCATGTTGGCCGTTGTGGGACGTGCGGTAGGGGATGGCGGGCGACGGCGGGCCGGGGCGGGGGTGCCGGGTGGGCACGTCGGGCGTGGCGGCTGGGCGGGGAGGCCCGGCCTGACTGCTCGGCGCCGCGCGCCGCGCGGAGGGTCGGGTCGGCGAGGCGGCGCGCCGGGGAGCCGCGGAGGGGGAGACTCGATTCGCAGAGATGGGGCGGTGCGGCGGCGGAGGCCCTGCCCGGCGAGGTGCGCGGCGCGGCTGGGCGCGAGGCGAAGCGGGACAACCCGGCGTGGCGCAGCAACGTGGACGCGGCGACCGTACAACTTCGGCCAACATGGCGTACAACTTCGGCCAACATGGTGTACAACAACGGCCAACACGCGGGCGAGGGTTCAACCCTGCCGGAGTGTTGGCCGTTCTGGTACGGGGTCTTGGCCGTTGTGGGACGGTGTGTTGGCCGTTGTGGGCGGGCGAGGCCCGGAGTCCGGCAGCCGGGCGAAGCCCGAACGGGCAGCGGGGCTGGCTTTTCGAGAACCCCACCCGAGTACTGCTCTTCGTTCTTCCCCCATCCTTTGAGGTCTGCCTGTCCGGCGAGGACGCCTGTAATCTTGTGATCTTGGCCCACAACGGCCAAGACCCCGTACAACAACGGCCAACACTCCGGGGGGAGGGGTCGCGAGATGAAGATGCCGATCACGGTGCACCAGGCTCGCCTCGACGGCCGGGACTGGCGGGTGATCCGCCCGGCTGGCGGTCTCGCGCACGCCGAGTTCTGGGACGTGAGCTGGCAGCTCTGGCTACGCGTCGACCGAGGCTCCGCTTACCGCTTAGGCATCCTCTGGCTCCTGGCCGCCCGCTCCAAGCACACCATCATCCACCTCCCCCTCCGCAACGGCGACCGCGCGCTCGGCGGCGAGGACCTCCCCGGTCAGCGCAAGGACCTCGTCCTCTGCCAGCACAGCCTCCAGCTCCGCGCCTCCCTCTGGCCCCGACTGCGATCAGCCCTGGACAAGGGCAAGCCGCAAACCGTGCACCTCCCCGACAGCGACCTGCCGGACCCGGACCGCGTCGACCGTCAAGCCCTGCTGCACCGCGACAACCAGGATCTCCTCAACGAGCGCAGCCACGCCGACACCGTCTTCCTTTCCGGCAGCGCGCCCGTGTTCCGGCACACCGCCGACCGCTTCTTCGACCTCGCCTTCCGCGCCCCGGGCACCGCCCCTGGCGAGGACCCGGCCGATCACGTGTTCTCCCGCATCGACTGGGACGAAGGCGTACTCGGCAACGCGCGCGGGATCCACGTCGAGTACCGCCCCCGCTGGGCCTCCGCGACGAAGTAACCGCCACCCCGCGTACGAGATCGGCCAACACGGCGTACCACAACGGCCAACACGGCGTACGAGATCGGCCAACACGGCGTACGACAACGGCCAACACGGCGTACGAGATCGGCCAACACGGTGGAGGAGGGGTTAGGGGCGGAGGTGGGAGGCTCCGTTGAGGTCGATGATGGTGCCGGAGGTCCAGGCGGAGGCTGGGGCGGAGAGGTGGAGGACGGTGTGGGCTACTTCCTCCGGGGTGCCTACTCGGCCGAAGGGGCTTTCCTGGCGGAGGGCCTCACCGGAGGGGGCCGCGAGTTTGGGTTGCTGGCGTTCGGTGGCGATGAAGCCGGGGGCCACTGAGGTCACGGCGATGTGGTGGGGCGCGAGGGCGATGGCCAGGGATTGGCCGAGGGCGTGCAGGGCCGCCTTGCTCGCGGCGTAGGCGGGGTGGGTGGGTTCGCCTCGGTAAGCGCCGCGGGAGCCGATGTTGACGATGCTGCCGGGGGCGCCGCGGTCGATGAGGTGGCGGGCCACCGCCCAGGTGACGTTGGCGGCGCCGAGCAAGTTGACCTGGATCATGTGTTGCCAGGTGGCGACCCAGTCGGCGTAGTCGACCTCGGCTGGGGCGTGGCGGTTCTCCGCGGTGGGGGCCACGCCGGCGTTGTTGACCAGGACGTCGACCCGGCCAAGGGCGATGATGGCGTCGGTGGCGATCCGGGCCGCGGCGGCCGGATCGGCCAGGTCGCCGGTGACCAGGGCGTGGCCGGTGCCGGGCAGGGCGGCCAGGGTCGACTTGGCTTCCTCGTGCGGCCGGGTGCTGTGCACGGCGACCCGCTCGCCCGCGTGGGCGAAGGCGAGTGCGACCGCGCGGCCGATGCCCCGGGAAGCCCCCGTCACCAGCACTCCTCTGCGCTCAGCCACCTTGGGCTCGGTCAACGAGACCCCTCCCGGAACGGTTGCAGTGGGTACGGCACGAACGTGCTGCGATTCTCGTCCACCCGCAGCGGCTTGCCGATCGGTGGGGACGAACGCTGCGGGCACAGCGGGCGGTCGCAGGTCTGGCAGCCGGGGCCGATCGGGGTGGCCGCGGCCGCGTCGTCCAGGTCGGTGCCCGCCGAATAGACCAGGCGGCCGGCGTGCCGGATCTCGCAACCCAGGCCGACCGCGAAGGACTTGCCGGGACTCGCGTAGCCGCCGCGGCTGCGGGAGACCGTGCGGGCGACCCAGAAGTAGCGCTGGCCGTCCGGCATCGCGGCCACCTGGGTGATCACCCGGCCGGGGGCGGAGAACGCGCTGTAGACGCTCCACAGTGGACACGTGCCGCCCGCCCTGGAGAAGTGGAAACCGGTGGCGGACTGGCGTTTGGACACGTTCCCGGCCCGGTCCACCCGCACGAAGGAGAACGGCACCCCGCGCGCACCCGGCCGTTGCAGGGTGGTCAGCCGGTGGCAGATGGTCTCGAAGCCCATGGCGAAGTGGTCGGCCAGCAGTTCGATGTCGTAGCGCAGCCGCTCGGCGGTCTCGTGGAAGGCGCGGTAGGGCATCACCAGCGCGGCCGCGGCGTAGCGGGCCAGGCCGACCCGGATCAGCGAGCGGACCGGGCCCTCGGGCTCGGCGCTGTCCCGGACAATGGCGTCCAGTGAATCGCCGAATTCGAGTAACGCGATTTGGGTGGCCATCCGGAAAGCCTGCTGGCCAGGTCGCATGTTCAGCGAAAGGCTGAGTGTCCTGGTGGCCGGATCGAAGTGGTGCAATTCACCTGCCGAACCCTTATGAGCTACATCACCCACCATGGTGCGCACGTGCACACCGTGCTTGTCGGCCAGTCTGGCGGTCAGCGCGGCGCGCACCTCGCCGGGCCGGATGCCGATCACCCCGGCCACCTGCTCGGCCGCGTCGTCCAGGCTGGGGAAGTGGTTGGCGTAGGTGTAGAAGAAGTCGCGGACCCGCTCGTGCGCGCCGATCACCGACTCCACCGCGCGGTCCCCGGCGAGCAGGCCGAGCTGCTCGTCCAGGTGCTGGTTGCGCCGGTGCAACGCGATCACCGCCTTGGCCAGCTCAGGCCGGGAAGTGGCGAGTTCCCGCAGGTCATCGGCTGAAACCTCGGCCGAGGACAGGGCCTCGCGCAGTTCGGCGAACAGCCGCGCGGAGTCCTGGGCGGCGAAGAAGGAGGCGTCAACGCCGAAGGTCTCGGTGATCTTGAGCAGCACCGGAACGGTCAGCGGCCGGGAGTCGTGCTCGATCTGGTTGAGGTAACTCGGCGAGATGCCCAGCGAGCGCGCGAGGTCGACCTGGTTCAGCCCCCGCTCCTCGCGCAGCCTGCGCACCCTGCCGCCGACGAAGGTCTTGGCCATCCCGCACCTCCAGTGATGACCAGCCTAGGGCCTGCTGGCTAATTCCCGAATTCGCAAGATTCGCAGAATCGCCGTTGAAGATTTTCAGAAATTGGCAGATTGCGGATCTCGACCGGTGCGGTGAATTCCTGCCAATGTCCTCGACATGTTGAGCGCGAAGCAGATCGCTGAGAACTGGGCCACCGACCCCCGCTGGGCCGGCATCGAGCGCACGCACACCGCCGAGGACGTGGTCCGGCTGCGTGGCAGCGTGGTCGAGGAGCACACCCTGGCCCGGCTGGGCGCGCAGCGGCTGTGGGAGCTGCTGCACACCGAGGACTACATCAACTCCCTCGGCGCGCTGACCGGCAACCAGGCCGTGCAGCAGGTCAGGGCCGGCCTCAAGGCCATCTACCTCTCCGGCTGGCAGGTCGCCGCGGACGCCAACCTGTCCGGCCAGACCTACCCGGACCAGAGCCTCTACCCGGCCAACTCGGTGCCGCAGGTGGTGCGCCGGATCAACAACGCGCTGCTGCGCGCCGACCAGATCAGCCACGCCGAGAACGAGCCGAACGCCCCGCACTGGCTGGCCCCGATCGTGGCCGACGCCGAGGCCGGTTTCGGCGGCCCGCTCAACGCCTTCGAGCTGATGAAGGGCATGATCGCCGCTGGCGCGGCAGGCGTGCACTGGGAGGACCAGCTCGCCTCGGAGAAGAAGTGCGGCCACCTGGGCGGCAAGGTGCTCATCCCCACCGGCCAGCACGTGCGCACGCTGACCTCGGCCCGGCTGGCCGCCGACATCGCCGGCGTGCCCACGCTGGTGATCGCCCGCACCGACGCCGAGGCCGCCAACCTGATCACCAGTGACGTGGACGAGCGGGATCAGCCCTACGTCACCGGCGAGCGCACCGCGGAGGGTTTCTACCGGGTGCGCAACGGGATCGAGCCCTGCATCGCCCGCGGCCTGGCCTACGCCCCGCACTCCGACCTGCTGTGGATGGAGACCGGCACGCCGGACCTGGAGGTGGCCCGCCGCTTCGCCGAGGCCATCAAGTCGCAGTACCCGGACCAGCTGCTGGCCTACAACTGCTCGCCCTCGTTCAACTGGCGCCGTCACCTCGACGACGCCACCATCGCCAAGTTCCAGCGCGAACTCGGCCACATGGGCTACAAGTTCCAGTTCATCACCCTCGCCGGGTTCCACGCGCTCAACCACTCCATGTTCGACCTGGCCAAGGGCTACGCGGCCACCGGCATGACCGCGTATGTGGAGCTGCAGGAGCGCGAGTTCGCCGCCGAGGCCGAGGGCTACACCGCGACCAAGCACCAGCGCGAGGTCGGCACCGGCTACTTCGACCTGGTCAGCACCGCGATCAACCCGGCGGCCTCGACCACCGCGCTGGCCGAGTCCACCGAAGCCGCCCAGTTCGCCTGAGTCCCCGTCCCAGAGACCGCAGAGGAGGCATCGTGCCCAGCAGAGTCCAGCTCACCGGCCCGTGGGGCGAGCGGTTCGAGGAGGTCCTGACGCCGGAGGCGATCGAGTTCGTGGTGCGGCTGGACGACCGGTTCGCCGGCCGCCGCGCCGAACTGCTCGCCGCGCGGCGGGAACGGCGGGAGTTCTTCGCCGAGGGCGGGCTGCCCGACTTCCTGCCGGAGACCAGGGCGATCCGTGAGGACCCGACCTGGCGGGTGGCCCAGCCCGCGCCGGGCCTGCGCGATCGCCGGGTGGAGATCACCGGGCCGCCGGAGCGCAAGATGGCGATCAACGCGCTCAACTCCGGCGCGAAGGTGTGGATGGCCGATTTCGAGGACGCCACCGCGCCCACCTGGGCCAACATCGTCACCGGTCAGCTCAACCTGATCGACGCGATCGAGCGGCGGATCGACTTCACCGCCGAGGGCGGCAAGCACTACGCCCTCGGCGCGGAAGTGGCCACCATCGTGGTGCGGCCGCGTGGCTGGCACCTGGTGGACAAGCACGTGGTGGTGGAGGGCAGGCCGATCTCGGCCAGCCTGCTCGACTTCGGCCTCTACCTCTTCCACTGCGGGCAGCGGCAGATCGAGCGCGGCCACGGCCCGTACTTCTACCTGCCCAAGCTGGAAAGCCACCTCGAAGCGCGGCTGTGGAACGACGTCTTCACCTACGCCCAGCGGGAACTCGGCATCCCGCAGGGCACCATCCGGGCCACCGTGCTGATCGAGACCAGCACCGCGGCCTTCGAGATGGAGGAGATCCTCTACGAGCTGCGCGAGCACAGCGCCGGGCTCAACGCGGGCCGCTGGGACTACATCTTCAGTGTCATCAAGAACTTCGGCCACCGCCCGGAGTTCGTGCTGCCCGACCGCGGCCAGGTGACCATGACGGTGCCGTTCATGCGCGCCTACACCGAACTGCTGGTGCGCACCTGCCACCAGCGCGGCGCGCACGCCATCGGCGGCATGGCCGCCTTCATCCCCAGCCGGGACGCCGAATCCAACACCGTGGTGCTGGAGAAGGTGCGCGAGGACAAGGAACGCGAGGCCGGGGACGGCTTCGACGGCTCCTGGGTGGCCCACCCCGGCCTGGTCCCGGTGTGCGCGAAGGCGTTCGGCCAGCCCGACCAGCTCGACCGGCAGCGCCCGGACGTCACGGTCACCGCGACCGAGTTGCTGGCCGTGGACCGCACCCCCGGCCGGGTCACCGAGGCGGGGCTGCGCGGCAACATCTCCGTTGCGGCGCAGTACTTCCAGGCCTGGCTGGACGGGACAGGGGCGGCCTCCATCGGGGGCCTGATGGAGGACGCGGCCACCGCCGAGATCGCGCGTTGCCAGGTGTGGCAGTGGCTCTACCACATCACCCCGCTGGCCGAGGGCGGCATGGTCAGCGAGGAACTGGTGCAGGCCATGCTGGACAAGGAGTTGCTGGAGATCCGGCCGGAACGCCGGGACGCGGTGCGCGCCTTGTTCACCGCGAACGCGCTGGCGGAGCGGCCGCCGTCGTTCTTCACCACCACGGCCTACGCCGGTCACCTGGCGGTGCGCGCGTCATGAGCACCGCCACGACGAAGACCTTCGCCACCGCCGATCTGGCCGACCGGGAGGGCGACGCGGTGCGCAGCTGCGACACCCAGTTCCGCCAGTTCGGCGGCAGGCTGGTCTTCGCCGGGCCGGTCCGCACGGTCTCCTGCTTACAGGACAACGCATTGCTGAAAGCGGTGCTGTCCGAGCCGGGGGATGGCCGGGTGCTGGTGGTCGACGGCGGCGGGTCCACGCACACCGCGCTGGTCGGCGATCTTATCGCGGAACTGGCCCGGCGCAACGGCTGGCGCGGCCTGCTCGTGCACGGGGCGGTCCGGGATGCCGCGGTGCTGCGCACCCTGGACATCGGGATCAAGGCACTGGGCACGAATCCACGGCGCAGCGCCAAAACCGGGGCCGGGCAGGTGGACGTGCCGGTGGAGTTCGGCGGGATCACCTTCTGCCCCGGCGATTTCCTGGTCAGCGACCACGACGGCGTGGTCGTGCTGGACCACCCGCCCGTCTAGGGATCGGGCGGGTCGGCGCGTGGTGCGCGGGATGTCTCCCCCGCGCACCACGCGCTTTTTCGTTGTCAGACCAGGGTTTCGCGGACCTTGCGGGCCGCGGTGACCAGGTGCCGCAGGGCGGGCTCGACCTCGGCGTAACCGCGGGTCTTCAGCCCGCAGTCCGGGTTGATCCACAGCCGCTTGGGCGGCACCGCGGCGGCCGCGGCCGCGACCAGGTCGGTGACCTCGTCCTGTCCGGGCACCCGCGGGGAGTGGATGTCGTAGACACCCGGACCAACGCCGCGGCTGAAGCCGGTGGCGCGCAGGTCTTCCAGGACCTCCATCTTGGACCGGGCGGCCTCGATGGTGGTCACGTCCGCGCCGAGGCCGTCGATGGCGTCGATGACCTCGCTGAACTCCGAGTAGCACAGGTGCGTGTGGATCTGGGTGGCCGGCGCGGCCCCGGCGACGGCGAGCTGGAAGGAGCCCACCGACCACTCGAGGTACTCCGGCTGGTCGGCCGCGTGCAGCGGCAGCAGCTCGCGCAGCGCGGGCTCGTCGACCTGGATGATCTGGATGCCCGCGGCCTCCAGGTCGGCGATCTCATCGCGCAGCGCCAGTGCCACCTGGTCGGCGGTCTGGCCAAGCGGCTGGTCATCGCGGACGAAGGACCAGGCCAGGATGGTCACCGGGCCGGTCAGCATGCCCTTGACCGGCTTGCTGGTCAGCGACTGGGCGTAGGTGGCCCAGTCCACGGTGATCGGCTTGGGCCGGGTGACGTCGCCGTGGATGATCGGCGGCCGCACGCAGCGCGAGCCGTAGGACTGCACCCAGCCGAGTTCGGTGGAGGCGAAGCCGTCCAGGTGCTCGGCGAAGTACTGCACCATGTCGTTGCGCTCGGGCTCACCGTGCACCAGCACGTCCAGGCCGATGTCCTCCTGGAGCTTGATCACCCGGGCGATCTCGGCGCGCATCCGCTCGTCGTACTGCGCCTGGGTGAGGTCCCCGGTGCGCAGCCCGGCCCGCGCGGTGCGGATCTCGCCGGTCTGCGGGAAGGAACCGATGGTGGTGGTGGCCAGCGGCGGCAGACCAAGGCTGGCGTCCTGGGCGGCGGCCCGCTCGGCGTAGGGCGCGCGCAGGCGATCCGCGGGCTGCAACGCGGCGACCTTGGCGCGCACCGCGTCGTCCCGGCGCGGCTCGGCGGTGGGCTGGACGGCCTCGTCGGCCCACTCACCGGTGGCGCCCTCACGGAGCGCGCGGCCCAGCAGCACGACCTCGCGCACCTTCTGCCTGGCGAAGGCCAGCCGGGAGCGGACCTCCGGCTCCAGACCGGTCTCGGCGTCCAGGTCATAGGGCACGTGCAGCAGCGTGGAGGAGGTGCCGACCACGACCTCGTCGGCCGCGCCCAGCAGCGAGACCGCCTTGGCCAGCGCCGCGCGCAGGTCCGCGCGCCACACGTTGCGGCCGTCGATCACACCGGCGACCAGGGTCTTGCCGCGCAGCGCCGGAACGCTGGCGATGCCCTCGGTGGTACCGGCCACCAGGTCGACCGCGATGGCCTCGATGTCGGTGCCCGCCAGCACCGGCAGTGCCGGGCCGAGCGGGCCGTAGAAGCCGGTGACCAGCAGCTTCGGCCGGTTCGGCACCGCGGCCAGGCGCTCGTAGGCGCGGCCCAGCGCGGCCAGCTCCTCCTCGGTGCGGTCCGCGGCGAAACCGGGCTCGTCGAACTGCACCCAGGACACGCCCTCGGCGGCCAGCGCGCCGAGCAGCTCCACGTAGACCGCGAGCAGGTCGTCCAGCCGGGCCAGCGGGTCAGCGCCCTTGGCCAGCAGCAGGAAGGTGACCGGGCCGAGCAGCACCGGGCGGGTGTCCACACCCAGCGCCTTGGCCTCCCGGTACTCCTCGATCGGCTTGCCACCGGCCAGGAAGAACACGGTGTCCTGGTCGATCTCGGGCACCAGGTAGTGGTAGTTGGTGTCGAACCACTTCGTCATCTCCAGCGGCGGCACCTCATCGGTGCCCCGCGCGGCGGCGAAGTAGGTGTCCAGGTCGTTGTCCTGGCGGTAGCGCGCAGGGACCGCGCCGACCAGGGCCGCGGTGTCCAGCACCTGGTCGTAGAAGGAGAACGTGTTGGAGGGGACCGAATCCAGCCCCGCGTCGTGCAGTTCCAGCCAGGTGGAAGTGCGCAACTCCTTGGCGGTGGCGAGCAGGGCGTCGCGGCCGATGCGGCCCGCCCAGTACTGCTCCACCGCGCGCTTGAGTTCCCGGCGCGGACCGATCCGCGGATAGCCCAGGACGGTGGCGCCGATACCGCTGGTCACAAGCTCTCTCCTCGCGAGCGTGCAGGAGTCCGGATTGATCCCAGGGCACGCCGGCGGGCGGCACGAGGCCGCGTCCGCACAAGCCCACCCGAGAGGCTTCCGGACCACCGTGAACCCGGCGGGCTCACGGACCAGTGGCAGGTCTTCGGACTCACGGGCGCCGTGCTCGCTCCTACCGGCCGTCGCTTCCCACGCTCGCGCGCAGTGCTTGATGACGGCTTTCGTTCCCGTTCACCGCTGCGGGGCAGTCCCGGATTCGCACCGGGTTCCCTCTTGCCTCGCCAAGCCGTTCAACGGCCGGGCGAACCACCAGCCTCGCGAGCGTAGCGCACCGTGGGAGCAACGCTCAGGATCTGGGATTTTCCTTAGACTCCACCGGCAGAACGGCGCAGCAGGTAGGAGTCCATGATCCACCCCTTGGCGTCCCTGGCACGTTGCCTGCTCGCCACGATCTGTTCGGCCACCGCCACCAGCGGTCCGGCGATCAGGATCTCGTCCGCGGTGCCCACGTAGGCGCCCCAATGGATGGTCGCGCCCGGTTCGTCAAGGTGTTCGAGGAAGGTGTTGTGTGCGTCGAGCATCACCAGCACATCGTCCACGCCCTCGGGCCAGCCGTCGGCGAGCCGGCGTCCGGTGGTGATCTGCACCGCACCGGCGATCTGGTTGAAGGTGATCCGGTGCCGGGCGGCCAGCGCGGACAGGCTGCTGATCCCCGGCCGCACCCGCACCTCGAAGTCCGCGCCCCCGGCCAGCACCCCCTCGACCACCGCGATGATGCTGTCGTAGAGCGCCGGATCGCCCCACACCAGGAACGCCCCGGTCTCGGTCGGCCCCAGGTGCTCGGCGATCAACTCGGCACACAGCTCGACCCGCCGCGCCCGCCAGTCCGCCACCGCCTCGACATACCCGTCGCCGTCCCGCCGCCGGGGCGGGTCCTCGACCCGAGCCACCCGGTAGCCGCCGCCGGGCACGTGGGTGTCCAGGATGACCTGGCGCAGGTCCGAGAGTTCGCGCGCCTGCCCGGCCTTGTCCAGGAAGAACACCACATCGGCGCGCCGCAGCGCGTCCACCGCCTCCACCGTGATCTGCCCCGGATCGCCCGCCCCGATCCCGACCACCTCGACCACCCGCCGCACCCGCACCCCGTTCCTCGCCGTTCCCAGTGCATCGATTGTCCGCCACGGCCGATCTCCCGCTTCTCCCCGGAGTCGGCTCGATGGGGTGGCCCTCCGGGCAACTGGTCTTTTCACGCCCCGGACCAGCCAATACTGACCCAATGTCCCATCGCGACCTGACGGACGAGGCGGCCTACGACCGGCAACGCCTGGCCGGCCTGTCCCGCCGCGCCCTACTCCGCCTGACCGCCGGCCTGGGCGCGGCCGCCGCGCTGTCCGCGACCGCGGGCGGATTGGCCGTCGCGGGCGAGCGCCAGGCCACCATCGTCAAACCGTTGCCGCCCGAGCTGTTCATCCCGCACGGCACCAACGCGGAGATGCGCTGGGAGGCCATGAGGGGCCAGGGCCACCTGGTGCCCAACGACCGCTTCTTCGTCCGCAACCACACCGGCACCCCCCGGATCGACGCACACACCTGGCGGCTGCGCCTGTTCGGCACCGGCCTGCACGGCACACCGACCAGGGACCGGCCAGTCGAGTTCAGCTACGAGGACCTGCTCGGCATGCCCGCCGAGACGACCACCGCTTTCGTCGAGTGCGCCGGCAACGGCCGCAGCTTCTACGGCTCCCAACAGGGCACCCCCGCCCCCGGTACGCCGTGGACGCTGGGCGGGGTCGGCGTGGCCCGCTGGCGCGGGGTCCGGCTGGCCACGGTGCTGGAACGGGCCGGCCTGACCGAGGCCGCGGTGGACGTACTGCCCAGCGGCCTGGACCCGGAGTTCGTGGAGGGCGGGGCCAACCTGGGCCGGGTGCGCAGACCGCTGCCGGTGGCCAAGGCGTTGCGGGACACGCTGCTGGCGTACGAGATGAACGGCGAACCGCTGCCGCCGGATCACGGGTTCCCGGTGCGGCTGATCGTGCCGTCCTGGACCGGGATCTCCAGCATCAAGTGGGTCGGCGAGATCGAGGTGGCGGACCGTCCGCTGTTCTCGCCGTGGAACACCCAGTTCTACCGGTTGTTCGGCCCGAGCTACCCGCAGGAGGGCAGCGCACCGCTGACCAACCAGGTCACCAAGAGCGCGTTCGAGCTGCCCAGCGAGGCTCGGCTGGCCGTGGGGCGGACGCATCTGCTGACCGGGCGGTCCTGGTCGGGGGCGGGGGTCGGGCGGGTGCGTGGGGTGCGGATCAGCGTCGACGGGGGCGCGAGCTGGCGGCCGGCGCATCCGCGTCGGCTGAGCCGGGATCAGGCGTGGCTGCCGTGGAGCTTTGCCTGGCGGCCGGAGCGGTCGGGGGCGTACACGCTGCTGGCTGCGGCCAGTGACAGCACGGGCGCGACTCAGCCGCGGGAGGTGCCGTTCAATCGGTTTGGGTACCTGTTTGGCGCGGTGGTGCGGCATCCGGTGATGGTGGGCTGAAGCCCGCTCGCGACCCGGGCCCTGCTCGGCCCAGCCCCAGGCCGGGCTCGGCCCAGGCCGTGCCCGGCTCAGACCCGGCTCTGGGGAGCTTCGCCTGCCGCAGCCTCGGGCCCTGCTCGGCCCAGGCCCGGCTGGCCCGGCCCAGACTCGGGCCTGGCTCGGGTCCTCGGGCACGCTGCGGCAGGCGAAGCTCCCCAGCAGCCATGCCGAGTGTCCCTAGCGTTCATCCCGGGTGCGGAACTTGTCGCCCGCCTCTGCCGGGAAGCCGTCCGTCTCTCACTGGACCGGCACTTACCTGGGCTGGCGCCCAGCCCAGGGCCAGCACCTTCGTGGGCTGGCCGTGGCCCTGGCCGTGGGCTGCGGCCTAGCCGTGGGCTGACGCACAGCGCGAGGTTGCTCGGGCCCGGCTCCGAGGTCCTCGGCTTCGGCACCGCCCGCTCCACCGCCCGCGACCGGGGACCGCGCCCGCAGCTCCTCCTGTACCCGGTCGGCCTGGCCGAACACTGCGTCGAGGTGTCCGGGCGGCTGCTGGCCGGCACCGAGCCTCCGGCCCTCCGCCCCGCCACCGCTCTCTAGCGGAACGCTCAAACCCCCGTTTTGGTTGCCTTGCCGTCTGGATCTTCTAATCCGAAAGGGTGAAAGATCCTCGGCGACCAGGGCTTATGTACCACCAAAACACCCGGATTGCTCGAAACCAGTGTACCGAATCGAGACCCATCGTATCGACGAGCGCTCACCGCCACTTGCACGCCGAACGCTTCACCGCGGCCCCGCAGGCGACCATCCGCGACCCCGAGTTGCGCGCACTGCCGCTGATCGGGGCGATCGACCAGTTCGTGGCCAGCACCGATGCGCTCGGCGACCGCATCCGCACCCGACGGCTCGGCACCCGCACCCGCATCCACGACCGCGTCCGCACCCACGACCGCACTCGCCCCTCCCCGCACCCGGCGGCTCGCGGATCCCGGATTTCACTGATCGGCGGTCTCGCGATGCCGATCATCAGTGACACGGTGGACAGCGACACCGTCTCCGAAGGGATCACCGCCATGACTACCGCCCCGACCGCCGAGTGACCCATGCCGCGCAGAGCTGGGTGACCCAGGACATCGCCGAGGACTACGACACCTGGGACGACGGGGCGTGTTGGCTGCTCGGCTACCCGTTCGTGCCCGGCGAGCTGGGATTGCGGGACGGGGATCGGTTGCTGGATCTGGGGTGTGGGCCGGGGGCGGTTACCCGGTGGTTCGCCGATCGGCACGACATCTCGGTGGTGGCGACGGACTTCTCTGCGGCCATGCTGGAGATCGCTGGGCGGCGGCCGCATCCGGGGATCGACTACCAGCTCAGCGTGTCCGACCTGCTGCCGTTTCTGGCGGATGACTCGGTGGATCTGGCCATGTCCTGCTTCATGTTCATCTGCGTGCCTGAACTCGACCGGCTGCAGCGGATGGTCGCCGAGGTCAGTCGGGTGTTGCGGCCCGGGGGGCGGTTTACCGTGCTTGGGCCGAATCCGGCGCAGGCCAACGGTGAGTTCAGTGGGTTTCGGCGTGGGGTGCGGGGGCACAACTACCTGGTGGGGGAGCCGTTGCCGGTTCAGGTGCGGCGCACGGACGGGAGTTGGGTTGGCACTGTGGATGTGCATTGGCCGGTGTCGACCTACGAGGATTTGTTGACTGGCGCGGGTTTTCGGGTTGTTTCGCGGATTACGCCGTTGTGGGCGGATGCGGCTGGGGTGGCTGAGCCGGGGTTGGTGGGGTCGCGGAGTTGGGCGGCTGAACGGGATCGGGCGCCGTTTTTGCTGATCACTGGTGAGCTGCCTGGTTAGTTCAGGGCCGCGCCGATGGTGTCGCGTAGCCAGCGTTGGGCTGGGTCGGCGTCCAGGCGGGCGTGCCAGCACAGGCGTACCTGGACCTCGGGCAGGTTCGCGGGGATCGGGAACCAGCGCAGGCCGATGGGCTTGGCGTACTGCTCGGCTAGTCGTTGGGGTACCAGGCCGATGTGGTCGCTTGCGGCGACCAGTAGGGCGGCCGCAGTGGCGGTGGGTACCACTGCGGCTACATGTCGTTGCAGGCCAACGGAATTCAGGGCGTCGTCCAGTGGGCCCCTGGTGCGGCCGCGGCGGGAGGCGGAGACGTGGGGGTACTTGCAGAGCTGCTTGAGGGTGGGTTTGCGGGTCCGGCCCAGTGGGCTGTCCGCGCGCACGATGCCTACCAGGCGTTCGGTGTAGAGCGGGGTGGTGCGCAGGTCGGGGGTGGTGGACTCGCCGGCGCCGATGTCCAGGTCGACCGAACCGTCTCGCAATGCCTCCACGCTCTCGTCGCCCTCGGGTACGAAGCGCAGGGTCACGCTGGGGGCGAGTGCGGTGACGGCCGTGGTGGCCAGGGTGGCGGCGATGCCGTCGTTGATCCGGATGGTGAAGGTGCGGCGCAGGTCGGCGACGGTGAATTCGCGGTCGGTGCTGATCAGCGCCGCCGCCTGTTCCAGCAGTGAGCGGACCCGTGGGGCGGTGCGCAGGGCGAAGGGGGTGGGTGCGAGGCCGCGTCCGGCGCGGACCAGGATCGGGTCGCCCATGGCTCGCCGCAACCGGCCCAGGGCCCGGCTGGCCGCGGGTACGGACAGGTGCAGTCGCTCGGCCGCGGCGGTGACGCTGCCGTCCTGGAGCAGTGCGTCGAAGACCCGCAACAGGTTCAGGTCGAGTTGGTCGGGCATGGTTGCATGCTACGCAAGTCATCGTTGCCAAAGTTGCGTGGCGCGCAGGGGTGTGGGGTTTCTAGTGTCGTGGGCATGACAACTGGGACTTTCGAGTCGAACCTGACCGCGTTCATGCTGGTGAAGACCACCCGGGCCTGGCTGGGGCTGACGCCTGAGCAGCGGGTGGCGGCCTTCACCACCGAGATCCTGCCCGCGATCAAGGACCGGGTGCGCGGGGTGCGTTCCCGCTTCTACGACACCGAGTTCTACTCGGCGCGGGTCACCGACGTCTGGGTGTGGGAGGCGGTGGACCACGAGTCGTTCCAGCAGTTGGTGGAGGCGTTGCGGGACACACCTTTCTGGGAGCACTACTTCGAGATCGTGGAGCTGTTGGTGGGGGTGGAGAACGCCTATGCCAAGAACAATGGGCTGGAGCCCGTTGCCACTGTGACCGTTTGAGGTTCGTCCACTGTGGACTCAGCGGATCGCGGCGATGAGGGAAGCCAGCTGTGGCTGGAAATTCGCCACCCGGGTGTAGTAGTCCGGGGCTGACGGCGCGGCACTGGCCGACCAGGAGGCCACGCCCGCCAGGCGGCCGCCGACCACGACGGGGGAGCCGCTGTCGGTGGCACGCAACCGGATCGCCCGGTCCGCGCCAACGCACAGGTAGGAGTCGGGGTCGTAGCGCAGGCCCCACCAGCGCGGTGGCATGAAGCGGACGCTGTCCGCGGCCCGGCGCACGCATTCGGCGTCCTCGGCCACCGCGGTCGGGGCCTGCCACAGCAGGGGGTCGTCGGCGGGGGACATGCGCCAGCCGTACACGGTGGCGCTTTCCCCGCCCTTCGGCCCGTTCCCGGGATCGGCCAGCGGGAGCACCGGGGTGTCCAGGGGTTCGGCCAGGGTGATCAGGCCGATGTCGGCGGGGGCCAGGGTGACCTTGCCGAACGCGCCGCCGAAGAAGGACTCCTCGGCGATTCCCTTGGGGTAGCCGGGTTCCCGCCAGGTGTTGGCCACCCGCACGGTCTTTCCGGCGGTGCCGCGCAGGTCGTCCCGGCCGACGGTGATGGTCAGCTCGGCCGGGGTGGCCTGGCCGAGGCAATGCGCGGCGGTGACCACCGCCTTGGGGGCGACCAGGGTGCCGACGCAGAGCTTGTTGCTGGGGGAGTCGGCGTAGGTGGTCGGGTTGCCGATCACCACCACCCAGGGTGCGGCGGCGGTGGACACCTGGCCGCTGCCGGGCACCGGATCAGGCTGCGGGCGGGTGTATTCCCAGCCCAGGAACGGCGCGTAGAGCAGGATCGGGACCAGCAGCACCAGGATCGGGCCGAGCACCCACCACCGGCGGCGCTTCTTCTTCTCGATCATCACGAGAGGGTAGCGGCCGGGCGCGGTGTGCGCAGGCGGATCAGGAAACGGCGGCGGTGAGCAGGGCGGCGGCCGCGGCCCTGGCGGCCGTGGTGGCGCTGGAATCGCGGTCGGTGCGGGTGGCGTGGCCGGTGCCGTCGTAGAGCAGGTGCAGCTGGTGGGCCAGCAGCTCCGGGTCCCTGGCGCCCGCCTGCCCGGCGAGGGTGGCGAACAGGCCGCGGACCCAGCCGCGGTACTCCCTGGTGGCCTGTTCCACCCGGTCGCCGGGGTGGGATTCCGCGCTGGCCCGGTGGAAGGCGCAGCCGCGGAAGCCGCTTTCGGCGTACAGCGCGGCCTGCGCGTCGAAGATCGCCAGCACCCGCTCGCGCGGGGTACCGGCGGCCTCGACCGCGGCCATGATGCGCCCGGACATCTTGTCCTGCCTGCCCTTGAGGTAGGCGTGGATCAGCTCGTCCTTGCTGCCGAAGGTGTTGTACAGCGAGGCTTTCGCCACCCCGGCGTGCTCGATCACCCGGTCGATGCCCACCGAGCGCACGCCGTCGGCGTAGAACAGCTCGTCGGCGGCGGCCAGCAGTCGTTCGCGGGCGGACACCTTGGCCGTCATCCCCACCACTTCCCTCGATCGGACCGAAACACCAGGCTACAACCGGGACAGCGCGGGTTCGGGATCACCCGCCGGGACCGGGGTGAACAGCCGCACCAGGGCCAGCACGGCCAGCGCGATCAGCACCCCGCCGTAGATCAGCGTCGCGCCGATCAGGCCGGGACCGTGCACCACCAGCACCCCGGCGGCCACCGCGGGCAGCCCGAAACCGAGATAGGACACCACGAACAGCAGGGAGAGCACCCCGGCCCGCTCGTGTGGTTCGGCCAGCGGCACCGAGGTGCGCAGCCCGCCCTGGAACCCGGCGCCGAAGCCGACCCCGGCGATCGCGGTGCCCAGGAAGAACAGCGGCAGCGCACCGATCTCCAGCGCGATCAGGGTCACCGCCACGCCGATGATCAGCGCGAACACCCCGGTGCGCATGGTGAGTTCGGGGGAGCGGTTGCGCATCACCACGGTGGTCAGCGCGGCGATTCCGGCCATGGTGAACAGGGCCAGCCCACCCAGCAGCGGCGAGCCGCCCCCGCCGAGCTTGGCCACCAGGGCCGGGCCGAGCGCGCCGTAGAGCCCGGCCAGCGCCCACACCGCGAACAGCACCGGCGCCGCGGTGAGCACCCGTGCCCGCACCGCCGAGGGCAGGATGATCTCCGGGCGGAGGCTGGCGAGTGCGCCGGGGGCCCGGCTGACGGTCTCGCGCATGAGCACGATGCCCAGTCCCTGCACCAGGAACACCACCAGCAGCACCAGGTAGACCAGTTCGGTTGGCGCGGGCAGGTAGCGCACCAGCAGGGCGGAGAACAACGCGCCGACCGCGGTGCCGATGCCGGGCGCGACCGCGTTGGCCAGCTGCCCGCGCTTCGCGTCCAGGTCGAGCATGCCCGCGCCGAGCGCACCGACGGCGGCGCCGGTGGCCACCCCCTGCACCACCCGGGCGACCAGCAGCGCGCCCACCCCGTCCGCGGTGGCGAAGACCAGCATCGCGGCGGCCTGCACGACCAGCGCCACCAGCAGCACCGGCCGCCGGCCCAGGTGGTCGGACAGCTTGCCCAGCACCAGCAGCGCGGCCAGCACGGACACCGCGTACACCCCGAACACGACGGTGGTGGTGATCGGGGAGAAACCCCATTGTTCCTGGTAGTGGGCGTACAGCGGGGTCGGTGCGCTGGAGGAGGCCAGCAGTGAGACGACCAGCGAGGCCAGCAGGTACAACGCCGCCGAGTCCGGCAGCCGTCCGCTCCGGGTCAAGGTGTGGGCCATGCCCGAACCTCCGATTGGGTAGACAGGTCTGTTCAGTCGTGGACGACGATAGACAGAGCTGTCTAGTTCGGCAAGGGGGGTGATTGTGACCTGGATCGCGGAGTGTTCGAAAGCCCCTTGTCGGATTCGTCATTTTATGGGTGCTCCGCATTTTCATACTGTCCGATTAGTCAGTTCGGCGTATTTCCCGATCGGTATGCGTACGGATAGCGTCAGTGCCGCCTTCGCTGGCTCGGTTCGAATTGACGTGGCTGGTCAGCGGTACCGTGCCCGTGTTGGGGCTGTTCTTTCTCGGTAAGTCCGGTGCTCGTGAGGAGTAGATTTAATGAAGATCAGGTCCAGCTGGTCCAGAATGGTGAAAATGCTCGCCTCGATCGCCGGAATGGTCGTCGTTGGCGGCATAATTGCCGTTGCGCCCGCCGCCGCGGCCCCGGCCGCGCCGGCTGGGCCGACCTTCACCGGCTGGGTGTGCGCGGGCTCGCCGATCCCCGCCAATCACGTGATCACCATGCTCAACGCCAACGGCTGCCCCCAGGGCGGCTCCTGGTACCTGGAACCGGCCCGCAACGGGCAGTGGACCTGTCTGGGGTCACCGATCCCGGTCCCGTACGTGATCACGATGCTGAACGGCAACGGTTGTGGCGGGATGGGTCGCTACATCGAGCTGCCGCGCAATGGGCAGTGGACGTGCCTGGGCTCGCCGATCCCGGACGGCTATGTGATCACCATGTTGAACGGCAACGGCTGTGGCGGGATGGGTCGCTACATCGAGCTGCCGCGTAACGGGCAGTGGACGTGCCTGGGCTCGCCGATCCCGGACGGTTACGTGATCACCATGTTGAACGGCAACGGTTGTGGTGGCATGGGCCGCTACATCGAGCTGGCCAGGGACGGGCAGTGGATCTGCCTGGGCTCGCCGATCCCGGCCGGGTACGTCGTCCAGCGCACCAACCCCAACGGGTGCGGGGGCATGGGCCAGTACATCGTGCGCGCCAGGGCCGCCGTCTAGCCGGATCCTCGCCATCGCCGCGCGCGGTTCGCCCGCGGCGATGGCGTTTCCCTTGGGGGGTAAGAAAAGCATGACCACCAACCCGCTCGCCGCGCTGTTCACACCGGCCGCACGGGCCGATCCCTACCCGCTCTACCACGCCCTGCGCACCCAGGGACCGCTGCTCAGCCCGGACGGCGCCATGGGCGCGGTGGGCACGCACCGGGACTGCCTGCGGGTGCTGCACGACCCGGCGATGAGCAACCGGCCCACCCCGGAACCGGCCGAGCCGCAGTCCTTCCTCTTCCTCGACCCGCCCGACCACACCCGGCTGCGCGGACTGGTGGCCAAGGCGTTCACGCCAAGGGCGGTGGCCGGACTGGCCGCGCGGATCACCGAACTGGTCGACGCCGCCCTGGACGCCGCCGCCGAGCGGGGCAGCCTGGAACTGGTTGAGGACCTGGCCGCGCCGCTGCCGATCGTCATCATCAGCGAATGGCTTGGCGTGCCTGCCGAAGACGGTCCGTTGCTGCGCCGCTGGTCCGAGGTGATCACCCGCTCGCTCGACCCGATCGGCGCGGCCGACGAGGAGACCGCGGTGGCCAGTGCGGCGGCCGGGGCCGAGATGACCGCCTACTTCGGCGAGCTGATCGCGCACCGGGCCGGGGGCGCGGGCACCGACCTGCTGTCCCAGCTCATCCGGGCCGAGGAGGACGGCGACAAGCTGAACCTCGGCGAACTCCTGGCCACCCTCGGCCTGCTGCTGGTGGCCGGGCACGAGACCACCACCAGCCTCATCGCCAACGGGGTGCTCGCCCTGCTCCGCCACCCGGCCGAACTCGACCTGCTGCGCGCCGACCCCGGCCTGGCCGAGCGCGCGGTGGAGGAAACCCTCCGCCACGACGCCCCCGTCCAGTTCACCCACCGCCTGACCACCCGGGACACCACCATCGGCGACACCGTGTTCCCGCGCGGCTGCCTGATCGCGCTGATGCTCGCCGCCGCCAACCGGGACCCGGCCCTGCACGCCGATCCGGACCTGTTCTCCCTGCGCCGCAAGGACCACACCCACCTGGCCTTCTCCGCCGGACCGCACTACTGCGTGGGCGCCGGACTGGCCAGGCTGGAGACCGCGATCGTGTTCCGCCGGTTCGCCGCCAGGGTGCGGCAACCCGAGCTGGACCCGGGTTCGCTGACCTACCGCCCGCACGTCAACCTGCGCGGACCGGCCAGGCTGTCGGTCGGGTTCGCGGCGATCAGCCGGGACTGACTCCACCCCGGGGTGGAGATCGCCGGGCCCGGGTCCCACCCGTGCGCCGAGGCGACTCCACCCCGTTCGTCCCTACCGTCGAAGGCGTCCCACCCCACCACCGAGTGAGGCGCAGATGACGCTCCCGATCCCGCCCAACCGCATGACCCGCCACCGGCTGACCTGGTTGCTGGGACTGGTGCTGGACATCGGCCTGTCCCCGCTCACCTTCTACACCGGCCGCCTGCTCGGCTTCGGCAACCTGACCTGCCTGCTCGCCGGGGCCACCGCGGTGGCACTGCGCGCCGGCTACCTGCTGGGCGTGCGCCGCCGGGTCGACCCGCTGGTCGGGCTGATGCTGACGACCAGCCTGCTCGGCCTCGCCGTCGCCCTGCTGACCAGCGATCCCCGCCTGGTCCTGCTGCGCGACCCGCTGACCGCCGCGCTGATCGGCCTGGTCTTCCTCGGCACCTGCCTGACCGCCCGCCCGGCCCTGTTCCACCTGGCCAAACGCCTGCGGGACAACGGAACCGAGGACTGGGACCGGCGGATCAGCGCCGAAGCGGGGTTCCGGCGGCTGTTCCTGGTGGTCACCGGGGTGTGGGGTGGCGGGCTGCTGGTCACCGCGACGTTGCGGGCGGTGCTGATCTACGAGCTGCCGGTGGAGGTGATGGCGGGGCTGAGTCAGGCGATCGAACTGGCCACGATCGCCGCGCTGGTGGCCTGGACGATGTGGTTCCGCCGCACCCGCCGGGAGGAACGTGAGCCGATCCTGGTGATGCGGGTGACGGGCGGGACGTCCACAATGGACTGAAACAGCGAAGGCAAGGAGAGAGTTCTCCTTGCCCTCTTCAACTTATAGCCGACCCCGGGGCTTGTGGCAAGACCCCCTGCATGCCGCACACTCACCCGCCGACAGGGGACAACCAGCGGAAATGGGGAATCGCGAAGTGCGGGTTCTGTTGACGACGGTGGGATCACGCGGAGACGTCGAGCCTTTGGCGGGGCTCGCGTTGGCATTGCGGGAACTGGGTGCGGAGGTGCGGGTGTGCGCGCCGCCGGACGCGGATTTCGGGGCGTTGCTGGACCGGACCGGGGTGCCGCTGGTGCCGCTGGGCCCGGAGGTGCGCCCGGTGGTCTCCGGGGACCGGCCGCCGACGGCGGCGGACGCGTTCAGGTTCGCGGCCGAGCTGGTCGACGCCCGGTTCGACACGCTCAGCACCGCGGCGCAGGGGTGTGACGTGCTGCTGGCGAGCGGTCTGATGCCCGCCGGTGCGCGGGATGTGGCCGAGCAGCTCGGCATCCGCTATGTGTTCGCCTGCTTCCAGCTCTACGGGCTGCCGTCGCGGCACTTCCGGCCGGGAGTGCGGCCGGGCACGCCCTCCCCGGCGGCGGAGACCGACAACCGGGTGCTCTGGCAGCAGGACGCCCAGCGGGTGAACGACCTGTACGGCCCGGCGCTCAACCGTCGCCGGGCGGCGCTGGGCCTGCCGCCGGTGGACAACGTGCGCGACCACGTCTTCACCGATCGGCCGGTGCTGGCGGCGGATCCGACGCTGTGCCCGTCGGCCGGCCTGACCGACCTCGACCTGGTGCAGACCGGGGCGTGGCTGCTGCCCGACGACCGGCCGCTCCCGGCCGGGCTGGCGGAGTTCCTGGACGCCGGTGAGCCGCCGGTGTACGTGGGCTTCGGCAGCATCGCCGCCTACGTGCCCAAGGACATGGCCCAGGTGACGATCGCGGCGGTCCGCGCGCAGGGGCGGCGGGTGGTGCTCGCCCGCGGCTGGGCCGGTCTGGCCCCGGTGGACGACGCCGCGGACTGCTTCGTGGTCGGCGAGGTCAACCAGCAGGCGTTGTTCGGCCGGGTCGCCGCGGTCGTGCACCACGGCGGCGCGGGCACCACGACCACGGCCGCGCGCGCCGGTGCGGCCCAGGTGGTGGTCCCGCAGATCGCGGATCAGCCGTACTGGGCGAGCCGGGTGGCCGACCTGGGCATCGGGGTGGCGCACCAGGGACCGGCGCCGACCGTCGACTCACTGTCGGCCGCGCTGCACACGGCCCTGACCGCCGGGACCCGGGAGCGGGCGCGGGCGGTGGCGGCGGAGATCCGCACGGACGGGGCGCTGGTGGCGGCGAAACTGCTGCTCGGCTGAGGGGGAACTGTCAGGGGTGGGTGCGAGGATCCTGGTATGAGCGCAGCCCGGAAGCTCCAGCCGATGTCCCTGGATCCGCTGACCGCCGTGCTCCAGGCGGTCGCCGTGCGCACCGCGCGGCAGTTCGAGGATCGCAACCTGACCATCCGGCGGTCCAGGGTGGTGCACGGGGTGGCGCCGACCCGGTGGATGGCCGGGGTGGAGTTACCCGGTCCGGCCTGCCACGTCGGCACTGCCGGGTGGGCGCTGGAGGACCTGCATCCGAGCACCCGGCCGGTGACCTGCCGGCGGTGTTTACGTGGCGGCGGGCAGCGGCTGGTGCCGTCGTTGCGGTTGGTCGATCAGCTCGCGTTGCCGCTGGAGGAGGACTGAGGTTTCAGTCCTCGCTGGTCAGGGCCTGGTAGAGCGGGCGGAGCAGGTCGGTCAGGCCGACGCCGGCCACGGTGGTGGCCAGTGGCGGGAGTTCGTCGAGCAGCGAGCCGGGTTGATCACCGCGGGCCGGGGCCGGGGCGGCGCCGTCGGGGGTGGGCCAGTCGAAGAAGTCGTCCAGGACCGCGGTCAGTGGCAGGGCCGCGGCCTTGGGCGGCTGGGGGCCGGTCACGCCCAGGCGGGAGCGGAGTTCGGTCAGCAGGGTGTCCCGGTCCCGGCCGCGCAGGGCGAACAGGCGGAACGGGTCGGCCCGCACGGCCCTGGCGAACACGGCCAGGGTGGCGTGCAGGTGGCCGCAGGGGGTGGCCGGGGCCGGGCAGGTGCAGTCCAGGGCGGCCTCCCGCGCGAAGTCCGGCAGCAGCGGGTGGCCGGTGCCGGCGCAGGCCGGTTCGACGGCGAGGGGGACCTCGCCGGTGAGCAGGGGGGTGGCCAGGCGGCTGTCGGCGGCCAGGGCCTGGGTCAGGGCGGCCCAGGCGGGTTTGCCGTGCACGGGGACGGCGATCCGGGTCTGGTGGCCGCGGGTGCGGGTGGCGCGCACCTGGGCGGTGATGCTGCCCGGCCCCACGGTCAGGCCGGTGACCCGGTCGCACCAGAAGCCGGAGCTGGGGTCGGCCAGGAAGGTGTTGACGCCCAAGGGTTCCAGGGTCTGGCGCAGGCGCTCGTCCCAGTCGGCGGGCTCAGTCATCGGTGGCCTCCGCGCCGAGCTGGAACATCTCCCGCAGCGAGGTGTCGGACAGTTCGGTGAGCCAGTTCTCGCCGGGCACCGAGACCAGGTCGGCCAGGTCGCGTTTGCGGTTCATCAGGGCGTCGATGCGTTCCTCGATCGTGCCTGGACACAGGAACTTGCGGACCTGCACGGTGCGGTGCTGGCCGATCCGGAAGGCCCGGTCGGTGGCCTGGGCCTCCACCGCCGGGTTCCACCAGCGGTCCAGGTGGAAGACGTGCGTGGCGGCGGTCAGGGTCAGGCCGGAGCCACCGGCCTTGAGCGAGGCCAGCAGCACCGGCGGGCCCTCGCCGGACTGGAAGCGTTCGACCGTCTCGTCCCGGTGCCGGGCGGACTGGCCGCCGTGCAGGTGCGCGATCTCCGTGCGCAGCCGGTCGGTCAGGTGCGGGGTGAGCAGGCGGCCGAACTCGGTGAACTGGGTGAAGCACAGCACCCGGTCGCCTGCCGCCAGCACGTCGGTGAGCAGCTCTTCCAGGCGGGCGACCTTGCCGGAGCGGTGGCCCATCGGCGAGCCGTCGTGCAGCAGGTGCGCCGGGTGGTTGCAGACCTGTTTGAGCTTGGTGATCGCGGCCAGCACGTTGCCCCGGCGGTTGATGCCGTGACTGTCCTGGATCTTGGTCATCATCTCCTCGACGATGGTCCGGTACAGCGTGCCCTGCTCGCGGGTGAGCCGGTACTCCTCGGTGAGTTCGATCTTGGCCGGGAGTTCGGGGGCGATGGCCGGGTCGGTTTTGAGGCGGCGCAACACATACGGCCGGGTGAGGCGGCGCAGTTCGGCGGCGGCCACCGGGTCGCCGCGCAGTTCGATCGGGGTGGCGAAGCGTTCGCGGAAGTCCTCGCGGGACCCGAAGCGTCCGGGGTTGAGCGCGTCCAGCAGCGCCCACAGCTCGGCGACGCCGTTCTCCATCGGGGTGCCGGTGAGCGCGATCCGGTGCCGGGCGGTGAACCGGCGGATCGCCCTGGCCGCCCCGGTGCGCGGGTTCTTCACGGTCTGCGCCTCGTCCAGCACCAGCCGGGCCCAGTCGACGCGGGACAGCGCGTCCACGTCGCGGGCGGCGGTGGCGTAGGTAGTGACGACCAAGTCAGCCTCGCCGAGCAGGGCGTCCAGGTCGCGGGCCGGGCCGTGGTGCACCCGCACCCGCAGTGCCGGGGCGAACCGGGCGGCCTCGCGGGGCCACATGCCGAGCACCGCGACCGGGCAGAGCAGCAGCGTTGGCCCGTCGCCGCCCTTGGCGCGTTCGAGGGCTTCCAGGGCGAGTACCTGGATGGTCTTGCCGAGGCCCATGTCGTCGGCCAGGCACACGCCGATCCCGGCCTCGGCCATCAGCGCCAGCCAGGCCACGCCGCGGCGCTGGTAGTCGCGCAGTTCGCCGTGGAACTCCGGTGGCAGCTCGACCGGCCGCAGTGCCAGCGACAACTTGCCTGCCAGGAGGTCGGCCAGCCAGCCCTCGGTGCTGATGCCGGTGATCGGCAGCGGCAGGCCGGGTGGTTCGGCGCTGTCGGGGCGGTGCAGCAGGGCGAGGACCTCGGCGACGGTGGGCACCCGGGGTTTGGTCCGGTGCGGGTCGCGGCGCACGTGCGCCAGGCCCAGGCGCAGGTGTTCGGCGTCCACGCTGACCCACTGCCCGCGCAGCCGGACCAGGTTGGTCTTGGCGGCCACCAGGTCGCGCAGTTCGTCCTCGGTGAGCACCTCATCGCCGACCGAGACCGACCAGCGCAGGGTGCCCAGTTCCTCCCGGCTGAGCCGTCGTTCGCCGGCGATCCGGTCGGCCGGGGCGCTGTGCGCGGACAGCCGCAGTCCGGCCCGTCGCCGACCGCCCCAGGCGGCGGGCAGCTGGACCTCGAACCCGGCCTCGGTGAGCCGTTGCGCGCCGCTGACCAGGAATTCCTCGGCTTCGGCCGTGGCGAGGTCGTAGCTGCTGGGCCGGGCGCCGGTGATGGCGGGCGCGAGCATGGGCAGCACGAGCGCGGCCCGGCCCAGTTCGGCGGCGAGCAGGCCCTCGGGGTCGGAGAGGAACGGGTGCGCGCGGCCGGACCAGACCTCGGCCGCGGGCAGCAGCAGGCTGGGGTCGGCGGCGGCGCGCAGGTGGAAGGAGAGCTGCCAGTGGGTGCCGTCGCCGGTCTGGTCGTCGGGGTCGCCGCCGGGTTCCGGGGTGGACAGGGTGCGCAGTTCGGACAGGCGCACGCACACGGTGCCCTCGCCGAGGTCGGTGTTCGTCTCGGCGTCCCAGGCCGCGATGGCGTCGGCGACCACCCGGTGCGCGGTGGCGGGCAGGTCGGCCCGGCCGTCGGCGGCGCACAGCGCCCGCAGCCACACCTCGATCGGGCCGTCACCGCCGGTCAGCGGCAGGTCGGCGTGCGCGAGCCGGTCCCGCACGGCGGTGTCCACCAGCACGCCGAGGGCGTCCTCGACCAGCAGTGCCGGGTCCGCGCCGTCGAGCTGGGCGGACTGCTCGGCGCGGCCGATCGGGGGCAGGGCCTGGGCCAGGCGCTGGGCGGCGACGGCGTCCAGGCCGCGCAGCACCGGTCGCCAGCGGGCGTGCGCGCCGTTCCCGGCCTCGCCGACGGTGGGCAGCACCCGGCCGCGGTGGGCCAGGTCGAGGGCCAGGCGGTACACCGCGCGCAGGTGCTGCACGGAGGTGCCGTAGCGGATGCCCTCGGCCGGATCGTCGAGTTCGGAGGGGTCGATGAGGACCGCGGGCACCGACCAGGGCTGCAGGGTGACCGGTTGGTCGGTTCGGGCGCGGTGCTCGCGGGCGCCGGTGAGGTCGGGGGAGGGCCGGGGGCCGTTGGGGCGGGAGGGCAGCAGCAGGGTGACCGGGACGGGCTTGCCGGGGTGCAGCGCGGCCAGTTCGGCGGTGGGCGCGGCGAACGGGTGCGGGCGTACCGACCAGGCGGTAGGGCGCATGGCGGTGGTGGCCGGGCGGCGCGGGCTCTCCGCCCACAGCAGCAGGCCCCGGCCCGGCGACCACAGGCCGTGCACGGCCAGGGGTGCGGGCGGGCCTGCCGGTGCGGTCATGCGGCCCAGTCTGCTCGGTCGCACTCAGCGGCCGGTCAGCAGCCGGTCATCCTGCCGTTCAGGCCTGGCTGAAACATGCTGGCCGGACGCGTTGGCCGGGTTACGGTGCCGACCGGCAACTTCGATCCAGCTCTGGGGGCACCATGGACCGTCGAACCATGCTCTCGCTGGGCGCCGCCACCGCGGCCCTGGCCATGACCGGTGAGGCCGCGGCCTCGCCAGGCCCGCGCGGCCCGTCGGATGCCGCACTGGCCCGTTCGCTGGGCGGCGACTTCCGCAGCGCGCACGCCGAGGTCAACGGAACCCGGCTGCACTACGTCATCGGCGGCTCGGGCGCGCCGCTGGTGCTGCTGCCAGGCTGGCCGCAGACCTGGTGGGAGTTCCACAAGATCATGCCCGCGCTGGCCAGGCGGCACACCGTGATCGCGGTGGACCTGCGCGGCATGGGCGGCTCGGCCAAACCGGCTGGCGGCTACGACAAGAAGACCATGGCCACCGACATCCACGAGCTGATCCGCAAGCTCGGCCACCAGCGGGCCGATGTGGCCGGACACGACATCGGCGCCATGGTCGCGCAGAGCCTGGCCGCGTTTTTCCCTGCCACAGTGCGGAAACTGGCCCTGCTCGATGTCGCGCACCCGGATGAGGACCTGTACCAGCTGACCCTGATCCCGCGTCCCGGTCAGCCGTTCTTCCCGTGGTGGTTCGCCTTCAACCAGGCGCAGGGCCTGCCGGAACAGCTGATCGCCGGGCGGTCCCGGGTGCTCATCGACCACTTCTGCGACATGCTGCTGGTCAACCGCGCCGCCATCAACGACCGCGACCGGGCGATCTACGCGCACGCCTACGCCACCCCGGAGGCGGTCCGCGCGGGCAACGGCTGGTACCAGGGTTTCACGCAGGACATCGTGGACGAGAAGTCCCACGGCAAGCTGGCCATGCCGGTGCTGGGCCTTGGCGCGGGGCCGAACTACTGGTTCCTGGCCGATCACCTGCCGCGCAAGGCCACCGACGTGCGGGTGGTGGAGATCAAGGACTCCGGCCACTACGTCGCCGAGGAACAGCCCGCCGCGGTCACCGCCGAACTCGAACGGTTCTTCGGCTAGCCCGTGGCCCGAAGTCCGGTCCGCACCTCGCCGGCGTGTTGGCCGTTGTCGTACACAGTGTTGGCCGAACTGGTACACCCTTCGGCCAACACACCGTCCACAACGGCCAACACACCGTACGACAACGGCTAACACGGTGGCGGGTGGGTGCAACCAGGTACCCGCCGTATTCCGTCTGGACAGGTATGCGGAAGTTCTCACTGGCACTGGCCGGACTCGCCCTGCTCACCGGATGCGGTGGCGGTCCGGCCAGTGCCGCCTGCCCGGCCATGGCCGCGCGCGCGGGCATCGGCCTGGACATCGAGGCACCACTGGCGGCCAAGGTCGCCAAGGCCGAACTGAACGGTGCCGACGTGCACCTGTCCGAGTCGACCAAGGCCGGCCCGACCACCTGCACGGGCGGACAGCCCGAGGACTCCTGCTCGACCGGGATGACCCGCACCGGCGCGAAGAACGCCTTCCTGGACCAGACCGGGCTGAAGCTGGAACCGACGCGGCTGCGGGTGCGGCTCACCGACACCGCGGGCGCGGTGCTGGTGGACCAGGAACTGGAGATCACGCCGAAGGAGATCTTCCCGGCAGGCGCGCACTGCGGTGGCGGCCAGCCTCAGGCCGGGGTGCTGGTCACCGCCGACGGCTCGCTGCGCGCCCGCCCCTGACGCACCGGCGCCCGGACCGGTCAGGAATCGAGAAGCACCCGGCCGGTCACCGGACCTAGCGTCACCTCCAGGGAAAACGCGCTGGACCACCAGCCGTGCCCGGTTCCCGAGGAGGTTTCCATGAGTGCGAACAAGCGAATCCGGCAGATCCACCGCTGGCTGTCCATTGTGTTCACCGCGACCATCGTGATCACCGCCGTCGCCCTGGCCCAGGAGGACCCGGTGATGTGGCTGTCGTACCTGCCGCTGCTTCCGCTGTTCCTGCTGCTGGGGACCGGGCTGTATCTATTCGCGCTGCCCTACACCGCGAAGTGGCGGCACCGCCGCACCCCGGTGTGAACCAGGTCACCAACCCTGTCCCAGACTGGCCGCATGACCGCTCCGCTGAGGCCGCTCGCGCTCAACTACCCGGCCACCAGGCAGCTCGAGGTGTTCGCCGTGGACGACGACGGCGCGCTCAAGGTGGTCTGGAAGTCCGACAACGGCACCTGGAACCCGCCGCATCCGTTGAGCGGCAGGGGTTTCGCCGGTCCGGGCGCGCCGCTGTCCGGGGTGTACTACGAGCCTGCCGGGACCCTGGAGGTGTTCCGGATCGGCCGGGGTGCGGCGCACGGGGTGTGGAAGGCCCCGCACGTGCAGGACCAGTGGCGGGCGCCGTTCCAGCTGGCCGCCTTCCCCGCGGTGACCGGGGACGCCCATTCCGTCGCGGTGCACTACCCGCCCGCGCGGACCCTGGAGGTCTTCGCGGTGGGTGACGACGGCGGCGTGCACGCCACCTGGAAGTCGCCGACTGTCGGCTGGCAGCCGTCCTTCCGGCTGGCCAACGCGTCCGGGCAGGCGCCGGGTGGCGCGCCGATCGCGGCCGCGCACTTCCCGCCCGCGGACACCCTGGAGGTGTTCGTGGCCGGCGGCAACGAGGGGATCATCGGCTTCTGGAAGGCACCGCACGTCCAGCACAACTGGCAGCCGCCGTTCACCCTGCCGGGCACGGCCGGGACCGTGCCGCAGCGGGCCGGGATCGCCGCGCTGCACTTCCCGCCGAGTCAGTGCCTGGAGGTGTTCTACGTCGACAAACGAGGCGCGCTGCGGTCGATGCGGAAACCGGCCGGCGCGGCCTGGCAGGGCCCGCACCGGCTCTCCGGCGACAACTTCGCGCCGCCGGGAGCCGCGGTGACCGCGGTGCACTACCCCTCGGCCGGGCAGCTGGAGGTGCACGTGGTCGACAACCTCGGCCGGGTCTGTGTGCAGTCCAAGGCGGGCAACGGAACCTGGGCGCCCGAACCGCATCCGCTCACCGCCGACCACGGCCTGGTCAAGGGCGCCCCGCTGGCCAGCGCGGCCTACCCGGTCAACGACCAGCTCGAGGTCTTCGCCGGTGACCAGAGCTACTTCGCCCGGATCCTGTGGAAGCACCACAACGGGATCTGGGCACCCTGCCTGACCCCACTGGGCGCGCGCACCGGGGCCGGACCGGCGCCGACCCTGCGCGGTGAACGGGTGTCCCAGGTCTCGGCCACACCGGCCTTCCTGGACGCGGGCGCGCGCGGCATCGACCTGGGTCCGAGCACCACGCACAACGGCAGGCACTGGGTGTTCTTCGGCGATGTGCCGCGCTCCGGCCGCGGCGACGGCCCCGCGCACGACGCCGACGCGGTGGCCTGGGCGTCCAGGCTGACTCCGGACCAGGTGAGCTTCGAGCTGATCCGGTCCGGGCGGTACTTCGCGCCGATCACCGTGCGCAGACCGGACGGGTCACTGCTGGTCCCGCTGACCGACCAGACCCCCACCGGCGCGTTCAGCCACGGCGAGCACGCCTACGTCTTCTACCTGATCTTCGACAAGCCGGATGCCTCCGGCTACAAGGAACCCAACGCCTACCTGACCAGGACGGCGAATCCGGGTGACGGCAAGCCGTTCGAGCAGGTGTTCCGCTGGGGCGAGAACGAGTTCTGGCAGGTGGCGCCGACGGTGGTGGACAACGCCGCGTTCGACGACCTGCCCAGCGACACCGGCCGGGGCCTGGTGCTGCTCGGCGGCGGCGTCACCGACGGCAACCAGGCGGCGGTGCACCTGGCCTGGCTGCCGCTGACCCCCGGCCAGGCGCCGAGCGCGGGCGAGATCCGCTACCACCGCGGCGCGCAGGGCTGGTCGCCGCCGGGGGAGCCCGCCGGCATGCAGCCGCTGTGGCTGCGACCGCCCGGCTACACCTCGGTGTCGCTGACCTATGTCGCCCAGGCCCAGCGCTGGATCGCGTTGTACAGCAACGCTTCCCCGTTCGGCATCGGCGGCGAGAACCGCCCCCGCGACCCGGTGGTGGCCAGGGTGGCGTCCCGGCCGACCGGTCCGTGGTCGGCCGAGATCGAGATCTTCAACCCCTGCCGGGACGGCGCCTACGCCCGGTACATGCACTGGCCCGGCATCGACACCCTGGACGAGCAGGATCCCAGCGGACTGCGTGACGGCACCGGCTGGGCCTACGGCGCGTTCATCCTCGAACCACTCACCCAGTGGCACCCCGCGGACCGGTCGGTCACGCTGCACTACCTGCTCTCCACCAGCCGCCCGTACCAGGTGATGCACATGCGCACCCGGTTCCCGGTCGGCTAATCCGCGATCAGCCCCCGCAGTTCCTCCTCGGTGATCGGCAACTGCCAGTACGGCCGGGTCAGCACGTGGTCGAACTGCCGAGTCCGGTCCGTGCGCGCCCAGCCGCCGGGCCGGACGAATTCCTCGACGACGTCGTTCTTCTTGCGCACCACCATGGTCGCGTTGCCGAGGTCGAAGGCCGCGGCCACCTCGGCGAAGATCGCCAGGTACTGGTACTCGTTGTCCCGCAGCGCGACCGACCTGTCCAGCCGGGCCGCGTGGAATCTGATCCGGGCCATGCCCCACTCGTCCGTCTCGGCGACGGTCCAGTCCGGCTCATCCCGTTGGCGGACAAGGAAGTCCGACGGGATCCAGCCGAGATCCTCGGCGGCTTCCTCGGTGGTCCTGGTGAGTCGGATCTTGGCCACCGGACCGACCTCGCGGCTGCGGATCTCGAAGTACCGGATCTCCGCGGCCGCGAGCCTGCGGGTGATCCGCTCGATGTCGGCCCCGCCGATCGGCAGCGTGTGCGTGCTGGCCGGTTGCCTCGTCGGCGGCCAGTCACCCGGCTGCCGGAACACCTCCCACGGCCCGGTCCGGCCCGCCGGGCAACGGACCACCGAGTAGGCCCGGTCGAGATCCTTGCTGTCCGCCGCGAAGTTGAACAGCGCGAAGTGGTGCCTGCCATCGGTCACCTCGGCATGCCGCTTGCTGTTCCGCATCGCCACCCGCGTCGCGAGCGGTTCGGCCTCGCCTTCCCGCAACGGCAACGAGATCCGGTGCCCGGGGCCCAACTCCGGGACCACGTCGTAGGCCAGTTCGAGGTCGAGCACATCGGTCGCCCGGTGGAACACCGCGTACCCGCCCGCGGACCCCGCCCGATGCTGCTGGACCAGTACCGCCAACTGCTCGACCGCGTGTTCCCAGCCGACCTCCACATCCAGCCGCCCCGGCTCCGGCGCCTGGCCCAGCAGGTCCGCGGATTTCCACCGGCCGTCCCCGGTGAACACCCACTCCCGCGGTTCCCGGTCCGGCACGGTCAGCACACGGATCACCGCGGCAGCCCGGCCGTGCTCGGTGCGGAGGTGGTGGCGGTGATTCACCGCCCAGCGCCGGTCGATCTGCCGCTTGAGGTGTTCCGCCTCGGCCGCGCTGATCGAGACGGACTCCTCGGTCCAGTCCCGGCCGGACCACAACCGGTACAGCTTGTCGGTCTCCTCCCACATCCCGTACCCGACATACTTGTGCTCCTTGTGTGGATCCGGCTGCCGGATGAGCAGGTACGCCTTGTCCAGATCGAGCACGTCCACGGTGTCCTTGAACACCGCGTGGTACTTGAACTCGACCACCTCAGAGTCATACCGCGCGCCGCGGATCACCCGCACCATCTCGACCAGGAAACCGTTGGCGTACCCCAGATTCGCCTCGCGGGCGATCCAGGTCGGCTCGTTCGGCACTTGGCTGAGCAGGGTGGCGGGTTGCCAGTGCAGGTCGTGGGTGAAGGCTTCTTCCACCGTGCCGGTCATGCGGACGACGGCGTGCGGGAGTTGCCGGCCCTCGATGTGAATCACCGTGTAGCGGACGTTCTCGTCCTCGACGCCGCCGTAGAAGTCGCGCAGTCCCCAGTTCATGTGCCCTCCTGGTATCGCTGGTCGAGCCGTCGCTGGACCTGTTCGGCCTCGGCCGCGCTCACCGAGACGTACTCCTCCAGACAGTCCCGGCCGCTGGTGAGCCGGTACAGCTTGTCGCTGCCGGACCAGGTCTGGATCCCGGTGTATTTCTGCTCGTGGTAACGCCCCCGCTCCCGCAGGAGCAGGTACGCCTTGTCCAGGTCGACCACGTCCGCGGCGTCCTTGAACACCGCGTAGTACTGCGGGTAGACCGAGGAATGGTGCCGCCTGCCGCGGATCGTGCGCACTATCGAGACCAGGTGGTCCTCGGGCCCGGTCAGCTCGCGCGTGCTCCAGTCCGACTCGTTCGGCACCCGGCTCAGCAGATCCGATGGTTCCCAGCGCAGGTTGTGGGTGAACGCTTCCTCGACTTCGCCGGTCACCCGGACCACGGCGTGTGGGAGGCGTTGTCCCGCAACGGAAATCAGCGTGTACCGGGTCGTCATGCGGTCAGCCCCCGAATCTCCTCCTCGGTGATCGGCAGTTGCCATTCCGGTTGTGATCCGCGCTGGTCGAGCTGCCGGGCCCGGTCCGTCCGGGTCCAGCCGTCCGGGCGGAGGAACTCCTCGCTGACGTTGTCCTTGCGCCGCACGAGCAGGTACGCGTTGCCGAAGTCGAATGCCTCCGCCAGCTCCTCGAAGAAAGCCAGGTACTCGTACTCGTTGCCCTCCAACGCTTTCGCCCTGGCGAACTTGGCGTCGTAGAACCGATGCAGGTCCAGCGTCCCCTTGTCGTACTCGCTGACGAGCAAACGGGGGGTCTCGCGCCAGTGTTCGATGCGGTTGGACGGGAGCCAGCCGAGGTCGTGGCTGGTTTCCTCGGTGGTGCCGGTGAGCCGGACCAGCTCTGTTCCTTCCTGGCCCGCCAGGCTGACCATGAAATAGCGGGTCTTGGCCGCCGCGATCACGCGGGTGGCCTGCTCGATGCCCTCCTCGTCGAGGGGCAAGGTGTGTGGCCAGTGCCGCTGTCTGGTCGGCGGCCACTCGCCTTCGCGCAGGAACACCTCGTACGGCCTGGTTTCGGCCAGGGGAGCGCGGATCACCGACATCACCTTGCCGAGGTCATGCATGTCCGCGTCGAGGGCGAAGTACGCGAAGTAGTGGTAGCCGTCCACCGGGGCGGCCTGCCGCTTCGCGTTCCGGACCAGGATCTGCCCGGCGAGGGCCTTCGCTTCCCTTTCCTCCAACGGCAGGAAGATCCGGTGCTCGGGCCGGAGTTCCTGGACCACCTGGTAGGCGTTTTCCAGGTCGATCACGTCGCTCGGCTGGTGGAAGAGCGCGTAGCCGCCGGTGAGTTCGGCCCGGTTCCGCTGGACCAGTTCGGGCATCAGTTCGACGGCGCGCTGGTAGTCGATCTCCTCGGTCTGCCGACTCGGGTCCGGCGCCTCGCCCCACGCTTTCGTGTGCCACCACTCGTATCCGGTGAAGTACATCTCCCAGCCTTGCCGGTCCGGGCCCACGCCCACCCGCACCACGGCCCTCAGCCTGCCGTGCTCGGTTACGGCGTGGTGGCGCCAGTTCTCGGCGGTCTCCCGGTCGAGCCGCTGCCGGAGCCGCTCTGCCTCCTCGGGGCTCACCGGGAAGTAGCTGTAGTCGGTGACCCGGTCGGTGTTCCACTGCCCGATCAGGTCGGTCCACGACCACAGGTGGTACCCGTCGTACTTCTCCTCGCTGCGCCGATCCGTTCGCCGGATGAGCGCGAACGCGCCGTCGATGCCGGGCTCGCGCACCTTGTCGTGGCGCACCGCGTAGTAGGTGACCTCGGCCAGCTCCGAGGTCTTGCGTGCGTTGAGCACTTCCTTCGCCAGTCTTTCCGGCAGGCCTTCGGCCGACCAGGCTGAGTACTCGTGGGTGCTCCACAGTGGTTCGTCCGGCACCCGGCTCAGCAGGTCGGAGGGTTCCCAGCGCGATTCCTGGGTGAACCTCTCCTCGATCGTCCCGGTCACCCGGACCACGATGCGCGGGATTTCCCTGCCCGCAACCAGAATCTGGATGTAGCGCGTGCTTTCCGCGTTATCCATGCGATCACCCCCAGTGATCGCCTAATCCTAACAAGTGATCAGGGCGAGCTGGGGGTGATGCGGGCCACGAATGATGATCAGGCGCAGTCCCAGTGCATGCCCTGCCAGCGGGCGCCGTAGCGGGCCCACTCGAAGTAGTGCTGGTGGCGCGGGGGCACGATGGTGCACTTGCTGTCCGGGCCGTGCGCGCGGCGGACCACGTAGCTGATGTTGTTGCGGCAGTTGTTGGTCACGGTCACCCGCTGCCAGATCCCCTTGGCCGAGTGCTCGACCTTCGCGCAGTCCGGCGCCGCACTGGCGGCGGGGGCCACGGCCACCAGGGTGGCGAGGGAGAGTGTTGTTGCGGCGAGGGTGGCGAGCAGTCGGGTGGGTACGCGTCGCGTCATGCGGACCAGTGTCGAACCCGGCGTGGGCGGGCACCCGGTGAACCGGGCGGAACCACCCGGCCGATACCCGGTCTGTCCACAGTGGAGGAGTCGCTGTCCGGATCCGGACAGCGCCGATCGGGTCAGGGGCTTGACCGTGCCGTAGCGGCATAGTTTGGACTGTTCCCTGTCGGCGCGATCGTGCCGGGGAAGCAGGGCTCGGGGAGTGACCGTCGTGGGCTGGAGCACCAGGCAGTTGGCCGAACTGGCCGGCACGACCGTGCGCGCGGTGCGGCACTACCACGACGTCGGGCTGCTGGCGGAACCGGAGCGGCGGGCCAACGGTTACAAGCGGTACAGCGTGGCTCACCTGATCCGGGTGTTGCGCATCAAGCGGTTGACCGGTCTGGGGTTGTCACTGACCCAGATCGCCGAACTGGGCGATGCCGATGAGCACCCGGAAGAGGCATTGCGCTCACTGGACACCGAGTTGGCCGAGACCATCGAGCGGCTGCAGCGGGTGCGGGCCGAGTTGGCCCTGATCCTGCGGCGGTCCGCGCCGACCGACCTGGGTCCCGAGGTGGCCCAGGCGGTGGCCGGCACCACGATCAGTCCCGCGGACCGGGACTTCGTGGTGGTGCTGACCCGGATCCTGGCGCCGTCGATGCTGCGGTCCTACGCGGAGATGGTGCGCAAGACCAGTTCGGACCCGGTGATCGTCGAGTTCAACAGCCTGCCGGCCGACGCCGACGAGCAGACCCGGCAGGACCTGGCCGAACGGCTGGCGCCGGTGAGCAGGCGGATGATCGAGGGCACGCCGGAGCTGAAGGACCTGTTCGCCGGTGCGCCGCTGGGTGCGGCCACCGGGCTGCAGGCGATGAGCCAGGCCATCACCGATCTCTACAACCCGGCCCAGGTCGACGTGCTGGTCCGGATGACCCGCTGAGCCCGTCGCGGGCGAGGCAGAATCGGAAGAGGGGGAACACCTTGAGTGGGAGAAGACTGCGTGTCGCCGGGATGGTCTCGGTGGTCGTGGGTGGATTGTTCGCCGGGCTGACCCCGGCGCTGGCCGAACCGGCGGCGGAGGCGCTGAACTCCACGCACATCCCGGCCCGCTACGCCGCACAGGCACTGGGCTGGCACCCGTGTACGACCGAGGAGCTGCCCGGCACGCCGCCGGGTGAGGTCGGCCTGCTGGAGTGCGCCACGTTCGCCACGCCGCGGAACTGGGAGCGGCTCTTCGAGCGCGAGGACCTGACCATCGCGGTCAGCAGGCTGCGTGCCACCGGCGTCACCACCGCCTCGGTGCTGACCAACCCGGGTGGCCCCGGCGGCCCCGGCCGGTCGCTGCCGCTGCACTTCCGCGGCCAGGACCGGCTGCGGGAACACCAGGAGGTCATCGGCATCGACTCCAGGGGCACCGGCCAGAGCACCAACATCACCTGCGGCGGGATGGCCGGTCCGGCCCCCGAGCTGGACGCGCGCAACCGGGATCCGCGCAACCTGGACCTGCTCGTGGACGCGGTGCGGGAGGGCGCCAAGACCTGTCGGCAGGCATCCGGCGAGCTGGGATCGCTGATCAACACCTTCCAGATGACCAAGGACCTGGACCTGCTGCGGGTGCTGCTGCGCCGGCAGAAGATCAACTGGATCGGGTACTCGGCGGGCACCTGGCTGGGCGCGCACTACGCGCAGCGGTTCCCGAACCGGGTCGGGCGGTTCGTGCTGGACTCCGCGACCGAGTTCACCGCGAGCTGGCAGCAGTCCTTCGACTGGCAGCCGATGGCCTTCGAGCGGCGCTGGCGGCAGGACTTCCTGCCCTGGATCGCCCGCTATGAGGCCAAGTACCACTTCGGCGCCACCGGCGAGGCCGCCCGGCAGAACTTCGAGCAGGTGCGGGCCGCGCTCTCCCGCAAGCCGGTGGAGATCGGCGGGGTGAAGATCTACCCGAGCATGGTGGACAGCCTCATCCTGGGCTCGCTCAAGGAGAAGGCGCAGTTCCCCACCCTGGCCGAGCGGCTGGTCCAGCTCAGGACGCTGACCGAGCAGGGCGCGTCCACCAGGGCCAAGGCCGCGGCGGAGGGCCCGGTCAAGGAGGCCATGGACAAGGTGCGGGCCCAGGCGCCGGACGCGATGCTGGCCACGCTGTGGCACACGCTGTGCAACGACGGTCCGTGGACCGGCGACCGGGAGTCGCTGATCCGCCGCTCGCAGCAGCAGTACGACAGCGGCCTGTCCCTCTACGGCGCGGGCTGGATGAGCTTCCAGATCTGCGCGTTCTGGCCGGAGCGGCCGCGGCCGCTGCCCAAGCTGGACGGCAAGGGCGTGCCGCCGGTGCTGATCGTGCAGGCCGACAAGGACGGCGCCACCGCGATCGAGGGCGCCAGGCGGGCCCGCGCGGCGTTCCAGAACTCGCGGCTGCTGACTGTCACCGATGAGGGTGACCACGGCATCTACAGCGGCGGCAACGCCAGGGTGGACAAGATCGTCAACGCCTACCTGGTGGACGGGGTCGTCCCGGCCGATCAGAGCGTGCCCGGTATGCCACTGCCGGTCCCGGCAGGCTAGAACCGAGGTGGGGTAGGAGTCCGGCGGTTCGGTGACCTGGTCACCGGACCGCCGGCTTTCCTCACTCGGGAGCCGGAGCGCCGTTGCCCACGGCCCGCATCGCGGCGTAGGAGTCCAGGTAGTCCCGCCAGTGGGTGATCTTGCGGTCCCTGATGGTGATGATCGAGACGAACCGGTTGGCGTAGTCCGCGCCGGTGGCCACGATCTTGCCCGCGACGCCGTACTCCAGCACGACCACCCCGGCCTCCCGGTCCTGGTGCACGGCCAGGTCGCCTGCCCAGTGCAGGCGGATCCCGTCGCCGTAGCCCGCGTAGAGCGCCATCAGCGCGGCCCGGCTGTCCACCCGCCTGGGGTAGCCGGGGATGGTGACCACGTACTCGGTGACGGCGTCGGCGGCGAACAGGTCGAAGAAGTGCGCGCCGTCGGCCAGGCCGTCCAGCCCGCGTTGGATGACGCCGAAGAACGGGTCCAGGGCGGTGTAGTCGGCGGTGTCGGTAGTTGCCATGGCGGCACGGTAGGTCGCGACCCGGCCAGCTCCTGTCCTGGTCACGTCCTAGTCTCCCCGATGTGATGAGTGCGTCGGCGCGACTGCTCCGCCTCGTGTCGGTGCTGTCCGCGCGTCCGTCGTGGACCAACCACGAACTCGCCGAGCGGCTCGACGTCACCGAGCGGACCGTCCGGCGCGATATCGCCAAACTGCGCGAACTCGGCTACGGCATCGAGTCCGGCGCCGGGCCGTGGGGCGGCTACCGGCTGCGCCGGGACAGCGCGCTGCCGCCGCTGAACCTGGACGACGAGGAGGCCCTCGCGGTGGCGGTGGCGCTGCGGGAGACCGCGCTGACCGGGACGCTGGGCAGTGATCAGGCCGCGCTGTCGGCGTTGCTGAAGTTGCAGGGGTTGCTGCCCCGGCACATCGCCTCGCGGCTGGCCGAGTTCGACGCGGCCGTGGAGCAGACGCCGAGGGCGGGGGAGGACCCGGTGTCCTCGAAGGTGTTGCTGGAACTGGCGGGCGCCTGCCGGGGCGAGGTCCGGATTGGACTGTCCTATCGGGACCGGCTGGATCGGGCCAGTGTGCGCGAGGTGGACCCGTACCGGTTGGTGCGCACCAGGAATCGGTGGTACCTGGTGGCCATGGACGTGGTGCGTGGGCAGTGGCGGACCTTCCGCGCGGACCGGGTCACCGGGGTTGAGCGCACCGGGGCGCCGACCGCGATCAGCGATCCGCCGGACGCGGCCCGGCTGGTCGCGGAGATGCTCACCAGCAACTACCCGGTCTACGCGACCGTGCGGCTGGCCGTGCCGCTGCACCGGGCCCGCCAGCTCGTGCCGCCCGGCGCTGGCCTGCACGAGCCCGACGGGCCGGATGTCACGGTGATCACGTTGGGCGGCAACGACTTGGACGAGCTGGTCACCCGGCTGCTGCGGCTGGCCACGCCGGTTCGGGTGCTCGCCCCGGCCGAACTCCGGGACGCCTTCCGGGCGCGGCTGGCCGCGTTGCTGGTGGAGGAGCCGTCCGGCTGAGTCAGGCCTCGCGGACGGCGGCGATGAACTCGCGGATCCGGCCGTGGTCCTTGACGCCCTTGCTCGCCTCGACCCCGGAACTGACGTCCACCGACAGCGTGCGGCACAACGGACGCAACGTCGTGATGCCCTCGGTGACGTTGCCCGGGGTGAGTCCGCCGCTGAGCACCAGGTGTGAGTCGGGGGCGGCGGGTAGCAGGGACCAGTCGAAGGTGCGGCCGCCGCCGCCGTAACCGGGCACGTGCGCGTCGAGCAGGATCGCCCTGGCCCGGTCGAATCGCCGGGCGAAGCCGACCAGGTCGAACGGTGGCGTGCCGGGGTCCAGGGGGATGCGGGCGGCGCGCAGGAAGGCGAGTCGGCCCTGGCCGGTGGCCGCCCAGCAGTCGGCGGGGGTCTCGTCGCCGTGGAACTGCACCAGCGCGCCGGGCACGGCCGCGGCGGCGGCGAGCACCTCGGGCGCGGGGGTGTTCACGAACAGCAGCACCGGGGTGACGAACGCGGGCAGCCGCGCGGCCAGTTCAGCGGCTTGTTCCGGGGTGACGTGGCGGGGGCTGGGCGGGTAGAGCACGAAGCCGATCGCGTCGGCGCCGGCCTCGACCGCGGCGTCCACATCGTCCGGCCTGGTCAGGCCGCAGATCTTCACGGCTGTTCGGGTGCCCATGCGGCCACACCGTACACATCGGCGCCTGCAGACCGGCGAGGGCCTGGTCTTTTCGAGCCAGGTTCCTTTCGTGGCGGTTTAAGCCAGCGTTGAATCCCCGGTGAGAAAAAACTGAATCAGTTTACAGTCGGTCAGTCAGTTGCTAACGTTCCTCGCCGGGCCCCTTCGCGGCAGTGGCGAGTGCGCGGCCTCATCCTGGGGGAGGCATTTATTGTAGGGCTCTTTTTGCTGCGCCTGATTATGTATATCGAGTTCTGTTCACGTCATCAGGAGAACTCATGTCATTCATGAGAAGGGCTGGTTTCCTGGCGGCCGCGGCGATGTCCGCCGCCGGGTTGGTGTCGGCCCCCGCCGTGGCGGCACCAGCTCCGGCCAAGGTCACCTCCGGCGAGTTCGTCGCCATCGCGATCAAGCCTGGAACTGCGGGAACCAAGGACGAACCGCCGCTGTTCGAGTGCCACTGGAACCACGGCGCCACCCCGGCCAGTGGCGTGGCGGCGATCAACTACTACGCGAACTTCAACTGCGGCCCCGGCCCGAACCCGCTGTCGGAAATCCAGGCCAAGATGTACTCCGGCAAGGGTCAGCTGGAACACGCCGCACCCAAGGACGGCCCGGTGTTCAACGGACCGGTGGAGAGCAAGGCCACCTTCTACGGTCCGCGCCCGGGAAGTCAGCACTACGTCCGTTCGTTGTCCAGGATCGAGCTGATCATGGACCCGGACGGCACCAAGTATTGGTGGTACCGGCTGCCCGAGGGCTGTTCCGGACTCGGCGGCTATATCGCCACCTGTGACCTGAGGACCGAGGTCTTCACCTATGCGTGAGAACGAAGGGAATTCCGTGCGCAACCGACTGACCGGGGTTGTTTCCCTGGCGGCCGCCTTCACCGTGATCGCCTCCCTGGCGCCAGGGGTGGCGCTGGCCGCCGCCGCGCCCGCGGTGACCGGGTTCAGCCCGATCGGCGGTGACGCGGGCGCCAGCTTCACCATTTCCGGCAGCGGCTTCGGCACCGACACCGCCGCGGCCAAGGTGAGCATCAACGGCGTCACCGCGACCGTGACCGCCGCCGCGGACAACAGCCTGACCGCGCTCGTCCCGGCAGGCACCGGCGCGGGCAAGGTCCAGGTGAGCACCCCGGACGGCTCCGCCAGCAGCGCGGAGGACTTCGTCATCGCGCCCGAGCGGTACAAGTTCGCCGACATCGCCTACACCAGCGGCATCCTGCCCGACTCCAAGGGCCAGCTGGTGGACATCAACGCGGCCAAGAAGATCGGCCTGATCCGCTTCAGCGGCACCGCGGGCCAGCGGGTCAGCTTCGGCTTCGACAAGAGCACGCTGAACTCCCGCTTCGACGTCAAGCCCTACCTGCCCAACGGCAAGCAGCTGCTCGTGGACGGCTTCCGGGTGGAGAAGAACTTCGCCAAGGAGGGCGGCCAGTACCTGCTGCCGCCGCTGCCGGTGACCGGCACCTACTCGCTGGTGATCGACCCGACCACGGACACCGGCGTCGGCAAGATCAACGTGATCCAGCCCAACATCAAGGACGGCGGCGTGCTCAGCCCCACCGGGGCCGCCACCAGCATCGCCTTCCACGACCCGTGGTACCAGGTCGCGCTGACCATCAACGCCGAGGCTGGCCAGGTCTACAGCCTGACCCCGACCGACTGGAACTTCCCGGCCAGCGCCCAGGTTATGGCCACCATCTTCGGCCCGGACGACCGGCAGCTGTTCAGCTCCACCCCGTTCAGCGCCCGGCCCAGCGCGTTGTCCTTCGAGGCCAAGGTGGCAGGCCGGTACCAGGTGTTCCTGGTCAGTGACAGCCTCACCGTCGGTTCGCAGCCCGGCTCGCTGGTGATCACGTTGTCGCAGAGCGTGGACGCCGGCCGGGTGGACGTCGGCGGCGCGCCCAAGCAGCTCAACGTGGCCCGGCTCGGCCAGGCGCAGAAGCTCGTTTTCGCCGGCAAGACCGGGCAGAAGCTGGGCTTCGGCATCACCGATGTCGCCCAGGGCGCGGCCATTCCCTCGCTGAGCGTGGTGGCCCCCAACGGCAAGAGCTGGCAGCTGACCCCCGGCGCGGACGCCGAGATGCCCGAGGCGCTGCCGGTCGACGGCGACTACACGCTGTGGTTCAACCCGGTGCCCAACACCGGCACCTACACGCTCTGGGGGTCCGAGGACGTCAACGGCGGCCTGCTGCCGCTCGACGGTGAGCCCGCGGAGATCTCCGTGGACCGCCCCGGCCAGAACGTGCGCTTCACCATCAACGCCACCGCCGGGCAGAAGGCCGGCCTTGGCATGCTGCACCCGTGGGGCACCGGCCTGATCGCGGTGCTGCGCGACCCGACCGGCAAGAAGCTCGTCGACATCGGCGCGCGCAACAACGTGGACTTCACCTTCCCCACCACCGGGACCTATGAGTTCCTGGCGGACCTGGGTGCGGTCTCCGGCGTCGGCACCTTCGTGCTGTCCTCGGACCTCAACAAGGGCGAGTTCAGCGACACGGTGGTGCTGCCGGTGCAGCGGGCCGGTCAGAACGCCCGCGCCACCTTCCAGGGCACGGCGGGCCAGCGGATCAGCCTCGGCTTCTCCGACACCACGCTGAACGGCCAGTACCGGGTGAAGTTGTTCCAGCCCAACGGAACCGAGATCGGCGGCGGCTTCGGCTCGGTCTACGCCGGCCGCGACGACAAGGACATCGTGCTCCCGGTCGCCGGGACCTACGAGATCCAGCTCGACCCGACCGATGAGAACACCGGCACCGGCGAGATCAAGGTGACCCTGTCCACCGCGGTCAACGGTGGCACGCTCACCGTCGGCGGCGCGGCGGTGCCGCTGGTACTGCCGAGGGTCGGCCAGGACGGCACCCTGACCTTCGCCGGCACGGCCGGGCAGAAGCTGGCTTTGACCTTCGCGGGCAACAACTTCCAGCCCTCGAAGAACTTCCGGGTCAGCGTGCTCGGCCCGGACGGCAAGCCGCTGACCGGTCTGGACGGCAAGCTCAAGACCGACACGGCCAATCTCGCGGTGCCCGCGCTGCCCAGTGCCGGCAACTACACCGTGGTGATTGACGGGGACCGGGCGGCGACCGGCGGGATCACCGTCGGCCTGATCGCCGGCTGAGGTGGTGGGGGCGGCGCCGCCCGGTATCGGCGCCGTCCCCACCACTGCCTGCTGGCCAGGGTCAGGACAGGTTCGCGCCGAGGAAGTCCACCATGATCCCCGCGACCTGCTCGGTGGACCACGGCGAACGCGCGTTCGGATCGCCAAGGAAGGCCAGGTCGCCGTGGCCCGCGTCGCGGATCACGTACCGGGTGCTGTTCACGCCCGCGGCGACCAGGGCGTTGTGCAGCAACAGGGTTTGGCTGGGGGAGATGACGAGGTCGTTGTCGCCGTGCAGGATCAGCGTGGGCGGGTCGCCCGCGCCGGCGTGGGTGACCGGGTTGGCGGCGGTGACCTCGGCGGGGCTGGCGGCCAGGGATTTGCCGGTGGGGCCGGTGATGTAGGTGGAGATGGGGCTGATGGCGCTGGCGAAGCCCGCTTCGGCGGCGGGGCCGTAGTCGGACATCAGCTTGCTCAGGTCGGAGGCGCCGAACTTGTTGATGACGGCCTGCACCCGGCTGCTCTGGTCGAGGTGCTCGCCCCGGTCCAGGTCCGTGCAGTCGCCGGTGACGCCGGTCATCGCGGCCATGTAACCCCCGGCCGACTCGCCCCAGACAGCCACCCTGGCCGGGTCGATGCCGTAGGTGGTGGCGTTGGCGCGCAGGTAGCGGATCGCGGCGCGGATGTCGGCCAGGCCGTCGGTGTAGACCGCGCCGCTGGGCTGGACCCGGTAGTCGATGCTCGCCACCACGTAACCGGCCTCGGCGACGAAGGTGCGCAGGTTCAGGGTCTGTTTGCGGTCGGCGGAGACGAAGCCGCCGCCGGGGAGGTAGACCACGAGGGGCTTCAGGCCCGCGGCCGCGGGGCGCTGGATGTCCAGGCGCAGTGGTTGTTCCGGGGCTGGGGTCGCGTACACGAGGTCGTTGGTGGTCTGTAGCGGTGTCCGTCCACAGTGGATCTGGGGTTCGGTGCCGGGGCTGATCACCTTGCTGGTGCTGGTGTCCACGGGCACCGTCACCTTGTCCGGCTGGGGCATCGCCGGACCGGGGCGGGCCCGGTTCGGGGGCTGGGGACTCGCCGGGCAGGCCGTTGACGCGGCCGTGTCCTGCGGCGTCGTGGCCGCCGGGGCGCACCCGCCCAGTACCAACGCGGACGCGCAGACCAGCGCCGCAGCACACCTGATCGTGCTCATCGCACACCTCGTTTCCTCGACTGCTCCCATCGTAGCGGAATAGCTATTCCGGTTGCCGCTGTCGAGACCGGCGTCACGCCAGCCGGGCGCCGTCGACGCGGGTAGCCTCCAGCGCATGCGCCGCGATGCCCGTGCCAACCTGGAACGCCTGCTCACCGCGGCGGCCGAGGTCTTCGCCGAGCAGGGACTGGACGCCACGCTCGCGGACGCGGCCAAGCGGGCCGAGGTGGGCGTGGGCACCGTCTACCGACGCTTCGCCAACAAGGACGACCTGATCCACGAGGTCTACGCACCCCGCCTGCGCGAGGTCGAGCAGCTCGCCGAACAGGCCGCCGCGGCCCCGGACGCCTGGCAGGGGTTCGCGGACTTCTTCGAGAGTTCGATCCGGCAACTCGCCGCCGACCGCGGCCTGCGCGAACTCACCCTGGGCGGCCACACCCAGGCACTGGGCTGGGCCCGCGGCACCCCACCGGACCGGCTGGCCGCCCTGATCGACTCCACCCAGCAGGCCATGGGCGGACACCTGGACACCATGGTCCGCCGGGCTCAGGAAGCCGGTGCGCTGCGGGCGGATTTCGTGGCCACGGACATGATGCTGCTCTCCGTCGCGGTCCAGGCCACCATCGCGCTGGGCGGCGCTGAACACCCCGAACTGTCCCGGCGCGCACTGGGTTTCATCCTCGACGGGCTGCGGCCCGAGCGGGACGGCCCGACCGCACTGCCCGCGCCGCCGCTCACTCCGGAGGCGCTGGTGCGGATCCGGCAGCGCGGACTGGCTGACCAGTAACCGTCCACAACGGACAAAAATAATGGCAAGGAGGTCGAACTCTCCTTGCCCACTTCAACTTATAGCGCACAGGGGGTCTTGCGGCAAGGCCCCCGGTCTGCCGCACACTCTGCGACCGAAGCCAGTACCCGCGCACCTGCGCGCTTGGCGAATCGGGGGACGAATGATTGACGTGATCATCGCCGGTTGTGGACCGACCGGTCTGATGCTGGCGAGTGAATTGCGGTTGCACGGCGTGCAGGCGGTCGTGCTGGAGAAGGAGCCGGAGCCGACCAAGGTGGTCCGCTCGCTCGGCCTGCACGCGCGCAGCATCGAGGTGCTCGACCAGCGCGGCATGCTGGAGCCCTTCCTGGCGGCTGGCAAGCAGTACCCGGTCGGCGGGTTCTTCGCCGGGATCACCAAGCCAACGCCGCCGCGGCTGGACAGCGCGCACGCCTTCGTATTGGGCATCCCGCAACCCGTCACCGACCGGCTGCTGACCGAGCACGCGCTCGAGGTCGGCGTGCAGATCCGGCGCGGCACCGAGGTGACCGGGCTGAGTCAGGACGCGGACGGGGTGGACGTCGAGCTGGCCGACGGCAACCGGTTGCGGGCCCGCTACCTGGTCGGCTGCGACGGCGGTCGCAGCACGGTGCGCAAGCTGCTCGGTATCGACTTCCCCGGCGAGCCGTCCCGGGTGGAGACGCTGCTGGGTGAGATGGAGCTGACCGCCTCGCCGGAGACGCTGGCCGAGGTGATGGCCGAGGTCCGCAAGACCCAGTTCCGCTTCGGCGCGATGCCGTTGGGGGACGGGGTGTTCCGGGTGCTGGTGCCCGCCGAGGGAGTCGCCGAGGACCGGTCGGTGCCGCCGACCCTGGAAGAGTTCAAGCGGCAGCTGGTGGCGGTCGGGGGCACTGATTTCGGCGTGCACTCCCCGCGCTGGCTGTCCCGTTTCGGCGATGCCACCCGGCTCGCGGAGCGCTACCGCACCGGCCGGGTGCTGCTGGCAGGCGATGCCGCGCACGTGCACCCGCCGACCGGTGGGCAGGGGCTCAACATGGGGCTGCAGGACGCGTTCAACCTGGGCTGGAAACTGGCCGCCGCGGTCAACGGCTGGGCCCCGGACGGACTCCTGGACAGTTACCAGGCCGAACGGCGTCCGGTGGCCGCGGCCGTGCTGGACAACACCCGCGCGCAGATGCAGCTGCTCTCCACCGACCCCGGCGCCCAGGCGGTGCGCCGGTTGCTGGCCGAGCTGATGGACTTCGAGGAGGTCAACCGGCACCTGATCGAGAAGATCATCGCGATCGGGATCCGCTATGACTTCGGCGACGGGCACGCGCTGCTCGGGCGGCGGCTGCGCGATATCGAGCTGAAACAGGGCCGCCTCTACTCGCTGCTGCACGCCGGTCGCGGACTGCTGCTGGACCAGACCGGGCGGCTCTCCACGGCGGGCTGGGCGGACCGGGTCGACCACGTGGTCGAGGTCAGCGAGGAACTCGACGCGCCCGCGGTGCTGCTGCGCCCGGACGGCCACGTGGCCTGGGTCGGCGAGGACCAGCAGGACCTGCTCGAACACCTGCCGAGGTGGTTCGGCGCGGCCTAGGCGAGCTGCTGCAGGCCGATCACCGCGAGCAGCCGCATCGCGTCCTCGGCCGGGCTGCCGGGCTCGGCGGTGAACAGCACCACGTGCTGGTCGCGTTCGGGCACGGCGAGGATGTCGCAGGTCAGCGGGATCGCGCCGAGCTGCGGATGGTTGATCGTCTTGACCAGGTTGCGCTGGTCGGGGACCTCGGGGCTGGGCCACAGCTCGGCGAAGGCCGGGCTGTGCGCCAGCAGGTCGCGGATGAGCGCCTGGGTGGCGGGGTCCTCGGGGTAGCGGGCGGCGACCGCGCGCAGGTGCCCGGCGGCGAACCGGCCGAAGTCGCCACCGCCGGACATGCCGTAGTTGGGGCGATCCGGGTCCGGGTTCAGGAAATAGCGGCGGATCGCGTTGCGCTCCTTGGGCGGCAGCGCGGAGAAGTCCTCCAGCAACGCCGCCGCGAGCGGGTTCCAGGCCAGCACGTCGTACCTGGCGTCGAGCACGATCGCGGCGGTGTGCGGCATCCGCTCGATCATGTCCAGGATCCGGTCCGGCACCTCGGCGGAGGGACCGGGCGGCTCGGCCTGCTGACCGCACAGGACGTAGAGGTGGGCCCGCTCGGCGTTGTTGAGCCGCAGCGCCCGGCCGAGCGCGGCCAGCACCCGCCGGGACGGGTTCGGGCCGCGGGCCTGTTCCAGGCGGGTGTAGTACTGCGCGGAGATGTGCGCGAGCTGGGCCACCTCCTCGCGGCGCAGGCCGGGGGTGCGGCGCTGGCCCGCCGCGGGCAGGCCCACGCTGGAGGGGGCCAGCCGTTCCCGGTGCGACCGCAGGAACCGGCCGAGTTCGTGTTTGTCCACGGGTCGAGAATGGCTCAGCGCGGCCGGATCAGCCAGGTACCGCCAGGGCCTGTCAGGGGGCGGGGCGGCCGGGCACGGTGGAGGCATGACCCAGAACGGACTGCTGGCCGGGAAGATCGCGCTCGTCACCGGGGCCAGCCGGGGGATCGGGGCCGCGGCGGCCCGCCTGTTCACCCAGGAGGGCGCGACCGTGGTGCTGGCCGCCCGCACCGAGAGCGCGCTGCGGGAGGTGGCCGCGGACCTGCCCGGCGCCTCCTACGTGGTCGCCGATCTCGGGGAGCCCGCCGAGGCGCGGCGGGTGGTGGAGGTGGTGCTGGAGCGGCACGGCCGGCTCGACGTCGCGTTCAACAACGCCGGGGTCGGGGTGCCGCCGCATCCGGTGGCGGAGTTCCCCGAGGAGGATTTCGACCTGGTGCTGCGGGTCAACCTCAAGGGCGTGTTCTACGCGGTGTCGGCGCAGGTGAAAGCCATGCTCGCCGGTGGAGGCGGCGCGATCGTCAACAACAGCAGCGTGGGCAGCCTGCGCGCGAACCCGGCGCTGCCCGCGTACGGGGCGGCCAAACGCGCGGTCAACAGCCTCACCGAATCGGCGGCGGTGACCTATGCGTCGGCCGGGATCCGGATCAACGCGATCGCCCCCGGGCTGACCCGCACCGAGATGGCCGAGCAGTGGCAGGCACTCGAACCCGGCGTGCTGGACCGGATCATCGCGGCCACACCACTGGGGCGGGCGGCCGAACCGGCGGAGATCGCCGAATCGGCCGCCTGGCTGCTCAGCGACCGGGCCTCGTACGTGACCGGCGTGGTGCTGCCGGTCGCAGGGGGCGCCGCGGTCTGACTTCCCACCGAACGGTCGGTAGGCGATGGCGCCGCGACCGTCGCCACCTACCGAATGGTTGGTAGGCAGTCGTGCGGCGATCCTCTCCGCCCACCGAACGGTCGGTAGTCGGCCGCGTGGCGGTCCGGTCTGCCTACCGACCGTTCGGTTGGCGCCGGTGAACATCGCCCGTATGTGTGGGACCAGGAGCAGGTCGCCGTCGAAGCCGAAGCCGAGCAGGTTGCCGCGCACCTGGTCGCAGTTCGGGGGTCAGGGTGGCGTAGATCGCGAGCAGTACCAGCACCACCTCGTAGACCAGCAGGGTGCCCGGCACACCGAACGCCTCCAGCAGCAGGCCGGTCAGCGCGTAGCCCAGCGGCAAGGTGGTCTTGGAGATGAAGGTCAGGAAGCCCTCCACCTTGCCCAGGTGCTCATTGGGCACGATGCCCATCAGGTACTTCATCTGGATCACGTTGAGCACCGCGATCTGCAGGCAGATCACGCCCCACACCAGTGCGGTGCCCCAGCCGGGCAGGTCCAGCAGCAGCAACGGGAACAGCGCCGCGGTGATCCAGTGCTTGCCGATCACGGTGGGCAGCAGGCCGAGCTTGTCCTCCAGCTTCGGCGCGAGCAGCGAGCCGACGATGCCGGCCACCGCGGCGAAGGTGAACACGGTGCCGATCTCGATGCCGGCGGCGCCGTTGTTCTTGACCAGCACGATCAGCAGCAGGCCGATGCCGGCGAAGAGGAAGTCGCCGATGGAGGTGAGGATGGTCAGGCTGCGCAGCAGCGGCAGGCTCATCGCGATCTTGCCGCCGCCGGTCAGCTCCGCCCGCCACGCCATGGGTTCGTCCGAGCGCCGGCGGTCCGGGCCGAGCTTGGCCCGGATGCCCAGGATGCACAGTGCGATGGCCAGGAACGAGATCGCGTCGATCATGAACGGCGAACTCGGGCCGGTGACCTCGAACATCAGCCCGGCCAGTGGCGGGGCGATGATCGTGGCGATGCCCCAGATCATCTCGCTCTGTCCGGCGGCCGCACCGAGTTTGTGCTGGCCGACGATCCGGGGCAGCGCGGCGGTGTTGGCGATCCGGTACACGGTGGCGGCGGCGCTGTTGACCACGGCCACCACGTAGAGCTGCGGCAGGGTCAGGCTGTCCAGCAGGTAGGCGATCGGGATCGAGGTGATCGAGACCATGCTCAGCACCGAGGAGCCGATCATGAGCCCGCGCCGGGAGATCCGGTCCACCAGCGCGCCCGCGGGCAGCGCCAGCAGCAGTGGCGGAATGGCCTCCACACTGCCCACCAGCCCCGCGTGCAGGGGTGAGCTGGTCATCAGCAGCACCAGCAGCGGCAACGCGATCGCGGTGACCTCGTCACCGATCGCGCTGAGCACCGTGCCACCCCACCACAGCCGGAAGTCCCGGTTGTCCCTGAGCCGGGTCGGTCGCGCCGCGTTGGTTTCGACAGGCACCTTCGTCCCTTCCCATCCGGTCGGCACACCAAAACAGGTTTCGGGCACCACCAGCACCTTGTTTTTGATTGGCAGGTGCTCGCCCAGCACGCTGAGGGTGGCCAAGCCGGTCCTGGCCGACCCGACTTCCGTTTGGTCGGTTCGGCGTATTCCTCGACCGGCATCGGCTCGGCTAGCGTCAGCGCTGGTGCGGGCCGGTTGGCCGCACCTGTCCGGGGGGCGGCTTCGCTGATGGGGAGAAAAGCTGTGAACGTCAATTCACGCTGGTCCGGTATGGCCGGGAAACTCGCTGCCGCGCTGGGCGTGGCCGTGGTCGGTGGCGTGCTCGCCGCCGGACCGGCCGCCGCCACCGACAGCACGCTCGCGGGGGCCGGGGACAAGAAGGTCGAGGTCATCAAGGCCGTGACGGCCCCGGGCGAGTAAACCCGAACGAACCTTCCGGAACGGCCCGTCCACGCCTGGACGGGCCGTTCCGCGTTTGGTGCGTTCACGCTGGGTACCCGGTCACCCGGCACCGATTGAGTGACCCCCTTACCCCCTTTCTCGCCGCGCCAAACCTCTCGGCCCGCCCCTAGCGTCGATCGCGGGTGGTGAATTCCGCCGACCAGGCGGAGCGGGGACGAAGGGCGAGATCTCGTGTTCAGACGCAATCAGCGGGCGGCGCTTGGCGCGCTCGCACTCGTGGCCGTGCTCCTTGGCTGGTGCACCACTGCCGGTGACCCGGCCGCGGTGGCCAGCCCGGCGGGGGAGCAGCTGCTCATCGGCGAGGCGCAACAGCCGCCGCCGGTCCAGGTCGACGGGGCCGCGGCGCCGGTCCCGCTGGTGGTCGGGCAGAAGGTGGAACTCGCCGCGACCAAGGTCCGCCCCGACGGCAGCCGGACCGACATCAGCGCCCTCGCGCAGTGGTCCACCGGCGACCAGGCGGTCGCGACCGTGGACAAGGGCATCGTCACCGGCGCAGGGCCGGGCACCACCGCCATCACCGCCACCTACCAGGGGGTCAAGGGCTCGCGGTCGGTCAAGGTGACCAAGCCCGCCGACGGCGACCGGATGGCCAAGGCGCTGGCCACCGGCGCGCCCAAGCTGGTCACCCAGCAGGAACTGCTCGCCTACCTGCCCAAGGCCCTCGGCAAGCGGGTCTCGCTGGCGCACCAGATCATCCCGGACGGCGCGGTGATCACCTTCACCCCCGGCACCAACGCGGGGCAGATCCGGCAGCTCTCGCCGCACCTGCACCCGCTGCTGACCGGCACGCACAGCGACGGCGAGCAGTTCCCCAACCGGGTGCTCGCCGCGGTCGGCACCTCCTCACTCAGCGAGACCAGGCTGGCCTACTTCGCGGGCAACCCGTTCGTGAACACCTCGCTGAGCGGGCCGAACGTCCCGATGGACGAGGCAGGGATGGTCCCGCTCGTGCAGAGCACCACCGCCTGGCTGCTGGGCAAACCGGGCACCGCGGCGGCCGAACTCAGCGGCAAGATCGTCATCGCCAACACCGCCTCCTCCCGCGAGAAGCCGATGAAGGAGTTCCTGGCCAAGAACTTCCCCAAGCTGATCGTCAACGGCGGCAACTCCGCCTACGGCGCCTGCGATTTCAAGCCCGGCACCGCGAACCCGTGCCTGACCGGCGCGGCCGCGTTGTTCGTCGGTGACGCCAGGAGTGACGACGACCCGGTGCTGCGCGCCCAGATCGAGGGGGCCTACAGCTCCGGGATCCCGTTGCTGGCCTTCGGTGAGACGAGCCGGGCCGCGTCCACCACCAACATGCTGATGCGCGACCTCGGCAGCCCGGACACCGGCACCAACTACTTCCAGCGCAACCTGGTCCGGCAGTCACCCAAGTCCGCGCAGGCCCCGGCCAAGGTGCTGGACGACCAGTTCGCCAAGGACGCCACCGAGATCGCCCGGCGGCTCAACGGAAATCCGCTGGCACTGACCGACTACAGCAAGTGCGTCGTCGACTATGCCCTGCACGGAAGCTACCTGACGTCCTGTGTGAACGATCCGACCCCGGGAGCCGCGGCGTACATGGGCGCGATCACCCGGATGAAGGCGGCCGTGGCCGCGCTGAACGAGGCGGCGGACAACGTCTTCGCGCCGCCGAAGGTCAACGACCAGAACGAGACCATGCGGGTGCTGACCCTGCTGGCGGACAAGCAGCGCACCGGCGCCTACGGCTCCCAGCCGGGTGACAACGTGCAGCCGATCGAATACCCCATCGACCAGAAGGACACCAAGCGGATCACGCAGGCGCTCTTCGCCGACTGGTTCACGCACACCGCCTGGCCGGGCAACTCCAAGGCCTACGACCTGGGCACCGCCTGGTGCATCAGCCCAACCCAGGTGGCCGACGGCACCTGTCCGACCGTGCACTTCAACCAGCAGGGCGACAAGTCGGTGACGCTGACCTCGACCGACCTCGACGAGTGGAGCGCCACCGGCCACGACCTCATCACCGGCAGGCCGGGCACGGTCACCCTGACCAACGACCCGAACATCCCGGTGTACGTGCGCACCTTCCCGAACCGGGTGAACACCCGCACCGGGGAGGTCGAGAAGGGCGTGTCCAAGTACACCCGGCCGCAGTTCCTGGCCACCGACTGGGTGCGGCTGACCCCGAAGAAGCCGGTGACGATCAGTTCGCCCTACGGCGGACCGCTGTACATCCGGATGGACGGCACCGGCAAGAAGCCCGGGATCGGGGTGAACCTCACCTTCAACGGGATGAGCGAGCACCCGGCGGTCATGGACATGAACGACCTGGCCCAGCTGGACCGTTTCACCCAGGAGATCGCCACCACCAAGGCCTACTACACCGACCTGGTGGGCGACGGCTTCCAGCTGCACATGCCGGTGTCCCGGATCCGCAAGACGCTGGCGGCCGAAGGGCTCACCCAGCACGGCCTGACCACGTTCTACACCGGACCGAGCGGGGTGCGGAAATTCCTGCTGGAGATCCGCGACTCCTGGTACAACCAGGAAATGCGCCTGGCCGGGCTGAAGGTCATGGGCGCCAAGCTGGAAGAAACCGTGCCGAAGTCGGTGCAGGCGATCTGCGGCAGCTACAAGTTGCCGTGCCTGGACCCGGAACTCAACTCCCGCAAGGGAATCCAGCACGTCAACTTCGACCTGTACACGATGTGCGGTGACCTGTGCTCGGGGAACCCGATCGACATGGGCGGCGACGGCGCCGTGTTCCCGGTCAGCTCGGGGCTGAGCCACGAACTCGGCCACAACCTGCAACGCCAGCAGCTCAACATCCACTGGGCCGACACCGGAGCGGGCAGCGACCCCGGCAAGACCGACACCTGGACCAGCTACGTCAACCGCTCCGGCGAGACCTCCAACGACCTCTTCACCCACTTCGTGCTGTGGAACTTCGCCCGCAAGGTCCGGCCCGCCCGCAGTGACGGCAAGGTGGACGACCCGCTGACCTGGTACTCCGAGGATGGCTTCGTCACCCTGTTCGCCAGTCACCGCTCGGCGATGGGCAACGTGATGAAGGACGGCAAACGAGTCGTCTACGGACCCGACTGCAAGGTCCGGCAGTCCTACCCGGCCTCGGCGACGGCCAAGAGCACCCTCGCCGACTCGGTCTGGGGCGAAACGGGAACCTACACCAACCGGCACACCCGGCTGACCTTCTACCTGACCCTGCCCATCCTGTTGGAGGGCAAGACAATGGCCAACGGCACCAAGCTGGACAGCGGCCCCGACATCTACACCGCGCTCTACGGCGCGGCCCGCGCCTTCACCGCCTGGGCGGCCGACGAGGCGAAGTGGAACGCGGGTCGAGCCAACCTGGGCCTCTCGCTGTACCCGTACTCCGGAGCCCCGGCCTACGGCGGGCAGAAGGTCGCCGAGATGATCGGCAACGACTTCCTGCTGGTGCAGTTGTCCCGGATCACCGGGTACGACTTCCGGCCGTACTTCGACGCCTTCGGAGTTACCTACACCAGCCTGGCCGGCAAGCAGGTCGAGGCCAACGCCCCCAGCGGCGGCCTGCAGAAGCTGCCCCTGGCGCTGCCGGTGCTCGGCCAGTTCCAGCCGCCGCTGAAGCTGACCGAGGTGCGCACGGTCGACCTGGCCGATCCGAACGCGTCCTGGCCGGGCGCGGACGTCAACGGCAGCTCGGCCCTGGAGCATGTGGACTTCACCCCGGCCCGGTGCGCGGGCAGGTGAGCTGACGGCAGGGTCCGGGTCGCCGCCCGGACCCTGCCGACTGACAAAAAAGTCCCGGGCGTCCTCCCGCCAGCCTGTGCGAGTATCCGAAAATGCCGATCGACCCGCACCTGCTCGCGTTGTTCACGCTGGCCACCATGGTCGCCATGCTGACCCCCGGCCCGGACATGCTGTTCGTGCTCGGCTGCGGCATCAAGGGCGGTCCCCGCGCCGGCCTGTTCGCCACCGCCGGGGTGGCGGTGAGTGAGGCGGTGCACGTCGCCCTCGCCGCGGTCGGCCTGGCCGCGTTGTTCGAGGCCGCGCCCACCGCGTTCACCGTGGTGCGCATCGCGGGCGCGATCTACCTGGTCTACCTGGGCGTGCAGATGATCCGCAACCGCAACCAGGACAACCCGGACACGGTGGCTGCCGGTGGTGGCATGACCGCCCGCAAAGCCTTCCTCAACGGCCTGTTCACCAACCTGATCAACCCCAAGATGGTCACCTTCACCATCGCCTTCCTGCCCCAGTTCATCAACCCCGCCCTTGGCCAGGTCTGGCTGCAGTTCGCGATCCTGGGCGCGGTGCTGATCGTGCTGGAGTTCCTGGTGGACGGCACGGTTGGGGTGCTGGCCGGGCGGATCGGCGGCTGGCTGCGCAGGCGGCGGGCGGCCAAGCGGCGGATCGACGTGGCCACGGGCGGGATCTTCATCGGGCTGGGCGTCAAGCTGGCTGCCGACTGAGTAGCTAGTCGGCCAGGAACACCTCGCGCTGCGCCGCGGACTGCTCGAACGCCTCCAGACTCGCCTGCTGCTCCGGGGGCAGGGCGGCCAGCATCGCGTGCAGCAGGGCCGCGCACAACGCGGTGGAGGCGGCGTGGGAGTCGAAGGCGAACTGGGAGCTGACCGGGGCGGTGAGGACCAGGTCGGCGTGGTCGGTCAGTGGCGTGATGGGCTGGTCGGTGACCAGGACGGTGGTCAGGCCTACCTGTTTGGCCCAGGTCAGCGCGGACAGGGTTTCGCGGGGGTAGCGGGGCAGGGCGAAGGCCAGGACGCAGGTGGCGCCGGCGTCGACGGCTCGGGTCAGGCCGTCCTCCAGCAGTGAGCCGGGGATGTCGAGGACTCGGACGTCCAGGTGGACCTTGGCGGCGAAGTAGCCGAAGAGGTGGGCCAGGGGGGCGGAGACGCGTTGGCCGATGACCGGGAGGGGGCGGGAGGCGGCCAGGGCGGCTGCTGCCTGGTGCAGGGGGCCGAGGTCGGACAGGCTGTCGCGGAGGGTGTGCAGGTTGCGGATTTCGGTGTCCAGCAACAGCTGGATCTCGTTGAGGGCTTCGGTGGGCGCGGGTTTGGCGGGTTGGGTGAGGACCAGGTCGCGCAGGGCTGCGCGGAACTCGGGGAAGGCGTCGAAGCCCAGGGCGAAGGCGAAGCGGGTCACCGAGGCCTGGCTGACGCCGACGCGTTCGGCCAGGTCCACGGTGCCCAGGAAGGCCGCCTCGTGCGGGTGGTCGAGCAGGTACCGGGCGATGCGCCGCTGGGCGGGGGACAGCCGTCGCCCGCCCAGCAGCTGCCGCAGTCCGGTTGAGTCCATTGTGGTCATTCCCCGCTAGGACCCGAGTCCGTGTTGGTCCAGCCACGCCTTGGCCACGCGGTCCGGGTCTTCCTTGTCGTTGTCCACCTTGGCGTCCAGCTTGCTGAGTTCCTCGGTGGTGAGTTTGCTGTTGAGTGCGGCCAGGGCCTCGGTGACGGTGGTGTTGGCCTTGGCCTCGTTGACCAGGGGCACGATGTGTTGCGCAGGAACGAGTTTCTTGGGGTCTTCCAGGATCACCCAGTTGTTGTTGGTGATCGTGACGTCGGTGCTGAACAGGTTGGCCACCTGGATGTCGCCGCCGCGCAGGGCGCCCCTGGTGAGTGGGCCGCCGGTGTCCAGGGCCTTGAAGTCCTTGAACTCCGCGCCGTACAACTCCTTCAGCCCGACCAGGCCGACCCAGCGGGTCTTGTCCTCGGCGGGGCCGCCGAAGACCAGGTCCTTGGCGTTGGCGCGCAGGTCTTCCAGGGTTTTGAGGCCGTAGCGGGTCGCGGTCTCGCGGGTGACGACGTAGACGTCCTTGTTCTCGGCGGCGGCGTAGGGCAGCACCTTGACGCCCTGGGGGACGGTTTTCTCCAGTGCCTGCTGGACGTCCTCGGCCGCGCTCTGGCGGGCGTTCTTGTCCAGGAACTGGAGCAGGCTGCCCTGGTACTCGGGCAGCACGTCGATGTCACCCTGTTTGAGCGCGGGCACGATGATCTCGCGGGAGCCCAGGTTCTGCTTGACCGTGACGGTGATTCCCTTGGCGCGCAACGCTCCCGCGTACAGGTGGCCGAGGATGACGTTCTCGCTGAAGTTGGCGGTGCCCACCACCAGGCCGCCGGATTTGCTCAGCGGGTTGCGCTTGGGGTCCAGCGAGGTCAGGCCGCCCGCGCAGGCGGTCACGGTGAGACCGAGGCAGGCCAGGATCGCCGCCGCGGCCAGTCGGCGCTTCATGATTCGCTCCTTCGGTTGCGCAGCAACGATCCGCGCGGGGTGAGCAGGCGCTGGAGTCCACTGAGGACAAGGTCCAGCGCGATGGCCAGCACCGCGATCAGCAGGGCGCCGCCGAAGACCTGGGGCAGGTCGTTCTGGGCGAAGCCGTCGAAGACGTAGCGGCCGAAACCGCCGAAACTGATGTAGGCGGCGATGGTCGCGGTGGCCACCACCTGCACCACGGCCAGCCGGACGCCGGTCATGATCAGTGGCACGGCCAGCGGCAGTTCGATCTGGAAGAGCACCTGCCAGCCGTTGAGGCCGGTGCCGCGGGCGGCGTCACGCACGTCGTGGTCGACCGCGGCCATGCCCGCGTAGGTGTTGGTGACGATCACCGGGATGGCCAGCACCACCAGCGCCACGTACACCGGCCACAGGTTGAGGCCGCTGACCAGGAACACCAGGATCACCACGCCCACGGTGGGCAGCGCGCGGCCGAAGCTGCTCAGGTTGATGGCCAGGAAGGCGCCCTTGCCGGTGTGCCCGATCAGCAGGCCGATCGGCAGTGCGATCAGCACCGCGACCAGGGTGGACAGCAGCGAGTACTGCAGGTGCTCGAACAGCCGGGCCAGGATGCCTTCCGGGCCGGACCAGCGGGCGCTGTCGGTGAACCAGCCGAGTACCTCGGCGATGAACTGACCCATGTCTATCGCCCTCTCCTGGTCCACGGGGTGAGCACGTGCTGCAGGCCGACCAGGACCAGGTCGGCGATCAGTGCCAGTAGCAGGGTGAGTGCCACGCCCGCGATGACCGGCACCGCGAAATCACGCTGGAAGCCGTCGATGAACAACTGGCCGAGCGCGCCGTGCCCGATGAACCCGGCCACGCTGACCAGGCTGATCGCCATCACCGTCGCCACCCGGACCCCGGCCATGATCACCGGCAGGGCCAGTGGCAGTTCGACGGTGAGCAGGGTGCGCAGACCGCCGTAACCCATGGCGCGGGCGGCCTCGCGGACGTGGTGCGGGACCGTGGCCAGGCCCTCGACCGTGTTGCGTACCAGCACGACCAGCGTGTAGGTGGTCAGGCCGATCACCGCGGTGACGTAGCTCAGGCCGGTCAGTGGCAGCAGCAGGATGAACAGGGCCAGCGAGGGGATGGTGAACAGCACGCCGGAGATGCCGAGGATGACGCCCTTGAGCACCGGCAGCCGCGCGGCCAGCACACCCAGCGGCAGCGCGAGCAGGAGTCCACAGAGGACGGAGATGGCGGCGATCGCGCTGTGCTCCAGGGTGGTCAGCGCCAGCTCGCTCGCGTGGTCGGGGATCCAGGACCACTTCACGGCGTGACCACCTGGGCCCGGAATCGCGCGGCGCGCTCGTTGATCCGCTGCTGGCTGGACACCCCGGTCACCCGGCCGTCCGCGTCCACCCGCACGGCCAGTCCGGCGGGGGAGGAGACGGTGGCGTCCAGCGCGGCCAGCAGGGTGGCCTCGGCGGTGAGCCCGGTGACCGGGACGGCCTCGGCGTCGGCCAGCGTGCCGGTGGCGGGCAGCCGGTCGGTGTGCAGCCAGCCCAGCGGGGTGCCCTGGCCGGTGATCAGCAGCAGCCAGCCGTCGGTGGCGCGGCGGGCCTCGGTGACCGTGGTGGCGGCGGTCGCGGTGGGCACCGGCTCGACCGGGACCTCGGCGAGGGTGGTCAGGGTGAGCAGCTTCAGGCCGCGTTCGGCGCCCAGGAAGTCGGTGACGAACTCATCCGCCGGCCGGGCCAGCAGCTCGGCCGGGCTGGCGAACTGCACCAGGTGGCCGCCGGTGCGGAAGACCGCGATGCGGTCGCCGAGTTTGACCGCCTCGTCGATGTCGTGGGTGACGAAGACGATTGTCTTGCGCAATTCGGCCTGGAGTCGCAGGAGTTCATCCTGCAAAAGCGTGCGGACCACCGGATCTACTGCGCCGAATGGTTCGTCCATCAGGAGGATCGGTGGATCGGCGGCCAGGGCCCTGGCCACGCCGACCCGCTGTTGCTGACCGCCGGAGAGCTGGTGCGGGTACTTCGCCGCGAGTTCCTGGGCCAGGCCGACGGTGTCGAGCAGTTCGGCCACCCGGTCCCGGATCCGGCCGCGGTCCCAGCCGAGCAGCCTGGGCACGGTGGCGATGTTGTCCCCGATGGTCCGGTGCGGGAACAGCCCGGACTGCTGGATCACGTAGCCGATGCCCTTGCGCAACGCCGAGGCGTTGAGTTTCCGCACGTCACGGCCACCGACGAGGACCTCGCCGCTGGTCGCCTCGATCATCCGGTTGATCATGCGCAGGGTGGTGGTCTTGCCGCATCCCGACGAGCCGACGAGGACCGTGAGCTGGCCTTCGGGCACGTCCAGGTCGAGTTCGCGCACCGCCGTGGTGCCGTCGGCGAACTTTTTGTTCACAGCCGCGAAACTGATCAAGACGATTCACCTCTTGTTAATCGTGAATGCGTTCATGCAGGCTCTGTGGTGCGTCAACCGAAGTCAAGAGACCGCCCACAAAAGTTCACCACCCGGAAACGGCGGGAGACGTGGAGCCCTCGCACGCCCAGAAAGGCCGGACCATGCACCTGGACGTTCCCGCCGCGCCGACCGCCGCCGTTGATCCCGTCGTGCTCACCGGGTGGTCCACCACCGCCGCCGAGGTGGTGCGGGTGGCCCGCGGGCACGTGCCGGTGGTGCTGGACGAGGTGGGCAGGCAACGGCTGGAGGCGTCCTGGCTGGCCGCCCAGCGGGTGGTGCTGCACCGCCCGGTGTACGGCCGCACCACCGGCGTCGGCGCCAACCGCCTGGAAGTCGTGGACGCGGAAAGCCTGCCGGAACACGGCTTGCGGCTGCTGCGCAGTCACGCCGGCGGGCTCGGAGGACTGCTCACCGAGGAGCAGGTGCGCGCGATGCTCGCCGTCCGGCTCAACCAGCTGCTCGCCGGCGGCGCGGGCCTGCGCCCGGCGGTGGCCGAGGCACTGGCGGCCGCGCTCAACTCCCGGCTCTTCCCCGCGGTGCACGAGTTCGGCGCCATCGGCACCGGCGACCTGACCGCACTGGCCGAGACCGGCCTGACCCTCATCGGCGAACGCTCCTGGCTCGGCGAAGGCCCCGCCCCCGAACCGATCACCCTGGACTCCGGCGACGCCCTCGCCCTGATGAGCAGCAACGCGCTCACCATCGGCATCGCCGCACTGGCCTGGCACGAGGCCCACCGGTTGCTCTCGGCCACGCACGTGGTGACCGCGCTGTCCTTCCTGGCCGTGGACGCCTCGCACGAGCCACTGGCCGAACGGGTGCACGCGGCCCGCCCCCACCCCGGCCAGGTCCAGACCGCCGCCGAACTACGCCGCCTGCTCGGCGACCCCCTGCACCCCGCCGCCCGCATCCAGGACCCCTTCGGCTACCGCTGCTACCCCCAGGTGCACGGCCCCGCCCTGGACGCCGCCGCCGACCTCGGCAAGGTGCTGGGCGTGGAGATCAACGCCGCCGCGGAGAACCCCTTGATCGACGCGGAGAACGACGTGGTCTACCACCACGGTGGCTTCCACTGCGCCCACCTCGGCCAGGCCCTGGACCGGCTCCGCCTGTCCCTGCTGCACACCGCCCAGCTCTCCACCGCCCGCCTGGCCAGCCTGGTAGAACCGAAATTCACCGGCCTGCGCCCCTTCCTGGCCGACGGCGCCAGCGGCAGCTCCGGCGTGATGATCCTGGAGTACGGCGCCAACTCCGCCCTCGCCGACATGCGCACCCTGGCCGAACTCGCCAGCCTGGGCAACGCCGTGGTCTCCCGAGGCACCGAGGAACACTCCAGCTTCGCCTTCCAGTCCGCCCGCCAGTCCCTGGAAACCCTGGCCTCGTTCCGCCTGGTCCTGGCCTGCGAACTGGTCGCGGCGGTCCGGGCGCTGCGGATGCGCGGCATCGTGCCCAGGCCGGGCACGCCGTTGCGCGGGGCCTATGAGCTGGCGGCGGCGCGGCTGGACCCGAACATGACCGACCGGCAGCTCAGCCCAGACGTCGAGGCTGGCGCGGAGGTGGTGGAGCAGTTCGCCGACTGCTGACCGCGGACCCATCTGAGTCCACAGTGGACAGTGTCTGCCAGGTCACTTCCGTTGCCTGTTCTTACCTTGATCGGGGTGCTACCGCCGACTGAGGGGAGGGCAGGCGCGGAGGTGAGCACTATGGTCGAGGTACCCAATGGCGTGCTAGGAGGCCAGGTGCTTGGCATTCAGGAGATCTCCGACCGGTTGGAGATCCAGAGTCTGCTGACGGCGTACTCGACCGCGATCGACAGCAAGGATTTCGCGGCTCTGGATGAGATTTTCGTCGAGGACGCGTTCATCGACTACACCGCGTTCGGTGGTATCGCGGGCAACTTCCCCGAGATCAAGGCATGGCTCGCGGAGAGCCTGGCGATCTTTCCCGCCACCCAGCACCTGATCGGGAACCTGGACGTCCGGGTGGACGGTGATCGGGGTACCGGGCGGTTGATGTGCCTGAACTCGATGGTGTTGCCGGGTGCGGAGCAGCGGGTCGCGTTGCTGGGCATGTGGTACATCGACGAGTACGTCCGTACGCCGCAGGGGTGGCGGATTGCCCGGCGTGGCCAGGAGCGTAGCTGGGCGCAGGGACTCGAACTTCTGCTTCAGGAGTAGTTGTGAGCAGTGCGGAACCGGAATTCAGCCACTTCGCCAACACCCGGCCTGGGCACGGGCAGTGGACGATCATCGGTGTCGCCGGGTCGGCGGATGACCCGGAGGTGCGGTCGGTGGAGATCTTCCAGGGGCCGGATCGCGATGAGCCGCGGCTGGTGCTCGCGGCGGAGGAGGTGCCGCGGTTTGTCGCGGGGCTGATCGCCACGGTCATGCCTGGTGATCTGACCGCGGAAGTGGACTGATCAGCCGAGGTGGTCGCCGAGTCGTAGGCGCAGCCACAGCACCAGGCGTTCGTCCGGGTTGGCGAGGTCGAAGCCGAAGATCTGCTCGGCCTGGGCAAGCCGGTAGCGGACCGTGTTCGGGTGTACGGACAGCCGCTGGGAGGCGGTGGTGATGTCGCTGTTGGCGTTGAGGTAGGCGAGAATGGTGGACGCGTAGGCGGTGCCGTGTTCCAGGTCGTGGCTGCGGACCGCGGGGCCGAGGGCGCGGGGCAGGGCCTCGTGGGTGGCCAGGATCCGGGCCAGTGCGGACAATGCGGCGCCTGCCCACACCTCCTCGAGGGTGGCCACCTGGCAGGGTTGTGGGTCGCCCGGTCGGTCGGCGAGGGCGTGCAGGACCAGGTCGGCGTCGGCGCGGGAACTCGCGATCGCACGCAGGCCGTGGACCTGGGAGCCGAGCGCGGCCAGGACGGGGACCCGCAACGCGGTGTGCGCTCTTCGGGCGATGTCGGCGATGAGGTCGCGGTGGGCGTTCGGTGTTGGCCCGCTTGGCAGCAGCGCGTAGACCGTGCCCTCGATCAGCGCGCAGCCGTGCCTGCCGTAGTGGGCCTCGCAGTGCAGGCTCACCAGGTCCGCCAGCCGGGTGGCGGCGTGGGCGGCGAGCACGTCCTCGGTGTCGCCGGTGGCCACGGTGAAGGCGGCCACCGCGACCGGCCGGTTGGGTTCCAGGCCGAGTCGCGGGGCCACCTCGGTGACGCTGTCCGGGTCGGCGAGCAGGCGCCGCAACAGGTCCACGCGTTGTCGCCGGGCGGCGTCGACCGCGGTGCGGGCCGCGAGCAGGTGCAGCGAGACGATGTCGGTCACGTCGGCGAGGGCCTGTTCGGCGGCGGAGTCCAGGCAGTTCCCGGCGTCGACGACCCAGACCGAACCCAGGTGCTCCCCGCCGGCGCGGACCGCGACACCCAGCCGGGGCAGGCCGCCGGAGACAGCGGGGAATCGGCGGATTCGTGACACCTGGGCCAAAGCGCGGTACTGCTCGTCGTAGCCTGGACCGTCAGGGACCTGGAGGCCGAGGATGCCCTGGCGGCGGCCCTCGTCGATGCGCTGGCCGGGCAGGGTCGAGTAGGCGAGGATGCGCCGGTGCGGGTCCTCGATCACGGTGGCACCGCCCACCATCGCCGCGATCGCGTTGGCCAGTGCGAACAAATCACCGGTCCCCGGGGTGCTCGCGGTCCGCGCCGCGGCGGCCAGGGCGGAGGTGAGCATGGCGGCCAGGTGGTGCCAGGCCACCGATTCGTCGGCGGCGAGCAGCACCACACCGAAGCGGTGCGCGGCGGCCACCAGTTCGGTGACCGGCTCGCCAAAACTCTTCAGCACCAGGCAGGAGTGTCCGGCATCGGCTGCGGCAGCAAGGAGATCCGTGGCCTGTGCTTCCGTTGTGCCGACGCCGACCGCGAGCAGGATCGCGTCCCTGACCCGGGGAAGTGGCGCTCGGGGCTCGAAGATGAGCAGGCCCGAGACCGGTACCGGGCGCTCGGGCAGCGTGGTCAACGGGCGCAGTAGCGAAGGGCCCAGCGCGTGCAGGACCTGCCTGAGATTGGGCGCCGCGGGGTCGGGCATCATCAACACTATAGCCGGGCGCACAAGACATTCGCGGATTCTCTGGACTGGCAACGAATGCCCGCGATCGGTGCGGCGGAGATGCTGACCGCAAGCGCATTCTGGCCGGCGCGCCGCGGGGCGGTGTCGCCGGGAAAGGAGATGCCATGCGAGGCAGGCGGAAAGCCGTTGTGGTCTTGGCGATCACCACCTCTCTGCTGGTGATGCCGGTGGTGGCGGAGGCGTCGCCGCGGTGTGATGCCACGCCGATCCGGACCGCGCTGGACGCGCTGGAACGGCTTGGCGCCGGGATCGCCGTGACGGTGCGGAGTCCGCGGTGCGGCGTCCGCGGTTACGGTGTCGGCCTCGCCGACCGGTGGACCGGGCGTGCGGTCGTGGGCGATGAGCACAGCCGGATTGGCAGCAATACCAAGGCATGGACGGCCACGGTGGTGCTGCAGCTCGTCGGCGAGGGCAGGATCAGGCTCGACGAGACCGTCGATCACTACCTGCCCGGCCTCATCCGCACCAAGCGCTACGACGCGCGCACCTTCACCGTCCGGCAGATGCTGCAGCACACCAACGGCCTGCCCGACTACCTGGAAGCACCGTTCTGGCAGAACAAGGAACGGCGCCGCTGGGACCACACCGAGCCGGTGCAGACGGTCAGGATGGCGCTGACCCTGCCGCCGCCCGTTCGTTGGGGGACAGCGGGTTTCGCCTACGCCAACACCAACTACAACCTGGCCGGACTGCTCGTCACCAAGGTCACCGGACGCGATATCGGCACCGAGATCAACCAGCGGATCATCAGGCGGCTCGGGCTGCGCGACACCTACTGGCCCGGTGACCGGGTCACGATCCCCTATCCGGAGCTGCGCAGTTACCCTCGGCAGTCCGGGCTGTCGGGGGACCGGACGGAGTGGAACACCTCGGAGGCGAACGCGTCCGGTTCGCTGATCTCCACCGGCGCGGACGTGACCGCCTTCTGGACCGCGTTGCTGACCGGGCGGCTACTGGCGCCCGCGCAGCTCGCCGAGATGAAACGAACTGTGCCGGACCAGCTCAGCGACGGCTACGGCCTGGGCATCGAGCGCACCCGGCTCACCCCGGACCTGATCACCTGGGGGCACAGCGGCAGCATGCCCAGCGGTCACAAGTTCCGCAACGCCGTGACCGAGGACGGCAGGCGATCGGTGACCCTGCTGATCGGCACCGACCAGCTCGACTCGGCCGAGATCGACGCCATCATGGGCAGGCTCGTCCGCGACCTCCGCTGATCAGGAACCAGCGTCCTCGCCCTCGGCCACGAACCGCACCGCGGCGAATTCCCGGTCCGGGACAAGGGCACCGGCCGGGAACGCACCGCTCTTCGCGACGGCCTCGAGTGGGCCGTCGCACATCTTGAGCACGGACGGATCCGCGTCATCGACGGTGAGGTACCGGTCCGGCCAGACCGGGTTGGTGCAGTCGAAGGCGCTGATCTCGTTGGCCGCGTAGGCCGGCAGGGCGCCGAGGGCGCCGATCGCGATCGCCGAGGCGGCCAGCCCGATCATGACGCGCAGTCCCACTCGTTTGCTCATGTGGCCAGCCTCGCCAGCGGTGTTCGCCCGCCGCATCCGCCGGACGTCCGGAACAACCACCCGACTGGCTGGAAGATCCCCCACCGGTCAGGAGGGCAGGACCTCATCCCAGGTGACCGGGAGCGCGGCGGGGCCGTAGACGGTGGTGTCGGCCTTGAACCGGATCTCCGCCTGCGGCACGGCCAGCCGCAGGGTCGGCACCCGACAGGGCAGGGTGGCCAGCGCGGTGGTCAGTTCCAGGCGGGCGATCTGCTGGCCGACGCAGTGGTGCGGCCCGTGGCCGAAGCCGAGGTGGCTGGTGGTCCGCCGATCGATGTCCAGCCGCTCCGGCTCGGGGAAGTGCGCCGGGTCGTGGTTGGCCGCCTGAGCGGCGGCGATCACGTACTCGCCGGCGGCGATCGGCTGGCCGCCGATCTCGGTGTCCACGGTGGCCACCCGCAACAGCCCCGCGCCCACGCCCAGCAACCGCACCAGTTCCTCGGTGGCGCCCACGGCCAGCGCCGGGTCGGCGGCCAGCCGGTCGAACTGGGTCCGGTCGGCCAGCAGGGCCAGCACGCCGTAGGTGATGGAGCTGGCGGTGGTGTCGTAGCCGGCGACCAGCAGGCCGACGGCCATCTTGGTCAGTTCCAGGTCGTTGAACGGCTGCTCGTGTTCCCGGCCACGGGTGACCAGCACGCTCAGCACGTCCTCGCCCGGCTCGGCGCGCCGGGCCCTGACCAGGTCGGCGACGTAGTCATACAGCGGGAACTTCACCGCGTTCAGCTCGTCCACGTCGGTCCCGCCGCTGAACAGGGTCTCCGCGACCCGCTGGAACACGCCGCGGTCGGCGTAGGGCACGCCGAGCAGCCCGGCGATCACGGAGGAGGTGAGCGGCTTGGAGAACCGCTCGTGCAGGTCGACCGGCCCGGTCTCGGCGGCGAGGCCGTCCAGCAGTTCGTCGGCGGTGCGCAGCACCATCGGCCGGAACTCCTCGATCCGGCGCGCGGTGGTGATCGCCGGCGCGAACACCCGCCGGAACCGGACGTGCTCCGGCCCGTCCATCTTGAAGAAGTCGCCCTGCTCGATGGGCGTTTCCGGCGGCATGTTGGCGAGCAGGTGGCCCGCCGAGCCGCAGCGGTTGCTGAAGCGCCGAGGGTCGCCCAGCACCTCACGGACGTCGGCGTACCGGGTGACCAGCCATGCCTCGATGCCGGTCGGGCAGGTGACCCTGGTGACCGGGGTCCGGGCGCGCAGGTCGGCCACCTCGGGGGCTGGCCCGAACGGACAGAGGTCCTCGCGGGGAACGGGCAGGGGGCGGGCGCTCGTCGTCGCGGACAAGGGAACTCCTTGGGCGGAAGGGTGGATACAAGATCAGGTCGGCACTATTCACCGGCTTGGCAAGGAGATCGATGTGGTTGGTGTGAACGGGCAAGGAGACTGCCCGGCTGGACGCGGGCGCTGTGGGCGCGGGTGTGCCGCGGGGCATGCTGCGCACGGTGAGCACGCCGCCGCCCGCATCCTTCCCACTGTCCGCCGCGCAGGCGGGGGAGTGGTTCTGCCAGCAGCGCCAACCGGACAACCCCGGGTTCTGCGTCGCGCAGTACGTGGACATCACCGGCCCGGTGGACGTCGAACTCCTGCGTGCCGCCGTCGATCGCGTGCTGCGGGCGACGGACTCCCTGATGGTGCGCTTCACCATGGACGGCGGGCGGGTGCTGCAGGTGGTGGACCCTTCGCTGGTGGGGCCGATGCCGGTGGTCGACCTGCGGACGGCCGCCGAACCCGAGGCCGCGGCGCACCGCTGGCTGGCGGCGGCACTCGCGCGGCCCTACGACCTGCTGACCGGGCCGGTGTGCTCCTTCGCGCTGCTGCGCCTGGCGGAGCAGCGCACCTGGCTGTACCTGCGGGCGCACCACATCGTCGTGGACGGCTTCGCCGGAGCCGTGGTCGTCCGGTTGGTCGCCGAGTCCTACCGGGCCGCCCTGACCGGTGCGGACTGGCAACCGGGCGAGCAGGGATCGCTGACCCGGATGCTCGCCGAGGAGGCGGCCTATCGCGCCTCACCCCGGTACGCGCTGGACCGCGCGCACCATCTGGCCATGGGGCGCGCCACGCCGGAGCCGGTGTCACCGGCCGGACCGCCGACGCCAGCGGCGGCCACCTTCCGGCGGGTCACCGGTGTGGTTCCGGTGGCACGGGCCGCCCGGCTGCGGTCGCTGGCCAGGCAGTGCCGGGCCGGTCTGCCTGCGTTGCTGATGGCCGCCATGGGCGTGCACCTTGGCCGGATCACCGGCGAGCGGGCGGCGGTGATCAGCGTTCCGCTCGCCGCGCGCACGGGAGCGGTCGGGCGCGACACGGTGACCATGATGGCCAACGAGTTGCCGTTGACGGTGCGCACCGTGCCCGGCGGCACCCTCGTGGAGTTGTTGCGGGAGACCGCCGCGAACGGCCGCATCCTGGTGCGGCACCAGCGATTCCGGTGGGACGAACTCCAGCGGGCACTGCCCGGCCGCCGCTTCGACGCCCCGCACCTCAACATCATGGCCTTCACCCCGACAGCCGGCTTCGGCGCGGCCACCGCCACCGTGCACAACCTGTCCAACGGCGCGGTGGAGGACTACTCGGTCCTGGTCTACGACAACGCGGTCGACGGTTCGCTCCAGGTGCACGTCAATGCCAACCCCGATCGCTATTCCCCACGCGCCACAGGCGATCTGCGCACCGGATTTCTCGGGGTGCTGACCGCGATCGCCGGGGCGGCGCCGGAGACCGTCGTCGACGAACTCGACCTGCCCACTATGCGGACCCGGCTGCCTGTTCGTACCCCTGGTGTTGCCTCAGAACCCCGTCCTGGCCACCCGGGGTGTGCTCAGGCGCTTCCCGGCGCGTCCGCTCTGCTAACTCTTGATCCGGACCGGCCGGCCACCGAATGAACAGTCTTGGAGAGGGCAGATGCGACGGACCATGCTGGGCGGGAAGATCCACCGTGCCACGGTCACCCAGGCCGACCTGCACTACGTCGGGTCGGTCACCATCGACGAGGACCTGATGGTGGCGGCGGGGATTGTCGAGGGCGAGCAGGTGCACGTCGTGGATGTCACCAATGGGGCCAGGCTGATCACCTACGCCATCACCGGTGAGCGGGGGAGCGGGGTCATCGGGATGAACGGTGGGGCCGCGCACCTGGTGCGGCCGGGGGATCTGGTGATCATTCTGTCCTATGTGGAGGTTGAGGACGCCGAGCGGGCCGGGTATCGCTCGCGGGTGGTGCACGTGGACGCCGCCAACGCGGTGCTCGCGCTCGGGAACGACGCGGCCGAACCGGTGCCGGGAGACGCCGGGCTGCGGTCCGGCGCGGTCACCGAAGGCTGAGCTGGCAAGGGTTTCCCGCCGCCGCGGTCCCCAGAGTCAGGAGTTCCGGTGCGACGACGAACTTTTCTGAGTGCTTCGGCTGGCCTTGCCGCTTCGGCCGGTACTGCTGCGGCGGGTGTGTCCCCGGCGGTGCGACCGGTGCGGTTCCAGGTGCTGATGTTCGACGGGGTGGAGGAGCAGGACTTCGTCGCGCCGGTGGAAGTGCTTGGCCTGGCGGCGAAACTCAGTCCAGGGGCGATCGCGCCGCCGGTGATGGTCAGCACCGGCTCGCCCGGGGTGGTCACCTGCACGTACCGGACCAGGGTTGAGGTGCCTGGGGGCTGGGCGCCGGAGTCGGCCGATGTGCTGGTGGTCCCGGGTGGTGGTTACAATCTGCCGCCGTCTGGTGAGCCCCGGCCCGGGGTCCGGAAGTTGATGCGGGACAAGGAGTTCCTCGGCAGGCTGGCCAGGGTGCGGGTGCCGTTGGTGGGGATTTGCACCGGGGTCATGGTGCTCGCCGCGGCCGGGCTCACCCGTGGCCGCACGGCGACCACCCATGGCAAGGCCAAGGCCGACCTGGCCGCGCTGGGTACCACCGTGGTCGACGCGCGGGTGGTCGACGACGGTGATCTGGTCACCGGTGGTGGGGTGACCTCGGGGCTGGATGTGGCGTTGTGGCTGGTCGAGCGCTATGCGGGGGCCAGGGTCGCGCTCGCGGCCGAGGAGGTCATGGAGTACGAGCGGCGCGGCACGGTCTGGCACGCCTGACAGTCCGGTCCGCACCCCACCGGCGTGTTGGCCGTTGTCGTACACAGTGTTGGCCGAACTGGTACACCCTTCGGCCAACACACCGTCCATAACGGCCAACACACCGTCCAGTTCGGCCAACACACCGTACGAGAAGGGCCAACACGGTGGGGGGTTTTGCTTGACGGGGGTGGAGGTGGCTTGCTAGACCTATATCAGGGTTCCTGAGATATAGGAGAGAGTCGATGAGTGCTGCGATCCCCGCTGAGTCCCCGCCTGCCGTGCCTGAGCCGTGGGGGAACACCGTGCAGGTGACCTTTGATCAGGGCATTGCCTGGGTGGTGCTGGATCGGCCGAAGAAGCGCAATGCGATGAATCCGACGCTCAATGACGAGATGGTGCGGGTGCTGGACCACCTGGAGGCCGACGATCGTTGCCGGGTGCTGGTGCTCACCGGGGCGGGGGAGGCGTTCTCCGCCGGTATGGACCTCAAGGAGTACTTCCGCGAGGTGGATGCCACCGGCAGTGTGGCCGTGCAGCTCAAGGTGCGCCGGGCCAGTGCGGAGTGGCAGTGGAAGCGGTTGGCGCACTGGAGCAAGCCGACCATCGCGATGGTCAACGGCTGGTGCTTCGGCGGCGCGTTCACCCCCCTGGTGGCCTGCGACCTCGCCTTCGCCGACGAGCAGGCGCGGTTCGGGCTCTCCGAGGTCAACTGGGGCATCCCGCCGGGCGGGGTGGTCAGCCGGGCGCTGGCCGCGACCGTGCCGCAGCGGGACGCGCTCTTCCACATCATGACCGGCGAGTCCTTCGACGGTCGCAGGGCTGCTGAGATGCGACTGGTCAACGAGGCACTGCCGGGGGACCGGTTGCGCGAGCGCACCCGGGAGGTGGCGCTGAAACTGGCCTCGATGAACCAGGTGGTGCTGCACGCGGCCAAGCTCGGCTACCGGCTGGCCAAGGAGATGCCCTGGGAGCAGGCCGAGGACTACCTCTACGCCAAGCTCGACCAGTCCCAGTTCGTCGACCGCGCCGGGGCCAGGGCCAAGGGGCTCACCCAGTTCCTCGACGACAAGACCTACCGGCCCGGCCTGAGCACCTTCGACCCCGGCAAGGAGTAGCCTGCCGGGTGGTCCTGAGGAGAAACCGTTGCGAAATCAGGGTTTGGGCTCCTGGCCCGCGCGTCGGGCCAGGATGACCCCGCGGGCGGTGGCCCTCCGGCACGAGGGCCGGGAGCTGAGCTACGCGGAGCTGTCCCGGCGGGCGACCGGACTGGCGCACGGCCTGTCCGCCGCGGGCGTGCGCTTCGGTGACCGGGTCGCCTACCTCGGCCCGAACCATCCGGCCTACCTGGAGCTGCTCTTCGCCTGCGGGCTGCTCGGCGCGGTGTTCGTGCCGCTCAACTTCCGGCTCAAGGCCCCGGAGATCGACCACGCGCTGACCGACTCCGGCGCCGCGGTGCTCGTGCACACCCCGGCGCACGCCGACACGGTCGCCGCCCTGGCCGAACACCCCGGCCTGCGGCGGATCGCGGTGGCCGAGCAGTACGAGGAACTGGTGCGGGCCAAGGCCGGGGAGCCACTGGACGTCCCGGTCAGCCTCGACGACATCTGCCTGATCATGTACACCTCGGGCAGCACCGGCCGGCCCAAGGGCGCCATGCTCACGCACGGGAATCTGACCTGGAACAGCGTCAACGTGCTGGTGGAGTCCGATCTCGCCGGTGCCGAGCGGGCGCTGATCGCCGCCCCGCTGTTCCACACCGCCGCGCTGGGCATGATCTGCCTGCCCACACTGCTCAAGGGCGGCACGGTGGTGCTGCATTCCGCCTTCGACCCCGGCGCGGCCCTGGACGCGATCGAGCGGGAGCGGATCACGCTGATGTTCGGCGTACCCACCATGTTCGCCGCGATGGCGGCGCACCCGCGCTGGCCCGAGGTGGACCTGTCCAGCCTGCGCACCCTGTTGTGCGGTGGGGCCCCGGTGCCCACCGCGATCATCCAGCGCTACCTGGACCGTGGGATCGGCTTCGCGCAGGGCTATGGGATGACCGAGACCGCACCCGGCGTGCTGCTGCTCGACCCGGCGCTGGCCCAGGACAAGATCGGCTCCGCCGGGGTGCCCTCGTTCTTCACCGACGTGCGCGTCGTCGATCCCAGCGGCCACCCGGTGCCGCCGGGCATCCGCGGCGAGGTGATTGTCAGCGGTCCCAACGTGATGCCCGGCTACTGGCGTCGCCCCGAGGAGACCGCGACCGCGTTGCGCGGAGGCTGGTTCCACTCCGGCGACGTGGCCACGGTGGACGAGGACGGTTACGTCTACATCGTCGACCGGCTCAAGGACATGATCATCTCGGGTGGGGAGAACATCTACCCGGCCGAGGTGGAGGACGTGATCCACGCCTTCCCCGGGGTGCAGGCCTGCGCGGTGATCGGGGTCCCTGACGAGAAGTGGGGCGAGGTCGGCCGGGCGATCGTGTTGCCGGAGAACGGTGTCGAGGTGCGGGAGGCGGAGTTGCTGGCCTTCCTGCGGACCAGGCTGGCCGGGTACAAGGTGCCCAAGTCGGTGCGGCTGGTGAGTGCGCTGCCGACCTCGGGCTCCGGCAAGATCCTCAAGCCCGAGGTGCGGAAGCTGTACTCCTGAACGGGATCAGAACAGCAGCACCGGTTTGATGGACGCTCCGGAGTGGACTGACTCGGCCGCGGCGTTGATGTCGGCGAAGTCGAATCCGGTGATCAGCTCCTCCAGCGGCAGCCTGCCCGCCTGGTACTGCGCGACCAGGAACGGGATCAGCGTCTCCGGCTCCGAATCCCCTTCGGTCACCCCGAGAATCCGCTTGCCCGCGATCAGGTCGTTCACGTCGATGGCCACCTCGGCGCCGAAGGGCGGCGCGCCGACCACCGCGCAGCCACCGCGGGCGGCCAGCGCGTCCACCGCGGTGCGCAGCACGCCGGTGTTGCCGGTGGACTCCACCGCGTTGTCCACCCCGCGTCCGCCGGTGATCTCCCGCAGCATCGCGGGCACGTCCTGTTCCGCGGCGTTGATCGTGTGCGTGGCGCCCAGTTCGGCCGCGAGCCGCAACCGTTGCGGGAGCAGGTCGACGGCGATGATCTGGCCCGCGTTCGCCCAGGTGCCCGCGATGATCGCGGCCAGTCCGACGGCCCCGGAACCGAAGACGGCCAGGGACTGCCCGTAGGCCGGGCGCAGCGTGTTGAGCACCGCGCCGACCCCGGTCTGGATGCCGCAGCCCAGCGGGGCGAGCACCTCCAGGGGCAGGTCCGGGGCCACCTTGACCAGGCTGCGTTCGTCCACCAGTGCGCGGGTGGCGAAGCTGGACTGGCCGAAGAAGCGGCCGCCGATGCCGTGTCCGGCGCGGCTCAGGGTGTGACTGCCGTCCGCGCGGCGGCCGCCGATCAGGTTGGCGGGCAACCAGGTCGCGCAGTAGGCCGGGTGGCCGTCGCGGCAGGCGGCACAGCGGCCGCAGGAGGTGAAGGTGAGCAGCACGTGATCACCGGGCACCACCCTGGTGACCGCCGAGCCGACCTGCTCGACCACCCCGGCGCCCTCGTGTCCGAGCACCCCGGGCAACGGGAAGGGCAGGCCGCCGGAGCGCACGCTGAGATCGGTGTGGCAGAGCCCGGCGGCGACCATCCGCACCAGGACCTCGTCCGGGCGCGGCGCGTCGAGTTCGACCTCGCTGATGGTGAACGCGCCGCCCGCTTCCTCGACCACAGCGGCCTGTGCCTGCGACATCGGGAACTCCTGTCAGAACGGGTATTTCGGCGCGGTGGCGCGCACGGTCAGCCACTGGGTGTCGGTGAACGCCTCCAGGTTGGCGCGGGCGCCGCCGACCCGGGAGGTCCCGGAGGCGCGGACCCCGCCGAAGGGGGCGTTCGGATCGTCGTTGAAGGTCTGGTCGTTCACGTGCACCAGGCCGGCGGGCACCCGGTCGGCGATGGCCATCGCGGTGGCCAGGTCGTTGCCCAGCACACCGAGTGCCAGCCCGTACTCGCTGTCGGCGGCCAGCAGCACCGCTTCGTCCACTGTGGAGAATGGACGCACGCAGGCCACCGGACCGAAGACCTCCTCGCGGTAGGCCGGGGTGGTGGCGGTGCAGTCGGCCAGCACGGTGGGGCGGAAGAACAACCCGTCGTGCGTGCCGCCCGCGACCAGCCGGGCGCCGTCGGCGATGCTGCGATCGACCAGGTCCCTGACCCGGTTCAGCTGCTTCTGGTCGATGATCGGGCCGAGTGCGACGTCCGCCCGGAAGGCGTCGCCGACGGTGAGCGCGTCGGCCTTCTTGGCCAGCAGGGCGACGTAGTCCGGGTAGATCGACTCGTGCACCAGGTGCCTGCCGATGGCCATGCATGCCTGTCCGGAGTGGACGAAGTTGCCGAACGCGCCGCAGGAGGCGGCCGCCTCGACATCGACGTCGCCGAGTACGACCAGGGCGCTGTTGCCGCCGAGTTCGAGGTGTGTGCGGGTCAGCGTTTTCGCCGCCTGCGCGCCGATCGCGCGCCCGGCCGCGGTGGAACCGGTGAACGAGACCACCCGCACCTGGGGCGCGTCGATCAGCGCGCTGCCCACCTCGGGGCCGCCGGGCAGCATCTGCAGCAGCCCCTCCGGCAGTCCGGCCTCCTCGAAGATCCGGGCGATGAGCACGCCGCCGCAGACCGCGGTGCGCGGATCCGGCTTGAGCAGCACCGCGTTGCCCAGCGCCAGGGCCGGGGCGAGTGAGCGCATGGACAGGATGAGCGGGAAGTTGAACGGCGAGATCACCGAGACCACGCCGACCGGAATCCGGCGCTCCACACTGATCCGGGGCATCGAGGAGTGCAGCAGTTCACCGTAGGGGGCGGTGGCCAGCGCGGCGGCCTCCCGGCACTCGCCGATCGCGGCCGTCACCTCCAGGCCGCTCTTGAACCGGGTCGAACCCGATTCGCGCACCAGCCACTCGGTGATCTCCTCGGTGTGCTCCTCGAACAGCGCGGCGGCCCGGGAGAGCACCGCGGCCCGCTGGTCCGCCGGGGTCGCCGCCCACGCGCTCTGCACCACGGCGGCCCGTTGCGCGGCCACCATCGCGTCGTCGGCGGTGGCCTGACCGACCTCGGCCAGTGCGGCGCCGGTGGCCGGTTCGACCGCCAGGTGGTCGATCCCCGAACCCTTCAGCCAGGTGCCGGTGAAGATCCGGCCGGCCCAGGTTCCATCCCCGAGCAGCGTCATGTCGGCTCCTCTCGTCAGGTCACCCAAGATGTCAGGTTCCCTGATATTCAGTCAAGCATGGCGAAGGATCAGGTCACGGTTGGGAGGTGCCGGGCGCGCTGCTCAGTCGCGCCCGGCGTCGGTGTTCTCGCGCTCCCTGGCCAGTGGCGCCAGTGAGCCGATGCCGAGTTCGAGGGCCTCGCGGAACACCGCGCGCTGGCCTGGACTGAACTGTTCGAGCATGGCCCGCTCCAGTTCCAGCACGGCGGGCCTGCACTCGGCGAGCAGTTCCCGGCCCTGTTCGGTCAGCGTGGCCAGCAGCACGCGCTTGTTGCCCAGTTGCGCCTCCCGGCGGATCAGGCCGCGCTTTTCCAAGGTCAGCACCATCTCGTGCATGGTCTGCGGGCGCAGGAACGAGCGCCGGGCCAGCTGTGCCGAGGAGGTCGCGCCACGCGCCTCCAGTACGGTGAGCGCGGTGTACTGCAATGTGGTCAGTCCGCGCGGCCGCAGCGCGTCGTCCAGCAGCGAGCGGCTCACCAGCTCCAGCCGCTTGATCAGGTACAGGGTCAACGGCGTGCCGTCGGTGGTGGCCATCCGCACATCCTCTCACCGCGCGCCAGGGTTTCAGCCTTCCTGATGATGCCATCAGGAGTCCCAGATCGCGCCGTAGGCGGGGATGCCCCGGCTTTCCAGGCCGTGCACCACCTGCCAGGTGAGCTTCTTGTTGGAGATGCAGATGACCGCCTCGGCGTCGAAATCCCGGTAGGCGGCATAGGCCAGGCGCACCATGTCGGGCTTGCCGTGCTCGCCGGTGTCCCAGATCTGGGCGTCGGGCTGCACCGCGAGGATCTCCTCCACCAGGCCGTCGCCGTAGGTCAGCCGCGGGTCGCGGGTGGCCCACACCAGCCGGGCAGGCACCTCCTGGGCGAGCAGGTGCGGCAGGCAGGGGCCGATGCCGCTGCCGGTGGCCACGTAGACGACCCGGCGGAACAGGGTCTCGATGTTGGCCACACCCGCGGTGCTGATGCCCTTGACCCACACATGCGAGGGCAGGTCGTCGATGAACCGGCCGGTCCAGTCGCCCGCACGGGAGATGGTCAGCCGGAAGCCGTGTTCGCCGGGGGCGGGGATGTTGGCGAAGGAGTGCCACTCCCGCAGCGGGGACCGGCTGATCGCGGTGGAGGAACCGGCGAAAGGCTTGCGGCCGTGGGTGAACCGGGCGATGGCCACGTGCGGTGAGGGCCGCTCGATGGTCACCGGCACCCGGCGCAACCGGGTCCACGGCGCGAGCACGGCCGCGGTGAGCGCGAGCAGCACCCAGAACCGCGGTGTGTCCACCAGCGACAGTCCACTGTGGATGGATTGGGTGCTGGTCAGCGCCCACAGCAGGATCAGCGCGGTCCAGCCGCCGAAGCGGTGCATCAGCTCGAAGTGGTTGTGCCACTTCGCCCGCAGCCGCGGCAGCGCCAGCGCCACCATGGCGAGGAACAGGGCCACCAGCGCGTAGGCCAGGACCAGCACGGCGGCCGGTGCGCCCTCAACAGTGCTCAGGACGGTGAAACCGAGGAACCACAACGTGCCCGACACCGCGCCGCCGACGTGCAGGCCGCCGAAGTGGTAGACCTTGCCCAGCAGCCAGCGCACCCGCAGCGGCCAGGTCACCGGCGCCGCGGTGGCCAGCCGGAACAGCAGGTTGATCAGGCGCTGGCGGCGGATCAGGATGGCCAGCGCGAAGTCGGCCAGGGCGGCGTTGGCGGCGAAGTCGGCGGAGATCCCGCCGGGCAGCGCGAAACCCAGTAGCACCAGGTTGATCAGGATGACCGCGGCGGCGAGCCGGTTGTGGTGCATCAGCCGCGGGGTTTTCCACACCCGCCGCAGCGGGGGCAGGGGTTCCGGCAGCGCGATGTCGTTGACCAGCACCGTCATGCCACCGCCCCCGTGCCGCGCGCGATCCGCAGCAGCCTGGCCTTGTCGATCTTGCCCCGGTCGGTGGCGGGCAACGCGGCCAGCGGGTGCACCGCGGCCGGGACGCAGTAGTACGGCAGCTCCTCGGCGATGGCGCGCAGCGCGGCGGCCGGGTCGACGGTGGCGGGCTGGACGAAGGCCACCAGCGTGCGGTCGTCCAGTTTGAGGGTGGCCGCCCTGGTGCAGCCGGGCAGGTTCTCCAGCACCGCGGACACCGAGTCCAGCTCCACCCGGAAGCCGCGGATCTTCACCTGGTCGTCGGTGCGGCCGAGGTGTTCCAGCTCGCCGTCCGGCGTCCACCGGACCAGATCCCTGGTGCGGAACATCATCCGGCCCTCGCCGAGGAACGGATCGGCCGCGTAGCGCTCGGCGTTGAGGCCGGGATTGGCCAGGTAGCCCGCTGACACGCAGTCCCCGCCGGCCCACATCTCGCCGACCGCGCCGATCGGACAGGGGCGGTGAGACTCGTCCAGGACGTAGACGGTGTTGTTCGGGGTGGGGGTGCCGATGGTCAGCCGCTCGGCGTCGGGGTGGTGGCGCCGCATGGTGTTGACGATGGTGACCTCGGTGGGGCCGCAGCCGTTGTAGAAGGCGCAGATCCGGGCCCAGCGGTCGGCCAGCGGGCGCGGGCAGGGCTCGCCCGCGACCGCGACCGTGCGCACCTGGGGGCACCGGGCTGGGTCGAGCGTGGCCAGGATGGTGGGGGTGGCGATCAGCACGTGCACCCGGTGCGCGATCTCCCGGATGTCCTCGCCGCGGATGAGCAGGGTGCCGCCGTGCACGAGACAGCCCAGGATCTCCCAGGCGGCCAGGTCGAAGGCGATGTTGAGGATCTGCCCGACCACCGTGCCGGGCCGGATGCCGAGGTCGCCGGGCTCGGTGCGCAGCAGGTTGGCCACGTTGGCGTGGGTGACCACGACGCCGTTGGGGGTGCCGGTGGTGCCCGAGGTGAACAGCACGTAGCAGCCGTTGTCCGGGGTGAGGTCCACCTGTGGCGTGGTGAACTCGGTCTGTTCGGCCAGCACCGCGTCGATGTCGATCGCGGTGTGTCCACTCGGGACGGTCACCGGCTCGTCGGACTGGGTGAGCACCACCCTGGCCCTGGTGGTGGCGAGGATGTGCCGCAGGGTGGCGGGCCGGAGGATCCGGGCGTCCTGCGGGACGTAGGCCGCGCCCGCCTTGAGGGTGGCCAGGATGCCGACCACCATCGGGATGCCGCGGTGCACGACCAGCGCCACGTGCTCACCCGGCCGCACCCCCTGCTCGATCAGGCGGGCGGCCAGCCGGTCGGCCTGGTGGTCGAGTTCGGCGTAGGTCAGCCGCTGCCCGCGGTGCTCGACCGCGATCGCGGCGGGGGTGGCGGCGGCCTGCCGGGAGATCACCTCGTGCAGTGGTTCACGTGGCACGGCACTACTGGGTCCCCAGCCGAATTGGCGGAATAATTGGCGGTCCGCGGCACTGAGTCCGAGGTTTTTTGCGCAGACGTGTACCATGGCTACTTCGTTCTGTTTCGGGCATTCGGAATTGGCCGAATGCTGCCGTATCGTCAGTTCAGCGGAAGTCGCAGCCGGAGCTGGTATCCGCCGTCGGCGGTGGGACCGGCGTGGAACCGCCCGTCCAGCAGTGCGGCCCGTTCGCGCAGGCCGATGAGCCCGTGGCGGGCGCTGGGCAGGGCGAGCGCCGGCCGGGTGGGCGCGGTGTTGGTGACGGTGACGGTCAGGTCGCTGTCATCGCGCCGGAATTCGACGGTGGCCTTCGCGCCGGGGGCGTGTTTACGCACATTGGTCAATGCCTCCTGAATGGTTCGGTAAATGGCCCGCTGCATAGGAGCCTCAATACCGGCGGGAGCGGCGCCGAGGAGTTCGGTCTCGATTCCGCTGTTGTCGATCAGCCGGTGCAGATCGGTCAGCGTGGGCTGGGGGGAGAGTTCGGATTCCGGGGTGCCGGAGGCACGCAGCAGGTTCACCATGTGCCGGAGTTCGTCCAGGGTGTTCACCGACAGCGTGCGGATGTGCTCCACCGCCTCGCGCACCGCGGGGTCGGCGGTGCTCACCGTGACCACCCCGGCCTGCACCGCGATCAGGCTCACCTGGTGCGAGACCACGTCGTGCATCTCGCGGGCCAGCTGGTTGCGTTCCTTGGTCAGGATGACCTGGGCGTCGACCTGCCGCTCGTACTCCCTGGCCTCCCTGACCTCCTCCAGCCGCAACGCCAGTTCGCGCCGGGTCTGCAGGAACCGCCCGAGCAGGATCGGCCCGCCCGCGGTCATCGCCGAGTCGATGATCTCGAGCACCAGGTCCGAGGCGGTGAAATCCTCGCCCGGTTCGGGAATCGGGAAGAACAGGCAGACCGTCAGGGCCAGCCCGCAGCCGATGAGCAGCCACCAGTTCCGGTACCGGGCGGAGACCGAGTAGAGCGCCACCACCGCCGCGACGTACACGTCGACGACCGCCACCGCGGGCAGCGTGGCCAGGTAGACCAGGAACGGCCAGCGGTTCCGCAGCAGCAGTGCCAGCACGGCGATCACGCTGAGCACGGTGGCGGTCGTGGTGTGCTCGGTGATCGAGCTGAGCGTCGCCTCCGCCGCGGCGACCACCAGCACCGCGATGTCGATGAGCCACCCGCGCAGCCGCTCCTTCATGACCGCGGTTCCTCGGCGGTGAGCAGGCCCGCGCGCTCGGCCACCAGCGCGGCCTGCACCCGGCTGCCCACCCGCAGCTTGGTCAGGATCGCGCTCACGTGGTCCTTGACCGTGCTGGCGCTGACGTGGATCCGGGCGCCGATCTCGGTATTGGACAACCCTTCGGCGATCAGCACCAGCACCGCGTGCTCCCGTTCGGTGAGCTGCTCGGTCAGCACCGTGGCCGCGGCCTCGGCGTCACTGCCCGCGCCCAGATAGCCCTCGACCACCGTGCGGGTGACCTTGGAGGAGAGCACCACGCCGCCCGCGGCGACGGTGCGCACCATCTGGGCGAGCTGATCGGGTGCGGTGTCCTTGAGGATGAAGCCCGCCGCGCCCGAACGCAGCGCGGTGGCGATGTACTCGTCGGAGTCGAAGGTGGTCAGCATGGCCACCACCGGCGGTGGTTTGAGCGCCTGGAGCCGGCGGAGCACGGTGAGTCCGTCCACATCGGCCATCCGGATGTCCAGCAGCACCACGTCGGGCCGGTGCGTGCTCACCTCGCGCACGGCCTGTGCGCCGGTCGAGGTCGCGACCACCTGGATGTCCCCGGCCGCCTGGAGGATGAGGCGGAAGCCCGATCGCACCAGTTCCTCGTCATCCACGACGACCACCCGAATCATGCCCACGCTCCTTTGTGGTCCTGTGCCGGTCCAGTGTGGCCAGCACCGGCCGTGGCGACCACCAGGCTCGCCGGGGGCGGGTGGCGGGGACCGCTCCGGGCGGCGGGGCCCCCACCACCCTGGGACACGGCAGGCGAGCTTTGGGGAGGCGGGCGCCTGCCGCGCCGGTCGGTGGGTTCTCAGGCGTGGTCGTGGTTCACCCGATCGCGCTCGGCGGTCAGCGCCAGCCACCCGGAGATCACCGCGGTCCAGTCACAGGCCTGCGCGTCCGCGTGCGACATCCGGAAGTGGCCGAAGGCGCTGCCCTCATCCGGGAACGGGCCGCCGCGCCGGTCGGCGGCCAGCAGCACGCACAGCTCGTGCTCGCCTGCCACGAAGACCAGTTCGACCTCGTCGACCCGGTCCGCGAACGGGGCGGGCGAGGCGAAGGCGAATGACTGGTGGAAACCCATTTCCTGGGGCAGATCGGGCACCCGGCCGGTTGCCACGCCGACCTCGCGGAAGGAGAACCCGAGCTGGGTGAACGCCTCCAGCACCGTGTTCTGCACGGGCATCGGGTTGACCTGCACCCAGTCGAGGCCGTCCCGTTCCGCGCCGCCGGCGACCACCAGTTCGGTGCGCAGTCCCACGGCCGTGCGCGGCAGCGGCGCGCCGCCGACCGCGGTGATCGGCGTTTCCCACGGCACCGGCAGCTGGAACGGGAGGATGAGCAGCTGACCAGCTGACAGCTGGATGTCCCGGTGCAGCACCAGCCGGAAGAACTCCGCGGTGCTGCCGGGCCCGTGCTCGCCCTCCACCTCGGCGACCAGCGACAGCGTGATCCGGCTGACCTCGGCCGCCGAGGCGCCTGCCTGGAGGTAGACCTGTCCGGTCATCGGCCTGCCCGGCACGGCGTGCGGTGAGTCGAGCCAGGTCTCGACCGAGGGGTCACTGATCCCAAATGCGCTCTGCGTCCGGTGGAACATGAACAGTCTCCTTCAGGACATGTGACACGGCCACCGCCAGGGCGAGTCAGGCCTCACCGCCTGTGCCACGTGGACCAGCCTCGCTGGGCCAACCGGCGTCACACATCCCTCATGCGTCCGGAACAACCCCCCGACCGGCTGGTTGGCACCCCCGCCGGGTGGCTGGAACTCCGGCCGGTGCTTCGGCGGGCCCCGTTCCGGCGGGCGGTCGGTGTCTACGCTGAATGTGGACGGACCCCATGTTCCCGTCCAAGTCCTTTGTGGAGAGTCCTGCATGACTGATCGAATGCGTGGCCTCGCCCTGCTCGGTCAGGGCGAGGTCGGTCTGGTCGAACGGGACATCCCGGCCGCCGGGCCCGGCGAGGCCGTCGTCCGGACCACGGCCTCGCTCATCTGCACCTCCGACGTGCACGCCGTGCGCGGTGCGGTGCCGATCCCCGACGGGCGGCTGCTGGGGCATGAGAGCGTGGGGGTGGTGCACGCGATCGGCGAGGGCGTCAGCTCGGTCGCGGTCGGGGAGCGGGTGGCGGTCAACGCCATCACCCCGGACGGCACCTGCGACTACTGCCAGCGCGGATTCACCTCGCAGTGCGGCGGCCCGCTGGGCGCATACCGTTACACCGCGCGGAAGGACGGGAACCTCGCGGAGTACTTCCACGTCAACGACGCGGACTACAACCTCGCGCCGATCCCGGACGGCCTCGCCGACGAGGTCGCCGTCTACGCCTGCGACATGCTCTCCACCGGCCTGGTCGGCGCGGAGAACGCCGACATCCCGATCGGTGGCACCGTCGCGGTGTTCGCCCAGGGCGCGGTGGGCCTCTCGGCCACCCTGGGCGCACGGCTGCTGGGCGCCGGGCTGATCATCGCGGTGGAGGGGATTCCGGAACGGGCCGCGCTGGCCAAGCGGTTCGGGGCCGACCTGGTGCTGGACCCGGCGGCCACCGATCCGGCCGCGGAGATCCGCGCGCTGACCGGCGGTGGGGTCGACTCCGCGATCGAAGCCCTTGGCGCGCAGGCGACCTGGGAGGGCTGCATCCGGGCCACCAGGGCAGGCGGCACGATCTCCAACATCGGCTACCACGGTGCGGACGGGCCCACACTGTCGATCCCACTGGACGCCTTCGGTCTTGGCATGGCGGGCAAGAAGATCACCACCGACCTGTGCCCCGGCGGCCGCGAGCGGATGACCCGGCTGATGCGGTTGCTGGCCAACGGAAGGGTGGATCCCACCCCGATGACCACCCACCGTTTTCCCTTGGCTGAGGCGGAAACAGCATTCGACATCATGGCGAACAAGAAGGACAACATCATCAAGCCACTGATCACCTACTGAGAAGTCATCCCGGATGTCCACAAAGGACCGTGGCTGAATGCTGCCAGGAAGTCGTTGGGGGACAAGGTGAATGATGGCGGGAACTGGTCACGTGATGTCGTCGATGAGCAACCTTTTCACCCGGATGGCTTGCGTATGTTGACAAGTATGAGAGTTCTGTTCTCCAGCCTGCCCGCGTTCGGGCACCTCGTCCCCATGCTTCCCTTCGCGGTCGCCGCGCGTGCCGCGGGCGCGGAGGTGGCGGTGGCCACTGCGGCCTCGAAGGCGCATGTCGTGGGAGACCTGCCGTTCATCCCGGTCGGCGCGGACTGGCCGGAACTGGCCGCTGAGCACGAGCGGCGGGGCTGGTCGCTGGACATGACCGACATCAGCGATCCCGCGGGCGTGATCGCCCTGTGCGCCGAGACCAGGGTCGACCTGTGTTTCGAGGAGGTGCTGGCGGTAGCCAAGGAGTTCCAGCCGGACCTGATCATCTCCGACGTCGCCGACCTGATCGCGCCGCTGGTGGCCACGGTCCTCGACGTGCCCTGGGCGTTCTTCAACATCACCACGACGATGCCGCCGGAGATGCACGAGAGGTTCGCGGAACGGTTCGCCTTCCAGGCCGAGGCGCGGGGCCTGACGCCGTCGCCCCCGCTGGCGTTGCTGGACGCGGTGCCGTCACTGCTGCACCTGGAAGGTCACGTGCTCGCGGAGAACCGGATCCCCATGCGCCCCAGGGCCCATCGGCCGCCGGGCGCCGAACCCGCCGTGCTGGAGCGCGGTGACCGGCGGCGGGTGCTGCTCACCCTCGGCACCGTGGTCGACCCCGAGGCGCACCTGGCCAGGCTGCTGGCCGCGGTGTCCACAGTGGACGCCGAGATCCTGGTCACCGCCGAGGAAGTGCCGGACGCCCCGGCGAACGTCCGGTTCGTCGGGTTCACCTCGCTGGCCGACCTGCTTCCCTCGGTCGACGCGGTGGTCACGGTCGGCGGCGCCGGCACGGTCTCGGCCACGCTGAGCCACGGCCTGCCGATGGTCATCCAGCCCGTGCTCGCCGACCAGCCCTTCGTGGCCAAGGGCGCGGCCGGCACGGGCGCGGCGATCGTGCTCGGTCCGGAGGAGACGGACCGGATCGCCCAGGCCGTCGGCACCGTGCTCACCGACCCGGCCTACCGGGACGCCGCCCGTGAGGCCGCGGTCCGGATCGCCGAACTGCCCACCCCGCAGGTCGCGTGGGCGGAACTGCTGCGGCGCCTGCCATGACCGCGGTGACCGACCCCGAACTGCCGGACAACTGGGGCCGGTGGGGACCCGAGGACGAACTGGGCACGCTCAACCTGATCACCGACCAGGTGCGGGTGCGCGCGGCGGCGGAGGTGCGGATCGGCCGGTGGGCCTCGCTGGCGCTGCCGATCACGCCCAACCCGATGATCAGCAGCCCGTTCGCGCCCACCACCGTGGACGTCTCGCCGGTGCAGCAGATGATGCAGCACACCGGGATCGGGGTGGCCGCGGACCTGATGCTGGTCACCAACCACCACGCGAACTCCACCCACCTCGACGCGCTGGCGCACTGGTCGACCGACGACCAGGTGTACCCGGGCCGTCCGCGCGCCCAGGCCGTCACCCCCGCCGGCGTCACGCACGGCTCCACCACGGCCTTCGCCGCCGGGATCGTCACCAGGGGAGTCCTGCTCGACCTGGCGCACGAGGGACCGCTGGCCTCCGGGCACGCGGTGACCGGACAGGACTTCGAGCGGGCCGAGGCGCGGCAGGGCGTCGAGGTGGGCTCGGGCGACGCGCTGGTGGTCCGGCTGGGCTGGCCGACCACCCCGGTCCCCGGCACACCGACCCCCGGCATCAGCCTCGACGCGGTGCGCTGGATGCACCGCAGGGGAGTCGCCCTGTTCGCCGGTGACCGGGGCGACGCCTACCCGCCGTTCGACCCGGTCGGCCCGTCCCCGCTGCACGGGGTCGGCCTGGGCCTGATGGCGATGCCACTGATCGACGCGGCCGGACTCGACGACCTCGCGGCGCTGTGCGCCGAACTCGGCAGGCACACCTTCCTGCTCAGCGTCGCGCCGCCGCGCGTGCACGGCCTGACCGGAGTCCCGGTCAACCCCATCGCGGTGTTCTGACCGCACCACCATTCCCGGAAAGAGGCAGTGATGAGAAGAATGAGCACGCGTGTGCTGACCGTGCTGGCCATGTCGGCGGTGAGCCTCGGCACGGTCAGTGTCGCACCGGCGTTCGCGATCAACGAGATCGGCGCCCTGGAGTGCAACAACCCGGTCTGGGTGGACAAGTACTTCATCATCGGCATCCGGAACAACGACGGCGGTTTCAAGCGCTGCTTCGCCAATGCGGGTGAGCGCTCACTCGACCAGCCCGGCGTGACGAACTTCAGTTCCGGAAACAACAAGGGCTGGTTCGAGTACGAACCGGGCGACGGCAGCCGCTACCGCCACTCGTTCGGGAAGAACCAGTCCAAGTACCAGCGGTACGGCGCGGTGGTCAAGATCCACATCGATCGCTGACCGCGGGGCAGGTCGTTCCGGGCGGACCGCGCGCTGCCCGGAACGACCCATGCCCATCGGTCGAACGCCCAGGTCGCCGGGTCGCGCTCCGGCGGGTCAGTGCATCTGGGGCACTCTGGTTGCCCACTTGTACCCGGGGCCGCGAGCAACACTTCCACCCCGGCCCGCAAGAGCGCCTAATGCACTCCCAACATCGATTCGTCGGGTGGAGTGACGGGCGGCGACAGTATGCGGAAACCGGTTGAGCCGAATTCGACGGCTGGTCTTGATTCCGCTCGCGGTCGTCCCGGTGGAATTGGCCGGGTACTCGCGGCGGTCGCCCTGTGCGCCATGTTGGGCTCCTGCGGCATCAGCGCCACCTCCGAATGGAACGATTCGGTGCCGGGGGAGCGGTTTCGCGAACGCACCACCATGGACGCGCCGTTCGGGCCGCTCTATCCGGCCGACATCAGGATGCTCATCGCGGTGGCGCAGGCCGGGTTCTGGGAGATGCCGGCCAGTGAGCTGATGGCCAGGGAGAGCGCCAATCCCAGAGTGCGGGCCGTTGGCGCGCAGCTGGCCAGGGAGCACCACCGGCTCAACCAGTACAACGAGGCCGCGGCCGCCCGGCTGAACGTGCTGCTGCCCACGAGCGCCACCCCGCAGCAGAACGCCTGGCGCGAGCAGATCCAGGCCGCCACCGGGGCGGAGCGGGACCGCCGGTACGTCGGGCTGACCAGGGCCGCGCACGGCTCGGTCTACCTGCAGGTCGCCGGTGTCCGGGTGACCACGCAGAACGACGTCGTGCGCACCATGGCCCAGCTCGCCGGGGAGTACGTCGCCCGGCACATGACCCTGCTGGAGAGCACCGGACTGGCGGACACCGACTCGCTCGCGGTGCACTCCGGCACCGATTCCCCGTACCAGCCGGTGCCCTCGCTGGTGTCGGTGCTGGCCGGTGCGGCGCTGGCGCTCGTGCTCGGCTTCGCCACCCTGCTGCTGGTCCAGCTGGGCTCCCGGCGGCGGGCCGGGGAAGTGGCAGGCGAACCCGCGGTCGGGGGTGCGATCGGATGACCGGGGACCTGTTGCTGGCCGCGGGATTCACCTCCTACGACACCGGGGTGCGTGCGGTCGCCGCGCTGTCCGGGCGGCTGGCCTACCTGTGCATGTGCCTGACCCTGTGCTGGGGCGTGCTGGTCGCCACCGGCTGGATCCGGCGGGTCACCGGGCATCAGGCACTGCGTACCGGGCACGTCCTGCTGGCCGCCTGCACCCTGGCCACCGCGACCGTGCACGGCCTGTCGATGCTGCTGCTCGACGAGCAGATCGTGGTCGGCACCCAGGTGGTGATCCCGTTCCTCAACGGCTATGTCCGGCACGCGCTGGGCATCCTCGCCTTCGACCTGATGGCGATGATCATGCTGACCACCTGGATCCACCGGATCGTCCGCTACCGCACCTGGCTGCGCTTCCACCAGATCGGCTATCTGGTGATCGCCCTCGGGGTGGTGCATTCCTGGTGGGGCGCATGGGCGAACGCCAACTTCAACCTGCTGTGGCTGGGCGGGATCACCGTGCTGGCCCCCGCGCTCGCGCTGACCGCGGTGCGGTTCCTGCCCACCAGGGTGCTGGTCCGGATCGGGCTGCTGGCCGCGGACAGCCCGGCGCGGAAGCAGGTGGACAAGGCGGCGCCGCTGAGCATCAGCGTGGACAACCAGCGTTGCCACCGCTACGGCTTCTGCCAGTCCGAGGCCCCCGAGGTGTTCCGGCTGCGTGAGGACGGACGCCTCGCCTACCGGCAGAACCCCGAGGTGGAGCACAACCGGGACGTGCTCTCCGCGGCGCGGGCCTGTCCGACGCGTGCGATCGAACTGGAGGCGGGCAAACGTGACTGAGCTGCCACGAATCGTCATCGCCGGGGCAGGCCTGGCCGGGATGTGCGCCGCGGAACGGTTGCGGGAACTGGGTTTCGACGGCGAGATCGTCATCCTCGGCGCGGAACCGGGCCTGCCGACCTACCGGCCAGCCCTGACCAAACAGTTCCTCAGCGGTGAGTTCCACGAGCGGGACCTGGTGATCGCGCCCGCGCACCAGCTCGACGTGGTGTGGCGGTTCAACACCCCGGTGTACCGGCTGGATCCGTCCCGGCGACTGGTGTTCCTGCCCGGTGGCGAGGTGCTCGACTACGACGGGCTGGTCATCGCCAGCGGGGTCGAGGCCCGCAGGCTGCCCACCGGGATCCACGGCCACCCCAGGGTCACCGTGCTGCGCACCATCGCCGACGCCGCCAGGGTGCGCACGGCGCTGACGAACGTGCGCGAGCAGGTGGCGGTGATCGGCAGTGGCTTCATCGGCTGCGAGCTGGCCGCCGGCCTGCGCGCGATGGGCCACCAGGTCACCATCGTCGGCCGGTCACCCCGGCTGATGGGCGACCTGCTCGACGACGAGCTGGGCACCCGGCTGACCGAGCTGCACCGGCGCAAGGGCGTGCGGCTCCAGCTCGGCACCGAGGTGGCGGGCTGGGCGGCGCGACCGGCAGCGGTCCAGCTGCGGTTGTCCAACGGGCGCGTGCTGTCCGCCGACCACGTGGTGGTGGCGGTCGGCTCGGTCCCCGCGGTCTCCTGGCTGCGGGACTCGGGGGCGGACCTGGCCGACGGTGTGGGGTGCGAGCCGAGCTGCCACGTGGCCGGGCTGGCCGACGTGGTGGCCGCCGGGGACGTCGCGAGCTGGCCCAACCTGCGCTTCGGCGGGCAGGCCGGCCGGGTCGAGCACTGGACCAACGCGATGGAGATGGGCCGGGCCGCGGCGGAGAGCCTGCTCAGCGGACGGGAAGGGGCGCTGCCTTACACGCCGGTGCCGCGGTTCTGGTCCGAGCAGTTCGGCCTGCAGATCCAGGCGGCCGGGATGCCGGCGCTGGGCCCGGTGCGCCGGGCGATGGACCCGGAAACCCCCGGCGGCCACACGGTTTCCGGGTTCTTCCTGGCCGACCGGCTCACCGGCGTCGTCGGCTTCGACAACACCCCCGCGGTGCTGCGGCACACCGCCGAACTGCGCAGGCGGGTGGCCACCGGCGGGCACCGGATCCCACCGCCCGCCAGGGATCGGGTGCCCGTCGGCCTGGACCCGCCGCTGTCCAGGGCGGTGCGGGCGTGATGCGGATCCTGACGGACCGGAAAGGACCACGGAATGCGACCGAACGTGCTCGCGATCTTCTCGCTCGTCGCACTGGCCGCGGCTGCCGCGATCGCGGTCCAGCAGTCCCCGAACCTCACCTCGCGGACGGCCGGGATCTCCGTGCTCGTCACCGAGGACCCGCACTACCAGTCCGCCACCGTGCCGCTGCCCTACCGGGAGCGGGCCCGGATCGCGCGGGCGCCCGCACCCGAGGAGCTGCTCGTGCCCGCGGCCGCGCACCCGCACCAGGGGGAGCGGTGATGCGTGGCGGCCGGGCGGTCGCGCCGCCGGGGGAACGGCCGGACGGGATGGAGCCGGTCCGCTTCGGCGGCTGGTCGGACTACGGGGAGTGGGCCGACCACGACTTCCGCGACCGGTCACCGTCGGAGGAAGCGGGGCCGGGCGGCGGCAGGCCGGTCGTGGTCGAGGCGCTGACCGAGGTGACCCCGATCAGGGTGCCGGCCGAGACCGACGCGGAGTCGGGCACCCGGCGGTCCTGCCGGATCGCCCCGGCGGCCGAGCACGAGGACGGGATCCGGTTCGAGGCAGGCGATCTGACCCTCGACCTGGATCGCACGGCCCAGCTCATCCGGCCCTACGTCCGCTCCGGCGGCCGCTCGGAGTCCAGCCACGAGCTGGAGTTCGAGACCATGATCGCCGCCGCCCGGCCCTACGCCACCCTGCCACTGCGGGAGATGAGCGCGGACGAGCGGCTGGTGTGCCGCACCTGCGCGCTGCCGCAGTCGGTGGCCGAGATCGCGGTGGCCATCGAGGCGCCGCTCGGCCTGGCCCGCACGATCATCAGCGACGGCATCGACAAGGGATACCTGCTGGTGCACAGCATCTCGGGCCCGACAACCGGCGGCCTGCCCTCGCTGGAGCTGCTGCGGCGCCTCTACGCCGGACTCGCCCGGCTGATCTGAACCCCACGGCTGACGGAGGCACGATGAACAGAGACCAGGCGCGAGGACAGGGCAGGCTGCTGCTGCTCGCCTTCGTCCTGCTGTGCGCCCTGCAGTTCGCCACCGTGGCCGCCGCCGCGTCCGGGACTCCCTGGTCGCGCTGGATCGCGCCGGCCGTCGGTGTGGGCTCCCTGCTGCTGGGCGCGCTGATAGCCGTTGGCGCGCGGCGGTTGTGGCACTCGATGGACACCCTGCGCGCCGAGGTGGACGAACTGTCCGCGCGCCGGCTCTCCGAGATCGTGGGCGAGGTCGTGGACGGGCGGGATCCCGAACGCGTCGGCCTGGAGCTGCCCAACCCCACCGACGGCAAGCTGGCCATGCTCATCGACGACGTCCGGCAGGTCTGCACGCACGCGGTGCAGCTGGCCACCAAACACGACGAGATCCGCTCCGGCTACTCCGAGGTCTTCGTCACCATGTTCCGGCGCACCCAGTCCCTGCTGCTCCGCCAGCTGCAGATCATCGAACAGCTGGAGGCTGGCGACCGCAGCTCGACCGACCTGAACCGGCTGTTCCAGCTCGACCACCTGGTCACCAGGATGCGGCGCAACAACGAGAACATCCTGCTGCTCTCCGGCACCGAACTGGTCCGCAAGACCAAGGAGCCGGTCCCGGTCGGCGACCTGCTGCGCGCGGCGATCTCGGAGATCGGCTCCTACCAACGGGTCCGGATGCTCGACACCCCGGCGGTGCGGGTGTCCAACACCGCGGCCGGTGACCTGATCCGGATCGTGGCCGAGCTGCTGGACAACGCCACCTCCTTCTCCGCACCCGACCAGCAGGTCACCGTCAAGGCCGAACTGGGCCGCCACCACGGCCTCTCGATCGGGGTGTTCGACAACGGGATCGGCATGTCCGATGAGGACCTGGACCGGGTGAACCGGCAGCTGCGGCGGCTGGGCTCGGAGGAGATCGCGCGCACCCGCCGGGTCGGGCTGCTCGTGGTCGGCAGGCTGGCTGGCAAGTACGGGATCCGGGTGGAACTCTTCGGCGGCAACACCGTCACCGGGGTCTCGGCGCTGATCACCGTGCCGAGTTCGGCGTTGCTGGAGGAGGACGAGGTGCGGGCCGCGCTGCCCGGCGATCCGCGCCGGGGCCTGACCCAGGGCGCGGGCGGCGTGCCGGCGGAACGGCCGGACGCCGCGGTGCTGGTGACCACCACGCTGCGGCGGGCCGAGTCCGAGGCGAGAACGCCGGTGCGGGCCAGTTCCCGGCGGCAGTCCTCCTGGTACAGCAGGTCCAGGACGCCGGTGCGGGCGGGCCAGGCGTGGCGGGATTCCGCCGAGGTGGTCGCCAAGGTGCACGCGGGAGTCTCCGGTGAGCTGCCGATCCGGGTGCCCCAGCGGGCCGCGCCGGAGTCACGGCCCATGCCCGGCACCGTCCGGCCCACCTCCCGCTGGTTCCAGGCCAGGGAGGCGGTGGCCCTGCGCCAGCAGGCGGTGCCGTTGCGCCCGCCGGGCGGAGAGTCCGGACCGGACAACTGGAGGTCCACAGTGGACAGTGAGTGGGAGTCGGCGGGGATCGTGCGGGGCGAGGACGGCCACACCTACACCGAGGACGGCCTGCCGTTGCGGCGGCAGGGGGCGCAGCTGATCCCCGGCGGCCCGGCCGCCGGGTCCACTTCGGACGCCCCGGGTCCGGCAGCCGCCATCACCCGCGACGCGCAGACCACCCGCAGTCGCCTGTCCAGCTACCAGCAGGGCGTGCGCAAGGCCAAGGAACAGGAGAACCGGTCGCGGCCCGCGCCGGACTCCGGCGGCTGGACGGTGCTGGAGAACAACTATCCGGAAAGTGGTGACAAGTGATGACCGAGAAGGACGAGAAGCGGGGAAACTTCGCCTGGCTCATCAACGATTTCGTGGACCGGGTGCCCGGGGTGGCGCACGGGGTCGCGGTCTCCTCCGACGGCCTGCTCATCGCGGCCTCCAGCTCGCTGCCGGAGGCCCGCGCCGACCAGCTCGCCGCGGTCGCCTGCGGCCTGGTGAGCCTGACCGAGGGCGCGGCGCGCTGCTTCCAGGCAGGCAACGTCAACGAGACCATCGTGGAGATGGACGCGGGCACCATGCTGCTGATGGCCATCAGCGACGGTTCCTGTCTGTCCATTCTGGCCGATCCCGGTTACGACATCGGCCAGATCGCCTATGAGATGACGCTGCTGGTCGAACGGTTCGGCCACATGCTGACCCCCGGCACCCGGGTGAACGAGGAGGGCCCGTCCGCGGTCACGGCTGGCGCCCAGTCGAACTGACCGCGCAATCGGAAAGGGACGTACTCAGATGAACAACACTGGAATCGGACGCCCGAGGATGTCTTCGCGGGGCCCGGTGATCTCCTCGAAGATCGTGGTGGCAGGCGGCTTCGGGGTCGGCAAGACAACGTTCGTCGGCGCGGTCTCCGATATCCAGCCGCTCACCACCGAAGCGGTGATGACCGTGGCCAGCGACAAGGTGGACGACCTGAGCCGGATCCCGGACAAGGGATCGACCACGGTGGCGATGGACTTCGGCCGGGTCGCGGTGGAGGACGACCTGATGCTCTACCTGTTCGGCACACCGGGCCAGGAACGCTTCTGGTTCATGTGGGACAACCTGGTGCGCGGCGCGATCGGCGCGGTCGTGCTCGCCGACACCCGCCGCCTCGCCGACTCGTTCACCTCGATCGACTTCTTCGAGAACCGCAACATCCCCTATGTCATCGGGGTGAACACCTTCGACGGCATCCTGCACCACCCCCTCGAACACGTGCGGCGGGCGATGGCGATCGACCCGTCGATCCCGGTGTTCCGCTGCGACGCGCGGATGCGCGGCGAGGTCAAGAGCACGTTGCTGGGGCTGATCAAGTACGTCATGGAGCGGGTGGAGAAGCTGACCGAGCCCTCGATGGCGTGAGGTCGTAGCAGGAAGGTTGACGTTTGTGGGCAACGGAAATCGCGAGGTGATCTCGCTCGATGTGGACAATTTCAGCCCGACGGTGGAGTCCGGCGGGGTGGTGGTCATCGACATCTCCGCGGAGTGGTGCGGGCCGTGCCAGGCCTTCACCGCGGTCTTCCACGAGGCCGCGGCCAGTACCGAGGGCGTGGTGTTCGGTCACGTCGACACCGACACCCAGCCCGAACTGGGCGCGGCGTTCAACGTGACCGCGATCCCCACGGTGGCGGTGATGCGCGGCGGGGTGCTGATCTTCCTGCACGAGGGCTCGCTGAGCGCCCAGGCACTCAACGACGTGATCCGGCAGGCGAAGGAACTCGATCCCGACCAGGTCTGCGCCTCGGTGGCGGGAAAGGCGGCGCAGTGATGCGACTCGAAGTCGGCAACCCGGCCCCGGACTTCACCCTGGAGAACAGTCATCGCGAACCGGTGACGCTGTCCTCCTTCGCCGGCCACAAGAACGTGCTGCTGGTGTACTACCCGCGTGCGTTCACCCCGATCTGCCGGGGTGAGCTGTGCCAGCTCCGCGACGAACTGGACATCTACCAGAAGTACGACGTGCAGATCATCGGCGTCTCGGTGGACACCCCGTTCAGCCTCAAGGCGTGGGCCAGCCAGCAGGGCTACCCGTTCCCGCTGCTGTCGGACTTCTGGCCGCACGGTGAGGTGGCCACCACCTACGGCACCTTCGACGACCGCAACGGGGTGGCCCGGCGCGGCACCTTCCTCATCGACACCGAGGGCATCATCCGCTTCGCCGAGGTGCAGCAACAGGATGCCGCCCGCGACCAGGACGCCTGGAAGTCCGCGGTGACCTCGATGCTGGGCGCCAGGGACCTCTCCAAGGTCTCCATCCCGGTGGCCCCGGGGAACTGGATCACCTTGCCCGGCGCCGAGCCGAGCGAGGCGAATTGAGTCGTTGGGGCAGAAACGATCGTGTGGATGGACAGTTCCGCCCTGGCACCGGCCGGTACGCGGCGCGGCGGTGCTTGTCTGGGAAAGGACCTGGCTGACTGAGGTGTGAGGTGCCCGATGTACCTGAAATACGTGTTTGGTCGCCCCGCGACCGGATCCGCGGGCAGGCGCCGGACGATCGCGCGGCCACCGGTGGCCGCCGATCCTGGCGTGCACCCCGTGCTGGGCATCCCGGCCGCAGCGCCGGGTGCGGACGGCGGACTGGCCTGGCGATCCGCCGTCACCGCCCCGGCCTGGCCGGAACGGGACTGCTACGGCCGGGGTGGCACGATCGGCGCGTCGCCGGGGGAACTCGCGCTGGCCGCCGGTGCGGAGTTCTTCCGCCTGCGCTGCGCCGACATCGAGGTCGACAACCTGTACCTGGCTAAGGGCCAGACCTGGCCGAACCGGATCGGACTGTCCATTGTGGTCACACCGGCCGGGCCGGGCGCCGCCCGGTTCGAGTTGTACCGCGGTGAGCCGGCCGAGGGCGCGCTGCTCGCCTCGGCCGCGCTCCGGGTCGCTGTCCGCCCGATGCGCATGCCGGAGTGGTGAACCCGCCGATGCGCTTCGGTGGCGGCGGACGGGTGCGGGCCGTGCTGATCAGCGGTGCCCCGGCCATGTGTGAACAACTGCGGCTGCAACTGCGGTTCGGCGATCGGGTGGAGGTCGTCGACACGGTGAGCGCCTGCGCGGACGGGGTGCCCGCGACCCGCCTGTACCGGCCTGCCGTGGTGGTGCTGAGCCTGGGCAACCGCCGCGGCGGGTGTTGCCGCCACCTGGTGCGCCCGTTGTCCATGCTGGCGCCGGTGCTGGTGATCATCGACCGGCCGGATGTCCCGCTGGTGCCCAAGCTGCTGGCCGCGGGCGCGCGCAGTTTCCTGGTCCGCGGTGAGTACACAGTGGACGAACTGGTGAACGCGACCACGGCCACGGCCAGGAACATCGTGCACCTGAGTCCGGCCGCGGCCACCGTGCTGGTGGACCTGCTGTACGCCCGGCCGGTGAACGTGCCCTTCTGACACCGCGATGTCAGATCGAGGTCAGGTTCGTGGACGGCCGGTCGCCGGGTCGCCGAGAATCCGGCGCTGATGAACTCCACATTCGCTGCCTGCCCGGTGCCTGCGGCCACCGGCGTGTTCCGTGTCGTGGCCACGCACCAGCTCGCCACCGGTGAACCCGGGGACTCCGCCGGGCTCTGCTACGTGCGGCTGCCGAAACTGGTCCGCGAGGTGGTGGCCAGGGCCGGGATCGGCACCGACGACATCGACTGGGTGGTCCCGCCGGACGCCGGCGCCGCGGCCTGGCGAATTGTCGGCAAGCTGCTGGGCATCCCGATGGATCGGTTGTGGCAGAACAGCACCGGCGTGCTGCGCCCTGGGCAGCGGGTGCTGCTGGTCATGGCCGGTCACGAGCTGCCTTGGCGGGCCACGATCCTCGAGGTCGCCGAACTGTTGCCCGTCTGTGCCCCCGCCGGTGTGTGCCTGTCCACTGGTCCAGACAAGTGCTTGCCCCGGGGATTACCCGCTGTTTGCATCTGCGTGACCGATGAACCCGAAGGCAGTATCTGAAGGGAGAATCAGCTTGCGTGGCAAGAAGACTGTGCTGGCACTGACGGGTGTGTTCCTGGCGGCATCGGGTGCCCTCCTCGCCCCGGCGGCGGGGGCGGCGGCAACGGAAACCGCGGCGGACCGCTACACCAGGGTGATGTACAACCAGCATGGCGGCAAGTACAACGTCATCACGTTCCAGTGGAGCCCGAACCACACGGTGCGGCTCCGGCGTCCGCAGCAGTGCACGCGGAACGGCAGTTTCATGACCATCGCCTTCGTGCACGGGACCTTCAGAAGGTCCGGCGACGGCGGCTACAAGAACTGGGCTTTCCGGGGTAGTTTCACCAGGGGAAGCGGTTCCGAGGAGAAGTTCGTGACCTTCCGGACCAGGAAGAACTCCAGCACCGAGATCCAGAACTGCCCGGACGCCTGGCGCGGGTGAACGTTGCGCGCGAAACCCGGCCGCGGCGTGACACACGCCGCGGCCGGGTTCGGTTCAGCGGGTTCGGTCAGCGGTGCTTGACGTACAGCTTCACCAGGAAGCCGCCCCGGCAGTTGGTCTGGTTCGGGCCCTGGTGGACGTCCCGGCTCTGCCCCTTGATCCGGTAACCGGCCGCCTTCGGCCCGGTGTGCACGCACTTGACCGTCAGCGGCCCCCGGCTGGCGTCCACCGGGAAGGGGCCGTAGCAGCGCCGCTGGCCCGAACTCATGGTGACGCCCACCTGGTTGGCCTTGCAGAAGAAGGCGGCGGCGGTGGCGTCGGTCGCGGATTCCTGCGCCAGGGCGGCGCCCGCGGGGAGACCCAGGGTGAGCGCGGCGGCCACCGCCGCCACGCCCAGCGCCTTCTTGATCTTCGACATCGTTGACCCTTCCGGAAAGTGGTTCAGGTGACGCCCGATTGTGTTGCGCGGCAACAGGAGACCGGGAGCTTCCGGAGTTGTTCGGGCAAGACCTCTGCCCGAACCAGTCCGCCGAAGTGATCGGCGACGCGTGCCTGCTCAGCTCACGTCGAGGGCGGCGGCGAGCCATGCATCGCTCACCTCGCCTGCCGGATCCGGGTGCGGGGTCCCGTTGATGGCGGCCATCAACTCCAGGAACGGGTCGAACAGGCTGGTGAACTCGGCCGCCGCCCGCGCACCGGCCTGGCTGCCCGCGTCGGCGGGGTCGTAGTTGATCATGGAGTTCCGCAGTTCGGCCAGTCCTTCCGCGTTGACCGGCTGCCCGGTGGCGGTGGCGGTGAACTCACCGAGGGAGAACAGCAGGCGTTCGGCGATCTCCCTGGCCTTCGGGGTGTCCGGGGCCAGCCCGGACCGCTCCGCCTGCCAGGCCTCCACCTGGACCTGCCGCAGCTCCTCCGCACGGGCCATCCTCGGTGGCGCGGTCTGGTCCACCGCCCTTGGCGAGGCGAAGGCGGTGTGCAGGTACCGGCGCACCGCGTCGCGGAACTCCAGCCCCTGCACCAGATCGGCCAGCCTGATCCAGGCCTGGAGCTGCTCGGTGCTGGGCTCGGCCGGGAGCTGGGGCCGCAGCCGGTGCAGCTGCTCGGTGTAGGCGGGGTGCACGGTGAGTCCGGTGGTGACCTCCGTCCAGAAGGCGTCCAGCAGCTGGTTGCGGTGGTCGTCGGACATGGCGGCGAGGTTGTGCATGAGGGCTACCCGTTCAGTGGTGGTCGGCTGGTTCACGATGGTGCGCAGGACTGCCCGCCGGGCGTGCAGATCCCGCATCTGGCGCTCGATCAGCTCCAGATGGGTGGCGGCCAGCTCACCCAGGCTGGTCTCCTCGGCCAGCAGCTTGCGGATGTCCTCCAGGCCCGCACCCAGATCGCGCAGGGTGCGCACGAGGTCCAGCCGCGCGATGGCGCCGATGTCGTAGAACCGGTGTCCGCTGTCGGTCTGTCTGGTCGGCGCGATCACCCCGGCGTCGGCGTAGTACCTGATGGCACTCACGCTCAGCCCGGCCCGTCGCGCCGCGTCCCCGATGGGGTACAGCTCGTTCTCGTTCATGTCGTCCACTGTGGAACCTCAACCGACTTGAGATGCAACCCCCCTGAACAGGTTAATCCGACCACTTCGGGCACCGCCGCCCAGCGGACTAGGATCGGAGCCGACCTCAGGCGGGAGTGTGCGGTGACGGACACGCACTGGAGCAGATGGGCCGGGCCGAACGTCGAGGCCCTGCGCGCGGTCGCCGGTAGCCCCGACGACCTGGCGCCGACCGCGGCGGTGTTCGACGGACTGGGCGCCCACGCGGGCGCGGTGGCCGTCGCGGTGGCCGTGCTCGGCGAGGAGGTGCCGCTGCACGAGGCCGCGGAACTGGCCAGGCTGGGCCTGCCGGAGGTCCTCGCCGCGGTGGACGTGCTGACCGCGGCCGGTGTGCTGGTCAACCGGGTCCCGCTGTCCTTCCGGGAGCCCGGCACCGCCGACACCGTCCTGAATGGACTGTCGGTGGGCGCCAGGGTCACCGTGCGGTTGCGCGCGGCCGAACTGCTGCGCGCGCTGCCGGGGGCGGCCGAACGGACCGCGGACCAGCTGGTGCTGATCGGGCCGATCGGGCTGGACTGGGCGGGGGAGGCACTGGGCACCGCCGCCGCCCAGGCCCAGGACCGGGGCGATCTGCCCGCGGCGGCCGACTACCTGCGGCACGCGCTGCGTGAGCCGCTGCCGGTGGCCGAACGGGTGTCCTGCACCCAGCGGCTGGCCGCGATCCTGGTCGAGCGCGACCCGGTGGCGGCGATCGGCTGCCTGCTCCAGGAACTGCGCAGGCCGGACACCCCGGCCGAGGTCGAGGTCACCTGCGGACTGTTGCACCGCCTCATCGATCGGCTGCCCGGCACCGAGGACGCCCAGCGCCTGATCGAGGAGGCCGCGGACCAGGTGCGCAGGCAGGATCCGGCGGCGGCGGTGCGGCTGCTGCTGGCCGGGGCCAGGTCCGCGTTCTTCCGGCCCGGCGCGAAAGCCCGGCTGAGCAGGCTGGTGAGCTGGTTCACCGAGACCGGCCTGACCGGTGCGGCCGCCGAACGCGGACTGGCCGCGGTGCGGGTCTGCCTGGCCGCGCTGTGCGAACCCAGGGCAGGTGACGCGGTCGAGCTGGCCACCTCGGTGCTGGTGGCCGCCGACCTCCGGCGGGAGTGGGACACCTGCTGGCTCGCGCTCTCCGCCCTGCTGCTGGCCGGGAACGACGAGGCCACCGAACACGCTTGCCGGGGGCTGGAGGCAGCACTGCCGTTGGAGGGCGCTGACCTGGAGCGCTTCAGCTGTGTGGTGTACCGCGCGCACACCGTGCGACGGCGCGGGGATCTGCGCGCGACAGTGTCCATTGTGGACGGACTACTGGCCGACTGCGCGGAGCGCGGCCTGGCCAAGGACCATCCGATCGTGCTCGAGGCGGCGGCACTGCTGGCCGAGACCCTGGTGCACCGCGGTGCGCTGTGGCGGGCCGAACAGGTGCTCGCGGACCACGGCCTGGACGGCGAGGCCGGGCACACGATCACCGCGCTACGGGCCAGGAGCGCGGTGGCCCTGGCCAACGGCGATGTCGCGGCCGCGCTGTCCGCGCAGCTCGACTGCGGCAGGCTGGTCGACGGCTGGGCCGAACTCAACGCCGAACCGGCCACCTGGCGATTCGATCTGGTGGGGATCCTGCTCCGGTCCGATCGGCACGAGGAGGCGGTGGCCATGGCCAAGGCGGGGCAGGCCGCGGCCTCGGCCTGGGGCACCGTCCGCGCGCTGGGGTTCGGCGCCTACGGCCGGGCCCTGACCAGCCGGGGTGACATGCGGATGGCCCTGCTCGCCGAGGCGGTGCGCCTGTTCGAGGAGGCCGGTGCGGCGATGGCGGCGGCGCACGCCCGTTACGACCTGGCCCTGGCCCTGCGCGAGGCGGGTGCGGCCAGGGAACAGGAAGCCCTCCGTCATCTCGCCAGGGCCCGCGAGCTGTTCGAGCGCTGCGGCGGCGTGCCGGTGGCAGGCAGCGTGGAGGACCCGGCCGGTGCCCCGCCGCCCAGGGCGTTGCTCACCCCGCAGGAACGGCGGATCGCCCGGCTGGCCGCCGGTGGCCTCGGCAACGTCGAGATCGCCGCGGACCTGGGCCTGGCCCGCCGCACGGTCGAATTCCACCTCTCCAGCGTCTACCGCAAGCTGGCCATCACCGGGCGGCACGACCTGCTCGGCTGGACCGGCCCGGAGATCGGCTAGCGAGCGCGGTCCCGCACCAGGCGGAACGCCTCGATGTACTTGGGCAGTTCCCGCCGGGCCGCTTCCAGGCCGCGCTGTCGCGTGCTGCTGCCGCGCAGCAACAGGTGCACCGAGTCCAGGGTCCGGACCAGGTCGTCCACGATGGCCCCGGCCTGCTCCCGGCCCAGCGCGAGCCGCCCGTCCTCGGCCAGACGCAGGAAGAGATCGCCGGCCAGCCCGCTGTACCCGGTGTCGCTGCTCGCCATCTCTCCTCCAGTCGGTTCCGCGGTCAACCCGCCAGCAGTCCAGCACCCGCCGGCCGATCGGACCCGCGAAACCGGCCAGGTTGCCCGGAAAACCGGCCGGTATGCCCGAATACCCCCGTCGCGGTGCCCGCTTAGAAAGCATTGAAGCCCGGTCAGGTCGTAGGTTGCCTGGCATGGTGTCGCGGACCGCGATGGCGGTGTGGGTCGGCCGGGCGGCGGAACTCGGCGCGCTGGCCGCCGCGGTCGAGGGACTGGCCTGCGGCAACGGCGCGGCGCTCTGGATCGAGGGCGAGGCCGGTATCGGGAAGACCGCGCTGGTGGCCAGGGGACTGGCGCCCGCCCGCGCCGCCGGATACCAGGTGCTGACCGGGTTCGCCGAGCCACTCACCCGGCGCACGCCGTTGCAGGCGATCCTGGACCTGGTGCGGATCTGCCCGCGTTCGCCCGATCCGCGGCGGGCACGGATCGCCATCGCGTTGCGGGAGCGCCGGTTGGGGCCGGGCGAGCCTGCGGCGGACCGGGCCGCGGAGATCGAACTGGTCGCCGGGCTGGTGGCCGAGTTGTGCGTGGCCGGGCCGACCGTGCTGGCGCTGGACGACGTGCAGCACCTGGACGAGACCTCTTTCCTGCTGTGGCAACGATTGCTGCGGGTGGCCGACGAGCTGCCGCTGTTGCTGATCACCACCTGCCGCCCCGCGCCCCGCCGTCGCGAGCTGTGCGCACTGCGTGCGGCCGTGCTGCGGCACGGGAACTCCGTGCTATCGCTTGCACCGCTGACCGAACCGGAGGCGGCGGAGCTGGTGCGCGGACTGGCCGGGCAGCTGCCGGAGCGGGTGCGGGAACTGGCCATGGGCAATCCGCTCTTCCTGCGCGAACTGGCCGAGGCGGCCCGGTTCGACGGCCTGGCGCGGTTGCCGGCGGCACTCGTCGAGCGGCTGGTGCCCGAGGGATCGGTCGAGGTCCTGCGGATGGCCGCGGTGCTGGGCGAGGCGTTCGCGGTCACCGAGGTGCTCGCGCTGACGCGTACCGCCGCCGCGGAACTGGCGCCGGTGCTGCGGGAGGCGGTGGACGCGGGGATCCTGCTGGACCGGGGCAGTCACCTGGAATTCCGGTATCCGCTGATCCGGCAGGCGCTCTACGATGCTCTGCCGACCGCGTTGCGGGCCGCCCTGCACCGGGAGGCGGCCCAGGTGCTGGCGGCCACCGGGGGTGACCTGCCGCGGGTGGCCGGACAGTTGCTCGCCGCCGGGCAGCCGGGGGACGCGTGGGCGCGGGAATGGCTGGCGGCGCAGGCGACCGTGCTGGTCGGGCGGGCGCCGGAACTGGCGATCGAGTTGCTCACCCGGGATGTCGAACACGCCCCCGCGCCCGATGAGCACGGCGCGATCCTGTTGCTGGCACTGGCCTGGGCCGAGCTGAGCGCGGGCCGGTACGAGCAGGCGGTGCCGCGGGCCCGGCACGGCGTGGCGGTGGCGCCCAGGGCAGGGCAGCGGGCCGAGATGTGCTTCGTGCTGGCGCGATCGCTGTTCGGCCTTGGCCGCGGCACCGAGGCGGTCACGGCGGTGCGCCAGATGCTCTCCCGCAACGACCTGCCGGTGATCTGGCGGTCCCGGTTGCTGGCCTCGCTGGCCATGTTCCAGCGGGCGGGTGCGGGCGAGGTCGAGGCCGCCGAGCACAGCGCGACCCAGGCCCTGCACCTGGCCGAGAGCGCGGGCGACCCCTTCGGCACCGCCTACGCGCTGATCGTGTTGTGGGCCAACTGTTCCGTCCGCCGCGACCACGGCACCGCACTGGCCACTGTGGACCGTGCGCTGGCCGAGCTGCGCACCGGAGGCGAGCACGCCGACCTGCGGGCCTACGCCGAGGACGCGCGCCTGCTCACCCTGCAGAACCTGGACCGCTGGGCCGAGGCCGCCCAGGCGCCGGTGGCCGGGGTGAGCGCGGCGGTGCTGCGGTACTGGCTCGGCCGCTGGTCCGAGGCACTGGCCGAACTCGGCCCGGCCCTGGCCGACTTCAGCCACGCGGGACTGCGCGATCCGGGCCCCGCCCTGTGCCGGCACGGGGTTTCCGCGTTGATCGCCGCCCGCCGGGACCACCGCGAGGCCGCCGAGGAACACCTGCGTGCCGGGGCCGCGTTGCCGATCACCACCGCCGGGGACCGGGAGAACCGGGATTTCCTGGTGCTGGCGCGGAGTGTGCTGCTGGAACAGGACGGTGAACCACGCGCGGCCCTGGCACTGCTGGCCGAACTGCTGCTGGCGCGCCGTCCCGGCGAGATGTCGCTGAGCCACCAGTGGCTGCCCGATCTGCTCCGCCTGGCCACCGAACTCGCCGAGCCGGACCTCGCTCTGGCCGCGCTGACCGCCTGCCGGGCGGAGGCCGGGGCCGAGACCACTCCCGGCCGGGCCGGTGTGGCCCTGCAACGCTGTCAGGGCCTGTTCGACCGTGATCCAGGGCCGTTGCGGGCCGCCGTCGAGCACTACCGCGCGGTCGGCGCCGCGGTCGACCTGGCCGCGTCCCTGGAGGACCTGGCCGTGGTGCTCGCCATCGGCGGGGAACCGGGCCAGGCAAGGGAAGCACTGCACGAGGCCGTCACCCGCTACCGCGAGTGTGCCGCCGAGTGGGACATCCGCCGCGCCGAGGGCAGGTTGCGCGAACACGGTGTCCGCCGGGGTGTGCGTGGCCGCAGGGGCGGGCGCGAGGTCTCCGGCTGGGACGCGTTGACCCGCACCGAACTGCGGATCGCCGACCTGGTCGCCGACGGGCAGTCCACGCCGGGCATCGCGGCGGGGCTGTACCTGTCGCCGCGCACGGTGCAGACTCACATCTCGCACATCCTGGCCAAACTCGGTGTGCGCAGCCGGGTGGAGATCGCCGGTGAGGTCTTCCGCCGCCGCGAGGGCGCTGAGGTCGGATGATCACCCGGGACGACACCGGGAGTACTCCGCAGGTGCCACCACGGGGTGCCGCGGCTGGTCGGCGGTCGCCGCCTGGAAAGCCCGGTACCGGCCTGGTTCTCGCAGGTTGTCCCGGTGTCGCTGGGCAGGTGTCCGATGGCTGATGTCTCCGGCGCCGGTGCCCGCCAGGATGGTCAGGTTGCCGCAGAGGTGTGGGGAGAGCGCAGTGCGAGCCATTCGTGTCACGGTGCACGCACCGGATCCGCTCACCGCCGACGGCATCCTCAGCACCCTGGCCGCCCAGCCGGAGTTCCTGGTCGAGCCGGGCATCGAGTCCGCGCCCGCCGAGGTCAGGGTGGTCGCCACCGACGCGCTCACCCCCGACCTGCTGTCCCTGCTGCGCCGGGTGGCAGGCGAGGACGGGGCGCCGGTGGTGCTGGTGGTGGAGAAGCTGGAGGAGTCCCAGCTGCTGGCCGCGGTGGAGTGCCGGGTGGTCGCGGTGCTGCCAAGGGCGGCGGCCACCGGTGACCGGCTGGTGCACGGCGTGCGCGCGGCCGCCGCGGGCGGGGGAGTGCTGCCGCCCGCGATGCTCGGCGAACTGCTCAAGCACGTGGAGCGGATGCAGCGGGATCTGCTGGCGGCCAAGAGCGTGAACGCCGCCGGGCTGAGTTCGCGCGAGGTGGACGTGCTGCGGTTGCTGGCCGACGGCTGGGACACCGCGGAGATCGCCGCCCAGCTCTGCTATTCCGAACGCACCGTGAAGAACGTCGTTTTCGGCCTCGCCCAGCGGCTGAAGCTGAACAGCAGGACGCACGCGGTGGCCTATGCGCTGCGGGCCGGGATGATCTGAGCCCGCGCCCCTGGTAAAAAGGATCAGCCACCGGTCGAATGCGACCGGTGGCTGATCTTTGGTTTTCCAGGGCGGGCCGGTTCAGATCATTCCGGTGCGGATGGCGTAGGCCACCAGGTGCGCCCGGTTGCGCAGGCTCAGCCGGCTGGTCATTCCGTACAGCACGTTTTTCACCGTGCGCTCGGAGTAGCAGAGCTGTTCGGCGATCCGATTGGTGTCCCAGCCTTCGGCGAGCAGGCGCAGCACGGCCTGTTCCCGGTCATTCAGCACGTTCACCTCGACCTGACCCTGCTGGCCGAAATGGGTGGCGGCCCGGTCGGCCAGCATGGTCTGCAGGCTGGCCGGGCTGACCTCGGTGCGCTCGCTGGCCGCGGCCACCGCGGCGAACAGGTCCTCCGAGGTGGCCGAGTTGCGCGGCAGCACCTCCACCACCTGCTGCTCGACCAGCAGGCGCAGGTTGTCCACCTGGCTGGTGACCAGCACGGTCGGCGTGTCCCGGTCCACCGTGGGACAGCCCCGGCGCAGCAGCGCCACCGCGGACGGGGTGCCGAACCTGGTGGCCACCACCACGACGTCGGCGGTGCCCGTGTCGTCCAGAACCCGCAGCTCAGGGTGGCATTCCAGCCTGGTCCGCAGCCCTCGCCTGCTCAGCCAGTCGGTCGCGTTCACCGCTACCCTGATCGGCGGCGAAGACCGGGAAATCGAATTCCCATTCTCTGCTCGCGAGGTGATCTCCGTGCCGATCAAGTCCGGATTCAGCAGATTATGCGGCGGCATTCTCCGATGGTCACATGCGATCGGGTGAACTACCTGGCCAGGGTGAACGCGGTCATAGGTTTGTCACAGTTGCCCGCTCGGGCAGGTGCCGGGGTTCCTTCGGGCAACACGGTAGGCGATTTTCCGCAATGTCCGGAAATGGTGGAAAATCGACCAGGTCCGACGTTGCTTCGGTGCCTTGTTGTCGGTCAGATCGGGCAGCCAGGCAGCTCATTTGTACATGTCTAGACCATGCGCGTTGTGCTTGATGCATTCATCAGGTCTCCTGGCGGCGAAGCGGCTTCGTGTGAAGTGGCATCGTTCACTAAGGGAGATGGTTTTTCCATGGCAGGTGTGTCAACAACAACCCCGGGAATGCTGCAGGCCGCTGGGCACCTCGGCGACACCCAGAGCGTCGCGCGCAACGGCATGAACACGGTGTCCGGCGCCCTCGCGAGCCTGAAGTCCACCTGGACCGGCCGTGCCTGCGAGGCCTACGACGCCTCGATGAATGCGTGGATGGACGACTGCAAGCTCATCGTCCACAAGCTCGGCGAGATGATCGAGATGATGAACGGCAACCGCAAGGTCATCACCGAGGGCGAGCAGGCCAACGCGGACACCGCGGCCCGGATCCCGGTCGGCGCGGGCGGCGGCGGCCTCCCCGGCGTCTGAGCGCGTCATTCCCTTACCCCGTCAGCGAAACGAGAGGACAGCGCCTTGCCCACCTATACCTTCAACCGGGGTATGGCCGACTCGGTCCGCGACCAGATGGCCGCGATCACCAAGCAGCTGCAGAACGAGCTGGAGAACATGCACCAGCAGATCACCAGCACCCTGCAGGACTGGCAGGACGGCGCCAAGGACCAGTACCTGACCGCCAAGTCGCAGTGGGACGCGGCCGCCCAGCGCATGCCGCACAGCCTCAACGCCGCGGAGACCGCGCTGCAGCAGATCACCGAGGGCTACCTGAAGGTTGAGCACACCGGCATGAACGCCTGGGGTGGCTACAGCGTCAAGTGAGGTCAGGAGCACCGTCGAGGCGAAGCCACCCGGCGGTGCTCCGCTCATGACGGAAACCGTTTCACGCCAAGGAAAATCGTTGGGAGGCACCGGTGTCCACGCCGCGATCGGAGCAGACCGAACAGCTCTACGCGCAGTACCGCAGGCAGTTCGACCAGGTGCGGGAGACCCAGCGGCTGCTCGGTGAGATCTCCTGCACGGTGTCCGCGCCACGCAACACGGTGTCGGTCACCGTCGGGCACGGCGGTGTGGTCAAGGACATCGCCTTCCCCACCGGCGCGTACAAGAACATGGCGCCGAGGGAACTGACCGCCGCCCTGCTCGACACCCTGCGCAAGGCCCAGGACCAGGCCACGCACGCGGCCGCGGAGCTGCTCGCGCCGAGCCTGCCCGAGGGCGTTGACGCGCACAAGTTGTTCAGCGGCAAGCTGGATCTGCAGGAACTGATGTCGGCCGAACCACGTCCGGGCACCGATTCCGGTGACCGCGCCAAGAGCGGGGAGTGACCCCGGTGTCGACCAGGCAACCCGCTCCCGGCGGTGGTGCCGGGGACGTCGCCGCGCCAAAGCCCCCGGCGGGCGGCGGTGACCGCGCGGACCTGGGTGGTGGCGGGGAGGACATCAGGTTCGACACCGACGCCCTGGCCGGCGCTGCGGAGAACTTCCGGCACCTGGGCGTGGCCTTCGCCCAGTTCGGCGGGCAGTTCGGCGAGTTGCTCAGCCATCCGCCACTGGTCAACGGCGAGACGGACGAGACATGGGACAAGTTCCAGGGTGAGTACACCAAAGGCGTGAACTCGGTCATCAACGTCCTGTACGCCATCGGCACCGCGGTCGGCACGACCGCGGAATCCATGGGAGCGCTGGGAAAGCTCGCCGCGGAAGCGGAGCAACAGGGCGAAGCGGTGGCGGTGGACCTTGGCCGGAAGCTGCCAAAGGGCAAGTCCGGCTGATCGCGAGCACGACCTCACCAGAGACAACAGGAGCGCGGGAGTGGCAAGCAAGAGGGACGAGATCAAGGGGATGTCGGCGAAGGACTACGACATCAACACCAAGGCCGACCCGGCCTGGGGCGGGCTTTCCGACGGCGATGTCGGCAAGAGGTTCCCGCCGCCGCCGGTGCCGTCCACAGAGGACGGTTCGGGTTCGGGCACGCGGGTCAGCACGGAGGCGCTGAAGGAGTTCGCGACGAACATCCGCTCGCTGATCCCGCCGTTGAAGGACGTGCTGCACAAGATCAGGGAGACCAAGCTCGCGCCAGGGGTGTTCTACGACGCCTTCGACCTGGTGAAGAAGGTGACCGGGTCCAAGACCGGGGACAGCTCGGGCGGGGTGACCTCGATCCAGCACGCCACCGAGAAGTTCACCATGAACGCGATCAACGCGATCACGCAGGCGGCCGAGGAACTCGAGAAGCTGGCCACCGCGTACGCGACCACGGAGGAGCTGAACTCCGCCACCGGCAAGGATCTCGGCGAGCACATCGAGAACGCCAGGCAGCGCATCATCTCGATGGTCGGCGGCGCGGGCGCGGTCGGTGGCGGCGGGATCGGCGGCGCCGGTGATGGTGCCAAGGGTGGTGGCGGGGAGGACTCCCGCACCAAGTGACCCTCGCCCGCTGACCCCGCGTTCCCCCTGCACCCCGCGGTCCGCTCCGCCCTGGACGAAAGCTCTGGACAATGGCTGACGAATCAAACGACCAGTCCAAGAACACCGGTTTCAAGGTCGTCGACGGCGCGGTCGTCGCCACCGGCGATGGCTCGCAGACCATGTCCAGGGCGGACTACGACTCCTGGGACTGGAAGACCATCAAGGCCGCCATCCACGGGGTGGCGGGCGGGCACGGCAAGAAGGCCGTGCACGAGCTGGACGGCAAGTCCGATCCCAGCACCCTGTGGAATGCCGCGCTGACCTTCCAGGAGGCCAGGGTGGTGCTGACCATGGTGGGCAACAGCATCCGGGACCAGGCCGAGGCGCTGGCAGGCGAAGGCCGTCCCTGGCAGGGCGAGGCCGCGACCGCGTTCCTGGGTCTGATGACCCCGTTCGCCAAGGCGTTCCTGCAGCAGGCCGAGCAGATCGGCGGCGGACCGTCCGGAATGGACCCGGTGCCCGAGCAGTTGTGGTCGGCAGGCAACTACCTCGAATGGGCGCGTCGCACCGTGCACGACATCGACGTGCACTACGCCGCCGAGACCCGGCGCATCGCGGCGGAGACCCAGGCACACCACTACGGCATCGACATCACCTTGGAGAACAACAAGACCAAGGTCAGCGAGTTCCCACTGGTCGTGGAACAGATGACCAAGGACATGCGGTCGGTGCTGAAGACCCTCGCCGGGAACTACCAGGAGAAGCGGTTCGACACCGAGTTGCAGAAGGTGCCGACCCCCGATCCGCTCGGCGGCGGGCTGGGCGGGCCGAACAAGCTGGGGCTGGACCACCTGCCGCCGCCCGAGCTGAAGTCCGGTCCGCCGCTGAGCCCGGCGCTGGCCATCAAACCGCCGTCGGAGGTGACCGGCCCGCCGTTGAACCCGGCCTTCGCCATCAAGCCGCCGGGTGGTGGCAAGGGACCGGGGGAGCACGCCGGGCGTGATTTCACCGCCAGTGCCCCGCCCGGTTTCCACGCTGGTTCGCCGCCCGGTGGCGGGGGGATCGGCGATCGGGCGCCGAGCGAGTTCACGCCGAAGAGCGTGCCAGGGTCCGGTGGGGCTGGGCCGAACACGCCCGGCCACAGCGGCTCGATGCCGCCGTTCTCGCCGACGCTCGCCCACGTCCCGATCAGCAAGCCGGGCAGCGGCAACCCCGGCCTGCCCGGGTCAGCGCCGAAGAGCCTGCCCGGTGGTGCGGGGCTGAAACCGCCGGTGCACAACAACTCGGTCGCGCCACCGTTGCCCTTCCTGCCGACCCCGCCGCCGGGCTCCGCCGGTGGCCCCAGGTCGCCGGGCAGCAGCACGCCGTCCCCCCGGTCGCCGGGTGCGGTGTCCCCGCCGCCCAAGTTGCCGGGTTCGGTCACCCCGCCCCCCAAGCTGCCGGGCAGTGACCTGCCGTCCCGCTTCCAGCCGACGCCGCCGCCCGATGGGGTCAAACCGCCGTCGCTGCCCGAGCCGCACAAGCCGCCCGCACCGGAGCTGCACAAGTGGACCGGCGACAAGCCGCCCGGCGGGCAGAACCTGCCCAACCCCAAGGACTGGGCCGCGGGCAACCACCCCGACGCGCCCAAGCTCTCCGACCGTCGAGAGGCCCCCGTGGCCCCGCCGATGCCGTTCCACCCGGGCTCGGGTCCGGGGACGGGCGGTCTGCCCGGTGGCGGCATCGTGGACCGGCACGGCTCGCACGGGCCGATCGGTGACGGCAAACCCTGGCAGAGCCCTAAGATGCCCGGCCTGGGTGATCCGCAGATGCCGTCCAACCCGCAGAAGGACTGGGTCGCGCCGGGTGCGTTGAAGCCCAATTCGCCTGGTATGCCGATGATGCCGCCGCCGGGGATGCCGATGGCTCCCGGTGGTGGTGCGCCCGGTGGTGCCGGTGGCGGGGATCGGTCGGATTCCTCCGGGTTGATCGGTGGTGAGGTCAAGCCGTGGAAGGGGCCTGGTGCGCCGGGATTGGGTGATCCGCGTGGGGTGGACACTCCGGCGGTTGTCGGGAAGGAGCGGGTGGTCGTACCGGGTGTGTCGTTGCCTGATCCGCCCGGTGTGCCGACGATGCCGCCCGGCGCGCCGGTTGCTCCCGGTGGTGGTGCCCCGCATGCGGAGATCAAGCCCTGGAAGGGGCCGGAGGCGCCCGGGGTGGGGGTGCACACTCCGCCGGTCGCGGGGAAGGAGTGGGCTGCCGGGCCGGGTGGGGCGTCGCCGAGTCCGGCCGGCGCGCCGATGATGCCGCCGCCGGGCACGCCGGTTGCTCCCGGTGGTGGTGCGCCCGGTGGTGCCGGTGGCGGGGATCGGTCGGATTCCGCCGGGCTCATCGGCGGGGAGGTCAAGCCGTGGCAGGCCCCCGAGGCTCCTGGGCTGGGTGATCCGCGTGGGGTGGACACCCCGGCGGCCGCCGGGCAGGAGTGGGCTGCCGGGCCGGGGGCGAAGTCGCCGGATCCGGCCGGGATGCCGATGATGCCGCCACCCGGGATGCCGACGGCTCCGGGTGGTGACTCGAAGAGTGAGCGGTCGGACGCCTCCGGGTTGATCGGTGGCGAGGTGAAGCCCTGGGAGGCCCAGGAGGTGGCTGGACTGGGTGACCCGCGTGGGGTGGACACCCCGGCCGGCGCCACCGCGGAGTGGGCGGTTGGCGGCGAGGAGCGGATCGCGGTGGTCGCGCCCGCGGAGAACGAGGAGGACACCAGCTCCTGGGACCTCCCGGTGGCCGGCAGTCTGTTCGGGCTCGGTGGGCTGGCCGGGCAGCGGGCGGAGCGGGGCGAGGAGCCCGAGGCGCCGGAGTACACGTTGCGGGAGAACACGGCCTGGGCGCACAGCGGGGTTTCCGCCTCCGCCCGCGCCACGCGTGCACCCGAATCCGACCGGGCCGCGGATCCCGCGTTGTTCCTGCCCCGGCCGTTCGAGCCGGACGAGCAGGGCACGTGCAGTGCGGAGGACCCCGCGGTGGCGGAGGTCGAGCCCGAGCCGACCGAGGAGGAGGCGCCCGAACGCACGGCCGCCGATCTGCTCCGGCGGGACAGCAGTGCCTGGGGCGCACCGAAAGCGGCGGCTCCGGGAGTGATCGGATGAGCACGGTCACGGTCAAACGCGGGCCCCGGGTGGCGGGGCCGGAACTGCCCGAGGGGGAGGAGGAACTCCAGGAACCGCCGGTGATGCCGGAGCCGGCGGCGCGGGATCTCAGCTCGGTGCTGATGTTCATCCCGATGGCCATGGGGCCGTTGGTGATGATCCTGATGTTCTCCTCGGCGGGCGGTGGCGGCGCGTCACCGCTGATCCTGATCATGGCCGGGGCGATGGGCATCGGCATGGTCGCGATGGGGATCACCCAGTTCCTGCGGGATTCCATGGAGCGCAAGCGCAAGCTCAACGCCGAGCGCCGGGACTACCTGCGCTACATCGGCCAGCTGCGCCGCAAGGCGCGGGAAAGCTCTGAGGCGCAACGCAAAGCCGTGGTGTGGAACAACCCCGCGCCGTCCGGGCTGTGGTCGCTGGCCGGTGGTCCCCGGCTGTGGGAGCGGCGGGGCAGTCACGACGACTTCGCCAGGGTGCGGCTCGGACTGGGCACCCAGCAGGCGGTCATGGAGTTCACCCCGCCGGCCACCAAACCGATCGAGGACCTGGAACCGCTGTCGGCGATCTCGTTGCGCCGCTTCAGCGAGACCTACCGGACGGTGACCGGCATCCCGATCCCGGTGGGGCTGCGCAGTTTCACCAGCGTCGAGTTCGCCGGTGACCCGGACGCGGTGGCCGGGCTGCTGCGCGCCATGCTCGGCCAGCTGGTCAGTTTCCACGCCCCGGACGAACTGCGGATCGCCGTGCTGACCGGAGCACGCAACCAGTCCGAGTGGGACTGGGTGAAATGGCTTCCGCACACCGCGCACCCGGTCGCCCACGACGCGGCCGGGCCCCTACGTCTGCTCTCCTGCGAGCACGACGAGCTGCTCGACCTGCTCGGCCCCGAGGTGCTCTCCAGGGGTGATCACGACAAGAGCGTGCTGCCCGGCGCGGCTGAGCCGTTCGTGGTGATCCTGGCGCACCTGGCCGCCATCCCTGCGCACTCCCCGCTGCTGGGACCGGGACTGCGCAACGTGGTCCTGCTGGACGCCACCGGGGAGCTACCCGGTGGCGCCAAGGTGCTGCGGCTGACCTGTCAGGACGGCCGGGTGTCCTACCCCGCCGACACCGACACCGGTTCGGCCACCTGCGATCAGCTCAGCCCGGTGCAGGCCGAGACCCTGGCCCGGCTGCTGGCGGCCAAGCGCACCAGCGGCACGGTGGACATCGTGGACCGGCCGTTCGAGAACGACTTCGAGCTGACCACCCTGCTCGGCATCCGCGATGTGCACACCTTCGATGTGGCCGCGCAGTGGCGGCAGAAAACCCCGCAGCGGGCCAGGTTGCAGGTGCCGATCGGGGTCACCGAGGACGGCGAGGTGGTCGAACTCGACCTCAAGGAGTCCGCCCAGGGCGGCATGGGACCGCACGGGATGCTCATCGGGGCAACGGGTTCGGGCAAGAGCGAACTGCTGCGCACCCTGGTCTGCGCGCTCGCGGCCACCCACTCCTCCGAGGTGCTCAACCTGGTCCTGGTCGACTTCAAGGGCGGCGCGACCTTCCTCGGCATGGACAAGCTGCCGCACACCTCGGCGGTGATCACCAACCTGGCCGACGAACTGCCCCTGGTCGACCGGATGCAGGACTCGCTCAACGGGGAGATGACCCGTCGCCAGGAGATCCTGCGGGAGAGCGGGTACTCCTCGCTGTTCGACTACGAGAAGGCGCGCACCACCGGTGGCCAGCTCACCCCGCTGCCCACCCTGCTGGTGATCGTGGACGAGTTCAGCGAACTGCTGGGCAGCAAACCGGAGTTCATGGAGCTGTTCGTCTCCATCGGGCGGCTCGGCCGCTCACTCGGCGTGCACCTTCTCCTTGCCTCGCAACGACTTGACGAAGGCCGCATCCACCGGGTCGAGGGGCACCTGTCCTACCGGGTCGCGCTGCGCACCTTCTCCTCGATGGAATCCCGCAGCGTCATCGGGGTCGCCGACGCCTACGAACTGCCGCCTGGGCCTGGCAACGGCTACCTCAAGATCGACACCACCACGCTGATCCGGTTCAAGGGCGCCTACGTCTCCGGCCCCTGCCGGACCACCGCGCCCACCGGCGGTCCTGGCGCCGAGGCGGAGATCGTGGCCGGTGAGGTCGCGCCCTTCTACACCCAGCCCAACCCGCGGCAGCACGAGATCCGCGCCGCCGAGACCGAGCCGGAGCAGGAGGAGACCGCGGCGGTCGAGGCCGAAGCCGCGGCCGAGGACGCGCCGAGCCTGGCCGAGGTGCTCATCGGCAGGCTGGCCGGCGCGGGCCCGGCCGCCCGCCAGGTGTGGCTGCCGCCGCTGTCGCACTCGCCCAGCCTGGACTCGATGCTGCCCAGCGTGGTGCCACACCCCGACCTCGGCATGACCGTGGACGATCCGGCGGTGCGGTCCCGGCTGCGGGTGCCGGTCGGCCTGGTCGACCTGCCGTATGAGCAGATGCGCGAACTGCTGGTGGCCGACCTCTCCGGCGCGGACGGGCACGTCGGCGTGGTCGGCGCGCCGATGACCGGCAAGTCCACCCTGCTGCGCACGCTCATCCTCGGCCTGGCGCTGACGCACACCCCGGAGGAGATCCAGTTCTACGGCCTGGACTTCGGCGGCGGCGGGCTGATGTCGATCAGCGGACTGCCGCACGTCGGCTCGGTGGCCACCCGGATGGACCGCGACCGGGTGGTGCGCACCCTGTCCGAGGTCGTGCAGGTGATGGAGATGCGCGAGTCCCGGTTCGCCGAACTGGGTTTCGAGTCCATGGCCGACTACCGCCAGGCTCGGCGCGAGGGCCGGGTCGAGGACGCGCACGGCGAGGTGTTCCTGGTCATCGACGGCTGGTTCACCCTGCGCCAGGACTTCGGCGACCTGGAGACCAAGCTGACCGAGATCGCCGCCCGCGGCCTGTCCTACGGCGTGCACCTGGTGGTCTCCTCCACCCGCTGGTCGGAGATCCGGCCCTGGCTGCGGGATGTGCTGGGCACCCGGTTCGAGCTGCGGCTGGGCGACGCGATGGAGTCGGAGGTGCAGGGCCGCAAGGCCGCCACCGTGCCGAACCAGCCGGGTCGCGGCCTGACCAGCTCGGGCTGTCACTTCCTGGCCGGCCTGCCCCGGCTGGACGGGATGTCCGATGTGGACGATCTGGCCGCGGCCACCAAGTCCATTGTGGAGGAAGTGCGGATCTTCTGGCCCGGCCGCAGCGCACCGGGTGTGCGGTTGCTGCCGACCAAGCTGCCGATGGTGGAACTGCCGCGCTCCCAAGGGGATCTGCGATTCTGCCTGGGCCTGGACGAGCAGCGGCTCAACCCGGTCTGGCACGATTTCAACACCACCCCGCACCTGTTCATGCTCGGCGACGCCGAGACCGGCAAGACCAACGCGCTGCGGTTGCTGCTGCGCCAGATCGTGGCAGGCCACGGCCCGGACGAGGCGAAGATCGTGCTGGGTGACTCCCGCCGCGACCTCGACGAGATCGTGCCGGATGCCTACCGGGTCGGCCACGCGATCAGCGCGGAGGCGTTGACCGAACTGGCGAACAAGGCCGCGGTGTCCCTGCACCGGCGGGTGCCCGGCGCGGACATCTCCTCCGAACGCCTGCGCAGGCGGGACTGGTGGCAGGGTCCGCAACTGTTCGTGGTGGTCGACGACTACGAGTTGTTCGGCGGCGGGATGGCCATGGGCACCCCGCTGGACACCCTGCTGCCGCTGCTGGCCCAGGGCGTGCACATCGGCTTCCATCTCATTCTCGCCCGCAGCAGCGCGAACGCCCTGCGCGGCATGATGGATCCGCTGCTGCGGCGGCTGTGGGAACTGGGCAGCCCGGCGCTGTTGTTCTCCTACCCCAAGGAGGAGGGCAAGTTCCTCGGCGAGGCCCCGCCGCGCACGCTGCCGCCCGGCCGCGCCCAACTGGTCACCCGGCGCGGGATCCGGCTGATCCAGACCGGTTACGTACCGGTGGAATCCACCCAGCACAACGACCCGGTCGCGGTGAGCGCCTGGCCGGGGAAGGCGGAGCGATGAGCGCCACCAGGAACGCGGAACTGTGCCGGGTCACGGTGTTCGGCCCCAGCGGCCGGGCCGATCTCGCGGTGCCGGTCACCACCACGGTCTCGGCCCTGCTGCCGACCCTGGTCCAGCACGTGCTCCGGGAGGCCGAACGCGCCCCGGCGGGCGATGAGGCCGGGGCCTGGGTGCTGCAACGGCTCGGCGAGGCCCCGTTCGACGCCGACGGCACCCCGGCGACCCTGGACTGGCTCGACGGCGAGCGGCTGCACCTGCTGCGGGCCGAGGAAGCCTTGCCGGAACTGGACTTCGACGATATCGCCGACGGCATGGCCACCGCGGTCAGCCGCCAGGGCAACCGGTGGAACGAGAAGGTCAACCGCACCCTGTTCCTCAGCCTCACCGGCGCGCTGCTCGGCGTGATCGGGGTGTCGCTGTTCAGCAACGCCAGTGGGCTGCTCGCCGCGATCGTCGCGGGGGAGCTGGCGCTGGTGCTGTGCGTGGCGGCCACCGTCGTCGCGCGGATGCTGGCCGACCGGGCACTGGCCGGGGTGGTGGGCACCGCGGGCTGCCTGTTCGCCGCGCTCTGCGGCGCGCTGGCCGCCGAGGGCGTGGCCGGGACACTGGCGCTGGCGCCGTTCGGGGTGCTGGTGGGCGCGCTGACGCTGACCGGGGTCTCGGCGGCCCTGCTGCTGACCCAACGGCTGCTGGCGCCGGACCTGCCGATCGTGCCCTTCGGCTGCGCCGCGGTGGCCGGTCTTGGCGGGATCCTCGCGATGTGGCTGCACCTGGGGGTCGGCCTCACCCCCACCCAGAACGCGGTGGTGGTGGCCACCACCTTCTTCCTGCTGACCCTGGCCGCGCCCAAACTGGCCACCCGGACGGCCCGGCTGCGCGGACCGCAGTTGCCGCGCACCGCCGAGGAACTCAAGATCGACGTGGCGCCCGAGCCCGCGGCCGAGGTGGTCGCCCAGACCGGGCACGCCGACCGCTACCTCAGCGTGCTGGCCATTGGTTCGGCCACGGTCATCGCGGTGGCCCTGTGGTACCTGCTGGCCGCGCCCACCTGGCTGGACCACACCCTCGCCGGGCTGCTCGCGGTGCTGGTGCTGTTGCGCGCCAGGGAGTTCCTCAACATCGGCCAGCGCACCGGACTCGCGCTGGCCGGATCCTGGGGCCTGGCGCTGTTCGCGCTGTCCCTGCTCGCCGAGTGGACCGATCTGTGGCGGGTGGTCGGGGTGGCCGCGTTGCTGGGCGGTGTGCTGCTGCTGGTGCTGGCCGCGCTGCGCCCCGCGCACCGCAGGCTGCTGCCGATCTGGCCGCACACCGGCGATGTGGCCGAGAAGCTGCTCGCGCTCGCGCTGATCCCGTTCCTGATGCACGCGCTGGGTGTTTTCGCCTGGGCGCGTGGATTGGCCGGGTGAGCACCGGTGCAGACCCGCAAGGACCACGTGCACGCCTACCAGACCCTGGTCGGCCGGATGAGCGCGGCACTGTTGCTGGGGGACACCAACTACGGTGAGCCGCCGGCCAGGCGCGCGGTCACCGGGGTGATCTTCGGGCTGGTGCTCGGGCTGCTCATCGGGGTCGCGTTCTGGGTGTACGGGCTGATCAACCCGGGCGGCAACACCGCGTGGCGCAAGCCGGGGGTCATCCTGGTGGAGAAGGAGAGCGGCGCCCGCTACGTCTACCAGCGCGGGCTGCTCGTGCCGGTGCTCAACCACGCCTCGGCGATGCTGGTGCAGGGCCAGGGATCCACGGTGGAGACCATCACCCGCGCCTCCCTGGCCGAACTCGATCGAGGCCGCCCGGTGGGCATCCCGAACGCCCCGGATTCGGTGCCAGGGCCCGGTTCCCTGGTCACCGGTTCCTGGCTGTTGTGCCTGCCGCGCACCGGCGGCACCGAGGGCGGGTCGCTGAGCATGAACCTGAGCCCCGAGGCCGAGTCCACCCCGATCGGCGAGCGTGAGTACCTGTGGGTGGCCGCCGCCTCCGGCGAGCAGTACCTGGTGTGGGGACAGCAGAAACTCCGGCTCGCCGACGCCACCGTGGCCATCGCGCTCGGCCTGGGCGCGGGCACCCCGCCGGTGGCCGCGGCCGCGTGGCTGGCCGCGTTGCCGGAGGGGCCGCCCATCGGCGCCGCGACGATCCCCGGCGCGGGTGGCGGCGGCACCTCGGTGGGTGGCGTGCACCGGGCGGTGGGCACGGTTTTCCGGCACGCCGTGGGAAACGGGGCGGAGAACCTGCTCGTGCTGCGCGGGGACGGCCTGGCGCCGCTGTCCCGCACCGAGGTGGCGCTGCTGCGGGCCCGCGGCGGTTCGGCCGCGGTCGAGGTGGACGCCGCCGCGATCGCCGCCGCCCCGCGTTCCGCCGACAACTCGCTGACCACCCGGATCCCGGATCTGCTCATGATGAAGCCGATCACCGGCGGGGAACGGGCTTTCTGCCTGCGGCAGGAGACCAGCGGCGCGCGGATCGCCAGCCAGGTCGTCACCGCCGAGCGCCGGATGGCCTGGACCGGGATGACCGAGCAGACCGGCGCCTACCTCAAACCGGGCACCGGACTGCTCGCCGCCGCCGTGCCCGCGCCGGCCAAGGCGGGGGTCAAACCGGACCGCTACCTGATCACCGACCGCGGGTTCAAGTACCGGCTCGCCGACGACGAGGCCATCCAGGCCCTGGGTTTCGGCGGGATCACCCCGCGCCCGGTGGCCGCCGAGGTGCTGGCCGCGCTGCCCAGTGGACCGGTGCTGAGTCGGGCCGAGGTGGGCGTGTCGCAGAGAGGAACTGGCTGAGGTGAGTGTGTTGACCAAGCGCCGCGGCGGTCCGGAGGGTGGCCGCGGCATGACCAGCCAGACCATCGGCAACGCACTGGTGGTGCACCCACGGGCCGCGCTGCGCAACGAGATCCGCGATCTGGCCCTCGGCCTGGCCGAGGATCCCGATCACCAGCTGGTGGTGGTCGACCTGCCGGGGGAGAGCCCGTTCTCGGTGTGGGAGTCCACGGCGAAACTGTTGCCGCGCAAGCGCTCCGGCATCCGCCTGGTGATCGGCAGCCGGTCCCGGGAGACCACCGCCCTTGCCGGGCAATGGTTGTCCGAACGGCTCAACCGGGTGGTCATCGCGCCGGACGGGCACATCATGCCGGGGGTGGGCGGTTCGCTGTTCGTGGACGCGGGCTGGGGCAGCGGCTGGGTCCGCTTCCAGCCGGGCCGACCGCCCAAACGGGACGGCAAGCGATTCCCCCGACCGGTCTGGGAAGCCCCGTCCTCGCTGGCCGAGATCATGCCGACCAGCGCCAACGGCGTGGCCGAGCCACTGCCCGGCGGGGTGTGGCTGCGGCCGCGCGGACCCGAGCACATCCTGGGCCCGCACCGGGCCCGGCTGATCGCCACCGTGCCCTGCCAGCCGGAGATCTGCACCGTGGTGATCGGCTGCCCCGGCGCCGCCCCGGTGACCGTGGACGACATCACCCGGTTCTGGGGCTGGCTGCCCGAGGACCTGCGCCCCCGGCTGCGACTGGCCCGTTTCGGCCCGGTCGAGGGCAGGGGCGGCGTGCCCTACGGCCAGGCCGTGGCCGACGCGCTGGGCGAGAAGGTGGTCTGTTACCCGGGGCTGCCGGTCGGCGCGCGGATCGAGCCGGACATCCACCTGGTCCGCGCGGACGGCACCCTGGGTTGGCAGGCCAGCATGGGCGAACTCGGCTACACGCCCGCGGAACCGTGGCAGGAGCCGTCGGCGCCATACCCGGTGAGCTATCGGCCGCCGGTCTTCGGTGTGCAGGAGGTCGGCCGGGCGGTCTACGCCTACGCGCCCGACGCGCTGCTGGAGATCGTGCAGTCCGGGATGTGGCTGCGGCCGCACTACGACACCGCCAATGCCGCCGCGATCCGGCTGGCCGAGGCCGACGCCGACCGCCAGCTGGTGCTCTACGACGAGGGCGACCCGGAGTCCGCGGCCCGGATGCGCCAGCTCGCCGAGGATTTGTTCGGCAGCCTGGACAACGCGGCGCAGCGGTTGAGCTGTGTGGCGCCCGCGAGTGCGGTCCTGCACCGGCGGGCGGAGGTCGTGGGTCGGGCCAAGGGGGCGCTGGAGCCCGGCACCGCGGCCGCGAGCTTCGCCGAGGCGGCGACGCTGATCCAGCCTCGGCCGCGACTGGAGATTGGGCCAGGGGAGCCTGCCTTGCCGCGGTCCGGCGAGTCCGCCCCGCCGCGCTCTGCGGAACTCGCCCCGTCGTGGCCAGGGGAGCCCGCCACATCGAGGTCCGGGGAGTCCGCCACGTCGCGGCCCGCGGATCCCGTCGCACCGCGGCCCGAGGAACCCGCCACCCTGCGCCTGGAAAGCGCACCCGAGCCAGGCGGGGGCGGGTTCTTGCCCGGGATCACAGCCCCCGCCATCCCGGCCGGACTGGCACCGGTGGTGGCCGCCGGTGCCGGTCCGGCCCCGGCGGCCGAGTTGGACTCGGTCCGCCACCCTCCGCCGCCATCGGCCCCGAAGGCGGCGGAGGCCCCGGCCGCGATCGGCTCGACCCCCAGCGAGCCGGTCGCGGCCCCCACACCCCCGGCGCCTGCCGTCGAGCGGGTCTCGGCCGTGCAACCCGCACCCGTGTCCGAGGCCGCCGCGCTGGTGCCCAAACGCGGTCTGGACCAGGAACGCGAGTGGCTGCGCCGGGCACTGAGCCGGGAGTACGCGGCAGTGGCCAACTCGGTCGGCCGGGTGCTCTCCGAACACCCCGGCTTCCAGAGCGCCCTCGAACGCTCCTCCGGCCGGGTGCTCACCGACGCGGTCGCGGTGCGCCTGTATCTGTCAGAAGCCGGGGACGAACTCGACCTGCCGCTGCGCCGGGCCCTCGCTGGGCCGCACGTGCCCTTCGCCCGGTGCGCGGTCTCCGGACTGAGCAGGCTGCCCTCGCACCGGGGCGCGGCGATCTTCTCCACCACGCCCACGGCCAGGGAGTGGGAGCTGTACCGGAGCCGGACGCTGTTCACCGAATGGGGTTTTGTCAACGCGCTCACCGCGCCCTGCACGCGGCAGCAGGCCGGGCACCAGACCGACGTGCTGCTCTGGTCGATGACCTCGCGCCGCACCAAACTGCTCGAACCCGACGGCGAACCCACCGCGGACCGGGTGTTGTTCGTACCCGGCACCAACTTCAAGGTGCTCGACGTGACCGAGCCCGCCGAGGGCGGTCGCGGGCAGATCGTGCTGCGCGAGCTGGCGGTCGGCGAGATCGACGCGGACGGTCGGGTGGACCGCAACCGGGCCGCGCTGGACGAACTCGCGCTCACCTCGCTGCGGCGCTGCGTGGAGAAATGGGCTGCCGCCGCCGGCGAGCAGCGGATGCCGGAGTCCGCGGCGCGGCGGTTCGAGCTGCTGCCGGGTCTGGTCAGAACCGTTCGTGGGGAAGGGTGAGCCGCCGATGAATCGGCAGTTGCTGGTGGTGTCGGCCGGCAGGCCGGGCGGGTACCCGACGATCGGCGCCGCGCTGCGGGAGGCCAGGGACGGCGCGACGATCTCGGTGTGCGCGGGCCGGTACCCGGAGAACCTGGTGCTGACCCGGATGGTCACCATCACCGCCGAGGACGGCCCCGGCACGGTGGAGGTCTCGGCGCGCACCGGCAGCACGGTGGTGGTCGAGGCGGACGCGGTGCAGTTCGTCGGGCTGAGCTTCACCGGCGCGGACGAGCAGTGCGCCGCGGTGGACGTGCGGCGCGGCGAGGTCGCCTTCGACGACTGCCGGATCACCGTCTCGGCCTGGGCCGCGCTGCTGGCCAGGGAACAGGGCTGTGTGGTGCTGCGCAACTGCGTGGTGGCCAACACCACCGGGGTCGGGCTGGTGGTCACCTCCGCGCTGCCCAGCGCGGTGGAGCACACCGAGTTCACCGAGGTCGCCTCCTCCGCGGTGGTGCTCACCGAACACGGGTCGCTCGGACTGCGCGAGGTGGTGGTGCGCAAGGCAGGCGGCAACGGGATCTGCGTCAACGGGCAGGCCAGGGCGGTGATCGAGGGCTGCCAGATCATCGAGGCCGACAAGCCCGCCCTGGTGGTGGAACAGCAGGCGGGCGCGCGGATCCGGGAGCTGACGGTCACCCGCAGCGCCACCATCGACCTGTACCTGCGCACCACCGGCGAGGTGAGCATCGCCGACTCCGACTTCACCGGCGCGGGCATCCAGTCCGCGCACATCGCCGACGGCTGCGCGCCCCGCTTCCGCGGCTGCCGGTTCACCTCGGCGGCGCAGGTCGCGGTCTACGTCACCGGCGGCGCCGCACCGCGCTTCGACGACTGCCGGGTGGCCGACAGCCCGGTCGGCATCGCGGTGGACGGGGCCGCCACCCCGGAGTTCGGCGGCCTGCGGGTGGAGGGCGCCGCGCAGGCCGCGCTGCTGCTGGACGCGGGCGCGCGGGTCGGGCTGACCGGCCTGCGGGTGACCGATTCCGCCGGGGCCGGGCTGGTGCTCAAGGGCCAGTCCAGGGTGGTGCTGGCCGACGCGGTGGTCGAGCTGACCGGCGGTCTGGGGCTCGCGCTCACCGAGGGATCCGCGGCCGAGGTCAGCGATCTGCGGCTGAGCGGGTCCGGTGCGCGGCTGGTCGCCGTGGCGGGCGGGTCGCGGGGTGAGTTCAGTTCCCTGCTGCTGCGCGGGGGCGGGCTGCGGGTCGAGGACGCCGAAGTGTCCATTCAGGACAGTGAGATCGTGGACCCGGCCGAGGACGGGATCAGCGTGGCGGCGGGCGGCGTGCTCAGGGCGCACCGCTGCCGGGTGCGCTCGGCCCGCAGGCACGGCGTGCACCTGCTCAGCGGCGCCCGCGGCGAGGTGCGGGAGTGCGAGATCACCGGCAGCGCCGGGGACGGCGTGCTGCTGGACACCGAGGAACCCGCCACCGTCGCCGACTGCCGGATCACCGGCAGCGGCGGCAGCCCGGTCCGCCGGGGCGTGGAGCACGAACAGCTGTCGGTGCACGGGATCGTCACCGGCGACCCCGCCCCGGCCGCCGCACCGCGCCCTACCGCCCGGTCGGTACCGGAGCGGGAGACGGCCCCGGCGGACGCGATCGGCAGTGCGGCCGGGGTGGTGCTGGACGGGCCGCTGGCCGAGTTGCAGACGCTGGTCGGCCTGGACGGGGTCAAGAGCGAGGTCGTCGGCCTGATCAACCTGATCAAGATGTCCCAGCGCCGGCAGGAGATGGGCCTGCCGATGCCGCCGATGAGCAGGCACCTGGTCTTCGCCGGACCGCCCGGCACCGGCAAGACCACGGTGGCCCGGCTCTACGGCTCGGTGCTGGCCGAACTCGGCATCCTCAAGCGCGGCCACATGGTCGAGGTCGCGCGGGCGGACCTGGTGGCCCAGTACATCGGCGCCACCGCGATCAAGACCGCCGAGGTGGTGAACAAGGCCATGGGCGGCGTGCTGTTCATCGACGAGGCGTACACGCTGGCCAGTGGATCCGGTGGCAGCGGGCCGGACTTCGGCCAGGAGGCCATCGACACGCTGATGAAGATGATGGAGGACCACCGGGACGAGATCGTGGTCATCGTGGCCGGGTATTCCGAGCTGATGCAAGGGTTCCTGGCCTCCAACCCCGGCCTGGCCTCCCGGTTCTCCCGCACCATCGAGTTCCCCAACTACAGCGTCGCCGAACTGGTCACCATCACCACCAACCTGTGCGGCAAGCACTACTACGAACTCACCGACGACGCGGTGGACGCGCTCACCGACTACTTCCAGCGGGTGCCCAAGAACGACACCTTCGGCAACGGCCGGGTGGCCCGCAAACTGTTCGAGGCCATGGTCAACAACCAGGCATCCCGGCTGGCCCAGAGCCCACCGGCCAAGGACGCCGAGCTGAGCAGGCTCACCGGCGCCGACCTGAACACCGAACTCGTTGTGCTGGAAGAGGTCTCCCCACGCAAGGCCGGACCCGACCCGGCCACCGACCCGGAGGCCGCGGTCCGGGCCAGCCTGGGCTGGCGACGACTCGCCCAGCTCCGCGGCCTGCCCGGGGTGGCCGAGGCGGCCGGGAGCACCCTGGTGCGGCTGTGTGCCTTGCGCGCCAAGGGAAAACCGCCGGGCAGGCTGGCCAACGTGGTGCTGTCCGGCCAGTCCGGGATGGGACGCAGCGCGGTGGCCGCCCTGTACGCGCAGGCACTGACCGAACTCGGCGTGCTCAGCACCGGGCAGGTGCTGCGCCGCAGCCTCGGCGAACAGCTCTGCCCACGCTGGCCCGGCCAGGCGAACAGCCTGGTGGAGCAGGCGTTCCAGGACGCCACCGGCGGCCTGCTGCTCCTGGACGCCGACGGTGACTGGGCCGGTGGTTCGCCGGAACGCCGGGTCGAGGCCGTGGACGCGCTCTGCCAGGCCATCCGACGCAACCCGGCAGGCCCGGTGGTGCTGCTGCTGGGCGAGCCAGAGGCGTTGGCCGCCCTGGGCGAGCTGTCCACCGAACTCGGCGACTGCTTCGGCGAGCGCTGGGACTTCGGCGAGTACGAGATCGAGGAACTGGCGGAACTGGCCCTGCGCAAGCTGATCTGGTGCGGGCACGAGGTGCCGGAAGAGGTGGCGGAGGCATTGCGCGACCTGCTCGCGGAGGGGGAGGACCGGACCGCGCGCGGTGCCCACCGGCTGGCCCACCGCCTGGCGACCACGGCGGCTTCCCGCACACTGGCCGCGGCCGACCTCTACGCGCTGACCCGCTCCACCCTGCCCGCGATGTCCCTGGACGAAGGACTGACCCCGGTTGGCTGACGCGCGGCACGACCACGCCGTGGTGATCGGGGCCGGCATCGCCGGGCTGCTGGCGGCCCGCGTGCTCGCCGACCACTTCACCACGGTCACCCTGCTCGAACGCGACCTGCTCCCCGACGAGCCCGCGTCCCGGCCGGGCACACCCCAGGCCCGGCACCCGCACAGCCTGCTGACCAGGGGCGCGGAGGTCTTCGAGAGCCTGTTCCCCGGGCTGCGCGAAGAGTTGCGGGCCGGAGGAGCGCCGGTGATCGACTTCTGTCAGGACGTCCGGTTCCGCTTCGCCACCGGCCTCGCCCCTCAGCCGGCCTCAGGGATCCTCGCCCAGCCGGTCAGCCGTCCACTGCTGGAACACCTCCTGCGGCAGCGGGTGCGCGCGCTGGGCCCCGTCACCATCCGCTCCGGGTGCCAGGTGACCGCGCTGCTGCCCGACCACACCGGCCGACGGGTACGCGGGGTACGCGTGCTGGCCCGCGGACATCGGCCGTTCCAGGCCACCACCATCACCGCGCGACTGGTGGTCGACGCCAGCGGCCGCTCCTCCCGGCTGCCCGCCTGGCTGGCCGACCTCGGGCTCCCACTCCCGCACCAGCGCACCGTCGACCCCGGCGTCGGCTACGCCACCAGGGTCTACCTCCCCAGGCCCGGCGCCGCGACCGGCCACCAGCACCTGGTGCAGCCGCTGCGGCACCCGGACGCCCGCCACGGCTGCTTCGCCACCACCGTCGAGAACGGGCACTTGCTGGTCGCCCTGCACGCCGCCCACGAACGACCCCCGCGCACCGACGAGGAGTTCACCGCCTTCGTGGCCACCCTGGACCGCGGCCTCGCCGAGGCCACCGCGGCCCGCCAACCGGCCCCCTCGATCGCCCGCTACTCCTACGCGGTCAACCGCCGCGTGCACTACCACCGCCTGCGCCGCTGGCCGGACGGACTGCTCGCCCTCGGCGACGCGGTCTGCGCGTTCAACCCCATCTACGGACAGGGCATGGCCGTGGCCGCCATGGAGGCCCAGCTGCTGGAGGAGATGCTCACCCGTCAGCCCAGCCTGGACGGGTTGCCAAGGCGATTCCAACGCCGCCTGGCCCGCCTCACCCGTGCACCGTGGCTGCTGGCCAGCTCCGCCGACCGCTGCTGGCAGCCGGGCCGCCCGTCACTGGCGGCCCGCGTCGCTCGCTGGTACCTGCGCCGACTGCAGCGCCTCATCCCCAGCAGCCCCACCGTGTTCCTCCGCTTCGCGAGGGTGCTGAACATGCTCGACAGCCCCGCGGCGCTGGCCCATCCCAGCGTGCTGTGGCGCGTCCTGCTCGACCACCGCCGCCAACCCCGAAGGAGGCAGCCGTGACGGGCCGGGCACCCGAGGAGCCGATGTTCGGCCCGGACTCGGTGACCCGGCAGGTGATCAGGGAGCCGGTCAGCGCGCTCGGCGGGTTCCGCGCCCTGTTCCTGCAGGCCCTGCACCCCAGGGCGGTGGCGGCGGTGGCACAGAACAGCTCCTACCGCGAGCAGCCGCTGCAGCGCCTGGCCGCCGTCCGGCGCTACCTCCAGGCCACCACCGAGGGCACCGTCGCGCAGGCCCAGGCGGCAGGGCAGCGGCTGCGGGCCGTGCACGCGGCGCTGACCGCCTACGACCCGGCCACCGGCGAGGAGTACCGGGTGGACAGCCCGGACCTGCTGCGCTGGGTGCACGTGGCCGAGGTCGAGTCCTATGTGGACGCCGCCATGCGGACCGGACTGCGGCTGAGCCCGCGGCAGATCGACGAGTACTACGCCGAGCAGACCGCCCGCGCCGCGCTGGTCGGCCTCGACCCGGCCACGGTCCCGGACAGCGCCCAGCGGGTGGCCGAGTACTACGAGCGCGTCCGGGCCGACCTGCACGTCACCAAGGAGGCCATCGGCACCGCCGTCCACCTGGTCCTGCCGCGGGTCCAGTTGCCGCAGGGCCTGCTGGCCCCGGTGTGGGCCCCGGTCGCCCTCGCCGCGTACGCGATGCTGCCGGTCTGGGCCCGCGCCCTCTACGGCCTCTCCGGGCCACCGGCCACCGATGAGGTCCTGGACCGCGCCCTCCGGCTGGCCGGCACGCTGGTTGGGGGCGCCCCGGCCGGGGCATGGGACGCCCTCGCCCGGTTCCTGCTGGAGCCGTCATGACCGCCGCCGCGCTGCTGGCCGACCTGGCCGCGCGGGTGGCCCCCGCCCTCGCCGAGGCGGTGGACTCGCTGCCCGAGCCGGTGCTGGGCGCCGCCCGCCACCAACTCGGCCTGGACTCCGCAGGCCAGGCCGGGAAATCCCTGCGCCCGGCGCTGGCCCTGCTGTGCGCGGCAGGCTGCGGACACCTCGACGCCGGGCTGCCCGCGGCGGTGGCGGTCGAGCTGGTGCACAACGCCTCGCTGCTGCACGACGACATCATCGACGGCGCCGGCCTGCGCAGGCACCGGGCCGCCGCCTGGCGGGCCTACGGCCTTGGCCCCGCCGTGCTGGCCGGCGACGCGCTGACCGCGCTCGCACTGGACACCCTCTCCCACGCGCCCCGGCGCGGCGAACTCGCGCTGGTGCGCCTGGCCCGCGCGCTGCGCGAACTGGTCCTCGGCGAGGTCCTCGACGTCGCGTTCGAGGCCAGGGAGGCGGTGGCCGCCGAGGAGTACACGGCGATGGCCACCGGCAAGACCGCCGTGCTCATGCAGGCCGCCTGCGAGCTGGGCGCGGTGCTGGCCGGGGCCGGGGCCGGCCAGGCGGAGGCGCTGGGCAGCTTCGGCCGCCACCTGGGCATCGCCTTCCAGCTCCTCGACGACTACCACGGCGTCTGGGGCACCGAGCGGCAGACCGGCAAGCCCGCCGCCTCCGACATCCGCTCCCGCAAGAAGACCTTCCCGGTCACCGTGGCCCTGGCCGAGGCCAGCCCGCAGGCCCAGCGCCTGCGGGCGCTCTACCGGCAACCAGCCGAGCTGTCCCCGGAACAGGTGCGGCTCGCCGTCGGGCTCATCGGTCAGACAGCGGCGCGGGCGGCCTGCTTGCACGCCGTCGACCAGGCTCACGCCGCCGCCGTCCGGCGCCTCAACCTGGCCTGCATCGCCCCGCGGCCGCGGCGGCACCTGCTCGACCTGGCCGAGCACATCCTGTCCCACGAGCACCTGGCCGAGCACGAGCTGACCCCGAAGGCGTTGGCGTGCAACGGATCCGGGTGTTAGTGCTGGACCGGCAGCACGACCCGGAAGGTGCTGCCGCGGCCGACCTCGCTGGTCACCCGGATGGTGCCGCCGTGCGCCTCCACCAGGTACCGGGTGATCGTGAGTCCCAGGCCGCTGCCGCCGGTGCGCCTGCTGCGCGATTTGTCCGCGCGCCAGAAGCGGTCGAACACGTGCGGGAGGTCCTCGGCCGCGATGCCGATCCCGGTGTCGGTGACCTCCAGCACGGCCTCGTGCTCATCGACCCGGCCGGTCACCACCACCGCGCCGCCGGGCTGGGTGTAGCGCAACGCGTTGGACACCAGGTTGCCCAGCGCCTGCCGCAACCGGACCGGGTCCGCGGTCAGGTGCAGCGGACCGTCCACCACCATCCGCAGCGCCACCTCGTTGCCCTCGGCCAGCACCCGGTGCGCGCTCACCACATGCTCGATGACATCGGCGGTGTTGATCGGTTCGGGGTGCAGCCGCAGCGTGCCGGCGTCCGCCTGGGCCAGGTCCTGGAGATCGTCGACCAGGCGTTCCAGGAACAGCGATTCCTCCAGCAGCATGGCGGTGAGCTGCGGATCCGGGGCGGCCAGTCCGTCCTGGACCGCCTCCAGCCAGCCGGTGATGTTGGCCACCGGGGTGCGCAGTTCGTGCGCGACATCGCTGATCAGCGCCTGCCGCTGGGCCTCGGTCAGGGTGACCCGGATGGACATCAGGTTGAAGGCGCGGGCCAGTTCGCCCAGCTCACCCCGCGCGGTGGTGCACACCCTGGCCGCGCGATCGCCGGTGCCGAGGCGGCGCGCGGCCTCGGTCAGCTCCCGGATCGGCCGGACCAGCTGACTGGTCAGTACCCAGGCGGCCGCGCCGGCCAGCACCAGGATCACCGTCATGATCAGCAGGATCCGCGGCAGCTGGTCGAAGCCGAGCAGGGCCGGGGCCGGGAGTGCCGGTGCGGAGGCGTAGAGCAGGGCGGGTGGCGCGACCGTCGCGGCGAGCTGGTCCCGGCGGGCGGCGGTGAGGCAGTCGGCGACCCGGGCGGGGGTACCCGGGGGCGGTGGGGTCAGGAACCACCGCGAGTTCTCCGGATCGGCCCAGGCTGTGTCCACAGTGGACGATTTGGGTCCGTTGTGGCGCAGGCAGTCCGTGAGCTTGTCGAGCAGCGCGGTGTTGGCGGCCAGTTCGCCGGGGGTGGACCGGGTGAGCTGCTTCGGGTCCGGCAGGCAGGGCGTGCCCGGTGTGGTCCAGGTCAGCAGGCCGCCGTCGGGCAGGACCAGGTGCGGCCGGCCGGCCGGATCGATCTCCATCCGCTGCCGGGTGTCGCACCGCACGGCGTCTCCGGCGATCCGCCACAACCGCTCTCCGTCCGGTGTGGACAGAGCGTAGGGGCCGAGGGCCCTGGGATCGATGGCCGGACCGGGTTTGAGGGCCAGGTCGACGTGCAGTGGATCGATCATCGCGCTCGGCGGGGACAGCGACAGCGCGGCCGTGCTGTCCGCTGGCACGTTGTCCGCGATGAACCGGCCGTCCTTGCCGCGCAACACGATCTCCCTGCCGGTCTGCTCCCGCAGCGAGTCCAGCACGGGCTGGACCCTGGACCAGTCCTGGTGCGTGACGGCGTGTTCGAGCAGCCGTTCGTAGAGCTTGTGGTCGTCCTCGACGGTGCGGGAATGCTGCTCCGGCGTGCTGGTCAGGGTGGTCAGCAGCGTGGCGGCCACGATCGACACCGCCGCGATGAGCAGGCACACCGCGAAGAACCGAATCAGGAGGCTGTTCCGGCGGGCCATGTGGTTGGTCTCAGTCCTTGTCGTCGGCGAGCTTGTACCCGATGCCGTAGACCGTCACCAGCAGTCGTGGTCGCCGAGGGTCGATCTCGATTTTCTTGCGTAGTTTCATGATGCGCACATCCACCGCGCGCTCGGTCATGAACTCGGTGCCGAAAGCGTCCTCGATGAGCTGTTTGCGGGTGAACACCCGGTTGGGCGCCGCGGCGAAGATGCCCAGCAGCTGGAACTCCGCGGGCGTGAGATCGACCCGCTGGCCCCGGACGCAGACCTCGTGCGCCACCCGGTCCACGGTGATCTCGCCGACACTCAACAGTGGACTGTCGGTGGCCTCGGCCGGTCGCGGGCTGGTGCGGCGCAGGATGCTGCGCACCCTGGCCACCAGTTGCCGGGGCCGGAACGGTTTGGTGATGTAGTCGTCCGCGCCGAGGTCGAATCCGGTCAGCACATCGGGTTCCATCGACCGCGCGGTGAGCAGCACGATGGCCACATCGGACTCCGCGCGCAGCCGGGCACACACCTCAAGGCCGCTCAGACCGGGCATCATCACGTCCAGCACGATCATGTCCGGCTTGAGCTGGCGGGTCCTGGCCAGCGCGGCCTCGCCGTCGAAGACGACCGACACCGTGTGCCCGTCGTGTTCCAGATATCGGCGGATCAGTTCGGCCTGCCGGGAATTGTCCTCGGCCACGAGAATGTCCGCGCACATTGCCGCAGTATGCACGGGCCGAAGTGGCAGCGCCCGTGCCGAAACGGGACTGTCACACTTTCGGTCGGCGCGGCTCAGCACACCCCGGCGCGAACCGCGAAGGCGACGGCCTCGGTGCGGTTGCCCAGGTTGTACCGGGTCATCATGCGATACAGGACATTCTTCACCGTACGCTCGGAGTAGCACAGTTTGGCGGCGATCTCGTCGGTGTCGAAACCGTCGGCGAGCAGGGTGAGCACATCGACCTCGCGCTCGGTCAGTCCGGCGGCGGTCAGGCCACTGGGCACAAGCACGTCCTGGTGGATCCGGGCCAGTTCGCTGACCAGTTCGCCCTGCAGGTGCGCTGGGAAATGCGCGTTGCCCTGGCGTACCGACAGGATCGCCTGGGTCAGCCGCTGGCCGTCGATCTCGTGCAGCGGCAGCACCGCGGCCAGACCGCAGGAGAGCGCGTAGGTCATGGTGCCGGGTTCCAGGTGATCGGTCACCACCACGCAGCGGGTCCTGGGTGTCGCGGGCAGCCGCGGGTAACAGCTGTGCAGTGCGGCGAAGGACGAGCGGGTGACCACGTGTTCGATGAGCAGCACCACCTCCGCCGCGGCGAGGTCCACGTGTTCGAGTTCCCGCGCATTGCGCACGAGGCCGACCGATTCGGCTCCGATCAGCTGGTCCGAGGCCAGCACCGCGACCTTGGTGGTCTTCACATCGTCTCCCGCGGGGTGAATGGGAAATCGAATACTGCCGCTCCTCGCTTCCCGGGGCCGAAGGGCCGCTCCGCCGATACTCGCACGGGCCAGGCCCCGGCCAGCGAACTTGACGGGAAGTGGTCATCGGTTCTCCACAGTTGCCCGAGCGAACATCGGGACCGGCCGGGCGAATCGTGAAGCAGTTCTGCCCGAACGGTCTTCGTATATCGATTCAGGCAGCACTCTGGTGAATCCTGGATTCGTCCTTCCCCACTGCGACCGGCGAACGCGGCCGTCATTGTCCACTCCGGAGGAATTGTGTTGCAGCTCAACGGGTCCTGGCGCGGCGGGCTCCTGGTTCCGGCGTTCTTCCAGCCCGACACCGCAGCCGCGGACTGGCGGCGGCTCATCGGCGCGGTGGGCCCGGAGTGCGCGGTGGTGCTCAATGTGGACGGTGGGGCGGGCCCCCGGCCGGCGGCGAAGCTCCAGTGGATGGTGCAACAGCTCAAGTACGCGGGCGCACGGGTGCTGGGCTACGTCGACACCTGCCACGGCCGCTGCGCCAGGGAGCTGGTGTACCGGGAACTGGTCCGGCACCGCGCCTGGTACCGGGTGGACGGGGTGTTCTTCGATAGGGTGCAGGGCACCGAGAACCGGTTGCCGCTCTACCGGCAGCTGGCCGGGATGTCCCGCAGCGCGGACTGCGCCTGGGTGGTGCTCAACACCGCGGGCTACCCACACCCGCGCTACCTGGATTTCGCCGACCTGGTGCTGCCCTTCGAGGGCCCGATGAAACCGCACGAGAACCTGCACGTGCCTGCCTGGGCCGAGCAGTTGCCGCGGGAACGGTTCGGCCACCTGGTCAACGACACCCCCGAGCTGATGACCGATCAGGTGCTGCGCCAGATCGCGACCGCCAACGCGGGCTGGGCCTACGTGACCGAACAACGCGGCTGGCACCCCTGGCACAAACTCGCCATGACCCTGCACCAGCAACTGTCGGCGGTGCGCCGCGGCGTGTTCGACCCGAAGTCACCCGCCTTCGGCGGTTCCCGCCACCACCAGGCGACCCAGCCCCTGGCCGGGGTAATCCAGGGCAACAGCGTTTCACTTCCGCACTGGAGTTAGGCCAAACGGGTTGCTACGCCAGGGATGCGCTCGTTCTACTGCCGGACAGGCCAACTGACGAGGGGTGCGCGGGTGCCGATGCCGGGTGCGGAGCGGACGGAGCGGCTTGTCGCGCCGCACCGCCTCCGCACGGCCTGAGGACCCCGCCGGTGACCATCGAGTTCGACCCCAAGTACGAGCCCCTGGTGATCCTGGTCGCCGGCTCGAAGGTCCCCAGGGTCAGCCCAAACCAGGCCCGCGCCCTGGGCGATGCCTACGAAGTCCTCAGTGGACTGGTCAGGGACCTGGGCGAGAGCGTCCGCGCGCAGATCGGCTCGGTGGAGGGCGCGGTCAGCGAACGGATGGGAAAAGGCTTCCGCGACTTCATCCACAAACTCGTGGAATCCCTGCCCCAACTGGAAAAATCCGTCCACGAACTCTCCGGCAGCCTCCGCAAACTGGCCCTGGACGTGGAACAAGGCACCTACTCGATGCTCATCGAGATCATCTTCTTCGTAAACTCCATCCTCTGGGCCCTGGCAAGCCCCTTCACCGCCCCCCTGGTGCCCGGTTTCATCACCAGCGCCCGCTTCGCGATCGGCCGCATCGCGGAGAAAATGCACTGGGCGGCCCGCCTGCTGGCCGAGGCGATCCAGGAGGGTGTCGAGGAGGTCCTGCAGGACGTCGCGGTGCAACTGATCCAGTTCGCCGAAGGCAACCGGAATGCCTGGGACACCTTCAGTATTGGCATGTCGGCGCTTGGTGGCGCGGTGGCTGGTGGTGTCGCGGGGGGCATGCACATCGGCATGAACAACTGGCGGCCGGGGGTTGGGAACTCTGTTCTGTTCCATGGGGCTACGGAGGCTGTCGCGGATATCGCGGCGGGGGCGACTGGGGCGGCTGTTGGTGGTGGGGGGTTTGGAGATTTGTGGGTGGGGGCGGTGGGGGGTGCGTTCAGTGGTGGGGCGGAGCGGGGGGCTGGGCGGGTTGGGGAGCGGATTGGTGGGGCGTTGCATGGGCCGTCCACTGTGGATGGTTTGGGGGCGGGAGGGATTGGGGGAGGGGGGATTGGTGGGGGTGGGGTTGAGGGCGGGGGTGTTGGTGGTGCGGAGGGGGTTGGGCATGGGGTTGGGGGGTCGGGGGTAGTTGGTGGGGGTGTTGGCAAGGGGGGCAATGGTTCTTCGGAGGTGGGGGGAGATCGGGGGGTTGTCGGGGGTGGGGTGGGAGGGTTGGGGGAGAAGGGGGTTGGTGGGGGTCGGGGTGGAGTGGGTGGAGGGGCGTTGGGGCCTGGGGGGCTGCCGGTGTTGCCGTCTTCGGCGTCGGCGCCGGGTGGGGTTTTGGTGCCGCCGGGGGGAGTGGGCTCGGCGCCGGTAGGAGCGGGCTTGCCTTCCGGGGGTGGGAGTTCAACGTCGGGTGGCGTGGGCTTGCCGCCCGGTGGTGTGGGATCGGTTCCGGGAAGCGTGGGTTTGTCGCCTGGTGGCGTGGGATCGGTTCCGGGAGGCGTGGGCCTGCAGCCTGGTGGCGTGGGATCGGTTCCGGAAGGCGTTGGCTTGCTGCCTGGTGGCGCGAGTTCTTCGCCGGATGGGGGGTTGGGGCGGCAAGGGGGTGTGTCGTCGTCGCCGGGTGGTGCGGGGGCGGTTCGGGGTGGTGGGGAGTCGCAGCAGGGTGGGGGCTCGGCGCAGGATCGGGTTTCGGTGCCGTCGGGGGGTGGTTCGTCGTCTTCCGGGGGGATGCCGACGCCGCCGGGGCGGGTGGGTTCGTCGCCGGAGGGTGTGAGCTTGTCGCCGGGCGGGGTGCCGTCGCTGCCGGCTGGGGCCTCGGTGCCACCGGTCGGGGTCTCGGTGTCGCCGGGTGGGGCGCTGTTGCCGCCGGGTGGGGTGGCGCCGGGTGGGGTGTCGCCGCCGAGTGGCGTGGGGTCGCCGAGTGGCGTGGGGTCGTCACCAGGTGATGTGGGGCCGCGTGCCGGTGGGGTGGCGGCGCCTGGCGGTGTGGGAGCGCCTGGTGGTGTGGGGGCGTTGCCGGGTGATGTGCCGGTGCAACCGGGTGCCGTGCCGTCTTCGCCTGGTAGCGCGCCGACGGTGCCGGGTGGTGCGGGGTTGCCGCCGGTGGCCGCGGTCCCGGCTCCGTCCGACGCGCATGCACCGGCACCGGTCGTGGGTCCATCGGCGCCTGCCGTGGGATCACCCACTCCGACCCCGGAGTCACCCGCCCCGGCTGCGGGCTTGCCCACCCCGGCCCCCGGGCCGCCTGCACCGGTGGCGGGGTCGCCCACTCCTGCTTCTGGACTGCCTGCGCCCGTTGCGGGTCCGCCTGCTGGGGTCGTAGGTCAGCCCACCCCAGTCGGGGGTCCGTCTGCTCCGGTGGCCGGTCCGTCCACTCCGGTCGTGGGTCCGCCTGTGCCGGGAGCGGGGGGTCCTGGTGTCGACGTGCCCGGGGTCGTCCAGCCGCCCGTTGCGCACCCGCGTCTGCCTGAGCCGCAACCAGACCAGCCGTCGCCAGGCGTTTCACCGCGGCAGCCGGAAGCGCAGGCTCCCCGAGGGCAGACCACTCAGTCTGGCACCTCGCTGCCTGGTGCTCCGCAGCCCGCCAGCCCACAACCCGCCAACTCTCAGCCCACCGGCCCACAGCCGGAAACCCACAGCACCAGCAGCCCCACCTCAACCGATCCCCTACGCACCGACACCCTCCGCACCACCGTGCCCACCCCGGACACCGCACACACCCCGGCCAGCCCCGCACCCCACGCCGAAACCGATCTCCCGCAGCTGTCCCCCGTCAGCGGACCCGCGGCAAGTCCGGATGCCCCGTCCCCCTTTGACCCCGACGCACTCACCAACACCAACACCGTGCCCGCGCCCACCAACACTGAAACCCCCGACCAGCACGAGCCCCCGCCCCCATCAGCCCCACCGAACGACACCCCCCTCACCCCACACCAGCTCCGCGACAGCGTCCCGCGATACCTCCGAGACAGCCACACCCTCGGCGCCGCCCAGCAAAAGGAACACGCCCAAGGCCCCGCGCTCGACATCGAGGCGCACCTGAAGCAGATCGCGCCGCATGTCAAGAAGTGGGATGGGGTAAAGGAAATCGGCGAGAAGCTGGCCCAGGATGTGGGGAGCACGTTGGGGGAGGGGATTCGGGTTCGGGTCAAGGGGGATGGGGCGTACTACCAGTTGGGGATGGTCTCGCGGTTTGACTGGGCTGGGGAGCTGTTGCGGGACAAGGGTGAGGCTGGTTATCACCTTGAGCAGGCATCGAAGTCCAAGGTGAGTTCCGTTGTGCGGGAGGGGGATCGGCGGGACAACAACATCGCTCCGGTGTTGCGGTTCACCGGGTTGCCGGGGGTCATTGTGCAGGTGATTCCTTCGGTTCAGTCCGCGCCGACCGAGGAGGTTGGCAGTGAGGTGCGGCAGGAACTGGGTGGGTCCTCGGGGATCGAGCATGGCTCGCCGCATGAGGTGTCGGTGCCGTTTCGGGCGGAGTTCAGCCTCCATGACGAGGCGGGGAACCTGGTGCGGCCGGTGGTGGGTGGGTCGGTTGTCGCCGCCGATGGCGAGGTCACGCTGGCCATGCCGGTGGATCTGGGTAATCGGGACGGCGCGGGGGCCCGGGTTCTGCGGGCGGAGCGGGATGGGTGGGGTGGGGTCATCCGGCCCGCACGGGCTCGGGCGCTGGCGCGGCTTGGGGTCAGTCCGGTTGGGCGGGCTGATCGGCGGCGGTTGCTGGGGGAGGACGGGCGGCTGGCGGGGCCGAAGCTGGTTCGGTTGCCGGGGCACACGCTGGTGGAGGCGGTTGAGGTCAATCGGGGGCCGCTGCCGAGCGACATCCCGACCTTCGCCGATCAGGTCATCGCGAAGCTGGGGGCGCGTTTCGCGGGGGCCACGGCTGTCGGGTCCGAGGGGCGGGAGGTGGTTCAGGAGTTCCTGAGTGAGCGCAATATCGCGGCCAAGTTGCGGGCGATGGCGCTCTACGACGATCGGGATCCCGGTGATCCATCCGAGGTGCGGGAGCGGAAGGAGTTGGCGTACCAGGAAAAGAGGTGGATCCGGTCGCCGGTGATCTTCAAGGGGAAGAACCGGGGTGGGTTCGAGTGGCGGCAGCGCAGTACCCAGCTGGAGATGCGGGCGGTCGCGCGCTGGGTGCGGGTGGATCAGACCAAGCACGGGGTCAGCATCACCCAGCGCACGCACGAGCATTACGAGCACACCGGGCGGCACGGGGTGCAGCGGTTGACCGGGGTGCACGCCTTCGTGGGTGGGGGCGCGGAGCTGGCGCCCGCGTTCATCGCGGCGGGCGGGCTCACCTACGACACTACGCTGGAACATGGCGCCACCGGCGGGGTCACCGGGTCCACCGCGGCCAAGGAGGCGCTGAAGATCACCGGCGATGCCGTTCGGTACGAAATGGTCTACGACATCGAGGTGCGGCAGGTCGGTCGGGAGGGCGAACAGCCGTGGCGGTTGCGGGGCAACGTCAACGCGGTGCAGTGGACCACCGCGCGCGAGGCAGGCTGGGCGGGACTGGTCGAGGCCGATCCGCGGGACACCGAGTTCCGCTCCGGCGCCGACCGGACCCGGTTCGGGCCAAGGGAGTTCGAGCACGGGCAGGCCATCCTGGGCATGGTGGAGGAGGTCAGCAGCGGTCAGCTGCTGGCGCAGGCGCTGCGGCCGCTGCTGGAGGCCGTGCCGTTGCAGAAGGGCTGGTATCTCAACAAGGACAAGCTCATCCGCTCCTTCACCGACCACGACATCAAGGACGGCAAGCTCACCGCCAAGGCGCTGGCGGCGCTGGAACGGGGCAAGGCGCTGACCGTGGCGCTGTCCGAACCGGAGATCAACCGGCTGACCAACCGGCTGATCGGCCCCGGACTGCACGTCCCGGTCAAGCGCGCCGGGTACTTCCACGACTACCGCACCACGATCGTGCTCAAGGCCGAGGTCGGCGAGATCAGCGAGGGCAACCCGCTCACCGCCGAGGAACTGCTGGGCATCTACCGGGCCAAGGACGTCACCGGCATCGACAGCGGCCGGGGCCGGGGGCTGGGCGTCGCCGGCGGGCCCCAGGGCAGGCTGCTCGGCCCGCTGGGGGCCACCGGCGGCACCGCGGTGTTCGGGGCGCTGTACTTCGGCGCCCGCGGCGCGCGGACCTGGGCGAGCGAGACCACGCAGTCCCTGGGCGGCAAGCACAACCTCGAGCGGTGGCGGGGCGGCTCACTCACCGAGCAGGGCAAGCTCGGCGACCGGCCGGTCCGCCAGTTCCGGGCCGAACTGACCATCACCAGCGAGATCCACGCCGACCGGCGGCACACCCAGGCCATCCGCAAGATCAGCTTCGGCCGCCGGGGCCGGGATCTGCCAGCGCACGCGCGACTCACCGCGCCGGACCCGATCACCGTCCCGCTGCGCATGCTGCTGCCGGAGGTGCTGCTCGGCGAGGCGGATCCCCGTCAGCAGCAACCGGTCCAGCCCCGGCCCAACCGCCCGCTGGCCGACGCGCCCGCCCCGCACGCGCTGCCCGCACCGCTGTCCCGGTCCTTCGACGACGTCGAGATCCTCGCCTTCACCGGCGCGGAAGCGGTGCAGCGCTCGGCGGAGGAGATGCTGAGCATCGCCACCGAACGCGATCCGGTGGTGCGCTCGCGGGTCGGGGACATCGCCTACTCGATCAACTCCCGGCTCGCCCCGGAAGCACTGCGGCGGGACCCGAGGTTGTTCAACCGCACCACCGTGATCGACTCGACCAAGCTGCTGCACGGCCGCCGCCAGGCGGACCTCTTCGGCGCGCTGGGCGTGTCCTTCCGGCCCCGGTTGTCCGCGCGGCAGGTGAGCGCGGCGGAGTACCAGGAGGTCACCCGGCAGCTGGAGAGTTCCAGCAAGGCCACCGGCGGTGCCGGGACCCTGGACCGCTACGGCGGCTACGTCATCGCCGTGCCCATCCTGACCGGCAACGTCGAGTCGGGGACCGACAGCGACACCAGGGTCGTGCCCAGGGGCATCTTCGGGATCTCGACCTCGGTGTTCACCGTCGAACGCGGCGAGTCCCAGGCCGAGCACCTCAAGGGCGGGGAGAAGATCGCCCTCCGCGAGCTGCCGGGCAAGGTGGTGCTGGCCCGGGTCGACATCGAGGCCACCGTGGTCGCGGAGGCGCGCTACAAGGGCAACCTCAGCTTCGGCCTGGCCGAGCCGGATCCGGCCCGGACCGCGGGCGAGGTCCTGGACCTGCCGGAGTCGGCGCTGGTCTGGCTCACCGAGGACCAGTTCCACGAGCTGAGCACCGGGACCCCGCCGTCGCCGGCGAACGCGACAGCGCCGGTGGAGCGGGGGATCGAGCCACCGCCCTCGCTGCGGCCGGGGGAGTCGGCCGGGCAGTCGATCGGCCTCGGCGGCATCATCGACCGGATCGACCTGAGCCCGCGGATCGCCGAGCTGCGCGCGGAACTGGCCCAGGTGCCCGGCATCGGTCCCGAGCTGGCGGCCCGGCTGCTGCCGGAGAGCAGCCTGGACCCCAAGAACGGCAACATCGACGCGGTCAAGCGGTTCCTGTCCGAGGTCAACGGCGCGGTGCACAACTCGCTCAACGGCGGCCAGGCCAACCCGATCCGCGCCGAACTCCGCTTCAGCGGCCAGACCTACGAGCTGACCCTGGACGCGGCCTTCACCCAGGCCCCCGAACGGGGTGTGGTGCGCAACGTCGGCAAGCTCAAGGCCACGGTCAGCGCCGAGTTCGGCGGCCAGGACACCAGGATCAGGGCACGCACGCTGTTCAACGGAATGTTCCTGGTCCGCGCGGCGATGGGGCTCAGGAAGACCCGCGGGCTGCCGCCGAAGGACTCCGCGCCGGGTGTGGCCCGCACCCGGCACGCCGACGGTCAGACCGGCGCCGGTCTCGGCGTCGAGATCGCGGTGGGACGGCGGCGGCGGAAGAAGTCGGCTGAGCATTCGGTGCGGCACAACCACTCCGGCACGTTCAGCGGACCGGCCGCGGTGCACCGGGGCAGGCTGGAGCTGGACCTGCGGATCCAGCGGCACGGCCGCACCATCGCCGCGGTCCCGGTGACCGAGGACGTGCGGATCACCAAGATCGCGGAGGAGTCCTACCCGGCGCCCGAACACGGCGGCAGGCTCGGCAGCACCACGACCGGACCCCGCCCGGTGACCGGCACGCTGTCCGGACCGGACCTGGCGGACTGGCGGTCCCGGCTGGCCGACGGCACACCGGCGCCGAGGCTGCCCGCGCTCGAGCACTACTGGGCCGAGCACTACTTCGGCGACGTCGAGGTGCTGCGCGCGCGGGTGCGGGAGGTGCTGGCCGGGTCGGGGATCCGGATCACCCCGAAGATCAGGCGCGCGCTGCAGGCGGCCATCACCCCGGCGACCGTGCGCGCCGGGCTGTCCGCCGCCGCGGACGGGACCTTCGCCGTGCCGCTGCCCGGTGGCGTCGACCGCACCGTGGAGATCCACTTCCGGCTGCCGGCACAGCCGAGGTTCGCCAGTGCCAGCGCCGGTGTCCGGATCGGCTCGTACACCACGGCCCGGCAGGCCGCGGAGATGGCGGTCAGCACCGGCAAGGAGACCGCGCTGGTGCAGACCGCGCCGTTCGGCAGCGCCGGGCAGTCGACCACCGTCGAGCGGGCCACCGGCGTGGATCCCACGTCGGCACCGAGCCGGACGGCCTTCGGCGACAAGTCGGCCTACGCGCTGCGCCAGGGTCGGGTGCTCACCGGCCCCGAGTCGGACCGGCTCAAGGCCACCAGGCTCGACGAGAACGGCCCGGTCCTGGACCCGCTGATGCCGTGGACGAACAAGGGCGAGGACCAGCACTCGCGGGTGCTGCTCGCCGGCGCGGAGTTCCGGGTGGTCGCGCGCCGCCGGTCCAAGCCCGCGTTCGGCGGGGACCAGGACCAGGCCACCTACCAGGACCTGCGCGTGCACGACGCCTACGCGCTGCGGGTGCGCGAGGCCGACGCCGCCGCGCTGACCGGGCAGACCCTGCCGGAGTCACTGGCCAGGGCCACCGATGCCTTGGCGGACAAGGGAAAGACCTGGCTGGACGCGGAGCGGCGGCGGATCGCGGCGACCGCGGCGGCCGAGCAGGCCGGGCGGCCGATCGAGGCGGGCGAACAGCGGCGGGCCAGGGCGAACGCGGACCGCCTCGGCGAACTCGACACCCGGATCCAACGGCAGCGCGCCCACCTGGACACTGTCCGCGAGCAGTTCACCATCGCCAGGAACGCCGCGGCCGCCCGCACCCGGGGACTGCCCTCGGCCCGCAAGCACCTGGAACACCGGCGCCAGGCGTTGTTCAAGGCGGACACCGAGTTGCGCCGCCTGACCGACCGCAGGCGCGAGCTGGAGTCGCTGGCACTGGACCGGGGCGGCGTCAGCGCGGCGGACAAGCGGCGCTACACCGAGGCGGTGGCCAGGGAACGCGCGGCGGTGGCGGCCGAGCGCGCGGCGGAGCAGGCGTGGTGGGACGCCAAGGCGTTGTACGACAACGAGATCGCCGGGGTGTACGCGGCGGAGAACCGTCAGCCCGCCGAGGCCGGGACGCGGGAGCCGCCGCCGACCGCCGGCAGGTCCGCGGTGGAGCAGGCGGTCACCCCGCAGCTGCCGGGCGGTGCGCGGGTGCCGCGGGCGCCATTGCCCTCGCCCGAGGTCGCTCGCGCGCACCAGGCCGTGGTCCTGACCCTGGCCGAGCCCGCGGTCGACGGTGGCAGGTTGCTCGGCCGGTTGCACCGCCTGATGGGGCTGCCCGATTCCGGCAGGCTCTCGACGCGGGTGGCCGGGGTGCTTTCCGCCGCGCACGAGGACGGGCGGCTCTCCACGGTGAACTATCAGCGGGCGTTGCAGGTGATGGGCCGGGTCAGCGTGTTCCCCGCCGATCCCGCCGCGGAACGCCCGATCGACTCGACCGCGGTGCCTCCTGGCGAGCAACCGGTCGATCTGCCGCAGGTGGTGGAGCTGGCGCGAGAGGTGGGGACCCGGGTCGGGAACGGCGATTTCGAGGGCGCGGTGACGCTGCTGGGCGGGCTGAACCGGGACGCGCAGGCGATCCTGGCCGTGACGGAGGCATATGGGGTGGAGTTCGGCCGCGACCTGTACCCGGATCTGCTGGCATCCCGGCCGGAGGAATCGGGCTACCTGAAACACCTGCTGGGCCAGGTGAATTCGGATCCGGTGCCGTTGGAGCAGGCCCAGGACTGGTTCCGGCGGATGCGCGAGCTGACCTTCGACCACCACCGCTACGGCGCCCTCGCGCTGCCGCACGACTACCCCGACGACGGGTGCTACTTCCGCGCGCACCGCATCGCGCTGGCCCTCTGGCAGCTCGGCGCCGAGCCGCACAAGATCTTCGCGTCCGGGTACGGCGCGCTGCACATGCGGCTCACCACCGCCGAGCACGCCACCGGCAACCGGCCGCTGCCCGTCCCGATGCACTACCACGTGGCCACCACGCTGTTCGTGGACGATCCGCACGGTGGTCACTGGGCGGTGATCGATCCGACCGCGCACCCCGACGGGCTGCTGACCGTCGAGCAGTGGCTCGCCGCGATGGACCTGGACCCGCGAGACGCCAGGCACTACCAGGGCACCGCCGAAGCCGTGCGGGACCAACTGATGACCGAACGCGAGCAGAACCCGGACGACTGGCACGACTACTACCCGATCGTCACCCCCGTGGTGGCGATCACCGACGCTCGTGCCTACGCCTTCGCCGACCTCGTCGAGGCCGAGCCGATGTCCTGGCAGCGGGTCGATGAGGACTTCCGCGAGGACGTCGAGCTGATGCGCAACTACTACGCCCTCGCCGCGCGGCGCAGGGTCAACCGCGCACTGGCCGACGTGGTGATGCGGATCTGGCACAACCGGGCGATCGGCCGCGCGGTCGACGTCCAGGCCGTGCTCGACTCGCTGGCGAACCTCGCCGATCGGGAGCCCGTCGGCGGGGCGGGCGTGCTCGACCGGGAACCGGAACCACTGGTGCTGCTGTACCAGCTGCTGCCCGAGCACCGGGAGCGGATCGAGGACGCGCTGAATCCCTGGGAGGAGGAGTCCAGCACCTCGGGCGAGTCCAGCGGGTCGACGGAGGTCCCCGCCGCCGGGGCAGGCCACCCGGGGTGGCGGAACCGCCTGGCGCAGGTGGAGTTCTTCCCAGGGGCGCACCGGCGCGGGCGGGTGCGGACCCGGCCGGGTGAGTGGCGGTGGGAGCCGGTGCCGGGGCAGCCGGGGCGCAGGCGGGGGGTGCACTCCGCCGAGCCGGTGCTGGAGCGGTCGGCGTTCGAGGTGTGGCGCGGGCCGATCCACGGTCAGCCGACGACCGTGGTGACCGTGCGGGTCGAGCTGGATCCCGAGGGGCGGCACAGCGAGGCCGTGCGGGAAGCGGTGCTGCGCAGTGCCCGGCGGGGGATTGACGAGTACTTCAACCAGGACGCCGACGGCGGGCCGCGGACCCGGCCCAACGGCGATCGGCTGCATTTCCGGCTGGTGCCGGACACCGCGGACGGCCACCGGCATGTGGTGACAATGGATCCGGAACGCCCGGTCGACCAGAACAACTGGCATCCGGGACAGCAGCCGGTGACCGGCGCGCACGAGTACGGGCACATGCTCGGCCTGGTGGACGAGCACGGGGCCCAGCCGGGCGGTCTGCGCGTCGAGGGCACGCTCATGGGCGACTACACCGCGGTGGCGCCGGATGCGGTGCGGATGCCGGATCGGTTCTTCCAGCTGGTGGAACTGGCCATCGGTGACGTGCCCGCCGCCGACCAGGGGACCGCGGCGCCGAGCCCGGTCACCGCGGGGCTGCCGGACGGGGCGGTCGTGCCGACGGCGCCGCTGGGCAGCGGGCTTGGTCCGTTCAACCGGAAGATGGCCTTCGAGCTGCCCCAGGCGCGGCGGGAGCCGATGCGCGATGCCGACCGGGACCTCCTCGGCATCGCCCTGCCCACCAGGGACGGTGATGACCGGGTGGCCAGGCTGTGGGCCGAGAGCACCAGCGCGCACCCGGTCCGCGAGTACCACACACTCCACAGTGGACAGTCTGATGCCGTTCACCGGGCCCAGTGGGACAGCGCCGATCCCGCGCGCAAGCCGGTCTTCCTCTACCTGCACGCGGGTCCGGAGCGCTTCCGGGCCACCACGCACCAGGGCATTCTCCGGATCGACGGTGCCACCCTGGCCGAGATCGCGCTGGCCGACCCCGACTTCCGGCGGGTGCTGCGGGACCGGCCGGACGCGCCGATCGTGTTGCTGGCCTGCGAATCGGGGCAGCGCAACGAATCCGGTGGCGGTGGCTACGACTTCCGGCAGCGGCTGACCGAACGCGGGTTTGACCGGCGGGTCTTCGCGCCGACCCAGCCGATCAATCTGGTGCCCGCCTTCGGCGCCATCAACGTGGACAACGGCGGCCGGTTCGTCGAGATCGCCGGGTCCGCGCTCACCCCCAGGCCCAACCTCACCCGCGCCTACCGGACCGAACCCGAAGGTGCACCGCTGTTCGAGTCGCTGCGGCCCATCGCCGCCGAACCGGTGCCCAGCAACGACTTCCCCGTCGCCGGACGTCCGGAGAGCGGGTTGCGCACGCAGGAGCGGCCGGAGTTGCGGATCGCGCGGGACGGCACGCTCGCGCTCAACGGCACCGGGTCGGTCACCGGCGCCGAGGCCGTCAACGAGGCCAGGGAGTTCTTCGCCACGCCGGAGGTGCTGGCCGGGGCCAGGGAGGCGTTGCGGCGGCTGGGCAGCCTGGTCGAGTTCGAGGTTCAGGACTCGCGGGTGATCATCGGTGACGCGGGCGAGCAGCGGGTGCTGCACCGGGTGACACCGCGACTGCCCGCGGAGCCGGCCGAGGTCGGCCGGGACTTCGCCGGGATCGTGCACGGCGCCCAGGCCGACACGTTGCTGTTCCGGGAACCGGGTGGCGCCACCGAGGTCGTGCCGGTGAACATCGACGACGGCCTGGAGGTGACCGGCACCCTGCACCTGGCCGAGGGCCTGGCGGAGAGCGTTGAGTCGGACGCGGTGTCCGAAGTGGACGCTGCCGCGGCCGCGGCGTTCGCCGGGCGGGACCTCCGGCAGGTGGGCGGCAGTCCCGGCAGGCCACTGCCCGGCGATCGCTACGGCGGGATGCTCAGCCACCCGCCCGAGCGTGCGCTGCTGGCGGAGGCGGCGCGGCGGGCCGGGCTCAACCAGTTCGCCTGGGCCGAGCCGGGGCAGCTGTACGTGCGGGTGTCGGTGCCGGGCGCGCACGAGGAGGCCGGGTACCACTTCGCCACCGTGATCGCCGAAAGCGCTGACGGCCGTACCCAGGTCACGCTGGAGAACCACGCGCACGTCGCGGAGTTCGACGCCGCCGTCCGGGCCGCGATCAACGAGAACCTGGCCCGGCACCACGGGTTCGACCGGATTTCCGCGGAACTCGACACCCGGGCGGAACTGGCCCGCACGGCCGGGGACACCGCCGAGGCGCGGCGACTGGAACGCCACCGCGTGCTGGCGGAGGCTCTCGGTGGGATCGCGGACACCGGTTACGACAACGCGAATCCTGAGCGGCGGCGGCGAGCCTGGCAGGCGATGGCCGTTGAGCTGAACGTGGTGCCGGGGCCACAGCGCTGGCATTTCCGGATGTACACGAAGGAACCCGGGGAGTCCTTCTTCGAGCAGCAGGCGCTGGCGGCCAACCCGCTGGTGGCGGTGGCACTGGGCGGCGTGCACGAGCTGGCCGCGGTCGGCGTCTGGTTCGAGCAGGGGCAGCGCGGCACGCCCGAGTCGGAGCGCGGCGGGATCCGGGCGGGTGCGCGTGAGGTGGCCCGCGCGGCGGTGCTGCGCGCGGAGCTGGGGCTGCCCGCACCCGAGGTCACGATCACCGGTTATGGCAACGGCCGCCGGGGTTTCCCCGGTCCTGGCCCGGCCGCGCGGCAGCGGGCCGGGCACGTGCGGGCGGTCTACCACGCCGCGCTGACCGCCGAACTCGCCGTGCTGCAAGGGGATCGGCCCACCGTGGCGGCCGGGGACATCGCGATCCACACCCGGACCGGCGACAGCGTTGGCACACCGGCGGACCGGCGCCGGGTCACCATCGAGGTCTCTTTCGGCTCGCCCCAGGACAGCCCGCAACGGCAGGCCGAGGCCGGGTACGACCGGCTCACCCACGGGCTGCCCGGCCTGACCCTGCCGACCGATGCCGTGCGCGCCCGGATCGCCGAGTACACCGCGCTGGCCACCGACGGCAGGCTCGAACACCACGCGCTGCCCGAGGGGGTCCGGGATCAGCTCGGCACACTCCAGGAATCGCTTGCCGGGCAAGGAGATCCGGCGGTGGTGCGGCGGGTGCGCGGGTTCGTCACCGAGGCGTTGCTGGCCGCCTCGCTGACCCCGGTCAGGGACCTGCGGGAGATCAGGCCGCTCAGCTCCGCCCGGCTTGCCCAGGTCCTCGACGATCTGAACGCTTCCCTTGCCCGGGGCGAGGATCCGTTCGCCCAGCCCGCCTCCCTGGTGCACGGGCTCGCCATCCCGGCCGCGGAACTGCCGGTGCGCCTGGCCGTCCTGGGTCAGGTGAACCTTGGCGCGCAGGCGCGGGCGGCGGTGGCCGGGACGCCGTTGGCCACCGCGTTGCTGGCGAATCCGGCCGCGCTCACCGAGGCGCTGTTCGCCGGTACCGGCCACGAGGAGCAGTACTTCCTCAACACTTGCGTCGCGGCCGCGGTCAACACCGGAGTCCGCACCAGGGCGCCCGGCCTGCCCGCGCTGCTGCACCTGGGCCGCGTGGTGGCCGCCGCCACCGAGAGCCGCATCGGCCGGGTCCCCGCCGAGATCAGGGACGCCCAGGATCGGCTGTTCGGCCGCAGCCAGGAGCAGATGACCAGGAAACGGGTCGCGGACGCGCGGGCCGAATTCGACGCCATCGAGCGGCGGGCACTGGCATTGGTGGGCGCGGATCAGCGCGACCCCGGTGTGCGCCGGGAATGGCGGGCGCTGACCGACCGCTGGGCCCGGTCGATGCAGAAGCTGGCCGCCGCCGAGCTGAACCGGCCCACGGTCCCGGTGCTCACGCCGAAGGTCCGCGAGGGTGACTGGGTGGGCAGCGCGGTGCTGGCCGTGCCACTGCTGGTGGACCGGGGCGCGCGCAGGCTCACCGGGGTCGACCAGGAGCAGTACGTCGCCAAGTTCCAGGCGCAGCTGGCGATGGAGCCGGACGGCACGTTGTTCGGTGCCACCGACCTGTTCGAGGGCAAGCAGCCCCGGGTCGGCCTGGCGGAGAACCTGGCGACCGGCGGGGCGCGGGCGGAGTTCTGGCGGCAGGTGGCCGAGGGTGCCGGGGTCGTGCTGGACACCCCGTTCCACGCCGCCTACCTGCGAGCATCCACTGTGGACGGTCGGCGGGTTTTTGTGCTCAACGACCCGAAGTTCGCCGCCCCGGCGAGCCTGACCCCGGCCGAACTGGTGGCCTGGGCGGACCGGGTGAGCGCAGGGGTCAGCGCGAGGTTCTTCCCTAGCACCGGGGACGACACCCGGCACGGCACGCAGCAGCACCTCGGCGGCCCCGGCGGCTTCCTGCGGGTGCCGGTGACGCGGTCCGGGGGAGAGCGGGCCGGGGCCTTCTTCCCCACTGAGGAGACGCCGACCGAGCTGGGCGCGGGCCCGCGCGCGCCGATTCCCGGGCGGCGATCGGCGCCAGCGGACGGGACCACCACCCGCCGGTACGGCGTGGACCCGCACGAGCTGAACGCCGTTGCCGTGCGCGAGGTCCTGCTGGACCGGATCGACGAGTGGCACCCGGCCTGGCGGACCTCGGCCGAGCCGCTGTACCGGTATGACCTGGCCCGCCCGGAGCAGGTGTTCGCCGCGGGTTTCGTGCCCCTTGACCGCAACAACTACGACCTGGGTTCCCGGGTTGTCGCCGACAACGGCAGCGTGTACGTCTCGCTCACCAGCGACCCGGAACTGCACCGGCACCCGCAGACCGGCGGGCTCTACCACGGCCGGTTCCGGTACGAGATCCAGGCGCCCGGCGGCATCGTCGTCAACGACACCATGCTGGCGCATTCCTCGTTGCACGAGCACGAGTCGGAGATCGCCTTCGCCGGTGGGGTGCTGCCGCGTTTCATCCGGGGCGCCCAGGAGGTCGGCGCCGACGGCGAGCTGGGTGAGTTCCGGCCCAACACGGGCTTCAGACTGGAGATCGAGCCGGTCGCCGCGGAGCGGGATGCGGAGTCGGACTTCGACCCGGCCTCGGACCAGGAGTCCGAGTTCGACCCGGCTACCGATGAGGACGAGGACGCCCGGTCCGACCCCGGCTCGCCCGAGCCGATCGGCGGCGACCCGGAACCGGAGGCCGAGCTGGCCGAGTGGCAGGGTTTCGGTCTCACCCCTCGCCCGGGTCGGCGTTCGGCGTCAGTCCAGCCGGGCACCTCCTCCCTCTCCCCATCCGACAGCGATTCCGACACCGCCTCGGTGGCCTCCACGGCCAGCCGCTCGACGGTGCGCCTCGCCCAGCCCGGCGGTGGGGAGCACGGGGTGAACGCGCACACCGCGGGCGGCCTCAGCTTCGGCGCGACCGGCGCGCCGGAGACCGACCAGTGGGACGAGCTGCACCAGGCACTGCCTTCGGTGTCCCAGCGGGCCAAGCCGTTCTACGTCTACGCCACCGGCCAGGGCGACCGGTTCCTGGTCGACGGTGTGCTGGTCGACGGGGCCGAACTCGCCCGGCTGGTGCGGACCTCGCCGTGGTTCCACTTCCTCGCCGATAACCACAAGGTGCCGGTACGGCTGGCCGCCGCGGATCCGGCGGATCCGGTGGGGTCGCGGCGGGCGGCGCGGGAGTTCGCCAATGCGTTGCGCGGCAACGGGAAGTACCGCAAGATCAGCGCGGCCACCGACCGGCTGGCGCTGGACGCGGCGGGCGTGGCGACCGCCTCCTTCGACCTGGTGTCCGTGGCCGGGCCGGACGATCTGCACTGGCACGAGCTGAAACGCGAGAACGGCGGGTCCTTTGGGATGGCCTTCGCCGCCGAATCGGCGGACAAGCTGGCCGACACCACCGACTACCGCCTGCGCGCGGTGGCCACCGAGTCGGTCGACGCCGCTGGCGACTGGCAGAGGGAGTACGCCACCCAGGTCTGGGCCCCGGCCACCGACGGCGACCGGACGCGGCCCGTGGTGCTGATGGTGGGCAGCTCCGGCCCCGAGTTCACCGTGCGCCTTGACGACGATTCCCTGCTGCCGGTCACCCCGGAACACCTGGCCTCGCTGCTGCTCCGCTCCTCGACGTTCCAGCGACTCACCGACGGGCCGATCCGCCCGCCACTGCTGGTGATCGGCAAGGACGACGCGCTGGCCCCCGGCGCGAGGGGCCTGTCCAACGCCCGGTTCCTGGCCAAGCTGCGTGCGCTGAGCGGGCCATGGGTGAGCTGGGATGTCACCGGTGACACCAGACCCGACACGTTCGCCCTGACGACCGTGCCTGCGGGCTCGAAGTTCACCGAGGGCAAGCCGCCGGAGCTGGCCGAGGTGGTGCACGTGTCCTCGGACTCGGTGTTCGGTTTCCCGGTGCGCGGCGGCGATCGCGACCCCGCGACGGAAACGGCCGCACTGCGGGACTTCATCGACGAGGTCGAGCACGGCACCGCCACGCTGCGCGGGCCGTGGCAGGGCACTGATCCGCTGGTCGTCGCGGTGGACTCCCCGGACGGGAAGCACGTGCGCATCGGGACCTCAGCCGGTCCCGCGCTGGAGCTGGACGGCAGGCAGTTCGGGCGGATGTTGCTGGCGGACCAGGATTTCCGGCAGTTGCTGGAGGCTGATCCGCGGCGGCCGGTGGTGCTGGTGGCCCGTGATGCCGCGGTGCGCGACAACTTCGGCGGGCTCGGCTTCGACTTCGCCGGTGAACTGCGGGCCGAGGGCTTCTTCCACGACACGCACGCACCCGACGGCGCGGCCCGGATCGAGGCGGACCGGATCCAGACCGGGCCGGGCGTGGGCTTCGTCCGGGTTTCCCGGCTGCGGGCCGGGGATCTGCGCCGGAAGGTGCTCGCCAACCGCGACGGCGTTCCGGTGGCGGTGCACCTGTCCCTCGGCGACCAGCGGGTGGACGACGAGGTCGACGTGTGGTCCTGGAACGTCACCGCGGCCAGCGTGCGGCAGGCCGAGGTGGCGGGCGGCGCCCGGACCGTGCGGACGCCATGGGCCCAGGGCGAGCTGCCGCTGTTCGTGCTGGCGAGTTCCGGCGACCTCGGCTACCGCGGTCTGTGGCGGGATCACACCGATCCCAGGTACGCCATCGCACTCACCCCGGACCAGCTCGGCCAGGTCCTGCGCGCCGATCCGGAACTGCGCCGGATCCTGGGGCGGGGGATGGGCCGCAGCAGCGACCGGCCGATCGTGCTGCTGGGACTGGACGGGAAGAGCACCGGCGCCCGGACGTTCGGCAAATCCCTGCTCAGCGGCGGCTTCTCCCGGTGGATCCACCTGCCGAAGGGGGAGACCACCCTGACCCCGGACGGCCGGATCACCTTGACCGGCAACGGTTTCACCTCGCGCGCGCCGATGCTGCCCGGCCCGGGGGACATCGTCACGCACGCCATGGCGAACGAGGCGCTGGGTGTGCACGGGCAGTTCCTGCCGCGCGACGAACGCGACACCCACCAGATGCACCTGGCCGCCTACCGCGATTCCGCGACCCGGCAGAAGTACTACTTCCGGGAGACCACCGAGCAGGACCGGACAGGCCGGGACGTCATCCGCAGCGTCGCCCACCTCGCGCCGTGGGCAGGCATCCCCGGCCGGTCCTGGTCCCTCGACGGCCACGGCTCCGCCGCGGGTTTCGTGTTCGCGCTGCGCACCGACCGGCCGCTGCACATCGGCGACGCGGTCGCGGTCGACGGGGCGGAGGCCGCCACCCTGGTCTTCGGCACCGAGGTGTTCCAGCGGGCGGGCCTGGATCCGGCCAGCCCGGTCTCGCTTGGGCAGTGCTGTACGAACGCGCTCCGGCTGCCGGAGGCCACCAGGGCCGCCGAGTTCCAGATCAGGTGGCGGCAGCTCCGGGGTGCGCCCGCGCGGGTGTTCGGCGCGACCGGGGTGGTCGAGGTGTGGGCGCACACCGCGACCCGCGGGGTAGAGAACGGCGAGTTCACCGAGGTGCTGCCAGCGGACGGGGCCGGACCGCCGGAGGTGCGGATCGCCGACCTCACGATGAGCCGGATCCCGGGACTGAAGGTGGGATTCCCCAGCCGGAGCACCACCCTGCCGGGATCGGAGGTGGCGGAGGTGCGCGCCCTGGCCAGGGCGGTGGCCGCGGCGGCGGCCTGGCGGCGGGCCAACAACGTGCCCCCGCCCGAGGTGACCGTCGACGGGTACGGCCGCCCCGTCCCGTTCCACCGGCACCGCGGGCAGGCGAACGGGCAGGCGCGGGCGGACGCGGTCGCCGCGGTGCTCACCGACGAGCTGACCGCGCACGGCGTGCGACTGGGCGAGCTGGGCCTGGACGTCCGGCCCGAGCACGTGGTGCTGCGCGTGCACGGCCACGAAGCCGGGCTGAACCAGGACAGCGGCGTCCAGGTCGAGGTGCGGCTGTCCGGGCACGACGTCGGCGAGCAGGCGCTGCTCACGGCCCAGGCGACCCCCCAGGACGCCGCCGCCACGGACGCGCTGAACCTGGCGCTCGCGGCCCTCGCCCCGGCCCAGTCCCCGCCCGGCACACCCCAGCCCGCCACCGCCCAAGTCGCGCCCGCCGTCCCCGGCACCCGCGGATCGTCCTCATCGGACGAATCAGCCGAGGGCCGCCAGGCCAAGCGGCCCCGGCGCGAGCCGGCCGGGGTGGCGTTCCCGGCCGGGCCGAACGCCCGCGGCGCACTCGCCTTCGCCCGCGACCCGGCCGAACTGACCCGGTGGCGGACCGTCTACCAGGGGCTGCCCGCGCGGCCCGGCAGGCCCGACCCGTTCTACCTCTTCGCGGCCGCCCGCGACCTCGTCGACGGCGCGGACCTGGCCGCCCGGCTCGCCGCCGCCGACGCCTACCGCCAGGCCCTGGCCGCCGATCCGGACCTCACCGTGGCCGTGCTCGGCGCCGACCCCACCCGCTATGCCAGGGAGCTGCGGGAGTTCGCCGCGGCGGTGCGGGGTTCCGGTCCCTACCGCGAGGTGATCGCCGCGGACCAGCCGGGCCGCGGTGGGTTCCAGCGGGTCTCCCGGCTGGGCCTGGCCGATGTCGAGTGGGTGCCGCTGACCGATGCGAGCAGGCAGGTCTACGGCGTCGGCTTCCCTGGCACGGCGACCGCGAAGCTGGACTGGGAGGCGTTGCCGGAGACGGCAACCAGTCACTCGCGGCGGCTGATCGCGGAGCAGGCCGAGGACAGCTCGTCGGCGGGGACCGAGGACTCCGGGAGCGAGATGGGGGAGGGGACCGAGACCGTCGCGCCGTGGGCCCCCGCCACCGAAGCGGGCCGGGCCGAACCGCGCCACCTCCTGCTGGAGGCCGCGGACGGCGGGCACGTGCTGCTGCGCAAGGGAACCGACCGGCGACTCGACGTCAGCGCGCCCGAGCTGGCCGAACTGGCGCTGGCCACCACCGTGTTCGCCGCGGCGGCCCAGGCCGGGGTGCGGCCGCCGATCGTGCTGGCCACCAACGAACTGACCCCCGGCCAGGCCGATCCGAACACCGACCTGCTGGCCGCGCTGCGGCGGCTCGCCGGACCCTGGCCCGGCCACGCCAGGACCGGCTCGGTCGGCCACGGCTACTACGGCCAGCTGACCGTGCGGCCGGGCGAGCGGTTCACCGAGATCGGGCTGACCCTCGGCGAGGTGGTGCACTTCGCCGACGGGCCGCGCTTCGGCTTCCCCGCCGCGGCGGACCGGGACACCGCGATCGAGCGGTCGCGGCAGTTCGCCACCGGCGGTCCGTGGGGTGACCGGGAACCGATCCACGTGGCACTCGACGGCGCCCCCGGCCACGCGAACGTGGCCCTGGGCAACGGCCGGATCGCCGAGATCGAGGGCGACAAGCTCGGCGCACTGCTGTTGTCGGATCCCGGATTCCGCGCCCTGCTGGCGAACGAGCCGCACCGGCCGGTGGTGCTGGTCTCCGCCGAGGGCGCGGCGCGGCGCAACCACGGCGGGCTGGGCTTCGACTTCGCGGGCGCGTTGCGGGCCGCCGGGCACTTCACCGACGTCTACGCGCCCACCGGGCCGGTCGGCGACTCCGCGTTCGAGCTGGTCTCGACCTGGCGCGCCGGTGACCTGAAGACGACCGTGCTCTCCGGCGAGGACGGCGAGGCCGACCTGCTGCTGGTGCGCGCACCAGGGGACGAGGAGTTCGTCGCCGACCTGCGGGCCTGGCTCGAACAGGCCGGAGAGGCCGCGCTGACCACCTTCCTGGACGCGCACGGGCAGCCGCTGGACCTGCCGTGGACAGCGGACGCGCCACCGGTGTTCCTGCTCGCGCGGACCACCGGGCCGGGCTTCGCCGTCCAGCGCGCGGACGCGGCCGAGGCCACCGTCACGGCGACCGAACTGGCCCAGGCCCTGCGGGATGAGCCCGCCCTGCGCGGGCTGCTGGGCACCGACGGGCTCCGCCCGCTCGCGCTGATCGGCTTCGGCACGCCGGTGACCGGGATCGGGGAGTTCGCCGCCGCGCTGGCGCCCGGTGGCTACTCGCGCCTGATGTTCGCCCCGGACGGCCGGGTCTCCTTCGACCGGCCGGGCGTGCTGCGGGTCGAGCACGGGCGGTTCCAGCTCGCCGCCCCGATCACGCCCGGACCCGCCGACCTGGTCGGCTACCCGCACGTGCGCCCCGACGGCACGGTGTTCGGCCAGTTCTTCCCCACCTCGGCCTTTGACCCGCTCGCCGACTCGCTCAACGCCCTGAGCTTCGCCGGCGAGATCCAGGACACCTACCAGCGGGAGGTCGGCGGCGGGCAGCGGACCGTGGGCGCCGCGGCGCCGTGGGCGGGGCGGGACCCGTGGCTGGTGGACGGCCACGGCGAGCAGGGCCTCGGTCTCGGCTTCGCGATGGCCACCGGGCGGCCGCATGTGCGCGGCGATGTGGTGTGGCTCAACGGATCCGCGGGCGCGCGGGCGATCTTCGGCAGCGAGACCTACCGGCGGGCAGGCGCCAGGGACGCCGTGCTGCTGGGCCACTGCGCCACCGCGGCCGCCAACCCCGGCCAGGTCTCCGTGGCCTACCTGATCAAGCAGGCGGCGGAGCCGGAGTTCGGACCGGTCACCCTGTGGGGCGCCGACGAGGAGGTCACGAAGGAGCGCACGGGCAGGCTGACCGTGCTCAACGACGGGATGTTCCACGAGATCGGCGCGCCGGTGGCGCCCCCGCCGCCGGAACTGCCCGCCGCGGCGCCGGGGACGGGCCCCGTTGTCACCAAGGGCAACAGCGGGCGGATCACCGCCGTCAGCTACCCGCCCAGCGCCAACACCCCCGGCGGCCTGGCTCTGGTGCCCGACCGCTCGCACACCCACGGCTGGCCCCGGCGGATGTACCAGGTGCACACCGGGCTGCCGGTGGACCGCGAGGGCCCGATCTACGTCTACCTGGTGGCCACCGCGGACGGGTTCCTGGTCGGTGACAACCAGGACCTGGACGCGCGCACGGTGGCAGGCACGATCCTGCGGGACGGCGGGGAGATCGCCAGGGACCCCGGCACCAGGGTGCGAATGGTCCTGCTCGCCCGGGACAGCCCCGGTGACGCCTGGCGGCAGGCGGCCGGCCTGGCCACCGCACTGCGGCAGGGCGGCCCGTACCGGCAGGTGGAAGCGGCGGTGCTGACCGTCAACCCGGCCGCACCCGCCGAGCCGCCCGCGGCCGGGGACGCCGATTTCCACCTGGTGTCCACGCCCAGTGCCGAGGAGGTGCGCCCGACCGCGCTGACCAACGCCGAGGGCCTCGCCCACGGGTTCAACCTCACCGGCGACCCGTGGCCCGAGCGCGGTATCCGCAACGCCACCACGCACGCCGAGCGGGTACTGGCCGTCACCCACTACGACCCGCAGGGCAGGCGGGTCGTCGAGGAGCTGCCGGTGTCCGCGCAGTGGCGGCTGGAACCGGGCCGGACCCGGCCGATCGCGATCTACCTGGACGTGGCTCCCGCCGGCGATTTCCGGGTCGGCCTGCCCACCGGGGTCTCCGTCGAGCGGACCCCGGAGCAACGGGCCGCCGACCTGGCCGCGGACCCCGGCTTCGTCAAGGCCATCGGCGGCGGGGTCCGGCCCGCGCTCAACCTGGTGGTCCGCGACACCGCGCCCGACGCCCCGGCGCGCAGTCACGTCGAGCGGTTCCTGGCCGAGCTGGCCCGCCGCACCGGCGGGCACTGGGAGAGCAACACCTACTCCGGCCCGGTGGAGTTCGACCCGTTCGGCGTGCTGATCATCGCCCAGCCCAACACCTTCCGGCACCGGCCCACCCCGTTCCCCGGCGCCGACCTCTTCCACGCCGACCGGGTCTTCGGCCTGCCGTCGCCGGAGAACGGGTGGTCGCGGGCTGCGATGCGGCGCTTCGCCACCGCGGTCGCCGGGGTGGGGCGGGACGGGCGGAAGCCGCTGTTCGTGCTCGCCTCGGGATCCGGCCGCAGCACCACCGTGGCGCACCCCGGCGGATTCGTCACCGAGGAGAACGGCTACTGGGCCGGGGAGGGCCTGGCCCAGCGGCCCGAGTTCACCGGCGCGCTGCGACTCGACCCGGCGAGCCCGGTCGTGCTGATCACCCCGAACGGCGCCGCGCACAACGGTTACGGCGGCTTCGGTTTCGACTTCGCTTCCGCGCTGCACGCGCACGGCCTCTACCCCGACGTGTACTCCGTCACCGGCGACGGCGACCTGGACTTCGACGCCGAGGACCCGCCCGAGCTGGCCCTGGTGTCCCGGCCAAGGGCCGGGGAACTGGACCTGCTGCCGATCCGTGCCGCCGACGGCACCCCGCGAATGCTGCTGGTCCGCTCCCCGGGGGATGAGACCCTGATGGAACGGTTGCGGCAGTGGGCATCGGCGAGCACCCCGGCCACCCTGGCCACGGTCACCCTGCCCGAGGGGAAGACGCCAGCGCCGTGGCGCGGCTCGGCCAGGCCACCGGTGTTCGTGGTGGCCAGGCGCACGCCCACCGGCTACCTCGGCACCCGCCGCCAGGGCGGGCCGCTGGAACTGAGTCCACGCGACCTCGCCGGTGTGCTGGGCGAGGACGCCACCCTGCGCGGCCTGCTCGGGCGCGGCTCCGCGCGGGCCGACCTGGCGCACGGGCAGGAACCCTCGATCGTGCTCGCCGCCCTTGGCGGAATCGTGCTGGGCCGCGAGGACATCATCGCCGGCTTCGCCTACGGCGGGTACTCGCGCACCACCCACACCCCGGCCGGGGAGTTCGACTTCCGCCCCGACGGCACCCTGGGCACCGACATCGCCGAGTTCCGGTCGGCGCCGCCGCCGGATGCGAGCGCCGACACCGTGCTCAGCTACCCGGCCGTGCGCGCGGACGGCACGGTCGACGGGCAGCTGCTGCCCTCGGAGGACTTCGACCTGCAGGCCGACTCGCTGGCCCACCGGACCACCGACGCCACCGCCGGGCACCTGTACTTCCAGCAGCAGCTCGACGAGCAGGGGGCCGAGCACGGCAACCTGGCCCTGGCCGCCCCGTACCACGACAACACCTGGAACGTGGTCGCGCACGGCCTGCGCTCCGGCCTGATCGCCGCCCGCAAGACCGGCATCCCGCACCACAGGGGCGATTTCGTCACGCTGACCGGCCAGGTCGCCGCCTCGGTGCTGCGCGACAACGCGATCTTCCAGCAGGCCCACCCACAGGACTCGCCCTGGCTGCGGTTCACGGTGTGCTGGCTGAACGCGCCCGCCTACCCCGGCGCGACCCCGGCCGCCTGGTCGATCGTGCGCCAGTGGAACCTCGACCTGCCCGCGGACCGGCGGCTGCCGGGCGCCACCGCCGCGAGCAACGTGCTGGAGATGAGGTACCGGGGTGGCGCGTTCCGGGTGCTCGGCGGCGGCAGCTTCGCCGAGGTCGGCGTGCCCGAGGACGAGCAGCCGCTGATCCGGGCCAGTGACCTGCTGACCGACCGGCTCGACGAGGTGCGGCTGCGGTTCGCGCGGGACCGGGACGCCACGCCCGCCGGGCAACTGCGGGCGTTGCGGGAACTGGCCTACCGGACCGCCCGCGCGGCCGCGGGCCGGGCCACCCTGCAGCCCGGCAGTCCGCTCCCGTCGGTCACCCTGGCCACCGACGCGCTGGACGGGCGGCCGGTGGAGCTGGTCGAGCAGGAATTCCGGGCGGCGCTGGCGGAAGAGGCCGAGGAGCTGGCCAGGCTCGGGCTGTCCTTCGACCCGGCCGACATCCCGATCCACCCGGTCGAGTCGGATGAGCGTGCCGCCCGCGAGGTGCTCGTCGCGGTGCACCTGGACCAGGTCGACACCCCCGCCGAGCTGTCCGGCGCCGGTCCCGACGGCCCGCCACTGGCCAAATCGCCTGCCGACCCCGCCACCGACACCGCCTGGCACGCCCAGCTCGCCCTGCTCACCGACGAGATCGCGCAGATCAACCGGCACCTCGCGGCCTTCCCCGCCGACTTCCAGCCTGGACTGCGGGCCAGGACCCGTGACTGGACCGAGCTGGGGGAGCGGTTGCGGGCAGGGACCGGTCCGGACATCCCCGATCTCACCAGCAGGCTGACCAGCGCCCGCGAGCTGGCCGCCCGGCTGCGGTCGTTCCGGTTGCGGCACCTGGGCGCGATCCACGCCGACGGCCTGGAGGTGATCGCGGGCGGCGGGCACCCGTTGACCTTCCACCCCAACGGGATTCCCGGCGGGGTGAGCAGCCGGGCGGACACCAGGTTCGGCTTCGCGGTCGAGTTCCAGTCGGCCGGGCAGGATCTCGCCGGGCTGCAGCACACCCTGGGGCAGCGTCTACAGTGGACGATGGTCCCGGAGACCTCGGGCGCCGACGGCGTCGAGGTGGTCTCGCCGATGCTCCGGGGCGGTCCGGAGAGCTGGACCGGACTGCACCGCGAGCTGGCCGCCATCCGGTCCTACCGGGACCCCGGCGGCGATGTCCTGGATGCGGGCCGCACCGGCGGCCACCTGAACTTCAGCTTCACTGAAGCGCTCCAGCCGCGGGAGTACGCCCGGCTCGCGCAGCTGGCCAAGGCGTTCGAGGCGGTCCTCTATCGCCTTGGCAACCACCCCGGACCTGGCGCGCCCCAGCGGATTCTCGGGCAGGCAGGCCCGAACCCGTTGCCGCCCAAGCCGTCCGAGGTCGCCTGGATCGACGATGTGCCGGGGCTCGGCAACGGCGAGCAGGACGCGATCAACTTCCAGCACGTCCTCGGTCAGCCCGGCGACCGGCTGGAGTTCCGGTTCTTCGCCGGCAGCCTCGATCCCGCCGTCTGGCAGGCGCACGCCGAACTGGCCGCCGCGATGGCGCTGGCCGCCAAGGACCCGGCCCTGCACCGCCGGCTTGACGCGCTGATGGCCAACCCGATGCTGGTGGACCGGAGCACCACACCGGCCGATCCCGAGGCGGCACTCGAGCTGCTGCTGGGCTTCCTGGAGCTGCTGCCGCTGAGCCCGGCGGCCCAGGAACAGGCCGTGCGACTGTTCGCCTGGACCGACTGGTGGGCCAACGACAACGAGAACGACCACGACCTGCGCGCGTCGATGATCACCGGTCCCGGTGGGCGCGGCTGGTACTACCCGGCGCCGGGGATTCCGGTGCCGGAGGCGGTGCGCACCGTCCAGCGGATTCCGCAGCCGCTCGGCGCGGAGATCGTGCTCGCCACGCTGACCCCGGACGCGAATGCCGTGCGGCTGTGGGATGGCGAGCCGGTCCCCGTCGAGGTCTTCGCCAACGCGCTGTCCCGGCGTGACGTGACGGCCCGCGCCCTGGACGGCATCCCGGAAGGCGTCCGGGTCGACGCCCGGCTGGTGCTGGCCGTTTCCGGCGGCGCTGGCGTGCTGGGCCCGGCGGTCGTCGACGCGCTCAAGGTGCCGGTGCTGGTCACCGAGGGCCGGGTGTCGCTCACCCCGGACAACCAGGTGGCCTCCGACCGCGAGTGGATCGATCTCAACTGGGGTGTGCCGCCGGTGCGCACCGGGGTCACCGGCCTGGCCGAGGCACTGGAAGTGGTGCGGGGCAACGCGTCCGGCCCCGAACTACTGCTGTTGCGGGACGCGCACGGCCGGGAGTTCATGCTGTCCACCAACGGCAACCAGGCGACGAAGGCGGCAACGACGAGGATCGCCGCCTCGTACACCGATCTCGGCTCGCGGACGTTGATCCTGCGGCAGGAGCAGGAATCCGGCCGGACGGTCACCCGGTCCATCGACGCGGACTGGGCCGACGGCGCCAACCCGGCACGGCTGCTGTTCAGATCCCACAACGGTTCCTACCTCGGCGCGGACAAGCGCGGCGTCGTGGTCCCGTTCACCGCCACCGAACTCGCCGAACATGTCGCGGCGAGCCCGGAGTTCCAGCGGCTGACCGGAGGACCGGTGCGGCCCACGCTGTTCCTCATCAATGAGAACGACACCGCACAGCCTGGCGACCACCAACTCAACCCGGTCTTCCTCCAGCGGCTGACCGAACTCATCGGTCCCGTGCAGGCCCACCACTACACCGGTCCGGTGACGCACAGCAATCACGGTGGCCTGAAAATCAGCCACCGGCCGTCCAGGTGGACCTCGCTCGCACTGGCCGAGGTCCAGCACCACGCCGACGGCGACACCATCACCTTCACCGATCGGCGCCTGACCGACCTGCCCGAGCCTGCGCTGCGGGTCGGCGTGACCGGGACCGCGGACGCGGCCAGGGTGCGGCTGCCCAACGGGGTGCGCACCGAGGTCAGCGGCACCCGGCTGGGTGAGCTGGTGCTGGCCGAACCCGGGTTCCGCAGGCTGCTGGCCGGGCACCCCGATCGCCCGGTCGTGCTCGACACCGACCTGGCCGACGTGTCCGAGGTCCGGGTGGGCTACGGCGGAGTCGGCTTCGACTTCGCGGGCGCGCTGCGGGCGGCGAAGTTCTTCAACCAGGTTCACCTGCGCACCGGCGACGGCATGCTGACCCTGGTGTCGGTGCCCAGGGCCGGCGACCTCAGGACGACGGTGATCAAGGGGTATGCGCAGCAGGATGTCGGCATCTTCGTGCATTTCCGCGACGACGAAGCGGCTTTCGAGCAGGTGCGGAGCTGGGCCGCCAAGGACGGGCAGACCCGCAGGAAGATCACCGTCGCCAACGCCAGAGCCAAGGACGTCCCGTGGAGAACATTGCCGGTGTTCTTGTTCGTCGCGCGCAAGGCCAACGGCTACCAGGCACTGCGCGCCGATGGCCAGGGACTCGACCTGTCCGCGGCGGAACTGCCGCGCTACCTGCGGGACAGTGACGACCTGCGGCGCATGCTGGGCATCGAGGGCTCGAACCACGGGGTGGAGGGGACCGAGACACCGGTGGTGGTGGCGACCATCGGCGGCCCCGTCGTAAACCTGGACGCGGTCGCCGCCGGGTTCGTGCCCGGCGGGTACTCGCGGACCTTCTACGGGCCCAGCGCCGAGCTGACCCTGGACACCGGCGGCTACGGCCGCTTCGTGATGGACCGCTCCGCGTTCGCCAACGGCAACGGGTTCGACCGCAGCGGCCCGGTCACGGCAGGCCCCGACCAGGTGCTCGGCTTCGAGCGCGCGAACACCCTGCTGGGCCTGCGCGGCGAGTTCTTCCCGTTCACCCCCGGCGACCGCGGGTTCATGTCGTTGTACAGCACCATGGACCGACCGGTCCTCAACCGCATCTACGCCTCCGGGGATCCGGTGCTGGATGGCTCCGGCGAGCTGCGCAAGGGCCTCTCCTGGTTCCTCAGCCCCAGGGCAGCAGACCCCCGCCGTTCGTGGAGTGCCTACCTGCACGGCAGTGCGGGCGTGGGTTTCGGCTTCTCGATGGCCACCGGCCACCGCCACCGCCTTGGTGATCAGGTCGTGTTGCGCGGGGCCGAGAGTGCCGCCATCGTCCTGGGCTCCCAGGCGTTCCGGCGTGCCTTCGCCGGTTCGGGCCAGGGCGTCGAACTCACCGTGACCGCGTGCGGCGCCGACGCCTACTCCGCCGCGATCGGCGGCAGCAGCGCCGAGCAGATCCGGGTCGCCGCGCCGGGCGATGTGGTGCGCACGGTCATCGCGGGCAACGCCGTGACGACGCTCAACCCGGGTATGCCGCTGGCCCTCCAGGACGGCCACCTCCGGGTGGTGCGGCCGCCGGGCGTGCCGCGGGACGAGCCGGTGCCGCTGCTGGACCTCACCGCGAACGACATCCCGTCGGCCAGGCTGCCGGCCGGGGGCGCCGCGGACGAGGTGCACCGGGTCGCCCGGCAGGCCGCGCGGGCCGCGGTGTGGCGGCTGCGCCGGAACGCGCCGCCACCGAGCGTGCTGATCACCGGGTACGGCCAGGACCAGGCCGCGGGAGAGGCGCTGGCCCAGCAGGCCGAGGAGATCTACCAGGGCGAGTTCGACGCGGAGTCGGCCCGGCTGACCGAGCTGGGGCTGCCGGGCACGCGACCCGTACCGAGCCACCTGCTCGGTTTCACCTACCAGGCCCTGCCCGGCGGCCCGCAGGCCATCGTCGAGGTCACCCTGCCCGCGGTCGAACTGGGCGAGCAGGCGCTGCGGTCGGGGGACCTGGCGGCGATCGAGCGGGAGTTCACCCCGCTCTGGTCGGCCAGGCGCGCCGAGAACGACCACGACCTGCGCACGTTGATGATCACCGGTACCGGCGGGCGTGGCTGGTACTACCCGGCGCCGGGGATTCCGGTGCCGGAGGCGGTGCGCACCGTCCAGCGGATTCCGCGACTGCCCGGTGTGGAGGTCGTGCTCGCCACGCTCACCCCTGGCGCGGACACCGTCGAGATGTGGGACGGCGAGCCGGTCAGCTTCGAGGTCTTCGCCAACGCGCTCTCCGCACGCGAGGTGACCGCTCGCGCCCTGGAGGCCATCCCGGAAGGCGTTTTCGTCGACGTCCGGCTGGTGCTGGCCGTCTCCGGCGGCGCCGCCCTCCTGGGCCCGGCGGTTGTCAACGCGCTCAAGGTGCCAGTCCTGGTCACCGAGGGCCAGGTGTCGCTGGCCCCGGACAACCAGGTCGTCTCCGACCGTGAGTGGGTCGATCTCAACTGGGGTGTGCCGCCGGTGCGGACCGGGGTCACCGGCCTGGCCGAGGCGCTGGAGGTGGCGCGGGGCGCCGCGGCCGATCCCGGCGAGATGGACCTGGACCTGGATGCCCCGTATCCGGCCGATCTCTTCGCTGACCCCGCCTATGACCTGTTCGGCACCCCACCGCCCGCCGCACCGGCCCCGGCGGCCGTGGCGGCACTCGCGCAGCCGGTGGCCGCGGCAGGCCCGCGCGACCTCGAACTGTTGCTGCTCAAGGACGCGCACGGCAAGGAGATCATGCTGGCCACCACCCCCAACGCGCGGCACACCCAGCTGATGACCCTCACCGTGGCCAAGTACACCGACCTCGGCTCGCGGACGCTGGTGCTGGAGAGCGAGATCTCGCCCGGCAACAAGGTCACCCAGATCGTCGACGCCGACTGGGCCGACGGCGTCAACCCGGTCCGGATGATGTTCACCGCTGACAACGGTTCGTTCCACGCCATGGGCAAGCGCGGCACCCATCAGCGGGTCACCGCCGAGCAGCTGGCCGAGCAGGTCGCGGCCAGTCCGGAGTTCCAGCGGCTGGCCGGTGGAGCGGTCCGGCCCGCGCTGTTGCTGACCACCCACGACACCACCGCGGCACCCGGCGACCAGCGGCTCAACACGGCCTTCCTGCAGCGGCTGACCGAACTCACCGGGCCATGGGTGGCCGACCACTACACCGGCCCGGTAGCGCACAACAGGTACGGCGTGCTGCAGCTCAACAAGCAGCCGACCAGGTGGACGCCGCTCGCCCTGGCCGACGTCCAGCACTTCAGCTCCGGTGACACCATCACCTTCACCAACCGGCTGCCGACCTTCGTGCACAGCCGGATGCCGCTGCTGGTCGGGCTGAGCGGGACCGCGGACACCGCCACGATCACGCTGTCCAACGGGGTGCGCGCCGAACTGAGCGGCGCCCGGCTCGGCGATCTGGTGCTGGCCGAGCCCGAGTTCCGCAGGCTGCTGAAGGAGAACCCGCTGCGCCCGGTCGTGCTCGAGACCGACGCGCTGGAGGCCAGGGTCGGCTACGGCGGAGTCGGCTTCGACTTCGCCGGCGCGCTGCGGGCGGAGAAGTTCTTCAACGAGGTCCACCTGCGCACCGGCGACGGCAGGCTGACCCTGGTATCCACGCCAAGGCCCGGCGACCTGAAGACGACGATGATGATGGGGCGGCAGGGACGGCTGGTCGGCATCTTCGTGCACTTCCCCGGCGACGCCGCGGTGTACGACCAGGTGCGGCGCTGGGCAGCCAAGGGCGGGCAGGGCCGCAAGCGGTTCGTCAAGGCCGACGGCCGCTGGCAGCACTTCCCGTGGCAGCGGGAGCCGATTTTCCTGTTCGTGGCGCGCAAGGACAACGGCTACCAGGCGCTGCGCGCCGACGACCAGGAACTCCAGCTGATCCCGGCCGAGCTGGCCAGGTACCTGCGCGATGGTGACGACCTGCGGCTCATGCTGGGCCCGGAGGGCGCGGCCAGCGGGGTGGCCGGCACCGAGACCCCGGTGCTGGTGGCGGCCATCGACGGCCCCGTCGCCGACCTCGCCGGGATCGCCGCGGAGTTCGTGCCCGGCGGGTACTCGCGGGCCTTCTACGGCCCGAGGGGCGGGTTGACCTTCGAGCGGACCGGCCGCCTCGTCATGGCGGGCGACGGGTTCGACCGCATCGACCCGATCATGCCGGGACCGGACCAGGTGCGCAGGTTCGAGCGGGTGAACGCCCTGCTGGGCCTGCGCGGCGAGTTCTTCCCGAGCAATCCGAACGACCGCGAGTTCATGGCACTGCAGAGCGCCATGGAGAACCCGGTCCGCAGCCGCATCTACGCCAGTGTCGTGATGCCGCCGCCCGGCCCCGGCGTGCGCTACAAGCGCGTTGCCTGGTTCCTCAGCCCCAGGGGAGCTGACCCCGCCCATGCCTGGTCCGCCACCATGCACGGTGACCCCGCCGAGGGTTTCCAGTTCTCGATGGTCACCGGCCACCGCACCCGGATGGGTGACACCGTCGTGCTGACCGGGGCCGAGAGTTCCGCCATCGTCCTGGGCTCCCAGGCGTTCCGGCGGGCCTTCGCCGGTTCGGCCAGGGACGTGGAACTCGCCCTGCTCGCCTGCAGTGCCGACGTCCGCGTCGCCGCGACCGGGACCAGCCTCGCCCAGCAGCTCCAGGCGAACACCGCCCCGAACGACGCGGTGCGCACGCTCATCGCCGCTGACGGCGTGGTCTCCGCCGGCCCCGGCGACCTGCTGGGCGTCCGGGGCGGCGGCCACTTCCGGGTGGTGCGGGCGCCGGGCGTGCCGAGGGACGAGCCGGTGCCGCTGCTGCACCTGGCCACCAGCAACATCCCACGGGCCCGGCTGGTGGCCAACGGCGTGCCCGCTGTGCAGGGGACCGCCCGGCTGGCGGCGCGGGCCGCGGCCTGGCGGCTACGCCGGAACGCGCCGCAACTGACCGTGTTGATCACCGGGTACGGCCCGGACCAGGCAGCGGGCGTGGCGCTGGCCAAGCAGACCGAGGCGATCTTCCAGGCCGAGTTCTTCGCCGAGTTCGCCCGCCTGGCCGACCTGGGGCTGCCAAGCCCGCAGACCGTCCCCTACTACTGGTTCGGTTTCGACTTCACCGCCCTGCCCGGCGCGGTGAGCCCGGAGGCCTACGTCGAGATCGTGCTGCCGCCGGTCGAACTGGGTGTGCAGGCACTGCGATCGGGGAACATCCTGGCGATCGAGCAGGAGTTCGCCCGGCTCGTGGGCTGAGCCGGACACCAGAGTGGCAACCGAGTACAGGAGTGAGGCAGCACGATGACCACCACGACCGAGCCGACCGAGGACGCCCAGCCGGGCGAGAACTGGTTCCTGCTGATGGACCCGGAATGGCGCCCGGCCACCGAGCACGAGCCGCCGCCACTGGAGGCCGTGGTCGGGCTGTGGCCGGTGGAGGAGGACGGGCAGGTCGGCAAGTTCCGGGCCAACCCGGAGTACATCCCGGCGGACGAGAACTCGCCGTCGGATCCGCTGGACGCGGTGCTGCGGCTGGTGTTGCAGGGCCGGGCCGAGGTCGACCACATCCAGTTGATGTTGCGGGACACGCTGTTCGACATCGGGATGAACGGCGACGGCCGGCCGCTGATCACCCGGTCCCCTGACGACCTGCTGTGCGTGGTGGTGGCCAGCGGGGAGCAGCACCGCAGGCGGATCAGCGCACCGGAGTGGCGGCGGATCGACCTGGACGAGCTGGTCGTGCTGCTGGCCGACGGGGTGGACGTGCTGTTCAACCCGGGAGGTATGGCCTCGGTGCGGCTCAGCGGCGACTTCATGCGCGAGACGCTGATGATGGGGGAGGAGGAGGTCGCCGAGCTGCACGCCCGCCACCACGACCTGACCGGACTGCGGGTGGTGCCATGGGAGCCCGTCGCGGAAACACCGGCGGAATGACTCCACAATGGACAAACGGGCCGAGTCGTTGCCCGATTGTCCACTGTGGAGTGGTCGAGGTGTGCCGCGGTCCTGGACGGGCCGCGGCGGCCGGTAGCGTGCGCCACCGTGCCGGGCATCCCTCCGGTGATCGTTCGCTGAGTGCAGAGGTTGTCCTTGACCAGGTTGCTGCCCGCGGTCCTCGCCATTCTCGGCGCGAGCCTGCTCGCCGTGGCGTTGTTCGCCCCGTTCGTCGTCCGCAGTTACCGCCGCCGCGGTGAGCTGGGCCTTGGCCAGGCGGTGCTGGCCTTTGGGTTCCTGCTCTACGCGCTGGCCCTGCTGGCCTACACGCTCTTCCCGATCCCGCAGATCGACGCGGCCTGGTGCGCGGCGCACGCCACCCATCCGCAGCTGATCCCACTGGAGTCGCTGACCGATGTGGCCAGGCTGCAGCGCGGCACCGGGGTCGGCGCCACGCTGGCCAACCCGGCGGTGCAGCAACTGCTGTTCAACGTCGCGCTTTTCCTGCCGCTGGGCGCTTTCCTGCGGCACTACACCCGCCGTAGCGCGCCGGTGGTCATCCTGGCCGGGTTCGGGGTGTCGCTGTTCATCGAGTGCACCCAGCTCACCGGGAACTGGTTCCTCTTCGCCTGCCCCTACCGGCTCTTCGACGTGGACGACCTGATCACCAACACCTCCGGCGCCGCACTCGGTGTGCTGGCCGCGCCACTGCTGCGGCTGTTCGACCGCAGCAGCGAGATCCCCGCGGGCGATCCCCGGCCGGTCACCACCTTCCGCCGGTTCCAGGGCATGCTGGTCGACCTGCTCTCGGTGGTGGTCCTTGGCGGGCTGCTGGCCGGTTCCACCAACGTGATCGCGCACTTCGCCTTCCAGGTGTGGCTCAACGACAGCCCCGGCGGGCGGCTGGCGCTGACCGTGCTCAGCACCTGGCTGCCCGCCGTCCTGCTGCTGGCCGTCCCCGCCCTGCGACCCAGCGGGGCCACCTTCGGCCAGCAGGCGGTCCGGTTGCGCCGCACCGGTCCAGACGGCGGCCACCCCGGCCTGCGGATCCTGCCCGCGTTGCTGGGTGGCACCTTCGGCTACTACCTGTTCACCGGCCTGGAGCAGTACTGGCCTGGCCTGAGCTTCCTGCCGGGCCTGCTGGCCTTCGCCGCGGTGGTCCTCGCCTGGCGACCGCGCAGCCACCGCGGCTTCTCCGGTCTGATCTCCGGCCTGCGGGTGGTCGACGCCAGGGAGCCGATCACCAGGTGACGGGCAGCGACTCGATGCCGTGGATGAAGGAGTCCTTGCGGAAGGCGACGGCAGCGCCGGGATCGGCCAGGCGCAACTCCGGCAGCCGGGTCAGCAACGCGGTGAGCGCGGCGCGCAGTTCCAGCCGGGCCAGTGGCGCGCCGAGGCAGTGGTGCGCGCCGAAGCCGAACGCGACGTGACCGCGGGAGTGCCGGGTCAGGTCCAGGGTGTCCAGGTCGGGGCCGAACGCGGGGTCGCGATTGGCCGCGGCCAGCGAGGCGCTGATCATCGTGCCCGCCGGGTAGGTGTGCGCGCCGACCGTGGTGTCGGCGAGCGCGAGCCGGGGGAATCCGCTGGACACCACGCTGGTGAAGCGCAGGATCTCCTCCACGGCCCGGCCCACCGCCTCGTGATCGTCCTGGGCGATGGCGGCCCGGAACAGCTTGAGCTGGTCCGGATTCTCCAGCAGTGCCAGCACACCCAGCCCGATGGTGTTGGCGGTGGTGTCGTGCCCGGCGAGCAACAGCAGGTTGGCCAGCCCGGCGATCTCGTCATCGTCGACACCGCCGTCGGTGACGGGCTGCTGACCGTGCTCGCGGACGAGGTAGCCGAGCAGGTCGTCACCGGGCTCGCGCCGGGCCCTGGCGACCAGCTCCCGCATGTAGTCCAGGGCCTCGTCCTCCAGCGCACCGCGCCGGGCAGGCGGCAGGGTCGAGGAACTGAGCAGGGCGGCCCGGCGCTGGAACTGGTCCTGGTCGGTGTAGGGCACGCCGAGCAGGCGGCAGATCACCAGCGAGGGCACCGGCATGGCGAAGCCGGACACCAGATCACCAGGGGCGCCAGCGGCGAGGAACTCGTCGAGCTGCTGCTGGACGACGAGTTCCACCTGCGGGGCAAGGGCTTTGACCGCGCGCACGGTGAACCGCGGCGCGACCGTGCGCCGCACCCGGCCGTGTTCGGGCGCGTCCATCAGCAGCAGCATGCCCGCCCGGCGGCGGCGGATCTCCGCCTCGCTCAGTCCGACGGCGGTGCCCTCCGGCGGTGGCACCGAGCCCAGGCTGAGCGTGTCCGTGCCGTGCACCGCGTGCGCCTGGGCGTGCCCGGCCACCAGGGTGCTGACCCGGCCGGTGATGGTGGTGACCGGGCAGCTCGTCCCGCTCGCCCGCACCGCGCGCAGCGCGGCGTCCGGGGCGAACCGGTCCCGGCGCGAACCGAGTGGCTGCAAGCTCTCCGCGGCCGGCCGGTGGTCGGTGGATTCGGTCATGGTTGGCCTTTCGTGGTCGGGCCTCAGGTGAGCGGAAGTCGCAGCCGGAGCTGGAATCCGCCGTCGGCCGTGGGTCCCGCGTGGAAGCGCCCGTCCAGCAGTGCGGCCCGTTCCTGCAAGCCGATGAGCCCGTGGCGGGCGCTGGGCAGGGCGAGCGCGGGTCGGCTGGACGCGGTGTTGGTGACGGTGATGGTCAGGTCGGTGTCGTCGTGGCCGAACTCGATGATGGCCTTGGCGCCGGGCGCGTGCTTGCGGACGTTGGTCAGCGCTTCCTGGATGGTGCGGTAGATGGCCCGTTGCACCGGCGCCTCGACGCCGGTGGGCAGCTCGCCGGTCAGCTCGGTGTCGATGCCGCTGTTGTCGATCAGCCAGCGCAGTTCGGTCAGCGTGGGCTGGGGTGCCAGTTCGGTGGCCGGGCTGCCCGAGGCCCGCAGCAGGTTGATCATGTGCCGCAGTTCGTCCAGGGTGTTCACCGACAGCGTGCGGATGTGCGCCGCGGCCGCCCGCGCGGTCGGGTCGGCGGTGCTCACCGTGACCACGGCCGCCTGCACCGCGATCAGGCTGACCTGGTGCGAGACCACGTCGTGCATCTCGCGGGCGAGCTGGTTGCGTTCCTTGGTCAGGATCACCTGGGCGTCCAGCTGCCGCTCGTTCGCCCTGGCCGCCTTGACCTCTGCCAGCCGCAGGGCCAGTTCGTGCCGGGTGCGCAGGAACCGGCCGAGCAGGATCGACCCGCAGGCCAGCACCAGCGAGTCCATCGCGTTGAGTGCCAGTTCGGTGGTGGTGAAGGACATGCCCGGTCCGGGCAGCGGGAAGTACTGGCAGACCGCCACGACCAGCCCGCAGCCGCCGATCAGCCACCAGCTCCGGAACCGGGCGGCCACGGTGTACAGGACGACGATTGCCGGGACGAGCAGGTCCAGGAACATCAGCGCGGGCAGCACCAGCACGAAGGCCGGCATCGGCCAGCGGTGCCGCAGCAGCAGCGCGAGCACGGCCAGCACACCGAACCCGGCGATCGCGGACAGCTCGGTGAACGCGGCGGCCGCCGCCTCCAGCGTGGCCACGCCGAGCACGGCGATCTCGATCCGCCACTCGCGCGGCCGGTCGGTCATGATCGGGGTTCCTCGGCGGTGAGCAGTCCCGCGCGTTCGGCCACCAGGGCCGCCTGCACCCGGCTGCCCACCCGTAACTTGGTCAGGATCGCGCTCACGTGGTCCTTCACCGTGCCGGCGCTGAGGTGCACCCTGGCCCCGATCTCGGTGTTGGACAAGCCTTCCGCGATCAGCACCAGCACCGCGTGCTCCCGTTCGGAGAGCTGCCCGGCCCGCGCCACCGCCTCGGAGTTCGTGCTCGCGCCGAGGTAGCCGTCCACCACCGTGCGGGTGACCTTCGCCGAGAGCACCACCCCGCCGGCGGCCAGGGTGCGCACCATCTGGGCGAGCTGCACCGGCGCGGTGTCCTTGAGGATGAAACCGGCCGCGCCGGAGCGCAGCGCGGTGGCGATGTACTCGTCGGAGTCGAACGTGGTCAGCATGGCCACCACGGGTGCGGGGCTCAGCGACTGGAGCCTGCGCAGGATGGTGAGCCCGTCCACCTCGGGCATCCGGATGTCCAGCAGCACCACCTCCGGCCGGTGCGACTCCACCGCGCGCACCGCCTGCTCCCCGGTCGCGGTCGCCACCACCTCGATGTCCCCCGCCGCCTGCAGGATGAGGCGGAAACCCGACCGCACCAGGTCCTCGTCGTCCACGATGACCACCCGAATCACGCCACGCTCCTTCGCCGGGTCCAGCGCCTGCTCAGGCGATCACTGGCCGCGCTCGGCGGTCAGGGTCAGCCAGCCGGAGATCATCGGCGCCCAGTCGTTGACCCGCGCGTCCAGGTGCGACATCCGGAAATCGCCGAAGTCGTTGTCGCCGTGGGGGAACCTGGCCTCGCGCCGGTCGGCGGTGAGCCGCACGCACAGCTCGCCCCGGCTCGCCACGAAGATCAGTTCGACCTGCTCGATCCGGTCCGCGAACCGGGTGGGCGGCCGGAAGGTGAGGGCCTGGTAGCTACCCAGCTCCTGCGGCAGTCCCCGGACCCGGCCCGCCTCCACCCCGTTGCCGCGCAAGGAGAACCCGAGCTGCCCGAACGCGTCGAGCACCTGCTGCTGGGCGGGCAGCGGATTGACCCGCACCCAGTCCAGATCGCCCTTGCCGGGCGTGCCGGGGATCATCAACTCGGTGCGGATCGCCGCGGCCGAGCGCGGCAGCGGCGAGCCGCCGACCGCGGTGATCGGCATCTCCCACGGCACCGGCAGCCGGAACGGCAGGATGGCCGGCTCGCCCGCGGCCAGCCGCAGGCCCTCGCGCACCACCAGCCGGGCGTACTCCGCGCCACCGCCGAGCCCGGTCTCCGACTCCATCTCGGTGACCAGCGACAGCACGACCTGCCCGATCTCACCCGCCGCGGCGCCGCCGTGCACGCGCAGCTGCCCGCGTACCTCCTGGCCGGGCATGGCGTGCGGCGAGTCCAGGACCGTGGTCACGGAGGGGCCACCGATGCCGACCTCGCTCAGTGTCATGCGGATCAGCCTCCCGGGCCGCGCCGGGCCGCCACATCAGTCAGGAGTCCGAAAGGGCACTCTGACTGGCTGGATGACCCCCCGCCGGGTGGGGGGACCGCGGCTGGTCCGGCCGACCGGCGGGGGGCATTCCCTCCGGTCGGGGGGTTGTTCCGGTCTCCTGACCGATAGGGCGGGCGGGCGGCACGCGCGAGGCTGATCCACATGGCCGTAGCGGAGGAACGTCGTCAGTACCGGCTGGGCGACGCCCCAGGGCGGTTGCCGTTGCTGGGCAACGCGTTGCGGATTTTCCGGGATCCGCTGAACTACCTGCCCACGCTGCGCGAGCAGGGCGATGTGGTGCGGGTGCGGCTGGGGCGCGGCACCGCGTACATGGCGGTCACCCACGACATGGTCCAGGAGGTGCTGCTCAACCCGCGGGTCTTCGACAAGGGCGGGGAGTTCATCGACAAGATGCGGGTCATCCTCGGCGACGGGGTGGGCACCTGCAGTTCGCGGACGCACAAACGTCAGCGCGGGTTCATCCAGCCCGCCTTCCAGAAGGCCAAGATCGAGGCATACGGCGCGGTGATGGCCCGGCACGTGGCCGAACTGGTCGAGTCCTGGCGGCCGGGGCAGGAGGTCAACCTGCCTGAAGAGATCAGCAGGCTGACCACCAGGGTGACCGCGCAGCTGATGTTCTCCGACGAGCGGATCGGGGTGGCCGCGATCACCGAGGTCCAGCGCAGCTTCCCGGTCGTGTGGCGGGGGGTCTACCGCCGGATGATGGTGCCGCTGCCGGTGGTGCACCAGGTCCCGACCAAGGCCAACCGGGAGTTCCGGCTCGCGTTGCGGCGGCTGGAGGACGTCATCTCCGGGATGCTGGCCGGCTACCGCGCGGGCACCCGGCCGGATGAGGACTTCCTCTCGATCCTGTTGTCCGCCAGGGACGAACAGGGCGTGGGCCTGAGCGACACCGAGATCCGCGACGAGCTGATGACCGTGCTCGCGGCCGGGGTGGAGACCCCGGCCTCCGGCCTGACCTGGGCGCTGTACCTGCTGAGTCGTCATCCCGGGATCGAGGCCCGGCTGCACGAGGAGGTCGACTCGGTGCTCAACGGCCGCACCGCCACCGACGCGGACTTCCCGGCGCTGCCGTTCACCAACCGGGTGGTCAACGAGGCGCTGCGGCTGTACCCGCCGGTCTGGTTCATCACCCGCCGGGCCACCGTGGACACCACCCTGGGCGGGCACGACATCCCGGCCGGAGCGAGCATCCTGTTCAGCCCGTACGCCCTGCACCGCGATCCGGCGGTGTTCACCGACCCGGACGCCTTCCAGCCCGACCGCTGGCTGCCCGAGAACCTGCGCACCCTGCCGAGGAACGCGGTGATCTCCTTCAGCGGCGGCACCCGCAAATGCCTCGGCGACGTGCTGGCCAACCACGAGATGACCATCGCGCTGGCCGCCATCACCGCCCGCTGGACCCTGCGGCACAAGCCGGGCCACACGCTGCGCCCGGTGGCCAAGGCGGAGCTGACCACCGGTGACCTGCCGATGATCCTCCAGCCCCGCCGCCCCGGAAACGCGTCGTGACCGATGCGCCCGCGGACCTATCCGGGCAACTCCGCCTCGACCCGCCAGCCGGGCACCCGCTGCTCGACCTGTCCTCGGCGATCTCCCCGCACCTGGCCGAACTCGAAGCCGGGATCCTGGACTGGGCCGACCGGTACCCGCTGCTGGACGGCCCAGCGGCGCGGGACAAACTCGCCCGCACCCGGCTCGGCGAACTCATCGCCCGCTGCTACCCGACCATCGCCCCGGACCGGATCACCGCCGTCACCGGCTGGTTCACCTGGGCGTTCGTCATCGACGACTGCCACGACCAGCCCAGGTGCGACCACGACGAGTCGGCCGCCCGCACGATGGACCTCCTGGCCGGTGCGCCGCCCGCGACCGCGACACCGCTGGAAGACCAGCTTTCCGAGGTGTGGCAACGGTTGTCGGCAGGCATGAGCACGTCATGGCGGCACCGGTTCGCCCTGCACATGGCGCATTTCCTGGTCGCCTTCAAGTACGAGGCGGCCAACCGGCGGCACCGGCAGGTCCCCGAACTCGCCGGGTACCGCCAGTTGCGCCGGGCCTCCGGCGGCATCACCCCGTCGCTGGACCTGATCGAGGTGACCACCGGCCAGGAGGTTCCCGCGCTGCTGCACGAGTTCGAGGAGACCCGGCTGATGTTCAACCGGGCGGCCGACGTCGTGGTCTGGGTGAACGACATCGTGTCGCTGCCCAAGGAACTGGCCGCGGGCGAGGTCAGCAACGGGGTACTGGTGCTGGCCAGGGAAGGCGACCTGGACCTGCAACGGGCGGTCGAGGCGACCTACGTCCTCATCGGCAGGCAGCTCGCGGAGTTCCGGCAGGCCGAGGCCGAGGCGGAAACCCTGCTCCGGCACTGGCGCGGCCTGGAACCGGCGGCGGTGGACGCCGTGCGGACCTTCGCCGACGGGCTGCGTTCGTGGATGCGCGGGAACCTCGACTGGTCCGCGCACAGCGACCGCTACCAGGTCACCGACGGCATCCGGCTGGCCACCGTCCACTGACGAAAAAGGGTACTGGGCAATGGATTTCGAGCCGGACCAGGAGCAGCGCGCACTCGCCGAGCGCGCCTTCGAGCTGGGTGCCACGCTCAACGACGGCCTGCCGGAGCGGGTGCGCGCGGGCCGGTTCGACCGCGAACTGTGGCGGCGCTGCGGGGAGTTCGGACTGCTCGGCCTGAGCGTGCCCACCGCGGACGGCGGCCTCGGCCTGGACTCGCTGAGCACCGCGCTGGTGATCGAGTCCTTCGCCAAGGGCTGCCAGGACCTGGGGTTGCTGTTCTCCGCCTGCGCGCACCTGTTCGCCTGCGTGATGCCGATCGCCGAACACGGCAGCGCGGAACTGCGTACCCGGCTGTTGCCGAAGCTGGTCTCGGGGGAGTGGATCGGTGCGAACGCGATCACCGAGCCGGAGGCGGGTTCGGACGTGCACGCGTTGCGCACCACCGCGATCCGCGACGGTGATCACTACGTGCTCAACGGCGTGAAGAGCTTCGTCACCAACAGCCCGGTCGCCGACCACCTCCTGGTCTACGCCCGCACCAGCCCCGCCGACGGCCACCTCGGACTCAGCGCGTTCGTGGTGGACCGGCACTCGCCCCGGCTCACCGTCGGGGCCAGGTTCGCCAAGCCGGGCCTGGCCACCGCGCCGATGGCGCCGGTCTACCTGGACGACTGCCGGGTGCCCGCGGCGAACCGGCTCGGCCCGGAAGGCGCGGGCAGCACGATCTTCGCCGGCTCGATGGCCTGGGAACGCAGCTGCCTGTTCGCGGCCTACCTGGGGGCGATGGACCGCCAGCTGGCACAGACGATCAGCCATGTGACCACGCGTAAGCAGTTCCGCAAACCCCTGTCCCGGCACCAGGCGGTCGCGCACCGGATCGCCGACATGAAGCTCCGCCTGGAGGGCGCCCGGCTGCTGCTGTACCGGGCGTGTTCGCGGCGCGACCGCGGTGTGGACAGCACCCTGGAGGTCTCCCTGGCCAAGCTGGCGGTCAGCGAGGCGGCGATCCAGAACGCCCTCGACGCCATCCAGTTGCACGGCGCGAGCGGCTTCCTGTCCGAAGGCGGCGTGGTCGACGCCCTCGGCGACGCCCTGCCCAGCACCATCTTCTCCGGCACCTCCGAGATCCACCGCGACCTCATCGCGAGGGGACTGGGGCTGTGAGACTCGAACAACTCCTGCGCGCACAGGCCCGCCGCACCCCGGACGCCCTCGCGCTCAACGCCCCGGACGGCCCGCTGACCTACCGCGAACTCGACGACCTCGCCGACCGATTGGTCGGCGCGCTGGCCGGTCTCGGGGTGCGCGGCGGGGACCGGGTGTTGCTGTGGCTGGACAAGTCGGCCTTCGCCGTGGCCGCCATGCAGGCCGTGCTGCGGCTGGGCGCGGCCTACGTCCCGGTGGACCCACTCAGCCCGGCCCGGCGGGTCTCTGCCCTGATCACCGACTGCACACCCACGGCGATGATCACCACCCGGGAGCGACAGGCCGAACTCATCGCCGCGAACCCCGAGCTGACCGCGATGCCCGTCCTGAGCCCTGGAAAGCTTCCGCCCCGTTCGGGTACCGACCAGTCGGTAGGCACGCCCGCGGAACTGGCCTACGTGCTCTACACCTCCGGGTCCACGGGCAAGCCCAAGGGCGTCTGCGTCACCCATCGTGCCGCACTCGCCTTCGTCGACTGGGCGGTCGGTTTGCTCGGTGTGCACGGCGGGGACCGCCTGGCCAACCACGCCCCGTTCCAGTTCGACCTGTCGGTGTTCGACCTGTACGCGGCCTTCCACACGGGCGCCTCGGTACACCTGATCCCGGAGGGCACCCCGGCCCGCGCCCTGGTGCGCTTCGTCCGGGAACACCGGATCACCGTCTGGTACTCGGTGCCCTCAGCGCTGACCCTGATGATGGAACACGGCCGCCTGCTGGAGATCGCCGACCTGCCGCTGCGGGCCGTGCTGTTCGCGGGCGAGGTGTTCCCGCTGCCCGGCCTCAAGGCACTACGGGCCCGCTGGCCCGAACTGCCGCTGTACAACTTCTACGGCCCCACCGAGACCAACGTGTGTACCTACCATCCGGTCGGTTGGCTGTCCGCCGAGCACACCACCCCGATCCCCATCGGCACCGCCGCCTGCGGCAACCAGGTGTGGGCCCTCCGCCCGGACGGCAGCCTGGCCGGTCCCGGCGAGGTGGGTGAGCTGATGGTGGACGGGCCGACCTTGATGGCCGGATACCTGGGCGAAACCGTTGGCAGACAAGGGCCCTACGCCACCGGCGACCTGGTCCGCCCGCGTGCCGACGGCGGCTTCGACTACCTCGGCCGCCGCGACCACCAGGTGAAGGTCCGCGGTCACCGGGTGGAACTGGGCGAGATCGAGGCGGTGCTGACCACGCACCCCGACCTGGTCGAGGCGGTGGTCCTGGTGACCGGCAGCGGGCACGCGGCCCGGCTGCGCGCCTGCGTCCGCACCCGCCAGGGCCGCACGCCGTCGGCCATCGAGATCAAGCGGTTCCTCGCCGAACGACTGCCCCGCCACCTGGTCATCGACACCCTCCGCCAGTTCCAGGAGCTGCCCCGGACCGCCACCGGAAAGGTGGACCGGCAGCGGCTGCTCGCCGACACACAGGGAGAGACGCACCGTTGAACGAGACCGAGAAGCAGCTGCACACGTTCATCGCCGAGGTGTTGCTGGACGGCGAGGAGATCGAGTTCGACGCCGAAACCCCGCTGCTGGAGTACCGGCTGATCGACTCGCTCAACGTCGAGCAGCTGATGGTGCACGTGCAGCACACTTACGCGGTCTCCCTGGAACGGCACACCCCATCCCAGTGGAACACCATCCGCAAGATGGCCGCGCTGATCCAGGCGGCCGGTCCCGGTGCGCACTGAACCGGGCCTGCCCCCGGATCGCCCGTTCGACCTGGCCGATCCGGCCGCCTATGCCACCGGTGACGCGCACGGCAGCTGGCACCGGCTGCGCCAGACCGACCCGGTCCGCCTGGACCGCACCCCGTCCGGCGTGCCCTACTGGTCGGCCTTCACCCACCGCGACTGCGCGCGGATCCTGCGCGACACCAACACTTTCAGCTCAACCTCCGGCACCATCCTGGACTCCATCGGCTCCCCTGACCCGGCGGGCGGACGCACCGTGGTCCTGGCCGACCCACCGCAACACGCCCCACTGCGCGCCCTGACCATGCGCCACCTCGGCCCGGCCGCCGTACGCGGGCAGGCCGATACGATCCGCGAACGCGTGCACCGCCTGGTGGCCGACCTGACCCCGGGCGTGCACGACGTGATGCCCAAGTTGCGACGGCTGCCGATGCTCGCCCTGGGCCCACTGCTGGACCTGCCCGAGCAGGACTGGGACGCCCTGGTGCACCACGCGATCGGCTGCATCGCCCCCACCGACCCGGAGTTCGCCAACGGCACCCTCAACCACAACCACGCCAAGCTCTTCCACCTGATCCGCACCGCCCTGCACACCGGCAACGCCTTCGCCGCCGACCTCCGCTCACTCCCGCTCTCCGGCCGACCAGCCACCAGTCGCGATGTGCTGCTGAACCTCTACAGCACCCTCATCGGCGGCAACACCACCACCCCGCACGTGGCAGCCCACCTCCTGCTGCGCTTGGCCGACCAACCTGAACTGTGGGAAGCGATCCGCGCCGACCCCACCCAAATCCCGGACCTGGTCGAGGAAGGCGTGCGCTGGGCCACCCCAACCCAGAGCCTGGTCCGCCGGGTCACCACCGACGTCGAACTCGGCGGCAGGCAACTGCGGGCGGGCGACTGGGTGGCCGCCTGGGTAGCCTCGGCCAACCGAGACGAGGCGGTTTTCCCCGACCCGTACCGGTTCACCCCCGGCCGCCCCGCCCACGCCCACCTCGGCTTCGGCCGCGGCGCGCACTACTGCGCGGGCGCCCAGGCCGCCCGGCTCCTGCTCGGCGCGCTGATCGAGGAACTGGTCCAGCGAGGTCTGCGCTTCAGCCTCGCCCAGGAGCCACAGCACCTCAGTTCCACCGTCATCAACGGGATCACCACCATGCCGATGAGGTTCTGCCGATGATGTTCCAGACAGGCGAAGCCATCCCACCGACCATGGCCGGCTACGGCGAACTCGCCGTCCGGCGGCTCTGCCAGGCATCCGGACTGGCGGAGCTGGAAACCCAGGCCGTCGACGGCTACCGCATCATGACCGAGTCCTGGGGCCAACGCCGGATCGAGGACGGCCCGCCCTGGTCGATCCTCACCCCGGACAGCACCCCGATCGAGTATTCCGTTCTCCTGCAAGAGGAACCGGTCTCAGTCCGGGTGGCCATCGAGGCCCTCGCCGACCCACCGAGCCCCGAGGGCTACTGGTCCAACGCGCAACGGATGACCGCCCGCCTGGCCGAGACCTACGGCCTGTACACCGAGCACCTGCACCGGATCGAACACCTCTTCGCCCCCCGCCCCGGCCTACGGCAACCCATGGTCGCCCTGCACGTCATGGGCTGGTCCCGAACCGGCGCCCCGGAAGGCAAGATCTACCTGTGCGTGCCCCGATCCGAGATCGCCGCCTGCGGCCCGATCTACGACGAGGCACTGACCCGGCTCGGGTTTCCCGGCCAGTGGCAACGGATCGCGCAGGCCCTGCACCCCGATGACGTGGTGCCGTTCTTCTCCCTGGACCTCAGCGACGCGCCCTCGGCCCGCACCAAGGTGTACGTGCAGCACCGCGGAAGGCTGACCGCACAACGCCTGGAGCGCTTCGACCGCCTCGCCGCCAACCCCCAGGCCGGGGCGGGCCCAGCACTCGCCAGAATCGCCAACCGCGCCGAACAGCGCTCGGTCTGGGCCCCCGGCGCCTCCCCCCGCACCAAACTCCAGTGGCGCTCCAACAGCCGTCGCTACTGGTCGGCGGACACCTATGTGGCGCTGGTGCACGGCCGCTCGCAGCCGATCGACACCGTGCTGCACCAGTTCGCCCTGCCCACCCGCTGCCGCAACGACGCCGAGTCCGACCGGATGGTGCACGAGGTCCTCGATGCCTTCGCCGTCTCCGACCGCAGCCGGGCGGCCTACACCCGCTGCGTGCAGTCCCTGATCGGACCGGACCCGGCCAAGCAGATGTACAACCTCACCTACGTCAGCGCCCGCCACGACGACTCCGGCACACCCCGGGTCGCGGTGTACTTCAACCCCCGCATGTTCCACCCGGAGTTCGGCCTGACCAACGGCGACCTGGCCCAGACCTGGCGTTTCCAGGGCATGTCCGTCCCCAGGACCGAGTTGTGAGCCCGGTGCGCACCGGCGTGCTTCGGGTGCCCGGCGCCGGACTGCACTACGCGCTCCGCGGCAGCGGCCCGCCCCTGCTGATCCTGCCCGGTGGCGGTGGCGACGCCGACTGCGCCAACCCGCTCACCGAGACCCTGGCCGCCGACTTCACCGTGCTGACCTACGACCGCCGCGGCCAGACCCGCACCACGGTGGACGATCCCGTTGCCCAGAAAGGAATCCGGCAGCACGCGGCCGACGTGCACAGCCTGCTCACTGGCCTCGGCCTGACCGATGCCATGGTGTTCGGCTCCAGCACCGGCGCGGTGATCGGACTCGACCTGGTACGGCAGCACCCCGACCTGATCCGCCGCTTCATCGCCCACGAACCACCACTGCTCTCTCTGCTCGCCACCGAGGACCGCGAGGCGGTACGCGGGGTGGTCGGCCAGGTGGACCGGCTGCACCGGGAAGGCGGGTGGCAGGCGGTATTCCGGCGGATGGGCCAGGTCCTGGACGTCCCGCTGACCGACCACACCGACCACACCGCCGAAGTGGCCTGGACACCACCCACCCAGCGCACCTCCGCCAACCTGGATTTCTTCCTCACCAACGACTTCCCGGCCACCTGGCAGTACCAGCCGGACAACCAGGCGTGGGCGGAACTGCGCGCGTCCGCCCCGCTGATCACCCCGGCGGTCAGCGCACACGGCCTCACCCGGGAAACCCTCCTTGCCCGCTCCACCCGCGCATTGGCCGACCTGCTCGGCACCGCCACGGTCGAGCTGCCCGGCGGCCACGACGGCTACCGCACCCACCCCTACTCCTTCGCCACCGCCCTGCGAAAGGTGCTGGCCGGATGACGACCATGCGCGAGTTCGGCGAAACCGCCCTGCGCGACCTGTGCCGCGCCACCAACCTGACCGACCTGGAACCCCAGGCGCTCAACGGCTACCGAACCCTGACCGAGTCCTGGGGCGACCGCCGCGTCGACCAGCCGCCACTCTGGTCCACCCTGACCTCCGACAGCACCCCACTGGAACTCTCCGTCCTCCTGACCGACGGCCCGATCGCCCTGCGCGCCACCGTCGAAGCCCTGGCCGAACCCGCCAACCCGGCCACCTACTGGGCCGCCGCCCAACACCTGACCACTCGCCTGACCGAGTCCCACGACCTGTCCCCGTCCCGCCTGCGCCGCATCGAACACCTGCTGACCCCCGACCCCGCCCGCAGGCCACCCATGGCCGCCTTCCACACCCTGAGCTGGTCCCGCACCCGAGCACCGGCAGGCAAGATCTACCTCTGGCTCGGCGGCACCCCACCCCGCACCTGCGGCGCCACCTGCGACGAGGTCCTGACCGCCCTCGGCTTCCCCGGCCAGTGGCCCCGCCTGGCCAACGCCATGCACCCCGAAGACGTGGTCTCCTACCTCTGCCTCGACCTGGGCGAGGACCCGGCGGCCAGGGTGAAGCTGTACGTCCAGCACCGCGGCCGCCTCTCCGCCGACCGCCTGGCCCGCCTGGACCGCCTCGCCCCACACCGCCCAGCCGGCGACGGCCCAACCCTGGCCCGGCTGGCCGAGGCCGCCGCGGCCCGATCCGGCTGGCCGCACGGGGTCCCCGCCCGCACCCGGCTGCAATGGCGCTCCAACAGCCGCCGCTTCTGGTCCTGCGGCACCTACCTGGCCCTGGTCCACCACAGACCGCAACCGATCGACTCGGTCACCCACCAGTTCGCGCTGACCCCGCACTGCCGCAACGACAACGAGTCCCGCACGATGATCCGCGAGGTCCTGACCGCCTACCAGGCCCCCGAATCCGCCCGAGCCGCCTACGAACGCTGCGCCAACGCCTTCGCCGGCCCAGACCCCGAGTCCCAGATGTACGCCCACACCTACTTCAGCGCCCAGCAGACCCCCGACGGCCCACCCCGTATCGCCGTGTACTTCAACCCCCGCATGTTCCACTCCCGCCACGGCCTGACCAACGGCGACCTCGACCAGGCCAGGCGGTTCCACCATGCCTGACCTCGGCCCCCTGGCCGTCAACCTCACCGTCACCCTGGCCCTGGTACTCCTGCTGACCCTGACCACCTTCTGGGTGGCCCTCCGCCGGAACCGCTACGACACCGTCGACACCGCCTGGGGCCTGGGTTTCGCGGTCGTGGCCCTGACCGGCCTCGCCCTGTCCACCGGCCACGGCAACCAGCCCGTCCGCCTGCTGGTCACCACCCTCACCGTGATCTGGGGCCTACGCCTGGCCACGCACCTCCACCGCCGCAACCGCCACCGCCCGGAGGACCCCCGCTACGCCGCCATCACGATCATGGCCACCGCCCGCCCCCACCCCAAGTGGTTCCTGCTCACCCGCGTCTACCTGGTCCAAGCCGCCTACCTGTGGCTGGTCTCCCTGCCAGTCCAGTTCACCCAATACCTCGGCGGCGAACCAACCCTGCTCCACTGGCTGGGCACCACCCTCTGGCTACTGGGCTTCACCCTGGAAACCCTCGCCGACCACCAACTGACCCAATTCCGCGCCAACCCCGCCAACCACGGCAAGGTCCTCGACCAGGGCCTCTGGCGCTACACCCGCCACCCCAACTACTTCGGCGACGCCTGCCTCTGGTGGGGCCTGTACCTACTGGCCTGCGACACCTGGCTCGGCGCCACCACCATCCTCGCCCCCCTCCTGATGACATTCCTGCTGGCCCGCGGCATCGGCGGCAAACCCATGCTCGAACGCCACCTCCACCTGCACCGCCCGGCCTACGCCGCCTACACCCGCCGAACGAGCGGCTTCTTCCCCCGCCCACCGGGAAAATCGGGCAACCAGCCGGGACTCCCAGACAAACCGGGCGGCAACCAATAGCTGCCACGACCAGCTGCCCCTATACAGGAGAGAAGCCGGAACGGGGAGGACAGGCATGGCGGATTTCACCTGGCTACGCGGCCGCACGACGGAACTGGTGGCCGCGGTGACCAACGGCGACCGCAGGCGGGCCGAACAGCTCGTCGCGCACACCGGAGCCGAGGGCGGCACCGAAGCCACCGAACACCTGCTGACCGAACTGCTGGTGCGGATCCAGCTACAGGCGACCAGTCCGACCTCACGAGCGTGAACTAGTCCACTGTGGACGATCAGCCGCCCAGTGCCGTTTCCGGGGAGCAGCCAGGGCCGCCTTCGCCGGTCCTGGTCTCCCGCCAGGACAACCCGTAGGTGCGGACGTTCCCGGCCTTGCGCACGGCCATGACGCAGTTCAACGACTCGCCGCGCCCCGACCACGCCGCCACCCCGACATCGGCGCCCACCACCTTCGCCTGCACGCCCTGGAACGGGGCCTCGGGTGAACCTGGTGCGGGCACGGCGAGTTCCTTGCGCATGGTGGCGACCACGTCCTCCGCCACCGGTGCGGCGGGCAGTCCGCGGAGCAGGGCCATGAGTTTGTCGCCCGCGTCGGGTGGGAGTTTCCAGTACACCGGCAGTGGTGGTGGGGTGTAGGGCTTGGCGTCCTTGGGGCAGGGGGTGCGCTCGGGTTTGCCGATGATCCCGTAGTAGTTGAAGTTCAGTTCGTAGCAGGCGTCCAGTGCGGGTTTGCGGCTGCCGAAAATTCCGCTGGGTTCCCTGGCGTCCTCGTGGATCCGGATCACCAGGTGGGCGGTCTGCTCCATCGGGTCCAGGCCGTGTGGGACCTCGCGGGCCACCAGCACCGCGAAGTCCGCCGACCTGCCCAGGCTGGTGGCCAGTGCCGCTCGGGCGAAGCCCGCCGCGTCCGACTGCCTTGGGTAGCCGATCGCGGTGGCCAGGGTGTCGGCCTGGCGGTCTGTTTCGGTGGTGCCGGGGTGGGCGCAGGCGGTCAGGGCCAGGAGCAGGCCGAGCGCGGGTAGGAGGCGGAAGGTACGCACCGGGCCAGCCAACCGTGCCCGCGCGGACTTGTCCTGAGTGTTTCTACTTCTCCGGCGAGGGAGTGGTCTTCGGTGGCGTTGGTGATGATGCGGTCGAGGCATCAGGAGGTGGTGCGGTCGGTGAAGGAGTGGTGTTCGTGGGTGACCGCCCAGCGGTTGTCGGTCTTGGCCAGACATAGGGTCAGGCGGAGTCTGCGGGGACGGAGGCGGTGGAGCACTTCGCCGACTGCTGACCGCTGACCCGGTTGAGTCCACAGTGGACGGTTAATGGTCAGCCGTGCAGCAGCGCGGTGTACGGAGTGGACAAGCAGATGAGTTCGTTCGAACGGGGCTGGGGGCTGGCTGTGGACAGCTTCGCTCAGTGTGGGTGCTACTTCTTCTTGCGGTCAGGTCGAATTCTTACCGGCCGACCCCTCGCGTCCCGTTCCCTGCGGGTGACATCCTGCGTGAAGCCGGCGAGTCCGATGGCGAGCACCGGAGCCGCTAGAAACCACCACCAACCACTTGAGGTGAGGGCGGTGTAGGCCAACCACGAGCCGCCACCGATGAAGGCCACTCCTAGTACGATTCCCGTCGGATCTCGGCGCTTGGTCTGCTCCTCGCTGACGAACGAGGTCAGGCTGGCCTCCACGTGCCGTGTCACCAGCATCTTGGCCGCGCTGTCCGCTGGCAATGAGCCAGCGATTTCCAGCATGGTTTTCAGCTCGTTCAGGCGAGCCGATCGTGCTCGGTGCATCTCCCAGAGCTTGAGTCCGGCGGCGATGGCGCCGAACACTCCGACCAGAATCTTCGACCAAGTGTCCCAGTCCATCTCCGGAAGATCCCACTTGACGGTCACGAATCCGGCCTTATTCGGTAACTGGCTGTGGTCGTTCTCAGCCCGACTAGCCGGTCAACTCCGCGACAGGGACGTCAGCGCAGTCAAGATCCACCCGGTGCTGTCTCTGGGCCGTCGGACGACGGTACCCGCTGCGACTCAACGGGCTACCAGCATCGTGAAGTTGCGCTGCCGACCGAGGCGGGTGGCCAGTGTCTCCCTGGCGAACCCCGCCGCGCTCTCCTGCCTCGGGTAGCTGGCCGCACGCCCTTGTCCTGAGTGTTTTTACTTCTCCACCGCCGGATGGGACAGGTGCTGGTGGATCAGTTGCCAGCCGCCCTCGCGACGCTGGAAGACGCGGGTGCCGCGGGAGCGGTCCTCGACGCCGTCGGTGCTGATCCGGTCAAGGCCCCAGGACACGGCCAGGTCGCCGTCGACGTGGATGGTGAGGGCGGGGGTGTCGAAGGTGATCTCCTCCGGGGTGGATTCCAGGCCCTGGCGGCAGACTTCGCGGACCTCTTCGACGCCGACGTACTCCAGTTGACCCGCGTGTTCGTAGGAGACGATTTCCGGGGCGATGGTGGACATCAGGCCGTCGAGGTCCTTGGTCGCGGTTTGTGCGGTCCACTGCTCGTGCACGGTTCGGATCTCGGTGGCGGCGATTTCCGGGGCGGTGGAGCGGTCGGTGAAGGAGTGGTGTTCGTGGGTGACGCTCCAGCGGCCGCCGGTTTTGGTCAGGCCCAGGGTCAGGCGGAGTCTGCGGTCGGGGACGCGGGCGAAGTCGGCTGGGGTGCCGCAGCGCAGTAGGGCGAAGGCGAAGGCGACCTCGGGGCCCGCGGTGACCTCCAGGGATTCGATCTCGAAGAGGGCGCCGGTGGACTGCCACTGGAAGAAGCCGGGCCAGCTGTCGCGGTAGGCGTCCAGGCCGCGGAGGCCCTGCTCGGGTGGGGGCACGTCGAACATGACGATGCCGGGGGCGTGGTCGGCGAGGACGGCCTCCAGGTCGGCGGCGTGTACGGCGGTGGCCCAGCGGTGGATGAGGTCGTGGATCTGCTGTTCGTCGGTCATGTCGGGTCCCTCTGATCGGTGACTGATACCGGTGGAACCCGGGGAATCGGCGGAACTCATCGCGGTGGCGGGAAGTTCCTTGCAAGATGGGCGGGTGACCGCGCCTGCCGAACTGCTCACCGCCGCCCGCCGTGGCGATGCCGACGCGTTCGAGCAGCTGGTCCTGCCCTACCGGGGCGAGCTGCTGGCGCACTGCTACCGGATGCTCGGCTCGCTGCACGACGCCGAGGACGCGCTGCAGGAGTCGTTGGTGCGGGCCTGGCGGGGGCTGGACAACCTGGATGATCGTGGGTTCGTGCGGGCCTGGTTGTACAAGATCGCGACCAATCGGTGCCTGACGATGGTCGAGCGGCGGGGGCGGCGGGAGTTGCCGGTGGACCTGGATCCGGCGATGCCTTCGACCGAGGTCAGTTGGCTGGAGCCTTATCCCTCGCCCGAGCAGCACTATCTGGCGCGGGAGGGTGTTGAGCTGGCGTTCGTGGCCGCGTTGCAGCATCTGACCGCGACCCAGCGGGCGGTGCTGATCCTGCGCGAGGTGCTCGGGTTCTCCGCGGCGGAGGTGGCCGGTCAGTTGGACAGTTCGGTCGCCTCGGTGAACAGCGCGTTGCAGCGGGCCCGGAAGGTGATCGGCTCGGCCGCGCCGACCCAGCAGAGCGTGCTGCGGGAGCTGGGGGAGGAGTCGGTCGCGGCGATCGCGGCCCGGTGGTCCGAGGCATGGCAGCTCGGTGATGTGGACGCGATCGTGGCCATGCTGGCCGAGGACGCGCGGTACTCGATGCCGCCGCTGCCCGAGTGGTACCGGGGCCGGGACGCGATCCGCGCCTTCCTGCTCGACGGCCCGTTGCGGTACGGCTGGCGGTTCCTGCCGACCACGGCCAACGGGCAGCTCGCCTTCGGCACCTACATGTGGGCGGAGGCCGCAGGCCACTACCGGCCGGGTGGCCTGGATATCCTTACCCTGCAAGGTGATCGGGTGGTCGAGGTGACCGCCTTCCTCACCGCCGACCTGACCCGGTTCGGACTGCCCGCCCACCTGTCATGACCCGGCCGCCCGCAGCCGCTCCGCCAACTCACGGGCCCGCTGACCGAGTTCGGGTGGGTCGAGCACCTGGAAGTCGTGGCCCAGCAACAGGATGTGCATCAGCACCAGGTCCAGGTTCGCGCCGCCGCTGAGCACCTCGCAGTGATTGTCCTGGTGTGGCCGGACGACCGCCGCGGCGGCCGGGATCTGGTTGCGCACCAGCTCGGCCGGGGCTTGCACCAGGAAGCGGGCCTGGTGCGGGTAGACGCGGCTGGCCACGCCCTCCTGCACGTAGGTCGCGGCGTCGGGCACCGGGCGGGGGCGGAACCGCCAGGAGCGGGCGGCCACCTCGGTCATCCGGTCGACGCGGAAGCTGCGCCAGGCGTCCCGGTCCAGGTCGTAGGCGAGCAGGTACCAGCGGCGGTCGGAGGCGACCAGGCGGTAGGGCTCGACCCGCCGTCGGCGCACCTCGCCCCGGGACGGGTAGGTGAAACCGGCCTCCACCTCATCCCGGCAGGCCCTGGCCAGGGTCAGCAGCGCCTCGGCGTCGATTGGCGTGCGGCCGCCGTCGAAGGAGACCACCGAATCGGCCAGCGCCCGCACCTCGGCGCGCAGCCGGGTGGGCAGTACCCGGTCCAGTTTGGACAGTGCGCGCAACGCCGCCTCACCCGCACCCGCGACCGCGCCGCCCGCACCGGCCAGCAGCGAGACCGCGGTGGCGATGGCCTCCGCGTCATCCAGCAGCAGTGGCGGCATGTCCTGGCCGGGGCCGAGCTGGTAGCCGCCGCCGACGCCCTGACTGGCCTGCACCGGGTAGCCGAGCGCCCGCAGCCGCTCGACGTCGCGGCGCACCGTGCGCGCGGTGACGCCCAGCCGTCCGGCCAGCTCGGGGCCGGTCCAGACCGGGCGCTGTTGCAGCAGGCCGAGCAGGGTGAGCACGCGCTCGGTGGTGCCCCGCTCCGCGTCACCCGTCAGGTCCATATCGGGGAGCCTGCCAGAGATAGCGGACCGATACTGTCCGCTAGGCGTGTCAGGGTGGGGCCATGGACGAACTCGACTGGAACCAGCGGTTGCGCGAGCAGTGGGAGTTCCACTGGGATCACCAGGTGCGCGCCCGGCTGGACGGCCTCACCGACGAGGAGTACTTCTTCTCGCCGGTCCCGGACGCCTGGAGCGTGCGCCCGCGCGGCACCGCGATCACGCCGCTGGCCACCGGCGGCGGCGATTTTGTCATCGACTGGGCCTACCCCGCGCCGTCGCCCGCGCCGTTCAGCACGATCGCCTGGCGCCTGAGCCACGTCATCGTGGGCGTGCTCGCCATGCGCAACGCCGCGCACTTCGGCGCCCCCGCGGTCGCCTACGACACCTGGGAGTACGCCGGGGACGCGGCCACCGCACTCGACCAGCTCAACACCCAGCTCGACCTGTGGCTGACCGGGGTGCGCGGCCTGGGCGCGGACGGCCTGCGGGTGCCGGTCGGCGACAAGGAGCCCTACCCCGAGCTGACCATGGCCGACCTGGTGCTGCACATCCACCGCGAACTGATCCACCATCTCTCCGAGGTCGCCCTGCTGCGTGACCTCCACCTGCACACGAACGGAGCCACCCGATGAGCCGCGAGGTCCAGTTCACCTTCGACGCGCACGACCCCAAGGCGCTGTCGATCTTCTGGCGCGCGGCGCTTGGCTACGTGCACCCCGGCCCGCCCGGCGTCGAACTGGCCGAGGGCGCCGACCCGCTGGCCGCCTGGGATGTGTTCCTGGCCCAGCTCGGGGTGCCGCTGGAGCAGCGCAACACCCGCTCGGCCATCGAGGACCCGGAGGGCCGAGGGCCGCGGATCTTCTTCCAGCTCGTGCCCGAAGACAAGATCGCCAAGAACCGGGTGCACCTGGACGTGCGCGCGGCGCCGGAGTTGCGGGGTGCGGAGCGGATGGCGGCGCTGGAGGCCGAGTGCGCGCGGCTGGTCGGGCTGGGCGGGACCCGGGTGCACCGGCACGACCCGGAGCCGCCGATGGGGGCGGGGCACATCGTGATGACCGATCCGGAGGGCAACGAGTTCTGCCTGGACTGACCCGGGCTGACCTGCGGGAAACAGGACGATAACGGGCTCGAACCGGACTGCCCCGGTGTGCGAACAAGACAGTGTTCGTCCACCGACCGGAAGTGGGAGCCAACTCGTCATGCCGGAGCCCGTCCGCCTGCGCTGCACCCAGTCCGGCCAGCCCGCCCCGGCCAGTGCCGAGGAACTGCTGGTGCTGGCCGCCCGTGGGGACAGTGCCGCCTTCGCCCGCTTCTACGACGTGGTGATCGGCCCCGTCTGGGGCATCGTCCGCCAGCTCGTGCGGGACGAGCCGGGTTCGGCGGAGATCACCGAGGCGGTGTTACTGGCCGCCTGGCGGGAGGCGGCCTGCTTCGACCCCGGCCGGGGCAGCGCGCTGGCCTGGATCGTGGCCCGCGCGCACCGGGCCGCCGTGCACCACCTGCGCGGCGGCGCCCCGGTGCCGAGGCCACGACCGGCCGAGACACCGGAACCCGAAGCGCCCCAACCGGAACCCGGTGGCACCAGCCTGCGCAGGCACCAGCTCCGCCGCCACCTGGCCGAACTCACCCAGGAACAGCGCGACTGCCTGGTCCTGGCCTACTACCAGGGACGGGACTGCGCGCAGATCGCGGCACTGCTGAACCTGCCTGTGCCCACGGTGCGCCGACGCCTGCGGGACGCGATGATCCGCCTCCGCGACCGCCTGGGAGTGAACTGATGAAACCCGCAGCCGACGCGCACGCGCTGACCGGCGCCTTTGTCGCCGGGGCGCTCTCCCTGGCCGATCACGCCGACTACGAACGCCACCTGCTGGACTGCCCGAGCTGCGTGATGGAGGTGGCCGAGTTCACCGCGACCGCCGCCCTGTTCGCCGAGGCCCTCGCCGAACCCCCGCCGCCGGGACTGCGGGCCAGGGTGCTGACCGCGGCCGCCCGCACCCCCCAGTTCCCGCCGGCCACGCCACTGCCCGCACCGGAACCCCGCAGGTACCGCCCGGTGCTGCTCGCGGCCGCCGCGGCGGTGCTCGCGGTGCTGCTGCTCGGCATGCAGAGCACCGCACCCGGTGACCAGGTGGCCGGTCAGGTGGCCGCGCAGGAGTTCTCCGCCGAGGCCGCCGCGCTGCTGGCCGCCCAGGACGCCAGGGTGCTCAACGCCACCGCACCCGGCGGCGGCACGCTGTCGGTGGTGCACTCCCCGACGCGGGCGGCGGTGGTGCTGCTCGCCAGCGGCCTGCCGGCCCCGGCGCCGGGACGCGGCTACCAGGCGTGGGTCATCGGCGTGGCCGGGGCTCGCTCGGCCGGACTGCTCGGCGCGGGCAAAACCCTTGTCGCCCATGGGGTCGCGCCGGGGGAGCGGATCGGGCTGACCGTGGAACCGGCCGGCGGCTCGGCCCAGCCGACCACGCTGCCGCTGCTCACGGCGGTGCTCCCGGTGGCGTGAGCCTCAGCCCCGCTGCCGGGCCGCGCGGGCGCGGCGGGTCCAGCGCAGGACGTCGAAGAGTCCGAACAGGAACAGGAAACCGCCCAGCAGCAGCGCGGCGATCATCAGGATGGTGGCCAGGGGTGGGTCGTTGGACGCTCCCGGGGCGGCGATCCGGTCGGGGTCGGCGCGGTCGTGGAAGACGGTGATCCGGTCGCCTGCCCGCAGTGGTTGGCTGTCGTCGTCCAGGCTCAGCGACCGCGTCCGCTCGACCCCGTTGACGGCGAAGCGCACCGCCACCGATCCCGGCAGGCCACGGGCACCCGGGTGCGCCTCGACCACGACCGCGGGCGCGGGCACGCCGTTGGCGGCCAGGTCGGCGGACCGGTTCTCCAGGAGGACCGCGCCGACCAGGAAGCCGACCAGCAGGGGGAGTCCGGCGAGTGCCATGAGCAGGCCGCGCAGGCGATACCGCCTGGCCAGGGCGAGTTTGTCCGCGACCGTCACGCGCTCCCACATGGCGGCAGCGAAACACACCACGCCGCGCCGGGTCCAGCCTGCCGTCACCCGGACGGTGGGAGGGGAATGGCTGCCGGGCGCGAGGTGTTGATCGTGGACATGGCAGACGAGAACGTTGAGTTCAGCCCGACCGACTGGGTCCAGGACCAGACCAAGCGGATCCTGGAGACCGGGACCACCGAGGGCATCCTGGTGCTGGGATCCCCGATCGTGTTGCTGACCTTGCGCGGCGCGAAGTCCGGCAAGCTGCGCTACACCCCGGTGATGCGGGTGGAGCACGACGGCCGGTACGCGGTCGTGGCCTCCAAGGGCGGCGCGCCCGAGCACCCCACCTGGTACCACAACCTCAAGGCGCACCCGGAGTTCCCGCTGCAGGACGGGACCGTGACCAAGGACTTCCAGGCCCGCGAGGTCGACGGCGCGGAGCGGGCGCAGTGGTGGGAGCGAGCGGTCGCGGCCTACCCCGCCTACGCGGAATACCAGGAGAAGACCGACCGGCAGATCCCGGTGTTCGTGCTCGAACCGAAGTGAATTGTTCCCGGCGAGCCCCGCTGACAATGGGGCTCGCCGGGTCAATGGGGAAACCGTGAATCAGCGGAATCCGGGAGGTGTTTCCGGCAAAACCTCAATCGGCTATTCGCGGTGCGGACCGGAATAGCCGGCGCTGCCCAGCCGCCCGATGTGCCGCAGCACCACCGCGGCCAGCACGGCCAGCAGCACGATCCCGGCACCCGCGACCACCGTGGCCAGGTTGAGCCCGCTGATCGCGGCCTCCTTGGCCTGCTGGAGCAGTTCCGGTTGGATCTGACCGGCCACCGAATGCGCGCCGGACACGCTGTCCCGCACCGTGTCCACCACCGTGCTCGACAGCCCCTCGGGCAGCCGCGCGGTGATCTCGGTCCGGTAGGTGGCGGTGGCCAGGCTGCCCAGCACGGCCACCCCGATGGCCAGGCCCAGTTCCTGCACCATCTCGGTCATCGCCGAGGCCGCGCCCGCCTTCTCCGGCGGGGCCGCACCCACCACCAGGTCGGTGCCCAGCGCCGCGATCGTGCCCAGCCCCAGGTAGACCAGGCCGAAGCCGAGCACCACCGGCAGCACCTCAGCCGTGGTGCTCACCTGGGCCAGCAGCAGGTAACCGGCCGAGGAGATCAACAGCGTGCCCGCGACCACGAACCCCGGCCGGATCCGGCGGGCGATCAGCGGGGTGGCGATCGCGGCCAGGAACATCATCAGGGCCGGCGGCCCCATCCAGGCGCCCGCCTCCAGCGGTGGCAGCGAGGCGATGAGCTGCAGGTACTGGGTGACCAGCAGCATCACCCCGCCCACCCCGATCAGGCCGATGGTGAGCACGGCCAGCGCGGCGGTGTAGGTGCGGCCGGCGAACAGGCTGACGTCCACCAGCGGATCGGTGAGCCTGCGCTGCCGCCGGATGAACACCACCAGGAACCCGATCCCGGCCACCAGCGCGATCACGGTGGCGGCGTCCAGGCCCTCGTGCGCGAAGTGCTTCATCGCGTAGATCAGCGGCAGGATCATCAGCAGCGACAGGGCCACGCTGGGCAGGTCGAACCGGCCGGTGCCGGGCGCCCGGTACTCCGGCAGCAGCAGCGGCGCGGCGATGAGCAGCACCAGCACGATCGGCACCGCCACCAGGAAGGCGGCACCCCACCAGTAGTGCTCGACCAGCAGCCCGCCCACGACCGGCCCGGCCGCCATGCCCATGGCGAAGGCGGTGACCCAGATCCCGATGGCCAGCGCACGCTGTCCTGCATCGGCGAACATGTTGCTGACCAGGGCCAATGTCGAGGGCATCAGGGTGGCCCCGGCGATGCCGAGCGCGGCCCTGGTGGCGATGAGCATCTCGGCGCTGGTTGAGCAGGCGGCGACGATCGAGACCAGGCCGAAGGCGACCGCGCCGATCAGCAGCAGCCTGCGCCTGCCGATCCGGTCGCCGAGGGTGCCCATGGTGATCAAGAACCCGGCGATCAGGAACCCGTAGGCATCCATGATCCACAACACCTGGGTGCCGGTGGGCGCGAGGTCGGCGGCCAGGCTCGGCATGGTCAGGTACAGCACGGTGACGTCCAGGCCGAGCAGTGCGGTGGGCAGGGCCAGCACGGCCAGTCCCGCCCATTCCCGGGGGCCCGCTTTTCGGGCGGCCACAGTAGTCATGGAATCACCCTGACCCGGTCCGTTCCGGAACCGCTGATGGTCGGCTGACGTTATGCTGATCGCATGCGCTACGGGGTGCTCGGCCCGCTGGTCGTCTGGACGAGTGCGGGAATTCCGGTGCCGGTCCCGGAAACGAAAGTCCGCGCATTGCTGGCGAATTTGTTGTTGCACAATGGCGACCCGATTCCGGTGGATCGGCTGGTGGAGGATCTGTGGGCGGGCAGTCCACCGGGGCGGCCGCGCAACGCGTTGCAGGCCAAGGTCTCCCAGCTGCGCCGGGCACTCGGCAGGGACGAGGTGCTGCACCAGCCCGCCGGGTACCGGCTGCGGCTGGACGCGGACGCGCTGGACGCCGAGCGCTTCCGCGATCTGCTCCGCCAGGCTCGGGCCACCGCTGATGCCCGCGCCAGGGCCGGGCTGCTCGGTGCGGCGCTGGCGCTGTGGCGCGGGGCGGCCTACCTGGACGTCTGCGACGCGCCGTTCGCCAGGGCCGAGATCACCCGGCTGGAGGAACTGCGGCTGAGTGCCGTGGAAGAGCGGGCCGAGGCGCGGCTGGAACTGGGTGAGCACGCCCCGGTGGCCGAGGAACTCGGCGAGCTGGTGCGACAGCACCCGCTGCGGGAGCGGCTGCGCATGATCCAGATGCGGGCGCTGTACCGGACCGGGCGGCAGGGCGAGGCCCTGGCCTGTTTCCAGGACCTGCGGTGCAGGCTGGCCGAGGAGCTGGGGGTGGCGCCGGGACCGGAGATCGCCGGGCTGCACGAGGCGATCCTGCGCCAGGAACCCGAGCTGGCCGCACCCGTCCCCGCGGTGAGATGCCGGAGCAACCTGCCCGCGCCGGTGACCGCGCTTATCGGCAGGCAGCAGGCCATCGAGGAGGTGTCCTGCTTGCTGGTCAGGGGTTCCGGCACCCGCGCGGTCTCGCTGACCGGACCCGGCGGGGTGGGCAAGACCCGGCTCGCGGTGGCCGCCGCGCACAGCCTGTCCGGGGACAGCCCGGACGGCGCCTGGCTGGTGGAGCTGGCCGGTCTCAGCCCCGGCCTGACCGAGGAGGACCTCGCCGAGCGGATCATCGCCACCCTCGGCCTGTGCGACACCACCACCGCCGAACCCGAACCGGTGGACGTGGTGCACTGGCTGGGCCAGGCGGTGGCGGAGAGATCCCCGTTGCTGGTGCTGGACAACTGCGAGCACGTGCTCGAACCGGTGGCCGCCCTGGTCGCCGCGCTGCTGGCGGCCGCACCCGGGCTGCGGGTGCTGATCACCAGCCACGAGGCCCTGGACATCCCGGGCGAGGTGGTGCGCCCGGTGCCGCCGCTGGCCGTGCCGGACCAGCCCGATCCGGCGCTGGCCGCTCGGGCGGGTGCGGTGGAGTTGTTCGTGCAGCGGGCCGCCGCCGCGGTGCCCGGCTTCGCGCTGGACGCGGACAACGTGCACGCCGTGGTCACCATCTGCCGCCGCCTGGACGGCATCCCACTCGCCCTGGAACTGCTCGCGCCGCGCCTGCGGGTGCTCAGCCCGGACCAGCTCGCCGAATGCCTGGACGACCGGTTCAACCTACCGATCGGTCGGGGCCGGGGCAGGCCCGCGCGGCAGCAGACCTTGCGGGCGATGATCGACTGGAGCTGGGAGCTGCTCACCGAGGCCGAGCGCACCGTGCTCAGCAGACTCGCCGTGCACCCCGACGGCTGCGTGCTGGCCGGGGCGGTGGCGGTCTGCTCGGGCTCGGGCATCCCGGCCGAGCGGGTGCTGGACCTGTTGTCCCGCTTGGTCGATCGGTCGCTGGTGGTACGCGACGGGGCCCGGTTCCGGCTCCTGGAGTCGGTGGCCGCCTACTGCCTGGACCGGCTGGCCGAGTCCGGTGCGCTGACCTCGGCGCGTGCCCTGTTCGTGCGCGCCGGCCTGGACCTGGCCGAGCAGGCCGACCGCCAATTGCGTGGCGCGGAACAGCATCGGCACCTGGAACTGCTGGACACCGAGACGGTCAACCTGCGCCGGGCCCTGGACACCGCGGTCGGGACCGGGGACGCCGCGGCCGCCCTGCACCTGGTCAATTCCCTTGCCTGGTACTGGTTCCTGCGTGGCCGACTCACCGAGGCCCGCCGCTGGTTCCAGGCCGCCCTCGCCGTGCCCGACGGCCCGGAACAGGCCACCGCGGTCGCACGGGCCTGGCTGGCCGGGGTCGAACTGCGCACGCACGCGGCCGGGGCGGGGGAGCGGGCCGGTGAACTGGTGGCCGCGATCGCCGACCCGGTGCGGCGAGCCCGGCTGAGCTGGTTCCTCGGCTCAGCGCTGAGTGGCCAGACACCGGGCCGGGAACTCCTGGCCGCGGCCCTCACCGGCGCGCGGGCGGCGGGAGACAGCTGGGGTGAGGCGGTGGCACTGGTGGAACGCGCGGCGCGCACCGAACCCGAGGCCATGCGCGCCGACGCCGAGGCCGGTGCGGCGCTGTTCCGCGAACTGGGCGACCGCTGGGGTCAGCTCCGGGCGACCAGGGCACTGGCGATGGCCGCGGAACTGGGTGGCGACGAGACCCTGGCGCGGACCCGGTACCGGGCGGCGCTGGCCGTGGCCGAGGAGCTGGGGCTGTGGACCGAGGCGGTGGAAACCCTGTCCTGGCTGGGTCGGGACGCACTCGCACTGGGCGACACCGCGCAGGCCGAACAGCTCTACCAGCGGGCCCGGCGGATCTCGGTGGAACGCGCCTACACCCGCGGCGAGATCCTGGCCGAGGCCGGCCTGGCCCGCACCGCCCGCGTCCACGCGGAACTGTCAGCCTGACCCCCTACAGTCCCGAGGGTGAGGATCTGGACGGCACGCCCCGCCAACGCCGAGATCGAGGCGGTCGTGCGCCGCTATGTCGGCCACCTGCAGGCCGAGGAGTTCGTGGCGGCCGCGGAGATCGTCGACTGCGATCAGAAACAGATCCGGCACGTGGTCAACGCACTCTGGCGAGGTTCGGTCGAAGCGGACAGCCTCAAGTACCAGGAGGAGGACGACCTAGACCCGTGGGATGAGGACTTCTCCTGGCTCCGTGAACTCCAGCTCCAGGAGCCCACCTGGAACCCGGGCCACGGCCATGTCTGGGTCGCGTTCACCTACCGTGGCCGCAAACTCGAGGTGGAGCTGGCTTTCTGGTTCCAGCAGACCGATGCGGGCTGGATCCTGAATCCGCCGGGGACCTACTGGTGACCGGGCCGTCCAGGGTTTCGACGATGATGATCTGAGCGGAGCGCCCTGCGCGCACCGAGGTCGGAGCGGCCGTGCACCGCTACTGCGACCACCTGTTGGCTGAGGAGTTCGTGGCGGCTGCGGAGATCGTCGGCTGCGATCAGAAAATGATCCGGCACGTGGTCGAGGCCCTCTGCGGATCCGCTCCGACGGCAAGCTGCGCCGGCACCGCTGGCTGCCCGGCAACCTGGACCTGGTGGTGCCCGGCCAGGCCGGCGAACGCGGCTACCGGGCGAAGTCGGCGATGCGCATGGTCCAGGTGCCACCATCGCCCGGACCGCGGCCCAGCTCGGTGGCGCGCCCGGATTTCCAGGCACTGTCGGCACAGTTGCGCACAGGGGATCCGGTGATCGAGCAACTCCTGCGCACACTGGCCGCGGCCGGGGACACCGACGACCTCTACGTCGAGACCGCCGCGGCCTTCCTGGCCACCCACCTGCTCACCCGGGGCCGCCGGGCCGATCCGCCAGGGCCTGAGCACGCCGCGGTCCGCGCCGTCATCACCGCGCAGGTGCACCTCAGCGTGTACCACTTCATCCGGGTGTTCCGGGCCGCCACCGGCCTGACCCCGCACCGGTTCCTGACCCGCCTGCGCATCGACCAGGCCCGGCGACTGCTCTCCGACAACACCCTGAGCATCGCCCAGATCGCCGAGCGCTGCGGGTTCGCCAGCCCCGGCGCGCTGTCCACCGCTTTCCTGGCCCAGGTCGGCGTCCGGCCCTCGGCCTACCGCAAGAACTGACCGCCTCTCCGCAATCGAGCGCATGTCCACGCCCGGTCCGGCCGCCTAGGTTCGCGATCATGGAGAACTACAAGGCGACCGCGACCAGCACGGCGCCACCCGCGGTCGTCTGGCGTCTGCTCCTCGACGCCCGCACCTGGCCCGCCTGGTCCACAGTGGACAGTCTGGTGCCGGAGCGCTCCAGCGGTCTGGACCCGGACGGCCGGGATCCCGTCGGCTCGGTCCGCGCCTTCCGCGCCGGCCGGGTGGTCACCGGCGAACGCCTGACCTGGCTGGTCGAGGAGCGCCAACTGTCCTATGTGGACGCTTTCAACTGGGCCCTGCGCGACTACCGGGCGGTGGTCGACCTCGCACCCACCGCCGAGGGCGGCACCGCCATCCACTGGCACGGCACCTACCACCCGCGCTGGGGACTGCGATGGGTGCTGCGGCGCACGATGCGCGAGGTCATGCAGCGGATGGCCGACGGCCTCGCCTCGTACGCCGCAACCCAGTCACCCGGAGGGAAGTAGCCGCTACGCGCCCTCCCTGGCCGCGGCCCGCCCGGCCTGCCTCCCGGAGAACAGGCAGCCACCGAGGAAAGTGCCCTCCAGGGCCCGATATCCGTGCACGCCGCCGCCGCCGAACCCGGCCACCTCGCCGGCCGCGTACAGCCCGGGGATGGGCTGGCCGTTGGCGCCGAGCACCCGGCCGGACAGGTCGGTTTGCAGGCCGCCCAGGGTTTTCCGGGTGAGGATGTTCATCCGGATCGCGATCAGCGGGCCCGCGGCCGGGTCCAGGATCTTGTGCAGGGGTGCGGTGCGGGCCAGGCTGTCGCCGGAGTAGGCCAGCGAGTTGCGGATGCCCATGATCTGGCTGTCCTTGGTGAACGGGTTGTCCACCTGCCCGTCCCGCAGGGTGATCTGCCTGCGCAGGAAGTCCAGGTTGATCAGGTTGCTCCCGGTGAGCCGGTTCATGCCGGCGACCAGTTCGGGCAGCGCGTTGGCGATGACGAAGTCCTCGCCCTTGTCCATGAACGCCTTCACCGGCGGGGGAGTGCTGTTGAGCAGGCGGCTGGCCAGGTAGGCGATCAGGTTCTTCGCGGTCAGCTCCGGGTTCTGCTCGGAGCCGGAGAGCACGAACTCCTTGTCGATGATCCGCTTGTTCAGCACGAACCAGGAGTAGTCGTGCCCGGAGCGCTTGATCAGCTCCAGCGTGCCGAGGGTGTCGTAGCTGGGCATGCCGGGGGCGGGGAAGCGGCGGCCGGTGGCGTCCACCCACAGCGAGGACGGCGCGGCCAGCACCCGAATCCCGTGGCCGGGCCAGATCGGGGTGTGGTTGGCCATGCCCTCGGTGTAGTGCCACATCCGGTCCCGGTTGACCACCCTGGCCCCGGCCTGCTCGGTGATGCCCAGCATCCGCCCGTCCACGTGCGCGGGCACGCCGGTGATCATGCGGGTGGGCGGCGCGCCGAGGCGGCTGGGCCAGTTGCGGCGCACCAGTTCCTGGTTGCCGCCGATGCCGCCGGAGGTGACGATGACCATGGGCGCGCGCAGCTCGAAATCGCCGACCTTGACCCGGGAGCTGGGGGTGCCGCGGGCGGCGGTGCTGTGCGCCAGCACGCTGCCGCGCACCCCGGTGACCGCGCCGCCGGAGGTGAGGAACCCGTCGACCTGGTGGCGGAAGCGGAAGTACACGTTGCCCTTGGCGTGCTGGTCGCGCACCAGCTTCTCGAACGGCTCCATCACGCCGGGACCGGTGCCCAGGGTCAGGTGGAAGCGCGGCACCGAGTTGCCCGGCCCGTCGGCCAGCATGCCGCCGCGTTCGGCCCAGCCGACGATCGGCACCCAGCGGACCCCCAGGCCGTGCAACCAGTTCCGCTTCTCCGCGGCGGCGAACTCCAGGTAGGCATCGGCCCACCGCTTGGCCCAGTAGTCCTCACCCAGGGGGTTGTCCACGCCCCGGTCGAATCCGGCGGTGTTGAACCAGTCGTTGCGGGCCAGTTCCAGGGAGTCCTTGATCCCGGCGGTGCGCTGCTCGGGGGAGTCGATGAGGAAGAGCCCGCCCAGCGACCAGAACGCCTGACCGCCCAGGCTCGCCTCGGGTTCCTGGTCCAGCAACAGCACCCGCCTGCCCGCGGCGGCCAGCTCCGAGGTCGCGACCAGCCCGGCCAGCCCGGAGCCGACCACGATCACGTCCGCGTCGGCCGCGGGCCCGGCGGCCGGTGCCGCGCTGGCCTGACCCATGCCGAGGGTGCCGCCGACGGCGAGCGCGCCGCCCGCGCTCAACAGCGTGCGCCTGCTGAATCCCGCACCGGTGTCCTGACTGGAATTGGGCACGCTGAACACACCTTTCCGCGCTGAAGGGGGTGTCGACACGAACCGACCGGCCGGTAGGCCGCGCTGTTACGCTCGCGTGATCCCAGGTAACCAGTAGTGGCCGAGGCGAAGATAGGCTCGTCCAGCCAAAGGCCGTCGACCCCGTTGTGGCCGCCACACAACGACGTCTCGGAGGGTGCTGTGCCGACTGGGCGGATGACCGAGGTGATCCTGCGGGCGCTGGCGGTGGTGGCCGCCGACGACAGGGTCGTGGCCAGGGTGACCAGCGCGGCCCGCGCCCACTCGCCGGAGGTGGCCCGGCTGCCGGAGGCGGAGAACCGGCGGCACATCGCCACCCTGCTCGCCGAGGGCATCGCGCACCTGGAACGCGGGGACGCGCACGAGGAGGGCGAGTTCACCGCGGCCCAGGCACTCGGCGCGGACCGGGCCGCCCAGGGCGTGTCCATCGGCGGCCTGCTGCGCGGGGTGCACGCCGGTCGCACCGAGCTGATCAGGGCGAGTGTGGAACTGGCCCGCGCCACCGCCGCCGACGACGCGACCATCCTGGACTTCATCGTCGACCTGGACCGCTACGTCGGCGCGGTGGAACGGCACATCATCAGCGGCTACCACACCGCCGAACTCCAGCTCTCCCGCACCGCGCGCGATCTCAACACCCAGGTGCTGCGCCGATTGCTGGTACCGGACGGCGATTTCCCGGATGCGGCCGAACTCGGCCGGGCGGGCCTGCGACCGGCCGAGCACTACCACTGCGTGGTCTCCGAGGTCACCGATCCGGGCCGGGCCAGGGCACTGGAGGCCCGCCTGCAACCCTTCGGCGGCGTGTACGGACTGGTCGAGGGCCGCCTGGCCGGACTGGCCCAGCAGCCACCGTCGGCCGCGGAGGAGGACGAGGTGCTCCTGGTCGCCGCGCCGGCCACCGCGCTGACCGGGCTGCGCGAGGTCTACCCGATGTGCGTGCGCGCCCTCGCGGTCGCCGCCAGGAGTGGGGTCCGCGGCGTGCACCGGCTCACCGACCTCGCCGGGGAAACCGCGCTGGCCGCCTACCCGGCGCTGGCCCAGACCCTGGCCGCGGAACTCATGCGCCCGCTGGACGAGAAAAGCGGTTTCCACCAGGAGATCGCGGCGACCGCGCTGTGCTACCTCGACCACGGCCGCAGGCTCACCGCCACCGCAACGGCCCTGCACATCCACGCCAACACCGTGCGCTACCGCCTGGACCGGCTGGCCGAACTCACCGAGATCGACCTCAGCGAGACCTCGCCCACCGGCCGCTCCAACGTGCTCACCACCCTGCACACCTGGTGGGCCCTGCGCACCTGGCTCGCGGGGGCGACCGCGGGCCGCTGACCGTCCACAGTGGACTACTTCGGCCGGAACGCGGCCGCGAGCTGACCGACCAGGGTCGCGAACGGCAGGTCCAGCGCGGTGTACACGTCGTGCGCGGCCGGGTTGGCGTTGTCGCCGAGCAACTCCACGCCGATGGTGGCGTAGTCGCTGAGCACCACGCCCGCCTGGGTCATCCGCAGCAACCCGGTCTGGTACTTGGCCTCGCTGAAGGTGCCAGAGGCGTCCACCGCCACGAAGGTCTCGAACCCGTCGGCCAGCGCCGAGATGGCCGGGAAGGCCGCGCAGACCTCCAGTGACACCCCGGCGATGAGGAGTTGCCTGCGCCCGGTCTTCCGGACCGCGTCGCGCACCCGCTCGTCCCGCCAGGCGTTGATCACCGTGCGCTCGATGGTCTGGTGCCCGGCGGGCAGTTCGGCCACCAGCTCCGGGATCACCGGCCCCCACTGGTTCCTGATCCCGGTGGCGGTGGTGACGATCGGGACGCCAAGCCGTTTCACCGCCCTGGTCAGCGCCACCACGTTGTGCTTCAGCTCGCCGACCGGCCGGTCCCGCACGCCGGTGTAGAGCCCGACCTGCTGATCTACCAGCAGCAGTACCGCGTTCTCCGCGCTCAGCAGCCGCTGGAACGAGCGCGCCGGATCGGTCGCGCCCAGCGCCTGCGGCGCCCCCAGCGCGACCGCCCCGGTGGCCGCCGCCATGCCCAGTAGTCCACGACGTGTCACGTCCGTCATCACTCGCCTCCGATGCGGAGTTCCCAACTCGGTCGCCAGAACTGTACTCCCGAGTTCATATGAACTCAACCGTACAGTTCAGTTATGCGGTAGGGTCGGCCGGGAACCGGAGGAGGGGTTGTGGCCGAGCATCGTCCGCCCAGCGGGGAACGGGCCGAACGCAAGCGGCTGGCCATCGTGCGGGCCGCGCGCACGGCGTTCCTGCGCGAGGGTTTCGAGGTCAGCATGGACACGATCGCCGCGGCGGCCGAGGTGTCCAAGGTGACCGTGTACAACCACTTCCGCACCAAGGAGGAGCTGTTCACCGCCGTGGTCGGCGCGGCACTGGACGAGGCCCTCGGCGAGGCGCTGACCCTGCTGGAATCCGGCTTCGACGGTGGCACCACGGTGCGCGCGGACCTGATCCGGGCCTGCCGCGCCTGGGTCGGCGGCCTGAGCCACCCCGACGTGCTCGCCCTGCGCAACCTGGTCACCGGCGAGATCCGGCGCTTCCCGGCCCTGGGCGAGGCGTGGCTGGAACGCGGCCCCAAACGCTTCCACGCCAGCATCACCGCGGCGCTGACCCGCCTGGTCGAGCGCGCCGAGCTGAAGATCCCCGATCTCGACCTGGCCGCGCTGCAACTCTCCGGCCTGGTGCTCTCCCCGCACCAGGTCTACGGCGCCTACGGCCCGCCGCCCGGTCCTGAGCTGACCGACCGGCTGATCACGCACGGCGTGGACATGTTCCTGTCCTACTACGGGTGAACGGCCACGCGCCGCGCGCCGCCAGCTCGTAGGCTGGGCCGCATCCGGGACGGACGAGGGAGAGCGTGATGGCCGAGACCACCCTGGCCGGGACCACCGTGCCCGAGCTGCTGGCCGAACTGGCCGCGCTGGAGGACCCGAAGGCCCGCGCGGTCAACGAGAAGCACGGCGACGACCACGGGGTGAACCTGGGCAAGCTGCGCGCGATCGCGAAACGGCTCAAGACCCAGCAGGACCTCGCCCGCCAGCTGTGGGCGACGGGGGAGACCCCGGCCCGGCTGCTCGCCCTGCTGATCTGCCGCCCCAAGGCGTTCGAGCGGGACGAGCTGGACCGCATGCTGCGCGAGGCGCGGCGGCCCAAGGTGCACGACTGGCTGGTCAACTACGTGGTGAAGAAGGGCCCGCACGCCGAGGAGCTGCGGCTGACCTGGTTCGCCGACCCGGACCCGGTGATCGCCAGCGCGGGCTGGGCGCTGACCAGCGAACGCGTGGTCAAGAAGCCCGAGGGCCTGGACCTGCCGGGGCTGCTCGACCTGATCGAAGCCCAGATGAAGGACGCCCCGGAACGCCTGCAGTGGGCGATGAACCACTGCCTGGCCCAGATCGGCATCGAACACCCCGAGCACCGCGCCCGCGCCCTGGACATCGGCGAGCGCCTGGAGGTGCTCAAGGACTACCCGACGCCGCCGAACTGCACCTCGCCGTTCGCGCCGAGCTGGATCAACGAGATGGTGCGCCGCCAGCAGCTGTAGCCGGGCCGTCCGTGCGGGTCTTGCCCGCGGCGCCGGACCTGGCGACGCCCTCAACCTCGACGCAGATGCCGAAGACGCGATCGTGGCTGGTCCAGCCGTTGATCCGGCCCCGGTTGTTGCTGATCTGCACCCGCTTGCGGGGTAAATCCACCGCCGAGACCAGGTGCAGGTAGACCGTGCCGGTGACCCTGGCCAGCACGATGTCGCCGACCTCCACCTTCGCCGGGTCGACCGGGGCGACGACCACCTGCTGCTTGCTGCGGATCAGCGGCACCATCGAGGAGCCGCTGGGCCGGAAGGTCACGGTGGCCCCACCGGCGACCCGGCTCGCCACCGCGTCCATCGCACCCATGCGCTGATCTCCGTGTTCCCCCTGGCAAGACGGCCCGGCCGGACCTGGTATCAGTCTCCGGCCGGGCGCAACTCGGTTTGACGATCAGGCGGGCCGGATGAAGTAGCGGCCGGCGAAGGCGCCGCAGTTCGAGGCGGGCGCGGAGAGGCTGATCACGTAGCCCGGCGGGATGGGCGAGATCTGGCAAACCCACATGCCGGTCGGATTCACGGGCACCACGAACCAGTTGCCGAGCCCGCTGCACCCGTTGCCGACGATGGTGATGACGTGGTTCGCCGGGATCGACGAGCCGGCGCAGACCCAGTTCAGCGCACCCGCGGTGGTGACCGGCGAGGTGGGCGCCGATGCGGCGGGAGCGGGCGCGGCGCTGACCGGGCTGGCCGCGAGGAGGCCGCCGGCAATGGCCAGTCCGACGATTGCGGTGGCCTTTTTGGTCATTTTCGACCAGCGCGAACTGATTTTCATAAATCTATCCCCTAAGAGGTAAGGAGTTTCGAATGAAGAAGATCGGGCCACCGCGGTTCAGGTTGGTCCCGGTGCAGGTCGGAGCCGCGATGACGTCCCCGGCAAAAGCGATGCCGACAACAGCGGCAACCTGCATGGCGATTTTCGCCCAGCGTGAAGTCAGGTGTGCGGAATTGCTCGAATGTTTTCCCCTCTGCGGGATTTGGTCCCGGAATTGCCCCCCTGGAAAAAGACGCTATCCGAGTCGACGGTGGCAGGGAATACGCCAATCGGGCTAATTTAGCTACATGTTGTAGCGTAACCCTGTGCTAGCGCTCCGGCGTGGTCCGCACGTGCGCCCGCACGCCCTGCGGGTCGAACAGCACCAGCACCTCGACCGCCGCGCCGTCGGCACTGCCCAGCCAGTGCGGCGCGGAGGTGTCGAACTCGGCCGCCTCGCCGGCGGGCAGGGTCAGATCGCGGTCGCCGAGGACCAGGCGCAGCCGGCCGTTGAGCACGTAGAGCCACTCGAAGCCGGGGTGGGTCTGCGGGGTGGGTTCGGCCGGTTCGGGCAGGGCCGGGATGAGCATCTTGAACGCCTGCACCCCGCCCGGCCGCCGGGACAGCGGCACGAAGGTCAGGCCGAACTTCCGGATCGGCTTGAGGTGGATCCGCGGATCGCCGGTGCGTGGCGCGCCGACCAGGTCGTCCAGCGGCACGTCGTGGACGCGGGCCAGTGGCAGCAACAGTTCCAGGGTCGCCTTGCGCTGCCCACCCTCCAATCTGGACAGTGTGCTCTCCGAGATCCCGGTCCCCGCGGCGAGTTCGGCCAGGGTGAGACCGCGGGCCGTGCGCAGCGCGCGCAGGCGGGGGCCGACCGCGTCGAGCACCTGATCCAGATCGTCGTCCATGGCCCCAGGTTGCCAGAACGGCAAGAATCCGTGCCAGTTCCGGCAACCCCTGGCGAGACTGGCCGCGTCACCGCCCGCCACCCCCAGGACAGGACGCCATGATCACCGCAACCCGCCGCCCCGCCCGCCGGATCGCCGCCACCGCCCTGGCCCTGCTGATCGGCACCGCCGCCTGCACCACACCGCCCGCCGCCGAGATTCCCGCGCACGCCACCGCCACCCACGGCGATCCGGCCTTCGCCAAGACCTTCCGGCACGAGTTCGCCGAGGTCGACGGCGTCCGGATGCACTACGTCACCGGCGGCCGCGGCACCCCGGTGGTGCTGCTGCACGGCTGGCCGCAGACCTGGTTCGGCTGGTGGCCGATCATGCCCGCACTGGCCGAGAACCACACCGTCTACGCCATCGACCTGCCAGGACTCGGCGACAGCACCGGCACCCCGACCGGCTACGACAAGGCCACCCTGGCCCGGTACGTGCACACCCTGATCGCCGACCGCCTCGGCATCCGCGACGCCCGCGTCATCGGCCACGACCTGGGCGCGGCGGTGGCCTTCCAGTACGCCGCCCAATTTCCTGCCGACACCAAACAGCTCGGCTACCTCGACCTGCCGCTGCCCGGCCCCGGCATCAACGCCGCCACCTACCGATCATTGAGCTGGCACATCGCCTTCCACTCCCAGCGCCGCGTGCCGGAGGCCGTGGTGGGGGACAACGTCCGCGAGTACCTGGCCCTGTTCTACCCCCAGGTCTCCTTTGGTGGCACGGCTTTCGGCGGCACCAGCGACCGATCCCCGTTCAGCGACAACGAGATCACCGAGTACGCCCGCACCTACCGCCGTCCCGGGGCCCTCTCCGGCGGCTTCGAGCTGTACCGCAGCCTGGACCAGGATGTCCGCGACACCGTGGCGGCCGCGCCGGTGCGGGTCCCGGCGCTGGTCCTGGCGGCGCAGGGCCAGGCCGAGGCGATCAAGGCCACGGCCGCGCCACGACTGACCAACATCGTGCGCGCGGTGGACGTGCCCCAGGCCGGGCACTGGCTGGTGGAGGAGAACCCGGGGTTCGTCATCGCGGAGTTGTCGCGCTTCCTCAAGGACTGAGGCCGGGTGCGAGGATCAGCCGGTGACCGTCCCGCCGCAGGATGCCCGCCTCGACCACGTGTGCGCCACCGCCGGACTGCGGCCACTCGCGCCACCCCGGCGGATCCTCAGTCACTCCAACGACACCTGGTCGATCGAGGACGAGCACCGCGGCCCGGTGGTGCTGCGGGTGTCCTGGCGCGGCGACGTCGCCCGGATCGGCCGCGAGGTCGCCGTGACCAGGGAGCTGCCCGCCACGATCCGCCGCCCGGAGGTCCTGGACCACGGCACGCTGTTCATCCACGGGGCTCAGCTCGCCTACTCGCTGACCCGCCTGGTGCCCGGCCGCCCGCTCGACGAGTGCTGGCCCGCGCTGAGCACCGGGCAACGCCGGTCGGCGGTGTCCCAGCTCGCCGCCATGCTGCGGGAACTGCACGAGTGGACACCACCGCCGGATCTCACCGCACTGCTGCTGGACCGCCCCTACCGCCCGGAGAACCGGATCACCGGCCTGCTCGGCGCCGACCTCACCCCGCTGCCGGTGGCGCGTGCGGCCGAGCTGGCCGAGCACGCCACCGGCCTGCCGCAGGTCGACCCCGGCCTGCTCCGCGCCGCCGCCGGGCTGCTGCACCAGCTCGCACCGCTGGGCCAGCCGGTCGACGATCCGGCGGCGCACGGGCTGATGCACGGCGATCTCCAGCTGGGCAACCTGCTGTGGTCCGACTCCGGTGAGCTGACCGTGCTGGACCTGGAGTGGGTGCGGTTCGGGCCGCCGCTGCTGGACCTGCAACGCCTCTGCGAACGCGCCGACACCGACCACCTGGTCGGGACCGACACCCATCCGAGGGTGCTGCATTGGCTTGAACAGGATTACCCGGCGGCCTTCACCGGACCGCACCCCGCGGCCCGGCTGCGGCTGTACACCCTGGCCTACGCCATCCGCGACCTGATCGTGCACCCGCCGGACCGGGCGGCCAGCCCCTCGCTGCACCGGCTGCGCCGCCTGGTCGAGGACTCCTGGCCTGCCCCCGGAGCCTGGCCCGACTCGCTGAGGCGTCCCTGAAAGACTGGGTGCGCAGCCGGACATATCCCAGGGTGGAGCAGGTGGACGTGGAGCCGCGCCAGGCCGGGTTCGAGGCGGTCGCGCAGGGGCTGATCGAGCCGTTGCGGCGGTATCTGGCCCGGCGGACGGATCCGGCGACCGCGGACGACGTGCTGTCCGAGACCCTGCTGGTCTGCTGGCGGCGGCGGGCCGAACTCCCGGTCGAGCCGCTGGCCTGGGCCTACGCCGTGGCGCGGAACTGCCTGGCCAACGCCGAGCGGGCGCGCCGCAGGCAGGACCGGCTACTGGTGCGGATCTGGCAGCTGGCCAGGCCGCCGGAGCAGGCCCCGCCCGAGCCGCCGCCGGCCGGGTCGGATCCGGATCCGGAACTGGCCGCCGCACTGGCCAGGCTGTCCGCGGTGGACGCCGAACTGGTGCGGCTGTGGGCCTGGGAGGAACTCGGCCCGGCCGAGATCGCCCTGGTGGTGGGGCTGAGCCCGAACGCGGTCAGCATCCGCCTGCACCGGGCACGGCAGAAGCTGAGGTCCATGCTGCCCGAGCACGAGCGGGCGCAGGCGGAAGTGGAGCGGCCATGACCGAGGACAACCTGCGCGACCGGCTGCGCCGCGCCGACCCGGCAGCCGGCCTGCGCCCCCTGCCACCCGAGCAGACCCGGCGCCTGCTCGCCGACGCCAGCACCGCCGCGTTCGAGGTCCGCACACCCCGCCCGCCCTTCCTCCGACGTCCGCTGGTGCTCATCAGCGCCGGCGCCCTGGTCGCGACGACGGTCGTGGTGATCGCCCTGACCAGCGGTGGCAGCGGCGGCACCGAACCCGGCCCCGGTCCACTCATCGCCCTGCCCACCGCGAGCGGGCGGCCGGGACCGGTCACGGGCACGTTCCCGGGCACGGCCACGGGCGTGCCGGACAGCAGCGCGACCCAGCCGAGCCCCACCGGCCGGCCGCCCTCTGGCACCGGCACCCCACACTCCACCAGCCCGCCACTGGCGACCACCTCGCCGCCGCCGGGCGGCAAGACCACGGTGAACGCGCTGACCGACCGCGAGGACAACACCGGCGGCCGCTGCCCCAAACCCGAGGCCCAGCACCTGGCCACCACCGCCGGACTGGCCTTCGAGGGCACCGTGCTGCGGGTGGTGGACAACCTGGTCACGTTGCAGGTCAAGCGGACCTGGACCGGCGCGGAGACCGACCTCGCCGAGGTCCGCAACGCCGGCGCGGCCAGTTCGGCGATCCTGGCCGGACTGGCGCCGGAGCCTGGTCAGACCTACCTGGTCGCGGCCGCGGACCGGCAGGTGATGGGCTGCGGGTACAGCGGTCCGGCGGATGACGAGCTGCGAGCGTTGTACGACCAGGCGTTTCCGGGTCGCTGAACACATGGTGTCCTGGGCCCCGCCGTGAAACGGGGCCCAGGACACCACGAGCGGGATTTCTCAGTGATAGCCGGAAACAGTGTTCACTGCGCTGATTGAGCCGTCAGAGTTCTTGCAGGTATAGGTGGTGGTCCACGGAACTCCCTGATTGTGCGTGATGCTGGAGGTGTCGAGGGTCAGGCCCGGCGGGCAGTACAACGCGCTGGAAGCGCTGGCCGCGGAGGTGAGGGACAGGACGATCGCCGTCGTGACGACAGCGACCACCGACGTCGAGCGGATGAACCTGGGCAGATTCACGAGGAGTCCTTTCCTGCGGTGTGCACGATTGGCTTTCTGCTTCTCACCTTGAGTGACTGTGCGAACACTATGGCGATCCGCAATTGGCCGGACAGTACAAATGAGCACCGAGAATCGATGACTTCCGCATGACCGCTGAACAGCACGAGGCGCCCGGCCGTGGGGAGTCGGCAGGGCGCCTCGTGTTCTTCCCCGCGCTACCTGGTCAGATACGCGTCGAGCACGGTCTGGGTGACCGTGTCCCCGCCCTTGCCCACCGCGGTGGCCCGCAGTGACACGCTCCTGCCCTTGGCCGGGTTGACCAGGAACACCGCCCCGCCCGCGACCCAGGCCTGCTCCCAGGTGGTGCCCCGGTCGTAGGAGACGGCCGCGGTCAGTGACTTGAGCTGGTCACCGGCTGCCGCGCCCTGCACGGTCAGCGGCACCCGCTGCCAGGAGTGCGCGGGCAGCGTGCCGTCCAGGCCGAGCGCCGGGGTGAACCGGACCATCGAGACCGGCACCCTGGTCAGGCCCTCGGTGTGCGCCGAGGTGAAGCCCCAGGTGGTGGTCACCGAGGTGCTGATCGTGGCCAGGTCCTTGCGGTTGGCGGTGGTGCTGAACTCGTATCGGCCTGCTGTCGAGGGCAGGGAGAAGAAGGTCTCCGGGTCCAGTGGGCGGTCGGTGGAGCCGATCACCTGGCCGTCCCGCTTGAGCACGGTCGAGCCGGAGTCGACGACCGAACCGCCGGTGCGGCCCTGGCCGTCGGCGAAGAACGGCAGGCCGCCGAGCAGGATGTCGCCGTCCCGGAACAGCCCGGCCCGGCGTTGTTCGGGCAGGGCTGGGCCGAACACGCCGGTGTTGAACGTCTTCTGGTGGGTGCGGCCCGGCTTGAGCACCTCGTCCTCCGTTTCCCAGGCTGCCTCGGTGGTGTTGCCGTGGTCCTGCTCGAAGCGGAAACCCCATTCCTGCCTTGGCGAGTACAGGTGCATCGTCCGGGTGTGCGGGAGGGCGTAACCGAAGGCGCCGGCGATCACCGTGCTGTCGCCGGTGGCGGCGTTGGCGAACAGGAAGCCGGTGCGATCCGGCGCGGTGCCACCGGCCGCGGCGGTGACGGTGACCAGGTCCCGGTTCGTCAGGTGCTTGCGGTAGCCGGTCCAGAAACTGGTGAGCGTGCTGGACTGGTCGATCAGGTGGAACTCGGTGCGTTCGGCGGTCCCGGCGTAGGCGCCGACGAGCAGCTCCTCGGTCTCACCCGCCTTGCCCGCCGGACCGACGTGCGCGGTGTGCAGCACGTTGAACGGCAGACCCAGCAACCCGAATCCGTACTCCATGCCCGGCGTCTTGTGACCCACTCGGATGTAGGAATGCCGTTGCACGGCCTCGCGATCGGGCAGCCGGATGTCCACCGGCTTGGCCTGGCGGGCGTCCAGGGTGAGCGTGGTGTCCGCGCCGACCTCGATGTTGCCGCCGTTGAACCAGTTGTAGTTGGCGTCCGGCTGCTCCGGGCCGACCCAGCTCCGCCCGGTGATCAGGTAGCGGCCCTTGGGCAGCCGCAGGGTTTCCAGACCGGTGCCGAGCTGGTGGTAGGAGCCCTTGCCCTCCCCGGTGACGCCCTGCAGTTCGGCCCGCCAGTCCGCGGCGGGCTGCCCCTTGCGGTCGATGGCCTTGATCGTGACGCTGTACCGCTCGGGTTCGCGGGTGACCGCGGCCGGGGTGCTGACGGACTGGCCGCCGCCGGTGGCGGTGACGTAGGCGCTGAAGGTGCCCACGTCGTCCCCGCCCAGCCTGGTGTCGGCGGTGAGCGAGGTGCCCGCGGTGCCGCGGGCGGGCACGGTCAGCGTCTGATGGCCCAGGGTAAAGAAGCCCTGCGGTGCGGCAGAACCGTTGGGGCCCTTGCCCTCTGCGCTGAGTGAGAGCGTGATCGGCTGGTCGCTGCTGTTGCGGTAGACCAGATCCCGCTTGATCGGCGTGTCGTCGCCGTGCGGCCACAACGCGGTGCCGAAGGACAGCGAGCTGTCCGCGGACACGGTCTGGGTGATCGCCTTGGCCACGTCCACCCGGCCCGCGCCTTGCTCGAACGGGTTGTGCGCACCGGGTTTCGCCGCCGACATCAACGCGGCCTTGAGCTGCTCACCCCGCCAGTCCGGGTGCCGCTGGGCCAGGATCGCCGCGGCCCCGGCCACGTGCGGGGTGGCCATCGAGGTGCCGTCCAGGGAGATGTAGCCCTCGGCGGGCCTGGGCCGGGACGCACCCAGCCTGCTGCCCGCCGCGGCCGCCGCGCCGATGGCCACCCCGGGTGCGGTGAGGTCGGGCTTGATCGCGCCATCGCCGTTGCGCGGCCCGGTGCTGGAGAAACCGGCGAGCTTGTCGCCACGGTCCACCGCACCCACGGTCAGCGCGGCCTGCGCACTGCCGGGCGAGCCGACCGAGTCAGGCCCGTCATTGCCCGCGGCGATCACGAACAGCGTGCCGGTCTGCTCGGACACCTTGTTGATCAGGATCTCCATCGGGTCCAGCAGCGGGCTGTCCTGGCCGCCCAGGCTCAGGTTGACGATGTCCGCCTGCTGCTGCACCGCCCACTCGATCCCGGCCAGGATCCCGGACTCCGCCCCCGAGCCGTCATCCCCGAGCACCTTGCCGTCCAGGATCCGCGCACCGGGCGCCACACCCTTGTACTTCCCCCCGGACCTGGCCCCACTACCCGCGGCGATCGAAGCCACGTGCGTGCCATGCCCAACCCGGTCCTTGTTGTCCGGCGCGGGCGTGAAGTTCTGCTCCGCGATCTCCTGTGTCGCCAGGTCCGGGTGGGTCTGGTCCACCCCGGTGTCCAGCACCGCGATCTTGACGCCCTTGCCGTCCAGCCCGGCCTGCCAGGCCGCGGGCGCACCGATCTGCCCGGTACTGCGATCCAGCGCGGCCCGATGCACCGCGTCCAGCCAGATCGTGCTCACGCCCGGCGCGGGCCGACGCTCCTTGGCACTACCGACGGTAAGCGCTTCCCACATGCTGCCGGCGCGATCAGCGGCCACCGTCACCGCCTCGGCCCCGATCCGCGGGAACGACCGGGTCACCTCCGCGCCACTCCGCCGCCACCCGGGCGCCCCGCCCTGGGCGGACACCAGCAGCCCGAGGCCCTTGCGTGCGGTGTACTCGGGACGGCTCAACAGCGCCAGGTCGAACAACCGCCGGTCGAGCTTGCCCTCGGCGATCATCACCTCGGCGTCGGCTGGCACCGCGTAGACGTGCGTACCGACCGAGCGGACGGTGACGGGGATGCGTTCCCGGCCCGGCGCTGGCCGGAACTGCGTTGGTCGGCCCTGGCCGTCGGTGCGTACCCGGTCACCGGTGACCAGGGTGATCCAGTGGCCACCAGCGGCGTTGCCGGTGGCGGAGGGCGGGCTGGTGGGGGCCGTGGTCGCGGCGGCGGGTGTCCCGACCACGAGGGCGAGGACCGTGCTCAGCGCGAGGCCGAGCACGGCCCGCGGGCGGTGGTGTCTCAACGGGGGCTTCTCCTTAGGACGGACTGCTCCTCGGAGGGCATATGTCCGCCATGGGGCCGGGTCTTTCGCGGTGGGGCGGGATGTATCGCGGGCGTATCGAAAACCGCATACGCCCTGACAACAGTCCGAGGACTTCAGTGGAGCCGATCAGCGACAACGGTCGGTGCGCCGGCCAGGAGAGGACCGTGGGGATGAACTCGGATTCCGCAGGTGCCATCGACCGGCGGCGGCTGCTCGGCTGGGGCGGGCTGGCGGCCGGTGTGGTGGCCGGGGCGCCGCTGGCGGGCGCCGGGCTGGGACACGCGGCGCCGGAGGAGTCCTCCCGGCAGGACCGGCTGCCGCCGGACACCCTGCCCGGCGGGGCCTACGACCGGTTCGTGGCGAAGCTGGCCGCTGAGGACAAGTTCTGCGGGACGGTGCTGCTGTCCTACCGGGGGCGGACGGTGCTCTCGCGCAGTTATGGCATGGCGGACAAGGAAAAGGGCATCCGCAACCACGATGGTGTGGCGGTCAACCTCGGTTCGGCGGTGCAGCCCTTCGCCGCGGTGGCCATCCTGCAGCTCGCGCAGCAGGGCCGGGTGCGGTTGTGGGAGCCGGTGGGCACCCACCTCAAGGGCTTCGCCACCGGCATCCTGGAGCAGGTACAGGTCCACCACCTGCTCAGCGGCACCTCCGGGATGGTCCACCCGCCGCACGACCTGCAGCGCGTCTTCCACCGCAAGGAAGAGGTGCACGAGTACTGGGAGCGATGGGCCCGGCAGGGCAAGCTGGAATTCGCCCCCGGCTCGGACTCCGACCGGACCGAAGGCAGTCTGGTAGTCGCCGCGCAGATCGTGGAGGCGGTGACCGGCCTGACCTACTGGGACTACGTGCACGAGCACATCTTCCGGCGGGCGGGCATGACCGGGTCGGGGTTCTTCACCAGGACGCAGTGGCTCACCGAGCCGCACATCGCGCACTCCTACATGCGGCAGGCCGACGGCAGCCGGGTGGACGCGGTCCGGAACCTGGACAAGGGCGGCCTGAGTCCGTTCGAGCCGGGTAAGAACAACGCCCGCGCCTTCATCGACCACGCCGGGAACGGCGGCTTCGCCACCGCGGCCGACCTGGCCCGGTTCGCCCAGGGGCTGCGCGACGGCACGGTGTTGCAGAAGGCCTACGCGGATCTGCTGACCCAGGCCAAGCTCCCGATCGGCCGGGGCAAGTTCGGTGGCCCGCCGCCCGATTTCCCGGCGTTCACGAACTACACCATGCCGATGTCGATCCACAAAGGACAGTGGGTGACCGGGCGCGGTGGCACCAACCCCGGCACCAGCGTCAACTACAACCTCTACCTGGACAGCGGCTGGGTCGGCGTGGTGCTCAGCAACTATGACGACATCCCGCTGGGGGAGATCCTGGAGCTGGAGCAGAACGTGATCATGGGCCCGCCCTGACTTCTGTTGGTACGGCAAGACAATCTCGTTCTGAGGAAAGCGGAGTAAGAGTGCTCGACAAGTGGCAGGACTGGATCGGCACGGAGACCGGCCTGGTGGCGAGCACGGTGCTCGCGCTACCGGTGGCCGGGCTGGTGGTGTGCGCGCTGGCCGTGTTCCGGCGGGCAGGCGGCACGCCGACGGGGTGGGCCTGGCGGCGGTCGGTGGCCGAGGTCTTCCTGGTGTACGGGACGCTGCCGTTCGTGGTGCTGACCCTGACGCCGGGCAGCCAGGCCGGTCTGGTGCCGGGGCGGACCAGCCTGGTGCCGTTGCAGGACCTGCTGGAGATGGACACCGGCCAGATCATCGGCAACCTGCTGGTCTTCTCGGCGCTGGGGTTCTGCGCCCCGATGCGGTTCTTCGCGATGGGGTCGCTCAGACGGGTGCTGGCGGTCGCGGCAGGCAGCTCGCTGATGATCGAGATCCTCCAGTACGTGCTGTGGCTGGATCGGGTGTCCTCTGTGGACGATGTGCTGCTCAACGCCACCGGAGCCGTGCTGGCCGCGCTGATCTCCCGCCGCTGGTGGCGCGCCAGATCCGAGGTCCGGGTGTCGCCGATCTGCCAGGCTGCATAGGCTCCGGGTATGCGTGTGCTGATCGTGGAGGACGAGCCGCACCTGGCCGAGGCGGTCCGGGACGGGCTGCGGCTGGCGGCGATCGCGGCCGACATCGCCGGCGACGGCGACACCGCGTTGGCGCTGCTCAGCGTGAACTCCTATGACCTCGCGGTGCTCGATCGCGACATCCCCGGCCCCTCCGGTGACGAGGTCGCCCGGCGGATCGTGGCCTCCGGCAGCGGTATCCCGATCCTCATGCTCACCGCCGCCGACCGGATGGACGACAAGGAGTCCGGGTTCGGGCTCGGCGCCGACGACTACCTCACCAAACCCTTCGAGCTGCGGGAGCTGGTGCTGCGGTTGCGGGCCCTGGACCGCAGGCGCGGGCACGCCCGGCCGCCGGTGCGCGAGATCGCCGGCCTGCGGCTGGACCCGTTCCGCCGCGAGGTCTTCCGCGACGGGCGTTACGTCGCGCTCACCCGCAAGCAGTTCGCGGTGCTGGAGGTCCTGGTCGCGGCCGAGGGCGGGGTGGTCAGCGCCGAGGAGCTGCTGGAGCGGGCCTGGGACGAGCACGCCGACCCGTTCACCAACGCCGTGCGGATCACCGTCTCCGCGTTGCGCAAGCGGCTCGGCGAACCCTGGCTGATCGCCACCGTCTCCGGCGTCGGCTACCGGATCGACACCGGCGATGCCCGTGGATAGGCGTCCTGGCGCGAGCGCCCGGCTGAATCTCACCGTCAGCTACGCCGGGGTCGTGCTGGTCACCGGTAGTGTGCTGATCGCCGTGGCCTGGCTGTACCTGCTGCGGCACGTGCCGAACAAGGAGCAGGGCCTGCTCGGGATCAGCCCCAACCGGTACCTGCTGTCGCGCATCTTCGGTGAGGCGGTGGCGGTGGCCATGGTCGTGCTGCTGCTGATCGGCCTGGTGGGCGGCTGGTTCCTGGCCGGGCGGATGCTCGCGCCGCTGAACCGGATCGGCGACGCGGCCCGGCTGGCCGCCAACGGCTCGCTGTCCCACCGGATCCGGCTGCCCGGCCGCCAGGACGAGTTCCGCGAACTCGCCGACGTCTTCGACACCATGCTCGAACAGCTCGAATCCCACGTCGCCGAACAGCAACGCTTCGCAGCCAACGCCTCGCACGAACTACGCACCCCGCTGGCGATCTCGCAGGCCCTCCTGGAGGTCGCCCGCACCGATCCCAGCCAGGACCGGGGCGAGCTGATCGACCGCCTGCACACCGCCAACAAGCGGGCGATCGACCTCACCGAGGCGCTGCTGCTGCTCAGCCGCAGCGACCGCGGCGGCTTCACCCGCGACCCCGTCGACCTGTCGCTGCTCGCCGAGGAGGTCGCCGAAACCCTGCTGCCGCTGGCGGAACGGCGCGAGATCACCCTGGAGGTCACCGGCGATCCGGCCCCGACCACCGGGTCGGCCGCGCTGCTGCTGCGGATGGTGGCCAATCTGGTGCAGAACGCCATCGTCTACAACCTGCCCGTCGGCGGCACCGTCACCGTGCACACCGAATCGCGGCACGGCGCGAGCGTGCTGCGGGTGTCGAACACCGGCCGGCCGCTGGCGCCGGAACTGGTGCCGACCCTCACCGAACCCTTCCAGCGCGGCACCGAACGCGTGCGCACCGACGACCAGGTCGGCGTCGGCCTCGGCCTGGCCATCGTGCGCAGCATCGTCCGCGCCCACGACGGGACCCTGGACCTGGCGGCCCGCCCGGCCGGTGGCCTGCTGGTCACGGCCTGGCTGCCCAGCACACCGCGGGCACTGTTCCCCGACTGATGACGGTTACCGATCTCCCGGGCAGTACCTAGAGTCCGGGGATGGTCGGACCTCTGGATCTCGCGGTGGGCAAGGTGTTCCGGCGGGTGGTGCCGCTGTTCATCGTGATGCTGATCTGCAACCAGCTCAACCGCGGCAACATCGGCTACGTGCAACGGCACCTGGAGGCCGATGTCGGTCTCGGCGCGGCCGCCTACGGGTTCGGCGCCGGGCTGTTCTTCATCGCCTACGCGCTCTTCGAGCTGCCGAGCAACATGCTGATGGAACGCTACGGCCCCAAGATCTGGCTGACCCGGATCATGGTCAGCTGGGGCGTGGTGTCCGCGGCCATGGTGTTCGTGCAGGGCCCGATGTCGTTCTACCTGCTCAGATTCCTGCTCGGCGCGGCCGAGGCCGGGTTCTTCCCGGCGATCATCTACTACTTCTCCCGCTGGCTGCCCTCCTCCCACCGCGGCCGCGCCACGGCGTTGTTCGTCGCGGGCTCCTCGATCGCCGCGGCCATCTCCGGCCCGCTCTCCGGACCCCTGCTCGCCATGCACGGCTTCCTCGGCATCCCCGGCTGGCAATGGCTTTTCGTGCTGGAGGGCACGCTGTCGGTGGTGGTCGGCCTGTTCGCCTACCGCAGGCTGGACACCAGCATCGAGACCGCCACCTGGCTTTCCGGGGACGAGAAGAAAGCGCTATCCAACGCGATCGAACAGGAGGACGCCGGCCGCCGAGCCACCGCCGACGGCCCGGTCTCCCGCTGGCGGATGCTGCTGCACCCGCAGATCCTGCTGTTCTGCCTCATCTACTTCGCCATCCAGCTCTCCATCTACGCCAACACCTTCTGGCTGCCCACCATCGTGCATCGCATCTCCGGCGCCGACGACGTCACCGTCGGCCTGCTGTCCTCACTACCGTGGATCTGCGCGATCGTCGCGATGTACCTGACCGGCCGCGCCTCCGACCGCACCGGCCGCAGCAAACCCCTGCTGATCGCCGCCCTGGTGGTGGCCGCCATCGCGACCTACCTCGCGGCGGTGGCCTCGCCGGTGTTCGCGCTGGTGCTGTTGTGCGTAGCCGCGATGGGCTTCAAGAGCGCCAGCCCACTGTTCTGGACCATCCCGCAGGGCAACGTGCACCCGGTGGCGATCGCCTCGGTGGTCGCGGTGGTCAACTCCCTGGGTAATTTGGGCGGTTTCGTCGCCCCGTACGGCTTCGGCCTGATCAAGGAGGCCACCGGGGAGGTCACCTGGGGGCTGTATGCCTTGGCGGCGGCCTGTTTGGTGGCGGCGGTGCTGGTGTTGTTCGTGCGGCGGGATCGGGTGGTCGCACCTCCGGTGGGGCCATTGTGACGTTCCGGCCCAGTGGCTTCTCGATGGTGGCGCTGATCCGCCGTTGAAGTGTTGGGGTCTGGGTGAAGACAGGGGCAGCAGTAGAACCGCTGGGAGCCGGTTGGCCAGGGGCACGCTCGGGAAGCGGCTCGCGCTGAGGTCGCTGGGCCAGACGCCGAGGCCGGCGCGGCGGAGCCTGTCGACCACTGTGCCGGGCAGTCCGCGCCTGGCGGTGACCGGGATGGTGCGCGGCGCTGGACCGGGCGGGATGCCGAACGAGGCGCCGAGCTGGTGCGCGGCGCTCCAGACCTGCCGGGTGCCGTAATGGGGAACGGCGTGTGGGCGACCAGGTGTATCTGGTCATGAGGTTGGTGACGGGGTGTCGGCTTGATCATGGGTGCGGCCGCCGGGTGCGGTGGTGATTGCGACGTCAGTCACCACAGCCGGAGGCCTCGATGGGACCCGCCAACGCCCGCCTGACCGCGCATGGACGCCTGGTCCTGGTTTCACCGGATCACCGCTGGCAGACCGGTCGCCCACGTGGCCAAAGTGCTGGGTGTCTCCCGGCAATGCGCGCATCGCCGGGTCCGCCGCTTTCGCGAGGAAGGAGTCGCGGGCCTGGACGATCGCTCCAGCCGGTCACACCGCATGCCCGCACACACCTGCACCCAGGTTGAGGACCAGGTCGTGGCCACCCGGATCGAGCTGCGGTGCGGCCCGGCCCGGATCAGCGCGGCCACCGGTGTCCCGGCCCGCACGGTCTCGCGGATCCTCACCCGGCGGGACATGCCACGGCTGGCCGAGTGCGATCCGCTGACCGGGCAGCGCATCCGTGCCACCCGGCCCCCGGTGACCTGATCCACCTCGACGTCAAGAAGATCGGCAAGATCCCGCCCGGTGGTGGCCGGCGAGTCCATGGCCGCGGCCGCCGTCCTCGAGCGGTCCGGGGCTGGGCTATGACTAGGTCCACGCCGCCGTTGAGCACCCCGACCAGGTGGGCGTGACCTGATAGGAGCTTGGCCAGAAGCCCCGTCACAGGCTTGTCCACCCACCCGGTCGGGTAGTGCTGCCATCGCGGCAACGAGTGGAGCGGTTCAAGCATGAGAAGCACCATCGCGGGTGTCATCGGGGGTGTCGACACCCACAAAGACACCCATCACGCAGTTGTCCTGCACGAGAGCGGGTCGGTCCTGGCCGATCAGCAGTTCCCTGCCACGGTCGAGGGCCATCGCGCTTTGCTGGCCTGGCTCAACACCCACGGCCGGGTCATCGCGGTCGGGGGCGAAGGCACCGGCAGCTACGGCGCCGCGCCGGCTTGGTCACCGACCCGCAATGACGTCACCGTCATCGAGATCAACCGACCCAACCGGCATGCCAGGCGGGCAGCCGGAAAGTCCAAAGTCCGATCGACTCGACGCCGAGCAGGCCGCCCGCGCCGTGCTGGGCCAGGGGGCCACCGCCATCCCGAAGTCCCGCGACGGCGCGGTCGAGGTCATCCGCATGTTGCGCCTGACCCGCGGGTCCGCGGTCAAGGCCCGCACCCAGGCGGTGAACACGCTGCACGTGCTGATCGTCACCGCACCCGACAACCTCCGCGAACCACTACGCACGCTCCGTGGTCGCACGCTGATCAACCACTGCCTGAACCTGCGTCCCGACCACGATGACCTCGCCACCTTGATCGACCAGCCCGCCCGGCTACTGCACACCGGAGCGACCACCGCCATCCACGAACTCGCCCGCCGCATCCACACCCTGACCGAGCAGATCACCACGCTCGACCGCCAACTCCGCCGACTCCTCACCACAGCAGCACCCCAGCTGATGGCCCTGCCCGGCATCGGTGCCGAAATTGCGGGACAACTCCTCGTCACAGTCGGCGACAAGCCCGACAGACTCGCCAGCGAGGCATCCTTCGCTCGACTCTGCGGCGTCGCACCCCAACCGGCCAGCAGCGGACGGACCACCGGCCGTCACCGCCTCTCCCGCAGCGGCGACCGCGCAGCCAAATCAGCCATCTACATGGCCACCGTCACCCGCATGCGGCAACACCCACCAACCCGCGCCTACCTGCACCGCCGCACCACCGAGGGCCTCACCAAACGCGAGATCATCCGATGCCTCAAACGCTGCGTCGCCCGAGAGATCTTCCACGCACTCCCACGAACCACTTGACACACATAGGAGCATCGAGCGGTTCAACCGCACCCAGTCACCAACGTGACGGCCAAGTACAACCAGAGCCAGCCCATAGACCAGGAGACCGAACAGCACGGGGAGAACGGCGGGGAACAGCCTGCGGGGCTGTGGCGGGGGTGGGGTCAGCTGGTCCAGTCCGGGTGGCCGGGCATGGGTGGGGTGGTGGTGCCGTAGAGCCAGTTGTGGAAGTAGTCGGTCAGGTCGCGGCCGGAGATCTCGTTGGCGACGGTGATGTAGTCCTGGGTGCTGGCGGATTTGTGGCGGTAGCGGTCTAGGAAGGTCTGTTCGATTCGGTGGAAGGTGTCGGGGCCGACCAGGGTGTGTAGGCCTTCCAGGGTTAGCTGGCCGGGGACGTTGGTGTCGAACAGGACGCTGTAGGGGTTTTTCAGGTGGCCTGCGGGGCCGGTGGTGGTGCGGTTCTTCTGGTCGGACTGGTATTGGGACTTCAGTTCCTGGTCCAGGTTGATCCAGCCTTGGCTGGCCGCGTAGCGGCGTTCGTAGAAGCGGGCGTGGCCCTCGCTCAGCCACATGTCGTCCCAGGTGGACACTGAGACCGAGTCGCCGAAGTACTGGTGGGTCAGCTCGTGGACCATGGTGGGGGCCTGTTTCTCCGGGGGGAGGGACAGTGCGGCGCCGTAGGTGGACAGGGTGGCGGTTTCCAGGGCTACCGAGTTGTAGGTGCTGGACAGTCCGAGTACGCCGTAGCGGGTGAAGGGGTACGGGCCCAGTTCCTTGGTCAGCCAGGCCACGTGGTCCGGGGTTTTGCGGGCGGTGCGTTCCATGTCGTCGGTGAGGTTCATGTTCTGGAACGGGGCTGTGGTCAGGTAGCTGCGGATCGGCAGGTTGTCCGGGCCTACCTGGTTGAGGGCGCGGAAGCGGCCTACCGCCAGCTGCACCACGTGCGTGGGCATGGGGTCCTTGGTGTGGTAGGTCCAGGTGGTGGTGCCGTCCGGGTGCGGCTCCTTGGTCACCAGGTCGCCGTTGGCCACGGCGGTGCGGTCGTTCGGCACGGTCAGGTGGAAGGTGAACTTGGCCTTGTCACTGGGATGGTCGTTGCTCGGGAAGAACAGGTGGGCGCGGTCGGGCTGGCCCATCACGGCGAAGCCGTCGGGGGTCTCCACCCAGGCTGTGATCGGCCACTTCATCCCTGATGGCAGGTTGACGCCTGGCGGGGTCGGGTTCTTGCCGCGGTCGGCGGTGTAGTCGATCTGGATGGTGAACAGTCCGTCCGCGCGGAGTGGCTCCGCCGGGCCTAGGAGCAGTTTTTCCTTGTCCTGGCGGAACTCCGCTTGGCGTCCGTCCACTGTGGCCGACTTGATCTGCTGGGCGGCGGCGTCGAGGCTCAGGGTGGAGAGGGGCTGGGTTGCCTTGGCGCGGATGGTGACCGAGGCCGGCATCAGCTGGCTACCGTCCACATAGGTCATTCGGATGTCGTAGTCGAGCACGTCGTAGCCGCCGTTGCCCAGGTCGGGGAACAGGCGGTCGCCCAGGCTGTGCGCGCCGGGGGAAGCGGTGTCGAGGGCGGCGGCGTTGACGGTCGGGACGAGCAGGGCAGCCGTTACCAGGGACAGGGCCAGCACTATCCGGCGCATTGGGGGCCTTTCGGTGGGGGGACAGGTTCAGCATTGTTGGTGGGGTGGGTGGGGGCATCGGCGTTGACGGCACTGTTGGGTAGCACCAAAGTCGTAGGTGGATCACCCGGAGGGGTGGCCGCCGCGTGCCGGGACCGGGTGGTACGGTGACGACGTCGGCGCCTTCAATGGATCTGCCCGGCCACCGCGGTGTTGTGCTTCCACCCGCATCGAACGCCTCGTCGTTCCCCTCCTGTTCCACCTTCTGGACACATGTCGCTGTCCGCGAACCCCGCCTCGCCCGAGAATGGAGTGAAAGCCCATGACCACCAACAGAATCACCGACGGCACCGAACGAGCGATCATCGAGAACATGCTTGATCGCAACCGCGCGGCCCTGATCGAGACCGTCCGCGGCCTCTCCGAAGCGGACGCCCGCCGCAGGCTCGTCGCCTCCCTGACCACGCCGATCTCGTTGCTCAAGCACGCCGCGGGCGCCGAACGGATCTGGTTCCAACGGTTCTGGGCGGGACTGGAGGCGTCCGAATGCGACGGATACTCCGAACGGGACGAGGGCACCTTCACCGTCACCGACGACGAGACCCTGGCCGGGGTGATCGCCGAGTTCGAGCGCGCGAGCCTGCGATCACGGGAGATCGCCGCCCGCTTCGACCTCGACGACACCAAGCACATGCCCCTGGAGGGAACGGTCAGCCTGCGCTGGACCCTGCTCGCCATGATCGAGGAGTTCGCCCGGCACGCCGGCCACGGCGACATCCTGCGCGAACAGCTCGATCAGGCCGCACCGCGGGCGTAGCGGGTCACCTGGCCGGGTCCGCGGTCAGGGCCGCGCGCCGGGCCAGGGTCAGCGCGATGCCGGTGGCGGCGGCCTGCACCGAGGCGGCGTGGGCCTGCGGGTGGAACCGGGTGGTGGGGCCCGCGACGCTGACCGCGGCCACCACCCGGTCGTCCTGGTCCAGCACCGGGCAGGCCACGCAGGCCAGGCCGATCCGGGACTCCTCGAACTCATAGGCCACCCCGGTTCTCGCCACCTGGCGGAGCTGGCGGCGGAGCGCGCCGGGGGTGCTGACGGTGCGTGGGGCGCGGCGGGTGAGTGGCGCGGCGAGGATCTCGGCGAGCACGTGCGGCGGGGCGTGCGCGAGCAGGGCCTTGCCGATCGCGGTGGCGTGCAACGGCAACCTACCGCCCAGTCGGGACGGCGACGCGGCCTGGCGGTGGCCGCCGATCTTGGCCACGTAGACCACCTCGTGGCCCTCGCGGAGTCCCAGGTGGACGGTCTCGTGGGTACGTTCGTACAGGTCTTCCAGGTACGGGGTGGCGACCTCGACCAGGCGGCGTTCCACCGAGGCGCGGATGCCGAGCTGGAAGAGGTGACCGCCCAGTCGGTAGCCGCGTTCACCCCGGTCCAGCAGCCTGACCTCGACCAGTTCGCCGAGCAGCCGGTGCAGGGTGGCCTTGGCCAGGCCGGTGCGCCTGCCCAGTTCGGCGAAGCCCAGCTCCTCGTCGTCGATGCCGTAAGCGTGCAGGACCATCATCACCTTGCCCAGCAGGGTGTTCGGGACGGTCATTCGCTGATGGTCGCACGGAGTTCCGCTGAGCGGAACTTTTCCCTGCCGTCCGGGCGGTCGGGGCGGTGACGATGGCGGCATGAACCCGCACCTCAGTCCCGTGGCCACGCCGGTGCGCCTGGCCGCGGACCGGCTCGCCGAGGCCCGGCGCACCCGCGTTGGCTGCGCCCCGGTCCGCGATCTGATCGGCAGTGACGTCATCGCCGCCTACACCGTGCAGCGGCTGGGTATCCCGGTGGACGCGGCCGTGCTGGGCCGCAAGATCGGGCTCACCTCGCCCGCGGTGCAGCAACAGCTGGGCGTGGACCAGCCCGATTTCGGCGTGCTGCTGGCCGACATGGCCTTTCCGGACCGCGCGGCTCTCCCGACCGAACGGTTGGTAGCGCCGCGGGTGGAGGCGGAGGTGGCCTTCGTGCTCGGCGCCGACCTCACCGCCGGACCCTTCGACGAGCAGTCGGTGGCGGCGTCCGTGGCGTACGCGGTGGCCGCGCTGGAGATCGTGGACAGCCGGATCGCCGGGTGGGACATCACCTTCGCCGACACGGTCGCGGACAACGCCTCGGCGGGGTTGTTCGTGCTCGGCACCGAGCGGGTCCGGCTGGCGGAGTTCGTGCCGAGGGAGGTGGCGATGTCGATGAGCGTCAATGACGTGGTCGTGTCCACCGGGACCGGTGCGGCCACCCTCGGCGATCCGCTGACCGCGCTGGCCTGGCTGGCCACCACCGCGCTGGAACTGGGTGATCCGCTGCGGGCGGGGGAGGTCGTGCTCACCGGCGCGCTCGGACCGGTCGTGCCGGTCCAGGCGGGGGACCGGGTGGCGGCCACGATCACCGGGCTCGGCCGGGTGCGGGCGAGCTTCGCGGCGGTGACCGGGTGAGCGCCCGGACCAAGGTCGCGGTGCTCGGCTCGGGCAACATCGGCACCGACCTGATGATCAAGATCCTCCGGTTGTCCGGCACCCTCGAACTGGCCGCCCTGGCCGGGATCGACCCCGCCTCCGATGGCCTGGCGCGTGCGGCCCGGCTGGGTGTGCCGACCACCGCCGAGGGCGTGCACGGGCTGCTCGGGCTGCCCGGCTTCGCCGAGATCAAGATCGTCTTCGATGCCACCTCCGCACGAGCGCACCTGGACAACGCGGCGGTACTGTCCGCGCACGGCAAGCGCATCGTGGACCTGACCCCCGCCGCGATCGGCCCGATGGTGGTGCCCGCGGTGAACCTGCACCGCCACCTGGACGCCCACAACGTCAACATGGTCACCTGCGGCGGCCAGGCCACCATCCCGATCGTGGCCGCCCTGGCCGGGGTCGTCCCGGTGCCCTACGCCGAGATCATCGCCTCGATCGCCTCCCGCTCGGCCGGACCCGGCACCAGGGCCAACATCGACGAGTTCACCGAGACCACCGGCCACGCCCTGGCCGAGGTCGGCGGCGCGGGCCGGGGCAAGGCGATCATCGTGCTCAACCCGGCCGAACCGCCGATGACCATGCGGGACACGGTGCTCGCCCTGGTCAACGCCCCCGACCCGGCCGGCCACGACGCGATCCGGGCCGCGGTCGCCGAGATGGTGGCCACGGTCGCCGCCTACGTGCCCGGCTACCGGCTCAAACAGCCCGTGCAACTCACCCCGGTGCCCGCCGACCAGCCCAGGACCCTCACCAGCGAGCCGGTCACGCACCAGGTCTCGGTGTTCCTGGAGGTCGAGGGCGCGGCGCACTACCTGCCCGGCTACGCGGGCAACCTCGACATCATGACCAGCGCCGCGCTGCGCACCGGCGAGGCCATCGCCGACCACCTGGTCGGGACAGCAGCGGAGGTCCGGACGTGAAGCTCTACCTGCAAGACGTGACCCTGCGGGACGGCCTGCACGCCCTGCGGCACCGGATCACCCCGGACCAGGTCGCCCGGATCGCCGGCGCGCTGGACGCGGCGGGCGTGGCCGCCATCGAGGTCTCGCACGGCGACGGCCTCGGCGGCGGGTCCCTGGTCTACGGGCCGGGCAGTCACACCGACTGGGCCTGGCTGGAGGCGGCCGCTGGCGCGATCCGCACCGCGCGGCTGACCACCTTGCTGCTGCCCGGTATCGGCACCGTGGCCGATCTGCGCCGCGCGCACGAGCTGGGGGTGCGTTCGGTCCGGGTGGCCACGCACTGCACCGAGGCCGATGTGGCCGCCCAGCACATCGCCGCCGCGCGCGGGCTGGGCATGGACGTGGCCGGGTTCCTGATGATGAGCCACCTGGCCGCGCCCGCCGAGCTGGCCGCCCAGGCCCGGTTGATGGAATCCTATGGCGCGCACTGTGTTTACGTCACCGACTCCGGTGGCCGGTTGCTGATGACCGATGTGCGCGACCGGGTCCGGGCCTACCGGGACGTGCTCGCCGAGACCACCCAGATCGGCATCCACGCGCACGAGAACCTCTCCCTCGCGGTGGCCAACTCGGTGGTCGCCGTGCAGGAGGGCGCCACCAGGGTGGACGCCTCGCTGACCGGACTTGGCGCGGGCGCGGGCAACTGCCCGATCGAACCCTTCGCCGCGGTCGCCGAACTGCACGGCTGGGCGCACGGCGCGGACCTGTTCGCCTTGCAGGACGCGGCCGAGGACCTGGTGCGGCCACTGCCGGACCGGCCGGTGCGGGTGGACCGGGACACGCTGATGCTGGGCTACGCGGGGGTGTACGGCTCGTTCCTGCGGCACGCCGAGACCGCGGCCGAGCGAACCGGTGTACAGGCAAGGGAGATCCTGGCCGAGGCCGGGCGGCGGCGACTGGTCGGCGGCCAGGAAGACCTCCTGGGTGACATCGCGCTGGACCTCGCGCAGCACTGAAAGCACTGGCGCACAACAGAAGCGGGGGCCGACGCCGCGGCCCCCGCTTCGCACAGCCGGTGGACTGAAGGCCCTCAGTCGACCGGGAAGGTCGCGCCGATGCCCATGCCGGTGATCCACTCGGGCACCGGCTCGTAGCTGGTCCACACCAGCGGCAGGCCGACCGCGACCTGGCCGATCAGCCAGCAGCGCACCTCGTGCCCGCCGGTGCCCGCGAGTTCCTCGATGCCCTGGTGGCCGAGTGCGGCGATCGCGCCCGCGTCGTCGGCCCGCAGCCGCTCCAGGAACCAGTTGTCCCACTCCTCGGCCACCCTGGCCTGCGGATTGCCGCCCATCGCGCGCACCCGGGGTTCGCGGGCGGCGGCGAATGCCTGGGCGTCGGCCCGGCCGTGGATGAGCGCGGCGCGGCGCTCGCCGACCACGGCCGGATCGCGCGGATCGTTGGAGGGCAACCAGTGCGACAGCCCGCCGCTGGCCACCACCAGCACCCGCCCCGGGAATTCCGCGGCCCGCAACGCGGTGCCCAGCTGCCAGCCCAGTTCCAGGCAGCGTCGCGGTGCGGGCAGTGGGGGAGCGGCGGTGTTGACGACCAGGGGCACCATGGGCACGGTGGTGCCGCCGGTGACCATCTCGTAGCTCTGCACGATGCCGTGGTCGACGGTGAGCGAATAGGACAGGGACAGGTCGAACCCGGCCTCGGCGAGTCCACTGTGGACCGACCAGGCGAGTTTGTCCGCCACCGGCAGCGGCCCCGCAGTACTGCCGAAGTCGCCGAAGCCAACGGCTTCCTCGACGCCGAGCACGAACGGCGGCATCACGTCGTAGAAGTTGGCGTGGAAGTGGTCGGGGCCGATGACGACCACCGCGTCCGGCTCAAGCCGTCGCACCGCGCGGTGCACGCGTTCGGCGTCGCGCAGGAACCGGCCGCCGGGGCCGTGTTCGTCGGCGGGCGGCAGCAGGGCGGCGAACGGGCTGTGCGACAGGCCGACGAAGCCGATGATCTCCGCCATCAGGAGGGGTCCTTTCCGAGCAGCAGCCAGGTGCGGTGGACGTCGAGGAATTCGCCGACCTTCTCCCACTGCGGCCAGTGCCCGGCGTCCTGGATCACGTGCAGGCGGGCGTCGGGCAGCCAGCCCAGCAGCAACTCGGCCTCGTCCAGGCCGCCGGTGGGGTCGTGGCTGGTCCACAGCAACAGGGTCGGCGCGTGCACCCGGGAGACCCAGGACGGGTCCCAGGCGAAGTCCTTGCGCACCAAGGGATCCTGGAGGACCAGGGTGTTGGTGATGGCCTGCACGAAGCCGGGCCGGGAGTAGACCTGGCGGCGCAGGTTCACCAGCTCCTCGGTGACCATCTCCTTGTGGTGGAACAGGAACTCCACCCGGCGGCGCACCGTGTCCGCACTCGGGTCCAGCACCGCGGCCATCGTGCTCTCCCGCAGCCGGTGCATCACCTCGGGCTTGTTGGCGATGTTGCCGGGGGTGTTGAGCACCAGCCGGTCCACCCGCTCCGGGTAGTGCGCTGCGGTCCAGGCGGCCACCCAGCCACCCAGGGATTCGCCGGAGAGGTGCGCGTGCTCGATGTCGAGCACGTCCAGCAGGGACACGAGGTGCTCGGCCAGCACGTCGATGGTGTAGGGCTGGTCGGGCAGTGCCGACCAGCCGTGACCCACCATGTCATAGACCGTCACCCGGAAGTCCCTGGCCAGACCGGTCAGGTCGCGGGCGTATGCCTCCAGGTGCCCGCCGGTGCCGTGCAGCAGCACCAGTTCCGGGCCCGCGCCCGCCTGCAGGACCCTGGTGCGCACGGTGCCCGTGCCCAGGGGGACCTCGACGTGCCGCAGGGTGTGGTCCAGATCGGCCAGTTCGGCCCAGACGCTGACGTGCTCGGGGATCGGCGTGGCAGCGCTCACGTGTCCTCCTGGTGGTCGAACCGGGCCTTGGCCTCGGCGAGGGTGACGAGTCCGGCGCTCTGCCTGCGGGCGAGCCCGAACAGGCCGAGCAGCCGGGAGTTCTCGATGGTCAGGAACTCCACCGGTTCGGTGGCGGAGCCGTTGTGGTGGCGGTGCCAGGCCCACGGCGGGGTGTAGACGAACGAGCCGGTGCGCCAGGTGACGGGCTCGGCCTCGCCCTCGATCTCGCTGTGGCCTTCGCCGGACAGCACGAAGTGCACGGTCTCGTGGTAGTGCCGCTGCATGTCCGAGCTTTCCCCGGCCGGGATCACCTGGCGGAACAACTCGAACGTGGCGGTGGGCAGGGTGCCCGCGATGCGCAGCGTGGTGGGGTTGGGCACCGAGCCGGGCGGGATGGTGTCGAGGTCCTCGTCGTGCACGACCAGTGGGCGCTGGCCGCCGGGGGCGACCGCGTGCGTGATGCCCGCGAGGAAGTCGGCCATGTTGAAGGCGGGGCCGGAAGTGGCCATCGGTGGTGTCCTTTCACCCGGGGTGCTCGGTGCGGCCGCCGTCGACGGTGAGCACGGTGCCGTTGACGTAGCCTGCCGCCGGCGAGGCCAGGTACGCGACCGCGGCGGCGATCTCCGCCGGATCGGCTGCCCGCGCCGCCGGGATCTCGGCCTGGTCCTGGGTGATCGCGGTGGCCAGGTCGAGGCCCGCGGCCCGGGCCCTGGCCCGCAGCACCGCCAGGCGGCGCGGGGTGTCGGTGGCCCCGGGGGCGACGGTGTTGACCGTGACGCCGCGGTGGGCGTACTCGCGGGCGGCGAGCTTGGCCGCCGCGGTCATCGCCGAGCGCAGCACGGTGGAGGCGGCCAGGCCCGGTTGCGGCTGGCGGACCGCGGTGGAGCCGATCACCACCACCCGGCCGAAACCCCGCTTGGCCATCGGCGGCAGCGCGGCCCGCAGTAGGGCGAGCGGGCCGAGTACCAGCAGGTCCAGGTTGTGGTGCCACTGGTCGTCGGCGATGGCCAGGATCCGGCCGGGCGCCGGGCCGCCCGCGTTGACCACGAGCACGTCGAGCGAGCCGTGCCTGGCCCGCACCTCGGCCACGGCGGCGGTCGCGGCCGCCGGGTCGGCCAGGTCGCACACCAGGTGGTCCACACCGCCGCCCAGGGCCGCGGCGGTCGCGGCGAGGGTGTGCCCGGTGCGCCCGGCCAGCACGACCCGGTGCCCGGCGGCCAGCAACGCGGCCGCGGTGGCCGCGCCGATCCCGCCCGCGCCGCCGCCGACCAGCGCGGTGCGTTCCACAGTGGACTGGTTGTTCTCCGTCACGCGTCCTACAGTCCGGTCATGACCGAGCAGGACCAAGCATGAGTCCCACTCGCCGGGACTCCGCGGCCGAGGTGGCCGGTGGTTCGCTGGAACGCGCCGCCGCGCTGCTGGACGCCTTCGACGCCGACCACCGCGAACTCGGCCTGGCCGAACTGGTGCGCCGTTCGGGCCTGCCGCGCTCGACCACGCACCGCACCGCGGCCCGGATGATCCAGCTCGGCTGGCTGGACAAGCAGGGCGAGCGGTACCGGATCGGCAACCGGCTCTTCGAGCTGTCCGGGCTGGTGCCGGTGCGGCGCGAACTGCGTGAGGCGGTGCTGCCGTTCCTGCAGGACCTCTACGCGGCGGCCCGGACCACGGTGCAGCTCGGCGTGCTCGACGGCGCCCAGGTGCTGGTGGTGGAGAAGATCTCCGGGCACCGCCCGATGCCGATGTTGGACCAGGTAGGGGGCAACATCCCGGCGCACTGCTCCGGCCTGGGCCGGGCCATCCTGGCCTACTCCGACGAGCAGACCTTCGAGACCGTGGTGGCCGCCGGACTGCACCGGCGCACCCCGCGCACGATCAGCAGCCCGACCGCGTTGCGCCGGGAACTGGCCGCCATCCCGGACCGGGGCTGGGCCTATGACCGGGAGGAGGGCATCGTCGGCATCAGCTGCGTGGCCGCGCCGATCTTCGACGCGGTCGGCGGCGTGGTGGCGGCGCTGTCGGTCACCGGTCCCAGCGCGGTCGTGCTGCCCGAACGGATCGGGCCCGCGGTGCGGATGGCCGCGGCGGCGGCCAGCCGGGCCTACTCCAGCAGGCGCTGGGCCGGGCCGTGAGTGAAAGATCGAGTCCCGCTGACCGGGACTCTCGGTTGGTCCCGGCGGCCGCCGGTCAGAGACTGTGGTCCCACCAGGTCGGACCAGGAGGACACAGCATGCGGGTCGCGATCATCGGCGCCGGGGTCGCCGGACTCACTACCGCCAAGGTTCTGCTGGCAGCGGGCCACGAGATCCTGGTCTTCGACCGGACCCCCGATGTCGGCGGGGTGTGGAGCCGCACCCGCCGCTATCCCGGTCTCACCACCCAGAGCCCCAAGGCGCAGTACTCCTTCACCGACTTCCCGATGCCCCGGCACCTGCCGGAGTGGCCGACCGGCGCCCAGGTGCAGGAGTACCTGGAGTCCTATGTGGCCGAATTCGGACTCGAACCGAGCCTGCGGCTGGCGGCCACGGTGGAGGCGGTCGTCCAGGACGGTGATGCCTGGGCGGTGACCACCCGGTCGGCGGCCGGGACCAGCACCGCGACCTTCGACCGGGTGGTGGTGGCCAACGGCGTGTTCTGCGAGCCCTCGGTGCCCGAGTTCCCCGGCCGCGCCGAGTTCGCCGCCGTGGGTGGGCGGCTGCTGGCCGGTTCGGATTTCCACGACGTCGACCAAGCCCTCGGTAGGCACGTGCTGGTGGTCGGCTACGGCAAGTCGGCGTGCGATGTGACCGTGCCGATCAGCAAGGTCGCGGCCAGCACCGACGTGATCGCCCGGCAGCTGCTGTGGAAGGTGCCGCGCAAGATCGCCGGGGTGGTGAACTTCAAGATGCTGTTGCTGACCAGGATGGGCGAGGCGTTGTTCCGCTATCGCTGGTTGCGCGGCTTCGAGAAGTTCCTGCACGGCCCCGGCAACCGGCTGCGCCGCGCACTGCTGAACTCCCTTGGCACGGTCTCGGTGCGCCAGTTCGGGCTCAAACGGCACGACCTGGTGCCGGGCGGGCGGATGGAGGACATCGTCAAGGGCGCGATCGGCCTGGCCACCGAGGGCTTCTTCGAGGGCGTGGCCGCGGGTGCGATCAAGGTGCGCCGCGACCAGACCATCACCAGCCTCGGCGAGCGGGACGGCAGGCCGGTCGCCGAACTCGCCGACGGTTCGGTGCTGCCCGCCGACCTGGTCGTCTGCGCCACCGGCTTCACCCAGGGCGTGCCCTTCCTGACCGAGTCCGTGCAGCAGCGGCTCTTCGACGAGCGCGGCAACTTCCTGCTGTACCGCCAGATCCAGCCCCTCGAAGTGCCCGGCCTGTACCTCAACGGCTACAACTCCTCCTTCTTCAGCCCGCTCAACGCCGAGATGGCCGCCCTGTGGATCGCCGCCGACCTGGCGGGTGCGCTCACCCTGCCGGACGTGGCGACCCGGCGGGCCGATGTGCTCGGCCAGCTCGCCTTCATGGACGAGGCCACCGACACCCACCACTGCCGCGGCACCAAGATCATCCCGTTCTCCATGCGCAACGTGGACGAGGTGCTCGGCGACCTCGGCGTGCAGATCCCCAGCCGGGTCCGCGCCACGCACTGGCTGAACCCGGTGGCGCCCGCGGCCTACCGCGCGCTGACCCCCGCCCTGCTCCAGCGCCTGGCCGCGCCGGAGACCGCCGCCCGCGTCACGCTCTGATCGCACGAAGGGACACCATGGACACCAACGGGAACGCCGAGACGACCACCCGGTCGGCACAGCACGTCTGCCGCTCCGGCGAGGGCGTCGACGTGGGCGCGATCGGCCTGGGCATCAAGGTCCGCCTGACCGGAGCCGACACCGGGGGCGCGTACTCGCTGTTCGAGTACATCGTGCCGCCGGGACTGGGCGGCCCGCCCACGCACATCCACAGCCGCGAGGACGAGCTGTTCACCTGTGTGCAGGGCCGGGTCCGGGTGGTACTCGACGGAGTGGAACACGTGCTGGGGCAAGGGGATTCGCTGCTGATGCCGCGCGGGGTGCCGCACGTGTTCAGCAACCCGTTCGAGGAGGAGACCCGGATCGTCGCGGTGGTCTCCCCGCCCGGCCTGGAGAACTACTACCGCGAGCTGAGCGAACTGCCGCCCGGCCCGCGCGACATGGCCCTGGTGGCGCAGGTGATGGCCCGCCACGGCCTGTCCCTGCAACGATGAGCAGGGCCAGGTACGAGGCGATGGTGCACGCGATGTGCGCCGCGGTGGACGCCGGTGACGCCGCGGCCTTCGGCGCCTGGTTCGCCGAGGACGCCACCTACACCTTCGCCAACAACCCTGCCCTGACCGGCCGGGCCGCCATCGTCGAGGCCACCGCGGGCGCGGCGGGTGTGCTGCCGTGGGTGCGGCATGTGGTCGAACAGGTCGCGGTGGTGGGGCAGCAGTTGTTCTGCCGCTTCACCATCAAGACCGAGGCGCCCGGCGGCGGCGAGCTGGCACTGCCGTGTGTGACGGTGATCTGGCTGGACGGGGACCGGATCGTGGACTACCGGGTGCACATGGACCTCAGCCCGGCAGTGGGCGTCAGAGCGGGTTGAGACGGGCTTTGAGCAGGCAGAACTCGTTGCCCTCCGGGTCGAGCAGGACGTGCCACTGCTCCTGGCCGGTCTGCCCGACCTCGGCCGGGCGGGCGCCGAGCGCCAGCAGGCGGGCCAGCTCGGCGTCCCGATCGCGGTCGGTGGCGTTGACGTCGATGTGCAGCCGGGACCTGCCCTGCTCCGGCTCGTCCTGGCGGCTGAGGACCAGCGTCGGCTGCGCCCCGCCGAAGCCCTCCCTCGGCCCGATCTCGATCGAGCCGTCGTCCTCGGTATCGAGCACGACGAAGTCCAGGACCGCGCACCAGAATCGCGCCAGCACCTCGGGATCGTGACAACCGAGCACGAGTTCACTGATCCGACAGGCCATTGACCCAACCTACTCTCAGCAGTTTGCCCGACCGGGCTCAGGTCAGCGGTGGGCCCGTTGCCAGAGTGCGGGCCAGCCGCCCTTGCCCAGCAACGCCGACGGGATGAGCAGCCCGTGCTCGGCGATCCGCTCGGCGAAGTCCCGCACCGGCGCGCCGAGTTCGGCCGCCGAGGGCAGGGCTCGCTGCCACGGGCCGTCCTCGTCGAACAACGTGCTCGCGGGAAAACCGGGCACGGTCACCTTCTTCGGCTCGCTCACCCGCACCAGTCCCTCCATTGTGGACGGAGAAGCGCAGGTGGCCGCGATGGCCAGTGCGCACACCAGTTCGGGTGCGGGCCGCCGGGCCACCGAGCGGGCCAGGATCTCGTCGTGGGCCAGTGCGCCGATGGCCGTCCTGATCGCCCGCGCCACCTCGTCCATGGCGTGCGCGGGGGTGATCGCGGCGCGGCGCACCAGGGCGCGCAGTGAACGTGGCAGGGGTCCGGGGCCGGTGAGGGTGGCGACCCGGTCGTACTCGCGTTGTGCCGGGTCGAGGCGGCCCACCGCGGTGGTCAGCGGGCGGACCCGGGTGGCGTGCCAGAGGGCGGAGGCGCCGAGTCCGGTGGCCAGGGCGGTGCGGACCAGGTCGACGTGCTCGGCCGGGCGGAGGCGTTTCAGCGCGATCACCGCGGCTTCCGGCTCGAAGTCGGCCGGGTGTCCGGCCCGGCCGAGGCCGCGGGCGAGTACGACGTAGGTGCGGCGGGCCGCGGCGACCGCCGTGCTGGCCAGTTCCCGTTCCACCTCGGCGGCCAGGCCGCGGGTGAGGTCGGCGGGCAGGCGGGCGGCCGCGGTCCGGCGGGAGCCGCCGCGGGCCCGGGTCGGCGGGGCGGGTTCCAGGGGTTCGGGTTCGGGCGGGGCGGGCGCGGGGAGGGCGGCCACCCAGGTCTTGATGTGCGCCACCAGGTCCGCGTCGAGACTGTCGTTGAAGCGCGCACGCAGGTCGGAGACGTGCCAGCCGCCGGTCTGCCGCCGGATGTCCAGGTTGGCCAGGATGCGGTCCTGGACCGGGTCGCGCAGGGCCATCAGCACGCACTGCCCGCTGCGGGCCAGGTCGGCGTACCAGGCGTCGCCAATGCAGTTGCCCATGTAGCCGGACCAGGCAGCGAGCTGCCGCGGCTCGCGGCCCAGCTCCACCACCAGGTCCGCGCCCGGGATGACCTGCTTGTCCACAGTGGACACTTCGGCCGGGATGGGGAAGGCGCCCACGCTGGCCTCGGCGATCACCGCGGCCGCGCTGACCCCCTCGGCCAGTTCCGTCCAGCTCCGGCAGCGGGGCGGCGGTTTCGCGCCGAAGGCGACCAGCTGGGCCACCGCGGCGACGGCCAGCGGCACCGAGTCGGGCCGCGGCTGCTCCTGACCCGGTGGCGGCCCGGCGTAGGACAGCTCGGGCATCGACTCACCGGGCACCGCGGTGGCCGACTCGTGGCCGTCGAAGGGCGCCAGCGCGTCGGCGAGGTCGGCGTACCACAGCAGGTCGTGCGGTTCCTCCACGGTGACCGGATCCGCATCCGGGTTGGCGGCCAGCCGCTGCGCCAGGGGTTGCGTCAGCTCCTTGGCGTGCGAGTCCTCCAGCGGCGGCTGCTCCCAGCCGCCCGGCGCCCTGGTGTACCCCGCCGCAGCCCGCCACCTGCGCAGGTGGCCTGCCTGCCAGCGCTGCTGGCGGTTCCAGCAGTGGTGCAGGTACTGCCGCTCGAAGGTGGGGAGGTGCTGGGTCACCGCGTCGATGACGACCTCGCCGTAGTTGCGGGCCATGGCGATCCGGGTCCGCACCGCGGTCTCGGTCTTCGGGGTGATCGCCCGTCCCGGCTCCAGGAGCTGGAGCACCTGGTGCACATAGCACCCCGGCCGTGCCGGGTGGCTGTAGACGCCTTCCTGGCGGCGGGCGGCATTGGATCGCGTTTCCTCGTCGAGGAGGGAGTCGGCCGCGAGCAGTTCGCCGCGGTGCTTCTCGGCGGCGGCCGCCAGACCCTCGTCGAAGACGGTCCTGGCGAACCGCAGCAGCGCGGTGGACGCGATGGCGTCGTGCAGCAACCAGGTCAGTTCCCAGGTGGCCCACCAGCGGGGCGGCTGCCAGCGGGCCGCGGTGGCCAGCGTCATGCTGTTGCCGAGAGCGTAGGTCGCCTGCCGCAGGATCGCGGTGTTGAAGTAGTCCTGGTGGCGGGTGCGGAGTTTCTCGATCCGGTCGGCCTTGGTCTGGGTCGAGGCCAGGCCGGCCAGGCGCTGCCGCTTGACCAGTCGGGCGCAGACCTCTTCCCACAGGCTGAGGATCAGCGCGAGTCGCCGGGGCTGGGGATAGCCGCTCAGGGCGAGGGACAGGTGTCCGGCCAGGGTGGAGGCCGCGCCGCGCGGGAACGGGTCGATGCCGTCCGGGGCGCGTAGTTCGAGCAGGCGTTCGAGTTGTTCCGGGCCGAGCAGGTCCGAGGCCGCGGCGGCCAGGCCCAGTGCGGCCCAGCGTTCCTCGGTGACCGCGGCGTGTGCGGCCGCGCCGACCCGTTTGGTCGCCGACGGTCCGAACAACGCGACCAGGCGGGCAGTCCGGTCGCCCAGGCGGTCCGCGCCGTCGGTGCCGAGCACCCGCAGTGCGGCCAGCACCGCGTCCCGACGGTCGCCGTGCGCCCCGGCCAGGCGCGCCGAGGTGAAGCCGCCGCCGAGGTCAACGCCTGCCGCGGCCGCCTCGGGTCCCTTGTCCAGCAACAGGATGAGCTGTCGGCACGCCTCCCGGACCGCCTCGGGTCCGGCCTCGGCCGGTCCGATGGCGACGGGTGCGCCGGGTGGGTGCGCGCCTGCGCGGTCCTCGGCCGGTCTGGGTGCGAGGCGGCCGCCGGAGGTGGGCAGCCAGCAGCGCAGCCCAGCTCCCGCGGCCAGGCCAAATGCGAGCTGTACGGACATCGGCTCCCATTATTCGCACGCACGCCACCAATTTTGGGCGTTTTCAGGCAGCTTGGTCCTGGCGGTAGTCCTCGCAGGCCGCTATTCCGCCGTGCAGGGTGGCCAGGAAGCGGCGGCAGGCGTCGTAGTCGATGGTGTCCATCCGCCAGGCGATGTGGCCGTCCGGGCGGATCACGTAGAGCGCCTGCGAGTCCGGTTCGGTCAGGCCGTAGTGCTCGAAGACCTGGACGTTGTCGGCCTGCTCGACCCGGTCGTCCCGCCGTCCGGCCACCCGGCCGATCAGGTGGGTGGCCAGGCCGCCGCCGAAGTCGGCGATGCTGCGCAGCTGGGCGGTGTGCGCGGCGATCTCGGGTTCGGTGAGGTGCACGCGGGAGAGGGCCACCACCCGCAGCCGGTAGTCGCGGAGCAGGTCGAACAGCTGCCGTCCCTGGTTGATCCGGGCGTCCGGGGCGCGGGTGCCGGCGAGCGGGCCCTTGAGGGAGTACAGCAGCTCGTTGACGTTGTAGGCGCTGGGCGGGTAGGCCAGACCGAGCTGGGAGATCCTGGCGAAGGATTTGCGGTGCGGCAGTGGTGCGGCCGACATCCGGCCGAGCAGGAACGGGCCGACCGCATCGCGCAGCCGGGCCCGCCGGCCGCGTAATCCGGCGGCGAACTTGTAGAGCCGGTCGGAGAATTTGAGCACCTGCACGCCGACCGGGTGCCGTTCCCGGCTGTAGCTCTCCAGCAGGGCCGGGTCCGCGCCGGTGCGCAGTACGGCGGCCAGTTTCCAGGCCAGGTTGGCCGCGTCCTGCAGGCCGGTGTTGAGGCCCTGGCCGCCGGCGGGGGAGTGGATGTGCGCGGCGTCGCCGACCAGGAAACAGCGGCCCAGCCGGTAGTCCGCCACCTGGCGCAGGTGTGCCTGGTACCGGCTGGTCCACACCGGATCGCTCAACGTGACCGGCACCCCCATGGCCGCGCGCAGTTCCTCCTGCAGGTGGGCCAGGGACAGCGGGCCGCGTGCACCGTCCTCAGTGGACAGGTCGGTGGTCATCACCCTGGAGGTGGTGGCACCGTGCAGGGGCAGGAACAGACCGATCCGTTCGCGGTTCATGAAGACCCGGAAGTGCGCGTGGTCGAACGGCCATTCCACCCGGCAGTCGGCGAGCAGGTAGCGCTGGGCGTACCGGTCGCCGTCGAAGGCCAGGCCCAAACCCTTGCGTACCGCGCTGTGCGCGCCGTCCGCGCCGATGAGGTAGCGGCAGCTGATGGCCAGCTCTGGCTCGGGGTGGCCGTCCCGGATCAGGTGGGCGGTGACCTCGGCGCCGGTCTGGGTGAGGGAGTCCAGGCGGGTGCCGCGTTCGACGGTCAGGCCGTGCCGGGCCAGGTCGTGCAGCAGCAGTTCCTCCACCTCGGCCTGCGGGGCCATCAGGATGTGCTGGTACGGCGTGCCGGCCGCCTTCGAGCGGTCGAAGTCGAGACCGCCGACCTCGCGGCCCTTGATGTGGAAGCGGATGCCGGTGGTGACCACGCCGCGGCGGGACAGCTCCTCGGCCAGGCCGAGGCTGTGGAAGAGTTCGATGGTGCGGGCCTGCACGGCGAACGCCCGGGATTCGGTGGCCGGACCGGCGTTCGTATCGACGATGCGCACCTTGACGCCCTGCCGGAGCAGCAGTGCCGCGGTCATCAGCCCGCTCGGGCCCGCGCCGACCACGAGCACCTCGCAGTCCACTGTGGACTGTGGTTGTCGCGGTCGCCGGGCGGATTCGGCGGCCCGCCGCCAGCGGTCCACCTCCGGCGCGGTGAGCACCGGGGCGGTCCGGGGAGGTTGCTTGGCCTTGCCGAGGCCGTCCAGGAACCGGCGTACCGCCCCGGTCCGGCCGGGGCGCGCGGTGACCACCGGCAGCGGGGTCCGGGTGAGCTTCGCCCAGAGGCGGCGGAGCAGCAGGGCGGTCAGGGTGACCAGCACGATGATCAGCAGTCCCACGACGTCACTCCCTACCGACCGGTTGGGCGGGAAGCGTGCTGCACATGCGCAGGAACTGCTGCCGCAGCGGGCCCTCGACGTGCGGCTGGATCGCCTGGATGAACTCCTGGGTGTGCGGCTGGGCCAGGTGCTCGGCCAGGTCCTCCCGGCTGCGGAAGACCTCGTAGATGACGAACAGGTCCGGCTCCTGGCGGTCCCGGTGCACGTGGAACTCGATGGCTCCCGGCGCCGCGCGCAACGGCCCGGCCAGCCCGAGGATCAGCTCCTCCACCCGCTCCGCGCTCCCCGGCCGGGCCTTGGCGAAGCCGAGGTGGGCGTACGGCCCGGTCTCGTCGGCATCCGGTTCCGGCAGGGCGATCACCCGGTCGCTCATGCGTTCCTCCCGTCCTGCGTGCTGACGGTCAGGCTGGCAGCGGCCGGGCGGGCCGGGCCACCGCGAGTCCCAGTCACCGGGACTCGCGGTGGCTGCGGCTCAGGGCTGGATCGCCGTCCAGGTGGCGGTGATCGGTTCGCCGGTCAGCCGGACGGAGTCGCCGGACCACTTGCCGTCGGCCCCGCGCTGCCCGGTGTACTTGCCGATCGCGCCGTCGATCCAGTGGATGACGAACTCCACCCGGTCCACGGTCCGGCGCCCGTCCCGGATTTCCCCGGCGACGCCGTTGTAGGTGCCGCTACCACCCAGCGCGCCGGTCCGGTCGCCGGTCATCTCCAGGGTGACCACGTAACCGTTGGACTGGGTCATGATCCACCGCCCGGTGAACACGCCGAGCTGGTACAGCCGCTGCCGGGCGGCCTCGGCCTTTGCGGTGTCGCCGGTGCGGGTGTGGATGGCCACGGCCTCCCACAGTGCGCCGATCAGTCCGTCCAGCAGGCCCCGGTCACCCGGTTTCTCCCGGAGCAGCTGGTCGTAGAGCGCGGTGGACTCGGTGACGAACTCGACCGCCTCACCGTGGCGGCCCAGCTCGCCGAGGTAGTTCGCCGCCGGGTTGGCCAGCCACTCCGCCATCTGTTGGCGGTGCGCCGGATCAGCTGTGGCCAGTGCGCGGATCAGTTCGATCGCCGCGGCGACCCGGACGTATCCGCCCTGCCGATCACCCTGGTCCCACAGCTGTTTGCCCACCTGCATCAGCTCCTGGGCGTAGGCCAGGTTCGGGCGGACGGTGTGCGTCTCGGTGACCGCGGCCCCGGTGAACACCGCGTCCCCGCTGTAGACCGCGGTGACCCGCCGCGCCCCCAGCTGCAAGCCCCGGATGGTGAGCATCTTCGCCGACACCGTGCCGTCGGCCGCCACGGTCACCGGCTGTTCGGAGATCACCCGCGCGCCGTCCAGGAAGGCCACCTTGCCGGTGGGCACCCGGTTGTCGGTGTCGTGGATGGTGGCGGTCAGCGCGATCTGCTCACCGGCCGCCGAGGTCCGGTCCGGCGTGGTGGCCAGGGAGACCCTGGACACCGGATAGCGGCCGCCGGTCAGGGTGAGGTCACCGCTGAGCGCGCCGGCGCCAGGGAAACCGCCCTGGCCGTTGATGATCAGCTCGAAGCCGGGTTCGTCCGTGCACATGGTGGCGTGCGCGGTCACCGGCCTGCCCTCGGTCACCCCGGTCAGGTCGATCCGGTCCGCTGGCGGCTGCTTGGTGTGCACCTTGATCCAGTACTGGTTCGGCCCCTCGCAGCGGTCCCACTCCGAACGCGGGTTGCCCTGGATGGCCATGTACTCCACGAACGCCTCGAACCACTTCTTGCGGTCCGCGTCGCTGCTGCCCGGCTCGCAGGAGTGGGTCACCAGGTAGGCCATCTCCGGCAGGCCGGTGGCCAGTGCGATCTGCTTGCCGTAGGCGAAGAAACAGTCCCCGGTGTAGGACAGTCCGGGTTCCGGTGAGCAGGAGCGGTCGAACCGCAGCCCGATCTCCAGCGGCTGTCCGGGCTGGGACAGGGTGATCCGGCAGTCCAGGCTGTCCCGCACCACCCGGTCCGGCACGATCAGCTTCTCCCCGCAGGCGATGTTGCGCTCCACACAGGAGATGTGCTTGCCCCAGGAGGATTGCAGCCGCACGTTGTCGAAGTACTTCGGGTTGTCCGTGGTGTTGGCGGTGTCGGTGCGCAGCTGGCGCGGGATCAGCACGGTCGGCTGCATGGTGCCCTCGTCGTTGCCCGCGCCAACGCAGACGCCGCCGGGTCCCGGGTAGGGGCACGGTGTCCGGCGACCGCCGCCGGTGATGGTGAAGTCCTTTCCGCCGTAGGCCACCTCGTGCTGGTTGCGGCCGTTGAAGTACTGCAGGTAGTCCCGGTGCCGGGTGTCCAGCTGCAGATCGGCCATCCAGTTCGGCGGCCGGTAGCTCGCGGTCGCGGCCAGTGCCATCTCCCCGCTGAAGCTGCCGGCGCCCGCGGCGGGCCGGACCGGCTGCGGCAGCCCGCCCACCCACGCCTCGAACATGGAATCGGTGGTGCTGCCCTGGAACAGGTACGGCGACTGCTCGACCAGCTTGCGCCGGTACGGCGCCACCCGCTGGTTGTCCTGGGAGGTGGCCGCGTGCTTGAGCGCAAGGAAGTCCAGCACCTTCTTGGCATCCTGGCGCATCGCCTGGTCCAGGGCGAAGTCGTACAGGTTGAGCAGCCCGATCATCTGGTAGCGCGCGTAGGGCCGGGCGTTGTACTCCTTGAAGTCCTCCCGCAGCCACTGCGCGGTCAAGTCCCGCAGGTACCCGCGAAGCCCGTTGCTCCCGTTGTCCGGGTTCGAGTCCCGGTTGTACTCCACCATGTACTTCGGCCGGTGTGCCGGGATCTGGGTCGGCGGCAGCAGTTCGTTGTGCAGGAACCGGGTGCTGCGGATCATCAGGGTGTGGTTCTCGGTCTCCGGCACGTCGACCCCGGAGATGTTGCACACCACCTCGTCCACCGCGGCGCCGGCGCCCTGCAACCACAACCTGGCCGCGACCTCCTTCGCCAGCTCGGCCATCTTGGCCGGGTGCGAGCCGGGATCCTCCAGTCCGAAGAGGACGGAGTGCGGCACCGTGCGCACCTGACCCCAGGCCCGCATGGCCAGGGACATGGTGATGTCCCAGTCCTCGGTGTCGGATCCGTCGGTGCGGCAGAAGGTCACCGCGTCCGTGCCCGGTTTCCCGGCGTGCGCCGGAATCCGCATCAGGTCGCTGATCACCCGCCGCCAGCCGGGGTGCGTGCTGAGCTGGTCGCGGGCGCCGGTCGGCGGCGGCCGCCAGCCAGGGGCCAGCCGGTCGAGGCAGCGCCGGTAGAGCCCGGTCGGATCGGCCATCAGCGGCGGGTCGGTGCCCAGCGCCCTGGCCATCTCGGCCCGCCCGGTCGGGTCCTCGATCAGTTTCAGCAGCGCGGCGCTGGAAGCCACGTGACTCGCCGAGCCCTCACCCCGGCCGGTGTTGTCCGGCTGCACGCAGGATTCCCACAGCAGTGCCGGAATCCGCCGGGCGTAGCCGTCCCGCACCGAGTCGGTGAGGGTGTCCGGCTGCGCGATCCAGCTGAAGTCCATCCGCTGGTACTCGCCGGGGTAGTCAGCGATGGCCCAGCGTTTGGTGGTGTCCCCTTCGGACAGTTCCAGGCCGTCGCGATCGGTGCCGATCCGGGTGCCGTCGGAGAAGAACAGGCCGACCCGCAGGTTGAACTTCCAGGTGTCGTTCCCGTTGGGATCGATCACCATCGTGGTCATCCCGGCGTTGATCACATCCTTCGGGATCGGGTTGATCCGCATCGGGAACGGGCCGTTGTCACTGTTGTCGTCGAAGTGCCCGAAGGTGTCCTCGACCACGGCCGCCTCGGTGCCGTTCTGGTCGGTGACCACGATCTTGACCCGGGTGTCGTGGTCCTTGTCCTCGTCGTTGGTGCGGAAGAAGACCTCGGCGCGTTGCAGCGTCACCGCGGCCGGGTTCTGTTGCGGTGCCTTGGGTTTGGCCTGCGCGGGTGGGGCGAGCACGCTCGCCACCAGCACCGCGGTGAGCACGGATATCCATCTCCGCATGGGAGAAGTCCTTTCGTGGTAAGGGAGCGGGCTACGGAGTGGCGACGGTCGCCGTCCACCGCGCGGTGATCGGCTCACCGGTCAGCCGGACGGTCTCGCCGGTCCACCGGCCGTCCGCGCCGCGCTGCCCGGTGTACCTGCCGACCACGCCGTCGGCCCAGTGGATCTCGAAGGAGGTGCCCGTGGCGCTGACCTTCCCGCCGACGATCGTTCCGTTGACACCGTCGAAGGAGGCGGTCGCGGTGAACCCGCCTGCCGTGTCGGCCAGGCCGGCGTCCAGGTGCACGGTGTAGCCGTTGCTCTGCTGGAGGATCCACCGGCCGGTGAACACCCCGAACCCGGCGAGCCGCTGCTTGGCCGCGTCCGCCCGCGCCCGGTCACCGGCCCTGGTGAAGATCTCGGCGGCCTCGCGCAGAGTGGCGATCGCCTCGTCCCGGTTGCCGGTCTCGGCCAGGTAGGTCGCCAGCGGGTCGGCCAGGGCGTCGCCCAGGGTGACCGCGTAGCGCTGGTCGTAGCCGGTGATCAGCCGGGCCAGCGTGATCGCCTGGCGGGTGGTGGCGATGGCCTGGTCGCGTTCGCCCCGGACCCAGCGCGCCCGCGCGTCGTCCAGCAGCCGGTTGACCTCGGCGTCGGCCGAGGGGACCTTGCCGGGGCCGTGCCAGCTGTGGTTCTCATCCGCCCACAGCAGGGTGAGCTGTCCGTCCTCGCCGATGAAGGCCGCGGTGAGTTGCTCGTCGGTCTGCTTGGTCATCGCGATCGGCGCTCCGGCGGGTCCCACCGGGCCGCTCACCGCCCGCAGGTCGCCCCAGGCGCGGCCGACCTGCGCGGTCGCCACGTTGAACGTGCCCGCGCTGCCGAGTACGGCCGCGGTGATCGTCTCGTCGTCGTGCATGGCCTGGGCGATCTTGGCCTCGCGGGGAAGGCTCAGCCCACCCATCCCGATCCGCGCCGGCCACAACCACGGCCGATCGTCGACGCCCGCGGTGACCCGGACCTGGCCGCCCGTCCCGGCTCCGTAGACCATCGCGGCGCCGACCGTGCCAGGGGCGATGCGGGTCATCGCCACACCACCGCTGGTGCTGCCGGATTCCGGCTCACTGGCGACCAGGTTCGGCAGTCTCCATTGCCCGGTCTTGCCGTCCCGGTGGCCTGCCACCAGTCCGTTCGGCACGGTCCAGCCGAAGACCTGCCGGAATGAGCCGTCCACGTCCTGGATGGTGCCGACGATCTCCTGACCGGGGTTGCCTTCCCGGCCATCGATCAGGGTGGGCTCCGGCCAGTCCTCGGTCTGGAAGACCGTGGTGGACCTCAGTTTGCCGTCCTTGTCCAGGAACGCGGCTGTCAGACCGATCTCGACCGGTGACAGGCCAGGGACCAGCCACGGGACCAGTGCCACGTGGCCGCCCGGCACGCCGACCGGGCCGCTGATCGCCACCGGCGGGTGCCAGGACGCGGTGTCGTCCACCCAGGCGACCATCAGTCTGCCGGTGGTGTCCATGAACGCCGCGGTGAGCCGCTTGGGCGCCTGTTTGGCCAGTGCGACCGGCGAACCCGGCTTGGCCAGCGGCCCGCTGATCCGCACCGCCGGGTGCCACGGGTTGGTGTAGGTCGCCCACGAGACGGTGAGCGCGCCGCCGTCGTCGACGTAGGCGGCGGTGGTCAGGTCGTCGTGCTGCTTGGCCAGCGCGACCTGGCTGCCCGGCACCGCCTTCGCCACGGGCGGGGCGGCCTGTCTGTCCACAGTGGACGCCGTCGCCGGTGCGGCAGGCAGCGTGACCGCCAGTGCGGCGGTGAGGCAGGTGAGCGCGGATAACCATCTCCGCATGGGAAAATCCTTTCGTGGTAAGGGATTGGGGTGCGGAGTGCTCAGCCGGCCGGTGACCAGACCTCGAGGGAGAACTTCTGCCAGTGGATGTTCTGGCAGTCCATCTGCACCACCTCGGTGGGCACGGTGTGCTGGATGTAGCCCGCGCTCAGGCATTTGTCGCTGTGCTGGGCGTGCTGCTCGAGGAACTTGGCGAAGGGGTCACGTGCGACGGATCGCCAGCGCTGGTTCGGGCTGCCCGCGCAGGGCTGCTGCACGATGTCCTCACCGTGGCCGGCGCCGCTGTTGAGCACGGTCAGGCACAGGTCGGAGGCCGCCGACTGGAGGCCGAACCAGGTCCCGTCGTGGCGGAGAATGCGCCACGCTTGGGGCCTGGATTTGTCGCACAGCTCGAAACTGATGTAGGCGCCGGGATCCGGGCTGCCCCACAGCGGGGCCAGGCAACCATTCCCGCTGGTGACGACCCGCAGGTCCTCGGCAGGGGCGGCCGAGGCCGCGGGGGTGAGGCCGGTGCCGACCAGCGCGATGGCGGCGGCCAGGATCAGTGTGCGCATGCGTTGTCCCATGGTGATGTTTCCTTCTAGCCCTGGAGCGCGGCGAGCCGCTGCTTGGCGGAGTCGAGTTTCGGCTGGTACCTGGCATCGGCCGCGGTGAGCCGGGTGAAGACCTCCACCGCCTCGGTGGCCATGGCGATCGCGACCGGCTTCTTGTCGTTGGCCACCGCGTAGTCCGTGCCCGGCCACAGCAGCCAGGTGCCGAACTGCTCGCCGTAGCGCGGACCCTTGTCGGCGACCTTGCGGCCCTCGGTGAGGCCCTCCTGGACCTTGGCCAGCGCGCCGGGCTTGTCGCCCTTGTCCCAGGTGCGGATGCCCTGCCAGATCAGCGAATCGGCTTCGTTGAGTTTGTGCTCGTGGTTGCCGGGTTCCTGTTGGCCTGCCTGACGTGCGGCGGCGACGGCCTCGCCGAGCAGGGCGATCGACTCGTCCACCTTGCCGGTCTCGGCGAGGTAGGCGCTGACCGGCCAGCGGATCCAGGTGGCGAACTGGGCGGCGTAGCGCGGGCCCTTGTCCACCAGGACGCGGCCGACGGTGACGCCTTCCAGGGCCTTGTCCCTGCCCTTGTCCTTCTCGCCCTTGTCCCAGGTGCGGATGCCCTGCCAGACCAGGGAATCGGCCTCGTTGAGTTTGTGCTCGTGGTTGCCGGGTTCCTGCTGGCCCGCCTGACGTGCGGCGGTCACGGCCTCACCCAGCAGGGCGATGGCCTCGTCGTGTCTGCCGCTCTCCGCGAGGAAGGCGCTGACCGGCCAGCGGACCGAGGTGGCGAAGTGCGCGGCGTAGCGCGGTCCCTTGCCGATCAGGGTGCGGGCGACGTTGACGCCCTCCACCGCCTTGCCAAGCCCCTGGGCCTTCTCGCCCTTGTACCACAGGCGATTTCCCTGCCACACCAGGGCATCCGCCTCGTGCAGCTTGTGTTCGGGGTTGTCCGGCTCCTGCCTGCCCGCCTGGCGGGCGGCCTGCACGGCCTCCTCCAGCAGGGCGATCGACTCGTCCACCTTGCCGGTCTCGGCGAGGTAGGCGCTGACCGGCCAGCGGATCCAGGTGGCGAACTCCGAGGCGTACCGCGGGCCCTTGGACACCAGCGGGCGGGCCAGGTCGACGCCGGCCAGGGCCCGGTCGCGGCCCCGGTCCTTCTCGCCCTTGTCCCAGATCCGGCTGCCCTGCACCACAATGGTGGCGGCTTCGTTGAGCTTGTGGTCGAGGTTCTGCGGCTCCTGCTGGGACAGCCTGCGGTAGGCGGCGATGGCCTCGTCGTAGAGGGCGATCGACTCGTCCAGCTTGCCGGACTCGGACAGGTAGGGCCCGACCGGGTGCCGGATCCACTGCGCGAACGTGGCCGCGTAGGAGGGCCGCTCGCGGACCAGTTCCCTGGCCAGCGCCAGGGCTTCCTTGGCCCTGGCCACGGCGGCTTCCCGCTCGTTGCGCGCCCACAGCTGGGTCGCGTCGGTGATCATCGCCTCGGTGTGCTGGTGCCGGGCCTCGAAGGCCAGCTTGCCGATCGGCTCGGGCGCGGACCAGGTGATGCCGTCGGCGCTGGTGGAGACGTCCACCCGGTCGGGATCGGTGGCGTTGCGCCAGATCGCGGCGAGCCTGCCGCCCACCACACCCAGCGAGGGCACCCCGACGGCGTGCGCCTGCGCGTGCACCGCCCTGGGTGCGGCCCAGGCCCCGCCGTTGGCGGTGTCGCTGACGGACAGGCCGTCGTCGCGGCCGTTGCGCCAGAGGCCGAACACCTTGCCGTTGAACTCGGTCAGGCTCGGCCCGGACTCGGCCAGCGCGCCGGGCAGCAGCTGCTGGTTGTTCCAGTCGATGCCGTTGCCACTGGTGGCGAACCACAGTGCCTGATCGTCGTGCGCGCCGCGCCAGAGCTGGACCAGGGTGCCGTTGAGCGTGGCCAGTCCGGGCGTTGCGTTGGTGCCGCCGTTGTTCTCGGCTGGCCGGGGCCGCTTCCAGTGCTTCGCGTCGTGGCTGGAGGTGATCCACTTGCCCTGGTCGGCGCCGGGACCGCGGAACATCAGCTGCAGCCGGTCGTTCTGCACCGACAGGCTGAGACCGCTGCTGCCCACCGTGATCGGCATCAGCCGGGCGGGTGTGGTCCAGGTCCGGCCGTCGGTACTGGTGGAGATGGCCAGGGTGCGGTCGTTGTTGCCGTCCGACCAGGAGAACGCGCCACTGCGCCACACCGCGACCAGCTTGTTCTGGAAGGCGGCGAGCACCGGCAGTTCACCGGAGGTGTGCGGACCGGAGATGGTGACCGGCGGCCACCACGCCTTGCCGTCAGCGCTGGTGGCCACCAGCACCTCGTCCTGCCTGCCCTGCCACACCATGAAGTGCTTGCCGTTCAGCGTGGCCCGCGCGGAGGCGCCGGTCCCGCCCACGGTCTTGCCGATCTCGGCAGGCGGCACCGGGTTGGGCTCGCCGGGGGGATCCAGCGGGTAGTCCGGGTGGGTGGCCTTGGTCTGGATCCGCAGCGCCCGCATCAGCGCGGTGGTGACCTGCGGGTCCTGGGCGGCCGGGTTGGTGACCAGATCGGTGGAGTGGAACTCGATCCGCTCGCCGAGCGCGCCGCGGCGCAGCCCGGAGATGGTGACCAGGCAGCGGGCCACCGGGTCCTGGGTGGTGACCTGTTCCGGGGCCGCGGTGCAGTTGGGCAGCTCGGACCGGTTGAACACGGTCTGCTCGTGCAGTGGAGGCAGCTGGGCGGCCGCGTTCTGCGCTGCCTTGGCGAACAGGGTGGCCAGTGGGTTGACCTCGCCGACCACCGAGGGCCGGACGTTGAGCGAGGACGGGATCGCCTTGGTGCCGTAGATCAGCTCCCGGAACCGCGCGTCGCTCTGCAACGCGGTGGGGAAACCGACCTCCAGGTAGGCGCGCAGCAGGCGCAGGTTGGTGTCCACCCGGACCGCCTCGGGCAGCCGCGGCGTCGGGTCCTTGACGTCGTTGGTGATCAGCCCGTAGTAGGCGGCCCGGCGCTCGGCCAGGGTCTTGTCGATCAGCGGGTGGGTCAGGTTGGTGTAGCCCTCGTGGACGGTGCTCGCCTTGGGCTCGTACCGCGGCTCGCGGATCTTCTTGGTGAGTCCGGGCTCGTGCGGGACGCAGGGACCCTCACCCGGTTCGTCATCGGCGATGATCTTGCCCGGGAACTCGCACAACGTCACGGTGCCCAGGCCGTGGGCCGTGGCCAGGTCCAACTTGCCGGAGTGGCCGGGGAGCACACCCCGGACCTGGAACGAGACGTCGAGCTGCACCTTCTTCCGGTACGCGACCTTGGTGAACTTCGAGCAGACCACGTGCGCGGGCTGGCCCCACTTGCACGGGATGATGACCTCGTGCGGCAGTTCGTACTGCTCGTAGTCGGTCCGGTTGTCGCGTACGCGGTCCCAGCAGGTCCGCAGGTCCATGCCGTCGTGGAGCTGCTTGAGCAGCCGCAGTGGCGCGGGCAGCTTGTCGCTCTTGATGAACGCGGGCATGTCCGGGATGGTCGAGTCGTCGGTGGGGTTCTCGCACCGGAGGACGGGGACGTCGTCGGGCTTCATGAAGCCCTCGACCTGTTGGTTCCGGTCGGCCCACAGGTTGAACGGGCGATCGGGCTTCTGCACGGCGGGGTCGGACTCGTACCGCTTCAGCCCGTTGGCCAGCTCGGTGAGCCGGGCGGCGTTGTCCTGCTTGAGCCGTTCCAGCAGCGTGTTGGTGGCCACCCACGGTCCGGCGGCCGGTTTGAACCGGGGCTGGTTGAACCGCCGGGCCGCCTCGATCACGTCCTCGCCCGCGTTGAGCAGGTCCTGCACCCTGGCCACGGTCTTCTTGCCGTTCAGCTCGACCAGCTGTTCCTGCGCGGCCAGCGCCGGGTTCTGCTCCATCAGCACGGCGTAGGAGCGCATCGCCGTGGCCAGCAGGTCGGCGTTGGGCACCCCGGAGCCGGGGTGGCCGTTGCCGTACTGGGTGCCGGCGTTGTTGACCGCCCAGGTCTTGAGGTAGTTCACCAGGAAGGTGGAGTTGTTGCCGGGCAACACACTCTCCGGCGCCGCGTCCTGGCCGTTGTGCATGAACAGGGCGGTGCGGGCGAGATCGTCGCCGGCGTCGGAGAACGCCTGCGCGGCCTCCTTGTAGTTGTCGTTGCCCTGGTCGAAGGAGGGGATCGGACGTCCCTCACGGGCGGCGTAGTCCAGGTACTTGCGGACCGCGCCGCGGAAGTTCGTGGCCCCGACGGCCTGGATGGCGGCCATCAGCTGCTGGTGGTTGGACTGCATGTTCGAGGCGATGCCCAGCAGCTCGCCATGCAGGTCCTTGATCCGCTGGGTCAACCGCCAGTCCGCCCCCGCGATGGCGAGCAGCACCTCGTCGAACATGCGCAGCATGTCGCCGTACATCAGGTTCAGCGTGGCGTCGATGCGGTCGAACCGGACGCTGACGTCCTGGTGGAAGGCCATCAGGAAGTCCTTGAGCTGCTTGAAGCTCTCCCGCATCTCGGTGTGCATCTTCCGGATGGCTTCCAGCTCCGGGCTGGGGCCGCCGCCGGAGCCGAGCAACGCGACCAGGGTGGTGACCAGGCCGACCGCCGCGCCGATCACGGTGCCGATGGCAGGCACGATCGAGCCGATCGCCGCACCGGCGGCGATGGCGGTGCCCAGCGCGGCCACCGCGTTGATCATCGGCGCCACGTGCTTGCCGATCTTGTAGAGCGCGTCGGCGAACTTGACCAGGTCCGCGGCGTAGCGCGGGCTGAGCACCTTGGCCACGGTGGCCAGGGCGGACAGGCCGCCCTTGACCTTGTCCAGGTACTCGTCGAACTTCTTGGCGTCCTCGGCGTACTGCTTGAGCTTGTCCTCGGTCGGCCGCTTGATCTCCCCGGTGACCGGGTCGACGTGCTCCTTGACCCAGGCCAGCGCCTTGCCCAGCGGGGTGTCCGGCGAGTTCGGGTCGCCGAGCACCTTGATCAGCGGCTTGATCTGCTTGCTCAGTGCCGCCATGCCCTCGGGGAAGCCCTGCTGGAACCCGGCCTGGATGGCCTCGACGTCGATGACCTTCTTGATCTGCGGCAGCTGCTTGAGGGCGTCCAGCTGCGCGGCCGGGTCCACCGCGGCGGTCTCCGCGACGGTGGCCTTGCCCAGCCGGTTCTTCCAGACGCCGTTGAGGGTGGCGTCCTGGCTCGCGGCCTCGCGCAGGGCCTTCCAGATGGTCGGCGCGATCTCGATGGAGGAGGCGGTGATCTGGGTCAGCACCCCGCGCAGTTCCTCCGGCGCGGTGGTCGCCTTGAGATCGCGGGTGGTCAGCGCGCCGAGCAGCACCTTGAGCTGCGGACCGCCCTTGTCCACCTCCGGGATGGCGTAGAGCGCTTCGACCCCCCGGCCAAGCGCGTCCGGCACCAGGTCCCGCTCGGTGGCCGGGGCCACCGTCAGACCGACCACCCGCTCCACGTCGGCGGCATGCCGGTCCAGCGCGTCCGCGGAGGCACCCGGGTTCTTGGCCCGCCAGTCCACCAGTTCGGCGCTGAGCAGCAGGTTCCGATCGTGCGTGCGGCCGTTGTCCTTGAGCTGCACGGCCGCGCTGAACAACGCGGTGGACAACTGCTCGGGGGAGATCCCCGGATCGGCCGCCACCGCCCTCGGCACGGCCACCGCACTCGCCAGCATCGCGGTCGCCGTGGTGACCAGGGCGAGGCGTCTGGCGAACCCAGTCAGATTCGTCATCAGGAAGTCTCTTTCGGCTGTACGGGGTATGTGCGGTGGGTCTACCGTGACCGCGTTGTTTACCGCCGGGGCGATGATCAGAAACAACGCTCGGCTGCCCCAAAGTGCGATCAGGAGGCCGTCGTGCCACGGGGGGAACGGCCGCTGGACGCGGCGGACAGCGCGCTCGGTCGCTTCGCCGCCGAGCTGCGGGAGCTGCGCGCGGCGGCCGGGTCACCGACCTACCGCGAACTCGCCGCGCGGGTGGACTACTCGGTCGCCGCGCTGTCCAAGGCCGCCGCCGGCCGGGCCCTGCCGAGCCTGGCGGTGACCCTGGCCTATGTGCGCGCCTGTGGCGGCGATGCCGGGCAGTGGCAGGAGCGGTGGCGGCGGGTGTCGGCCGAACTCACCGCCGGTGACGAGCCGGTGGAGACGGGCGCGCCCTATGTCGGGCTCGCGCCGTTCCAGGCCGCGGACGCCGGGCGGTTCTTCGGCCGGGACGCGGTGGTCGGGGAGCTGCTCGGGCTGACCAGCGAGCGCCGGTTCACCGGGGTGTTCGGGGCCTCAGGGGCCGGCAAGTCCTCGGTTCTGCGGGCGGGGCTGCTGGCTCGCACGCAGGGGCCCTCGGTGCTGTTCACCCCTGGTCAGCACCCGATGGCCGAGTTCACGGCACGGGTCGGCGGGGACGATCCGCTGGTCGTGGTGGATCAGTTCGAGGAGGTCTTCACCCTCTGCGAGGACGAGGCCGAGCGGGCCGAGTTCGTCGAGGCACTGGTGGCGGCCGCGGAACAGGGCCGGGCCCGGGTGGTGATCGGGGTCAGGGCCGACTTCTTCGGGCGCTGCGGGCGGTACCCGGAACTGGTGGCGGCGCTGCGTGGCGGGCAGTTGCTCATCGGCGCGATGGGGCCGGAGGAACTGCGGCAGGTGATCACCCGGCCTGCCGCCGACGCGGACTGCATGGTCGAGGCCGCGCTGGTGTCCAGGCTGATCGCGGACGCCGCCGGTCAGCCGGTGGTGCTGCCGCTGGTCTCGCACGCGCTGCTGGAGACCTGGCGGCGGCGCAGCGGGGCCACCCTCACCCTGGCCGGATATGAGGCGGCGGGCGGGATCGAGCACGCCATCGCGCGCACCGCCGAACAGGTCTACACCGGGCTCACCGGGCCGGAACGGGAGATCGCGCGCCGGGTGTTCCTGCGGCTGATCGCCTTCCCGGACGGCGCCGAACCGGCCAAGCGGCGGGTGCGCCGGGACGAGCTGGAGACCGGCGCGGTGCTGGACCGGCTCACCGCGGCCCGGCTGCTGACCGTGGACGCGGACACCGTGGAGTTCAGCCACGAGGCGTTGCTGCGCTGCTGGCCGCGGTTGCGCGAGTGGATCGCCGAGGACCGGGCCGGGCTGCGGGTGCACCGGATGCTCACCGAGGCCGCCCAGGTGTGGGAATCGCACGAGCACGACCCCGGCACGCTCTACCGCGGCAGCCGCCTGGCGGTGGCCGGGGACTTCTCGGCCACGGCCGTGCTCACCGACGTGGAGCAGCGGTTCCTGGCCGCGAGCGTGGCCGCCGAGCAGGCCGAGGCGACCGCAGCCCGGCGGCAGGCCACCCGGTTGCGGCGGCTGGTCGCGTTGCTGTCGGTGCTGCTGATCCTGGCCACCGCGGCTGGCGGGTACGCGGTGCGGGCCGAGCAGGAGGCCACCGAGCAGCGCAACGTGGCCATCGCCCGGCGGGTGCTCACCGGCGCGGACGCGGTGCGCGCGGTCGACCCGGCGCTGTCCGGTCAGCTGGTGCTGGCCGCGCACCGGATCGCGCCGCTGGCCGAGACCAGGGACACCCTGCTCAGCGCCTACGCCGCGCCGCGCTCGGCCCGGCTGTCCGGGCACACCAGCACCGACGTCTACGCCGCCTATGCCCCGGACGGCAGGCGGATGGCCACCGTCAGCGGGGACGCCACCCTGCGGCTGTGGGAGGTCGCCGGGCCGCCCGCGGAGATCAGCCTGACCAGGCTGTCGGAGAAGTTGCTGGCGGTGGCCTTCGCGCCGAACGGTCCGCTGCTGGCCACCGTGGGGGAGTCGAGCATCCGGCTGCTGGATGTCAGCGATCCGCGCAAACCGGCGCAGGTGTGGGCCGAACCCAGTGGCGCGGCGGCCGTGGCCTCGGTGGCCTTCAGCCCCGACGGCGGACTGCTGGCGGTGGCCACCAACCAGAAATCGGTGCGGCTGCTGGACATCCGCGATCCGCGGCGGCCACGCGAGCTGTCCGCCCCGGCCAGTGCCTCGGCCTCGGACTCGGTCCGCTCGACCACGGTCGCCTTCCGCCGGGACGGCCGGGTGCTGGCCGTGGCCTCCGGTGACACGGTGCGGCTGTGGGAGGTGGCCGATCCGGTGCGGCCCCGGCCGCTGGGAGTCCTTTCCGGACACACCGGCCTGATCACCGGGGTGGCCTTCGACCGGGACGGCCGCTGGCTGGCCACCTCCAGCTGGGACAACCGGGTCCGGCTGTGGGCGGTCGGCGACCCGGCCACACCGGTGCCCGGCGCCGTGCTCACCGGCCACCCCAGCGCGGTGTGGTCGATCGCGTTCAGCCCCGACGGGACCACCCTGGCCTCCACCGGCGGCGGCACCATCCTGTGGGACGTCCGCGACCGCGGCGCGCCCACCGCGATCACCACCATCCCCGGCGGCCGCGCCTCGGCGGTGTTCAGCCCCGACGGCTCGACCATCGCGGCCACCGACGCCGACCAGGGCGTGCGCCTGCAGGAACTACGGGCGCTGCCACTGGTCGGCCACCGCGATGTGGTCGCCGCGGTGGCCTTCGCGCCGGGCGGCCGGATGCTGGCCACCGGCAGCTGGGACGGCACCGCCCGGCTGTGGGACCTCGCCGACCCGAGGGAACGGCGTGAACTGGCCACCGTCACCGGCGGTGTCGGCCCGATCCGGTCGGTGCAGTTCAGCCCGGACGGCAAGCTGCTCGCGGTCGGCCAGGAGGACGCGGTGCGGCTGTGGGACCTGGCGGATCCCCGTGCACCCCGGCGCCTGGCGGTGCTGCCCGAATCGGGCGCGGCGGTGGCTTTCTCCCCCGACGGCACCCTGCTCGCCATCGGCGGTCCGGGCGCGTTGAGCCTGTGGGCCATGGACGAGCAGCCGCGCCGGATCGTCCGCCGCCCGTACTTCACCGGGATGGTCTGGACCGTGTTGTTCAGTCCAGACGGCCGGACCCTGGCCACCGGTGGCGATGGCGAGTGGCACACCCGCCTGTGGGACGTGCGCGATCCCGCCAACCCCGTCGTCGTGGAGTTCCCCACCGGCAGGGAGGACATGGTCACCGCCCGCTCCTTCAGCCCCGACGGCCGCCTGCTGGCGACCTGGCACGAACCGGCGAAAGCCGTGCGGCTGCTCGACATCTCCGACCCTGGCCGCCCGCGGGAACTGGCCACGCTGTCCGGCCACACCGGCGTGGTGTGGATGTTCGCGTTCTCCCCGGACGGCAGGCTGCTGGCCACCGCGGGCGCGGACCGGACGATCCGGCTGTGGGACGTGACCAAGCCGCACCGGCCGGAGCAGGTGGGCACGCTGACCGGGCACACCGACCAGGTGGGCGCGGTGGTGTTCAGCCCGGACAGCCGATTGCTGGCCAGCAGCGGCACGGACCGGACGGCGCGGCTGTGGGAGACCGACGTGACCCGCGCGCAGGCCGGGCTGTGCGCGGGCGCCCGGCCGATCAGCCGGGAACAGTGGGCCCGGCACCTGCCCGAACTCGACTACGCCCCGCCCTGCGGGGGCTGACCGGGCGGGGATCGATCCCGGGCACTCGCGGTAGCGTCCGGGCATGCCGAGGTTGTGGTGGCTCAAGGCACTGCTGGTGCTGCTGATCGGGTGGCTGGTGCTGGCCTCGGCGGCCAGGTGGTGGCCGTTCCAGCGACCCACCGGACCGGATCTCGGTGCGCCGCACCAGGTGTGTCCCGCCGCGCCCGCGCCGGGTCAGCCGGTGCCCGCCGCGGTGCCGCACCACCCCGAGGGTCCCGCCTACACCGGACCCGGTCCGCATCCCATCGCCGTGTTCGATCGCGCCAGTGCCGACCGGCAACTGCTGGCCGGCGGTCAGCTCCCGCACCGCCCGGTGGGCGTGGACGAGCTGACCGGGTTCACCCTGCCGCCGCGGTGGCGGCCCACGGCGGAGCGCGGCACCGATGCCCGGCTGGTGGCCTGCGTGTACTACGCCGCACTGGGCACGGACGAACGGATGTGCCGCTACCACGGCAGCGCGATCCTGTTGCACAGCGCCACTTACACGGTGGTCGTGCGCGAGGCGCGGACCGCCCGCGAGGTGGCGACCTTCGACCTGGCCAGCCGGTTCATCAGCACCGAGCGGCGGGAGCCGGAGCAGCTGGGCTGCCCCAGGGTGACCTTGCAATCCACCGGCCGGAACGACGGCACCATGCCGCCGGTGAACGCGGAGTTCCTGGATGCGTTGCGCCCCTTGGCCGAGCAATCCCGCTGAGTCCGGGGCGCAGCCGGTCCCAGGTGGCGGGACTGCTGGCGGCGGCGTGCAGGCAGACGAGGTCGGGCATGGGGATCCTCCGGGTCAGGTCGAGACGAGCAGGACGCCGCCGATGACGGCGGCCAACCCGGCCACGCGCCAGGCGGTCAGGCGTTCGCGCAGTACCAGGACGCCGAGCAGCACGCCGAGCACCACGTTGAGGGTGCGGCCGGTGGCCACCGCGGACACCGGTTCCAGCGTCATCGCCACCAGCACCAGGCCGTAGCTCGCCGGGATCAGCACCGCGATCGGCAGTGCCCGCCGCCAGTGCGCGAGCACCGGGCCGAGGCGTTCCCGGCGGGGCCGGATGACCGCGGTGAGCATCAGGACCTGACCCAGGTTGGCCACCGCCAGGTAGGGCAGTACCTGGGCGCCGAGGGTGGTGATCGCGTAGGCGTCCCACAGGGTGTAGCCGCAGCTGCACACCGCGACCGCCAGGCCCAGCAGGGTGCCGCGGGCCACCCCCGGCCGGGTCCACATCCGGTCCAGGGCCAGCACGCCGCCGAGTACCAGGCCGACGCCGCTCCACACCTGGAGCCCCGGCCAGCCCGCCGCGGGGATGCCGGCCAGGGTGACCAGCACCGGCGGAGTGCCCCGGCTGACCGGGTAGACCACCGAGAACTCCCCGGCCCGGTAGGCCCGTTGCAGGACAACGGCGTAGGCGGTGTGCAGCAGCATGCTCACCAGCGCCGGCCACACCGAGGGCAGCACCGGGCCCCGTGCGATCGCCCAGCCCAGCAGGCCGAGTGCGACCGGCGCGGTGATCACCGAGTACAGCCAGACGAACTCGGGCCCCTGCTGCGCGGAGGACTTGACCAGCAGGTTCCATCCGGCGTGGCACAGCGCGGCCACCGCCAACAACCCCAGAGCTATCACGTAGACAGTGTCTACAAGCTAGAGTAGACGCTGTCTACGAAGGGACTGGCCGATGGTGGCGGACGATCTCCGGGAACAGCTGCTCAACGCGGCCGCCGAACTGCTCGACGAGAGCGGGGCGGAGGCGGTGACCATCCGGGAGACCGCGCGCCGCTGCGGCGTCTCGCACGGGGCGCCACGCAGGCACTTCCCCGCGCGCAACGTACTGCTCGGGCACCTGGCCAAGCGGATCGCCGGGGAACTGGGCGCCGAACTGGACGGCACCGACGAATCGCCGGAGCGGCTCGCCCGCGGCTACCTCGACTTCGCCGTGCGCCGCCCGCACGCCTTCGACCTGCTCTTCCGGCACGACCTCCTCGAAGCCTCCGGCGCCGACCTGCGCTCGACCACCATTCCGCTGGTCCGGCGCTGGTGCGCGGCCTGGCTGACGCGGCATCCAGCGGACAGCGAGGCCGACGCGCTCACCCGCCTGGTCGGCGTGCACGGCATCGCCTCGCTGACCGCGCACCAGGCCCACGCCGCCCTCGGCCTGTCCCCGGCGGCACTGCTGGCGCGGGTGCTGGCCGCGGACTGAGTCAGCGCGGCAGCGGCTCGTCCACGCAGTCGGCCAGCTCGGCCGCGGCGGCCTGGTGACCGGCCTCCACCGCTGCCCGCAGCAGGTGCGGGCGGCGTTCGGTGCGGCCGATCCGGGTGCTGCCCAGCGGCGGGCGGATCTGCAGCGTCGCCGGGTGTTCGGCCAGCAGCCGCTCCTCCTCGGCCCGCATCAGATTGCCGCGCAGCCACGGTTCGAGCGTGCCCGGCGCGTGCCGGGTGAACCAGCGCCTGGCCACCAGGCGCTCCACGAAGGACGGGGGAGTGGCCACCTCGTCCGTACGCCGGGTGCGCAACGCGACCAGGTGCGTGGCGCCCTGGGTGAGCGCGGTGCGCACCGGGACCGTCTCGCTCAGTCCGGCGTCCACATAGGACCGCCCGTCGATCCGCACCGGGTCGCCCGCCAGGATCGGCATCGCGGTCGAGGCGCGCAGCGCGGCCTGCACGCCTGCCTGGTCCCGGAGGTGTTCGTGCAGGTCAACGGCCTGGCCGGTGAGCGCGTCGGTGGCCATCGGGTGGAACTCCACCGGATTGTCCAGGATCTCCTGGAACCCCAGCGGCATGATCTTGGTGTACACGGTGTCCACCAGGAACCCGGTGTCCACCACCGGCTTGCGGCGCAGCGCGTTGCGCAGGTTGATGGTCGAACCCATGACCACCGGGTCCCACCAGGCGTGCATGGTGCGCTCCGCGCGCCCGGACAGTAGCCAGGCGGCGTTGAGCGCACCCGCCGAACTGCCGTAGACGGCGTCGAACAGCGGCAACAGGCCCTGGCGCTCGATCGGGATGGTCATGCCGCTGGAGTAGGCGCCGCGAGAGCTGCCGCCCTCGATCAACAGCACCAGGCGCGCGTCATCGCGCCGCTGTCCAGGGATGCTGCCCTGGCGCCTGCGCTCGCGCAGCAGCTGGGTCACGGAGAGGGTCACCGGTCCTTTGTACCACCGTTCCGTATCGTTGTTCCGTAACGTCTGTCCAGCCTATGTGGACGAAGTGCTAGGGTCGGCGGTGTGCCCAGGGTGAAACAGCGCACCGACGCCCTCCGCGAGCGCGGGCTGGCCAGTGCGCTGGAGGTGCTCGCCGAGCAGGGCGTGGCCGGGCTGACCACGCGCACCGTGGCCAGCAGGGCGAACGCCTCGGTGCCCGCCATCTACGAGGTCTTCGGCGACAAGTCCGGCCTGGTCAGGGAGGTCTTCTTCGAGGGCTTCCGGCTGCTGGCCGCCGAGCTGTCCGCGTTGCCGCCGACCGAGGATCCGCTCAGGGCGTTGCGGCGGCTGGCCGAGGGCTTCCGCCGGTTCGTCAGCGCGCACCCGGTGCTGGCCGAGGTGATGTTCGCCCGGCCGTTCGCCGATTTCGACCCGACCGCGGCCGAGGTCAAGGCCGGGGTCAAGGTCCGCAAGATCTTCGTCCAGCACATCAGGGCCGCCCTGGACGCCGGACTGATCGTGGGCGACCCGGCCGATGTCGCGCTGGTCTACTTCACCATGGTCCAGGGCCTGGCCGCGGCGGAGAGCGCCTTGCGGCTCGGCGGCTCGAAGCAGTCGGTGGACCGGCGCTGGCGGCTGGGCCTCGACGCCCTGCTGCGCGGGCTCGGCCCGGGTTAGTTCGTTCCGCGGGCTCCACGCGCCCGGGGAACGGAGCGCGTGGAGCCGACTGCTGGACTACCGCCGGCCGGTCACCAGGAGATGCGGTGCGAGACCGCCAGGACCTGCTGCGGTTCGCACCGTGCCGGGTGACCCGTGCCCAGTACGGTGCCGGTGACCGCCGCCGTGTCCCAGGCCCGGCTGACCGGGCCGACTGATAGTGCGTTCGTGCTGACCCTCGTTGTGTTCACATTGACCCCTCACGTCCAGAACTCCCCGGTAGGACCCGGACGGCTCAAGGTCTACGCGGGTTGAGGTTGTCTGGTGTCGGCGCTCCCGCCGTACAAACAACCTCCGCACTACCCGGACCTGCGGTAACGCCTAGATCACGGGCCGGGGCGGCGGGGCGGGCCGCGCGGTAACCCACTGGTCGCCCGGCCCGGCCTCTGCTAGCTTGGCGTTGTCTACCGCTTGCGGGTTCCGGACAAATGTCCCCCGAAGCGTGTGTGTGAGATCCCGGAGAAGCACTGCCGGATGTGGCCTGAGCATTGGCCTTCCCCCAGTCCGAACGGGTGTCTCGATCAACCTCAGTGATCAACAGTGATCCATCGAACCGAAAGAAAATCCCATGACCGACCACGCCAACACGGTCACCGGGGTGCTCGACACCTCGGCGAACCGCAGCCACCTCCGCCTCGACGGCTACCTGCCGGGACCCGAGGACGTCGCCGTCCCGGCGGCCCTGGTCGCCGCACACGGCCTGCGCCGCGGCGACCTCGTCACCGGCCTCGCCCAGTCCGCCGGGAACGGCACACCCCGCCTGACCCAGCTGGATACGGTCAACGGACTCAGCCCGTTGCAGAGTGCCCGCCGACCGGCCTTCACCGACCTCACCCCGATCTATCCTCGCGAACGCCTGCGGCTGGAAACCGAACCGCACCTGCTGACCACCAGGGTGATCGACCTGCTCACCCCGATCGGCAAGGGCCAGCGCGCGCTGATCGTGGCCCCGCCCAAGGCGGGCAAGACCACGGTGCTGCGGGCCATCGCGGAGGGGATCAGCCGCAACCACCCGGAGTGCCACCTGATGGCGGTGCTGGTCGGCGAGCGCCCGGAGGAGGTCACCGACTTCAGCCGGGCCATGCCCGGCGAGACCATCGCGGCCAGCTTCGACCAGCCGCCCGCCGAGCACATCCTGCTGGCCGAACTGGCCATCGAACGCGCCAAACGCCTGGTCGAGCAGGGCCGGGACGTGGTGGTGCTGCTGGACTCGCTGACCAGGCTGGGCCGGGCCTACAACCTGGCCGCGCCGCTGTCCGGCCGCATCCTCTCCGGCGGGGTCGACGCCGCCGCGCTCACCCCGCCCAAGCGCTTCCTCGGCGCCGCGCGCAACATCGAGGGCGGCGGCTCGCTGACCATCCTGGCCACCGCACTGGTGGACACCGGCTCACTCGGCGACGCGCTGATCTACGAGGAGTACAAGGGCACCGGCAACGCCGAGTTCACCCTGGACCGCAAGATCGCCGCCCAGCGCCGCTACCCCGCGGTGGACGTCCGCCGCAGCAGCACCCGCAAGGACGAACTGCTGTGCTCGCCAGCCGAACTGGCCGCCACCCACACCCTCCGCCGCGCCCTACTCCACACCGAACCAGCCCACGCCGTGGACAAACTCCTCGACGGCCTACGCGCCACCACCTCCAACGCCGAATTCCTAACCCAACTCCGCCTCACCCAACCCCGCGCAGCAGCCTGAACACCGTGTTGGCCGTTCTCGTACGGTGTGTTGGCCGAACTGGACGGTGTGTTGGCCGTTATGGGCGCTGTGTTGGCCGTTGTGGTCGGTGTGTTGGCCGAGGGGTGTACCAGTTCGGCCAAGACTGTGTACGAGAACGGCCAAGACTGGGTACGAGAACGGCCAACACGATGGGGGGGGGGTTGGTTTAGCGGGGTGGGGGTGGCTGGAGGCGTAGTTGCAGCCAGCAGGAGAGTCGGTCGTCGGGGTGGCCGAACAGGTCGAGGCCGAACAGGTCGTGCGCGCGGCGGAGCCGGTACTTGAGGGTGTTGGGGTGCACGGTCAGGCGGCGCGCGGCCTCGCCGATGTTGCCTGCGGCGTCCAGCCAGGCGGTGACCGAGGCGGTGTAGTGGGTGCGGCGGGTGCGGTCGTGTTCGACCATCGCCTCGATGCCGGGGTGGCGCAGGCCGGGGTGCCGGGCCAGCTCGTCGGACAGGTGCGCGAGCAGTACCCCGGCGTGCACCTCGCCGAGCGCGGCGACCGGCCGTCCGTCAGGGTCGGCGGTGGTGACCCGGAGGATGCCGTCGACCTCGGTGCGCAGCGCGGGCAGGTCGGCCACCTCGGCCGTGGTGCGGCTCTGCGCGCAGCGCACCGGCGCGTCCAGGCCGCGGTCCAGGGCGGCGACCGCCTGTTCGGCCAGGCGGCGGGCGGTGGCCGGCAGGTCGTCGGGCAGCAGCACGTAGACGGTGCGGTTGATGGTGGCGGTGGCCGCCTCGGCGGAGACCGCGGCCCAGTGCCGGGCGGCGGCCGCGGCCAGCCGGCCGTCCACCGTGGGCTCGCCCTCGGGTGGGCGGGCCGGGGCGAAGGCCAGCAGGGTCAGCCGCGGCGGGGCGGGCAGGCCGAGCCGGACCCTGGTGTCGCCGATCGGGCCGTCGCCGGTCAGCGCGCCGCGCAGGGCGTCCTCGCGGACCTGCCGGTCGAACTCGGCCGCGCCGCGGTGGCGCAGCAGGTGGGTGGCGGCCAGCCGGGCGCCGTCGAGCAGCGCGGACTCACCCGTGGCGCCCAGCGGCGTGTGCCCCTCGATGGCCCAGATGGTGCCGAGCGGTCGCTCCCCGTCCCGGATGGCCACCGCCGCGCGGGGGAGTTCGTCGGGGGCCAGCACCGGCAGCCGGACGATCCCCGGCGCGGCCAGGACCTGGCGGTACTGGCTGAGCTGCTCGGGCTGGTCGGGTACCCGGCGGTCCAGGATGCCGCGGCGGCGCAGCTCGTCGATGCGCTGCTCGGGCACCGAGGAGTAGGCCAGCACCCGGTTGTCCAGGTCCTCGATGGACACCGAACCGCCGATGACCGCGGCCATGGCGTCGGCGAGGGCGTACAGCTCCTCGCTGGTGCCGCCGATGCTGGGCGGTTCGGTCATCCGCACCGGCCCAGCATAGGTGCTCAGTTCCGGCGCAGCGTGTCCTTGATCCACCGCAGCGCGCCGTGCACCGACCCGTAGACGCCGTGCTGATCGCGGGTGCCGCGGGAGACCGCGCCGTGCACCGTCCAGATCCCGTTGGCGCGCTTGAGCAGCGGGCCGCCGGAGTCACCGGCGCGGGTGGTCTGCGGCCACTTCCCGGCGCCCGGCAGCGCGGCCATGCACAACTCGCCCGGCGACATCGGCTCGCCGCTCATGCCAAGGCAGCGCGCGGGGTCGAGGAGCCGGCTGTCGAGTTGCCGGAGCTGGATCGGGGGCGGCGGCCACGGGTCGCCCGGGTTCTCCGGCAGTTCGTGGTCGCCCCAGCCGATCGTGCGCACCGCGTCGCCGGGGGACAGCTCGGTGCGGGGCAAGGCCGCCGGGGTCCGCCGGGACGGTGTGTCGAGCTTGAGCAGGGCCAGGTCCGAGTCGGCCACCGGGTCCGGTTCGATCCGCGCGCCATGGCGGATCTCGCCGCCCTGGGTGCGGTTGTCACTGCCCAGCCGGACCCGGATCTTGGCGGGGTCCTTGGGATTCCCGTCGCGGTCGAGCACGCAGTGCTTCGCGGTGACGATCCACTGTGGACGGATGAGGGTGCCGCCGCAGAAGTGCGTGCCGTCGGACTGTTGCAGGGAGGCCATGAACGGGTACACCCCGGTGGCCTGCTTGCCGCCGCTGATGGCCGCCGCGGGGGCAGCCCCCGCCAGCACCATCGCCACGCTGACACCGGTCACCAGGAAGGTCCGGCGTTTCGCCGTGTAGGTCATGCGAGCAGCCGACCAGTCGGCAGGTTTCGGCGATGTTTCCGTGACCGGTTGCGGTCACCGGCGGATGTTGGGCGGTTCCGCCATCTGGGCCGCGCAACTGTAGGCGGTTCCGCCAACGACGGGCCGGGCGCGGGCGGCCAGGATGGCGGGACCTCTCGGCGACGGAAAGAGGTCCACTTGGGAACCGGCGTTCCGCTGCGGCACCAGCTGCTCAGGCGCAAACCAGTGCGGGCCTTCGCGGTCGAGGCCGAGGCGGACAGCGGTGGCCTGCGCCGCAGCATGGGCGTCTTCCAGCTCACCATGATCGGCATCGGCGGCACCATCGGCACCGGCATCTTCTTCGCGCTCAACACCACCGTGCCCAAGGCCGGACCCGCGGTGATCCTCTCCTTCGTGCTCGGCGCGGTCACCGCGGCGCTGACCGCGTTGTGCTACGCCGAACTCGCCTCCGCCGTGCCCGTCGCGGGCTCCTCCTACTCCTACGCCTACGCGACCCTGGGCGAACTGGCCGCGGTCGCGGTGGGCTGGTGCCTGCTGCTGGAGTACGCGGTCTCCGCCGGGGTCATCGCGGTCACCTGGGGCCAGTACCTCAACGACCTGACCCAGCGCCTCTTCGGCGCCCAGCTGCCCGCGGTCATCTCCGCGCCACCCGGCAACGGCGGCTACCTCAACCTGCCCGCGGTGGTCCTGGTCGGACTGTGCTGCCTGCTGCTGGTCAGGGGCGCGCGCGAGTCGGCGGTGGTCAACACGGTGATGGTGCTGCTCAAGCTGGCGATCCTGGTGCTGTTCGTGGTGGTCGGCGCGGCCGGGTTCGACGCCGGGAACCTGGAACCGTTCGCCCCCATGGGTTTCGCCGGTATCGGCGCGGCCGCGGCCACCGTCTTCTACTCCTTCATCGGCCTGGACACGGTGTCCACCGCGGGGGAGGAGGTGCGCAACCCGCGCCGGACCCTGCCGCTGGCCATCCTCTGCGCACTGCTGGTGATCACCGCGGTGTACGTGCTGGTGGCGCTGGTCGGCGTCGGCGCGCAGCCGTGGACGGCCTTCGAGGGCCAGTCCGCCGGACTGTCCGCGATCCTGGCCAAGGTCACCGGGATGGGCTGGCCGGGACCGGTGTTCTCCGCCGGGGTGGTGATCTCGGTGGTCAGCGTGATCCTGATCGTGCTCTACGGCCAGACCCGCATCCTGTACGCGATGGGCCGGGACGGCATCATCCCGCCGGTGTTCTGCCGGATCGAACCCCGCCGCGGCACCCCGGTGACCGGCACCGTGCTGGTCGGCGGCTTCGTCGCGCTGATCGCCGCCGTGGTCCCCCTTGATGCGCTGGCGAACCTGACCAGCATGGGCGCCCTGGTCGCCTTCGCGGTGGTCTCGCTGGGGGTGATCATCCTGCGGCGCCGGGAACCGGATCTGCCACGCGGCTTCCGGGTGCCCGGCTACCCGGTGGTGCCACTGCTGTCGATCGGCTGCTGCGCCTACCTGATCTACCAGCTCCCGCCCGCCACCTACCTGCTCTTCGGCGGCTGGCTGGCACTGGCGCTCGCGGTGTACCTGCTCTACAGCCGCCACCACTCGCGGCTGACTGCTCGCGAAGAAGGGAAGAACGCGCCATGACCGTGCAGTCCCGGCGAGCGGTGGCGGCCGTGCTGGCCACCGGACTCCTGCTGTCCTGGCCCGCCGCGGCCACCGCAGCCCCACCACCCGAACTGGACGCGATCATCCACGGCGGCAAGGTCTTCGACGGCAGCGGCGCACCCGGCCGGATCACCGATGTCGGCATCCGGGACGGCCGGGTGCACCGGATCGGCGACCTCGGCCGGGTCCGCGCTCGCGCCCGCTACGACGCCACCGGCCAGTACGTCACCCCTGGTTTCATCGACGTGCACGCGCACACCGAGACCGGCCCGCCACTGGCAGGCGCGAAAAGCTCGCTCACCCAGGGCGTCACCACCGAACTGATCGGCCCGGACGGCGGCGGCGCGTACGAGATCGACCAGCAGCTCCGGCAACTCGACGCGGAACCCAAGGGCATCAACGTCGCCCCCTACGTCGGCTTCAACACGGTGTGGCAGGCCACCATGGGCGAACGCGACACCCGCCCCACCGCGGCCCAGTCCGCCCAGATGCGCGCCCGCATCGAAAGCGGTATGCGCCAAGGAGGTTGGGGTGTCTCGGGTGGACTGGGCTACCCGCCGGCCTCCTACGCGCGCACCCAGGAGGTCGCCGAGGTGGTGCGCGGCGCCCGGTCCTGGCGGGCGATGTTCACCGACCACATCCGCGACGAAACCAACCAGGTGGTCGAATCCACCGCCGAGGACATCGCGATCGGCAAGGCCGCCGGACTGATGCCGGAGATCACGCACCTGAAGGTGGCCGGTCCGGGCAACTGGGGCAAATCCGCCACCATGCTGCGCCTGCTCCGCGAGGCACGGGACTCCGGCACGCACGCCGGCGGCGACGTCTACCCGTACACCGCCGCCTCGACCGCGCTGGAGTTCTACGTGCCGGGCTGGGCCAAGGACGGTGGCACGGCGGCGATGCTGGCCCGCTTCGCCGACCCGGCGCTACGACCCCGCATCGACGCCGAGACCAGCGCGTTCGTCCGCGACGACGTCGGCACCCCGGACAAGGTGGTGCTGCCCGATCTGGCCAACAAGTCCATCGCCGACCTGATGGCCGAGTACGGCGGGGTCAGCATCGGCGAGGCGATCATGCGGGTGCTCAAGGCGCACAACGGATCCATCCTCGCCGTCATGCACATCGGCTCGGAAACGGACCTGGCCAACTTCATCACCGACCCGTTCGTCGCCTTCTCCTCCGACGGCGGCGTGACCGAGTCCGCGCAAACCCACCCCCGCCACTACGGCAGCTACCCGCGGGTGCTCGGCCGCTACGTCCGCGAGCGCGGCCTGCTGTCCTGGGAAGAGGCCATCCGCAAGATGACCGGCCTGCCCGCGACCATGGTCGGCATGGTCGACCGCGGTTACCTGGCCGAGGGCATGGCCGCCGACGTCACCGTGTTCGACCCGAAGACCATCGCCGACCGGGCCACCTTCGAACAGCCCAGGCAGTACTCGGTGGGCGTGCGCTGGGTCTTCGTCAACGGCAAACTCGCCCTCGCCAACGGCGAACCCACCCACGCCACCGCCGGACAGGCGTTGCGGCGTGCCTCCAGCATGCCGACCCGCCCGCAGAACGTCGGCAAGGACCTTTCGGTGACCACGGCCGGAGTCATGCGGCCACTGGAAGGTGGTGGTCGCACGGTGGTGGCGGCCGCGCTCACCCAGCGCAAGGGCGCCAGGTACGCCTCGGGCGGGGTCCTGGTCGCCGGGCCGAGTGGCGTGCTGCGCTCGGTGCGGCTGGGCAGGCTGCAGACCGCCGACGGGTGGTTCAGCGTGACCGGCGTCGGCAGGCTCGGCACCGGCGCTGAACGCGCGTTCACCCTGACCGTGGACGACCGCGACCCCCTGGCCGGGCCGGGACAACGGCGGGCGACGGTCCGGATCGACGGGCTGCCGACCAGCTACGGCGTGCTGCGATGACGGCCGGGCCGTGCGCCAGCGACCAGGAGGAGCGAGCATGAGGGGCCGGATCCGGCAGTACGTGCTCGTCCTGGTGCTCGGCCTGGCCGGTGTGCTGCCTGCCGCCGCGGTGCCGGGTCCCGAACTCACGAAGAGGATGGACGAACGGATGGACAAGGCACTGGAGCGGGCTGCCGGGAGGTTCGGCGCGGCAGGCGTCCAGGCGGTGGCGATCCGCCGTGGCCAGGTGGTGTGGTCGGGCGTGCGTGGCCTGGCGGTGATCAGCCCGCCGCGCGAGGTCGGCGCGGACACCATGTTCGCCTTCGCCAGCCTCAGCAAGCTGATGCTCACCCCGTTCGCCCTGCACCAGGCCGAGAACGGGGTGCTTGACCTGGACAAGCCGATCTCGGCCTACCTCGGCGACGACCTGCCGGGCGCGCGGGTCGTCACGGTCCGGATGCTGCTCACCCACACCACCGGCTACCCGGACGTCTACGCCGACCCGGCCACCGAACCGCTGTTCCCACCCGGTGACCGGTACGACCCGAACCGCCCCTACACCTTCGAGATGCTGCGACCGGCCATCCGCGAACCGGCCAACCCCGGGGCGAACTTCCACTACTCCAACACCGGCTACCTGGTGCTGGGCCACCTCCTGACCACGATCGCCGGCGGCGACGAGGCATTCCGCCAGGCGTACCGGGACTTCCTGCGGCGGGCGGGCACCCCGCGCGCACCGCTGACCGAACAGCAGGTCACCGCGGAACGCTCCCCGCAGGCCCTGCAACGGTTCGCGCACGGCTACACCCGCCACGACAATGGCTCCCTGACCGACTTCTTCACCGCCCACGGCGCCAGGGGCATCCCCACCGACCTGTACGGCCTGCCCTTCACCGACGGCCTGCTGGCCGGTACCGCCATGGGCGCGGGGCTGGTGCTCGACGCGCTGTTCACCCGCGGCAACCTGCTGCGCCCGGAGACCTTGCGGCACATGGTCACCCCGACCCCGCAGGCACTGCGGAGCCAGGACTTCGAGCGCAGTTACGGCATGGGCACCTACCGGACGAAGACGGCTGGCGGCAGCTGGCAGGGCCACGGCGGCAGCTACGTCGGCTGCACCGCCATGGCGGGCACCGACCGCGACCGCGGCCTCACCATCGCCGTGGTGGTCAACCAGAACTCCGCGCAACGCCCGGCCGAGGTGATCTGGCGGGAACTCGCCGAGGCATCCGGCGGGTACTGACCCCGCGTTGGGGTCAGTACCCGCCGGAGACTGTCCACAGTGGACTAGAACTCGTCCCACTTCTTCCGGTACCCAGGGTTGAGCCCGAGCTGGACGTACCCGCCGCCGAGGCTGACGTCCGCGCCCGTGCCGAACTCGAATTCGAGCGAGGCGCTGCGACCGCCGTCGAGCAGGCTGTGTTCGGCGGCCGCCTTGACCCCGCCGCCCACCCCGGCGATCACCTTCGGGCCGACCTCTCCGCTGAAGTTGAGGCCCGCGTCCACCTTGTCCGCGGCCTGGTCGTTGGCCCGGACGACCACCGTGATGCTGGCGCCACCACCGAACTTCAGGCCGCCCTTGACGTTGCCGCTCACCGTGAAGCCCACCGAGTCCCAGTTGATGCACCCGGTCACGGAGGCGTGCACCAGGACGCCCCCGCCCGCCTCGATGCAGACCGAGCCCGACTCGAAACTGGCCCAGTTGACCCCGTCGAGTTCGAGGATGAACGCCTTGGCCTCCTTGGGGAAGGTCGCGTTCATCTGCTCCCTGATGACCTGCGAGCGTTCCAGATCCCGCCGGTGGCGTTCCCGTGCCGCGTCCGCGTCAACGGAGGTCTTGCAGGTCTTGGCGCCGTCGGCACAGCGGATGCCGTCGCCGTTGCGCCGGACCGGCTGCCGCAGCTTCTCCTGGATCCGCGCCCGTTCGGCCCGGTAGTTGTTGACCCACCTGTTCTGGGCCGCCTTGTACCTGGTCCGGTTGCCGTCGTCCCGCTGGTCGCCGTAGCCCTCCTTGCTGACCTTGTGACCGCAGCCGATGCCGTCCGGGCCGCTGCAGGCCAGGCCGGAGGGGTCGCTGAAGGTGACCGGGTTGTTGTTGGCGTAGGAGTAGCCGTGCATCTGCTGCGGATCGGCCACGTCCATCACCGGGTCGGGGCTGATGAACCGGCCGGTGCCGGGGTCGTACTCGCGGGCCCGCAGGTTGGTCAGCCCGGTCGAGGCGTCCATGGTGCCCCCGACGAAACCGCGTTCCCCCGGCCACGCCCCCTGCTGCTCCCCGCGCGGGCCGCCGTAGGGCAGCTGACGGCGCTGGGACACGGCCAGGGTCTCGGTGTTGACCGCCACCTGGCCGGTGCCCTGGTGATCGCCGGCCAGCCAGGTCATCGTGGCGCCCTTGGCCATGGCCACGATCCTCCCGCCGTGGCTGTAGTAGCGGGTGACGGTCGGCTTGCCACCGGCCGCGGGCAGGAAGACCTCCTGCTTGCCCAGGTACAGCGTGGTGCCACCGGAATCCTTGCGCAGCAGGCGGGTGCCGTCGGCGTCGTAGACGTAGCCGGTCTCGCCGCCGGTGCCGGTCACCTTGGCCAGACGGCCTTCGGCGTCCCACTCCAGGGTCTGGTCGGAGCCGGGGGTGACCCGCCGGGTGAGCTGGCCGATGGCGTCGTAGTCGTAGCTCTCGGTGCCTGCCGGACCGGCCACCGTGCGCAGCGTGTGCGGCTGGGACCCGGTGGGGTAGCGGTATTCCCTGGTGCGCTTGGCTCCTGCCACGTGGTGGGTTTCCTCGACCCGGTTGCCGCCGGGGCCGTGCCGGTAGGAGTGCCGGTACGGCGCGGGGCCGTCAGCCCCTGCGGAGTCGCCGGGCTCGGCCGTGCAACCGCCATCCGTTGTGCCGTCGGGTTCCCGCCACTGCGCGGCCGCCGTGGTCCACGCCTCGGTCAGCCTGCGCAGGTGGTCGTGCCGCAGGCACTGGATGTCGGCGGGCCGTTCCAGGGTCCGGTCGGCCATCGAGGTGATCGTGCCCGCCTTGTCGTAGGTGTAGTGCACGTCCGATCGCATCGGGGCCGCCGTCTCGGTGTCCACAATGGACCGCATCAGGCGCCGGGTGCTGGTGTGGTAGTAGAAGGACTGCCAGGCCCGGCGCGGTTCGGCGCCCTGTTCGAGGCGCTCGACCTCGCCGTAGCGGGTGTACAGCGTGCCGCTGACCAGCTTGACCCCGCCGCCGGTGCGGGTGACCGTGGGCCTGCCGGAGTGGTCGTGGTCGTGGTTGACCGTCTGCGCGCCGAGGTTGTCCGCGTTCGGCACGCCCGGGTAGGTCTCGCCGGTGACGGTGCCGTCGGCGCCGTAGCCGAAGCCCCAGGTGTAGGTGCCCGCGAGCAGTCCGGCGCTGGCGGGCAGCGTCACCGAGGTGTTCAGCACCTTGTTCAGCGCCGTGTAGCCACCGATCCTGCTGGTGTAGCTGTCCGCGCCGAGCAACCTGGTCGCGGTGGCTGGCAGGCCCTTGCCCGCCCCCGCCGTGTCGTAGGTCCAGCGCGCCAGCACCGGCCCGGTGGGCCCGGACTCCCGCAGTTCGGTCTTGCGGCCCAGCTCGTCGTAGCCGCGGAAGGTGCTGCGGCCCAACTGGTTCCTGGTCGAGGTGAGCCTGCCCGCGTCGTCGTATTCCATCGTGGTGAGGCCCGCGTCCGGGTCGGTGGAGCTGGTCCGGCGGCCGCGCAGGTCGTAGCCGAAGCGCCACACCGCCCCGTCCGGTCCGGTCACCTCGGCGAGCTGGCCGCTGGGCGCGTAGGCGTACCTGGTGGCCTCGAAACTCCCGGTCGGCGTTGGCGCGTGGTACTGGCGGCGCTCGGTGGTGCGGCCGTGCGCGTCGGTGAGCACCGTGGTCGCGGTGCCCCCGTTCGGTGGTGTGCTGTGCGTGCGGTCGCCGCCGTAGCCGGTGGTGCTCGACCAGGCATCGTGCGCGCCCTGTTGGTACACCGCGCTGACCGGCCGGCCGAGGCCGTCGAACCTGGTGCGGGTCAGGCCGGGGATCTCGGTGTCGGCGGCGACCCGGAGCACGCCGTCCACCGGGTCGGCGTTGAAGTAGGGCTGGGTTGTCTTGTAAGCGCGGCCGTGCGAGTCGTACCGGGTGTCCACCAGCAGCCGTCCGCCACCGGCCGCGGCCCGCTGGGTCTGCCGTGGCCGCAGCGACCCGTCGAACAGGGCGGTGCTGGTGGTGTGCGCGCCGTTGGGGCCGACCTGGCTGGTGGTCACCACCGAGGGCGCTTCCCGGCGGATCTGGTAGGCGTATTCGGTGCTGCCCCTGGGATTGTCCGAGCGGGGCCGGTTGGCCAGCCAGACCTGGGTGCGGCGGCCGAGTGCGTCGTAGGCCAGTTCGGTGACCCGGCCGTTGGGGTCGACCTCCTTGACCGCCGTCCCGGTGGCCGGTTCCAGGGTGGTCGTGGTGACCAGGCCCTGGGGCAGTGTCTGGGTGGCCGGGCTGGTCGCGGTGACCGCGGTGACCGGGCCGCCCTCGGCCGGGGTGTGCCCGTTGGTGCTCCGCCTGCCCATCGGGTCGGTGGACTCGGTGACCCGGCCGTGCCGGTCGTACTTGGCGGTGCCCGCGGAGGTCCACACCGGACCGGAGGCCGGTCGTTCCCTGGCGACCTCGACGCTGGTCTTGTTGCCGCGGTCGTCGTAGCCGAAGCGGCCCTCGGACAGGGCGTGCTCGGGGAACCTCGGCGTGCTGCCGCACCCGACCGAGACGACCCGTTCGCCCACCGGCAGGTCCAGGTGCCAGGTGGTGGTGTTGGGGGAGTAGGCGGTCGTGGTGCACCGGTCGTCCGCGCCGGTGGCCACATCACCCAGGTCGTCCACCCTGGTCGGGAACAGGCCGGGGGCGACAGGGTGGTCGTAGGAGGTGACGGTCTTGGTCTGCCGGAAGCCGCCTGACGCCAGCGCGGTGAACCGGCGTTCGGTGCCGTTGCGCACGATGTAGGACTGGTGCGGATCCCGGCTCGCGGTCGGGCCGTGCCACACCGGGTGGCTGACCGTGCGTTCCAGCACCGCCGGGTCCGCGCTCTGCCCGTCGGCGTAGGTGGTGGTCTCGAATTCCATGCCCTGCAACCAGTCCCAGTCCACCCGGGAACTCGTGCCGGACTCGCCGAGGGAGTCCGACACCCGGATCTCCTGGCGGCCGCGGTCGCCGTGCATGCCGCGGTGGTAGCGCTGTTCGATCATGGCCACCGGGCTGCCGCCGGGGTCGTCGGTGGCGCCGGTGCGGGTGCGCACCCGGCCGTAGCCGCGGAACTCGTTCCAGGTCCTGGTCTCCTCCTTGGCGAACTCCGAGTTGTCCCAGCGCCAGGCCGCGCCGTCCAGGTACTCGTAGCGGGTCTCGGTCTGGGTGCTGCTGGAGACCAGGTCGGACTGGATCACCGAGGACACCACGTACTTGTGGAACCACTGGGTTTCCACCGCGCCGCTGGGTTTCTTCCACTTCACCGGGTAGCAGCGCATCCGGTTGTCCTCGTGCTTGGCGGGCACGTTGGCCGGGGTGCACTCGGTCGGGGCGTAGTTGACCGAGGTGACGCCGCCGGATTCGGAGATCACCCCGGTGACCCGGTACCGCCAGATCGCGGAGCGGCCGTCGCCCGGCCCGTCCACCCGGTTGGCCAGCTGGGTGCCCTCGAAGGTGACCGGCGGCAGTTCGATCGAACCGTGCACCAGGCCGGTGTGCCTGATCTCCTTGAGCCAGAGCGCGGCGTTCTCCTTGCGCTGGCCGCTGGGGTCGCCGGGTTCGGGGTAGAGCTGGCCCAGCGTCCACCGGTCCACCGGCGTGTAGTCCGTGCCCCGCCGGACCATCGTGGTGATCGCGGTCAGTCGTTTGGTGGTCCAGAACGAGGGCACGTGGTCATCGCATTCCGGTGTGCCGCAACCGAGGTTCAGCGGGGTGTCCGGCCAGTTCCCGGTCTTGTCCTGCCCGCAGGAGGCCGCGGGCAGGCCGGGCACGCAGCGGTCGGCCAGGGTGAACTCGACCCGTCCGGTCGCGGGCGTGGACAGGCCCTCGTGCAGGCCGTAGTCGATGCGTTGCAGGGTGCCGCCGCGGATGTAGTCGACGCCGGCCTTCTTGATGTTCAGGCCGTAGCGGTTGGTCTCCGGCTCGTAGAAGTAGCGGATCGCGTTTCCGTTGCGGTCCACCACCTTGTCCAGGTTCCACCGCCAGGCCTGCACGCAGTGCGAGGTGTCGTAGGTGCCGCGGTTGCAGGGCTCGTCGCGGTCGTCGCCGAAGACCGGCACCGTCCAGGTCGACCTGGAGTCCGGCTGGGAGCCGAACCAGTACTGGGTGCCGTCGGTGGTGGTGATCTTCCAGTGCTCGCCGTCGTTGTCCCCGTTGCGGTGGCCGGGATCCCGGATCCGCTCGACCTTGGCCCCGTCGTCGGACTTGAGGTGCCACCGGGTGTCGCCCTCGCCGCGGATCAGCGTGCCGCCCGAGCCGGGGAAGGAGGCGGTGGCGTTGTCGTTGCGCCAGCACAGGTCCCCGGTCTGGTGGCCGTCGTCCAGGCAGCTGCCGTAGCTGCGTTCGATGAAGCCCGGCCACAGGTCCCAGCCCTCGCCGATCCAGGAGGATTGGTTGTTCGTCACGCTGGAACGACCGTCCACAGAGGAGGAACGGTAGGACAGCGCGAGATCCGGCTCCAGCCCGCCGGGCGCCGGTGGCACCCGCAGCGGGTAGGACCAGCTGAAGTCACCGCTGTGCGCGGCCACCTCCCAGGTCGCCGAGGGGGACAGCGAGGTCGCCGCCGGGGTGCCGGCGTCCGGGGTGTTCGCGATCGGGGACTGGTCGCCGGAGAGCGCCCGGCGGGATGCCTCGTCCGGCCCGCGGGACTGACCCGGTTCGGCCGCCACGGCCGCCGAGTTCGTGCCAGGCAACGGCACCGACGGTCCGGGGGAGGCCGCCGCGGCCGCGGCGACCGGCAGTGCGGGCAGCAGTGCGGCGGTCAGCACGACCAGCACCGCCCGGGACACAACGCGTCTCATCCAGTGTTGTCTCATCGCCCATCCGCCCTGGTTCCCGTGGTCAGCAGGTGGCCGAGCAGCACGGCGGGCGGGGTGCCCGCCGCCGCGCAGTTCGGATCGGTGGAGTTGAACCGCTCACCGCGGGCCGTCTGGCACAGGTGCAGCGGCGTGCTCGACGAGCCGGGCCGCGGCTCCGTCCACACCCGGCCGACCGCGCCGACCTGGGTGTCCCCGCCGCAGGCGGTGTCCGCGCTGAGGTAGGAGTCCAGGCCCTTGCGACAGGCCCACAGCGGTCGCGTGCCGTCCACTTCGGCCAGCAGCACCAGGCCCGGCGTGCCCTCCAGTCGATAGCCCGGCGCGGCGCCGAGGATCGTGGTGGTCAGCTCCTCGTCCTGGGTGTGCCGGTAGGTGGCCAGTGGCGCCTGCGCGACGGTGTGGCCGAGCAGTTCCTGCTGGGTCCCGCCCTCGCAGCCGGGGTCGAGCGAGTCGAACCGGTCGGTTCCGCTGACACAGCGGTAGAGCGCGACCGTGGGCACCGTCTCCGGTGGGCTCTGGTACGCCCAGCCGAGGTCGGCGACCTTGGTCCCACCGGCACAGGTGGGGTCGGTGGAGGTGAACTCCTCGGTCCCGGCCCGGCAGGTGACCAGCAGCCGGGTCTCGGGCTGCTCGGCCGGGAGCAGCCTGCCCAGCGGCCGGTCGAACCGGTGACCGGCCGGCACCGGGTCGAACGGATCGGCCGGGTTGGCCGCGGAGTTGGCCGTGCCGCGCTGACCCGAGGCGGTGACGAATCGGGCCAGCTGCCCGCCGGGGGGAGCCGGAGTGGCGGCCCGCTGGGCGATCTCCTGGGCGGGCACGATCCCGAGGTCGGTGCGCACCTCGTCCAGCAGACCGGCGAAGTGACTCGCTGCCTGGCCGTTGACCTTGCCCCGGCCGAGGGTGAAGCCACCCCAGGCCGGCCACAGCGGCGCGTTGTCCTGCACGTCGACCAGTTCACCGTTGACGTAGAGCCGCAGTTCGCGGGCGGCGTTGTCGTAGACGCCGGTCAGGTGGGTCCAGGTGTTCAGCTCCGGCGCGCGCGGGGAATGCGCGTGCACGAGCTGTTCCAGGTCGGCGTCCTGCTTGGCCGCGCCGAAGACCCAGCGGCCGATGTCCTTGTTGTACTGCAGGACAAAACCACTCATCCGGGCGCCGTCCTGGCCGAGGATGGTCGCGTCGGCCCCGGCACTGGTGAGCTTGGCCCAGGCCGAGACGGTGAAGCTGTCCAGCATGTTCACACTCGGCTGCTGGGTCGCCGCCGAGCCGGTGCGGCCGTCCAGCCACAGCGCCTGACCGCGGATCCCCGGCTCGTAGCGGGTGCTGCCGGAGACGGTGGTCGGCGCGGCCCTGGGCGAGGTGTCGGCAACCGAGCCCTCGAAGGACCAGGTGCCGTGGTTCTGGACCGGCACGTCGTCGTGCAGCCTGCGGATCTCGCCCTCGGTCAGCGCCCTGCGGTCGAAGACCCGCACATCGTCCAGGTTGCCCGCGAAGAAGTCGATGTCACCGCCCTTGCGCTTGCCCCGCCCGATGGTGAACTTCCCCGTCGACTCCGGAATGGACAGTCCGACGTGGACGGTGGAGACCATGCCGTTGAGGTAGAAGCGGGCCTGTTTGAGCACCGCGTCATAGGTCACCGCGACATGTGTCCACAGCCCCACCTGCCCCGGCTCGGCCGACCAGACCACGATGCTGTCCTTGCCCTCCACCGGCACCTCGAAGGTCCACCGGCCGGTGGATGGCTGGTACTGCAACAGGAAAGTGCTCTGCGTGGCGCCGTCCTGGGCCACCACGGTCTGGTGGTCGCCGGAGTTGCGGCTCACCTGGGCCCAGGCGCTGAGGGAGAAACTCTGCGCCGTGTTCACCACCGGGGTGGCCGTCTCGGCGAACCCACTGGTGCCGTCCAGCCGCAGCCCGGTGCCCTCCCGGCCGGAGGCCCGGCTCACCCCGCCGCGCAGCGTGGCGGGCTGGGCGCGGTCGCTGGCATCCACCGCGGTGCTGCCGCTGTTCTCGTTGAACCGCCAGTGCCCGCCACCGGCCACCGGCAGTTCCGGCGCCGCGGCACTGGCCGCGTAGGACCGGTGCAGCGCGGTGATCCGCTCCGCCTCCAGCCCGGTCGCGTAGAGCCGGACATCGTCCACACTGCCCCGCCAGTGACCCGCCGCCGCACCGTCCCGCTGGCCCCGGCCGACGCGCAGCGCGCCGTCCTCGGCATGCCAGGGGCCGAGCAGCGTGCCATCGTCCACATCGGCCTCCTCGCCACCGGCGTGTACGTACAGCCAGACCTGACCGGCCCTGGCGTCGTAGACCCCGACCAGTTGCACCCAGGTGTTGAACTGACTGGGCCGCACCGAGATCGCGGCCTCGGTCACCGAGCCGTCGCGCTCGGGCATCTCGAAGACCCACTTGCCGTCCGGCGCCTGGTCGTTGTCGATCCGGTGGCCAAGGCGGAACTTGCTGGACTGGCCGGTCCGCCCGCCGTCGGCGCTGACCGCCGTCATCGTGCACACCCCGGCGCACGGTCCGGGCTTGTCCAGGTTGACCCAGGCCGAGACGGTGAACGCGCTGTCGGTGCGCAGGTCCACCCCGGTGGTGGAGGCGACGTCGTCCTTGCCGTCGAAGCGGACCGCGTTGCCCACCCGCCCCGGCCCGTACACCGCGCCGCTGAGCGTGGCGGGCCGCGCGCCGACCGCGTCCGCCGCCGTGCTGCCGCCGCCCTCGTCGAAGCGGTAGTGGTGCACCAGCGCCGGATCGCGACCGGCCATCACCCGGATCTCCTCGCCGAACAGCGCCCGGCTGTGCACCTTCACATCGTCGACGGCGCCGCGGAAGAACTCACCGAACCCGCCGTTCCACAGGCCACGCCCGATCTCGAAACCGGCCTGCGCGTTGAAGGTGGGCTGATCGGTCAGCTTGGCGTAGGCGGACTGGGCGCCGTTGACGTAGAGCGTCAGCTCGCCGGTGCCCGCCCGGTAGACCGCGGCCAGGTGGGTCCACACCCCGGTCTGCGCCTGGACGTCCGAGGTCGTCCTGGTCACCCTCGGGTTGTTCGCGTCCGGACCGTTGATCTGGGCCACCCAGCGGTGCGGCGGATTCGCGTCGGAACCGCTGTAGCCCATGGTGAACGCGGGCACCTTCGCCCCGACCTGACTGGCCACCGCGTGCCAGCCCGACTGCCGCTCGGTCAGCCGCACCCAGGCCGAGACCGAGTAGCTCTGCGTGGTGTCCACCACCGGGGCGGTGCGCACGTGGTCGTCGACCCCGTCCAGGCTCAGCGCCATGTCCGCCGGGTCGGGGATCGAGGCCTGACCGGCCGTCCACGCCGGATTGCCCCTGGCCTCACCGTTGCGGGCGTTCGGGCTGTCGTCGATCAGGTCGCCGTTGAGCTTCCAGGACCCGGCCAGCACCTGGTTGCGGGTGACGATGCCCTCCAGTTCGGCCGCGGAGAGCGCCCGGCTGTAGGTGCGGACCTCATCCACCGCGCCCGGCCAGTGATCGACCGGGTTGCCCTTGAACTTGCCGCGCCCGATCACCAGCGGACCGCCGGCGTGCCAGGGTGCGGTGGGCAGGGTCATCTCGCCGCCGTGCTCGCCGTTGACGAAGATGGTCATCTTCCGGTCGGCGGCGTTGAACGTGGCCGCCAGGTGGGTCCACACACCGGCCACCGGTTTCTGCTTGGCCTTCAACCCGATCCAGGCCACCGGCGGCATCTCGTCCTCGTCCTCGACGAACCTGGTGAACAGCCATCCGTTGTGCTCGCTGTTGTACTGCAGGAAGAAACCGCTGTGCCGGTCGCCGTCCTGGCTCACCGCGGTCATCGAGGTGCCGCCGGTGACGAACCGGTCCGCCTTGACCCAGGCGGCCACCGAGAAGCTCCGGTCGGTGCGCACCGCGGGCCTGGTGGTGGCCACGTGGTCGCCGTCACCGTCGAGTTGCAGCGACCGGTTGACCGCGCCGCCCTCGGTGAATCTGGCGTCCCCGTGCAGGATCCCGGCCTCGCCGCCCTCCGCGGAGTTGGCCGCGGTCCGGCCGTCCTTGTCGTCCAACCGCCAGTACCCCGTCTGCACGTTGTCCCTGCGCACCTCGGCGCCGACCTCGGCCGGGGAGAGCACCCGGTCGTAGAGCGCCACCTCGTCCAGGGCGCCGCTCCAGTCCGGCCCGATCCGCACCTGGCCGCCCGCGTGCCAGGCCACCCGCCGCTGCGCGGTGCCCGCGGGCACGCCGTCGACGTAGAGGGCGATCTGCCGGGAGGCGGGGTCGTAGGTGGCGGCGAGGTGGGTCCAGATGCCGGCCACCGGCTCGATGGTCGAGCGGACCAGGTAGACCTCCTGGTCCGGCCGCGCCGAATCCTCCTGCGCGAAGGCGATCACCCAGGACCTGGTGGCACCGTCGTAGCGGAGTTCGAAGCCCGGTTGCGTGGTGCCGTCCTGGCGCAGGATGGTGCGCCGGGCGCCGTCGGTCTGGGCCGGCTTCACCCAGGCCGAGACCGAGAAGCCCGAGTCGGTGCGCACCGCGTTCGGCGCGGTGACCTGGGTTCCCGGCGCGCCGTCGGTGACCATCGCCGAGCCGACCGCGCCCGGCGCGTAGGTCACGGTGCCCTGCGTGCTGCCGTGCCGGTCACCGAGGAAGGCGGTGTCGTTGACATTGCCCTCCATCGACCACTTGGCGTACGGGCCGGTGCCCGGCCGCACGTAGACCCGGTGCTCCTTGATCGGGCTGGCGTGCCCGGCCCGGTCCACGCTCTGCACGTACAGCGTCCGCGGCCCGTCCCCCGGCGGGGCCAGCTGCGCGGTCGCCGGGCCGCCGAGCGCGTCGGCGTTCACCTTGGACCCGGCCGATGGCGGGTTCGTCCAGCCGTAGCGGTAGTGGTCGATATCGCAGACGCCCTGGGAGTTCTGCGCGTCGCAGGTCGCGCCGGGGGCGAAGGTGAACGAGCCGGGCACGCCCACTCCACCGTGCCAGTCGTTGTCCTCCGGGTAGGCCGCGCTGCGCACCTCCGGTTTGGCCGTGACGCCGACCCGGTCCACCGCGAACGCCTGTCCGTGGCTGGCCCCGCCGCCGGTGGCCCGGTCCACGCCGTGCACCCACCAGGCGACCTGTTTGCCGTGCTCGTTCCTCAGGTCCAGCACCCAGTCGTGGCTGACCCCGGAGGGCTTGAAGTCATCGGCGTCCTTCGTCCACAGCGGCCTGCCCTGCACCTGGGCCCGCCAGCTCGCCCTGACCTGGTCCTGGTCCGGGTCGGCCACCTCGGCGATCATCCGCAGCGAGGCGTCGCCGGTGTAGGACACGCCCGCACACCACCGGCAAGGCTGGGGCAGCGGCGGATCGGTGCGCAGACCGGTCGGGTCGAGCGGGATCCGGTTCCACTCCACCTCCACCCAGGTGCTGCCGGAGTAGTACTTGCGCCAGGCCTCCTGGACCCCGCCGTGCAGGGCCTGCAGGGAGAACGTGGTGGTACCGCCGCGGTTGAGCGCGCCCGCGACGTCGATCTCGACCCCTCGGTGCCCGGCACAGCCCACGCCCGGCGGCGCGGGGAACTCCGTCCAGGCCGGACCGACCGGCCGGTTGTCCCACCGGATGTCACCGTTGATGCCGTGGTGGAAGTGCCGCATCAGGTGGGTGTAGGTGTTGCAGTTCGGGCTGTGCGCGGGCACCGTGTAGAACCTGGCCCAGTGCACGTTCTTGTCGCTGAGGAAGCCGGTCTCGAACTGGAAGTAGGCCCACGCCTCGCCGATGCCGCGGCAGTCGCCGTGCGCGTTGTAGCACTGCCCGACCTGGGCCCAGTCCGGGTGGTTCGGGTCCGCGCTCTTGCCCCAGTAGGTGGTGCCCGGCTTGCCGGAGAGCGTGGTGGCCCACTGGGACTTGTGGAAGGGGGTGACGGTCGGGTCCACCGTCACCGGGTACACGGTGGCCGGGTCGGCCAGGAAACCCTGGTCCGGCACCAGGGTCAGCACGCCCTTGGCGACCTCGACGCCCACCGGCGCGGTGCGGGTGCGGCCCGCGTCCCACATCACCGAGGGCGCTGAGCTGTAGACCAGCCTGCCCGCCCGGTCCACCGCCCGCAGCGCGCCGTGCTCGTCGGCGGTCAGGGACAGCCCGCTGGTCTCGGCCCGCAGCCCGATCCTGGCCAGCGCGGGGTTCCGCGCCGCCGCCGCGGTCTTGATCACCACCAGCTGCTGGTAGCCGTGTGGTTCGGCGCGCATGAGCAGGTCCACGCCGGGCAGCACCTCGGGATAGGTCGCCTCGTTGCCCGCCAGCCGGGGCGTGGGCAGTTTGTCCGGCCAGTGCAGGGCGAGCCGGTTCTCCCCGTCGGCCAGGCTCAGCAACGGCGCGGTGCCACCACCGGAGAGGGCCACGTCCTCCGCCACCGCCCTGGGCGCGATGGCGCCGTCCGGCCGGGCGTGCAGGGTCCGGTCGATCGGCACCCAGGCGCCGTCCCGCTGGAACCGGGTCGGCTGGGCGGTCAGTTTCGCGGTGTGCCTGCCGTCGGGATGGGCCAGCACGGTCCGGGTCCCGGTGCGTTCGCCGAGCACCTCGACCGGGGAGTTCTGCCGCACGGCCGCCGCGACGGCGGTGGCCGCGTCGGGCGCCGCGGCCACCGGGGTGGGCGCCGGTGGCCGGTCCGGCTCGGGTGGGACCGAGGACACCACGCTCGCGACCATCGCGGCGACCAGGACGGACAACACGACGCGGCCGGTGGTGGACCGGCCGCGTACGGGTGCGGAAGACGTTCCCATGGTTGCTCTTTCCCCCAGTTAGGACGAGCGGGTGTGGCGTGGGGGTAGTTCTAGGAGCTGGCGGTTGTTCACGGTCGTCGGGCCGATGTGAACAACCAAGGCGTGAACAACCCGGTGCGGCCGGTTGGCCGATGTGTGCCCTGTTTCCGCCGGTCACAATGGCGCGGGCGAAACTGGGGGGTGAACGCCGTGCCACGGGTGGAACGTCCGTTGGACAACGGGGACAACGCGTTGCTGCGCTTTGCGGCCGATCTGCGCGCACTGCGCGAGGCCGCGGGCAGCCCGACCTATCGCGTGCTGGCGCAGCGGGTGCACTACTCCGTGGCCAGCCTGTCCCAGGCCGCGGCAGGCCGGAAACTGCCGACGCTGGCCGTGACCCTGGCCTACGTCCGCGGCTGCGCCGGTGACCAGGCCGGGTGGGAACGCCGCTGGCACGAGGTGGCTGTCGAGGTCGGCACCGAGACCCCGCCCGCCGCCGACGGCGAGGCCGCGCCCTACGTCGGACTGGCGGCCTTCCAGCGGGCGGACGCGGACTGGTTCTTCGGCCGGGAACGGCTGGTGGAGGAGCTGCGGTCGCTGGTGCGGCAGCGGCGACTGGTCGCGGTCTTCGGCGCCTCGGGCGCGGGCAAGTCCTCGGTGCTGCGGGCCGGACTGCTCCCTCGGCTGCCTGCGGACTGGCCGGTGCTGCTGTTCTCACCCGGCGCGAATCCGGTCGAGGAGCTGGGCCTGGCCCTCGGCGGGACGCCGGTGGCGACGGAGCCGCGGTCCGCGGTGGAGCTGGCGCACGCGCGCCTGGCCGCGGCGCCGGACGCCGCCGAGCTGGTCGTGGTGGTCGACCAGTTCGAGGAGGTCTTCACCCTGTGCGCCGATCCGGGGCAACGCGGCCGGTTCATCGACCTGCTGCTGGCCCTGGCCGCCGGCCGGCAGAGCCGGTGCCGGGTGATCCTGGGCGTCCGGGCCGACTTCTACCCGCACTGCACCGGCTATCCGCAGCTGTTCGGGAAGCTGCGGCAGGCACAGGTCGCGGTGTGCCCGATGACCACCGACGAACTCCGCTCGGCGATCGTGCAGCCCGCGGTGACCGCGGGGAGCACCGTGGAGGGCGCGCTGCTGGCCAGGCTCATCGCGGACGCGCACGGCCAGGTGGGGGCGTTGCCGCTGCTCTCGCACGCGTTGCTGGAGACCTGGCGGCGGCGACGCGGGAACACCCTGACCCTGATCGGGTTCCTCGCCTCCGGCGGCATCGACGGCGCGCTCGCGCAGACCGCGGAGTCGGTGTACGCGGGGCTGGCCGCGGATCAGCAACGCCTCGCGCGCAACCTGCTGCTCCGGCTGATCGCGCCGGGGGAGGGCACCGAGGACACCAAACGCCGGATCCGCCGCAGTGAACTGGACCTGGCCGACCCGGCGGTGGCCCACGTGCTCGACCGGCTGGCCACCGCCCGGCTGCTGACGCTGGACCAGGACACGGTGGAGATCACCCACGAGGCGCTGATCCGCCGCTGGCCGAGGCTGCGGCGCTGGGCAGCGGAGAACCGGGAGCTGATCCGGCTGCACCGCAGGCTCACCGAGGCCACCGAGGCGTGGGAGCAGGTGCGCCGCGAACCCGGCGCGCTCTACCGCGGCACCCACCTCGACCAGGCCGCCGAACTGTCCAGGGACAGCGCTTCGGTGCTCAGCGGGCGGGAACGGGAGTTCCTCGAGGCGAGCATGGCCGCGCGGGCCGGGGAAGCGCTCACCGCCCGGCGCGGCGCCCGCCGGATGCGCAGGCTGGTCGGACTGCTCACCGTGTGCCTGGTGCTGGCGGCTTGCACCACCGTGTACGCGCTGCGGGCCAGCGAAGCCGCCGCCCGGCAACGCGATATCGCGGTCGGCCAGCAGGTCGCGGCCCAGTCCCACGCGCTGCGCGCGGCCGATCCGGAGGCCGCGGCCCAGCTGGGTCTGGCCGCCTACCGCATGGCCCAGACCACGGGCACCCGCGGCGCGCTGCTCAGCACGTTCACCACGCCGTACGCCACCCAGCTCCTGGGACACCAGGACGAGGTGAACATGGCCGCCTACAGCCGGGACGGGCGACTGCTGGCCACCGCGAGCAAGGACGGCACCGCCCGGCTCTGGGACCTGGCGGACCCGCGCCGCCCCAAGGAGATCGCGATCCTGGCCGGGCACACCGAGAACGTGCACAGCGTCGCCTTCCGCGCCGACGGCAGGCTGCTGGCCACCGGCAGCTGGGACGACACGGTGCGGCTGTGGGACATCGGCGATCCCGCCGCACCGCGCACCATGGCCGTGCTCACCGGGTTCACCGGGAGCGTGCACTCCGTCGCGTTCAGCCCGGACGGCCGGGTGCTGGCCGCGGCAGGCGACTCCCGGGTGCGGTTGTGGGATGCCGCGGAACCGCGACAGCCGGCCGAGCTGCCGGCGGTCGCGGTTCCGCCGGTGAGCGTGGCACTGGCGTTCGCCCCCGACGGCAGGCACCTGGCCAGCGCGAACCGGGACGGCACCGCCTGGCTGTGGGAGGTGACCGGGCCGGGCAGGCTCGGCGCGCCGCGCGTGCTGCGCGGCCACACCGCGGCGGTGACCTGGGTGGCGTTCAGCCCGGACAGCGGCCTGCTGGCCACCACCGGCCAGGACCGCACCGTGCGGCTGTGGGACCTGGCCGCGCCGCAGGCGCCGCCCAGGGTGCTGACCGGGCACACCGACGTGGTGCGCACCGCCGCGTTCAGCCCGAACGGACGGCTGCTGGCCACCGGCGGCCTGGACCGGGAGACCCGGCTGTGGGAGGTCGCGGGCGGCCGCCAGCTGACCACCTTCAGCGGGCTCACCGGCCACGTGCTGTCGGTGGCGTTCAGCCCCGACGGCCGTGGCCTGGCCGCGGCCAGCAAGAACGCCACGACCTGGCTGTGGGACCTGGCGGGCGCCACCCTGGCCGGTCACGGCGACTCGATCTGCGCGGTGGCCTTCAGCCGGGACGGCAGGCTGCTGGCCACCGGCAGCCGGGATCACACGGTGCGGCTGTGGGACACCCGCGACCGGACCGAGGTGGCGGTGCTGGCCGGTCACCGGGGTTCGGTGTGCGGACTGGACTTCAGCTCCGACGGGCGCCTGCTGGCCACCGCGAGCCACGACCACACGGCCCGGCTGTGGGACCTCGGCGATCCGCGGAAACCCGTGGCGCTGCACGAGATCACCGAACACGGCCAGCCGGTGAGCGCCGTCGCCTTCGCCGGGGACGGTCCGGTCCTCGCCGTGGCCGCCCTGGACGCCACGGTCTCGCTGTGGCAGGTCGCTGCGGGAAGTCGGCCGAGCAGGCTGTCGGTGCTCACCCAGCACCGCAAGGGGGTCAACGCGATCGCCTTCAGCGGCGACGGCACCAGGATGGCCACCGCGGACTGGGACCGGACCACCCGGCTGTGGGACCTCCGCGATCCCCGCCGCCCCAACGAACTGGCCGTGCTGACCGGGCACACCGACGGGGTCAGCTCGGTCGCGCTCAGCCGGGACGGGAAGACCCTGGCCACCGGCAGCTGGGACCGCACGGTGCGGCTGTGGGACACCGGCACGGCCACCGCACTGGCCGTGGTGCGGCACGCCGACAACGTCAACGCGGTCGCGCTGAGCTCCGACGGCCGCACCCTGGCCACCGGCAGCTGGGACCGCACCCTGCGCCTGTGGGATGTCGGCGATCCCAGCCACCCCTCGGAGTCCGCGGTCGTCACCGGCCACCCCGAGGCGGTGTGGACGCTGGCGTTCAACCCCGACGGGCGCACCGTGGCCACCGGCGGCAACGACCCCATCGCCCGGGTGCTCGACGTCGACGCCGACCGCGTCGCGGAAACCATCTGCGCGGCCGCCCCACGCCGCCTCGGTATGCGTGGCTGGGTGGATCACTTTCCGCCAGGGCAGGGCAGGCCACCGTGCCCCGGGCGGTGAACCCCGGGGTTGCTGCTTCCTCGTCCTGGTCCTCGGCCGCACCTGGGCCGGTGGGTCACCAGTCGTGCAGGGTGCCGTCCAGCAACCTGTTGTACGGCAGGTAGTCCCGCCGGTACGGGTGCGCGGCCATCGCCTGCTCGTCCAGCGTGACGCCCAGGCCGGGGGCCTCGCTGGGGCGCAGGTGGCCGTCGGTGAAGGTGTAGCCGGGGTGGAAGACCTCGGCGGCCTGGGCCGGGTAGCCGGAGTACTCCTGGATGCCGAAGTTGTGCACGGCCAGGCCCAGGTGCACCGCGGCGGCCATGCCCACCGGGGAGATGTCGGCCGGACCGTGCAGCCCACTGCGAATCTGGTACAGGGCCGCGAAATCCAGCAGTTTCTTCACCGCGGTGACGCCGCCGAAGTGGGTGACGGGGGAGCGGACGAAGTCGATCAGGCGTTCGGTGATCAGGGTCTGGTAGTCGAAGACGGTGTTGAAGACCTCGCCGATGGCCAGCGGGATCGTGCTGTGCTGCCGCACCAGGCGCAGCGCCGACTGGTCCTCGGCGGGGGTGCAGTCCTCCAGCCAGAACAGGTCGTAGGGCTCCAGGGACTTGGCCAGCCGGGCGGACTGCTGCGGGGTGAGCCGGTGGTGCACGTCGTGCAGCAGCGGCAGTTCCGGACCGAACTCGTTGCGCACCGCCTCGAACACACCCGGGATGTGCCGCAGGTAGGCAGCGGTGTCCCAGTCCTCCACCACCGGCATCCCCGGCGTGTTCTCGGTCTGCGCGATGGAGTAGACCCGTTGCAGGCCGGGGATTCCGGACTGGATGCGGATGGCCTGATAGCCCTCGGCCTGCCGGGCGCGCACCGAGTCGAACAGCTCGGGCAGGTCACGGCCGGCGGCGTGCCCGTAGGTGCGGACCCGGTCCCGGCTGGCCCCGCCGAGCAGCTGGTAGAGCGGCAGTCCGGCGACCTTGGCCTTGATGTCCCACAGCGCCAGGTCCACCGCGGCGATGGCGGCCATGGTGACCGGGCCGCGCCGCCAGTACGCGCCGCGGTAGAGCTGCTGCCAGGTGTCCTCGATGCGCTGCGGGTCGCCGCCGATCAGGGTGGGCAGCACGTGCTCGGACAGGTAGGCGGCCACGGACAGCTCGCGCCCGTTGAGGGTGGCATCGCCCAGGCCGGTCACGCCCTCGTCGGTCTCGATCCGCACGGTCACGTAATTGCGGCCCGGACCGCACACGAGCACGCTCGCGTCGACGATCTTCACTGCTACCTCTCTCCGGGCACTCAGCCCTTGGTGGCGCCCGCGGTCAGCCCGGCGACGATGTGCTTCTGCGCCAACAGGGCCACCGCCAGCGCGGGCAGGGTGGTGATGGTGGCCGCGGCCATCAGCCCACCCCAGTCGGTGCCCGCGTAGGAGACGAAGGAGAACAACGTCACCGGCAGGGTCTTGGTGTCCTCATCGGCCAGGATCAGCGCGAACATGAAGTTGTTCCAGCTGGAGATGAAGGCCAGCACGCAGGCGGTGGCGATACCCGGCATGGCCAGCGGCAGCGCGATGCGCAGGAAGGTGCCGAACGGGGTGAGCCCGTCGATCTGCGCCGCTTCCTCCAGCTCCACCGGCAGGCCCTCGAAGAAGCTGATCATCACCCACAGGATCAGCGGCACCGAGACGAACATGTGGCTGAGCACCAGCACCGCGTGACTGCCGACCAGGCCGAGCTGGGCGAACAGGTAGTACCAGGGCACCAGCAGGGATATCGCGGGCACGATCCGGGCCACCAGCACCAGCGAACCCGTGCCGTGCAAGCGGAAACGGCCGACCGCCCAGGCCGCGGGCACCGCCAGCACCGCCGAGAGCGCGGTGGAAGTGACGCCGACGATCAGCGAGTTGAGCATCGAGGAGGGCAGTTCGCCGCCGGAGAGCACGTTGCCGAAGTTCTCCAGCGTCGGCGTGAACACCAGCCAGGAACCGGGATCGGTGATCTGCACGTTGGTCTTGAACGCCGAGGCGACCATCCACACCACCGGCAGCACCAGCACCAGCAGTGCCACCGTGATCGCGCCACCGCGCAGCCAGGACTTCGCGCTCACACGGCCTCCCGTCCCGGGCGGCGGCGCACGACCAGCACCACCCCGACGATGACCACGGTGAACAGCACCAGCACCGCCGAGGCCAGGGCGTACTCCTGGTAGTCGAAGGTGAGCCCGTAGGCCAGCACGTTGAGTGTCTCGGCCTCGAAGGCGGACCCGCCGCCCGCGCCCTTGGTGGCGTAGATGAGGTCGAAGGTCTTGAGCGCGTCCACCGTGCGCAGCAGCACCGCGGCGGTCAGCGCGGGCAGCAGCATCGGCAGCACCACGTGCCGGAACCGTTGCCAGGCACTGGCTCCGTCCACCAGCGCGGCCTCCTCCGGTTCGGTCGGCAGCGTGGACAGCCCGGCCAGCAACAGGATCGCCATCATCGGCGTCCACTGCCACACGTCGATGGCCATCAGCGTGGGCAGCGATCCGGACACCGAACCCAGGAACGCCTGCCGGGGCAGGCCGATCGCGGTCAGCAGGTGGTTGGCCACGCCGTTGGTGGGGTCCAGGATCAGCAGCCACAGCACACCGATGGCGACCGGCGCGGTCAGCAGCGGCACGATCAGCACCGTGCGCACCCAGCGCACCCCGCGGAAAGCCTTGCGCAGCAACATGGCCAGCGCCAGTCCGAGCACCGCCTCCACCGCGACCGCGCCCACGGTGAACACCACCGTGCGCCAGAACGCGGGCCAGAACCGCCGCCCGTCACCGAGTGCGTCGGCGTAGTTGCGCAGCCCGGCGAACCCCGCCTCCGCGTTCACCGCGCCGAAAGCGTCGGTGAAACTCAGGTACAGCGTGTACACCAGCGGAAAGACGATCATCAACCCGACGAAGGCCAGCGCCGGTCCCAGCATCAGCCAGCGCAGCCTGCGCTGCGCCCCGGTCACCGCTGCTCCCGATGCCGGTTGTCCCGCACCAGGAACGCGGCGAGTTCCACATCGGCCGCCCGCGCCGCCGGGGCCACCGGCTGCCCGAGCACCCCGGCCACCAGTGGTGCGCCCACGATGTCCCGGGCCCGCCCGACCTGCAACACCCGCGGCCGGTCCGAGCCGATCCCGTTGCGTGCGTTGACCCGCATCGCCGCCGCCAGCTCCGGTGGGAACCCGGTCAGCGTGGCCAGATCGGCCCACGCCGACTCCCGTGCTCCCGGAATCCCCTTGGCCTGCAAGGCGGAAACCATCGCGGGGGAGGAGGCCCAGCGCAGGAACCGCCAGGAATCCTCTTGCAGCAAGGAGTATCGGTTGATGCCCAGGCTCCAGGACGGGACGTTGTAGGGTCTGGACCCCGCCGGACCGGCGGGGAAAGGTGCGAAGCCCACCCGGTCCCGCACCAGCGAGGTCTTGGGGTCGACGATGCTGGTGTAGATCGCGTCCGCGTCCACGTAGAAGGCCGCCTTGCCCTGCGCGAACACCGGCATCGCCTGCTCCAGGCTCATGTTCGCCACCCCCGGCGGCCCCGCCCGCCCGAGCAGTTCGCCGTAGTACTGGTAGGCGCTGATCGCGGCCGGACTGCCGATGGCCGAGCGCCCGTCCACCACGAAGTCACCGCCGTGGGAGTACAGGAAACTGGACCACTGCGTCACCGCCCCGGTCCGCTGCCCCCGCCCGACCGCGCCGAACACCCCGCGCCCCGGATCATGCAGCCGCACCGCGCTGTCCAGGAGTTCGGCCAGGGTGCCGGGCGGGCCGGTGAGGTCCTTGCGGTAGTAGAGGACCGGTCGCTCGGTGACCACCGGCACCGACCGCACCCGCCCGGCCACGATCGAGGCGGTGCGCGGTGCCTGCTGGAAGTCGGACCAGCGGTACTCGGCGTCCCCGCCGACCAGGTCGGTCAGGTCGGCCAGCCAGCCGTTGCGGGTGAACAGGGCCTGTTCCTGCAGCGCCCGCACCATCATCACGTCGATGTCGGTGGCCGAGGCGTTGAGCTTGACGTTGTAGGCACTGGCCAGCTGATCGCCGGTGAGCATGCTGATGGTGACCCGCCTGCGCACCAGGTCCTCGAACTCGCCGATCCGCTCCCGTACCGCCCGCGTCCACACGTGGTTGGCGGCCAGCACTCGCAACGGCGTGTCCCGCCCAGGACTGCCCTGACCACAGCCCGCGAGGGCGGCACCAGCGGAAACAGCCCCGAGCATGGTGAGGAACCCGCGCCGGGTCGACGGCATCGGCGGCCCACCTCCTCACGTGGTCCAACTGGTAGGACCAGTTCGGCCAGACAGTACGTCCGAGCCCGCCCCGGGGCAAGGGGGCGGCGCTACCGCCTCGGGAGCAGGTCCGGGTGCAGGCACAGGCCGCGCAGCCGGGTGAGCACCGCGGCGCGGGCGTGCCCGAAGGCGGTGTCAGCGTCGTGCAGGCGGGCCCGGGTGACCACGGACTGGCCGAGTGCGTCGAGTTCGTAGGCCAGCAGGGCGGGATCGGTGTCCGCGCGCAGTTCCCCGGCCGCGATGGCCTCCGTCGTCAGCGAACACAGCAGGTCGACCCACTCGTGCAGCAGCGCGACCAGGCGGTCCCGGACGGCGCCCGGCTGGTCGTCGAACTCCGCCTGGGTGGCGACGAAGAAGCACCCGCCGGGCAGCACGCCGTCGGCGTAGAAGGCCAGCCGGCGCTCGTGCACCGCCCACAGCGCCCGGACACCGGTGTGCTCGGCCAGTGCCGGGCGGACGACCAGGTCGGCCCATTGCTCGCGGGCGCGGTCGATCACGGCCAGTTGCAGGGTCTGCTTGTCCGGCCAGTGCGTGAACAGCCCGGACTTGCTGACCCCGAGCCGTCCGGCCAGCTGGGCCAGGGACAGGCCGTCGAGACCGTCGGTGGAGGCCAGGTCGACGGCCGCGTCCAGCACGGCGGCCCGAGTGCGGTCGCCACGCTGTCGGCGGCCGTCACCCCCGGAGTTCGCGTTCGGCATGTGAACAACCTAACACAATAAGTCCGACCGGTCGGTCGTATTGTTCGGGTCCCAGGCTCCACCCCGGCGAAGGGACCCAGCGATGCCCGTGATCGTTCCGGACTACCACCTCGGCGTGGTCGTGTCCGACCTGCACCGCGCCATGGCCGAACTCACCGACCTGCTCGGCCTGCGCTGGCTGCCGCCGGTGCGCAGCGGCCACCAGGTCACCGGCGACGGCCCGCCGCACACCGGCCCGATGCTCACCATGTCCAGGCAGGGGCCGCCCTACCTGGAACTGCTTGAGCTGACCCCCGGCACCGTGTGGTCCGAACCCGGCCTGCACCACCTGGGCTTCTGGGCACACGACGTGCGCGCGGAGTCGGCCAGGATGACCGCGGCCGGCTTCCCGCTGGAGGCCGAGGCGGTGGTGCTGGCCGGGGACACCGAACCGGGTGTGTGCTACCACCGGACCAGCGACGGCCTGCGCCTGGAACTGGTCGAGATGAGCCGCGGCGGCCCGGCACTGGCCCACTACCTCAACGCGATCACCGACTAGCCTCCGCACGCATGGCGAACCTGCTCTCCGTCGGCCGTTCGAGCGCCGATCCGAACCTGGCCGACTGGCACATCGACGGCGCACCGCTGGCCCGCTGGATGTCCCGGTTCGACTGCGCGGGCCCGACTCCCGGTGACTCCAGCGTGCTGGCCACCCGCGATCTCGACGACCTGCGCGCGCTGCTCGGCAGGCCCGGTGGCGTGCTGCCTTCCGGGCGGGTGCCGCTGTACGGCTGCGCGCGCTGCGCCGACCTCGACTGCGGGGTCTTCGCCGTCCGCGTCACCCACGACCAGGACACAGTGAGCTGGACCGACTTCGCCTGGGAGTACGGCAGCGACCAGGAGCCCGGACCCTCGGCGGACTACGCCGCGCTGCCGACGATCAGGTTCGACCGGGAGCGCTACGAGGCCGTGCTCGGTCAGCTGCTGCGCTGAGCCGACCGGTCGAGCAGGTTCTCCAGCTGCCGGGAGGCCATCACGTCCACGCTCAGGTCCGCCTCCGGCCCCCAGCTGCGCCCGGCCAGGGCGAGGTGCTCGTGCATGCAGTGCCGGGCCAGTTCGACGTCGCGGGCCTCGATGGCGGCCACGATCTCCGGATGGTGCGGCACTCCCGGACCAGGGTCGGCGGTGTCGGAGTTGGAGCGCAGCATGATCTCGAACATCATCCCGCTGATCGAGGCCAGCATGATCCGCAGCACCGGGTTGCCCGCGGCCGCGGCGATGGTGTCGTGGAAGTCCACGTCGGCCTGGGCCTTGGTCACCACGTCGGTGGCGGCCAGCACCCGCTCGTGCGCCGCCCGGATCGCGGCCACCTCGGCTTCGCTGCCGTTCTGGGTGGCCAGCGCGACGGTTTCCACTTCGAGCACGATCCGGGCCGCCATCACCTGGCGCACGGTGGGCCTGCTGGTGCGGTAGAGCGCGTCGTAGCTGTGTGCCTCCGCCGCGGACCGTTGCGCCACGAACGAACCCCGCCCTGGCGCGATCTCGATCAGGTGCTGGGCCTCCAGTCGGCGCAGCACCTCGCGGACCACGTTGCGACTGGCCCCGAATCGCACTGCCAGCTCACGTTCGGAGGGCAGTTTGGCGCCGGTGGCCGGTTCACCGGAGAGGATTTCCTGGCGGAGCTGCCGGGAGATGGTCTCGGTGAGCAGACCGCGTTGGGGCGGTGGCGGAACGCTGCCGGGCACGGCGGCGATGCTACCCGCCCGACCGTCCGGCCGGGCCCGCCTAGCCCGGCGTGGCCGGGAACCACTCGCGCCGGGCCGCGAACCAGGCGGCCAGCTCCGGTTCGGACCACTCCGGCACGCCGTCCGCGTTGTGCAGGTACGCCAGCACCGCGTCCCGGTCGGCGTGTTCGCTCGCCCGCACGAACTCGATCGTGGCCGTCACCCCGGCGGCGACCAGGTACAGCCCGTCGTAGCCGCACTGGGTGTCGAAGTTCGCTGACTTGAGGTCCCACTGCAACCACACGTCCTCGACCTGCCGGTACTCCGCGAGCAGGTACCCGGCCAGCTGGGTTTCCTCGGCCAGCCCCCACGACCGCCTGCACTGCGCCACCTCCTGGGCCAGTAGCCAGCGCACCAGTTCCAGGTCTCCCGGCCGCCGGTCGTGCTGCAACGCCCGCAGCACCTCGGCCCGCCGCTCGAAGTTGACGTCCTCCGGGAAGCCCGCGTCCGGCCCCGGCTCGCACCGCAGCTCCGGCCACACCCGCGCCGAGGCCCGCATCCGCGCCAGATCGCGCCGCCCGTCATCCGTCATGTGGCGATGATCGCACCGGCACATCCGCCGGTCACTCCTCGGTCAGCTCCGCCCTGCCCTCCCCGGTGTAGCGCAGTAGGAAGGCGAACACGCCCGCGAGGGCCGCGGTGGCGCAGACGGCATCGGCCACCGAGTCGCCGAAGACCCGCACCAGCCGGCCGGAGCCGAGCAGGATGCCGGTGGTCTGACCGGCGATGACGGCCACGCCGCCGAGCAGGAAGGCGAGCAGGCACAGGCGGGTGGCGAACAGCAGGATCCGGTACACGGGCGCACGCTCCTGGGGGTCAGCTGGGCAGCCACAGCACGCCGACCGCGATCAGCACGCCGAAGAGCAGGGTGGGCAGCAGGTAGTAGAGGACGACCGGGAGGAAGACCCGGACCGGGTTGATCCCGGCGATGCCAGCGGCCACGTACAGCGGTGCGGCGCCGGGCGGCGAGCAGCCTTCCGAGGAGGCCCAGACCAGGATCGCGGCGAAGGCCACGTGCGGCGGGATGCCCGCCGCGGTCAGCGCGGCGAAAGCGACCGGGCCGATGGCGGCCACCGTGGAGGTGGTGTTGAGCGGTCCGGCCACGATCACGATCACCAGCCCGACCACGATGGCCGCGACCAGTGGGGACAGTCCGGTGAGTCCGGTCAGCAGCGGGGCGAGCTGAGCGCCGAGGCCCAGGGTGGTGAGCACGTTGGAGGCGGCGAAGGCGGCGATCATGGTGACGCCGACCAGGCCGAGTTTCGGGCCGACCGTGCCCAGCAGGTCCCACCACTGCGCCCGACCGTTCGGTAGGTTCCGGCGTTCGACCAGCAGGCCGACCAGCAGCATCACCACCGGCAGCCACACCAGCATCGGGATCGCCTTGTCCACGGCCACCCCGACGTGGGCGGAGACCAGGTCTCTGGTCGGCGGCGCGGTGAGCAGTACCGGCACCGCCACCGAGGCCAGCACCAGCAGCGAGGTCCAGCCCGCGCGGAAGGTCCGGCCGACGGGGTGCACATCGGCCGGGTTCATCGCGCCCACCCCGCGCCTGGCCACGATCAGCCGGGCCACGATCAGGCGCATCAGCACCATCCAGGCGCCGGTGACGAACATGGTGGCGACCATGCCGCCGGTGCCCAGCACGGGCAGCACGGTGGGCGCGGCGAGCAGCAGGAAGAACGCGCCGCTGAACGGGAAGGTGGCGCCGACCCCGGCGTTGCCGGACAGGACCAGGGCCGCGGTCTCGCCGCTGGCGCCGGAGCGTTTCAGCCAGGGGATGGTGATGGAGCCGATGGTGGCCACGATCGCCGCGCCGTTGTGCGCCACCGCGCCGAACAGCCCGGCGGCCACGGTCGCGGCGTAGGCCGAGCCACCGCGGCGGCGGCCCAGCAGCGAGCTGAGGATGTCGACCAGGCGTTGCACCAGGCCGGTGCAGGTGAGCAGTTCGCTGACGAAGACGAAGGCCAGTGCGGCGAAGGTGATCTCGGATTTGAGCCCGTCCAGCAGGCCCTGCCAGCCGACCGCGAGCGCGTCGGTACCGGCGAAGGCGGCGGTGACCAGGAAGCCGACCACCATGGCCTCGCCGATGTTGCGCTTGAACACCGCGTTCCACAGCACGATGACCGCGATGAACGCCCCGAGGGCGTAGACGGCGTTCATGCCGGTAACAGCCCGGCCGCGGCGAAGGCGGCCGCCGCCACCGGACTGCTGAGGTAACGGGCCAGCCCGGTCGCTGACAGGCCGGCGTCCGGGGACAGCGCGAGGGAGAGTTCGCTGTGCTGCTGGACCTCGTCCGGGAGTGGACCGGCGATGCGCACGCCGGGCACGGCGGCCAGTTCGCTGAGTTGCTGCACGGCCAGGTCGGCCCGGCCGTCGAGCAGCGCGGTGGCGGTGAATCCCTTGGGCAGCACGGTGGCTTGGGCGTTCACCTGCCCGGCGATGCCCAGTTCCTCGATCAGGGCGGCGAAGTGGATGCCGCTGGCCCCGGTGCGGGAGTAGGCGACCGAGCGGGCAGCGGTCAGCGCGGTGCGCAAGGAGTCCACTGTGGACAGATCGGGCGGGGTCGTGCCGGCTGGGACGGCGATGCCGATGCCGCTGCGGGCCAGCACCCGGCGGGAGGACGGGTCGATGGCGCCCAGCCCGGCCAGGGCCGGGAAGGCGTCCGAGATCGCGATCACCAGCTCGGGGCGGGCGCCCGCGGTGATGCGCTGGGTCAGCACGGTGGTCGGGTCGTAGCTGGCCTCGATGTCGACCCTGGCGTCCAGGGTGAAGGCCGGGAGCAGCACGTCGTCGAGGGCGGTGCGCACGGCGAGCGCGCTGAACAGGGTGATCACGGGGCGAGGGGACATGGCGGGTCCGTTCGGTGGGGTGTGGAGGCGGTGGCGAGCAGGTCGGGCGCGCCGAAGTTGCCGGATTTGAGCAGTAGCAAGGGATGTGCGGGGTCGACCGGGCGGATCCAGGGCACGCCGGGCGCGGCCTCGGGGCCGATCGCGCCGCCGCGCACGCCGAGGGCGGCCACCACCGCGCCGGAGGTCTCGCCGCCCGCGGTGATCAACCGGCGGATCCCGCGCCGGGCCAGGCCGACCGCGATCAGGCCGGTGGCGCGTTCCAGGATCCGGGCCGAGCCCTCGACGCCGAGGGCGTCCTGGGTGTGGCGCAGTTCGGCCGGACTCATCGTGGAGTAGATCAGCGGGCCGTGGCCGGTGGTGGTGTCGAACCAGTCGAGGGCTTGGGCGGCAAGGGTTTCCGGGTCGGGCTGGGCGATCGGGTCGAGGCGGTGGGCCGGTCTGCCCAGGCGCAGGAGTTCGCCGACCTGTTCCAGGGTGCGGGCGGAGCAGCTTCCGGAGAGGACGGCCGCCGGGCCGCCGAGGTCGAACTCGTCCTCGGGTGGGTGGCCGCGGCCGAGCGCGGCCGCGAGTCCGCCCGCCAGACCCGCCGCCCCGGCCACCAGGGGGTCCTCCGCCAGGACCCGGCCCAGCACCCGGAGGTCCTCCTCGGTGGTGGCGTCGGCGAGCAGGTAGTGGGCGGTGGCCTGCCGGATCGCCCGGCGGAGCGCCGCGCCGCCCGCGCGCACGGTGTCGTGGCCGAGCAGGCCGACCGGTTCGGGGACCTGGGCCTGCAGCAGGCGCACCAGGTTCGAGTCGCGCATCGGGGTCAGCGGGTGGTCGCGCATGGGGGAGTCGGCGAGCAGCTCGTCGCCGACGAACAGGTGGCCGCGGTACTGGGTGCGGCCGTGCTGTGGTGAGCTGGGGGTGGTCACCACGGTCCTGGCGTCGAGTGCGGTGGCCAGGGCTGCGAGGACCGGGCCGATGTTGCCCTCGGCGGTGGAGTCGAAGGTGGAGCAGTACTTGAAGTAGACCTGCCGCACCCGGTGCCCGCGCAGCCAGCCCAGTGCGCGCAGCGAGTCGGTGACCGCGGCAGCGGCCGGGATCATCCGGCTGCGCAAGGCCACCACCACGGCCTCGGCCGCGGGTGGTTCGGTCTCCGGCGGTGGGGTGCCGAAGTAGAGCAGGGTGCGCAACCCGTTGCGGCGTAACGACACGGCCACGTCGGTGGCGCCGGTGACATCGTCGGCGATCACCCCGAGCATTGGCCCACCAACGTTCTGAGCCGGGCTGCCGCACTGCGTGGGCCGGAGAACACCGGCAGGCCGGTCTGCGCGGCCAGCGGCACCGTGGCGGGCGCCAGGGTGTACTGGGCCAGCAGCACGGCGTCCACAGTGGACTCCTGCTGGCAGGCACGCAGCAGGATGTCGGTCAGCGCCTTGGTGTCGCCGGTGGCGGCGAAAGCCTCGGGTGCGTGCACGCCGACCACGTGGAGTCCGGGGGCTCTGTCGCGCAGGCGGGTGACCGAATCGTGCAGGGCCGCCGGGATCGAGGCGAGCACCAGCACCCGGCGTGGGTGGCGGGCGAGCACGTCGTCGAAGGCGGCGTCGTCCGGGGCGAGCACCGGCACCGGCGCGGTGCTGGTGCGGGCGAGGTGGCCGTAGAGCGAGCAGGTGAGCAGCACCGCGTCCGCGCCGCCGTCCACCGCGTAGCCGATCAGCCGCCGCATCCGCTCGGCCAGTTCGGGGGTGACGCCGTTGCGCGCGTCGGAGAGCAGCCTGTCGTCGAGCAGGTTCCACAGCTCCGCCGCGGGAAACCGCTCGGCCAGGGCGGACTTGGCCGGACCGATGGCGCCGGGGGTCGCGCTGATCAGCGCGACCCTGGTCATCGCAGCCAGCCGAGGCCGGTGGGACTGCTCGGCCGGTACTCGCAGCCGATCCAGCCGCGGTGCGCTTCCAGTAGCGCGAACACCTCCGGCCACGGGATGTCGCCGGTGCCGGGTTCGCCGCGGCCGGGCACGTCGGCGATCTGCACGTGCCAGGTCCGCGGCAGGAACTCACGCAGCGCGGCCAGTACATCGGGTTCGTCGTGCCGGGCGTGGTAGACGTCGAGGAGCAGGCCGACGTGGTCCGCGCCGATCGCCGCCACCGCCGCGGCGGCGTGCGCCTGGTCGTCGAGCAGGAAACCCGGCTTGTCCTGTTTGTTCTGCGCCTCCAGCACGATCCGCACGCCGGTGTCGCGGGCCTGCTGGGCGGCCCAGGCGATATTGGCCACGTAGCAGGCGAACGCGCGATCCCGGCTCAGGTGCGCTGGGCGGATCCCGGCGGGCACGTGCAGGAAGGACGCCCCCAGTTCGACCGCGTAGCCCAGGGCGAGGGCCAGGCCGGCGCGGAACTCGGCGATGTGCTCCGGCACGCAGGCGGTGCCGGTGCCGCGCTGCGGCGAGTTGATCAGCACCTGGACCAGGCCGGCGTCGGTGAGCCTGCGCTGTAGTTCGGCGGCCGGGAAGGGGTACGGGTCGGCGTACTCCACCGCGGTGAACCCGGCGGCGGCCGCGGCGTCGAAGCGTTGCGCGAAGGGCAGTTCGGTGAACAGCCAGCCGAGGTTCGCGGCCAGCCGGTCGATGTCGATCACCGGACCTCCCGGGCGTACTCGGGATTGACCAGGTGTGCGGGCACCCGCCCGTGCAGGACGTCGACGACCTGCCGGGCGGCCAGCAGGCTGGACCGGGAACGGGCCTGGGTGGTGGCGCCGCCGATGTGCGCGGTGATCAGCACGTTGTCCAGCCCGCGCAGCCTGCTGTCGGCGGGTAATGGTTCCTGGGCAAGCACATCCAGCGCCGCGCCACCCAGTTCGCCGCGTTCCAGGGCCTCGGCCAGTGCCTGTTCGTCGACGATCCCGCCGCGAGCGGTGTTGATCAGGTAGGCGCTGGTTTTCATGGCGCGCAACGCCTCCGCGTCAATGAGGTTGCGGGTGGACTCGGCCAGGAACAGGTGCAGGCTGACGAAATCGGCCTCGGCCAGCAGTTCGGGCAGGGGCAGGACGCGCACGCCGGTCTCGGCCAGGAACTCCCGGTCCGGGTCGGGCTCGGTTGCCAGCACCCGCATGCCGAGGGCCAGCGCGAGCCGGGCCACGGTCTGCCCGATCGCGCCGAGCCCGACCAGGCCGAGGGTGGCGCCGTGCAGTTCGCACCCGCTGCGCTGGGCCCAGTCACCGGCCCGGATCGCGGCGGTGTTCTGCGGGATGAGCCGGGCGCAGTTGAGCATCAGCGCGAGGACGTGTTCGGCCACCGAGCGGCGGTTCGCGCCGGGGGTGTGCGTGACGGCGACGCCGTGCCGGGTCGCGCAGGCCACGTCGATGTTGTCGTACCCCGCCCCGCAGCGGCCGAACACGCGCAGCCGGGGCGCGGCCGCGATGACCTCGGCGGTGAAGGCGTCGGTGCCCGCCACGATCCCGTCCGCCTCGCGCACCACGCCGGTCAGGCTCAGCCCGGTGGCCTGGCGCAGCGAGGCGGGGGCGAAGACGGTGTCGAACCCGGCCTCGGTCAGCAGCCGGTCCACCTCCCCGCCGGGTTCGAGGTAGGGCGTGGTGACCAGGACTCGCTTGCTCATGCCGAAACTATAGGATCGATGTCAATAGTATAGTTTCGACCGGCGGGCTATCGTGACGCGTCGAGAAGGAGGGTTGGGGATGGCCTCGCCGCGGAAGTCCAGCAGGCAGCCGCTCGCGGACAAGATGTACGAGGTGCTGCTCGCGCAGTTCACCGACGGCAAGTGGTCGGCTGGCGAACCGGTCAACATCGGCGCGCTCTCCCGCGACCTCGATGTCAGCCAGACCCCGCTGCGCGAGGCCCTGGCCCGGCTGGAGCACACCGGCCTGGTGCGGCGCGAGGCACTCAAGGGCTACCGGGTCGCGCCGCTGCTCAGCGAACACGAGCTGATCAAGCTGATGGACGCCCGCCTGGTGCTGGAACCGGCGCTGGCACACGAGGCGGCCCGCCGGACCACCCCGGAGTTCCTGGCCGATGTCCTGTCCACTGTGGACGAACTGGCCGCGGCCGCGAAATCACCGGATGACAAGGTGTTCAGCTCCTACTGGCTGATCGACGAGCGCTTCCACCTGCTGATCGCCACCCAGGCGGACAACCCGTTCCTGGTCAGGGCCTACCAGGCACTCGGCGGCCAGGTGCAGCGGTTCCGGTTCTTCGCCACCCTCGGCTCGGCCCGCGGCGCGCCCGGCCTGGCCGCCGAGGAACACCGCGCGGTGCACCAGGCACTGGCCGAGGGCGATCCGGAGCGGGCGGCGGCGCGGATGCGCGAGCACATCGAGAACGCCAAGCAGCGGGTGCTGGCCGACCGCCGCTCGGTGGCCGCGCGGGACTGACGTGCCGGCCGACGGCCGCCGGCCGGTGTGAGAGCCTGCGATCATGTCGCACCCCGTGCTCACCGTCCGCCCCGCCGCTCTCCGCACCGAGGCGGACGCGGTCGGTGACCTCCTGGTCGAGTACATGACCTGGGCCACCGGACAGCTCCGGGCCACCTTCGGCGTCGACTCACCCACCGACCCCTCGGCCATGCGGGCCGGCCTGGCCGAGTACGCCACGCCGGCGAGTGTGCTGCTGGTCGCGGTGGCCGAGTCCGGCGAGCTGGCCGGGACCGGGGCGGTGCGGACCCTGGAACCGGGCGTGGCGGAGATCAAGCGGATGTACGTCCGCCCGGCCTGGCGCGGTCAGGGCGTCGGCTCCCGGCTCCTGGACGGCCTGCTCGACCAGGCCGCCCGGCTGGACGCCTCGACGATCCGGCTCGACACCGCGCGCTTCATGGCCGACGCCCAGGGCATGTACCAGTCGCGGGGGTTCGTGCGGCGAGACCCGTACCCGGGCACCGAGATCCCGCCACACCTTCAGCAGTACTGGTACTTCTTCGAGCGGACCGTCACCGGGTAGGTCACCGGCGCAGGAACTCCCACAGCAGGCCGGCGACCGCGCTCGGCTGGGCCAGGAACGGTGAGTGCGGCGCGCCGGGGATGACCTTCACCTGGACACCGGCTGCGGTGTAGCGGGCGGTGGTTTTGGCGCAGTCGTAGTAGGGGTCCTGCTCGCCCAGGATCACCAGGCTGGGCAGGCCGAGGTCGCGGAGCTGGGCGTCGAGCGGGTGCTGGGCGAGGATCGGGCCCCGGTCAACGAAGATCATCCGGGTCAGGCGGGGCGCGGTCGCGGCCTGGTCGAGGACTGCCTGGATGGGGTTGTCGAAGTTCTTCCCTGGCAGGAAACGGGAAATCCAGTGCGTCACCGGCCAGTACGCGATGGTGCGGGCGATCACGCTGAACAAGGAGACCAGGAAGGCGCTGCCGCGCGGGGTCGAGGCGTAGGTGTAGTCCGGGCCCTGGGCGATCACCACCACCGCGCTGACCCGGTCGGACTGCGCGGCCAGGGCCAGGGTGACGTCCGCGCCATAGGAGTGACCGGCCACCGCCGCGTCGCTGAGGTCGAGTTCCTTCACCAGCGCCGCGACGGCGCGACCCTGTGACAACGCGTCCAGGTCGGTGCTGCCGCCGGTGCAGCCGTGGCCGGGCAGGTCGACCCGGATCACCCGGAAATCGGTGGCCAGCAACGGGGTCAGCCGGTCGAACCAGTGCATCGAGCCGCGGAACCCGTGCAGCAGGACGAGTGGCCTGGCCGTGGGATCGCCGTCCTGGCGCACGTGGAAATTGTGACCGGCGACCGAGATCAGCTCGCCAATGGGGACCCGCCGCATCGCGGGATCATAACAGGGCAGCCGGCCTGGGCCGTCCGGTCACTTCGGCATCATGCTGGTCCGGATCCGCGCCCGGTTCTCCCGGTACCAGGCCACGGTCTGGCTTATCCCGTCCACATAGGACGTTGCCGCGCTGCCGGGATACCGGGCCAGGTAACGGCTGCCGTCGACCACGAACGGCTGGTCGAACTGGTAGAGCAGTGCCGCGCCGAACTTCGCCACCGTCGAGATCAGCTTGAGCGGGGTCACCATGGTCTCCGACACCGCGGTCAGCCTCGCCGGTTGCCCGAGCTGTCCGGCCAGGGTGGCCGCGAACTCCCGGCCGGTGGTCGGCGCGGTGTGCGGGACGTGCCAGACCTGGCCCCAGGCCTGGGGATCGGCGGCCACGGTGGCCAGTCCGGCGGCGAAGTCCCCGATGTAGGTCGGGGTGATCGGCAGGTCCGGGTTGCCGAACCAGATCGGCCTGCGCCCGGCCACCGCGCGGCCGAACAGGTTCTGCCCCAGCACCGATTCCACCGCGGGGCCGTACAACTCGCCGCCGCGCGCGATCACCACCTGTGCCGCACCCCGGTGGTGCGCGGCCATGGTCAGCTCCGCCAGCCACGCGCGCAGCACGCCGAGATCGGTGACCGGGCGCACCGGGGTGTCCTCGGTCATCGGCCCGTCCACCGTGCCGTACATCCAGGTGTCGTCGGCGAAGGCCAGCACCGCGCCGGTCGAACCGGCCGCGGCGACCAGTGACCGGATCACCTCGGGGAAGGTCGAGCGCCACTGCTGGAACGGCGGGTTGACGCAGTTGTACACCGCGGTGGCCCCGGCGCAGACCTCGCGCATCCGCCCGGCGTCACTGGCGTCCGCGGCCACCGCCTCCGCGCCGGGGATGGCCGAGTCGCCACCGCGACTGACCGCCCTGACCTTCTCGCCGCGCGCCAGCAGTTCTTTCACCAGCGCCGTACCGGTTCCCCCGGTGGCGCCCACGACTACGTGCATGAGAGTTCCCTCCTTGATGCCGCACCCTGGCACCCGGCCCCTGCAAAACCCTTACAACACGCGTGAGAGCGCCTCGGGCCGTTCGAGTTCGGGGAAGTGCCCCACGCCGGGCAGCCGCAGCACGGTCGCCGCCGGTGCGAGGGTCTTGATGCTGTCCGGATCGGTGCGCGCGTGGCTGGGATCGGCCGCACCCCACAGCGCGATGACCTCGGTGCCGCCGGGATCGACCAGGGGCGCCGGACCCGCGAGGTACTGCTGGAACACCGAGGCCAGGCTGAACAACGCACCCGCTGTGGACGCGGCGGCGAAGTCGGCGAGCAGGCGTTCCCGCACCTCCGGGGTGGCGCAGACCTGGCGCAACCACTCGCCGCCGCGGTCGGCCTGCACCGCCCGCAGCAGCAGCTGACCGAGCACCGGGCGGCGCAGCATTCCCTTGGTGACCCGGTTTCGCGCGTCCCGCCAGGCCAGTTCGGCCGCCCAGCCAGGGGCCTGGGACAGCACCAGCCGATCGATCAGGCCGGGACGGCGACCGGCCAGGTCCAGCCCGCAGTAGGCCGCACCGCACGGGGCGACCAGCGTGGTGTGCGACCCGCCAAGACCGGTGAGGAACTCGGCGAGCACGTCGTTGACCGGGTGGAACCGGAAGTCGTAACCACGCAGCGGGGCGCTGAAGCCAAAGCCGGGCAGTTCGGCCACCACCACCCGATGACTGGGGCGCAACAACTCCACCACGTCCACATAGGACTCCACGGTGACCGGCGGATCGGCCAGCAGCACCACCAGTGGCACGGCCCGCTCGCCACGCGGATCGGTGTCCAGATGCCGCACGGTCGCGGTGGCCAGCCTGGCGAGCCGGACCCCTGGCGGCCGCGGCACCGCGCGCCGGGCCAGCCGCCGTCCCCAGCGCACGTCCAGCGCGGCGCCCACCCGGTGAGCCAGGGTTCGGCGCAACAACTCAGCCACGGTGATCCCCCTTCGGATACTCGGACAGTCGTCCTAGTCGAGTGGCCGATACTATGACAGTCGTCCGAGTACGGGGAAGGGAGCGAGTCCGCCCGATGGGGAAGCGCACCGACAGCAGGGACCGCACGATCGCGGCCGCGGAACGACTGTTCCGGACCCGCGGCGTGGCCCGCACCGGCCTGCGCGAGGTCGTCGCGGCCGCCGGCACCGCACGCGGCGCGCTCGGCCACCACTTCCCCGGCGGCAAGGAAGAACTGATCGTCGCGGTCCTGGAACGCAACGCGGGCCGGATCGCCGGACTGCTGCGCGCCGCCCGCGATCTCGACCCGCCGCCGGTGCCGGCTGACGTGGTGCGCGCGGTGGTCGGGGTGTGGCGGGAGGAGTTGCGCCGCACCGATTTCACCCTCGGCTGCCCACTGGTGGCCACCGTGGTCGACGACGCGGTGGATCACCCGGACGTGCGCACCGCGGTCACCGCCGCCCTGACCAGCTGGGAAGAACCCCTGGCCACCCTGCTCGGCGGCGCGGGCAAGCCCCCGGCCCCCGGCCTCGCGCTCGCCCTGCTCGCCGCGGTCGAAGGCGCGGTCGTGCTCGCCAGGGCCCGCCGCGACCTGGGCGCGCTGGACGAGGTCGAACGCGTGTTCCTCGGCGTCCTCGGGTGCTGACCTGCCACGTGCTCGGCCACACCGAGGTGACCTGCGACGGCCTGCCCGTCCAGCTCGGCGGACCGGTGCCCCGGCGGCTGCTCACCGCGCTGATCGCCGCCCGCGGGGACGTGCTCAGCTACCCGGCCCTGGCCACCGCGGTCTGGGGCGAGCCCGGCCCGGCGCGGGCCACCGCCACCCTGCAGGTCTACGTCTCCCGGCTGCGCGGCCTGCTCGGCCCCGCCGACCGGCACCGGCTGGCCCGCGGCCACGGCGGCTACCAGCTGATCATCCCGCCGGAGTGGACCGACGTGGCCCGGTTCGAGGCCGGACTCGCCCGCGCCCGCCGGCTCCTGCCCACCGACCCGGCCGCCGCCCTGCCCGCGGTGGAGCAGGCACTGCGGCTCTGGCGCGGCCGGCCCTACCTCGACCTGCCCGGCGCCGAACTCATCGAGGCGGAGACCAGCCGACTGGTCGAACTGCACCAGGTCGCCCTGGAAACCCGGGCCGCGGCCCGGCTGGCCGGGGGAGACGCGGCGGGCGCGGTCCCCGAACTGGACCTGCTGATCACCGAGACGCCCTACCGGGAGAGCCGCTGGGCGCTGCTGGTGCTCGCGCTCTACCGCGGCGGCAGACAGGCCGACGCACTCGCGGCGCTGCGCCGGGCCCGCACCGTGCTGGCCGAGGACCTGGGCATCGACCCCGGCCCCGAACTCCGCGACCTGGAACACCAGGTGCTCGCCCAGGACCCGCACCTGCTCCAGCCCACCACACCGCCACGCCAGGCCCTGGTCACCCCGCTGACCTCCTTCACCGGCCGGGACACCGAGCTGGCCGACCTCGGCACCCGACTGCGCGCACACCGGCTGGTCACCCTCACCGGACCCGCCGGGGTGGGCAAGACCCGGCTCGCCCTGGAACACGCCAACCGGGTCCGGGACACCGACGGCCCCTGGCTGGTCCGGCTCGCCGACCTGGCCGACGGCACGCTGCTGCTCGGCACGGTCGCCACCGCCACCGGCATCTCCGGCGCCGATCCGGACACCGTGCTGGCCGGTCTGGCCACCCGCACCGGCACCCTGGTCCTGGACAACTGCGAGCACCTCACCGACCCGGTCGCCGAGTTCGCCATCCGGCTGCTCAACACCTGCCCCGGCCTGCGCCTGCTGATCACCAGCCGGGAACAGCTCGGCCTGGACGGCGAACAGGTGATCCCGGTGCGCCCCTTGGCGATCCGGCTGCCCGACGGCACCCCCGGCCCGGCCGTGGCGCTGCTGACCGACCGCGTCCAGGCGGTCCACCCCGGCTGGCAGCCCAGTCCGGCCGAAGCCGACGACCTCGAAGCCCTCTGCACCGCCCTGGACGGCCTGCCGCTGGCCCTGGAACTGGCCGCCGCCCGGTCCAGGATCCTTGGCCCACGCGAGATCCTGGACCGTCTCGACGACCGCTTCACCCTGCTCGGCGAGGTCCCCCGCGGCTCGCTGACCCCGCACCGCACCCTGCGCGCGGCCATCGAGTGGAGCGTGCACCTGCTCTCCGACGCCGATCGTGCCTTCCTGCACCGACTCTGGCCCTTCGACGGCGGCTTCACCTACACCGCCGCAGCCGCCGTCCACCAGCCGGAACCCCTGGCCGCCCTGTCCTCCCTGGTGGCCAAATCAGTGCTCAGCGCCGACACCACCGGCAACCCCACCCGCTACCGGCTGCTGGAATCAGTCCGGGAGTACTGCCGCGAACACGACCCGGCCCCCGCCCGCAGTGCCGCCGCGCACGCCCACTGGGTCCGCACCCTGGTCGCCGCCAGTGCCGAGGACCTGAACTTCCCGCACGACGGCCAGATCATCCGCTCCCTGACCACCGAACTCCCCAACCTGCGCGCGGGCATCCGGCACGACATCACCCACGACCCGGTCCAGGCCCTGCGCACCATCGGCCTGCTCGGCTGGTTCTGGATCCGCGGCGGCCACTTCGCCGAAGCCGCCGCCCTGCTCGACGCCGCCCGCACCGCCGCCCCGGACGCACCCGCCCTGGACCGGGCCCGCGCCCTGATCGTCCGCGGTGACCTGCTCGGCTTCAGCGGCGCCGGCCTGCTCAGCGCCGAAGTCCCCTACCTGGAAGCCATCGCCCTCGCCGCCACCGGCGACACCCCCGAACACCGGGCCCTGCGCGGCCGCGCCCACTACCAGGCCGCCTTCGGCGCGATCGCCCTCGCCGACCCCGCCCGCGCCACCCACCACGCCGAAGCCGCCCTGGCCCTCGGCGAATCGGTCACCGAACCCTGGCTGACCGCGGGCGCCCGGATGGCCCACGGCGCCGCGCTGGTCCTCAGTGGACAGTCCGCGGCCGGTGAGTCCGAACTCGCCGAGGCCGCCGAACTGGCCCGCCGGCACAACCTGCCCTGGCTGGAAGGCTGGGCCACCCACCACCTCGGCCAGGCCCTGCTGCTGCGCGCCCGCACCACCCCGCACCTGGCCACCGCCGCGCTCACCGCCCTGCGCACCGCGCTGGACCGCTACCTGCGCACCGAGGACATCAGCTTCACCCTCATCGTGCTGACCACCCTGGCCACCGCCCTGCACCAGTTCGGCGCGCCAGGCCAGGGGGCGGAGGTGCTGGCCGCCGTGCACCGGGAACGCCTGCGCCACGGCATCCAGCCGGAGGCGATCCTGGCCGGGGCGACCAGTCTGAGCGGCCGCGAGTTCCTGCCGGCGGCGATCGCGGGGGAGTAGGCCCGGTCCGGCTACTCGTTGCTCGCGATCATGCCGGTGAGCAGCTGCGGCAGGATCCGGGTCAGGTACCGGTCGTGCGTCCGGTCCGCCGCACCGTCCAGCAGCGCACGGGTGAGCATCGTCTCGTAGAGCGCCACCACCACCTGCACCAGATCCTCCGGCGCCACGGTCAGCCGCATGCCGAGCCGGTCGAGCAGGGCCGCCATGATCTCGCCGAGTCCGCGGTGGAACCGGGTCTCGGCGGCCGCGGTCGGACCGCGGAGTTCGGGCTGGCGCAGGGCCTGCGCGCGGAACTCGGCGACCAGCAGGTACCACTGCTCGTCCGCGACCAGGGTGGTCATGAACAACTCGGCGGCCTGGCCGACCAGTTCGATCACCGCGTCCTGGCCGGTGGCGTGCACCCGGTCGGCGGCCCGGTCCACCGCGATCCGCAGCCGCTGCGTGCGCGCGCCCATCTCCGACTCGTAGACGGCCAGGAACAGGTCTTCCTTGCTGTCGAAGTTGGAGTAGAAGGCGCCCCGGCTGAACCCGGCCCGGTCGCAGATGGCCTCGACCGGGGCGTCCCGGATGCCGTGCTGGTTGAACACCTCGCGGGCCGCCTCGATCAGTCGCCGCCGGGTCTCCGCCCGCCGTCGTGTGGTTCGCGCGCCCTCGATCGCTGTCACGTGCGCCACCCTATCGAGGCAATCGGATACATCGTGCATAGGATACAGCGTGTATTAGGATGCACGGTGTATCCAACCGAGGGAGTCGCTCGTGTCCTCGTTCCTCTACCGGCTGGGCCGGGCCGCCGCGCGGGCCAGGGTGCTGGTCGTGGCGCTCTGGCTGGTCGTGCTGGCCGCCGCCGGCGGTGCGGCGGTGCTGCTCAACCAGGGCACGGACGACACCTTCGCCATCCCCGGCTCGGAGTCCCAGGACGCCCTCGACCACCTCAAGCGGGTCTTCCCCGAGGTCAGCGGCAGCTCGGCGCAACTCGTGCTGCTGGTGCCCGCGGGCAGCGCCGTCGACCAGCCAGCGACCAGGGCGGCGGTCGCCCGCGCGGTGGAGCGGATCAAGGCCGTCCCGCAGGTGGCCACCGCGGTGGATCCGTTCGGGGACAACGTCTCCGGCGCGATCTCCGGCGACGGGCGCGCCGCGCTGATCGCGGTACCGCTCAAGGTCGAACTGGCCCAGGTGGACCCGGCCACCAAATCCGCGCTCTCCGGCATCGCCACCGAGTTGACCGGATTGGTGCCCGGCGCCCAGGTCTTCACCGGCGGTGACGCCTTCTCCAACCGAGTGCCCCAGCTCAGCCCGACCGAGGGCCTTGGCCTGGCGATCGCGTTGCTGGTGCTGCTGCTGATGTTCCGCTCACTCATCGCGGCGCTGATGCCACTGCTCACCGCGGTCATCGGGGTTGGCCTGTCCGCCGGACTGGTCTACCTGGCCACCCTGGTCACGCCGATCTCCTCCACCGCACCGATGCTCGCGGTGATGCTGGGCCTGGCGGTCGGCATCGACTACGCGTTGTTCCTGCTCTCCCGGCACCGCGACCAGCTCGCCGCCGACCTGCCGGTGGAGGAGTCGATCGCACGGGCCACCGCCACCGCCGGGTCCGCGGTGATCTTCGCCGGGCTGACCGTGGTGATCGCGCTGCTCGGGCTGGCGGTGGCCGGCATCCCGTTCCTGACCACCATGGGCGTGGCCGCCGCGGTCGCGGTCGCGCTGTCGGTGGGCATCGCGATCACCCTGGTGCCCGCGCTGTTGTCCTTCGCGGGCAACAGATTGCGCCCCCGCGTGGCCAAACCGCGCCGCTCCGGCAAGCCCCGACGTCCGGCGCCCCAGATGGCGCGCTGGTGGGTGCGCGCGGTGACCAGGATGCCACTGCTCACCGTGCTGGCCGTGGTGACCGGCCTGGCGGTGTGCGCGATCCCGGCCCTGGACCTCCGCCTTGCCCTGCCGGACAACGGAACCGAGGAACACGGCACCCCGGCCAGGCAGACCTACGAGGTCATCGGCGAGCACTTCGGTCCCGGCTTCAACGGCCCGCTGATCGTCACCGCCGACATCATCACCAGCACCGACCCGATCGGCCTTGTCAACAAGCTCGCCGCGGAGATCCGCACCCTGCCAGGGGTCGCCTCGGTGCCGCTGGCCACACCCAACCCCAAGGGGGACACCGGGATCATCCAGATCGTCCCGGCCACCGCCCCGGACTCCGCACAGACCGACGAACTGGTCACCCGCCTGCGCGAGCAGGCCCCGCACTTCCTGGCCACCTACGGCACGAAAACCGCGGTCACCGGCATCACCGCGGTCGGCATCGACGTCTCCGCCCAGCTCGGCGGTGCGCTGCTGCCCTTCGGCGTGCTGGTGGTCGGCCTGTCGCTGATCCTGCTGGCCATGGTGTTCCGCTCGATCTGGGTGCCGGTCAAGGCCACCGCGGGCTACCTGCTCTCGGTCGGCGCGGCCTTCGGCGCCACCTCTTTCGTCTTCCAGCAAGGCCACCTGGCCGAAGTCCTGGGGCTGAGCCACACCGGCAGCGTGATCAGCTTCCTGCCGATCATCCTGATGGGTGTCCTTTTCGGACTCGCGATGGACTACGAGGTCTTCCTGGTCTCCCGGATCCGCGAGGACTACGTGCACCACGGCGATCCGCACCACGCCATCGAAACCGGCTTCGTCTCCGCCTCCAGGGTGGTGGTGGCCGCCGCGGTGATCATGTTCGGCGTGTTCGCCGCGTTCGTGCCCGAGGGCAGCGCGACCATCAAACCCATCGCGTTCAGCCTCGCCGTCGGCGTCTTCGTGGACGCCTTCCTCGTCCGCATGACCCTGGTCCCCGCCGTGCTGCAACTGCTCGGCCACCGGGCCTGGGGCCTGCCGCCGAAGCTGGACCGCGCGCTGCCGGTCTTCGACGCCGAGGGCGACGCGCTGATGCGGGAACTGCGCCTGACCGACTGGCCGGGCGTCGACGAGGCGGTCAGCGCCCGCGACCTCAGCCTGGACGACGACCGCGGCCGCCCCGTCTGCACCGGCGTCAACCTGCACCTGCCGCGCGGCGAAGTCCTTGTCCTGCACGGCGCGGGCCCGGTCGGCAAGACCGCGCTGCTGTTCACCCTGGCCGGCCGGGTCAGCGCGCTCAACGGCGATCTCAAGGTGCTCGGCCGGGTGCTGCCGCAGCACACGCACGCACTGCGCCGCGAGGTCGCGATCATCCGCTGCCGGGACACCGCCGACCCGGCCGCCGCACTGCCGGGCGACGCCGGCCTGGTCCTGCTCGACGACGCCGACCTGGTGCTGCACACCGGCGCCAGGGACGCCCTGCGCACCGCACTGGCCGCGCCCGGCCCCACCTCCTTTGTCCTGACCTGCCAGGACCCCGAGCGCATCCGGGACCTGCTGCCACCCACCGCGCACCTGTACGCCCTCACCCCCCAGCCAGCCGAGGTCCGCTGATGCTCAAGCCATTCGCCAACTCCGCCCGCGCCCTGGCCGCCGGACCGCTGACCTGGAAGACCTGGGCCGGCCTGATCGCCGTGCCGGTGATCGTGATGGGCCTGCTCGCCTGGGCCTTCCACGAACCCGAACGGGCGCACGGCGCGGCCACCGCGGCCGTGGTGAACAACGACGAACCGGTCACCGTCAACGGCCAAATCGTGCCACTGGGCCGCGAACTGGCCGGAAAACTCACCCACAGCAAGGATTCCGCCTACACCTGGGTGCTCACCAGCGCCACCGACGCCGCCGACGGCCTGGCCCAGGGCCGCTTCACCGCCGTGGTCACCATCCCCTCGGACTTCTCCGCCCGCGCGAGTTCCACCGCCACCGCGAAGCCCTTGCAGGCCACCAAAGCCGTCCTAGACGTCCGCACCTCGGCCACCGCCGGAGCACTGGACCCGGCCCTGGCCGACCGAGTCAGCCAGGCCACCCGCCAAGCCCTCAACAACCAGATCGTCGAGACCTACCTCGACAACATCTACCTCGGCTTCTCCACCCTGCACGACCAACTCGGCCAGGCCGCCGACGGTGCCGACCAGCTCGCCGACGGCACCGGCCAACTGGTCCCCGGCACCCGCAAACTGGCCGACGGCGCCACAAAACTCCGCACCGCCTCGGCCCAACTAGCCAACGGCGCCGACCAACTGGCCACCGGCACCGGCCAACTGGCCACCGGATCCGCCCAACTCTCCACCGGCCTAACCCAGGCCGAACGAGACACCGCCCAGCTCCCCAAGCTGACCCGCCAGCTCGCCCAGGGCGCCGACGCCGTGGCCAAGGGCAACGAACAACTCGCCGCCACCGTGCTGCCACTGGCCGACCGGATCATCGCCGCCATCGACGCCCTGCCCTCGGCCAAGTCCGCCGCCGCCGAGTTCCAGCGCCTGGCCCAGAACTGCCAGGCAGGCGGCGGCGACCCCCGCTTCTGCCAGGACCTGACCCGGGCCGCGGCCAAGTTCAGCACCGACGCCGACAAGATCGACAAAGCCAAGGCAACCGTCCGCGCCGCCGCCGTCCAAACCCGCGATTCCATCCGGGCACTGGCCTCCGGCGCCCGCCAGGTAGCCACCGGCACCGCCCAGCTGGCAGACAAATCCACCGCCCTGGCCAAGGGCATCGCCACCGCCGCCACCGGCGCCCGCCAACTCGACACCGGCATCCGGCAGGCCAACACCGGCGCCCGCCAACTGGCCACCGGCTCCACCCAACTCGCCGCCGGCGCCACCGAACTCGCCAGCGGCACCGGCCAACTCAGCGAAGGCACCACCAAGGTCAACGACGGCGCCCACCAACTGGCAGGCAAACTCGACCAGGGCCGCGACCAGGTCCCCGCCTACACCTCCGCCGAACGCGCACACCTGAAAACCGTCGCCGCCGAACCCACCACCGCCACCACCGCGAGCACCCCCGCAGGCGCCCTCGCCATCACCCTGTTCGCCGCCCTCGCCCTGTGGGCACTGGCCCTGGCCACCTACCTGGTCACCAGAGCGGTACCGGACGCCGTACTCACCGCCCGCGAACCCACCTGGCGCATCATCATCCGCGCCGCCGTGCCAGGCGCCACCGCCGCGGCCCTGGCCGCCCTGGCCATCACCGCGATCGCCATCCCCACCCTGGACCTGGACCTCCCCGGCACCCTGGGCTTCCTCGCCGTAGCCCTACTCGCCGCCTGCGCCTTCGTCGCGGTAAACCAAGCCGTCACAGCCATCTTCGGCCGCCCAGGCCGCCTCGCCTCCCTGGCCGTCCTGGTCCTGGGCGCGGCCACCGGCGTGGTCTCCACCCTCCCCGAACCCCTACACGACCTGGCCGCCTACCTACCCACCCACGGCGCCGTACTCGCCCTGCGCGCCGCCGCCATCGGCACCCCCGGCCTGCCCGCGGGCATCACCGCCCTGCTCACCTGGCTGACCATCGGCGCCCTGGCCACCGTCCTGGTCACCGACCGCCGCCGCTACCTGCCCCTACGCCGCCTCCGCCCGGCCCCCTGACAAGGACCCCAGATGCCCCCCGCCCACCGCATCGACACCCACCAGCACGTAGTCCCACCCCGCTACGCGAAGTGGCTGGCGGACAAGGGAATCCGCCCCGGCGGCATAGACCTCCCCACCTGGTCCGAACCCGCCGCCCTCAAATTCATGGACCGCCACCAGATCCAAACCGGCATCCTGTCCCTGTCCACCCCCGGCGTCCACTTCGGCAACACCCCCGAAGCCCGCCGCTGGGCCAGGGAAGTCAACGAGTTCTGCGCCGCCCTGGTCGCCCGCCACCCCACCCGCTTCGGCTTCTTCGCCACCCTCACCCTCCCCGACGTCCAAGGAGCCCTCGCCGAAGCCCAATACGCCCTGGACGACCTGCACGCCGACGGAATCGTCCTACTGGCCAACAACAACGGCCACTACCTGGGCGACCCAGCCTTCACCCCACTGCTGGACTTCCTGCACCGCCGCCAGACCACGGTCTTCATCCACCCCGGCGAACTCCCAGCAGACCCGGTCCCCGGCATCCCCACCTTCACCGCCGACTTCCTGCTGGACACCACCAGAACCGCGATCAGCCTGATCCTCTCCGGCGCCCTGAAAACCTACCCAGGAATCAAATTCATCCTCGCCCACGCAGGCGGCTTCGTCCCCTACATCGCCTACCGAATCCTGCTAACCATGCTGAGCAAACAAACCAAACCCCGCCAAGCCTGGACCCTGCTGGACCAAAAACACCAGATCCCCAAACACCTGGCCGTACTACGCCAGTTCCACTACGACCTGGCCCTCTCCGCCAGCCCCGCCACCCTCCCCAGCCTGCTGGAAGTAGCCGACCCCACCCACATCACCTACGGCAGCGACTACCCCTTCGCCCCAGCCCCCGCGATCCGCTTCCTGGACGGGCAGTTCGACCAGTACCCGCTGGAACCCGGACTGCGTCAGGCGATCAGCCGGGGGAACGCGGAAACCCTGTTCCCCCGGCTGCGGGCCTGACCCGGCTACATGTCCTTGGGCACCGACCACCGCCCCGCGCTCACAAAAGCCGCGCACCCGTCATGTTCAACCGCACCGTGTCCACCAACGGCGACCCGGCCCCAGCACAAACCCCGAAGTCATACCCGAGCTGACCGGCCAGCGGAAACCAGTACCGGCACCCACCGCACTGCTCGTAGTACCACTCGTCCGGGTAGTCCGGATCATCGGTGCGCCGATGGGAATTCCGCACCCAGCGCTGGGTGATCGCCTCAACCTCGGCCCGGTCGAGACCGGCATGAGGTTCCTCCATCATCACCCCCCCTCAAGCAGACGCATAATCGCGCCTACTCCGTTGCGATGTCCAATCGTTTCGCTGCGTCGAGCAGTCGCCGGGGCAGCTTTGAGGTGGCCGCCAGAACCTCAATGCCAATAAGACGTCCGTCGCCATCGAAGCCCAGATTGATCATCCCATCGACCTCAATGGGATCGCACGCGGACATGTCCGCCACAGCCAGTGCTCGCCCTCAAGCCATGCTCGCATCGGTGACATTGTCATCAAATAGCATCGAGATGAATTCGTCAAAGGATGAGGCAACTCGTCGAGGAACGCGGTCCTCATCGACATAGGCAACCGCGGGCTCGCCCTCCGGGCCACACTCGGAGTAGTCGAACATGACAGTGTCATGGCCAGCCGAAGGAGTATCGCAAAACACTACACCGATCTCCGGATAGCCCCACTCCTTGATCAGGTAAGAACTACCCAGTCCCGACGAGGAATCGATTCCCCAAGGTCCGCCGATTCCCCGAATCCCGCTGATCTCGAAGTGATCATCGGCCCAAGACGTGGGAAAAGTCGTGGGGCAGCAGCGACGTCGCGGGGTGCCACCGTTCCGGACAAGCAGCATCTCGATGTAGCCGCGTGGCAGCCGCACCCCAAGGTCCTTCTCAGCCACGCGGATCATGTCCCAATCGACCTGAGGTCCGGTGTAGTAGTCGCTGTCCTCGAAAAGTTCCGTCATCAGAAAACTCCGGTGCACCCGATCTGTGTATTGAACCGCCACTGCTCGCCGGTCAGGCCTTCGGGCAGTTGACCTTACCCGTCGCCGCGCACACCGCCGCGCTCACCGCAGGAAACCACCGATCCGCCATCTTGCGAAAACCGGAGTCAACCGGGTGCACGCCGTCATAGGTGTCGGTGATCGGGTCGAAGCCGGTCCACTGGTCCACCACCGTGATGGGGGAGCGGGCGGTGGACTTTGTCGCGGCCCAGGCCGGGATGGCGGTGTTGAGGTCCACTACCTGCTTGGCGCAGGAGGTGCAGTTGGGTGGGGCCATCGGGATGATGTGGGCGAGCAGGATCCGTATCGCCGGGTTGTTTGTGCGCATCTGCTCGACCAGTTTGGTGTACGCGGGCAGCACCGCCTCCGTGCCTTGGCCGAACCACAGGTCGTTGGTGCCCAGGTGCATCAGCACCACGTCGGGTCTGGCCACGGCCAGCCAGGTGGGCAGCAGGTTCTCCCTGGCGATGAAGGTGGCCTGGTAGCCGCTGTAGCCCGCGTGGTCGCGGTCGTGGCCCACCGGGCAGCCGCCGCCGGTGCGGGTGCCGACGAAGTCGATGTTGGTGTGGCCGGTGCGGCGGAGTTGGTCCCAGAGGTAGGCGCGCCAGCAGCCGGGGGCCTCGGTGATGGAGTCGCCCAGGGGCATGATGCGGAGTTGGGTTTGTGGGGTGACCCAGCTGATGGAGATCAGGGCGCAGAGCGCGACGAGGATCACGGGTACTTTGCCCAGCCTGCGTACCGGCATTCGAACCCCCCTGTGGCACAAGGCATTCGCCTTGATTGCAGGGTCGCTGGTGAAGATCGTCGCTGTCAATCAGCCGGGAGTGGTGCGGACAAAATCACTCGACCGGCCCGGTCTGCCAGCCAAGGATGAGGCCGAATAGTCCATTCGAGACCCTGCCGGAGGTTCGGTGACCGCCATCGTGCTGGTACTGCTGGCCGCGATCGCACACGCGCTGTGGAACTTCGCGGCCAAGCGGGCCGGGGACGGCGGAGCCGCGTTCGTGTGGCTCTACCAGGTCGCCTCGGTGGTGATCTGCGGACCGGTCGCGGTGCTGGCCTTCGTCTTCGGCGACACCCCGGCGCGGTGGACCTGGTTGCTGGCGGTCGGGGTGAGTGCGGTGCTGCACGCGGTGTACGCGCTGGTGCTGCAACGCGGTTACGCCGTGGGGGAGATGTCGGTGGTCTATCCGGTGGCCCGTGGCAGCGGTCCGTTGCTGACCGTGCTGGCCGCGGTGCTGGTACTGGGTGAGCGGCCGGGCTGGGCGGGACTGCTTGGCGCGGCGGCGATCGTGGCCGGGGTGTTCGTGATCGGGCTGGGGCCCAGTTCCCAGCGTGGCGCGTTGAACGCGAGCCTGGTCTACGGCGGGCTGACCGGGGTGGCGATCGCGAGCTACACGCTGTGGGACGCCTACTCGGTGACCACCCTCGCGGTCCCGCCGCTGATCTACTTCTGCCTGGGCTCGCTGGCGCAGAGCCTGATGCTCGCCCCGGTGGCGCTGCGCAGGCCCGAGCGGGTCGCCGCGGTGTGGCGGACCTACCGCACCGAGGTCCTGGTGGTCGCGGTGTTGTCGCCACTGGGTTATGTGCTGGTGCTGTACGCGATGCGGCTGGCGCCGCTGAGTGTGGTGGCCCCGGTTCGCGAACTGTCCATTGTGCTCGGTGCGCTGCTGGCCTGGCGCTGGTTCGGCGAGGCCAACCCGGTGCGCAGGCTGATCGGGGCGGCACTGGTGCTGGCCGGGATCGCGGCGGTGGCCACGGCCTAGCCCGGTCGAGCAAGTGAACATCAAAACGAACACTGCTTGCCAAAACGAACACGAACATGTCTACTTGCACACGACAGATGTTCGATACGGTGGGTAGTGGGCGAGGGAGAACCGGGTGCAAGCCGGCGAACGCCAGCAGGCGATCCTGCAGTTGCTCAACGCGCGTGGGCGGCTCACCATCGCCGAACTCAGCACCCGGATGTCGGTCTCGGACATGACGATCCGCCGGGATCTGGCCCAGCTGGAGTCGGACGGGCTGCTGAGCCGCACCCACGGTGGCGCGATCCGCCTGCAGAGCGGGAGTTTCGAGCCGCCGCTGGCCCTGCGGACCCGGCTGCACGCCGAGGCCAAGCGGGCCATCGCGGCCGAGGTCGCCGGCGAACTCGTCGACGGTCAGACCCTGGTCCTGGACGGTGGCAGCACCGGCATGGCGATCGCGGAGGCACTCCTCGGGCGGCGGCTGACGGTCTGCGCGCTGAACCTGCGGGTGGCCGACATCCTGGCCGCCTCGGCGCAGACCACCGTGATGGTCCCCGGCGGGCGCATCCGGCCCGAGGAGCATTCCTTCATCGGGCCCTCGGCCGAGCGCACGCTCGCCGACCACCGCTTCGACACCTTCGTCATGACCGTCTCCGCACTCGATGTCACCGCCGGGCTGACCGAGTGGAACGTGGAGGACGCCGCGGTCAAACGTGCCGCGCTGGCCAGTTCCGGCCGCTGCCTGGTGGCCTGCGACTCCTCGAAGTTCGGCCAGACCGCCTTCGCCCGCATCGGTGGCCTGGACGCCGCCGACCTGATCGTCACCGACGCCGCCCTGGACGCCGAGGCTGGCCAGGCCGTGCAGGCCGGTGGCACCCTGCTCCGCCTGGCCTGAACGCACCCGCGATCACCATTCCCAGGAGACAGCCATGTCCGGAGTCCACCTCCCTGACGAGGTCGACACCATCGTCGTCGGCGCGGGAACCGGCGGCGCCGCGTTCACCGGCCTCCTCGCCGCGCACAGCACCGAGACCGTGTTACTCGTCGAGGCGGGGCCCGACTACGGCCACTTCACCGACGGACGCTGGCCCGCTGATGTCCTTGACGCCAAGGCGATCCCGCTGTCCCACGACTGGGGCCTGTCCGGCACCGTCCACTCCGGACGGACGCTGGACCTGCCCCGCGCCAAGGTGATCGGCGGCTGTTCCGCGCACAACGGTTGCACCGCCGCACTCGGCGCCAGGGAGGACTACGACGAGTGGGCCCGGCTGGGCAACCCCGGCTGGGACGCCGCGACCGTGGAACCGTTGCTGCACTGGACTCGTGACCGGTTCCGGGTCCGCCGCTACCGGATGGACGAGCTGACCTCGGCCCAGGCCGCCTTCGTCCGGGCCGGGATGAGCACCGGACTGCCCTTCGCCGACGACCTCGACGACCTCGAAGCCGGAGTCGGGATCGGCCCCATGCCGGTCAACATCGTCGACGGCGTCCGGTGGAACGCGAGCCTGGCCTTCCTGGACCCGGTGCGCCACCGGCCGGGGCTGACCATCGCCGGGGACACCACCGTGCGCCGGGTGCTGTTCGCGGGCAGCACCGCGATCGGCGTCGAGATCGATAGCCCCGACGGAGCGCGGACCGTCCGCGCGGGCCGGGTCATCATCGCCTGCGGCGCCTACCAGTCCCCGGCGCTGCTGCTGCGGTCCGGCGTCGGACCCGCCGCCGACCTGCGTGCCCTCGACATCCCCGTCGTCGCCGACCTGCCGGGCGTGGGCGGTCACCTGCTCGACCACTCCTGCGTGCAGCTGGACTTCCACGGCAAGGACGGCCTCCTCGACGACCTCGCCCGGACCCCGTGGCACCCCGACGAACAGACCGTCGGCCGAGCCCGCTCCTCGCGCTGTGACAACGGGCCCTACGACATCCACGTCTTCATGGTCGCCGGCGCGAACAGCGGCCACCCCGGCCTGCCGCCGATCAGCCTCTACGGCGGTGCCATGCGCGCCCGCTCCGAAGGCCGGATCACCTTGCGCAGCAACGATCCGCACGACCTGCCGCGCATCGACCACCGCTACGGCACCGATCCCGACGGCTACGACCGGCTGGTCCTGTCCGAAGCGGCCGAGCTGCTCCGCACGATGACCACCCAGCCCGAACTCGCCGCCATCCTCGGCCGGGAGGCGAGCACCGGCGACCCCCTGGACCGGATCGTGAACTACTGCCATCCGGCGGGCAGCTGCAAGATGGGGCCTGGCACGGACCCCGCGGCGGTGGTGGACGCACGCGGTGCGGTGCGCGGCCTGGCCGGGCTGCACGTGGCCGACGCCTCGATCATGCCCGCGATCAGCCGGGGCAACATCAACCTGCCCACCGCCATGATCGGCGCCCGGATCGCCGCCGCCCTGCTGGACATCACCCCCGTCGACGCCGTGCTGGAGCAGGCATGACCACCCCGTTCGAACACGACATCGCCGAGCAACCCGCCGCTCTGCTGCGCCTGGCCGAAGCCGCCATCCCGCCACTGGACGCCCTCACCGGCCGGGCCTGGCCGCGGATCGTGTTGACCGGCATGGGTTCCTCCCACTTCGCCGGGATCCCGACCTGGCGACACCTCATCGCGCAAGGCACCGCGGCCTGGAGCGTTGACGCCGGTCAACTCCTCGACGACGGCGGCCTGATCACCCCCGACACGCTGCTCATCGTCACCTCCCAGTCCGGCGCGAGCGGCGAGATCACCGAACTGCTCGACCGCAGGCAAGGCGGCCGGATCACCCCCGCCACGCTGGTCGGCATCACCGACGACCGGACCAGTCCACTCGCCCTCGCCGCGGACCTCCTGCTGCCACTGCACAGCGGGCCGGAGGCCACGGTCAGCACCAAGAGCTACCTCAACACCCTCGCCGTGCACCGGTTGCTGCGTGCCGGTTTCGCTGGCGAGGACGTCGAGCGCGTGCGGCGGACCGAACTGCCAGCGGCGGCCGCGGCCGTCCGGCAGGTGCTCGACGATCACGGGCTGCGGAGGGCACTCGCCGCGGCAGCGCATCCCCGGCATCGACTGTCCTGCATCGGGATCCGGGACACCGCGGCCACTGCCCGGTTCGCCGCACTGGTCATCAAGGAGTCCGCCAAGATCGCCGCCGAAGGCTATGTCGGCGGCGAGTTCCGGCACGGCCCCTTCGAACTGGCGGGGGAGGGCCACACCGCCCTGCTGTTCCTCCCACCGGACCACGAACCGGACCCGACTCTCCAGCGCCTGGCCAAGGACCTGCGCACCGCGGGCTCCCAGGTGATCGTCGTCGGCGATCCCCGCGTCGAGGCCACGACCTCGATCCCCGTGCCCGGCGGATCCGCACTCGCCGCCGGCGCGGTGGTGGCCGAACTCTTCGCGGTCGCCCTGGCCCAGGCCAACGGAGTCGTCCCCGGCGCCTTCGTGCACGGCCGCAAGATCACCACGACCCGCTGATGACCGCGGTGGTGCTCGGCATCGACCTCGGCGGCACCGGCAGCCGGTTCGTCGCCGTGGAGCCGACCAGCGGCGCGGTGCTCGCCCGGCGCACCGCGCCCACCCCGCACACCGGCGGCCCCGGCACCGTCCGCGCCTTCCTGCGCGAGCACCTCGGCGCGGTCGGCCAGGGACTCCGGCCGGTCGCGGTCGGTGTCGGCGCCAGCGGACCGATCGACCCGCACGGTGTCATCCGCAACCCGGACACGCTCCCGGCCTTCACCGGACTGCCGATCACCGCGATGCTCGCCGCCCTGGTGCCCGGTCCGGTGGTGATCGACAACGACGCGGTCTGCGCGGCACTGGCCGAACGCGCCACCGGCGCCGCCCAGCAGTCACCGCGATCACTGCACATCACCCTCGGCACCGGCGTCGGCGTCTGCCTGCTCACCGGCAGCACGCCGTTCCGCCTGCCCGACGGCACCCACCCCGAGGGCGGCCACCTCGCCGTCGCCCTGCCTACCGAACCCTGCTACTGCGGCCGCACCGCCTGCTGGGAACAGGCCGCCTCCCGCAGCACCCTGCAACGCACCGCGGCCCGCGTCCTTGGCCGCTCCGGCACCGATGAACGGGTCATCGCCGACCTGGCCGACCTCGCCACGCACGGCGACCACCTGGCCCTGGCCACCTTCCGCGAGCACGGCACCCGCATCGCCGCGGGGCTCGCCACCCTGCTCAGCCTGTACGGACCCGACCTGGTCGTGCTCGGCGGCAGTGCGGCGCGGTACCTGCCGCTGTTCCGGCCGGGAATCCACAGTGCACTCGACGCACTCGGCGACTGGGGCCCGGAGCCCGAGATCGTCCGCACCCGGCTCGACGACTACGGCGGCGCGCTCGGCGGCGCCCACCTGGCCGCCACCGTGTGGAAAGCAAGCTGATCAGGCCAGCTCCGCGATCGCCGCGGCCGGGCACACGCTGACCGCCTCGCGCACGATCTCGTGCAGGTCGGCGGGCGGCTCCTGGTCGAGCAGCAGCACGATGCCGTCCTCCTCGCGCTGGTCGAACACGGTGGGCGCGAGCAGCACGCAGGTTCCCGCGCCACAGCAGCGATCCTGGTCCACGCTGATCTTCATGGTCGTTCGTCCTTCTCGGTCGGGGTGCTGACCGGGGCCAGCCACAGCCCGGTCAGCGCGTCGATCAGGCCCACACCGGCCGCCTGCCAGCTGGACCTGGGGGTGTCGGTGCCCTCGGCCAGGGCGCGCTCGCGTTCGGCGATCATGTGCACCAGCAGCTGGCGGAGCATGTCGCTGCGTTCGGCGCGGACCTCGGCAGGCAGGTCGGGCAGGCTGTGGTGCAGGCCGTCCACGATCCGGTTGATCGAGGGGGAGGTCAGCGCCTCCTCGATCATGATCGCCCGCAGGGCCGGGTCGGTCATCACCTGGGCGCCGAAGCGGGCGTACCAGGTCGGCGTGTCCAGTTTGGCCAGGTGGTCGACGATCGGCTGGACCAGGCAGTGCATCCAGTCCCGGATCTCCCGGCTGTCACCGGCTTCGGCGACCAGGCGGCCGCGGTGTTCCTCCACCGGGTCGGCGTGCCGCTGGATGATGGCCCGGACCAGGTCGGCCTTGGTGCCGAAGTGGTAGCCGACCACGGTGTTGTTGCCCTGCCCGGCGGCCTCGCCGACCTGCCGGTTGGACACCGCGAACACCCCGTGCTCGGCGAAAAGCCGTTCCGCGGCGGCCAGGATCAGCTCCCTGGTCGCCTGCGCCCGTGCGGCCTTGCTCGTCGTCATGACCGCCATCGAACCGGAAGCTCCCGCAATCCGCCCACCGCGAGCCCCTCCACCTTGCGCAACTCCGCCACCGGCACGGCCAGTTCGAGCGAGGGCAGCCTGCGCAACAGCACCTCCAGGACCACCTGCAACTCGGTCCTGGCCAGCGGCTGACCCAGGCAGGCGTGCGCCCCGGCGCCGAAGGCCAGGTGCGGGTTGGGGCTGCGGGTCAGGTCCATCTCGGCGGCGCCGGTGAAGACCTCCTCGTCCCGGTTGGCCGCGGCCATGCTGCACACCGCGGTGGTGCCGCCGGGCAACGTGGTCCCGGCGATCTCCAGGTCCTCGGTGAGATAGCGCGCCATGCCGAAGCCCGCGTTGGCGTCCAGCCGCAGCGACTCCTCCACCGCGGTGCGCACCAGCACCGGATCGGCCAGCAGCTGCTCCCAGCGACTCCGGTCGGCCAGCAGCATCGCGACCATCTTGCTGATCATGTTCGCGGTGGTCTCGTGCCCGGCGATCAGCAGTCCCATGCCGGTGGCGATCAGCGCCGGATCCGACATCGGTTCGCCGTCCGGCCCGGTCTCGCCGATCAGCGCGCTGAGCAGGTCATCGCCGGGGGCGGCCCGCTTGGCCGCGATGTGCCCGGCCATGTACTGGGCGAACTCCAGCTGGGCCAGGTCCATCTCGGCCTGGGTGTAGCGGGTCATGCTGAGCAACGTGTCCGACCAGTGCGCGAACCGGTCCCGGTCGGCGTCCGGCACGCCGAGCAGGTCGCAGATGACCCACACCGGCAGCGGAAAGCCCACTGCCGCCTTGAGATCCGCCGGTCCGCCCTTGGCGACCATCTCGTCCACGAGCTGCTCGGCCATCGCCTCGATCGCCGGTCGCAGCGCGTTCATCCGGCGGGCGGTGAACCACTTGCCGACCATCCGCCGCCAGCGCAGGTGCCCCTCGCCGTGCTGGGGCAGCACGTTGGACATCTCGCTGTTGAACAGCCCGCCGGACTCGGTGTCGGCGACCCGGGCCGCGTTGTCCGCCGCGGTCGGCCGGGTGAACCGGGGGTCGGCCAGCAGGCTCTTCACATCGTCGTAGCGGGTGAGCAGGGTGGCCTCGTCGCCGCTGGCCAGCCGCACGTGCGCGACCGGGCATTCGGCCTGGTAGCGGGCCCACTCGGCGGGTGGCTCCAGCGCGGCCTCGGTCTCGAACGGGAAACGCGGCAGCTGCCCGGCCTGGCTCTGCGTCATCGCCGACTCCTCCTCGTGGGTGCTTCTGCCACCAGCATGGCCACGAGGAGGAAGTAAGTCAATCAGCTGACTTAAATAGTTCGGGCTACCTCCGCACGGTGATCTCGTCGATCAGCGAGCCGTCCTCGGCCAGCGCGCGGACCTTGAGCTGGGCGGGCGAGCCGTTCGCGGCCGGGGTGACGTCGACCGCCACCAGGCTGTACCCGCGGTAGCGCACCCGGGACCAGCTGACCTTGGTCTCGGTGAACTTCGAGCTGTTCTTGTTGAAGCAGCGCATGGTCGGCGTGCCGCCGGTGTTCTCCTGGCCCAGGTAGCTCTCCGGGGCGTTCTTGTTGATCGCGTCCAGGGCCTGGCCGCCACCACCGGCCGTGACGTAGGTGGTGCCGTCGGTGGCCGGGGTGACCGTGCCGCGCGGCTTGACCTGCCGGGTGCCCTTGCCCGCGCGGATCGGGTCGGTGCGCTCGTAGAGGCGGTTGTGCGCGTTGAGCACCAGGTCGACCTTGTGCTTGTCGAACAGCGGCGCCCACTTCTGTTGCGCCACCAGCTCCGCGCCGCCGTCGGCGGTGGAGTAGGGGGCGTGGTGCAGGTAGACCACGATGAAGTCGATGGTGCGATCAGCGCGGAACCTGGCCAGCTGACTGTCGATCCACTTGAGCTGCTTGCCCTTGCTGTACTCGTAGTTGGCCGTGTTGCGGTAGGAGATGTCGTTGCCGTCCAGGCTGAGCAGCCCGAGGTTCTGGTACCGCCAGGAGTAGACGCCGACCGAGCCGCTCCAGGCGTTGTCCGGCATGGCGAAACGGGCCGTGGTGCCGCCGTAACCGTTGCCGGAGTACCAGTCCTCCATCTCGCGGTTGCCCAGCGCGATCATCCACGGGATGCCCGAGGCCGCCAGGTCGTTCTGCGCGAAGTAGGCGTCCCAGCGCCCGGCGTCGTACTGGTCGGTGTCGGTGTGCCCGCCCTCCACGCCCGCCTTGCCCGAGGTGATGGCGTAGCTGAGGTTGCCAAGGGCGAGGTGGAAGGCCGGGGCCAGGTCGGTGATCGCGCTGTTGGCCTGGCGCGCGTTGTAGCCGATGCCCTGGTCGCCGACGGCGGTGAAGCTGAACGGCGCGGTGCTGCCAACGGCCGGGGCGGTGCGGAAGCTGGCGATCTCGCCGATGCGGCCGCTGGCAAGGGGATCGTAGCCCTGGTGGCCCACGACGTACTGGTAGGTGGTGCCGGGGGAGAGGTTGCCCAGCCGGACGTGCAGGTAGTACTGGCTCATGGTGGGCGGGGCGTGTGGCGGGAAGCTGTGTTCGCCGTGCTGCCAGGACAGTTCGCTCTTGAGCGTGCGTGGTTCGGCGGAGATCGGCGGGCCGAACTTGCCGGGCTCGGTGGCGAGCCGCACGTAGGGCCCGGTCACCGCGCCGAGTTCCTGCCAGGAGATCACCACCTGCTTGGACGGATCCGCGCCGTAGGCCAGGTGTCGGCCGAGTGGGCGCAGTTTCTGGCCGGGGGCAACGGTTGTACGGCTCGACGTGCCCGCGGTGAACAAGGCCCGCCGCGAGTAGTGCGCAGTCTCAGACATGAGGAAGCCTTATCTGCTAGGGATCAGCCGCGCCGCAGGGTGATCTCGTCGACCAGCACGCCCGTCTCGGTGAGCGCGCGGATCCTCAGCTGGGCGGGATTGCCGTTGGCGGCCGGGGTGACCTCGCCGGAGACCAGGCTGTAGCCCCGGTAACGCACCCGGGACCAGTTCACCTTGATCAGCTCGGTCGGACCGTCCTGCTGGTCCAGCCGCATCGTCGCGGTGGCGTCCCGGACGTGGCCCAGGTAGGAGTCGTCGATGGCGCGGTCGGTCCACTTGTTGACGCTCTCGCCGCCACCGCCCGCGGTGATGTAGGTGGTGCCGTCCTTGACCGGGTTGACGGTGCTGCGGATCGGCGCGGTCCGGGTGCCCTTGTCGCCGCGGATCGGGTCGGTGCGCTCGTAGACGTGGTTGTGTCCATTGAGGACAAGGTCAACCTGGTAGCGGTCGAACAGCGGGGCCCACTTCTGTTGCGCGCCAAGCTCCGCGCCGTTGGAGTCCGAAGTGGAGTAGGTGCACTGGTGGCAGTAGACCACGATGAAGTCGATGGTCGGATCACCGCGGAACCTGGCCAGCTGCGCCTCCAGCCAGCGCAGCTGCTTGCCCTCGGTGTAGTTCAGGTTGGACGGGCTGTTGTAGCAGATGTCGTTGCCGTCCAGGCTGAGCAGCCCGACGTTCTGGTACCGCCAGGAGTAGACACAGGTCGATCCGGCCCAGGCGTTGTCCGGCATGGAGAACCGGGCCCGCATCCCGCCGTAGCCGAAGTTGTCGTACCAGCCCTCCATCTCGTGGTTGCCCAGCGCGACCATCCACGGGATCTCCGCCGCGATCGGCTCGTTCTGGGCGAAGAAGGAGTCCCACTTGCGCGCGTCGTAGATGTCCTCGGCCGGGTGGCCGCCCTCGCCGTTGAGCGCGTAACTCATGTCCCCCATGGCCAGGTGGAACTGGGGCGCGAGATCGGCGACCAGGCTGTTGGTGGCCAGCGCGTTGTAGTTCACGCCCTGATCGCCGAAGGCGGTGAAGGCGAAGGCGCCGCCACCGGCCGGGGTCGGCGCGGTCCGGAAGGTGGCCAGCTCGCCGATCCGCCCACTGGTGGTCGGGTCGTAACCCTGGTGGCCAACCAGGTAGTAGTAGGTGGTGTTGGGCAGCAGGTCGTCCAGCCGGACGTGGTGGTAGTGCTGGGTGACCGCCTTGCCCAGGTGCGGGGAGAAGGTGTGATCCGGTTTCTGCCAGGCCAGATCACTGGTCAGCGCGCGCACCTCGGCCGGCACGGCCGAGCCGAACTCGCCGGGACTGGTGCCGAAGCGGAGGTAGGGCGCGGTCACCCTGGCCGGCGTCTGCCAGGAGACCACCACCGAGCGGGCGGCGTCCGCGCCGAAGGCCAGATGCCGCCCGAACGGCCGTAACGCCGACCCGGCGACGATGTCGGCGTTGAGCAACACGGTCGGACCGGCCGGCGCGGCGGCGGCGGTCCCGGGTGCCAGCACACCGCCGGTGGCGAGTGCGGCGGCGCCCAGGGCGCCGACCCGGAGGACGGTGCGGCGGGAGGGGCGCCGCATGGCGTCGTCGTACAGCTCCGCGAGGCGGGGCGCGTTGGCGGCGTCGCGGGTGGGTTGAGACCTTCTGCCTCGCGGAGTCTCAGACATGAGCTGAGGTTAGGAAGGTTTATTTACTTCGTCAACGGATGCGATATCGTGCATGATTCCGCCGGTCCCTGGGCTGCCGGTGTGCCTGCGCCGGTGGTCAGCGCGGTGCGGCAGGCGGCGATGAATGCCTCGATCCGGCGGCTTGGTCGCTGGCCGGGCAACATCTGGATGCCCACCGGCGCCGTGCCGAGGTCGTCGGTGAGTTCGAGCAGGGCGACGCGGCCGCCGTCGAGGGTCACTGGCGTGGCCGGCCGGAAGTACACGATGCCGAATCCCCGGCCCGCCGACACCGTGCCCCGCAACATCTCATACGAACCGACTGGGCTGACCTGTGGCGCGGGCAGGCCGGCCCGGTCGAAGAGCCGCCGGACGAACTGGAGCGGGCCGGGCTCCACGTTGGTGTGCAGCGGTTCCCCGGCAAGGTCGGCCAGACCGGCGCGCCCGATCCCGGCGAAGGGGTGATCTGCCGCGACCATCGCGTAGGGGCGCAGGTCGGCGAGGTGGACGGTGGCGAATTCGTCGGCAGGGTCCACGGGATGGGTGATGACCAGCTCATGGGTGCCCGCTCGCAGCAGTTCGCGCAGGGTTTCCATCCCGGCCTCGGTCACCTGCGGGGACAGGGCGGGGTGACGCTGGGCGAGCTGCCGGTGTACCGGGGGGAGCACGAATGGGGTGATCAGGGAAAGGCAGCCGATCTTCAGGACGCCGGCGACCTCGTCCGCCTGCCGCGTATAGGCCGTGAGGGCGGCGGCGTCGCGGAGCAACTTCCTGGCCATGGGGAGTAGGCGTCTGCCAGCGGGGGTGACCGTGACACCTCGGGACTGGTAACGGGAGAGAAGCGGAAAGCCGAACTCCGCCTCTAGTCGTTTGATGGCGGCGGACATGGCCGCCTGGGAGACGTGCAGTTCCCGGGCTGCGGTGGAGATGTTTTCCGCTTCGGCGGCGGCGGCGAAATAGAACAACTGCGTGAGGCTGAAGTCCGGCAGGTCATCCATCGGGTTCTCCAACTCGGGAATCAGGCGACACGTGGTGAAACGGGCCAGGTTGATCGAGGTAAGTCAGTTCAGGTCAGCGCGGAACTTGAAGTCAAGGGGATGACCCAGAAGTGGGGACCGGGGCGGTTGATGGAAAAACACACGGGTCAGTGCGCGGTGGCGGTTGTGGCGTGGCGTATAGCTTGAAGCGATTCTGGTCATCGGGATAATGATGGGCTGGATGGTGGCGATCGTATTCATTGCTGCGCTAGCTTGAGGTCAGGTCGAGCCGCAGGACTTCCGCGGCAGACCGCTTGTATGGGTACGACATTCAGCCGCGTGTCGGCGGAAATCATCCCAAAAGTCGGAGGTATGTGATGTTGGATCAGATTATGGAAGCACTGGGTAATGCTCTCGGGTCGATTCCTGTGATCGGGCCCTTTCTTAAGATCATCATCCCGATCATCAGGAAGGTGCTCAAGATTTTCGGCCTGTAGGCAGGCGCCTGCGCGTGCTTGGGTGCGCGAATTGGGTATGCGCAGTACTGCTGCTGAAGAATGGCTGACCGTTCCTGTGGTTTCTGCTGGATCAGAAAGGGTGTTCTGGTGAATACCGGAAAGAATCGGAGCTTGATTCTGGGCGCATTAGCAGGGCTGGTGTCATCCGTGCTGCTCGCGCCGGGGGCCTCTGCTGAAGAGGAAAATCTCAAGTGTGGCGACTGGGTCTCGGGATACTCCGCGGACTCAAACCATCGTGTGGATGTTCGACTGTGTGCTAGTCCGCTGACGGCCAGCACGGCTGGAAAGATCAAAGTTCGCGTCGAGTTCGGTAACTTCCAGAAATTCGATTCCGTCAATTGGGTAGCGGACACCGGCAGTCACACGGCTGGCGCCAACCTCTCGGTCAAGCCTGCTGCCGGGGATCCGATCGTCGCCACCCTCAACGGAACTTTTGTCGGGGCGGCCGGGAACACCGAGCTTTCCACGTTGCCCGCCACTGATCCTGGAATGAAGCCAGGACTTGCGACACTCAATGCTGACGTGGAAGTCACAAGCGCGGATGCCGCGCAGTCGGTATCCGCCAGTGTGAAGAGTGATGTCGTGGTTCTCTAGGATGTCGGCCGCGCCTTCTTGGTGGCTCGGACTATTTAGTGGAAGGAATGGCTGAAATGGGCACAAGCTTACATCGGACGGTAGTGACCTTGACTGCCTTGCTGGGAACCTGTGCTTCTTTGATCGCACTGCCTGCTGCTGCTTCGGCCGCCCCGCAGGAGCAGTTCGAGTGTCAGGCCCCGGTTACGCAGGCATCGGCTGACGGTACTCGAAAGGCCACCTTCACGTTCTGCGCCTACGGGAAGCAGGGGAAGGTGGTGTATCAGATCAGGATGAGCAACATTCAGATTGGCGGAGTTCCGGAGTTGACGCCGAGCATTTGGGCGTATGAATCCGTGTTCGCTGGCGGAAAGACTCCTGCCAGTGACAGGTATGGCCCGACCACGATTTCGTCCGGTGCCGGCGAGATCGTGGGTCCGGAGAGCGAGATCCAGACAGGGGAGGGGCTGGTAAAGGTGTCCGTGACGGCGCGGGATTATCTGCTTGATCCTTTGGATACGAGCACTGTTGAAGCCAAGCTTGGTCAGGAAGTCGTTGTGCCCAACTGACCTGAGCAACGGTTGGCCAGCAGGGTGATCACAAGCGGATGCCCGCTGATCGCGTAGATCAGCGGGCATCCGGCCGTACGCGTGGGGTCAGGCTGGAATCCGGCGGATCGTCCGGGTCTGGCCGTCGGCCACGTACACGTTCCCTGCCGCGTCGAGGGTCAGGCCCCAGGCACGCCCGAACTCGGCCAGTGCGGTGGGACCGCCGTCGCCGCCACTGGTGAGGTCGTGGCCCTCGCCGGGTCGGGCGTCCGGGCCCGCCATGGTGTGCAGCACGCCGTTCGCGTCGACCTTGCGGATCCGGCCGATCTCGTCGAAGTAGAAGTTCCCGGCCCGGTCGGTGGCGATCTGGCCGGGCGACCACAGCGCGATCGAGGTCGCCTGGGCGCCGTCCGGCTGGGGCGGTGACAGGATCGGCGAGGGCTCGGCGCCGTTGCCCGCGACCGTGCTGATCACGCCCTGTGTGTTGATCTTGCGGATGCGGCGGTTGCCCTTGTCGGCGAAGTAGACGTTGCCCGCGTGGTCGGCGGCCACCGAGGCGTAGGAGGTAGCCGGGTTGAACTGAGCGGCGGTCGCCGGGCCGCCGTCGCCGGCGTAGCCCTTCACCCCGGTGCCGGCGAAGGTGGAGATGATGCCCTGCGGGGTGACCATGCGGATCCGGAAGTTGGCGTTGTCGGCGATGTAGAGGTTGTCGGCTCCGTCCAAGGCGATGTACTGCGGCTCCGCGCCCAGCAGCGCCGCGGTCGCCGGGCCGCCGTCCCCGGCGAAGCCGGTTTCCCTGGTGCGCCCGACCACGGTGGTGAGCACGCCCAGGGTGTCGAGTTTGCGCACCACGGCGTCGTAGGCGTCGGCGAAGAAGAGGTTGCCCGCGCTGTCCACGGCCATTCCGTGTGGCGCCTTGGCGCGGGTCACCACGGTGGAGATGATCCCGGCCGGGGTGATCTTGCGGATGGAGCCGAGCTGGGGATCGGTCACGTACATGGTGCCGTCCCGGCCGATGGCGACCGCCCTCGGCTCGTAGAAGCCCGCCTTGAGCGCCGGGCCACCGTCGCCTTGGCCGCTCTGGCTGCCATCCCCGGCGAACGTGCTCATCAGCCGTCCGGCCTGGACCCGGCGCACCCGGTGGTTGTCCCGGTCGGCGAGGAACAGGTGCGACGAACCATCGGTGAGCACCGCGCCCGGCGCGCTCACCCGGGCCACCAGGCCCTGGCCGCCGTCCCCGGCGAACCCGGCGGTGCCGTCACCGGCCTGGACGCGGGCCTTGAGCTGGGCGGTCAGCGCGAGCACCCGGTTGTTGCCGGTGTCGGCGATGTAGATGTTGCCGCCAGGGTCCAGGCCGACGCCGCGTGGCCCGTTCAGCTCCTTGATCGCCTGGAACGGCGCGCCCTGGCCCGCGACGGGGCGGGCGTAGGGCGAGGTCGGTTCCTTGAGCTGCACGCGGTTGTTGCCGGTGTCGGCGATGTACAGGATGCCCGTGGCGGTGACCACGACACCGCGCGGCGCGGTCAGCCGGTCGGTCTCGGTGCCCGGCGCGCCGGTGCCCGCGACGGTGTTGATGCGGCCGTCGGCGGTGATCCGGCGGATGCGGTTGTTGTCGGTGTCGGCGATGTAGAGGTTGTCCGCCTTGTCAACGGCCAGCCCCGACGGTCCATTGAGGACAGACTGCGCGGCAGGGCCGCCGTCGCCGCCGTAGCCGTACGCCCCGGTGCCCGCGACCGTGCTGATCACACCCTGCGGGCTGACCTTGCGCACCCGCGAGGCCAGGTAGTCGGACAGGTAGAGGTTGCCCTTGCTGTCGATGGCGAGCCCGTGCGGGGTCTGCAACTGGGTCGCGGTGGCCGGGCCGCCGTCGGGCCCGGAGCCGAACTGGCCGGTGCCCGCGACGGTGCTGATCACGCCATCGGGGGCGATCTTGCGGACCCGGGAACCCCAGTACTCGGCGACATAGGTGTTGCCCGCGGCGTCCCTGGCCAGTCCGGCGGGGGAGTCGAGCAGGGCGCCGGTGGCCGGGCCGTTGTCGCCGAGTGGGCCGGTGGTGGTGCCGTTGCCGGCGTAGGTGGTGATCACTCCCGGTGTGTTGGCCGGGGTGGCCGCGGCGGCCGGGAGCGGCAACGCCGCCAGCACGGTGGCCGAGGACAGGACCACGAGCAGCCCGTGGCGGATTTCGCGCACGCGCATGACTCACTTCCTTTCAGGACAAAGGGAAGAACTAGTTCGAGACGCCGTTGGGGTAACTGGCGCGGGCGTGCTGCCTGGCGAGCTTGAGGGTGTCGAGCACCTCGTCCACCAGTGGCAGGGTCTGGGTCTGGGTGCCGTCGGCCACCGCCCGGAACTGGGTGCTCATCCGCTGGTACAGCCGGTCGCCGCGAGCCGCGCCGATCTGTTGCAGGCAGCGGGAGATCGGGTCAACGCCCACCGCGCGGAAGCTCGCGCAGTCGATCGGCGTCTCGCTGGGTTTGGTGTCGTTCAACAGGTTCAGCACGAGCTTGCCGCCGCCCTCCCGTTGTGCTTTCGCCGCCTGCTGGTAGAGCGCGGTCAGCATCGGACTGCCGACGCTGCCGGGCACCGGCGGGCGGTTGGCGATCAGGCCGTGCGCGCCGTAGAGCAGCGCGTGCAACTGGTCGTCGTTGAGCTTGGCGCGCGGGAAACCCAGGTCGGTGTATGCCTGGTAGAGCAGCACGGTGTTGTTGAGCGCGTGCCCGGCGGCGATGCCGTCCTTGCTCAGCTCGTAGGCCACCACGTCGTAGAACCGCGCCTGCCGCTCGCTGATCAGCTCGGCCACCGGATCGCCCTCGACCGGGAAGTGGTGGTTCTGGTCGAAGCGGTGCGTGTAGCGAACATCGGCCTGTAGCGCCTGCTCCAGGTTCGGGCTGACGTCGGAGTTTGAGCAGTGCGGGGGCGGCGGCGCGGGCTGACCGGGCCTGCCGTTCCAGATGCAGGTGGGGAAGTACTTGATGCCGTTGAGCTGCCGCCAGCGGCGCGGCGGTCCGGGCGGGCCGGTCACCGACTCGAAGAAGCGGATGTCCAGCCTGGTGTGGAAGGTGTACTGGCAGTTGCTGGAGGTGCAGATCGCCTCGGTGGGCGAGCGGGTCACCGTGGCGCCCTCGTAGCAGACCTGCAGGCCCCAGCCGGGGTCGATCCAGCGCCCGATCCGGAACGGGTAGGCGCGGGCGTGCACGCTGTCCAGCTCGTCGATGAACGGCGGGGTCTTGATCTCCGCCCAGTGCGAGCCGTCGCAGGAGCGTGTGGTCGGCGGCGGCGGGGACAGCTTGGCGTTCTGCTCGGTGGTGAGTTGCTGGTAGGGGTTGAACAGGTCGAACTGCCTGCCATCGGCCATCACCGGCGACCGCTTGCGCAGGGTGTCCGAGCCGGTGGCGGACAGGAAGTTGTCCAATTTGGACTTGTAGTCGGTGGCCAGGCCGCGGTAGAGCGCGCTGACCTTGTCCTCGCGGGCTAGGTCCGGGGCGTTGAACCGCTTGGTCTGCCTGCTGACCTCCGCGCCGGTGTTGATCAGGTCGGTGGCCCGCTGCTGCGCGGGTCCTTCCTGCCCGGCGAGTTTCGGGTTCTGCAGCGCGGTCAGGTAGTAGGCGCGGGCGGCCGAGGCCCACAGGTCCACATTGGACACTCCGACGCCGGGCTGGGAGACGGTGAACTGGGTGCCGTAGTTCTGGTTGGCGTAGTTGGCCAGCCAGTCCACCGAGCCGGACGCGCCCTTGTGGCCCAGCACGCTCAACGCGTCGGTGTCGGTGTAGTTGTGCGCGGTGAAGGTGCTGTTGCGGGCCACATCGGTGCCCATGGTGAGGAACCGGGACACCGCGGGCACGTAGTGGTTGTCGTAGCTGGGCAGGGTGGCGCCGTTGTTGTAGGCCGGGTAGTCCACGTACTGGGTGACCGCGTTGAGGAACTCGACCTTCTGGCCGTCGCTGAGCCCGTCCAGGATGGCTTTCCCGAAGGACTGCAACCGGGTCTGCAGGGTCAGCAGCTGGTCGTGCACCACCGCGAGGTTCGCGCCGACCTGCTGGATGAGCTGACCCAGTTCGGCGAACCCGGTGCGCATCTCGGTGTAGATGGTGTTGAGCGCGCTGTCGATCCGGTCGAAGCGCTTGTTCATCGTCTCGTGGATGATCTCCAGACTGCGTTGCACGTTCTGGAAACCGCGGTTGATCACGTCCATGATCTGTTGCTGGGCCTGCTTGTCCGCGCCGCCGAGCAGCCCGGCGAAGATCTGCACCAGCCCCACGGCCGCGCCGACCACCGCGCCGATCCCGCCGAAGGTCGCGCCGATGCCGGTGGCCGCGGCCAGGGTCTTCACCGCGGCGATCAGCTGATTGGCCTGGGTGGCGATCTTGTAGGCGGTCTCGGCCCACATCTTCAGCTTCGCGCTCGCGCCGTCGTCGAGGTACTTGAGCGCGCCGACCACGTACTCGACCACGCCCTTGGCGTCGTCGATGATCTTCTGCCGGTCCTTGGCCTCCCTGGCGGCCTGCTCCACCGCGGCCTTGTCCGGCGCGGGCACCTCGGTGCCCGGCATCGGCTGCCCGCCCTCGGTGGCCTTGAGCAGGTCGGTGAGCTGCTGGGTGGCCGCGTCCAGCTTGTCCTGGGCGGGGGCCAGCTGGCGGGCGCCCTCGGCGACGAAGGCGGTCCGGCCCCGTTCGCCACTGGCCTTGAAGGCGTCCACGTTGACCATGTCCCGCAGGACCGGCAACGACTTGAGCGTGTTCACGTCCGCGGTGGCGTCCAGAGCGAAGGGCTGGCCGGGGGCGGCCGCGCCGATCTGCTCCCGCCAGCCCGCGGCGAACACCGCGTCCCGCGCGGCCAGCTCGTGCACCGCGGCCCACACCTCGGACTCGAACCCGGCGAACGCCGCGTCCAGGTCCAGGCCCTGCTGTGCCCCGGTGAGCCGCTGCTGCCGGGTCTTGACCGCCTGGGTGAGATCCCGCCCGGCGACCACGGCGAGCAGCCGGGTCAGCCGAGGGCCGGTGATCACCGTGCCGGGGGTGTCGTAGGTGATGGTGAGCAGCCTGCGCAGGATCTCCGCGTGCGGCTGCCTGGTCTGCTCGGCGGAGAGCTTGCTGTTGAAGGCCGAGCGCAGTTCGCCGAGGTGGATCCGGACCGTGCGGGCGTCCGCGCCGGGGTTGGCGGCCCGCCAGTCCAGCAGTTCGGCGCTGGCGATGACGTCCTTGTCGAGGTCCAGGCCGTCGTTCTTGATCCGCATGCCCGCGGCGAAGAGCACGCTGGACCACTGGGTGTCGGTGAGGGAGACCGGTGGCTCGGCACCGGCGTGCACTGGCTGGACGGTACCGGCCAGCAGGGCGGCGGACAGGGTGGTGATCACGAGCACCCGTCCGCCGCCGACTGTTCTTGACAACAGTTTCACGTCTCGCATCGTGTCGGGGTGTCCGGTGATCCGATCACCCACGGCCGGACCGCGATCAGCGCGTCATTCGGTGGCCGCCGGGTCGCGCGAAAGGGCTGAGATGGCCGCGCTTCCGGTCAGTTCCGTTGTGCCACCAGGGTTTCCAGGCGCGGCACGATCGCGGCCGGGGTCGGTGTGGCCAGGATCTCCCGTCGCAGCCGTTGGATTCCCTCCTGCGCGCTGTCCGCCAGCACCGAGCCGACCGTGGACTTGATCTCGTCCAGCCCGGCGTGGGCCAGTGCCTCGCCGCTGAGGTCCTCGAAGATCGTGATCAGCGATTTGGCCAGGGTGTCCATGTCCTCGGTGGATTCAGCGGGTTCGGGGTCGAGCAGCACCAGCTGCGGCGGGGCGGGCTGCCAGGTGGCGCTGGTGCTGGGCGACAACATCTTCCAGGGCACCGGTTTCTCCCGGGTGCTCACCTGCGCGCGCAAGGATCTCGACCAGGCAGGCCGCCTGGTCTCGATGGAGGAGAAGCCCAGCAACCCCAAGCCGGACCAGGCGATCACCGGCCTGTACTGCTACGACAACGACGTCTTCGACATCGCCCGCGGCATCAAGCCCTCCGACCGCGGCGAACTGGAGATCACCGACGTCAACCGGGTCGACGTGGAACAGGGCCGAGGGCAGCTCATCCCGCTCGGCCACGCCATGATCGACTCGGCCTACGGCCGCTATGTGATGGAGGTGGCGCGCACGCTGGCCTCGCCGGGCTGAAGGACCGCCACCGCCTCCTTGATCCGGCCGAGGCTGATGAGGTGGCCTGCCAGCACGTGGGAGTGGGCGGGGGCGTGCGCGGCCAGGACCGTGACCGCCTCCTCGGTGCGGCCGTGCTCGGCGAGCAGGTCGGAGATGGTCCAGGCCGCGTAGGCGGTGTCGCCCTCGGGGTGCGCCCGCGCCTGTTCGAGCGCGTCGTCGAGCTGGCCGCAGGCGGCCAGGAGCGGAAGCCGCAGCCGGAAGAAGTCCCACTCCTCCTCGCCGTCGCGGCGCGCCGTGAGGATGTCGAGGTAGGCCAGGCCCTCCCGGGCCCGGCCATGGTCGGTGTACAGGGTGCAGAGCGTCTCGACGATCCAGTCCTCCGCGCCGTCGGGCTCATCGGTGAGCGCGCGCAGCACCTCGATCGCCTGCTCGCCCCGGCCATGCCGGAGGAGCAGCTGCGCCAGCTCGAACGAACCATGGGACTGCCGGTACACGGCGATCGCGCCTGCCAGGTCACCGCGCTCCTCCAGCACCTCGGCCAGGCGCTTCGCGGCGTGCCCCTGGGAGTCCGACGCCGCGTACGCCCGCAGTTCCGCTAGCCGGTCATGCCTGGCCAGCAGATCGGCCAACTGGTCGCGGTCGTGCAGCAGGGTGATCGCCTCGTCGAGGTGGCCCTGGCGCTCGCGGATCTTGGCCAGCAGGAGGATCGCGGTGTCCTGGTCGAGGCCGCGGCAGCACCACGGATCAGCGCACCGGTGCTCGGCCGGGATCCTCGCGGCCAGCTGCGCGGCGAGTTCCTCGTCCCGGCCCGCTCCCTCGGCCACCTCCACCAGCGCGGTGGCCAGGCCCCAGTCGTCCATTCCGGGGCTCAGCAACGTGATCGCCTCCTCCTGGCGCCCGTTCCTGGCCAGCAGCCGCCCGAAGAACTCCAGCGAGAGTCCGACGGTCCTGGGGTACGGCCGGGTGAACTCGATCGCCTCCGCGGCCCGCCCCCAGCTCTCCAGCAGTTCCGCCTGGGTGCGGGCGGCGGGCCACCAGCCCGTGGCGACGTAGGGAGCGAGCACCGCCAACGCCTCGGCCTGCCGCCCCTGCTCGCCGAGCAGCCGGGCCCATTCCCGCGCGCAGAACCATTCCCCGCGGCCTGCCTGGAACTCGACCTCTTTCTGGTGGCCGAGTTCCAGGAGCCGGGAGACCAGGAGCGGCGGAATGCAGTCGGACTGGGTCCGGGCCCGGCGGTCGAGTTCAGCGGCGTCCATGCCAGCGCACCCTAGCGAACCCGCGGGCGCCCCTGGTCGGACCGTCAGCCGCCTGCGGTGCAGGGCAGGGTGCCGCGGCGCAGGGCGTGGCCGCCGGTGTTGCCGTCATCGGCCCACACCACTGATTTCCGGCCGCCGGCACAGGTCGAGGGCGGCGCGATGGCGAAGCCCTCGTTGTTCAGGTTGGCCAGTTGCGTGGGGCGGTCGTAGGTGGCGGTCGCGGTGAACTTGCCGCCGCGGACCTCCAGCGTGGCTGAACGGCCCTTGCAGGTGTTGTCGCAGGTGGCCCACACCCGGCCGGTGTCGGCCTCGAACTCCAGGCCCATGATCGCCGGGAGGCCGCTGGGGATGGTGGCGACCCGGGTGTAGCCGCCGCCGGACTGGTTGAGGGCGTAGGCGTAGATCACGCCGTTGTTCTCCAGGCCGACGAGGTACAGGCCGGTGCCGTGGCCGGGGTAGGAATCGGGGCGGTACGGGGCCTTTGTCCGTTCGTCCTGGAAGCCGCGGGCGGTGAGCACGCTGTCCGGGACCCAGGTGATGGCCTCTGGTCCACTGTTCGCGGCCACCTTGGGCAGGTCCGCGGTGAGGTCCCATTCCGCGGTGGCGTTGAGGGACGAAGCGGTGCTCGCCGGGTCGAAGCGCAGGATCTTGGCCAGGCTGACCTTGTCGTTGTCGCCGTCGCGCTCGGTGGCCGCGAAGATCCCGTCCGGGGTGGCCGTCACGCCCTCCGCGTCGGGATCGCCCTTGCCGTTGCGGTAATGCAGGGCTTTACCGGCCGCCCAGCCGCCGCTGGGATCCGGTCGCCAGTTCGCACCGTCCGGGACCAGGCGGTACAGGGTGCCGGGGCCGTTCTTCACCGCCCACAGCACGCCGGGGCTCTGGAAGGACAGGCCGCTCAGGTTGCCGCCGAAGACGTTCGCGTTGTCAGCGGTGCTGACCTCGGGGCCACCCGGCCACTTGCCGTTGGGCGGTGCGGCCGCCGCGGCCATGGCGGGCAGGCTCACCGCGAGCACGGACAGGGCAACGAGGACAGGTCTGCTGTGGACGCGCATGGGGACTCTCCTTGACGCAGGGGCCATGGCGGCGGCTGGTACGGCAAGGTCTGCGAAACAGTTAGGAAAGATAGTTAACAAATGGCACGGTACCGCCCCTCACCCCGCCCGTCCAGTGTGGATTACCACCTACCCGGTCAGCTCCGCGACGACCCGGTCCGGGGACGGCATGGCCGCGATCTCCGCCGCGATCCGGCGTGCCGCGGCCCGCGGACCCGGGTCGGCGAGCAGGGCTTCGGCCAGCGTGGTCACGGCCTCGCTGGTGACGTCGTCCGGCAGCAGGCGGGCGCCCGCACCGGCGGTGACCACGGCCTCGGCGTTGCCGAACTGGTCGGCGGCCCGTGGCAGCAGGAGTTGCGGCAGACCGGCCTGGAACGCGCCCAGCATGGTGCCGCTGCCGCCGTGGTGCACGACCAGGTCGGCCCTGGGCAACAGATCCTGCTGCGCCACCCAGGACTCGACCCGCACGTTGCCGGGCACCTCGCCCAGTGCGGCGGCCGGCACGGTGGGGCCGGTGGTGACCAGCACGTCCACCGGCAGCGTCGCCAGTCCGAACAGGCTCTGCCGCAACAGTTCTGGGGTGGCGAACGCGGTGCCCAGGGTGAGGTAGACCAGCGGGCGGCGGCGGACCGGCGGTGGCGCGCCGGGCGGGGACCAGCCGACCGGGCGCAGCGGGATCCGGTCCGCGGTGGCCAGGAAACCGGGCGCTTGCACCGATTCCGGGCAGATGTCGAGCACCCGACCGCTGTGCAGGACAGTCGCGGCGTCCAGCCCGGCGTCCTCGACCAGCTCGGTGAAGACCCAGTTGATCATCTTCCAGGTGGGGCCTGGGTCGACCCGGCCGAAAGTGTGTGCCAGCACCGGAATCCCGGCCTGGGCCCCGGCCAGGGCCGCGCCGAGGGTGGTCACGTCGTGGATCAGGAGTTCGGTGCGGTGCCTGGCGAGCAGCACCGCCAGGTCCTCGGCCCACTGCCGGGCCATGACCTGGCCGAGCGCGTGCCCGACCTGCCGGTCCCCGGCCTGGACACCCGCCGCCGTGGCCGCCGCGAGCGCCTCGGGCAGGCCCATCCCGGCCGGTACCGCGGGCAGGCCGGCCGCGTGCAGCACCGGCAGGAACGGGGCTCCGGCAGCGAAGACGACGTCGTGTCCGGCCCGGATGGCGGCCTGGGCGAGTGGCACCAGCGGGTAGGTGTGGCCGTGGGCGGCCATCGCGGCGAACAGCAGGCGCATGTCAGCGCTCGAGCAGGCGCTGGAGGTCGGTGCGCAGGGCTTCGGCGGCCACCGGCGACCAGGCGGTGAACAGCTCGCGGAAGTAGTCGCCGTGCTTGGCCAGCAGGGTGGGGTCCTGCTCGATCACGTCGAGTTCGTTGACGATACTGAGGTCCACGAACTCGGCCAGCCGGTCACCGGAGAGCGTGCGCACCTCGCCGGTGAAACGGTCGGTGACCTCGCCGGTGGCCACCAGCCCTGGCCAGCTGCGATCCCGGTCGCAGGACCCGTACCGGTAGACCAGCTCCTCGGCGGCCGCGCCGATCAGGGCACGCAGCGGGGCGCGATCCTGCCAGTCGAGCAGGGCCAGGGCGAAGCCGTCGGTGCCGTAGGCGGCGTGGGTCAGCCCGGCCAGCTGGACGTCCTGACTGTGCCCCAGCCCGGCGAGGCGGTCCCGCACCCGGCCCAGGTGGGCGTACAGGGTGCCGCCGGGATGGGCGATCTCCTCGGTTCCCTTGTGCCGCAACCAGGCCAGCACCTCGGTCTGCACGCTCATACAGCCAATCCTAAGCACCCGCTCCGCACCCCGCCGGCGTGTTGGCCGTTGTCGTACACAGTGTTGGCCGAACTGGTACGCCATTCGGCCAACACACCGCCCACAACGGCCAACACACCGCCCACAACGGCCAACACACCGTACGAGAACGGCCAACACGGGGGGTTGCTGCGACGGGACCGCGACATGTCCACCATCCGGTGGGGACAGGGCTGGAGGACGGTGGGGGGCATGAAACCCATCACTGGGCAACGGTCTCGACGAGTCGGCGGCGTTCTGCTTGCCGCTGTGCTGGCGGGCACGGTGGCCGGGGCCGGTACGGCGGCCGCCGGGACCGCCGAGGACCTCGATGTCACCGCCTACGACCTCACCCTGGATCACCGGCCCGAGGTCCAGACCCTGCGCGGCACGGCCGTGATCAGCGCCAAGGCCAGGACCGCGCTGGACCGCGTCACCCTCCGCCTCGCCGGGTTGCGGGTCACCTCGGTCACGGTTGACTCGGTCCCGGCGAAGTCCTTCGCGCACAACGCCGACGACGAACTCCGCATCACGCCCGCGACCCCGATCCGTCCCGGCGCGGACTTCCGGCTGCGGATCGAGTACGGCGGCACGCCCGGTCCCGGCTGGCTGGCCACCACCACCGGCGGGGCCAATGCGTTCCTTGGCAGCTCCCGGTCCTGGTTCCCGGTCCGTGACCAGGCCAGGGACAAGGCGGACTTCCACCTGGCGATGACCGTGCCGGCCGGCTGGGGCGTGGTCTCGGTCGGCCGGGAGGGACAGCGGGACGCCGGGTCGAGCACGTTCCACTGGGCCGAACCCGAGGTCGACCCCGACCACGTGAGCGTGTCCATCGACCGGTTCACCACCGAGCGCGGCGCCCTGGCCGACGGCACCCCGGTGGTCACCGCGTACGCGCCGGGCCTGCGGGCGGCGACCAAGCCCCTGGCCGACCGGCTGCCGGAGGTCCTCGACTTCCTCTCCGGCAAGTTCGGCCGCTACCCCTTCGACGCGGCGGGCAACGTCTTCCTCCAGGTCGGCGACGACGCACCGGCCACCGCGCCGCAGACCCGCCCGGTCTACCTCGGCGCGGGCAACCCGCGGTACATGACCCTGGAGACGGTCGTGCACGAGCAGGCCCACCAGTGGTACGGGATCTCCACCGCGCCCCGGCTGCCCGCGGACAGCTGCCTGTCCGAATGCTTCGCCTCCTACGCGCCCTGGCTGTGGCAGGAGGCCAAGGAGGGCGCGGACCTGGATACCCGCTACCGCCAGATCGTCGCCGCGAAACGGGGCGAACCCGCGTTCTGGGAGCCGCTGTACCAGCCGGGCGTGACACCGGGGATCACGATGTACAACAAGGGCCCGCTCGCCCTGCACGCGTTGCGCAGGCAGCTCGGCGAGCAGGCGTTCGACCGGCTGCTGCGCCGGTGGCCGCAGGAGCACCGGGCGTCCTATGCGGACTGGCCGCGGTTCGAGGCCCTGGCGAAGGAGGTGTCCGGACAGGACCTGGACGGCTTCTTCACCGCCTGGTTCCGCGGCGCCACGGTGCCAGCCGACGTATACCTGTGGCCGGGCCCGCTGAAACCGTGATCTGAGTCACGGAACTCACCTACCCCCAACGGGCAGTACAGAGTGTGAAGCCCACCACGGAGTTCCGGCAGTTGCCGTCGTTGACCGGCTTGCGGTGGGTCGCCGCGCTCATCGTTTTCCTTTACCACGTAAGAAACTTCGGCTACTTCGACGGCCCGGCCGGCGGTGTGGTGCACTGGGCCTTCGACGCCGGCGCGACGGGCGTGTCCTTCTTCTTCATCCTCTCCGGGTTCGTGCTCGCCTGGTCAGCCAGACCAGGCGAGCCGGTGACCACGTTCTGGCGCAGGCGATTCGCCCGGATCTACCCGGTGCACCTGGTCACCGCGGCGCTCGCGGTGCTCCTCGGCGCCACCCTGGTCCCCGGCCTGTTACCCGGCAGTGGCAACGAAACCGCGGCCAACCTGCTGCTGATCAGCTCCTGGTGGCCGGACTGGTGGCAGGCACTCAACCCGGTCAGCTGGTCACTGGTCTGCGAGGCGTTCTTCTACCTGTGCTTCCCGCTGCTGTTCGTGTTGCTGCGCAAGGGATCGGCGGCCTGGCTGTACGGGATCGCCGCCGCCGCGGTGCTGGTGGTGCTCGTCTTGCCGTTCCTGGGGCTGGCGCTGTACTCCTTCCCGTTGGCCAGGCTGCCCGAGTTCGTGCTCGGGGTCGCGCTGGGACTGTTGGTGCGCAACGGTTGCTGGCGCGGCCCTGGCCTGGACGTGGCGGTCGGGGTGACCCTGGTCGGCTACTTCCTCACCGCCCAGGTGCCCGGCGAATTCCGCTTCGCCGCCTGCACCGTGCTCGGATTCGCCCTGCTGCTGCCTGCCGCGGCCGTGGCCGACGTGACCGGCGCGCCCTCGCTGTGGCGGCGGCCCGCGCTGGTCCGGCTGGGGGAGTGGTCCTTCGCCTTCTACATGGTCCACCTGCTGGTGCTGCGCCTGGCCGAGGTCGTCCTGGGCACCGCGCCCAGACTGCCGTTCTGGTGGGCGCTGACCGCGTTCGTCACCGTGTTCGCCGTCTCGCTGCTGCTGTCCTGGCTGCTGTATGAACAGGTGGAGAAGCCCGCCCGCCGCTTGTTGTTGCGCCGCTGGAGCACACCCCGGCTCAAGGTGGTGCGGGCGTGAGGCGGGTGGCCTACGCCGCGGCGACCGTGCTGACGCTGCTGGTGGGCGTGGTCATGGTGGTGCGTGGACAGGAACAGCGGGTCCGGCTCGATCGGGCCGGGGAGATCGCGGTGCTGGGCGCGTCCATCTCCGGTGCGGAGTCGGCCTGGCCGGACCGGCTGGGCCTGACCAACCAGAGCCTGAGCGCGAGCAGACTGCTCACCGACAACGGCCCCGGCCTGCCCAGTGCCCTGCACCGCCTGGACTCCGCGATCCGGCCGGGGGTGCGTGCGGTGCTGCTGACCGACCTGATCAACGACATCCAGCAGGAACCCCACCAGTACGACCCCGAGATCATCATCGCCGGACTCCGGGAGTTCCTCCGCCAGGCGCACCGCCGCGGGATCCAGGTGATCGGCACGACCATCACGCCCTACGGCGGATTCCTGCGCTACGAGCCCGACGGCGAACGCACCCGCCAGGCGGTCAACCACTTCATCCGCCACTCCGGCGAGTTCGACCTGGTGCTCGACTTCGACGCGGCCGTGCGGGATGCCGCCGCACCCGAACGGCTGCGCCCGGAGTTCGACTCCGGCGACCACCTGCACCCCAACGCGGCAGGTCAGCGCCGGTTGGCCGCGGTCGCCACCGAGACGCTGGGCTGAACTGCACCCGACCGAGGGAGGGTGTGACCGGGGTCACGGGAACTAGCGTTCACCAGGATGGCAGAACACGGCATGGACCCCGGCTTCCGCACTCGGGTGCGCTCTGGCGAGCAGAGCGCCTTCGCCGTGCTGTTCGAGGAGTGCGGCCGCGCCGTGTACAACCACTGCTTCCGGCTGACCGGCGACTGGGCCGTGGCCGAGGACTGCGTGTCGCTGGTGTTCCTGGAGGCGTGGCGGCTGCGCGCGAAGATCGACGCCGAGGGCGGTTCGCTGCTGCCCTGGCTGCTGGGCGTGGCCACCAACGTGGTGCGCAGGCACTGGCGAGTGGCCCGCAGGCACCGGGCGGTGCTGGAGCAGATGCCGCCGCCCGCGTCTCTGCCGGACTTCGCCGAGGAGCTGGCGTCCCGTTTGGACGATCAGGAACGCATCGCGGAACTGCGCCGGGTCCTGTCCGCATTGCCCAGGGCCGACCGCGAGGTGCTGGCCCTGTGCGTGTGGTCCGGCCTGGATTACGCCGCCGCGGCGGAGGCACTGGGCGTCCCGGTTGGCACGGTCCGCTCCCGCCTGTCCAGGGCCCGCGCCCGGCTGGAGAAACTGGTGGACCGGAATCTGGTCACCAACCGGGAACTCGTGCGCACGGCCGGGCAGAGAGAGGGCGATGACCAGTCCGCCGAAGGAGAGACGCGATGAAGCGGGATGACGACGTGCGGGCCCTGGCCGAACTGGCGCCCGCACCCCCCGAACGGGATTTCCCGGCAGGCCGGGCCCGCCAGCGCGAACTACACCTCCTGCACGCCATCACCACCGCCCAGCGAACCCGCTCCGCCCGCCGAATCTGGCTGCTGGCCGGCGCCGCCGTGGTGGTGGTGCTCGGCCTGGTGGCCGCCACCACCCTGTTCGGCCCCACCCCGGCCGCGGTCGCGGCAACCCCGAAACCGTTGTCCTACAAGCAGGACGGCCGACCAGAGGACGCCATCGGACTGCTCCGCCAGATCGCCGACGCCACCGACAAGCTGCCCAACCCGGTCCCGGCCACCGACCACCTCAAACGAATCGGCTGGTTCCTGACCCGCAACAGCTACAGCAACGCGGTGGTCCCGGAGGAGATCGAGTCCTGGCTCAACCCCGACGGCACCGGCCGCACGGTCAAGCGATCAGGCGTCCCCGAGTTCCCGGACCAGGCGGCCCGCGACCGCTGGATCGCCGACGGTCTCTCCACCGAGGCAGGCCGGCCCCAGGTGACCACCGGCCCCCAGTTCCGGCACTGGCCGGACCGCCCGCCGACCGACCCGGCCGAGCTGGCCCGCTGGCTGCAGAAGGACCACCCACCCGCGAACGGCGCAGGCGAGGTCCTGGTGGCCATCACCGACCTGCTGCGCGAACGCGCCCTCACCCCGGCCGAACGCGCCGCCGTCCTCCGCGTCCTGGCCACCGTCCCCGGCCTGGTCTACCAGGGCAGCACCACCGACCGCCTTGGCCGCACCGGCCGGGCCTTCGCGCTGACCAACTCCCTGCGCGGCCTGCCGACCAGGCACACCCTGATCGTCAGCCAGGACAACGGGATCATCCTCGGCGAGGAGCAGATGCTGACCGAGTCCAGCGGCAAACTCGGCCTGCCGGTGCCCTCGGTGGTCGGCTACACCGTGTTCGAGCTGGCCGATCACGCGGCCGTGCCCTGAGTCGCGGAGACCTCCTGGAAACACCCCGCCCCCTACCGTCCGCTCGACCTGCTCACCCAGTGTTCGGAGCGTGACCACGTGCGACACCAGCGGGCCCTGCGCACCGCGCTGGCCGCGATCACCGGCCTGACCCTGCTCCCCGCCACCGCGGCGGCCACGCCCTCCACCGGAGGGACCCGCTTCCACCAGCAACAACCGGCCTGGCAGCAGTGCACACCGCATCCGGACTACCCGGGGATCCAGTGGGAGCGGATGGAATGCGCCACCGTCCAGGTGCCGCTGGACTACCGCGAACCCGGCGCGGACACCCTGGACATCCAGGTGACCCGGATCAAGGCCAAGGAACCGGCGGTCCGGCGGGGTGTGCTGCTGCTCAACCCTGGTGGGCCGGGCGGGCTCGGCTCCTCGATGCCGGTCGCGGTGGCGGACAACCGGATCGCGCGGCACTTCGACCTGATCGGCTTCGATCCCAGGGGCGTTGGCCGGTCCACGCGGTTGCAGTGCGAGGGCCAGGATCCGATTGACCAGAACCGGCCCGCGGACGAGGAGTTCCCGAAGATCGCGGCCGAGGCGCGGGAGCTGGAGGCGGGGTGTCAGCGGGCCGGTGGCCGGATGCGGCCGCACATCAGCACCGCCAACACCGCGCGGGACATGGACGTCATCCGGGCGGTGCTGGGCGAGAAGAAGATCAACTACCTGGGGTACTCCTACGGCACCTACCTCGGCGCGGTCTACGGCAGCCTCTTCCCGCAGCGGCTCAACCGCAGTGTCCTGGACTCGGCCATGCACCCGGACTGGCTCTACCGCGAGACCTGGAAGCACCAGTCGATCGCGGCGGGGGAGAACGTCGAGGTGTGGAGCCGGTGGCTGGCCGAGCGCGACCGCACCTTCCGCCTCGGCGCCACCCCGGCGGCCGTGCGCCGCACCCTGGACGAGGTGGGCCGGAAGCTGGCCGTCAAGCCGGTCGACCTGCTCGACCCGCCGCCAGGCATGCCGCAGCTGCACAGCGTGGAGCGGAGCCTGTTCGACAGCATCCTCACCTGGTCCAACGATCGGCCGATGTGGCAGAAACTGGGGCTGGTCGTCGGCAGGCTCCGCGAGCTGACCGGGTCGAAACCGGATCCGGACACCAGCGCCGCACTGGGCCTGCTCGCCCGGCGGGCCATCCCGGAGACCATGCCCGGCGCCTACTACGCGCTCAACTGCGAGGCGGACTGGCCGAGCGACCTCAACACCTACTACCGCGACATGAAGGTGTTCCGGGACAAGCACCCGTACGGCTCCGGGGCGATGGCCGCCGCGCCCAAGCCCTGCACCTTCCGCGGCTTCACCCCGCCGGAGAAACCCGTTGCCCTCAACCGGAACGGCTATCCCACCGGGCTGGTCATCCAGGCCGAGGGCGACATCGCCACGCACTACGCCGGTGGCCCGGCCATGGCCCGCAGGCTGCGTGACCACCTCATCTCGGTGCCCGACGACGGCAGCCACGGGCTGTACGGCCACAACACCTGCGTCACCGCCAAGGTCGACGAGTACCTGATCAACGGCGTGCTGCCCGGCCCCCGGTCGCTGTGCGCGGGCAGCCCGCGCCCGGACGTCCCCGCCGACGGTGAACCCGTTGCACCGCAGGCACAACCGGGCTCGCTCGCCGACGGCATCCGCTCGATCATCGCGCGGTACCGGCTGGATCGCCTGCGCTGAGCGGGTTTCAGCGGCCTCCGGTGGTGGCCTCGATCAGCTCGTGGGCCAGGTCGAGGCGGACGCCGTCGGGGTTGCGCAGGCCGTGTTCGGCGTACCAGGACTCGTCGGCCTCCGGATGCGGGCCGCTGACCCCGACCCGGCCCTTGCCGAACGGGGCGACGAGCACGGCGGGTTTCCCGTTGGGGTAGGAGGCCAGCACGGTGGCGGTGGCGTTGGCCGCCAGGACGAACGTGGGTCCGTCCTGGAAGTACATGTGCCGTGATTTCCCCTGCCAGTCCACCTTGATCACGGTGTGCCGGTCGTCGGGGACCGTGCTGCCGGGCGATCCGGCGTAGCCCTCGGTGTCGCCCGGCAACAGGTCGAAGCCGGGGTCGCGGCCGGCCAGGTAGGCGCCGAAGCACAGGCCGAGGTAGCTGCCGCCGCCCCGCACCCAGTCGCGGATCACCCCGGCGGAACCCTTGAGCTGCCGCCAGGTCCCGTCGAGGTCGGCGCCGCCGCCGGGCTGGACGTAGAGCTGTGCCCCGGCCAGTGCGGCGGCGGTCGGCGCGGTCACGAACTCGACCCGGTACGGCCGAGGTGCGTTACGCAGCAACGTGGCCACGGCCGGCGCGCAGTCGGTACAGCCCTGGGGGCCGTTGTAGACCAGCGCGAGCGGCGGCGGGGTGCTCGGCGGCTGGGCTGGCGGCTGCTCGGTCTTGGGCTGGGCGCAACCGGCCGCCAGCAGCGCCGCGGCCGGGAGGAGGCCGAACAGCAGCCGTCGACGGTCCACTGTGGACTGACTAGGCACGATCACCGGCTCCGGTCGCGGACCAGGCCGCCTCGATCATCCGGAAGATCTCGTCCACCGCGGCGTCCGGCTCGGCCGCCTCGCGGGCCAGTGAGAACGCCTCGATCGCGAACCGGGCCAGCGCACGGCAGGCGGTGGCGCTCCGGTGCAGGTCCGGGTCGGCGGTCAGGGCCGCGGCCAGCGAGTCCGCGTGGCGCAGGCGCATCGACTCCTCGTACTGCCGCAGCGCGGGGGATTCCTCGATCAGGTGCCAGGTCGGCGCGGAACCCTCGGCCGAGCAGTGCCGCACCAGGGCACGGATCTCCTCGCGCAGCAAGGGGATGAGCGGTTCGCCTGGCGCCCGGCCGGTGACCGCCTGGGTGAGGCGGTCCTGGAACTCCTGGTCCTGCTCGAACACCAGGGCCTCTTTCGAGGCGAAGTGGGAGAACACCGTGGTGACCGCCACATCGGCCTCGGCGGCCACGTCCCGGATGCCCACCGCGTCGTACCCGCGCTCCAGGAACAGCCGCAACGCGGTGTCGGCGATCTTCTGCCGGGTCGCGGCCTTCTTGCGCTCCCGACGTCCGGGCGGTGCGGTCATGCGCTGATGCTATCAGGTGCAAAAGTGGAGCTGTTGTTTAAAGCTAACCGTTAGTGTTACGTTCGATGGCGAGACGAGAGGGGGACCAACGATGCGCACGGTGATCGTGGGCGCGGGCCTGGTCGGCCTGACCACCGCGGCCTCGCTGCGGCTGATCGGGCACGAGGTCACCGTGCTGGAGCAGGCGCCGGAGGTGCGGGCGGCCGGGGCGGGCATCGGCCTGTGGGACAACGCGTTGCGGGAGTTCGACCTGCTCGGCATCGGCGAGCGGGTCCGGCGGCTGGGCGAGCCCGTGGACGCCTGGTTCTTCGACGCCGCGGGCCGCCCGGAACGCGCGGCGGGCTACGGCCCGGACGCCTACCGGTTCCTGATGGTGCCCCGGCCGGAGCTGACCACCCTGCTCGCCGACGCCGCCGGGCGGGACCGGATCCGCCTGGGCACGCACGTCACCGGCTTCACCGAGCAGGACACGCACGTGGTGGCGCACCTCGGCGACGGCACCCGGCTGGCGGCGGACCTGTTGATCGGCGCGGACGGGGTGTACTCCGAGGTGCGCGCCGCCATGCTGCCCGGCAGTGCGGCGGTCCCGCACGCCGGTCACCACGCCTGGCGGGCCGTGGTCCCCGCCGGTGCCGAGCGGCCGGAAGGCACGATGGTCACCATCGGCTCCGCGCGGACCAGGGGTGGCTACACCCGGGTCGCGGCGGATCGGACCATGTGGTGGGTTTCCCAGTTCGACGCCGGTGAACTCGTTGGCGGGAAACGGGATCGGGCGTTGCTACGGGCCCGCAACGTGGCCGGGTCCGGGTGGCACGAGGAGTTGCTGGCGATGATCGCGGCGACCCCGGAGGAGTCCATCCTGGAGAACCGGATCATGCGCGTCCCCGAGCTGCCGCACTGGACCACCGGCCGGGTCATGCTGATCGGCGATGCCGCACACGGCCTGTCCCCGCACATCGCGGCCGGCGGCACCCTGGGCATCGAGGACGCCGGGGTGCTACGCGCCGAACTGGCCCGCGGATCCGGCCTGGCCGAGCCGCTCGCCCGCTATGACAACGCCCGCAGAGCCCGCTTCGACCAGGTGCGCGCGCACGCCGACGCGGTCGAGCAGGCCGACGGGGCCGCCAAATCCGCCGAGCGCTACGCCGCCTTCAGCCACTGGATGCTCGGCACCGCGCCTGCCACTGACTAAGCACACCAACAACAACGTGAGGAACGAGAACATGCGGAAAGTGACCTTCGCCGAGTTCGGCGGCCCGGAAGTGCTGCGCCTGGACACCGCCGAGCAGCCGCACCCGGGCCCCGGCCAGGTGCGCATCGCCGTGCGGGCCGCGGGCGTGAACCCGTTCGACTGGCGGATCCGCACCGGAACGCTCCAGGACGCCCACCCGATCGAACTGCCTGCCGGGCTTGGGCTTGACGCCGCCGGGGTGGTGGACGAGCTGGGGGAGGGCGTCGAAGGCGTCGAGGTCGGCGAGCACGTGTTCGGCGTGGGTTCGAGCGCCTACGCCGAGTTCGCGGTGCTCTCGGCCTGGACCCGGATGCCGGCCGGACTGACGTTCGAGGAGGCGGCCGGATACCCCTCGGTGGTGGAGACCGCACTGCGCATCCTGCGCGAGGTCGGGGTGCGGCCGGGGCAGACGCTGCTGGTCAGCGGGGCTTCCGGCGGCGTCGGCTCGGCGGTGCTGCAGATCGCCCGCGACCGCGGCATCACCGTGATCGGCACGGCGGGCCCGGCCAACCAGGACTACCTGCGTGGCCTTGGCGCGCAGGCGGTGACCTACGGCGAAGGCTGGGTCGAGCGGGTGCGGCGGCTGGGCCGGGTCGACGCGGCGCTCGATGTGGCGGGCTCGGGTGTGCTCCGCGAGCTGATCGAACTGACCGGGGATCCGGACAAGGTGGTCTCCATCGCCGATTTCGGCGCGGCGGAGCACGGCGTCCGCTTCTCCGGCGAGGCGGGCAGCCTGCCGGACGCGCTCGCCCTGGCGGCCGACCTGATCACGCGGGGCAGGCTGCACATCCCGGTCGAGAAGTCCTACCCGCTCGCCGAAGCAGCGGCCGCACATCTCGACAGCCAGGCCGGTCACACCCGAGGCCGCCGGGTGCTGGTCCCCTGAGCGGCCGCGGGGGCCGGGAAGCGATGAATCGCCTCCCCGGCCCCCGCGCCGGTCAGGTCACTTCTTCAGCTCGTACCCGCGCATGATGGTCTGCTCGAGCTTGTTGCCGTCGCTGTCGATCACCTTGGCGCGCAACGAGACGAAACCTCCCTCGGCCGGGTGGGTGAGCTTGGCCGCTCCCTTGTCGACCGGCGCCTGCTGCCAGGTCTTGCCGTCGTCGTAGGAGACCTCCACCGTCAGCTCGCGCACGATGGCCCCCGGCGAGCCGGGCTGGCGCTCGACGGTCACCGGAACGGTGAACGGCACCCCCGCCTGGGCCCGGTTGAACTCGTCGAGCTTCGGGGTGAACCGGACGGCCATCGCGGGCACCGCCGTCGTGCGGGTGGTGTTCCGGGACCGGAACGTCCACGACGCACTGACCTTTGTGGACAGTGTGGTGGCCGCCCTGCTCGCCTCGACCTCCACCCGGTACTCCGCCGCCTCCTTGGGCAGGGTGAAGTCGCCGAGTCCGGGCAGGTTGCCTTCCGCGATCTTCTTGCCGTTCTGGTACACCGTGGTGCGCCCGCTGTCCTGCCGGACGGGCAGGCCCCAGTGCCCGGCGCCGTCGCTGAACAGCGGCAGCCGCACGGTCAGCGTGTCACCGGTCCTGGTGAGCCAGTGGTCCGGTGCGAACCGCTCCGGCATCGCGGGACCCACGACCCCGGTGTTCCAACGCTCCACTGTGGACTGACCAGCCCGGTACCGCGTCAACATCGAGCGCAGCTCCGTCTCCGAGGCCCGGTCGGGACCGGTGCCGAACTGGGTGAGGACACCGCTCCACCGCACCCCCTCGGCCAGGACGTGCTCGGTGCGCCGGGACGGCAGCGGCAGGTCCAGCATGCGGGAGTACGCCACGGTGTCACCGCGCAACGGCTTGGGCAGCAGCGCCTTCCCGCCGGTGCGACTGCCCGCGACGCTCGCGTACTCCGCCTGCACCGTGGCCAGGTCGGCCTCGCGGACCCGGCGCTCGAAGCCCGTCGGCAGGCGGCCCTGCTCGAACCACGCCAGGTTATAGGTACGGGTGCTGTCCGCCCACTGCGTGTGCACCCTGGCGGTCAACTCGTCCCGGTTGAGGGACGGACCGATGTGCGCGGTGGAGATTCCGTTCAGGTCGCCGGCCAGGATGCCGCCGCCGACCCAGACGCCGTCCGGCAGGGTCCTGACAAAGCCGACATCGGCGTTGAAGACCGTGGCGGTCGGGCTGGGCACGGTGACGGTGACCGGCCGCGCCACCCTGGCGTCCAGGGTGATCGCGAGGTTGCGGGTGACCTCGAGAACCGGGTGCAGCAGGAAGGTGGTCTCGCTCCCGGTGAAAATGCTGGAGTAGAGGGTGTAGCTGCCCTTCGGCAGGCGCAGGGTGGATTTTCCGTTGGCACCGCTGGTTTGGTGGTCGGTGGTGGCACCCGCCGCGGTGCCGGCGAAGTCCGACGCGGGGCGGCCTGTCCGGTCGGTGACGTCGAGGGCGACGTCGTAGCTCTCGGCCTCCTTGTCCACGGCGAGCGGAGTGCCAACGGTGACCGTCGAGTCGGACGCGATCAGCCTGCCGGTGTAGAGCGCGTCCGCTCCCGGCGTGCGGGTGTCCGAGGTGACCTGGACCGTGGTCTCGCCGCCTGCGGGCACGGTCACCGTCGTGCGGTCCACGGTGAACATTCCCTGCGGCGCCTGGGTCTCGACGCGCAGGGTGAGCGTGCGCGCGGTGGTCCCGGTGTTGCGGTAGGTGACCGGCTTGGTCACCGGCTTGTCGTCGTCGTGCGGCCACTGCTGGGTGCCGAAGCCGAGGCTGCCGGAGGTGCTGATCAGGGTCTGGTTCAGCGCCTTGCCGACGTCGACCCGGCCCGAGCCCTGCTCGAAGACGCCGAGCGTGGGGTTCGGGGTGGCGGAGGAGGTCAGCTGCGCCTTGAGATCGGCGGCCTTCCACCCCGGGTGACGCTGGGCCAGCAGCGCCGCGACCCCGGCGACGTGCGGGGTCGCCATCGACGTGCCGGACATCGACACGTAGCCGTCCCCGGCGGGCGTGCCGATCCGGCCGTGCGTGGCCCTGCCCGCCACGATGCCGACGCCGGGAGCGGTGATGTCGGGCTTGATCGCGCCGTCGCCGACCCGCGGCCCACGGCTGGAGAACGGGGCCAGCTTGTCGTCCCGGTCGACCGCGCCCACGGTGAGCGCGGCGTCCGCGCTGCCGGGGGAACCGACGCTCTTGGCGTGCGGGCCGCTGTTCCCGGCCGCGATGACGAACAACGTGCCGTACTTGGCGGTCAGCGTGTTGACCGCCTCCTCCAGCGGATCGACCTCCGCGCCGTCACCGCCGCCGAGGCTGAGGTTGGCGATGGTGGCGCCCTGCTCGGCCGCCCACTGCATCCCGGCGAGGATCCAGGAGTCGTAGCCGGAGCCGTTGCTGTCGAGCACCTTGGCGTCGAGGATCTTCGCGCCGTAGGCGACGCCCTTGAACTTGCCGCCGGACTTCGCGCCAGTGCCCGCGATGGTGGAGGCGACGTGCGTGCCGTGCCCCTGCCGGTCCACCGCGTCGGCGTCGCCGGTGAAATTGTGCTCGGCCAGCTGCCGGTCGGCCAGGTCGGGGTGGGTCTCATCGACGCCGGTGTCCAGCACAGCCACCTTGATCCCGTTGCCGGTCAGGCCGCTCTGCCAGGCCGACGGCGCACCGATCTGCGCGGTGCTGCGGTCCAAAGTGGACTTGCGCTTGCCGTCCAGCCACACCCGTTCGACACCCGAGGTGGTGATCGTCTGCCAGAGCTGCGCGACCCGGCTCTTCGCCACCGTCACCGCGGCCGCGCGCACGCTGGGCAGCTCGGCGGTGACCCGCACCCCGGCCGCCCGCACCTGCGGCGCACTCATGATCAACGGGAGGTCGGCGCGGGTGATGTCGTCGTAGCCGGACTCGATCAGCGCGGTCACGTCGAACAGCCGCCGGTCCAGCACACCCTTGCGCAGCAACGGTTCCGCGTCCTCGGGGACCACGTGCAAGCGACCGCCGACCTGCCGGGTGGTGAAGCGTTTCCGCTCCCGGCCCTCGCCCGGCCGGACCACGGCCGAGCTGAGCTTGCCGGGCGTCACGCCGACCCGATCGCCGGTCACCAGGGTCACCCACCGCAGTGACCCTGGATCCGGTGTTCTCTCCTGGGCCGTCGCCATGCCCGGCACCAAGGTGGTACCGAGCACGAGCACCGCGCCCAACACGCTGAGTCGCACGAATGCCTCCAGCTCTCCGGGAAGGGGATGATGGGCACATCAAGCACCACGGCCGATAAATCCGCGATAACCACCGCTCTCGGTTTCGCCCGGCCGCGCCTATGCTCAGCTCGAACGGGACGGGAGGCCGCATGCGGGTGTTGCTCGTCGAGGACGAACGGGTACTGGCCGAGGCCATCGCGGAAGGGCTGCGCGAGGAAGCGCTGGCCGTGGACGTGGCCTACGACGGCGGTGCTGCACTGGAGCGGATCGGGGTGCACGCCTACGACGTCGTGGTGCTCGACCGGGACCTGCCGGTGGTGCACGGGGACGAGGTGTGCCGCGCGGTCGTCGAATCCGGTGCGGCGACAAGGGTTCTGATGCTCACCGCCGCCGGATCGGTGCTTGACCGGATCGCCGGACTCGGCCTCGGCGCCGATGACTACCTGCCCAAGCCGTTCGTCTTCGGCGAACTGGTGGCCAGGGTGCGCGCGCTCGGCCGCCGGACCCGGCCAGCCGCGCCGCCGGTACTGAGCCGGGCCGGCATCCGAGTTGACCCCGGACGCCTGGAAACCCATCGGGACGGTGCGCTGATCCCGTTGTCCCGCAAGGAGTTCGGTGTGCTGGAAGAGCTGTTGCGGGCCGAGGGCAGGCCGGTCTCCGCCGAGGAACTCCTCGAACGGGTCTGGGACGAGCACATCGACCCGTTCACCAACGTGGTGCCGATGACGGTGATGAAGCTGCGGCGCAAACTGGGGGAGCCGCCGGTGATCGGCACCGTGCCCGGCGCGGGATACCGGATCCCATGACCTTCCGCACCCGGCTGACCGTGCTGTGTGGACTGTTCGTCCTTGGCGCGAGCGCGGCACTGCTCGGCCTCACCTATCTTTTGGTCGCGCGCAGCCTCGACCGCGTGCTGGGCTCGACCGCGCGGCTGGTGCTGACCCAGGCCGGTCAGGAGCCGACCTTCGGGCTCGCCGTCCCCACGCTGCCGGACAGCTCGCCGGACCAGCTCGGCGTGCTGGAGGAGCAGTTCCGGTCGGCGATCCTGGACTCGCTGTTGTTCCAGGGGGTGATCGCCTTCGCCGTGGTCGGCACGGTCACCATGCTGCTGGTGTGGCTGCTCGGTGCGCGGGCGCTGCGGCCACTGCGCCGGATCACCGACACCGCGCGCCGGGTGGCCGACCGCAGCCTGCACGAGCGCATCGCGCTGGACGGCCCGCGCGATGAGATCAAGGAACTGGCCGACACCTTCGACACCATGCTCGACCGGCTGGACCGCTCCTTCGACGGTCAGCGCCGGTTCGTGGCCAACGCCTCGCACGAACTGCGCACCCCGCTGACCATGCAGCGCACCCTGGTCGAGGTGGCCATGCGCCGCAAGGACGCCCCACCCGAGCTGCGCAAGCTCGGCGGCTCGCTGCTGGAGATCAACGACCGGCACGAACGCCTCATCGAGGGCCTGCTCACCCTGGCCCACAGCGAGAACGAACAACTCACGGTGCAGCCGCTCGACCTCGCCGACCTCGCCGCCCGGGTCATCGAGGCGGCGGGCACCGAGGCCGCGGCGGCCGGGGTCACGATCACCGCCGACCTGACGGCGGCACCGGTGCACGGCGACCCGGCGCTGCTGGAACGGGCCGTGCAGAACCTGGTCGAGAACGGCATCCGGCACAACCTCGCCGAGGGCGGCTGGGTACACGTGCACAGCGGCCCACCCGGGACGATCTCGGTCACCAACTCCGGCGTCGTGATCACCGCCGAGGACCTGCCCCGGCTGTTCGAGCCCTTCCGCAGGCTCGGCGACGACCGGATCGGCTCCCGGCGCGGCAGTGGACTCGGCCTGTCGATCGTCCGCTCGGTGGCCAACGCCCACGGCGGCCAGGTCACCGCCGAACCGCGGCCCGATGGCGGGCTGACCGTATCGCTGACACTGCCCGCCCGGATTCCCCAGCCGGAGACCGGCGCCTTCTCCTAATCGAAATGGCTATCGCGGCCATTTCACCGGAATGGTGGATCAAGGTCAATCGGCCATTCGGTGACCCCGGTTCCGGTCGGCGCGCGGCGGATAATCGTGCCGGACAATCAAGGGCCTCGGCACGAAATGTCCGCTTTTGAACCCGATCGGGTTAAACCGTCCAGGCTGGCTTGTCCTCGTGGATCAGCTCCACATAGCGTCGCTTCCGCTTTGGAACCGATTGCTCAACAATCCCCATTTCGATTGGTGGTCGTGCTGTGCGCGAAATGACTGACGAACGCTCTCCGCAGCGCAACGGAAACGGCGGCGGGCAGCTCAGCCTCAGCACGGAAGCCGCGCGCAAACTGTCCTCGACCAGCAAGTCCGTGCCGCAGATGCAGGGCATCACGCCGCGGTGGCTGCTCAACCTGCTGCCCTGGGTGGAGGCGCGCGGTGGCGCCTACCGGGTCAACCGGCGGCTGAACTACACCCTGGGGGACGGGCGGCTGGCCTTCCAGACCACCGGCAGCCAGGTGCAGGTCATCCCAGCCGAGCTGACCGAACTGCCGTTATTGCACGACTGCGCCGACATCGACGCGCTCGGCCTGATGGCAGGCCGGTTCACCCAGCGCGAGTACGAGGCAGGCCAGGTGCTGGTGAGCGCGGACAGCCCGGCCGATGAGCTGGTGCTGCTGGTGCACGGGCGGCTGACCAAACTCCGGGACGGCGAGTACGGCCAGGAGTCGACCCTGACCATCATGGCCGACGGCGACCATTTCGGGGACGAGTTCCTGCTCGATGCCGACAGCCGGTGGGACTACTCGGTCAAGGCGGCCACCGCCTGCACGGTGATGTCGCTGAGCAGGGCCGACTTCCACGAACTGCTGGAACAGTCCGCCTCCCTGCGCGCGCATATCGAGCGGCAGCGGGCGCAGGCGGACAAGGCGCAGAACCCCTATGGCGAGGCCGAGGTGGACATCCGGTCCGGCCACCGAGGGGAACAGCTGCTCAGCGGCACCTTCGTCGACTACGAGATGAAGCCCCGCGAGTACGAGCTGAGCATCGCCCAGACCGTGCTGCGCGTGCACACCCGGGTGCAGGACCTCTACAACGAGCCCATCGACCAGCTCGAACAGCAGCTGCGGCTGACCATCGAGGCGGTGCGGGAGCGCCAGGAACACGAGCTGATCAACAACCGGGACTTCGGCCTGCTTCACAACGCCGACTTCGGCCAGCGCATCTACACCCGCTCCGGCCCGCCCACCCCGCACGACATGGACCGGCTGCTGAACACGGTGTGGAAGAACCCAGGGTTCATCCTGGCCCACCCCGAGGCCATCGCGGCCTTCCGGGACGAGTGCACCCGGCAGGGCATCTCGCCGGAGACCGTGCACGTGCCCGGCGGCCGGGTCTCGGCCTGGCGCGGGGTGCCGATCTACCCGTGCTGGAAGATCCCGATCACCGAGAAGCGCACCACCTCGATCATGGTGATGCGCACCGGCGAGGAGGACCAGGGCGTCATCGGCCTGCGCAAGACCGGGCTGATCGACGAGTACGAGCCGGGCCTGAGCGTGCGGTTCATGAGCATCGACGAGAAGGCGATCGTCAACTACCTCATCACCTGCTACTACTCGCTGGCCGTGCTGGTGCCGGACGCACTCGGCGTGCTGGAGCACGTGCAGCTCGGGAGTGTTGATGGCCGCGGCTGATGCCGATCCCTTCGTCCGGGCCAGGGAACTGGTCACACCGGGGCTGAAGGCGGCGGCGGACCGGATGAACTCCGGCACCCGCCAGGTCATCGGCTACCACTTCGGCTGGTGCGACGAGCAGGGCCGCCCGGTGGCAGCCAACAACGGCAAGATGGTGCGGCCTGCCCTGGCGATGCTGGCGGCCGAGGCCGTCGGCGGCGCGCCTGGGCGGGCCGCCGGGGCAGGGGCCGCGGTCGAGCTGGCGCACAACTACTCGCTGCTGCACGACGACGTGATGGATGAGGACCCGACCCGGCGGCACCGGCCGACCGCGTGGACGGTCTACGGGGTGCCCGCCGCGATCCTGGCCGGGGACGCGCTGATCACCCTGGCCGGTGAGGCACTCGTCGGCGACGGCGCGCCGCTGGCCGCCGAGGGGGTGCCGCGGCTGGACGCGGCGCTGCTGCGGCTGATCGACGGCCAGGCGGCGGACATGGCCTTCGAGGGCCGGACCGAGGTGGGCCTTGACGAGTGCCTGACCATGGTCGGGGACAAGACCAGCGCGTTGTTCGCACTGGCCTGCGAGCTGGGTGCGCTGTCGGCCGGGGCGGCGCCGCACCAGGTCTGGCAGCTGCGCCAGTTCGGCGAGCACCTCGGACTGGCCTTCCAGCTCAACGACGACCTGCTGGGCATCTGGGGTGATCCGGAGATCACCGGCAAGCCGGTGCTGGCCGACCTGCGCGCCCGCAAGAAGTCACTGCCGGTGGTGGCCGCCCTCAACGCGGGCAACGCGGCCGCGGCCCGGCTGGCCGAGCTGTACCACCGGGACGAGCCACTGGCGGACGCCGAACTGCGCACCTGCGCCGAGCTGATCGAGGAGGCCGGGGCCCGCACCTGGGCGCACCAGGAGACCCAGCGCCAGCTCGACGCGGCGCTGGGCTGCCTCCAGGCCGCGAACCCCCGCCCGGGGGCCGCCGCGGACCTCACCGCGCTCGCCCACCTGCTGACCACCCCACCCGCCACGACCGCCACACCCGTTCCGGCCGAGAAGTCCGCTGCCCCCAGCACATCCCGGTCCTTCCAGCTGCCCGAGTTCCGGCTCAGCCGCGCGGCCCGGCTCAATCCCCAGCTGGAAACCGCCCGCGCGCACACCGACGCCTGGGCCATCCGGCTGGGCCTGGTCGATGAGGATCCGGCCGTCATGCCGTGGAGCCGGGCCCAGCTCGCCGCGAACGACCTCGGCCTGCTGTGCGCGCACAAATTCCCTGACACGCCAACGGAAGCGCTCACCACCGTCAGCGACTGGTACACCTGGCTGTTCCACCTGGACGACTACCTGGTGGAGAAGTTCGGCCGCACCGGCGACCTGGCCGGCGCGAAGGCATACCTGGCCAGGCTGCCCGAGTTCCTGCCAACCGACCCCGGCCGGCCGGCACCGGAGCCGGCCAACCCGACCGAGCGCGCACTGGCCGACCTGTGGTCCCGCACCGCCCCGGCGATGTCGCCCGCGTGGCGGGCCCGCATCCACGGCGCGCTGGCGGAACTGCTGACCGGACACCTCCAGGAACTACGCCAGACCGCGGCCACGCACACCGCCAACCCGCTGGAGTACCTGGCGGCCAAGCGAATGACCAACGGCGGCCGGGTGGCCGACCACCTGACCGAGTTCGCCAAGGCGGCCGAACTGCCTGCCGCGGTCGCCGACGGCCCGACCCTGCGGTCCCTGCTCGACGCGGTCACCGACGGCGCCCTGCTGCTCAACGACATCTACTCCTACGACCGCGAGGCTGGCGACCCTGGCGAGACCGGCAACATGGTGCTGCTGCTGGAAAAACTCCTCGGCTGCGGCCCGCAGCAGGCGGCGGAGGCATGCAACGACATGATCACCGCCAGGGTCCGGCAGTTCGAGCACATCGCGGAGGTGGAGATTCCCGAGATGTGCCAGGCACATCAGCTCTCCGCCGCGCAGCGCGCCACCGTGCTGGAACACGTGGACAGCCTGCGGGACTGGCTGCCCGGCTGGCAGGCCTGGCACCAGCGCGCCGCCCGCTACCAGCCCGCGGACCCGGTCGCGGCCGGGCAGCCGATCACCCGCAGACTGGCCGGACCCACCGGCCTCGGCACGGCGACGGCCCGGCGGCTGGTGGCCCGGGTCAGCGGCTGAGTCCACCGGCCTCACGGGTCAGCTGCCGCTCCACCCCGTCCAGCACCAGCCGGAGGCCGTACTCGAACATGACGTCCAGATCCTGCTCGAACTCCTGGTCCGCCAGGTGTTCCAGGGTCGGATATCGGCCCTGGGCGACGATCTCCGCGAAGTTCGCCGCCTGGGTGCTGATCCACTCCTCGCTGGTCAGGCCGGTGTCCTGGCGTTCCCGGGTCTCCGCCTGGAGGGACAGCGCCAGGCCGCGGATGTGGCTGACCAGGTTGAGGTGGATGTACCACATGTCCTCGACACCAAGACCGAGTCCGCGCAACGCGGTCAGCACCCATTCGGTGTAGGACATCAGGTTCGGGGTGGCCCGTGGCCGGGTCATCGACAGCACCTCGGCCACCCAGGGCCGCCGCCGGCAGACCGTCCACAGTAGACGGCTGGATAACTCCAGGCAGTCCCGCCAGTGCGCGGGGGGCCGCGCTGGCAAGGTTTCCTCGGCGATCACCCGGTCCGCCATGTGCAGCAGCAGATCCTCCTTGCCGGAGACGTGCCGGTACAGCGACATGGTCGCGGTGCCGAGGTCGGTGGCCACCCGGCGCATCGACACCGCGGCCATCCCGTCGGCGTCGGCGATCGCGATCGCCGCGCGCAGGATCCGGTCCCGCCCCAACTCCTGCTCGCGCGGGAGTGTCCGGGTCGGCGGGCGATCCGCCGACCGCACCACGGTTCCCGCGCCGGGTTTGGTGTCCACCAGACCCTCCTCGCGCAGGGTGGCGATCACCTTGGTGGCGGTGGCCATCGCGACTCCCCACTCCCGGGTGATCTGCCGGGTGGACGGGATCCGGTCGCCGGGCCGCAGCCGACCGCGCGCGATCCGGTCCCTGATCTCCGCCACGATCCGCTGATACGGCGCCCCGCTGTCCACCAAGCCTCCAAGCGCACTAGTGCGTTCACTCCCGGGCGAACCCGTGATCTGCCCTGGAAACAAAGTGCACTAGGGCATGTGTACACCGTACCGGCGGTGTTCGTACGGTGTACACATGCGTTCTGTTCTGATCTCCGGCGCGAGCGTCGCCGGACTCTCCCTGGCCTACTGGCTGCGCCACCACGGCTTCCAGCCCACCCTGGTCGAACGCGCGCCCGCGCCGCGCTCGGGCGGCCAGGCGATCGACATCCGCGGCACCGCCCGCGAGGTGGTGACCCGGATGGGCATCATGGACACCATCCGGGCCCACCACACCGGCACGCACGGCGTCGCCTGGCTCAACGAGCACGGCAGGCGGGTCGCGGCCATGGGCGGCGAGACGTTCGGCGACTCCGGCGGCATCGTGGCCGAGATCGAGATCCTGCGCGGCGACCTGGTGCGGATCCTGCACGAGGCCGCCGGCACGGACCTGGACATCTTGTACGACAACATGATCACCGAGATCGCCGAGGACGGTGACGGTGTCGCGGTCACCTTCGACAAGGGACCCGCGCGGTCCTTCGACCTCGTGGTCGGCGCGGACGGGCTGCGCTCCGGCGTACGCGCGCTGATGTTCGGTCAGGACAAGGAGTTCGTCCACGATCTCGGCTACTACACGTCCTATTTCCCGGCCCGCACCAAGCTCGACCTGGACGGCTGGGAGGTGATGTACAACCTGCCCGCCGGCAACGGTGTCGGTGGCCGGGTGGCGCTGCTGTACCCGTTGGGCGACACCGGCGAGGTCCGCGTGCTGCTCGGGTTCGTCTCGCCGGAACTGGCCTACGACCGGCGGGATGTGCAGGCGCAGAAGAAGCTGCTGGCCGAGGTGTTCGCCGGGGCTGGCTGGGAGATCCCGGCCCTGCTCGACCAGCTGGGGCGGACCGACGACCTGTACCTCGCGCGGGTCGGCGAGGTGCGCGTCGACCGCTGGCACCGCGGCCGCACCGTCCTGCTCGGCGACTCGGCCTTCGGCGGCTCCCTCGGAATGGGCACCAGCCTGGCACTGGTCGGCGCCTACGTCCTGGCTGGCGAACTCGCCGCGGCCAACGGCGACCACCGCGTCGCGTTCGCCCAGTACGACAAGGAAATGCGGGACTACGTGACGCTGAACCTGAAGCGCCCGCCCGGCGGCTCCAGCGGGTTCGCCCCGCGCACCCGCCGCGGGATCTGGGCGCGCAACCAGTTCATGCGGATGCTGCCGCATCTGCCCGGCGGCGGCGCGATGATGGGCGGGATGCAGAAGGCGGCGAACTCGATCACCCTGAAGCCGTACGCGGGGACCGCTCAGACCGCCGATGGCGCCCGGTGGACCGAGACGGCGTAGTCGCCGCCGGTGAACGGCTTGCGGTCCCAGGTGGCGTAACGGTCGAGCAGGGTGAGTCCCGCGGCCGCGCAGTGCGCGTCGTAGTCCTCGGCGGTGTACCCGCGGTCGAGGGAGAAGCCCGCGATGAGCACGCCCGCGGGCGCGACGTGGCCGGCCACCCCGGAGACCAGGGCCTGCTGGGTGCCCTCCGGGGTGAACAGCGGGACATTGCCGGCCATGATGACCAGGTCGAAGCGGCGGCCAAGGGCCAGCGTGGTGAGATCGCGGCGGTGCCAGGTGATGTGCGGCGCGCGTTTCCTGGCCACCTCGAGCATGGAGGTGTCCACATCGACCCCGACGACCTCGATGTCGTGCCGGGCCAGTTCGATGGCGACCCGGCCGGTGCCGCAACCGGCGTCGAGGACGGAGCCAGGCCGGTAGGCGCGCACGAAGTCGGCCTCGCCGTGCAGGTCGGCGCCGCTGTCGGCCAGGCGGTCGAAGCGGCGCTGGTAGTCCTCGCCATCCCAGGTCATGGTGTCCACCATGGCACAGGACCCGGGCGGCGCTAGACCGGGTACAGCAGCGCCCGGGACCGCCGGTACTCCTCCTGACCCATTGCAGCCCAGCCCGCCCGGAAGTCGGCTGGCACCGAGGCCAGGAACTCCTCCTGCTCGGTGGGGGTCGCGTCGCAGAGGTACATGCCGAGGATGACGAACGCGTGCGGGTGGGCGCGCAGGTACGCCTTCGCGTTGTCCAGTACGGCCTGCCACTCGCCGCGGGTCAGGTGGGTGTGGATCAGCGGGAAGATGTCGGTCTCCTCCTCGTAGAGGTGTTCGTCGACGGTGGCGGACACCCGCAGCGACTCGCCGAGCAGCCGGTGGCCGGTGCCCGGATCCGGGGTGTCCAGCCAGGAGATGAGCAGGGAGGTCAGCCGGCTCAGCGAGTGGGCGAGCCGGGTGTTCCGCGCGGTCATCCGCACCAGCACGTCGGTGTCCGCGCCCAGCCGGTGCCGCAGCAGGGGCCAGAGGAACTCGTCCTGGCCGTCGCGGTGCCTGCGGAGCACCTGGACCAGCAGGTCGATGTGGGCGGCGACGACCGTGCCGCGCCGGAGGTCCCCGGTGGGGATGGTGTGCACGAGCAGCGGGAGCGCGCGGAACTCACGCTTCAGCATCCGGTGGATCAGGCCCAGTTCCCACGGGACGGCCCGCTGTTCGGTCACGTCGCCTCCAGCCATCGTTGTGGTGACGGCATGATGCGGGGCGGCCCTTGCAAGCGGCCTACACCGCGACGCCACCGCCGGAACCGGGTCAGGCGCGGACGATGCCGAGGGCGTAGTCCGCGTAGGTCTCGGCGATCCGCGCGGCGGTGTACCCGGGCGTCCACTCGTGCACCTCAAGGGGATACGCCTCGAAGCTCGGGTCGGCCTGGTACCCGGGCGGCCGGAACCAGGAGGCCACCCGGATGCCCATGCCCGCGATCGCGGCCACCGCCAGCCACGGATCGGCGCAGGCGAAGGCGCCGGACTCGTTGCCACGCTTGATGATCGCCAGCAGCAGATCGATGGCCGCCCGGCGCAGCACCATCACCCGGTCCATGCCCTTGCCGAGCACGTGCGGGTCGTGGTGGCCGACCGCGGCCAGCAGCGGGTACTCGCCGTGGAAGGTGACGTAACAGCGGACGTGGGCGCGCAGCTGCCGCACCGGGTCCGGGCCGGATTCCAGCAGGACCGACCGCAGCCGTTCGTGGATCTCCTCGTTGGCCAGGAAAACCAGGTGCGCGAACAGGTCCTCCTTCGACGGGAAGTGCGCGTAGAGCGAGCTGGGTTTGACTCCCATCGCGGCGGTGAGGTCGCGGACGGAGACGCCGTGGTAGCCGCGGGCGGCGAACAGTTCCACGGCCGTGTTCAGCAGCCTGCCCAGCGAGCCGGTGGCGGCGAAGCGTGGTGGGAGGTGGTTCATCCGGTGGGTGTCCAGGTGCGGGCGAGGGTGAGCGTGTCCGCCCAGTCCAGTGCGGAGGTCGGGGCATACGGCGGGACGTCGCCGATCAGGCTGGTCGCCGCCTGCAGGATCATGCCGGGCTGGATGCCGTGCCGCCTGCGCTTGCGGTCCACGGTGGCGACCAGTACACCGGCTGTCGCGGGGTCGCCGAGCTGCCGGATGGCGGCGGCCATGGTGAGCAGCACGATGAGGGTGAAGGTGATGTCCTCGGTCCGCAGGTAGCGGTCCAGGGCGGTGCGCAGGGATGCCAACGCCGGTACGCCCTCGCCGCGGCTCAGCTGGGACTGGCCGAGGTGGTGGTGGGCCCACGCCTCCAGCCAGGTCAGTCCGTGTTCCTGGGCCATCGCGACGGCCTCGCGCAGCCCGGCCTCGCCGCCGAGGTGATCGCCCCGCAGCACGAGCGCGGCGCCGTGGACCATCAGCGCGCCGTTGGTCAGCCACGGCAGATCGAGGTTCGCACTGGCCGCCAGGGCGTGTCCGGCGTACTCGGTGGCCCGGCGGACATCCCGCAGCGCGATACCGCCGAAGGCGCTCTGGTACCTGGCCAGCCCACGCAACGCGCGATGCTCCGCGCTGTCCCCGGTCTCGGTGAGCGCGACCGCCGCCAGGTAGTGCGGTTCCGCGCTGAGCAGCCCGGCCCCGCCGAAGCTGAGCAGGTCACCGCGGACCATCAGCGCCCGCGCCCGGTCCAGCGGGTCCGCGTCGGGCGCGGCCGCGAACGCCGCGTCGAGCAGCCGCTCGGCCTCCCCGAAGTGTCCACCGCGGATCCAGAACCAGCTGAGCAAGCCGATCGTGCGCAGCGCCAGTTCGGGTGCGTGCCCGATGTCGTGGCGGATGCCCGCGCGCAGGTTCGGCAGTTCGGCGGTCAGCAGCCGGATCGTGGCCCCGCCCCTGGCCAGCAGCAGTTCCTGGCTGTGCGCGTCGACGAGATCGCGGACCCACGCGGCGTGCCGCCCGGCGCCCTCCGGCGAGGTGTCGTGCTCCCGGCAGTAGGCGCGGACGGACTCCAGCAGGCGGTAGCGGGTCGGGTTGGCCGTGGTGTCCGCCTCCACCACCGATTTGGCCACCAGCGAGGACAACGACTCGAACGAGGAGGCCGCCGGCTCCTGGACGGCCGCGGCGGCCTCGAAGGTGAAGCCGCCGTCGAAGGGCCACAGCCGGTACAGGAAGTCCCGGTCGGTCGCGGACAGCAGGTGCACGCTCCACTCGATGGCGGCCCGCAGGCTGCTGTGCGCGGCGACCGAGCCACGCGGCACCCGCCCGAAGACCGCGAACCGGTCGTCCAGCCGTTCGACGATCTCGGCCAGGCCCAGCACCCTGGTGCGCGCCGCGGCCAGTTCCAGCGCCAGCGGCAGCCCGTCCAGGGCCGTGCACAGCTGCTCGACCTGGCGCAGGTCCTCGGCCGCGGGTGTCCACCCCGGCCGGACCGCGCGGATCCGGTTGGTCAGCAACTCGATGGCCGGGCCAGGGCCGCCGTCGGGCGCGGTCACCGCGAGCGGCGCCACGGGCAGCACCTGTTCGCCGTCCAGCGCGAGGTGTTCGCGGCTGGTGACCAGGACCCGCAGGCTCGGGCAGACGGTGAGCAGGTGCAGCACGAACCCGGCAACGGCCTCGGTGAGGTGCTCGCAGTTGTCCAGCACCAGGGTGCCGGCGCAGGTGGCGAGCACGGCCTCGACCGCACCACCGGCCACGCCCATGGTGGTGGCCACGGTCTGCGCCAGCAGGGTGCCGTCGTGCACGTCGGCGAGCCGGACCAGCCAGGGCCCGTCCGGCTCGGCCAGGCCGTTGACGTACTCCAGCGCCAGCCTGGTCTTGCCCACCCCCGCCGAGCCGACCAGCGTGACCAGGCGATGCGTGCGCGCGGCCGAGGCGAGCGCGGCCAGTTCCCGCTCGCGTCCGGTGAAGGAGGTCAACGGCATCGCCAGCCTGCGCGGCGGTGGCAGGGCCGCCCGAGGGGGCGCCGGCAGCAGCAGGTGCGGGTCCTGCGCGAGCACCCGCCGCTCCAGGTCCCGCAGCTCCTGGCCGGGGTCGATGCCCAGATCCCCGGCCAGCACGGTCCGCGCTCTGCGCAACGCCGAGAGCGCGTCCGCCTGCCGTCCGCTGCGGTAGAGGGCCAGCACGAGCAGTGCCCAGCGGGTTTCCCGGTACGGCGCCTCGGTGGTCAGCGCGTCCAGTTCGGGCACCGTGCTGGCCGCGTCCCCGCAGGCCAGCCGCGCGGCGGCCCGGGTCTCCACGGCGACCTCGTGCAGTTCGAGCAGCCTGGTCGTCTCCGCCTCGGCCAGTTCGTGGCCCCGCAGATCGCGGTATGGCCTGCCCCGCCACAGTTTCAGGGCCTGCCCGGCACCGCGCAGGGCGGCGACCGGGTCACCGTTGTCCAGCAGTTGCCGGGCGCGGGCGATGCCCGCTCCGAACCGCTCGACGTCGGTGCCCTGGGGCGGGAGCACGAGCTGGTAGCCGGTGCTGTCCCTGGCCAGCCGTTCCCGGTCCGCGCCGAGCAGGCCACGCAGCCGGGAGACGTAGACCTGGAGGGTGGCCCTGGCGTGGGCCGGGTTCCGCTCGCCCCACACCACCTCGGCCAGCCGGGTGTAGCTGAGCGCCCGGCCACCGGCCGCGACCAGCGCGGTGACGATCCGGCGCGGGATCGGTCCGCCCAGCTCGACGGCCACGCCGTCCACCACGATCTCGGTGGGGCCGAGGACATTGCAGGTCAGTGGCCTGGTCTGCTGGTGCATGTCCGCTCCGATGGGTAACGACCGTTACATGATGATCAGAACGATCCTGGCACGTCAACCTCGGTGACTGTATCGGTCGTTACACCGACGACCAGGCCTGAAGGCAGTTGTAGGCGTTTTGCAGGCCCCGGATGTGAAGGTCGGCCGTCGCACCATCGGCCAGCCACAGGGGGCAGCACATGCGCAGGACCAAAGCCGGGACGCTCGTCGCGGGGGCGCTGTCGCAGGTCGTACTTCTCACCGCCGCCTCGATGGCCTTCGCCGTCCCGTCCGCGGCCGCCGCCGGGGACCTCGGCACCGTCGACATGGGCGGCAACACCCAGCTCTCCGCGGCGGTCTACGACTCCCGCGGCCAGCTCGTCCGGCACCTGGAGGAACTCGCCCCGCGCACCGGCAAGGTGACACTGCGCTGGGACGGCAAGGACGACAGCGGCCAGGACCTGCCCAAGGGCACCTACACCTGGCGTGCCGCGACCAGTGCCACCGTGGGCAAGGACGACGGCGGCGTCGGCGACAGCGGCCAGCCCCAGCCGGGCTACGCCTACGAGGCATCCGACGCCCCGGGCAAACCCGCCGCCGTGGCCTACGGACCCGACGGCGACCTGTACGTGCAGTCCGCCTACGAGGAGATGCACGGCAACATCCGCCGCTACCGCCAGGGGGACATCGCCACCGGCAAGCGCGTGTGGGCCTCCAGGGACGGGTTCGCCAACCAGGGCGTGGCCGTGGCCGCCGACGACCGGTACGTCTACGCCGCCATCCACGCCGACTACGACCAGGGTTACCAGAGCTACCGGATCGTCCGGCTCGACGGCGCCACCGGGAAGCCGGCGAACTGGTACAACGGCGGCGGCATCACGGTCGGGAAGTGGCAGCAGGGGACGATGCCGGTCACCGGGATCGCCACCGACGAGAACTACCTGTGGGTGGTCGACGCCGGCAACAACGAGCTGCGCACGTTCTTCAAGGGGGAGGGCGGACCGGCTCCGGTGCTGGAAGGTCGTTCCTTCCTGCCGCTGGACAATCCGCGCGGGATCGTGGCCGCCGGGCCGAACCGGTTCTGGATCGTCACCGGTGATCACGTCAGCCGCTACCGCCACGACGTCGGCACCCAGCGGCTGATCGAGGAAACCCGCACGCCCGCGCTGAACCAGCCCTACGGCGTGGCGTTGCACGGCTCGACGCTGTTCGTCTCCGAGGTGGGCACCGGGCAGGTCCGGCGTTACGACGTGGCCGGCGCCAAGCCCGTGCAGACCGCCGCCTGGTTCGGCACGATGACCCCCGGAACGGTGTCGGACACCGAGTTCGGCTGGAAGTACGACGGCGTGCTGACCGACGTGCCCACCGGCAACGCCGCCATCGCGGTGTCCCCGGACGGGAAAACCCTCGCGGTGGTGGACGTGTGGAACGGCCGGACCATGTTCTACGACGCCGGGACCGGCACCCCGAAACCCGAACGCCTGCAGGGACTGCCCGATCCCACACCGGACATCCAGCAGACCCCGGACGGTCCCAGGCTGGTGAGCCAGGCCCGTGAGTACGACGTGGACTACCAGCGCGCGGGTCATCCGTGGCGGCTGGCCAGCAACTGGGTGCCGACCGACCTGCCCGAGTACTCCCGGTGGGTGTCGCTGCGCTGGGTGGGTGGCCGCCAGTACGCCTACGTGTTCACCGGCCGCAGCACCGGAATGCCGCTCGGCGGCGTGCTGATCTACCGGTTGCACACCGAGCGCCCCGGCCACGGGATGCGGCAGGTCGGGCGGATCAAGGTCGCCAACACCCCGCCCAGGAACGAGTACGACACCCCGAACCCCGCGCTGGAGATCAGCACCGATGCCAACGGCGACGGGAAGTACGACCCGGCCGAGACCGAGGTGACCAACCACGCCGGGTACACGCCGGGCGCGCCGTCGGTGTCGGTGGACGCGGAGGGCACGCTCTGGTTCGCCAGTGCCGGGGTCATCGCGAAACAACCACGCAGCTACGGCCGGAGCGGGGTGGCCAAGCTCCCGCTGCGCGCGGTGGACAACGGCAACCCGGTGTACAAGGTGGACGATTTCGCCCTGGTCGCCGAGTACCGCGGCGATCCATCCGGCGCGCACGAGGCCACCGGTGCGGAGGTGCGTTACGACAGCACCAACAAGCGGGTGTTCGCCGCGGTGCGGACCGGTGAGTTCGACGCGATGGCCAACCACGGCGGGAACGCCGTGCTCATGCTGGATCTGCGGACCGGCCAACGATCCCTGGTCAGCGGCAGGCACCTGGCCCTCGGCCCGCCCAACCGCGCGCGGGACTCGGTGGACGCGCTGGCCGTGGACAGCACCGACGGCTACTACTACGTCGGCAACGCCACCGGCGGCAGTGCCCAGGGCGTCACCCGGTACACCTGGGACGGCCTGGCCACCGCACACGCCAGGTCCGACACCACGGTCTACTCCTCGGGCCTGTTCGACCAGGGCATGTCCCTTGCCGCGTTCACCCACACCAACGGCACCCGCTACGTCTACGCCCAGGACGACGGCTACGGCCGCAACTCGTTGTACGCCTTCACCGGCGCCGGGTCCGAGCGGCGGTCCGAGGGGAGCACGGAGTGGCCGGGCTCACCCGTGTCCAACGGGCTGCTCGCCTGGCTGAAACTGGACAGCGGCCTGCTCGGCGCGACGAATCCTGGCGGGTTCGCCGAGGACAGTTCGGGCAAGGACAACTGGGGTGTGTTCCTGGGCAACGGAAAGCCGATGTCCCGCCTGCCGTGGGAACGGGACGGCGGCGTGCACCGGGGTGCGCTCACCTTCGACGGCGACGAGGTCAGGGGAGTCCACTTCGGCAAGAACTCCTGGAGCGGCGCCCCCGACCGCCTGATCGACAGCCGCAGCGCGCTGACCGTCGCCACCTGGGTGCGCACCACTGACTCCGGGCCGATCCTCAGCTACCAGAACACGGCCTTCACCAACAACGACACCACCCCGGCCCGGTCGGCGACCGTCCTTGCCGTCGGCGCCGACGGCTACCTCCAGGGCGGAATTGGTTGCGCGCAAGCCAAATCGGCGCAGAAGGTCAACGACGGTCAGTGGCACCACGTCGCGCTGTCGGTCGGCCCCACCGTGCAGACCCTCTATGTCGACGGGGCGGCAGTCCCTATCCAGTGCCAGCTTCCCGTGCGGGACCAGGGTTTCACCGCGCTGGGCGTGGCCTACACGCCCGGCACGGGGTACACCCGGTTCAAGGGCTCGCTGGACGATGTCCGCGTCTACGACCGCACGTTGCCCGCGGCGGAGATCACCCAGGTCGGGAAGAAGGAGGACCGCGGGCCGTTCGCGAGCTGGCCGCTGATGTCCTTTGACGGCAAGGCAACCCGGGTCACCCTGCCCAACGAGATCGCCGAGAACGCCCCGCTGACGTTCACGCTCCGGATGAAACCCGCCCCCGGCGGCGGGGTGATCCTCGGTGACCAGCGCACCCCGTATCCCGTGGAACTGCCAAAGGAGTACGAGGTCACCGACGACAAATCGTTGCTGTCCAAGAAGTTGCTGAGCCTCGACCCGGACGGCACGATCCGCGGCAACCTGTTCGACAACGCCATGAAGAGCGAGCCGCAGGATATCTACAAAGGACAGTGGCACCGACTGACGGTGACGGTCACCCCCGAACCGAACGACAGGTTCCGCACCGTGCTGTACCTCGGCGAGAAGAAGCTGGCCGAAGCCAGTTCGCTGTCCGCGCACTGGGGTTTCCTGCGCTCGGCAACGCAACTGGGCGTCGGACAGGACGGCTCGGGAGTCTGGCAGTTCTACCAGGGCCAGCTCGACGACGTCCGCTGCTACGACCGGGTGCTCAGCCTGGAAGAGATCCGCGAGCTGCCCTGACCACGGCGAGATCGCCACAGCACGCCCCAAATACCCGAACAAGGAGTTCCGGCATGCGAAAAACCTGGCCGAGACGGCTCTGCTCGGTCCTGGTGACCGCCGCCCTCATCGCGGGCACCACCGCGGCGGCGGCCACCGCCGCCGAGCCGCCACCCACGGTCCCGCCGCCATCCCCGCCGCCGGCGCCGAAGCAGCTGGAGGACGTGCTGCTGGCGAGCTACCTGCGCACGGTCGACCGGGACCCGCGATTCATCCGCCACCTGGTGGCCAGCGCCGAACTGCTCGACTGGCAGGCGGCGGCGAACCCCAAACCCGACCAGGCGGCCCTGACCGCGCACCTCCAGGGCGTGGACCGGGCGCTGGCGAGTATCGAGCCCCAGCCGGGGCAGCAGCGGCCGGACCTGCTCGCCGCGAACCTGGCCGTGGTCTACACGGTGCCGTCGGCCACCTACACCGGAGCCCGGATCGGTGACCTGACGGCCGCGCTGGTGGGCCGGGACGCCAACACCATGGTGTCCAGGCCGACCGCCGCCAACAACGTCGTCGACCGGGTGGTGGGCGCGCTCAAACAGCTGGCCTTCCCGGTCGGTTTCGAGGCCGCCCAACTCGGCGTGTGGGCCTCGGTGGCGGGACAGGCCCGGTCCGACGCGGCCTTCGCGGGCGCGTGGAACGCGGTCATCGGCACGCCGCTGGGGGTGAACGCCGCCGACAACGCCGCCCGCCTCGCCGCCGAGCTGAAAAGGCGGAACCAGGCGGACCTCCCCGCGCTGATGGCGATGCCCATGGACACCGCCGAACAGAAGCAGAAGGTCAGGACCGCCGCCCTCGCCGAGGCCGACAAGATCACCAAACGCATGGGCAAACAGCGGGTGGAGATGTTCGGCCTGCTCAAGACCGAGGCGGACGCGCATCCACCGGGCAAGGGCATGGTGGTCAGCTCGGCGCAGAAGGCGCTGGCGAACAAGGAAGCGGACACCCGCCAGCAGGGCATCGACGCCGACAAGAGCGCGGGCCAGTCCGTGGCGGGCTTCCTGGACAAGTGGATCGGCGACAAACCGGCCGGACACGCGCTGGCGCAGTTCGTCGGCCAGGTCGCGGACATCGGCACCGCCGTCAGCACGGCCATCAAGGCGTTCAAGGCCATCGAGACCGTGGTCTCGCTGGCCACCGCCGCCTTCACCGGGAACCTGCTCAGTGCGGTCGGCGGGCTGTTGGGCCTGTTCGGCGGGCCGACCGTGGAACAGCAGATCCTGGCGGAGATCCAGCAGCTGCGCATCGACATCGCCAACCTCGGCAAGCAGATGCAGCAGAACTTCGACCGGATCGACCACAAGCTGAACAAGTTCTACAACGACATCACCGAACAGCTGACCACGATCGCGAACAACATCCACGACATGAGCGGCCACATCAACTCGGTGGCAGGCAAGGTCACCGAGTTGGCCAGCCAGTTGCAGTCGATGACCTCGACCCTGCTCAAGGCCATCGGTGACCTGGCGCAGAAGGACGTGTGGGACGCCGCGAACTCCGCGATCGACTACACCGCGAACCGAACCGACGGCGCACGCCTTTCCGACGCCGCCTTCGACCTCGCCGAGAACAAGTTCCAGCGGTCCGGAACCCTTGACCTGATGGACGGTTCGTTCGTGGTGAAACCGGGCAACCAGGGCAACTTCCCGACCGACGACGCATCCGTACTGGCGAACCTGGAGTCCTTCGGCTCCGAGGGCGCGATCCGGTACCTGGCGCACTACGCGCAGCAGGCGGACTACGTGCCAGGGCGCAAGCTCGACCCCGGCATGCCCGTCCCGGCCAAGGCGGGCAACCCGACGATCTGGGGAGCGGCGGCCAACGCCTACACCCTGCTCGCGAACCAGAACCCGGACCAGGCCAAGAAGCACGCGGCGAACCGGCCGGGCGCGCTGCTCGGCTTCGGGTACGAGATGCGGGAGGCGGCACTGCGGTTCAGCAAGCCCGGCCCGAACGGGACGGTCAACCAGCTGTTCTCGTCCCTGCTGGACAACTACAGCACCCGGCTCAACTCGATGTTCAGCAATGTGGCCAACTACGAGGAGAACCGGCTGACCACCGGCCGGTACCGGCTCTTCGGCGACGACCGCCAGCCGGTCCCGCCACACCCGGGCACCGAGGGACCGGAGACGATGCCGCCGTGCAACGGCAGGGGCGACCCCATCAGCCGACCGAACAACGTGCTCGGCACCCAGCTGGACCCGCAGATCATGTTCTCCCTGGGCGTGCTGCCCCAGGACCAGCGGCCCACCTACCGGGCCTGCTGGGAGGCGTTGTTCCAGAACGACCGGGCGACGGTCCAGACCAAGAAATGTCCGACTGTCTATGGCGGAGTAACAACCCCCTGTCTCTGGGACCACCACGCCGACCTCGTCCTGGTGGCCCGCCAGTACGTGCGATACCCCGGAAGTCAGGAGGTGCATGCCCGGATGGTCCAGGGCACCCTGAAGAAGTCGGTCTACGTCACAACGTGCACCAACAGCAACCCTGACAGCAACTACGGGGAGTTCTGCCGCAACCAGCCGACCGACCCGGTCGCCCTGGTGAACAAGGACTGGCCGTCCTACATCCGGGACTACGAACGCGGCGCCAGTAGCAGCACCCAGAACCCCCCGGCCACGGCAGGGCAGCGGAACTCCGCCTTCCTGCGTGAGCAGCAGAAGCAGTACTACCGCAACGCGCGGGCGGACATCGAGACCGGGCACCAGGACCAGGGCAGGCCGTTGGGTGGCGCGCCGGTCAACACGGCGGTGCAGCTGCTGCGGTCCTACACCGAGCTGGGCTTCCCGCGTGCGCTGGCCACGGATCAGGATCTCCGCGCCCTGCTCTACGGGCAGTACGGCATCCTGTCGAACCTGCCCGCGACCTTCCCGGGAGGCACCGGCGGGGACGGCAAGCCGAGAGTGCCCGCCCCACTCCTGCAGAACATCTTCGGTCAGGCCGCCATCAACATGGACAACAACCGGTACAAGCTGGACACCGACCAGTTCGATGGCCAGTGCCCCCGCCCGCCGGGTCTGGATCCGCGGATCCAGGACGATCTGATCATCTGCATGGCGGCCGACGCGCAGGCCAGGGTGGAGCGGTTGCGCACCCGGTTCGCCGAGCAGTTCACCAACCGGTGGCTGGGCTCGGACGAGACGCTGCCCAGCCTGCAGCAGCAGTTGCGGAACCTGTGGCTGGTCACCAAGGCCGTGCACCCGGGGTCGGACCTCGGGCAGCCGCCGGGTCCGCCCGCGCCGGAGGCGCCGGCCGAGGTGCGCTGGCGGGAGCCGGAGCTGGTGATGACGGAGAAGGCGGGCTGGGGCGCCCCGGCGGTGACCGCCTTCGCCGGCGGCCAGATCGCGGTGTGGCGGGACTACGGCGAGTACAAGCTGGCCGTCTCGATCAGCCGCGACGGCGGCGCGACCTGGTCGAACCCGGCGAAACTCGACTTCGGCGACGTCCGGCTGAGCAATCCGTCCATTGTGGACAACAACGGCAGGCTGATCATCGCGGCCACGGCCTTCACCGGCTCGACGACCAAGGCGGTCTTCGCCACCAGTGCCGACGGCGTCACCTGGACCCACCGCGACGGTCCGGTCGACAACGTCTACAGCCACGTCGCCCCCGGCCTGGCGGTGCGCGACGGTCGCGTGCACGTCGCGCTGGCCCGCACCGACGACGGCATCACGGTGTTCAACGGCCCGAACGGCCTCGACTGGAGCCCGCCGGCCAAGGAGTTGTCCGGCCACCGGATCGGCAGCGCGGTCGCCCTCGCCAACTACCACGGCAGGCTGATCGCGGGCTGGAAGAACCGGGACGACTTCGGCATGTCCCGTTCCTTCTACGACGGCAACTGGTCCGCCCCGGAGAAACTCCTCGGCGACCAGGGCGCCACCGCCGCAGGCGTGGGCTTCACCATCGCCAAGGGACGGCTGTTCGCGGTCTGGCGTGGCTGGAAGGTCGACCAGCGGTTGTTCATCTCCGCCAGCGACGACGGGATGAACTGGACGCCGCAGCACCAGATCGTGCGGGACGGGCTCAGCCCGGACACCCCCGCGGCGTTCCAGTCGGGCGACCGGCTGCGGACACTGTGGACAGACGAGGACGGTTACGTCAGAACGGCCGTGAGCGCGAACCTGCCTTGATGAGAAAGGAAGCGGGTGTCCCTGACCGGGGGCACCCGCTTTTTTCTCTAGCCCTCGGCGGTGTTGGTGAACTCCGGCGAGTCCAGCAGCGCGGTGATCGTGCGCAGGGCCAGGGCATCGGCGGCCTCCTTCAGGCCGAGGGCGCGGAACTTGCGGCCGATCTGCAGGGTCGCGATCCCGTGCAGCACCGACCAGATCGGACCGGCGACCGCACGCGGGTCCTGCGCCCTGATCACTCCGGCCGCCTGGCCGACCTCGATGGCCTCGTGCAGCTTCATGAACATGTTCCGCCCGGCGGGCCGGACGTCCTCGAATTCCTCAACCCCATAGGCATCGCCGAACATCACGCGGTAGTGGTCCGGATTGGCCACCGCCCAGCGGACATAGGCCCGCGACATCCGCAACAGCACCTCGCGGGAGTCCTTGCTGCCGCGGGCGGCGGAGCGGTCGAGCGCCTGCCCCATGACGACGAAACCCTGCTCGGCGACCTCGGCCAGCAGCGCGTCCTTGTCGGCGAAGTGCCGGTACGGCGCCGCCACGCTCACCCCGGCCCGCTTGGCCGCCTCGGTCATGGTGAAACCCTGCGGCCCCTTCTCCGCGACCAGTTCCAGCGCGGCGTCCACCAGTGCCCGCTTGAGATCACCGTGGTGGTAGGTGCCGGAGCCGGTGCCGCGAGGTGCCATGTTGCGGATATTAACATCGCCCACCTCTCCCACTCGGCCACTGCCGCACCGCGATGTTAATGCACCTCACATTCCGCGCCGAAGGTCTTGCGTCGCCGGGATCGTCCTCCTATGTTAGGCGCATTAACATCGTCGGCGAGAAGGACACAGCCATGATCAAGCACGAAGCCACCGCCACCCTCCCGATCCCGGCCGCCGAGGTCGACCTGGCGGAGTGGCTGGCCACCCTCACCGATGAGGACTACCAGGCCAGCGCCAAGGGCCACCGCGCCGCCGGCGTGCACTGGCACGGCGACCAGCTGGGCATGGTCAACGTCGAGTCCGTCGGCGGCACCCTGCTCGTCCAGCACTACCACGCGGTCGAGGCCGGGCCCTCCCGCGTCGAGATGCTCTCGCCTGCCAGCACGGGATACCTGATGAATCTCGTGCCGGTCGGCGTGCACGTGCGCTGGGTACTGGCACTGACCCCGGCCACGGCCACGAGCTGCACGCTGAGCTGCCGGGTGGAGGTCGGCCTGCCGAGCCCGGTCCGCCACCTGACCGGGCTGCTGGGCACGGCTCGGGCCATCCGCAGGCACACCGAGGAGGAGACCGTCGGTTTCGCCGCCGACATCCTGGCCAAGGCCGGGGCCAGGGCCGTCGCGCGGGCAGCTCGCTGAAGGTCGCCATGATCGGGTGCCGCGCACTGTCCGAAATGGAACGGCCGCCGCCCCGGGCCGAGGGCCGTTTCACTATGGTGGGCCGGTGGAACCGTTCGTCGGCAGGCAGGCCGAGCTGGATCTCCTGGCCGGGGTGGTGGCCGTGGCCGAGGCCGGGATCACCGTGGTGGAGGTCGTCGGCGAGCCCGGTATCGGCAAGTCGCGGCTGCTGCACGAGGCGGGCCCGCGCGCGGCAGCCCACGGTTTCACCGTCCTGACCGGCCGGGCGGGGGAGTTCGAGCAGGAGCTGCCGTTCGGGGTGTTCCAGGACGCCCTGGCCGAGGGCTTCCCCGGGTCCGCCGACGATTCGCCCGGCGGGTGGCGGGCGCTGCACCGGGCGGTCTCCGCCGTGCTGACCCCGCGCACCGTGCTGGTACTGGACGACCTGCACTGGGCGGATGAGGCATCGGTGCAGCTGCTCGCGCACCTGATCCGCCGCCCACCCGCCGGACCGCTGGTGCTGTGGCTGGCCCACCGGCCCCGGCAGCTGCCGGACAAGCTGGCCGCGGTGCTGCACGAACCGTGGACCGCCCCGGTGCACCGGGTGGAGCTGACCGCCCTGGACTACGCCGCCGCCGAGCAGCTGCTCGCCGGCCTGCCCCTGCCGCAGCGCCGGGCCCGCTACACCGCGGCCGAGGGAAACCCGCTGTACCTGGGCATCCTGGCCCGCACCGCAGGGCCGCACACCGGCGCCGGGGCGCTGCTGGCCGAGTTCGGTCAGCTCTCCGACCGCGCGCGGCTGGTCGCCCAGGCCGCGGCGGTGCTCGGCGACCAGGTCGAGCCGGAGCTGGTCGCGGTCGCCGCCGACCTGACCCCGGCCCAGACCGAGGCCGCCGCGGCCGAGCTGTTCACCGCGGACCTGCTGCGCGCCACCGGCGCCGGGGCCCGGGTCGCCTTCCGGCATCCCTTGCTGCGCAACGCGGTCTACCACTCGGCCAGTCCGCTGTGGCGGGCCGCCACGCACGGCAGGGTGGCCGGGGAACTGGCCAGGCGGGGCGCGGCGGTCGGGGTGCGCGCACCGCACATCGCCCGCTCGGCCGCGGTCGGGGACACCCAGGCGCGGGAGGAGCTGCGCGCGGCGGCCAGGGAGGCCCTGCCGGTGGCCCCGGCGACCGCGGTGAGCTGGGCCCAGGCCGCGCTGGACCTGCACCCGGAACCGGCGGACGAGCTGGGCGGGGAGCTGCGCCTGGAACTGGCCCAGGCGCTGGCGCTGGCCGGTCGCAGCGCCCAGGCCTGGGAACTGGCCAGGGCGCTGATGGCCGAACCCGCGCTGCGACTGCGGGCGACCGCGCTGTACGCGGGCACCAGCCTGTCCTTCGCCTGGGCGGAGGAGACCACCGAGACGCTCTACGCCGAGCTGCGCCGGGAGCCGGACCAGGACGACCTGCTCACCGCCATGATCGCCATGCACCTGGCCGTGCTGGAGCTGTCCCAGTTCAAGTTCGCCGAGGCCGCCGAGGTGGCGGCGCTGGCCCTGCGCCGCCGTCCGGCCGGGGCCGACTGCCCGGTGCGCTGCGCGGCACTGGCCATGCTGGCCATGACCTACCCGCAGCTGGGGCGGGTGCGCGAGGCGGTGGAGCTGCTGGCCGAGTCCACCGAGATGTTCGACCGGATCAGCGAGGCCGACCACCGGGCGTTCTTCTGGATCGGCCACGCCGCGCCGATCGCCGAGATCTACGGGCATCTCCGGCTGGACAGCGGGTTGCGCCGGTTGCGGCAGGAGCTGGTGGTGATGGAGCGAACCGGCAACATCACCGGCAGCGCGGGCATCCACGGCTACTGCTCGGTCGGCCAGGCCGCGGCCGGACAACTGGCCCAGGCCACCGCCTCGGCCGCGGAGACGCTGGAACTGGCCAGGCTGGACGGGGCGACCCCGCTGCTGGAGGCGGCGTTGTTCTTCCAGGGCATGGTCGCGCTGGACTGCCTGGACCTGGACACGCTGACCCATGCCTACCAACAGATGTGCGCACTCCCCGAGCAGGGCCCCGAGGTCCGGCGGCTGCCCCTGGCCCTGGGCATCGAGCTGCTGCGCCGGGCCACCGACCGCCGGGGCGACGGACTGGCGCGGGTGATCGAGCGCATGGGCGGCCCGGCGCTGCCCCAGCTGCTCTACCGGATGCGCCTGCGCAGCTACGCCGAGCTGGCCGAGGTCGGCGAGCCGGGGGACTGGGCGGACCGCGCGGAGGAACTGGCCGAGGAGGTGCTGCCGTGGAGCCTGGGGTTCGCCGCACTGGCGCGGGCGCACACCCTGTACCGGGCAGGGGAGCTGGCGGCGGCCCTGGCCAGGGCCGAGGCGGCGGCGGAGGTCTTCGTGGCCACCGGGCTGCGGCTGCAGGCGGGCCGGGCTCGGATGCTGGCCGGACTGATCCACGGCGCCAACGGAAACCGGCCGCTGGCACTGTCCGAATTGGACAGTGCGGCGGCGATCCTGGCCCGGTGCGGGGCAGACCGGTACGTGGAGCTGGCCACCCGGCACCAGCGCAGGCTCGGCCGCCGCGTCCCCACGCCGACCCCGCACACCGCACGGCATTCCCCACTCGGCCTGACCAGCCGGGAGACCCAGATCGCCCAGCTCGTGGCCAGGGGCGAGAGCAACCGGGCCATCGCCGAACGGCTGGTGCTCAGCGAACGCACCGTGGAGACCCACCTGGGGCGGATCTACCGCAAGCTCGGCGTGTCCTCGCGCACCGCCCTCGCCGCCCGGCTCCCACGCCAGTGATCGCCGGCCCCAGGGACTTTCGCTACGTCGTGTAGCGAAATTACGCTGTTTGGCGTATTCCCCGGCCTCCGTCGGCTCGGATACCGTTTCCTTCCGGAGGGGGGAGTTCGAGGCTGTTGCGGGTTTATTTGCGGCACCTGAAAAACAAAGGGGATAGTTCCATGAACGGCACTTCACGCTGGTCGAAAATGCTCGGAAAGCTCGCCGCGTTCGCCGGCCTGACCATGATCGGCGGCCTCATCGCCGCCGCCCCGGCCACCGCCGCCCCGGCCGCCGCGGCGGCACCGCAGTTCTCGGGCTGGATCTGCGCTGGCACACCCGTTCCTCCTGGTCACGTGATCACCTCGATCCGGCAGGACTCGGGCTGCGGCGGCCGCAGCTGGTTCGTCCGGGTCCCGCAGAACGGCCTGTGGGTCTGTGAAAACTCGCCGATCCCGCCGGGGTACGTGGTCGCCGCCATCCGGCAGGACTCGGGCTGTCTCGGCAACAGCTGGTTCATCCGATTCTGATGACCAGCTCGGGGGGAAACAACAGGGGGGACAGCTCCATGAATGGCACTTCACGCTGGTCGAAAATGCTCGGAAAGCTCGCCGTATTCGCCGGTATGGCCGTGATCGGCAGCCTGATCGCCGCCGCCCCGGTCAGCGCCGCACCCGCCGCTCCGGCGCCGGTCGCCGCTGTGGCGGAGGCGGCACCGGCCGCCGAAGCGGGACCGCAGGGCTGGGGCTGGATCTGTGCAGGCACGCCCGTTCCCGGTGGCCACGTGATCACCTCGATCCGCCAGGACTCGGGCTGCGGCGGCTACAGCTGGTTCTACCAGGTCCCGACGAACGGTATGTGGATCTGCCCGGTCCAGTCGGTGCCGATGCCGCCGGGCTACGTGGTCACCGCGATCAAGCATGACTCGGGCTGCGCCGGCCAGAGCTGGTTCATCCGGCTCCCGGAGAACGGCCTGTGGATCTGTCAGACCCAGAACCCCCTCCTGCCGGGGTATGTGGTCACCTCGATCCGGCAGGACTCGGGCTGCGCGGGCTACAGCTGGTTCACCCGATACCCGGAGAACGGCCTGTGGGTCTGCCAGACCCAGTGGCCGCTGCCGCCGGGGTACGTGGTCACCGCGATCAAGCAGGACTCCAGCTGCAACGGCACCAGCTTGTTCATCCGACTGTGACCGATCAGGGCGGAGCCCCCAGCTCCGCCCGGTGGCTGCCGAGCCGTTGCCGCCCGGAACGGTGACCCCCGGCAGCACACCCAGTTCGGTCCTGATGCGCGCCTGGCCGGTGCGGGACACCGGATCCGGCCGGGCGCCCATCCCCGCGGTGCCGGGACGGGCAATTCCGAGACCGATGTGACTAGAATCCCGTCATGACGAGTTTCCGCGCGGCGGTCGAGGCCCGTGACCCGGAGGCCCTCGCGGCCACCCTGGCCGACAACGTGGTGTTCACCAGCCCGGTGGCCTTCCGTCCCTATGAGGGCAAGCCGATCACGGCGGCGATCCTGCGCGGTGTGCTGCGGACGTTCGAGGACTTCCGCTACGTCCGCGAGATCGGCGGCGACCGCGACCACGCCCTGGTCTTCCAGGCCCGCATCGGCGAGACCCAGGTCGAGGGCTGCGACTTCCTGCACCTGGACGAGAACGGCCTGATCGACCGGCTGACCGTGATGGTGCGGCCGCTCTCCGCCGCCCAGGCACTGTCGGCGGCCATGGGCGCGCAGTTCGACCGCATCAAGCAGGAGGCCCTGAGCGGCTGAGCCGCCGCAGGCCACCGGATGGGCGCCCGGTCCGGCGGGTCATCGTCTGCCCAGCACCAGTAGGACGGTGCCGGCGAGCAGCACCGTCAGTCCGGCCGAGACCAGGGCGCTGACCTCGAATCCGGCGGTGAACGCGGCGCGGGCCGTGCTGAGCAGGGCGGCGCTCTCGGCTGCCGGCAGGGTGCCCGCGGTGGCGACGGCGCCGGTGAGGGTGTCGCCCGCCGGTCCGGCGATGCCGCCCATGCCCGCGCGGTAGGCGGAGGTGATGACGCTGCCGAGGATCGCGATGCCCAGCCCGCCGCCCAGCTGGGGTGCGGCGGAGGCGATGGCCGATGCGGCGCCTGCCCGCTCGGCCGGGGCGCTGCCCACCACGATGTCGGTGGCCAGCGCCATCATCGGTCCGAGCCCGGCCGAGACGATGATCGTCCCGGTCACGAGCACGCTCAGTGGGGTGGCCGGGCCGATGGTGGCGAGCACCCCGAACCCCGTGGCCGACAGCAGCAGCCCACCGCCGATGATCCACACAGGTGGCAGCCGTCGCGCGAGCCGGGTCGCGCCGAGTGAGCCGACGATGACCCCGATCGCGGACGGTGCGGTCCACAGCCCGGCGGTCAGCGGCGTCAGCCCGGCCACCAGCTGGAGGTACTGCGCCACCGCGTAGTTCGTGCCCCACAGCACGAAGATCCCGAGCACCAGGGTGAGCGTGGCCGTGGTGAACGCCCGGGAGGCGAACAGGCGCAGGTCGATCATCGGGTCGGCCAGCCCGCGCTGGCGGCGGACGAACACCAGGGCGCAGGCCAGTCCGAGGGCGATGGTGGCGAACGCCAGCGGGTCCGGTCCGGCCGCGGCGACCTGTTTGAGCCCGTAGACGATCGGGAGCACGGTGGCGATGGAGAGCACGGCGCTGGGCAGGTCCAGCCTGCGCCCGCCGGGGGAGCGGCCCTCGGGCAGCGTCGCCGGCCCGACGAGGAGCAACACGAGCATCAGCGGGATCGGCAGCAGGAACGCCGCGCCCCACCAGAAGTGCTCGAGCAGCCAGCCGCCGACGAGCGGTCCGATCGCGGTACCGGCCGAGACGGTGGCGATGACGATGCCGACGGCCTGCGCGCGCTGGCGTGGTTCGGTGAACAGTGCCACGGCGAGCGCGAGCACCGAGGGCATGAGCGTCGCGCCCGCCACGCCGAGCAGGGCGCGCACCGCGATGAGCACCTCCGGGTTCGGGGCGTACGCGGCGACCACGGACAGGGCGCTGAACGCGGTAGCGCCACCGAGCAGCAGTCTGCGCCGCCCGATCCGGTCGCCCAGCGTGCCCATCATGACCAGCGTGCCTGCCAGCAGGAACGCGTAACCGTCGACGATCCACAGCAACTGGGTGCTGGACGCGCCCAGGTCGCGGCCGATCGCGGGCAGCGCGAGGTGGGTGATGGTCAGCTCCAGCGAGGCCAGCAGCGCGGGTAGCAGGAGAACCGCCAGGCCGAGCCATTCCCGCCGGCCGGCGAGCGGGGGACCGGTGATGTCACGAGTCATGTGGAACAGCTTCGAACCTCGGGTTTACCTGAGGTCAAGAGGTAGAGTTCCGCAGGTGGTGGACCCGCAAGCCGAACTGACCATTGGCCAACTCGCCCGGCGAGCCGGCGTGACCGTCACCGCGCTGCACTTCTATGAGGAGCAGGGCCTGTTGACCAGCAGGCGCACGGCGGGCAATCAGCGGCGGTTCCCTCGGCACGCGCTGCGCCGGGTCGCGCTGATCAGGGTCGCCCAGCGGGTCGGCATCCCGCTGCGCGAGATCGGCGAGGCGCTGTCCGAACTGCCGGCGGACCACGCGCCGACGCAGGAGGACTGGGAGCAGCTCGCGGCGCGCTGGCACGCGGATCTGGACCTGCGGATCAGCCAGCTCCTCCGGTTGCGCGACAAGCTCACCGACTGCATCGGCTGCGGCTGCCTCTCGCTGCAGAACTGCCTGCTGCGCAACCGGGACGACCGGCTGGGCGCGGGCGGCGCCGGACCGCGGCGGCTCTGGCTGACCCGGGACGATCGCCGCTGAGGCGAGGCCGCGCCTGGGGCGCCGCGGGTGTGGCCGGTACCGGTCACCGCCGACGGCGCCTTTCCGCTCCGGTTCAGCGGGTATGCGCGATCGGGCGGGTCGTCTCTCCAGTTCGCTGAGCACTCAGTCGTTGTGGTTCACCTGCGTGCACTTTAGTGTTCGTCGCACGTAATGGATCCGGGGGTTCAGGTGAGCGTGGTCGTGGTGGATCAACCGTCGATGTCGCCGCGGCGGACCCGGTTCGTTCGCAACTGGGCGGGCAGGCTGGTCGCGTTCGGTGAGTTCATCGACGGCTACGACCTGCTGGTCATCGGTGCCGCGATGCTGTTCCTCCGGCCGTACTTCGGCCTCACCGCGTTCCAGGTGGGGGTGGTGACCGCGGCGGCGTTCGCGGGTACCGCGGTCGGCCTGCTGGTCTTCGGCGACCTGTCCGACCGGTTCGGCCGGCGGGTGATCTTCATGATCAATCTGGTGTTCTTCGTGGTGGCCTCCATCGCCGCCGCGTTCGTGCAGGACGTGTGGCAACTGGTCGCGGCGAGATTCGTGCTCGGTGTCGCGGTGGGCATGGACATTCCGACCTCGCACGCGTTCCTCGCCGAGATCGCGCCCAAGTCCCGCCGGGGCCGCATCGCGGGCAGCCTGCCCAACCTGATGTGGCTCGGCGGCGCCATCGCCTCGGTGCTGCTCGCGCTCGCGCTCCAGCCGGTGTTCGGCGAGGAGACCTGGCGGTGGTTGTTCGGCCTGGCCGCGCTGCCCGCCGCCGCGGTACTGCTGGCCCGGCAGTTCCTGCCCGAGTCGCCGCGCTGGCTGCTCGCACAGGGCCGGGTGGCGGAGGCGCGGCGGGTCTACGACACGCTCGGGCTGGAGCCGCCCAAGCACGAGACCGTCGCGCGGCGGGACTACCGGGCGCTGTGGTCCGGTGGGGCGTTGCGGCGGCTGGTGACGGTGACGGCGTTCTTCGCCATCCAGGCCTTCGGCGGCGCGGTGTCCACGGTCGCGGGTCCACTGATCATCAGCAGCCTCGGCATCGGCGTGTCGAACACCCTGTACTTCTCCCTGCTCGGCTACGTGATGGGGATCATCGCGGTGGCGGCGGGCGCCTTGCTGATCGATCGGGTCAACCGCCGTTGGCTGGGCGTGTGGACCTGCCTCGGTGTTTTCGGCGCCGGGCTGGGCATCGCGTTCACCGGTGGGGATTCCGGCGCCGGTCTGGTGATCTTCTGGGCGGTGTACGCCACGCTGACCTGGCTCGGCCCTGGCGTGCTGTGCTGGGTGTGGAGCGCGGAGGCGTTCCCGACCGCGCTGCGTGGCCTCGGCTCCGGTATCGCCCAGGCCGCGACCCGGCTGGCGATCGCGCTCAACGTGTTCCTGGTGCCCACACTGGTGCAGGAGCACGGCATCCAGGTCGTCGCCTGGTACGCCTTCGCTTTCGTGGTGTGCGCGGTCCTGGTGGCGGCCTCACCGTGGCTGGCCACCACCGGGGTGGAACTCGAGGAAGTCAACGAGGTCGAGTCCGGCTCGGCGGTGAAGGCATGAGCGAGGCCGATCGTGCCCAGCTCAGCGGAACCCAGCCGCGCCACGCCCGGCAGGCCAACACCGCCGCCATGTTGCAGCTGCTCGCCCAGCGTGGCCCGGTGGCACGCAGCGAGATCGCCAAGGAACTGTCGCTCAACCACGCCAGCATCGGCCGGATCATCGAACCGCTGCTGGCCGCGGGCATCCTCCGCGAACTCGCCGAGCAGCCCGGCCGGATCGGCAGGCCACGGGTGCCGGTGGAGCTGAACCCGGCGAGCCGGTACGCGGTCGGGGTGCACCTCGGCCTCGAACGGACCACGGTCGGACTGACCGACCTGGCCGGGCACTGCGTCCTGGCACACACCGAGGACCGCGATCCGGCCGACCACCTCGGCACGGTGGCGCGAGCCGCCGAACTGGCCGCCGAGATGGCAGGCTCCGCCGCAGGCCCGGTGCTGGGCATCGGGGTGGCCGTCGGCGGCGAGGTGGACCGGGCGGCAGGCCGGGTCGTGCGCAACGACGTGCTGGGGTGGGCCGATGTCCAGGTCGCCGACCGGTTGCGGGCGCGGACCGGGCTCGACGTCGTGGTGGACGGCAACGCGTGCGCCCTGCTCGGCGCCGAACTCACCTTCGGCGCGGGGCCGGGCCTGCACAGCGTGCTGTACCTGTTCGTCGGCAACGTCGCGGAGCTGGGGTTCCTCGGCCGACCGGTGGCCACGGGTCCGGACGGCATCATTCAAGGCAGCTTCGGCCGGATCCTCGTGCCCGACCTCACCGGCGGCGGCTACGCGCGTTTCGGCGAGTGCGGGACGGATGTGGCGCTACTCGCCGCGGCCCGATCCGCCGGACTCGCGGTGACCACACTGACGGACCTGGTTCGCCTGGCCGAGACGGATCCGGTCGCGATCGGGCTGCTCGAGGCGCGCGGTGCCCAGGTCGCCGTGGTGGCCGACACGGTGTTCGAGCTGATGCGGCCGCGCACGATCATCCTCGGTGGCAGCGGCGCGGTGTCGGACCGATGGCTCCAGGTGGTGCGCGACCGGGTCGAGGCGACGCCACCGGCGGCGCTGGTCCGGCCGCGCTCCAGGGACAACCCGCTGGTCACCGCGGCGGCGGGACTCGTCGTGCGCGCCTTCTTCGCCGCCGGAACCGTCTGGGCAGGGGTGGGGTCATGAGCGGTGTGGTGGTGCTCGGCGGTGCCGGTGGGATCGGCTCGGCCATCGTGCGCGCGCTGCTGGCCGCGGGACGACCGGTCGCCGTGGTGGATATCGCGCCACCGCCGCCGGAGCTGGCCGGCGTGCCGTGGATCCTGGGCGACGCGACGGATTCAGCCGTGATCGGCGCCGCGTTCGACGCGCTCGGCAGCGTGACCGGGCTGGTGCACTGCCTACTGGCCGAGCATCGCGCCGCACTGGCCGAGCAGACTTCGGACGCGGTACTCAGCGTGCTGGACATCGGGGCGGTGTCGGCGCTGGAGCCGTTGCAGCAACTGCTCGCCAGGGCAGGCGGCAGGCCATGCGCCGCGGTGCTGGTCAGTTCGATTCACGCGGAATTGGCGTGGGGTGGGCAGGCGCCGTACGCGATGGCCAAAGCCGCGCTGGAGGCACTCGGTCGCGCGGCCGCGGTGGAGTTCGGTCCGCGCGGGCTTCGGTGCAATGTCGTCCGGCCGGGGTTTGTCATGGTGCCCCGCAACGCGCATCGCTGGCAGGATGGGGATACCCGGGACGCGTTGACCAGGGTGCAGCCACTGGGCGAATTGGCACAGCCGGACGATATCGCTCGCGTGGTGGATTTTTTGCTCAGTGATGAGGCCAGGGTCGTTTCCGGCGCGACCGTCACCGTGGACGGCGCGATGACGGCCGCATTGCCCGAACCGGCTACCTAGAATGGCGCCACCGCCACGCCGATGCGCGATTCCGATCGCGGCGAAATGGACGTTTTCAGCTGAAATCGGACCCGCCGCCGCGCCGGGCGCGTTCGGCCAATAACCGGAAGGCGAGCAGGGCGGCGGCGAACCAGCAGCAGCCCACCGCCACACCCAGTGCCGCGCGCGGCAGCACCGCCTCGGCGCCCGCGCCCTCGGCCACCCGGCGGACCGCGGCGAGCACGTGGGTCAGCGGCAGGGCGGTCGCCAGGTCCTGGACCCACCCCGGCCAGAACGTCACCGGGATCTGGACGCCGCAGATCGCCATCATCACCAGGTAGCTGGCGTTGGAGACGATGTTGCGCAGCCCCGCGGCGTTGAGCACCAAGGCGGCCAGGAACAGGCCGAAGCAGTAGGCGCTCAACGCGGCCAGCGGGACCAGCACCAGCAGCAACAGGACCTGCCCAGCCGTCCAGCTGACCCCGAACAGCGGTGCCAGCGCGAACAGCGACACCAGCGAGGTCGCCGAGCCGCTCACCGGCCACTGCAGGCTGCGCCCGAAGAAGACCCAGCCCAGCTGCGTTGGCGCGGCCAGCAGCAGCGGCAGGGTGCCTGCCCGGCGCTCCCAGGTGCTGGAGGCGACCACCATCATCGCCTCGATCACGCAGGTCATCACCGAGTTGCCGATCACCAGGAAGCGGGTGTGCTCCGGCGAGCCGAGCAGCAGGCCGACGGAGGCGAAGAAGGTGACCTGCGCGAGCATCCGGCCGAGCCAGCCGACCGTCCAGCTGGTCCAGGTGTAGGTGGCGCGCAGGTCGGCCACGGCGTTCGCCGCGCTGTGCCGCACGACGCGCAGCGGCGCGACCACAGACCTCATGGGAGTCCTCCGGGCTGGGGCGATCTGGTCATCGGCACGGACCCGGTCAGACCTGCGAGAGGGTGCCCTGCTCGCGCACCCGGCGCAGGAACCGGCGCATCAGCAGCGCTCCCGCGGCGTGACCGGCCAGGCCCAGCAGGCAGATCACGGCCAGCCGGGCGGCGGGTGCGGCGACCGGGGCGGGGGAGAGGGTGTCGCGCAGCAGGTCCGAACTCCAGGACAGGAAGATCACCTTCGACAGCGGCTGCACCCACTCCGGCAGCAGGTGCACGGGCACCAGGACACCGGCGAGCAGGTAGAACGGATAGCTGAGGGTGTTCTGCACGATCCGGGCCGACGGGGCGACCACGAACACCGCGGCCAGCGTGCTCGCGGTGCCCGCCATCGCCAGTGCGGAGGCCAGCAGGCAGGTCAGGAACAGCACGGGGTGCTCGATCGGCAGCACGATGCCGAACCCCGCCGCGGCGACCAGCCAGGCCTCGCCGAAGCTCAGCGAGCCGAACAGGGTGACCGCGGTGATCCGCGCGGTGACCAGGGTGGAGAACCGGGCCGGGGTGGCCACCAGCGCCTCCAGGGTGCCCCAGTGCCGTTCCTGGGTGATCACCTCGCCCGCGATGAACAGGGCGATGGCCCACAGCGACATCAGGCAGGGCGCCAGCACCGCGTAGGCGGCCAGGTCGCGCCGGCCCGCGTGCTCGCTGATGGCCAGGAACACCACGGTGAACAGCGGGGCGGTCACCAGCACGTGCAGCAGGTCCGGCGTCCGGCGGGCCAGCGCGAGCTGGAACCGGAACGCGCTGAAGGCCAGCCGCATCACCGCACCGCCATGCCACGTTCGCCGATCAGGCGCAGGTAGACCTCTTCCAGGCTCGGTCTGCTGGTCGCGATGGTGGTGACCCCCTCGGCCACCAGGCGTTGCAGCACCTGGCGGGTCGCCGCGGTGCCCTCGGTCTCGATCCTGGCGTGCCCCCGTTCGTCCCGGTGCACGGCCGCCACCCCGGGCAGCCCGCCGAGTTCGGCCAGCAGCGCCTCGGGCGCGCCCTCGACGTCGACCCGCTCGAACCGGGAGATCAGCGCGCCGAGCGTGGCAGGCCGCTCGGAGGCCAGCACCGCGCCGCCGTCGATCAGGGTGACCTGGTCGCACACCGCCTCGGCCTCGCGCATGTCGTGCGTGGTGAGCAGGATGGTGCGCCCGTCCTGCCGGAGTTCGCCGAGCACATCCCGGAACTCGTGCGCCGCGACGGGATCCATGCCCGCGGTCGGCTCGTCGAGGATGAGCACCCGAGGGTCGGCGACCAGGCCCCTGGCCAGGTGCAGCCGCTGCTTCATGCCCCGGGAGAAGGTGTTCACCTGGCTGGCGGCCCGCTCGGCCAGGCCCATCCGGTCAAGTAGGTGTTCCACCCGTTGTCGCAGGTCCCGGCCGTGCAGGCCGTACAGCGAGGCCCAGAAGCGCAGGTTCTGGCGGGCACTGAGCTTGCCGTAGAGCCCGCGGTCGCCACCGAAGACGACGCCGACCGTGCGCTTGACCGCCGCGGTGCCGGTGACCACGTCGTGGCCCAGCACGGTGGCCGTGCCCGAGGTGGGCAGCAGCACCGTGGACAGGATCTTGCACAGGGTCGTCTTGCCCGCGCCGTTGGGGCCGAGCAGGCCCCTGACCTCGCCCGGCTCGATGCTCAGGTCCACCCCGCGCAGGGCGGGCACCGGCTCGCCCTTGCCCCGCTGGGCGCGGAAAGTCCTGGTCAGCGCCTGGGTGCGGATGGCGGTCACGTCGATTCCCCCAGTGCGCGCAGGACCGAGGTGAACTGCTCGGGGTCGACCAGTTCGCCGGTGACCAGCAGCAGGTCGGCCACCGGGGTGGCCAGCACCGTGGACCCGGCCACCTCGCGCAGCTCGGCCACCGGCCAGTCCTCCCGGCCGGAGACCTGCCGCAGCGGCATCCCGTACACCGGCCTGCCGGTGGCGAGCCGGTCGGCCACCGAGTCCGCCGCGCCCGCCTCCGCCGGGTGCCACCGGGCTCGCCGCGCCAGCTCCGCAGCCGCAGGCGCGCGCAGCCGCTCCAGTGTCGGAGCCAACGGTCCCAGGCTGGCGAACCCGGCGGCGTAGTCGAGCAGTTCGGCCAGCTCAGGCGCCAGGTACAGGCCTGCCGCCGCGGCGGCCACGGTCTCGCCTGGCGGGGCGTCCCCGGCCAGCACCAGCACGTCCAGCACGTCCTTGGCGTGGAAGTCCCGCTGGTGCCGTTCCTCGGCCAGGGCCAGCAGGTCGGCCAGCCAGGGATCGGCTGGCAGGGCCGCCCTGATGGGCACCGCTCCGCCGTCGCCGGGAAAGGCCATCGTGGAGATCTCGATCTTGTACCCGCGGTCCAGCAGGGGATCCTCGGACGGCCAGGCCAGCGCGATCACCACATCGCGGTGCCCGGAGTGCTGGAAGACCGTCAGGTCGATGTCCTCGACCTGCCGCACCGCCAGCACCGCGCGTGCGGCCAGCCACAGCCGCGCCTCGTCCGCGGCCACCAGGTCCAGATCACCTGCCGGGCGCAGCAGGTCCGCCGGGTACCGCTGGGCCAGCTGGGGCCCCTTCATCACCCGCACCCCGGCCTCGGCCTGGACCAGGCCGAGGAACCGGCGGTAGGTCTCGGCTCGCACCCGGGCCCGCCGCAGTTCGTCGGTCGAGCCGGTGCCCAGCGGCAGCCCGTCCCGCTCGGCCAGCGAGAGCACCAGGTGCGGCAGCGTGCGCGCGGCCGCGCGGGCGGCGCGCAACAGGGCCCTCGGCGTCTCCCGTTCCGGCAGGCCGAGCAGGCGGTGGAGCAGGGGCAGGTCGATGTGCGGGGTCACGCGCCCTCCAGCGGCGGAGCCGAGTAGTACCGGTGGTCGAGCACCCAGCCCCGGCGCAGCAGCGAGGCCAGCACCGCCTCCGCCCGGGAGGCGGCCGCGCCGACCGGGTGCACGACGTGCCCGATCAGGGGCAGGCCCTCGGCCTCGGCGTGCGCCGCCGCGGCCGCGACCAGGTCCGCGGTCAGCCCGGAGACGTCCTGGTCCGGTTCCACCAGGGAATCGAGCAGTTCCACGAAGTCGCGGCCGGTCACCTCGTCCTGGGCCGCGCACAGCAGCGTGACGTGGCCGACGGCGATCCCCCCTGCGGTGGCGACGTAGGAGCGCCGGTCCGGCGCGGCGAGCAGCTGGGTGGCCAGCTCCGCGGACCGCGCCCCGGCGTCGTGCCCCTGCTCGCGACCGGCCAGGTCGAACGCGGCGGCCAGCCAGCCCACCAGGGCGGGCTCGTGCCGGGTCTCGGCGGGCAGCACGTGTGGTGGGACGGGGCCTGCCTTGCCGGTGAAGCGGATGTAGGTCAGGTGCGGGGTCCAGGGCGGTCCGGGGCTCAGGTCCGGTGGGACCCGCAGCACCGTGCGCTCGGCGGCGGGTGCGGTGGTGGCCAGTGCCTGGCGCAGTCGCCGCAGGGCCGAGGGGTCGGCCAGCAGCCCGGGATCGACGTACTCGGCCAGGCACTGCCGCTGCCCGGTGACGGCGTCGAGGTGCTCGCCCACCACGTACGGCAGGCCGTCGAGGGTGGCCAGCAAGCCACTGGCTTCGGCCGACCGCAGGTAGTCGGGGCTGACCTGCTCGATCATCGGGCCTCCGGGCGCACCACGGTGATCAGCTCGCAGGCCAGCCGCTCGGCCGCCTGGCGGACCTGCTCGGCGGTGACCCGCGCCAGCGCGGCGAGTTCCTCCTCCAGGGACCACTCCGGCCCCCAGACCAGGACTCGCCTGGCGGTGAGGGTGGCGCGTTCCAGGGGGTTCTCCGCGTTGAGCACCAGGCTCATCCGCGCCTGGTTGCGGGCCGAGGCCAGGTCCGCTGGCAGCGGCCCCTGCTCGGCCACCCGCGCCAGGACCTCCCGCACCACGGCCAGGAATTTGTCCCCGTTGCCGCTCTCCACCCCCGCCAGCAGCCGCCAGGCCCCGGCCTCGGTGTACCCGCGCGACCAGGCCTGGAAGGCGTAGGCCAGGCCGTGCTCGCCGCGTACGGCCCGGTAGAGCAGCGAGGTCGGGCTGGCGCCGAGCAGTTTGGCCAGCACCGCGTAGGGATGCCGCTCGGGTGAGTTCGCCGCGGGGGAGCGGCCGCCGAGGCACACCCAGGAGAACTCGGTGGACCAGCGGAGGGGCTCCGGCGGATCCAGCGGGGGCAACGGGAGGTGCTCCCCGGCCCGTGGCCACGCCGGGGCCGCGTCGTGGTGCTGGAGCGAGGCCGGGATCTCCGGCCCGACCACCACCAGCGCCCTTGGGCTGGCCAGGAATCCGTTCCGGTGGCCTTCGAGCACATCGGCCAGGGTGAGCCCGGCGACCTCGGCGGGGGTGCCGCCGACCGGGCGGCCGAGGGGGTGGCCGGCGAAGGCGGTGGCCAGGAACGCGTCCTGCACGGTGTCGGCCGGGTCCGCCTCGGCGGCGGCCAGTTCCTGCAGCACGACCTCGCGTTCGCTGCTCAGCAACGTCTCGGTGAGCTGCGGCGCCAGCACCGCCCGGCACAGCTCACCGGCCACGGCCTCGGCGTCGGCGGCGCCCACCTGGGCGTAGTAGAGCATGGACTCCGGGCCGGTCTCGGCGTTGGCGTGCCCGCCGAGGCTCTCCACCTGCTCGCTGACCGAGATCCCGCCCTCCCGAGGGGCCGACATCAGCGCGTGTTCCAGCATGTGCGCCAGGCCGCCCTTGCCCTCGGGATCGTGGCGCGAGCCGTAGCCCACCGCCAGGCACACACTGGTGGTCTTGAGCCGCTCGTCCACGATGGGGACGAGCGGGATCGGTGCTGTGCTGGCCATCTGCGACTGTCCTTCGGCAACGGGCGGAATTCGCTGGCGGGTGCTGCCGCGATTTCGCGGCAGCACCCTTCAGCCGGTCATCAGCGGTTCGGCTTGACCTTCACCTTGTCCAGCCGGGGCCGGAGCAGGCTTGCGTGCTTGCGCATATTCGATTCACCTCGCCTTCTGATAGGACAGCGAGCGCGCGAAAGTATCCGGAAGAAACTTCCGGAATCGGGCGCTCAGCTGATGGGGCGAATGGCCCTTTTTGGAACGTAGCATAGGGCTCGGACGGCTACAAGAATCCGATCCCGGGCCTACTTGGCGCGCATCCGGCTTGCAGAACTGTGGCCGCGATCGGCCAAAACCAATCCCATTCGGCTTCGATCCTGTAATGCTGGAGACCATGCACTGCAATGACCCCTGGTGAGGCACGTCCACGTGCCCATACGGTCGAGTTCATTAGTAAAACGTTAGTAAAAGCAGCGAGAGGTCCTTTATGCGCGGATCACCGCAGGTGAACCAGGACGGCCTGCAACCAGAGCTGGATCGGCTGTTCACCGCCGCGGCCGCGGGCCCGCCGGAGACCCACCGGGTCTTCCGGATCGGCGGATTCCGCTGCTGGGTGCACAGCACGCTGGCCGGTCAGCACCGGGCCCTGCGCCTGTTCGTGCCGTGGGACACCGACGCCCGAGCGCACGCCCCGCGCGGGCCCGAGGACTGGTCGGTGGACACGGTGATCGCGCCGGAACTGCTGGCGCGGCTGCGGGAACTGGGCGAGGGCAGCCGGGGTGAATCCCTGGAGATCTTCGCCGGGGAGACCGTGGTCGACCACCACCGCCTGGCCGGACCGACCGAGCTGTTCGTGCCACAGGACAGCCTGCGGCACGTCGTGCTGCAGCGCGGCCGTGACGTGCGGATCGTGCTGGCCGACGGCGACCGGTCGCTGGCCACCTACGCGGTGCGCGCTTTCCGGGAGGCATTCCACCGGACCCAGGAGGAGGCAGGCGGCCTGATGATGCACGCCGCCGCCTGCGCGGGGCCGGACGGCGCCGCGCTCATCGTGGGGGAGAAGGGCGCGGGCAAGACCACCTTGCTGCTCTCGGCCGGGAGCCTGGCCGGCGCGAGCTACCTGGCCAACGACCGGACCGTGCTGCGGCCCGGCCCGGAGGGCCACACGCTGCTGGCCTACCCGATGGTCTGCCGGGTCCACCCCGGCACCGCGGGGGTCTTCCCCGAACTCGCCGCGCTGGCCACCCGGCCCGGCAGGCTGGCCCGGCCCCAGCACCCCCTGTTCAGCACCCCGCACGCGGACTTCGCCGAGGTACTGGCCGCGGCCGGGCCCGGCACCAAGCTGGAGTTCGCGCCGGCCGAACTCACCGAACTGCTCGGCATTCCCCTTGTCGACCAGGCCCCGCTGCGCTGCCTGATCTTCGCCGCGATCGACCGCGACCGCCGGGAGGTCGCCGCCGAGCCGGTCGGGCCGGCGGAGGCGGTGGCCGAGCTTCTCGCGCAGTGCTTCACCCCCGACGAGGAGAAGTGGATCACCCCGTGGCTGCTGCCGCGCAGCAGGGACGCCGACCGGATGCGCCGGGACGCGGCGGCTGCGCTGCGCCGGGTCGCCTCCGACCTGCCCTGCTACCGGCTCCGGTACGGCCACGGCGCCGAGGCGGCCGCCCGCGCGGGCGAACTGGTGATGTCGATGATCTCGCGCTCGCCCGCCCTGGTCGGCGGCGGTGCGCCCGGAGTGGCCGGAGGCTCCCGATGATCGAGGGCACGCAGCAGACACCGGTCCCGGACCGGCCGCTGACCGAGGGCCTGGCCTGGTTCGAGCGGTCTTCGCGGACCGTGGTCGGCGGCGTCAAGCGGATGAACCTGCTCGACGATCCGGCCGAGTTCCCCTGTTTCTTCACGCACAGCGCGGGCGGACGCACCTGGGACGCGGACTCCCACGAGTACATCGACCTCATCGCGGGCAAGGGCAGTGTGCTCATCGGGCACACCGAGCCTGCCGTGGACGAGGCCGTGATCGCCGCCATCCGCGGCGGCAGCATGCCCCCGCTGACCCCGACCGACTACCCGGTGGCCGCCGAGCGGCTGTGCGCGGTGACCGGGATGGGCAACCGGGCCAAGTTCTTCCGCACCGGCTCCTGCGCGGTGACCGCCGCGGTCCGCATCGCCCGTGCCGCCACCGGCAGGCAGACCGTGCTCACCTGCGGGTACCACGGCTGGCACGACTGGTTCGCCGAGCGGGACAAGAACCCACGCGCGGAGGCCCCCGGCCCGGTGGTGGAGTTCGGTTACGACGTGCAGACCCTGCGCGAGTTGCTCGCCGCCACCAGCCCGGCCGCGGTGGTGGTCACCCCCGAGCCCGCGCTGTTCGACCTGGACTTCCTGCGCCAGTGCGCGGAACTGGCGCGGGCGGCAGGCGCCCTGCTCATCGTGGACGAGGTCAAGACCGGGTTCCGGGCCGGTCCGCTCGGCTACGCCGCCCTGGCCGGCGTCCGGCCGGATCTCACCGTGCTGGCCAAGGCCCTCGGCAACGGGTACCCGGTCTCGGCCGTGCTCGGCGACGTCGCGGTGATGGCGGCCGAGACGGAGATCCACGTCTCCGGGACCTATGAGACCGAACGCCTCGGCCTGGCCGCGGCCACCGCCTGCCTGGACCTCTACGCCGCGCGGACCGAGGCCGAACACACGGCCTACCAGGCGGCCTGCCAACAGCTGGCCGACGGCCTCAACCGGATCTTCGCCACTCACGGGACGGGCGCGCACGCCTGCCTCGGACCGGGCAACACCCAGATCATCTTCGCCGACCAGGAGTGGGCCACGGCCTTCTACCGCGCCTGCGCGCGCCGCGGCCTGCTGCTCTACTGCTTCGACGACGTGAACCTGATGTTCGCCCAGACCGGCATGGTCGAGGCGATCCTGGACATCGCCGCGGCGGCGGTCGCGGCGGTGACCACTCAGCTCGGCGGCTGCCCGCCGCTGACCGTCGACCACCTCGCGGCCTACCTGAACCGGCACCGCGTGCTGGGCAAGGACCAGCAGCAGGCAGGCAGGGTCCTCGAGCGGGTGCGCGCGCGGCTGGGCTGGGCTCGCCCGTGACCACCCTGCACAAGAGCCGGGTGCGCAGCCGCCTGCAGACCCCGCCGCTGACCGCGGCCGACATCGCCCGGCTCACCGAACTCGCCCGCTTCCCGGCCGAGGGCCGCCCGCTGCGGCACCCGGTCCCGCACCGGGGGGACCCGCTCGCCGGACTCCTCGACCGGCACCGCCTGGACGGCATCGCCGCGGCCGCGGGCCAGGCCCCGGCGAGCCCGGCCCCCGGCCCGGCGCTGGCCGAGGCGGACACCGTGCTCGCCACCCTGGCCGCCGCGCGGGTGCGGGCGTTGCGGCTGAAGGGATCCTGGATCGCCGGCGAGCTGTACCCCCGGCCGGCCATGCGCCCGATGTCCGATGTGGACCTGCTGGTGTCCGAGCAGGACAACGGCCGCGCCGTGGTGGCACTGCGGCAGGCCGGCTACCGGGTGGTGCCAGGGCAGGAGTTCAACGGCACCTCCAAGCGCCTGCACGGAGCCCAGCTGCACCACCCGGACCGCGGCGTGCCGGTCGAACTGCACCACCGCATCGCCCGGCAGCTGCCGCTGTCCCGGCTGGCGCGGCTGCTCGGCCTCAGCCCCTCGGCCTGCGCCCTCCCGCCGGTGGCACACCTGTTGCACCGCCTGCTCGACATCGCCAAGGACGGCTGGGCCCGCACCGGACTGCTGCCTTACACCGATGTGCTGCTGTTGCTGCGCCAGGCCCAGGTCCGGGTGCCCGAACTGCTCGACCTCGCGGTGGCCGCGCGGGTGCCCGGCGCGAGCGCCTCGGCCCTGCTCGCCTTCGACGCGCTGCTGGGCCCCGAACTCACCGCGGCCGAACTGGCCAGGTGCCGGCGGCTGGAACCGGCCGCGGTGCGCCTGGCCCGGCTGGCCGCCCTGCGCCAGGACGGCGGGTGGCGGGTGCGGTACACGCCCCGTTGGCAGCGCCGGATCATCCGGCTGGCACTGGGAAGGACCTACTGACCGATGTTCGACGTCGTGCTGTTCGAAGGCATCACCGGCACCGGCAAGAGCACCCTGTTCCGGCACCTGGCGGCCGATTCCACCGCGGCGGGCTACGAATCCCACCTCACCCTGGCCCAGGCGTACACCCTGCGGATGGCCAGGCCCGAGGGGATCGTGGAGCACCTGCGGGACCTCACCGAGGGCATCCGCTCGCTGCACGCGCTCTACACCGGCAGCGAGTTCGCCGCCCGCACCGACGAACGCGGCAGCATGCTCGTGCTCGCCGAGGGCTTCCACCTCTACGGCCTGCTGGAGCACCAGCCAGCCGAGCAGCGGGCCGAAGGGCAACGCAAGATCGAGTCGGTGCTGCGCGAGGTCCGGCCGCTGGTGGTCTCCCTCGAACTCCAGGAGTCCGCGGTAAGGGAGCGGTGTGTGGAGTCCACGCTGCGCACCCGCGGCCCGGGGTGGCGGGAATTCCTGCGCCGCTACGGGCAGACCCACGAGGAGATCGCCGGGTACTTCACCCGCCGCCAGCGCGCCCACCGCGAGCTGGTCGAGGCCTCCGCCCTGGAGGTGCTGCGGATCGACACCTCGGCCGGCGACTGGGCGGGGTACCTGGCGCGCGTGGTGGACCGGCTGACCGGGCCGCGCCCGTGACGGCCCCCCGCGGTCTGGCCTTCTGCGGCGTCACCGGCGCGGGCAAGTCCACCCTGACCACGGCGGTGGTGCGGCGGCTGGCCGCCGGTGGGCATTCGGCGGTGCTGCTGCAGAACAAACTCCTGCAGTCGCCGGGGGCCGAGGTCTTCGCCACCGACGGCGCCGAGGGCCTGCGCGGGTTCCTGGCCGCCCAGGCCCGCCGCTGCGCCGCCGCCCTCGAACTGCTCGGCCCGGCAGGCTACCTGGTGTGCGAGAGCCTCGGGGTGAACCTGCTGGTCGAATGCGGACTGGAGGACTCCGCGCTGCTGTCCGAAGTGGACAGTGCGCGGGCCGAACTGGGCATCGTGCTGGTGCGCCTGCACTTCGGCGCCGAGCAGGTGCTGGAACGCAGCGTGCTCTCCACCGTCCGGCACCGCGGCCCAGGCTGGCAGCGCTATCTGCGGCGATTCGGGCCCGATCCGCTCAGCCAGGCGGCGGAGTTCCGGCGCCGCAGGGAGCAGGTCGACCGGCACTTCCAGCACAGCGCGGAACCCAAGATGTCCATCTCCACCGAGTCGATGGCCTGGGATGCCATCGCCGACCAGCTGCGCACCGCGCTCACCGGAGGCACCAAGTGACTGACGGCCTGCGGATCGTGGACCTGATCGCCGGTTTCGGCGACACGTTCCGGTTCAACTGCCCCACCGAGATCCTCTTCGGCGCCGGCCGCGCCGCCGAGCTGCCCGCGCGGGTGCGCGCCCAGGCCCGGCGGGTGCTGGTGGCCGTGGACGCCGCCGCCGCGACCGGCCCGGCGGGCGAGCTGCTCGCCGCCCTGCGCGCCGAGCAGGCGATCGAGCTGGCCGAGTGGAACCCGCCGGCCGGAGAACCCACCCTCGCCGGGCTGGCCGGTGGCGCAGACCTGGCCCAGGCGCACCGGCCCGAGCTGGTCCTGGCCATCGGCGGCGGGGCGACCATGGACAGCGCCAAGGTGCTGGCCGTGCTCGGCGCGGCCCCGGCCGGGGTCACCGCGGCCGACGTGATCGCCCCCGGCACGTACCGCCCTGCCGACGTGGTTCCACTGTGGACGGTGCCAACCCTGTCCGGCTCCGGCGCCGAGGTGACCAGGGGCACCGTGATCGCCGACGGCCATGGCGTCAAGAACGGCTTCGCCAACCCCGCGCGCCATCCCGCCCTCGCCGTGCTCGACCCCACCCTCGCCGTCGGCGCGCCCGCCGCCGTGCTCGGCCCGCCCACCGTGGACGTGTTCTGCCACGCCACCGAGTCCCTGCTGGCCGGGCGCGGCTTCCCGATCAGCGACCTGCTCGCCGCCACCGCGGCGACCCTGGTCGTGCGCAGCCTGGCCGAGCCGCTCGGCGAGCGCTCGGTGACCGGCGCCGGTCAGCTGATGACCGCCGCGGTGTTCGGCGCGATGGCCTTCTCCAGCGGATCGGGCCTGACCACCGCGCACGAGTACTCCGACATCGCCGGCCTGCGCCTTGGCCTGCCGCACGGCTACGCGGCGAGCCTGCTGCTGCCCGCCGTGCTGGCCCGCCAGGCCGAACTCGGCCATCCCTCGGTCGCGCGGCTGGGCAGGCTCTTCGCCGACGCCGGCCTCTCCGGTGATCCCGGCCGGGACCTCGCCCACGTGCTGGGTGAGCTGGGTGCGCCCAGACTGCCGGAAGTGTGCTCGCCGGAGCAGGCGCTGGAGCTGGTGGAACTGCTCTACGCGGTCGGCGATGACCGGCACTGGATCTCCCGCCAGGACGCGATCACCCTGGTGGGCAAGGGATTCGAACTCGATGCCTGACCCGGTGACGGTGGCCACGGCCGTGGTGGCCTGCTGGCTGGCCCTGCGCTACACGCTGATCTGGGCCCGGCTGTGGGCGGCACCCCAGCGGCTGGCCGCCGATCGCGAACGCGACCTGGCCGCCAGCGAGCGGTTCGCCGGTGACAATCCGCCGGAACTGGTCTTCATCGTGCCCGCCTACGCCGAGGCGGACACCCTGCCGGACTCGGTGCCCGCGCTGTGCCGGTCCATCGAGGCCGGCCAGTACCCGGCGAGGATCATCGTGGTCACCTCGCTGGCCGAGCGGGCCGCCCCCGAACAGGTGCCGGTGGGCGCGGGCGGCCACGGGCACGGGCCCACCGCGCGGGTGGCCCGGCGGCTGGCCGCCGAGTACCCGCAGGTGACCCACCTCGAACACGACGGGCCGCGGCCGAACATGGCCGCCCAGTTCAACGCGGGCGTGGCCGCGGTGCGGGCACAGGCTGGCGAGCGCGCCGGGCGCACCTACCTCGTCTGCTACAACGCCGACACCACCGCGGCGGCCGACACCGTGCAGGCACTGGGCGACACCCTGACGGCCACCGGCCTGCCGCCGGTCGCCCAGCTGATGTGCGTCTCGCTGCGCAACCTGGACCGGCTGCGCGGCCGATGGGCCTGGTACCTGGCAGGCGCGGCCTACTACCAGACCCGCTGGGCGCTGGGCTTCGAGTTCGACATGTACCGGCGCAACAGCCGCCGGGGCGGCGCCTACTACCTGCGTGGCCACGGGCTGACCGTGCGGCTGGACCTGCTCAGCAGGCTCGACGGGCTGAGCAGCCGCACCGCGCTGGAGGACCTGCTGCTGGGCTTCCGCCTGTCGCTGCGCGCCATCCCGGTCCAGGTGGTCCCGGTGGTGGAGAACACCGACACCCCCACCACCGTCCGGGAGTTGCTGGCGCAGAAGAGCAACTGGTTCTCCGGCATGTGGGACGTGCTGCGCTACCGCCGGTTGCTGGGGGCCGAGGCCGCCGAGTTCGGCGCCCGCTTCCACCTGCTGCGGCTCGTCTCGCTCTACCGCGACGTGGCCTCCTGGCTGCTCGGCCCGCTGGCCGGGCTGTGGCTGCTGGTCTGCGGGTTCTTCGGCGGATGGCCCTGGCTGGCCGCGCTGCCGGTGGCCAACGCGGTGCTGTCGGTCCTGCTGGTGCGCCGGGCGGCCCGCGCGGCCGGACTGGACGCCGCGGTGCCGGGCGTGGGCTCCCTGGCCCTGTCGGCAGGCACGCTCGCGTACTCGCTCAGCCGGAACCTGGGGCCGCTGCAGCACCTGACCCGTCAACTGAGGAAGTGGTTCACCGCATGACCGTCGTCGCACTGCTCTACCACTGCGTCCGCCCGTCCGAACAGGCCTGGCCCGGTGACGACCTGCTCCGGCTGTCCGTGGGCGATCATCGGTTCCGCGAGCAGCTCAAGACCCTGGCCGCCAACGCGGAGGTGCTCGAACTGTCCGTGGCGCTGCGGCACGGTCCCAGCCTGGAGCGCTCCCGGAACCTGTACGTGACCATCACCTTCGATGACGCCTACGCGCGGACCCTGGAGCTGGCCCAGGCCGCGATCCGGGACACCGTCGGGGTGCCCGCCACCGTGTTCGTGCCAGCGGCGCACTGCGCGCGCGAGCAGCCCTACTGGTGGGACGTCTTCGGCCGGGCGCACGGCGTGCGTGGCTGGCGCGACGCGGCGCCCGCCGACCCCGCGGCCACCCTGCGGGAGCTGCGCGGACTGCGCTACGCCGAGGCGGAGGCGCGGGTGCTCGACCTCGTGCGCCCCGAGGTGGTGGCGCAGTGCCCGGACCGCGCGGCGACCTGGGCCGAACTCGCCGCACTCGACCACGAACACCTGCGCTTCGGCAGCCACGGCTGGTGGCACGAGAACCTCAGCCTGCTCTCCCTGCGCGAGCTGGACCACGCGCTGCGCGAGGCCCACGCGGCCATCACCGGCGCCGGCCTGCCCACCGTGTCCGCGCTGGCCTACCCCTTCGGCCGGGAAAGCGACATCACCTGGGAGCAGATCCGGGAGGTCGTCGGGCTGCGGCACGCCTACGGCCTGCTCTCCGAAGCCGGTCGCTTGATGGGCGCTCCGGCGACCAACCCGCTGGCGCTGCGGCGGGTCTTCGCCGACGACATCCCGCCGGAGGACCTGCTGCGGCGGATCCGCACCGTCGCAGGCCAGGACTGAGCGCACCCCGCCCCCACTCATCGAAGAAGGAGACCTCGCCATGCGGTACTACCTCGGGCTCGGCGGATCGAAGCACGATTTCGCCACCTGCCTGGTAGGCGGCGGGAAGGTGCTCGCCGCCATCGAGGAAGAACGGATCACCCGCAAGAAGCGCAGCTACGGGGTGCCCGAGGACGGCCCGCTGGCCGGTGTGCGCTACTGCCTCGACCTCGCCGGGATCACCATGGCCGACGTGGACGCGGTCTTCGTCAACGACCTGCTCGAACCGTGGAGCTACGAGACGCTGGGCAAGGACACGCACGTGGTGGGCCATCACCTCGCGCACGCCGCCAGCGCCTACTACGTCTCCGGCTTCGACTCGGCGGCCGTGCTCGTGGCCGACCACAGCGGCGGGCGCTGGCGGACCAAGGACGGCACCCTGACCGCCGAGGTCGTCTCCTACTACCGGGGCGAGGGCAGCGAGCTGACCCTGGTCGACCGGCAGTCCTCCGCGGACTCGGTGACCGTGGAGAGCAGGCCGTTCGCCACCGACCTGCGCGGCTCGCGGGGCATCGACCTGCTCAAGCGGCCGGGCCACTCACTGGGCCGGTTCTACGCGCAGCTGGCCAAGCTCGCGCAGTGCAACTCGGTGCTGGGCGACGGCAAGCGGCACACCGAGAGCGGCAAGCTCATGGGCCTGTCCGCGCACGGCACACCGGTGCTGCTGGACCGGATGCGGGCCTGCTTCGACCTCGGCACCGCCGGACGCGTGCACTTCCAGGCCAACGAGCAGGGCGAGTCCTTCGAGGACATCGCCCGCCACCACCTGGAACCGAGGGGCACGCCGGAGCAGTGGTTCGCCCGGCGCGCCGATGTCGCCTATGCCGCGCAGCACTGCCTGGAGGAGATGGTGCTGCACCTGGCCCGGCACGCCGCCGAACTCACCGGCGAACGAGCCCTCGGGCTGGCCGGTGGCACCTTCCTCAACGGACTGGCCAACGAGGCCGTGCTGAGCGCGGGCGTGGCGGACCGGCTGTTCGTGCAGCCCGCCGCGCACGACTCCGGCACCGCACTCGGCGCGGCCCTGCTCGGCGCGGCCAGGGACGGCAACTGGCCGTGTCCCGACCCGCGCCCGTTCTCCCCGTTGCTGGGCAAGGAGTACTCCCCGGCGGAGATCGAGTCGACCCTGGCGGGCCAGGGCGTGCCGCACCGCAGGGTCGCCGACCCGGAACTGGTCGCGGCGCGGGCCATCGCGCACGGCCGGGTGGTCGGCAGGTTCACCGGCCGCAGCGAGTACGGGCCGCGGGCCCTGGGCAACCGGTCGGTGCTGGCCGATCCCCGCGACCCCGGGGTGCGGCGGACCCTCGACGAGCGGATCAAGTACCGCGAGCCCTACCGCCCCTACGCGCCCGCCGTGCGGGAGGCGGACACCGCGCGCTACTTCGCCCTCTCCGGCCGCTCGCCGCACATGCTGCTGATCGGCCGGGCCACCCCGGAGGCCGAGGAAACCGTGCCGGCCGTGGTCCACCTCGACGGCACGGTACGGGTCCAGGAAGTCACCGAGCAGCAGTACCCGAGCCTGCACCGCCTGCTCGGGTACCTCGAGGACCTGACCGGGGTGGGCGTGGTGCTCAACACCTCGATGAACGTCCAGGGTGAGCCGATCGTGGAGACCCCGGCCGACGCGGTGGCCTTCCTGTTCGGCTGCCTGGTGGACGTCCTTATCATCGGGGATTTCGTGTGCTGCCGTTCCGAGCACGAACTCGGCCGGTTCATCGAGCGCCACGGGAAAGACGGGGATCCGCACAGTGACCGATGACCACCAGACCGACTGGTTCGGCCTGCCGCCCGAGGCCGTCGCCCACTGCCAACGGGTACTGGGCCCCTGCCACCCGGTCGCCGACCTGTCCTGGCCGCACGGCGGGGCCCGCACCGTGGAGGTGCACGCCGCCGACGGCCAGAGCTGGATCGCCAAGTCCGTGGCCAAACCCTCGGCCTACGAACGCGAACGCGACGCCTACCGCGACTGGGTCCCCGCACTGGCGGACAACGCACCCCACCTGCTCGACGCCGCCGACAACCTGCGACTCCTGCTGATCAGCAAACTGCCAGGCACCCTGGCCGAAAGCACCCCGGCCGCGACCTCCCCCCAAGCGCACCACCGTGCGGGCGAACTGACCCGGCGCTTCCACCAGTCCACCGCCCCCATAACCGATCCCGGCTTCGCCCCCCGCCTGCTCGCCAAGTTCGACAGCTGGGCCACCCGAGCCGAGACCCTGCTCTCGCAATCCCAGCTGGCCGCCGCCCGCACCGAACTGTCCGGCCTGGCAACCCTGCCAGCCCCCACCCTGGTGCCCTGCCACCTGGACAACCACCCCCGCAACTGGCTGGTCGACGACACCGGCAGGCTCCGCCTGATCGACTTCGGCCACGCCCGCAAAGACGTGTGGATCCAGGACCTCAGCCGCCTGCACTTCGGCGTCTGGCACAACCGCCCAGACCTGCGCGAGGCATTCCTGTCCGGCTACGGCCGAACCCCGACCGAACTCGACCTGGCCGTACTGCGCTGCTACGCGGCCTACACCGGGGTGAGCACGGTCGTGTGGGCACATGAACACGCCGACCCGGAGTTCGAGGCACACGGCAGGGAGATCCTGGCCCGCAGCGGCAGCTGACACCGGGGCCGAGTGCACCTTCCCGAACACGGAACGTTCATGTATGGTGACTGTACGTATGGGGATGCGTGCGAGGTGATGGGTCGTGCACGGGGGGAACGGGACCGGGGGCACCAGCCTGCCTCCGACGGTCGGACGCAGCGGCGCGCGCCGCTGGTGCCGACCTGCGGCAGCTCACCCAGGAGCTGGTGAACCTCAGCGAATCCGTGGATCAGGTCCGTGCGTCCGCGCACGCCCGCACGGGGATCGTGGCGACGGGCCAGTTCAGCGTGGCCACGATCGGCGCGGACGGCCTCCGCCGGTCCTGGCCACTGGTTCTGGGCCGCTCAGCGGGATCCACGGGAAGGAGACCGCGTGCCGGACGCCGAGCGCAGAGCCCGCGCCGAACATCGGGACGCGCTGATCGTCGTGGTGATCGCCGAGATCAGCTTCGCGGCCGCGCCGCTTGTCTGGTCCACCAGTCCGATCGCGGCCAGTACGGCGCCGTTCGGCCCGACTGGTTCCAGAGTGATCATCGTGGCGGTGATGGTGGCGCTGGCGATCGGGGCGGTGCTCACCGGGCTGTGGGCCAGGACATCCGGACAGGTGCGGCTCGCCACCGTCGTGTTGTTGTGGCTGACGATCATCACCGCGGCCGTGATCGCGATCGCCACTCTGCTCACCGGCTCGGCGCTGTCCTGGCTCCTGCTCGGTGGTGCGTTCGCCAGCCTGCCCCTGCTACGCGCGGCCCACCGCGTAGTCGGTGCACCGCCCGCCACGGACAGGACCACCGGAGGGAGAAGTCCATGAGCGACGAGCTGCTGGTGAGACTGGCCCAGCTGCGACAACAGACCGCGGCCATGCAGACGCTGTTGCGTGCGGCCGAAGCGGCCATGCCCCGGCAGGCGGCGGGCTCCGATGCCAGCGGCACGGTCCAGGTCACCTCGGGGCCGGACGGCCTGCCTGTCTCGTTCCGGGTCGGCAACGACTGGCAGCGCAGGCTCCAGCCGGAAGCGTTGGGGGCGGCGGTGCTGGCGGCGTTCCAGGCGTCGGTGGGGCAGCGGATGGTGGCCTGGTCGGACAAGTTGGCCACGGACGGGTGGCAGAACCAGCTCGATCAGTTGAAGGCAGCGTCGAGCACGACCGGACCGGCGCCGACTCCCGGCAACCGGCTGCCCGACATCGGGACCCCGCGGCCGCTGGACGTGGTCGCGGAGGACGCGCTCAAGGCGTTCGACCGGCTCGAATCCTTCGATCCGGGAACCGGTGGCGCCACTGTCACCGGCACCGACCGGTCCGGCAGGCTCACGCTCACCTTGTCCCCAGCCGGGCTGGTCTCCTGCACGGCGGACGCGCGCTGGACGGCCGACCAGACCGCCACCCGACTCATGAACGCGCTCGGCGAGGCCCTCCAGACAGCCAGGGCGGCGCTGGAGGAGCAGCAGCGCACGCCGCGGGCGGATCCGCTGGCCGGCGTGGACAGCGTGCTGGCCGAAACCCTGGCCCTGCTGAACAACCCAGACCGCCTCCTCGACTGAAGGGCGACTCGACATGGCACCGCCAACCGCGGACCAGGTCCGCGCCGCGACCGCGGCACTGCGCGACGAAGCCGATGTGTGGGACAGGCAGGCCGGGGAGATGGGCGAGGTCGTCACCCTGGCGGAGGCGATGCGGCTCAACCGGGTGCAGGCCGGGCTGTTCCAGCTCGTCTTCGACACCTACACCGAGGTGGTGAACCAGGTGGTCGACAGGTCGGGCGAGGGCGTCAGGCGGATGGGGGAGGTCGCGAACACGCTGCGCCAGGTGGCCGACACCTATGAGCGGGAAGAGGCCGCCAACCTGCACAGGATCAAGGGACTTTACTGAAGGGGGAGCGTTGGGATGGCTTTCAGCCCCGCGCAGTTCAATGCCGTGAAGACGAAGGTGGACAAGGGGATCGACGACCTGGAGGCTCAACTGGCCGCGCTGCGCACGGCCATTCGCCTGCAACCCCAGGTGGCGATGATGCCGGAGTTCCTCAGGGACGCCATCGAATGGTGCGCCGAACAGATCTACCGCACGGGACACCACATCTGCGTGACCGTCAAGGACATCGCGGTCGGCATCGCCGCCCCGCTGTACTTCTTCGCCTATTCCCTGGAATGGCTGGACGTTCGCGGCCAGGCCACCAACGTCGTCGGCCAGTTGAAGCCCGAGGCGATGCCCGCGGTCAACTCCTGGGCAGGCTCAGCGGCGGTGTCCTACAAGTCCCACATCAAGCCGCAGGGCGACGCCGCGAACAAGATCGCCACCATCGCGGAGAAGACCTCCGCCGCCCTGGCCATCAGCGCCGCGGCCGGCCTGGCCTTCTACGCGGCCATCGCCCTGCTGCTGGCAAAGGTCATCGCCGCCGTCACGACCGCCGTGGTGCTGCTGGGCAGCGCCGTGCTCTCGCTGGCGGGCCTGGTGGTTTTCGTTGGCGAGCTTGGCCTGACCACCGGCATGATCTCAGGACTGGTCACCGCACTGGTCGCCTTCCTGGGCAGTCAGGCGCAGAACCTGGTCAGCCTCAAAGGCGAGGCCATCGACAACAGCTTCTTCCCCGGCGGCAGGTGGCCGGACCCGTTCACGGGCTCCTACCACGACGGCAGCGTCAGCGACGGCGACGCCGACTGGTCCCTCAACCGGTAGCGAGGTGATCAGGTCACTTCCAGGCCTGGATGAGCATGCGGTTCTGGATGGTCTTGATTCCCCGGTGGGTGGTCCATTCCTGGCAGATCCGGTCCAGCACCGCCTTGTCCGCGACCGGGTCGAAGCCGCGGATGGCGGAGGTCTGTTCCAACAGCAGCTCCAGGCCGGTGCGGGAGTAGTAGGTCGCCCAGAACCCTTCTCGGACCTCGACCCGGTCGAAGAGGCCGGCGAACTCGTCTTCGTATTCACGGGCGCGTTGACCCTGGTCCAGGTCGGCGAACTGGCCACGCGGGCCGTGGTCGTCGGCACCGAACTCGGTCTTGAAGTTCCACTTGTCGCGGTCGCCGATCTTCTCCAGGACCGCCCGGCCGCCAGGCCGCAGGACGCGGCTGATCTCGCTGGTGTCGTGCGGCGCCAGCATCACCGTGACCAGGTCGAAGGAGGAGTCCGGGAACGGCAGTTGCTCGGCGCGCCCGGCGACGACGACCGCGTTGCCCACGGCACTGGCCGTGATGTTGGTGTGCGCCTGGGCCAGCATGCGTGGGTTGGGTTCGACGCCGACGACCTGCCGGACCAGCGGGGCGAGGGCGAGGGTCTTGAACATCGTGCCGCACCCGATGTCCAGCAGCCGGTCGGTGCCGAGGGCCAGCGCGGTGATCTCCGCGCGCAGTCGCCATGGCAGGGGATCCTGGTCACCGCGGATCAGGTCGGACTCGTACGCTTCGGTGTAGCCCACCCCGGCATCATCCCAGCCTGTGCCCGAACCGTTGGCCGCGATGGAATCGCGGCCAAGGCGGCGTACTAGGCGATCCGGGTGATGTTGGCCGAAGTCAACCGAGCCGCCTGCGGTCGCGCGCTATAGATCGCGACATCAGCGCGACCATTCCGAACGGGGGACCGATGCACCAGCCACCGCCGGCCGGTGAACCACCACAGCCGGACACGAGTGGGTTGCACACTGCCCAGCCTCGGCCACGCAGGCGCCTCTGGTGGATCCTCGGCGCCACCACGGCCATCCTGGCGGTAGGAGCCGGGATCACCTGGTGGCTATGGCCCTCGGGGATGGGCGCGGTGCCCGGCACGGTGCAGGCCAGTGTGCTGCCTGCCGAGGAGGTCAGCAAGGCGCTCGGCCAGACCCTGCGGTCCCAGCACGGCACCAGCGAACCGCCACCGGCGCTGTCCGCCGACCCGCTGGAGTGCGCGGTGGCGGTCGGCCCGGCCACGCAGGCCGTCTACGCCAACGGCTGGACGAGTTTCGGGTCGGTGACCTACCAGGACTCCGACACCCAGGCCGACCACACCGTCACCCAGGTGATCGGCCTGTACCCCACCAGCGACGACGCCAGCCAGGTCTTCGCCACCGTGTCCAACGGCATCGCCAACTGCCCCACCGCGGTGCGGGCAGGCGGCGCGGCAGGCCACCGTGCCTCCCAGTGGAACTACGAACTCCACACCGCCACCGCGGAGGCGGTGAGCTGGGTCGCGACCCAGGACGCCGGCGACGGCTGGGCCTGCCACCGGCAGGCACGGCTGAAAGGACGCGCGGTGCTCCAGGTCGCGGTCTGCCAGGCCGGTGACAGCCGTCAGGTCGCCGGCACGATCGCCGACCAGCTCGCCGCCAGGGTGAGTGGGTGACGATGACACGCCACCGCCCCCACCCCTCGCCGTTCCTGCGACGCGCCCTGGCCGTCATCTCCGTCGCCCTGCTGGCTTTCCTGCCCAGCGTGGGGGTGGCGGCCGCCGACACCGCGGTGCTGGCGCCACCACGCCCCGGCGGGCTGGACCTCGGCGGCCAGCTCGACCCCAAGTTCCTCGCCGAGCTGAAGGCGATCGAGACGCGGGTGCTCCAGGAGCAGGAGCAAAGTCGGCAGCTGAACCAGCAGAAGCAGGCCGAAGAAGCCAAGATCCAGGCGCACAACCAGAAATCCGGTGCGGTCCGGCAGAAGGCGGCGGGCTGGAACGGCAAGGCCGCCGCGCTGAACCAGGAGACCGCGGCGTTGCAGGTGCGGATCAACGCGCACAACGCCAGGCCGAACACCTTCCGGTTGCCCCAGCAGCAAGCGGCGTACATGGCCTACAACGCCGAAGCCGCCCAGCTCCGGTCCGAGCAGAGCCAGATCCAGGCCAAGCAGAACGCACTCAACGCCGAGAAGGCAGCGACCACCGCCGAACAGAACCAGATCACCACCGAAGGTCAGCAGCTGGATCGGGAGAAACAGCAACTCAACCAGCGGATCACGGCCCACAACAACGGGATCACCACCCTGCAATCCCAGCTGCGGACCATGCTGGAGCAGACTGCCGCCGCACTCCAGGAAGCCGCGACAGCACCCCAGAACAACGGAGCCGCAGCCGGTCTGACGGCCGGCGGCGACCAGGGACGCCCGGCGAGGGTGTCCGCCGACCTCGGGCGGGCAGGCAACGACGGCGGTGACCCCAGCTCCCCGAAAGCCATCCGCGACGCCCTGACCAAGTACGGCGAAGCCAATGGCGTCACCGTCCACCCGCAACCGGTCCGGGTCCTGCTCACCCCCGGCACGGTGCAGCGGCTCACGCCGGGCAAGGCGGCGGGCCTGTCCCCCTACCGTTCCTACGACGGCCTCATCCTGAACCCGGACAACCGCACGTTCACCGCACTGGAGGTCGTGGCTCCCGGAGCCGCACCGGATCCCGTCTCCCAGGCGATCAACGACGGTGGGCAGGCCACCGCCCTCGTGGACGGCAGGATGCTCAACCTCATCCGGGTCCAGAGCGTGCCCGGTGGCCGTCCCACCGGGCGACGGCCCGAGAAACCGGTCGATTGCGGCCCGCAAGGCTGGGACAAGATCCAGGACACCGACCCCGCCAACGGACATCGTGCCCAGGGGATCACCGCATGCCTGAACCGCGGCTACCTCGCCAGCCACACCGGCACCGCGGTTGGCGCGCAGCCGCCCGGTTACCTGTGGGCGCAGGGTTTCGCCACCACCAAGGGCCTGTCCCCGACCCGCGACATCAATGCCTGTCATCTGCTCGCCAAACAGCTCGGCGGGTCCGGCAGCGACCTGCGCAACCTCTCGCCCTGCGCACGCGGCGCCAACGCCAGTCAGCGAAGTTCGCAGCAGTACAGGTTCAACCACATGGCCATGTGGGAGCAACAGGTAAGAACGGTGATCGACGCCGGCGATGCCCAGGTGATGTACCGCGTGACTCCCCGGTACTCGGGCAACAGGACGGTCCCAACGGGCTACCACGTGTCGATCCAGGGCACCTATCCGGACGGGACCCCGGCGATCGGCCTCAACGCCGTCGTGCCGAACATCCTCTCCAACGGATACAACCTGGGCACGCAGACCGACGCGGGCGCACCGGTTCCCACCGGCGGCACAGCGTGACCAGGGCGAAGGAGCACCGATGAGTTCGGCAGCCGATGTGGACATCCTGATGACGTTGATGCCGCCACCACCCACCGGCGGGCCCCACCTCGACTGGGCGGAGATCGCCCGGTCATGGCAACGCCCGTTCCCACCCGACTACCAGCGATTCATCCAGGTAAACGGCGCCGGGACGATCCAGGACTTCCTGGAGGTCATCCCCCCACAGGCGAAGGCACCCCTGCACGAGGCAGGCTGGAACGGCATGGTCCACGAGACGGGCAACGCGGAGGAAACCTGGAACATGGCGTCCAAGTCCCCCGAGCTGGCAGGGACATCCCCCGCACTGATCACCTGGGCGGCCTCCAGCGGTGCGGACATGTTCTGCTGGGACGCCACCGCGACCGACCCGGCGGAGTGGCCGGTGCTGGTGTTCGACCGCGGCGAGGTCCGGTTCACCCGTTACGACTGCGGCATGGCCGAATTCCTCACCCGCACCCTGCGCGGCGATTTCCCCACCAGTCCCCTGGACGGGGACATCGTCCTGTGGGGCAGGGGAGAGGCGACCTGGAAGAAGCTGTGACCGGGTCGTAGTACGGGTACCGCCGGTCCAGTGCCGCGTCGTCCTGCAGCTCGATCCCGGTCCGGTAGTTCTTTGTCCAGTAGGAGATCCTGCGCTCCCGGTCGTACTCCGAGGTCTGGCGCACCCACCGCTTCCCGACATACGGCACGTCGCACATGATCAGTGAAGTAGAGCTGGAAGGGTGCTGAACTTGTGTTTTGGACCTGTTAGGTGATCATGGGGTCGTCTGTGGGCCGTCACAGAGTTGGGCGTGTCAACCCGGACACGTTGACGTTCGACGGGCCAGCCCCTGCAAACATGAGGACGACCAGCAGGCGCGCCCTCTCCGGGCCGTCGGCGTGGGACCACCCTCGCACACGTGGGGACAACGGGAGCAGGGGCCGCATCCAGTCCGCGGGCAGGGGACCACCCCCGCACACGCGGGGACGACGGACAGGCTGGTCGGCATCCTCGCGTTGCCGGCAACACACCGACGTGCTCGGGCGGCTGGAGTCCGGCTGGTGGGTGGTGGAACTCGGCGAGCCGCACTTCCGCAGCGCACGCCACGTCGCCGCGTTCATGGGGAGATCGCACGCCTTCCTCGGGAACACCGTGCTCCCGATCTCCGAGGAGGAGTTCCAGCGGCTGGCAGCACCGCGCCCAGACGAGCCGAGGGCCGGCAACCTCACACGCTGAGGCAGCCGTGGCTACGAGCACCGGCTCCGCCGAACGCGCCACACCCTTGCTGCTCGGCGATTCCCGGTGCGGCGGCGACCGCTCATGCGCTCGATCCAGCCGTTCACTGGCCGGCCTGCGCGCTGCGGGCCTCCAGCAGGAACTCGGTCAGCGACGTGGCCTCGGTCGAGCCCGGGTCTGCCGTGAACACCACCGCCCTCAGGTCGCCGTCGGGAATGTGGACGGTGTCGCAGTCCAGTGCGATCCGCCCCAGATCCTCGTGCCGCAGCAGCATCCGGCTGTCGTGCTGCCCGGCGGTGGGCGTGCTCGCCCAGAGCTGGGCGAACACGGCGCTGGCGCGCTGGAGGTCGGCGGTCAGAGACGCCAGGTCTTCGTCCGCGGGGTAGCGGGTCGAGGCCGCATGCAGTTCGGCCACCAGCAGGCGCCGGAAGCGCGCGTCGTCACCCGGCGACCGCAGCACCTGGCCGCCCTGACCGACGAACACCCGCCAGGGGATGTTGCCCTCGCGCGGGTGGAGCGAGGGCACCCCGCAGGCCAGCGCTTCCCAAGCCCGGTTCCAGCCGACGACCGTCCAGGTGGCGTCGAGTACGCACACCGGCGTGCTCGCCAGCCGGTCCACGAGCCGGCGCGCGCCATCACTGAGCTGCCGTGGCACCAGCCCTTCCACCGGCGCGTAACCGGCCAGCGCGCACAGGTGCTCGTACTCCGCTCTGCTCACCCGGAGTGCTCGGGCCAGGGCGTTCAACACACCGGGCGAGGGATGCCGACGACCCTGCTCCATGCGTTTCAGGTGATCCGTCGACACGCCGGCCAATTCGGCGAGCTCTTCCCGGCGCAGGCCGCCCGTGCGCCTGCGGCCGTGACCGACGACACCCACCTGTTCGGGTCGGGTGCGTTCACGTCGCTCCCGCAACACCGTTCCCAAAGTGCTCGCGTCCGGCATGGCCGAAGAATATCAGCGGCATCCGACTAGGGGGGACATCCTGGCCCCTGCTACGGCGGCCGAAACCCGGAAGAATGGGTACCGGGAAGGCGGAGACAGCGCACGTGAATCTGTGTAGACACGCGCTCCGCACTCGACTTTTTTTCCGATCGTGTTCTCGATAAAGGAATTTTCATGACTGATGTCAACCACCTCGCCGACCGGGTCGCTGTCGCCGAGACCGTGGCCCGTTTCGCTTGGTCACAGGATCTGAAGGACTGGGACGATCTGCGTGCGATCCTCGCCGATACCGTCACGATGGACGTCTCCGAGCACTTGGGCGCGCCGCCACAAGAATTGAGTGCCGATGATTTCGTGGCCGCCTGCCGGACGGCGCTGGAAGGGTTTCAGAGCACTCACCACTCGACCTCCAACGTCATCGTCGAGCTTGCGGGCGACCACGCTACCTGCCGGAGTTTCATGGTGGCCTACCACCACGTTCCCACCGACGAGGTGGACTGGCTCGTCGTGCGTGCTTTCTGGCACGTCGACCTGCGGCGGGTCGACAATGAATGGCGACTGAGGCGCATCCGCGTCGTGCGAAAAGCCCCTTTCGAGGGCAACCCCGAGCTTTACGCGATCGCCAAGGGGTCTGCGTACAAGGAGGGCGAGAAGTGAGTGCGTCTACCGAGGAAGTGCGCGCCGTTCCGTTTCGAATGGCCGCGGCGATGTCCGAACGTGACGTCGAAAAGCTGGTGGTCAACTACACCGACGACTTCGACTGCGTGATGCCGGTGCACCCTGCTCGCTCCTTCCGCGGTGCCGACCAGGTTCGCGCGAACTACACGACGATCTTCGCCCGGTATTCGAACGGCCTGGACGCCCGGGTCATCGACTCCGTGGTGGACGGTGACCGGGTGTGGACGGAGTGGGAGATGATCGGCACGCGGGCCGACGGGGTCGTCGAGACCATCCGCGGCACGGTCATCATCCGGGTCGAGGACGGCCGCGCCGGAGCGGTCCGCTTCTACCTCGATCCGGTCGATGCCCCGGATGCATCGGCACAGCTGAACATCCTCGACTGAAATCCGACTCGGTAAGCAGGGGACGAACCGGCCCCCGCGCGGCGGCGCGCGAACTGGAAACATCGTTTGCACTGACCCCCCAGGAGTAGATTTTCATGCACCTCACCGTTCTCGCCGCGTCCGGCCCGACCGGACTCTCCCTCACCCGGCAGGCACTCGAACGTGGCCACATCGTCAGGGCCATCGCCCGCGATCCGGACCGGATCACCGTTCCGGACGCCCCGGGGCTGACCAAGATCGTCGCGGACGTGTTCCACACTGACGAGATTGACTCGGCGCTGGAAGGCAGTGAACTGGTGCTGTCCGGACTGGGTGTGCCCAAGGGGACAAAACCGGGTGTGCTGACCGCGGGCGCCCGATCGGCGGTGGCCTCGGGCGCCCGCGTCATCTGGCTGGGTGCTTACGGCACGGGCCCCTCGGCCGCGGTGGCAAGCGCGCTCAACCGGCTGATCCTCAGCGGACTCGGAGCGGAGGTCGCCGACAAGGTCGAGTCGGACGCCGTGGTCACCGAAGCCGGCGGGACGGTTTTCCACGCCGGGCCCCTGTCGAACAAACCGATCAGCCCGTCCCGGCGCACCGTCGGCCTCGATGCCTCCCCCAAGAGCATCTTCCGCATCATGGTGAGCCGGGACACCGTTGCCGCCGCGATGCTCGACGAAGCGGAGAACCCGCGGTTCCCCGGCCAGATCGCCGTCCCGCTCACGCGCTGACGATCTGCCTGCCGCCGGGGCGCTGCGCTCATCTGTCCATTGTGGACGCAGCCGAGCTGGTCCACTTCCAGGCTGCCCGGTTTCGGGGCTCGAATCGACGGCTGGTCAGCCGTTCTGGTGCTCGCTCCACCACTGCCGCCCCGGTCCGGCAGTTCTCCCGCTGACCTCCACCGGCCAGGCGGCCGCCGCGGCCCGGATCTTCCGAGTCAGCTCGCGTACGCGGGCCGGTCGAAGCCACCGGGCGGAGGGGATCCCGGGTGGCGGCGGGGGATCCCGTCCTGTGGTGCGCCGGTCAGGGACTGTCGCAGCTCAGGGCGCTCCCGGGTTGGAGATCGCCGGGAGAGTCCAGGACCAGTGCGAAGCTCGTCTGGCCACCGGGTGCCGCACTGCGGTTCCATTCGGTGTTGCGCACGGTCACGGTGCCGCCCGTGACCGCGTGCGTGCCGTCCCACAGGCTGGCGATGCGCTGGCCCGCCGCCGATGCCGGTGACCTCGCCGTTGCCGCCGTCGAAGACCACGTCCGAGCAGCCTTAGAAGGTTTCCTTGCTGTCCGAACGCTTCCACACCGAGTAGATGAGGTGGTTGCCGCTCTTGCCCGCAGGCAGCCTGCCCGCCCAGGAGTTGTAGGACCAGGTGATGGCGGTGCCCGCGGTCAGGCGGGTTCGCGGCCAGTCGTTCCTGGGCTGGTTCCAGCCGGAGAAGGCGGTGTTGCCGCCGCTGCACAGCTGGCCGTCCGGCACGAAGCCGCGGGTGCGGCCCTCGCCGTCGGAGCACAGCACGCTGAACCAGTTGTACAGCGGATTGGTGCCGCTCTGTGCCACCGCGGCCGCGCAGGCCGGGTTCTTCGGTGTGATCTCGCCGGTGGGGGTGAGGCCGTCCTTCCAGCAGAAGAAGGTCCGGCTGCCCGGTTGCATCATGGCCCCGTGTGCCAGGGCAGGGGCCTGGTCGGTGCGGACGAGGACGGTCGAGCAGGTCGCGGCGCCGGTGCGCTCGGGCCGCCGGTCACCACGATCAGTCAGGCGGTGGCGCACGTGCGGAACTGGTGGTCCACCTGGAACACGACGTCGGGCGTTGCGATCACCATCGGCTGGCACGCGACGGTGACGCAGAGCGGCTCGACGGTCACCGCCGCCGCGGAGAGCTGGAACGGCGACCTCGAGCCCGGTCAGAGCGTGACCGTCGGCTACCAGGCCAACGGGCAGGCCGCGGCGCTGCTCCCGCTGCTGGAGCCCGGCCTGTCCGTGACCGGGCAGGGGCTGCACGAGCTGCTGCCGCTGCTGCTGGCGCGGCACGGGGCGCGGCGGTTGCTGGTGGTGCTCGACCAGTTCGAGGAACTGCTGGAACGGCCGGAGCAGGCGGTGCACGCGCTGGCCCAGGTGCTCCTCGACCCCGGCGTCCCGGATCAGCTGCACGTGCCGGGCACGCTGCGCGCGGACTTCCTGGAGCCGGTGCTGGCCCACCGCCGGCTCGGCCCGCTGGCTGCCGGACCGGGCCCCCGATCTGGACCAGGGCGAACGCGACTACCTCGAGCAGGGCCGCGAGCAGCGGCGGAGGCGGCGGCACGCGCGACGACTGGCCCGGTCGGAGCTGGTGGTGCTGGTGGTGGCCGCGGTGCTGCTGGCCGGGTTGTTCGTCAGCGCCTGGGTGCGCGGGGAGGAGCAGCGCACGCTGGCCGACTCCCGGGCGCCGACCCAGGAGGCGCGCAACCAGCTGATGCGGCAGTACCTCGCGCACGAGCCCGCGAGCCGGGACGGCCGGGTGGTGCTGGCGGTGAGCAACCTCGGGCAGGCCACCCTGTTCACCGAGACCAGTGCCGGCCAGGTACGCGCCAGGCAGGTGCCACCCTCCTACGTGCGGCACCCGATGGTCTCGGCGGACGGGCGGCGGGCGGCCTTCGTCAACGACGACGGCACCGGTGGCTGGTTCCCGGTGGATCCGGAGGCCGAGGCGGCGATGGGTGAGATCCGCCAGCTGCCCCGGCTGCCGGGCAGGCTGGTGAAGATGGCGCAGCAGGGCAACGCGGTGTCCCTGTCGTTGGACGGCAGGCTGCTGTTGGTGCCCACCGAGGACCGGCTGGTCTGGTGGGATCTCGACGCTGGCGCCATCGGCGGGTCAGCGCCCCAGCCGGCCAGCCGCGGACCGTGGTGGCGCCAGGTCACCGGCAGCGGATCAGGGTCTCCAGCGACCGCACGGCCATGGTGGTCTGCCGCCAGCTGGACCAGGAGCGGGAAGAGCTGTACCGCCAGCCGATCGCCGAAGGCGCGCCGCCTGGCCCCGCCCACCAGGCGACCGAGCTGGTCTGCGCCAACCTCGCGGTGGACCGGACCGGGGAGCGAGCCATGGTGCAGGACAACAGTCTGGCCACCGGCCTGCCCTTCAGCCTGACCCCGGGGATGCCCCTGGCCCACGTGGATCTGCGGCAGGGCAAGCGGATAGCCGAGGTCGCCATGACCTCCGGCGTGACCGCCCACCGGTTCGACCTGCTGGAGGCAGCCGGGAAACTCCTGCTGGCCAGCAGCACCAACAACCGGATCATCTACACCGAGGTGCCCAGCCAGCCGACCGCCTGCTCGCCGAGGTGCCCGCTCCGGCGAACCCATCGGACTTGAAGGAGAACAACCTCATCCTCAACCCCGAAGGTTCGCTGTTGGCCTACCGCACCACCAGGAACACGGTGATGGTGCGGGACACCGCGGCGCTGCGGGAGGTCAGCCGGATCACCACGGCCAGCGGCAGCCCAGAACAGGACCTGGTCTACAACTACGCCTTCGACCACACCGGCAACCTGATCACCACCGTCGACGGGCAGGTGCGGCAGTGGGATCCGCGCACCGGCGGCCAACTCGCCCACTACGACGCCACCGCCCTGGTGCCCGCCCCGATCCCCGGGGACGCCAGCACCGTCGGGGTGGGCGTGTACCCGGCGCCGAACCAGGTCACCGTGATCGTGCGCGGCCATTCCCCGGTCTCGGTGGTGGAGCTGACCACCGGCCGGGTCACCGCGACCGTGCCGATCGGGCCGGACGTGGTCAGCGCCAAGTTCGACCCCAGCGGCCAGGGCGGCGTGTCCTACGGCTTCATGGGCAGATCCAGGGACAGCAGCATCGTCCTGGTGGCCCGGGTGGGCGGGCTGGGTGGCCCGCTGCCGCTGGATCCCGGCCACTGGCAGCGGGAGCTGTGCCGGGTCATCGGCAAACGGGCCTTCACCGCCGAGGACCAGGCCGCCCTGCCGGTGCGACTGCCTGCTCAGCCGGTCTGCCCGGCGACCGGCAGGTAGCGCCGCCAAGCCGGGCTGTGGCCGGCGCCCAGGGCTTCAGCGCAGGTCGGGCGGGGTGAGCGGTGCGGCGGTGCGGGGTGCCGGGCCGGTGCACAGGGCGGCGGGCAGGACCTGGTTGAGCATGGCCAGCCGCGCGGCGGTCGGTGCGGTGAGGTCCATGCTCATGCCCGCGCTGATCTGGCGGTCGGCGGTCCTGGTGTGCATGCTCCAGGTGTTGAAGCCCGCGAAGTCGCCGCCGTGGCCCCACCAGTCCGGGCCGCCGCACGGGCCGGCCACCGTCATCAGGCCGAGGCCGTAACCGAAGGGGCCCAGCGCGCCGGGGCGGGCGGTGGTCATCTCGCGCAGCTGCGCCGGTGGCAGCAGGTCGCCGGCGAACAGGGCGGCGAAGAAGCGGTTGAGGTCACGGGCCGAGCTGATCATGTTGCCGGAGGCCCAGAGCCGGGACATGACGTAGGTCGTCACGTCGGTGGGCGGCTCGTCCGGGTACAGCTGCTCGTAGCCGCGGGCCGCCGGGCGGGGCAGGAATGGCTGGTGCGTGGGGAACTCTGTGTCCCGCAGGCCGAGTGGCACTGTGATCCGGCGGGCCAGCTCGACCGCGAACGGGCGACCGGTGAGCTTCTCGGCCAGCAGGCCCAGCACCGTGTAGCCGGTGTTGGAGTAGGAGAATGAGGCGCCGGGAGCGAACAGCAGCGGCTTGCCGGTGGTCGACTCGCGCACGAGTTGCTCGGGGCTGAACCGCTGGAAGCGCACGGTGTCCACCTCGGCCGGTGTGGTCCAGTGCACGATGTCGCGGGGCAGTCCGCTGGTGTGGCCGAGCAGCTGGCGCACGGTGATCGGCTCCGGGTACGGCAGCAGTCCGGGTAGGTGCCGGGCCACCGGGTCGTCCAGGCCCAGCCTGCCCTCGCCCACCAGTTGCAGGACCACGGTGGCGACGAAGGTCTTGGTCACGCTGGCCACCCGGAACCGGCCGGTCGGGTTCGGTGCCCGCGACTGGCCCAGCTCCGCGGTGCCTGCCACGCCGCGCTCAGGGCGGCCGCCGGTCACCGCCTCGGCATAACTGGCGGGCACCCCCGCCGCGACGACCGCGCGCAGTGCGGGGTCCAGACGCGACGGGTCGGCGGTGGCGGTGGGCGTGATCGCGCTGACCGCCAGGGCGCAGGCGCCGAGCACGGTCAGCGCCCTTCTGCTCACAGCTGATGGGGCCATGGGGCCAGGATGTCCGCCAGGGTGGTCATCGCACCAGTGCCGCCTATCACGGGTGTGCGTGACACCTGTCAGCTGTTCTTCAGCGCGGTGGCCACTGGCCAAGGCCGAGCGCTGCTGCGCCCAGGCGAGGTGGTGTTCTGAGTACATTTGTCAGTACTGGCTAGGCCGAATGGTCTGTACCTTGACTCGGAGTCGGAGTGAGTCGGGGGAAGCAAATGAGTGTGTTGATTGTCCGGGTCGGTGCGGTGGTGTGCGCTCTGGTGCTGGTCGCCTCCGCCTGCGGCGGGTCCGCGCAGCCGCCCAAGCCCGCGGCCCCGCCCGAGTTGAGCGCCACGGACTACCAGCGCAAGCTCGACGACCTGGTGGCGGAGATCCGTCCGCTCACCGAGCAGGTGAACCAGGCCGCCACACTAGAGCAGCTGAACCAGACCCGCCTCCGGCTCAGCACCCTGTCGGGCAAGCAGCGGATCGCCTTCGACGCCTTCCTCCCGCCGAAAACCGCCGCTGTGCCCCACCGGAAGCTGCTCGAGGACCTGTTCACCTTCAGGAAGGACCTGAGCACCGCCATCTCCGGCACCGGCAACAACTCCTGCGGTGTGCCTTCGCCAGAAGCACTCAGCCTGCACGAAGCCAAGATCGCCACCCGGCAGATCCTGAACACCCCGACCACCGCACCCCTGCCCGAGGCCTTCACCAAGGCAGGCCTCCAGTTCACCGGCTGGCCCCTGCCCCCTGCGCCGGCCATGCCCGAGCTCGAGACCCGCACCCCTGGCAACGGCGAACTCCTGCAGCGCGGACCCGGCGGCCCCACCACGGTGACCATCAAGAACAACAGCAGGCTGGACGCCGTGGTCTCCGCCGTGTCCGGTAAGGACGCCGCCCAGCCGCAGGCCAGCGTCTTCGTCCGCCGCGACAGCACGGTGACCCTCACCCGCCTGTCCGTCCCGTTCGAGCTGTACTACAAGTTCGGCGCGGACTTCGACCCCCAGCGCCGCGGCTTCACCCGGGACTGCGAGTACCGCCAGATCCACGGCGCACTCGAGGTCCCAGGTCCCTGGTCGGTGGGGATCAGCGTGGACACCATGGGGAAGTCCCTGCTGATGAGGATCACTCCCAACGGCGGGAGCGACCACAAGCAGGTCAGGATCGCTGAAGCCGCCCCCTACTGAGCGCGCCGGCGGTCCAGCGTGGAGGTCAGGAGCCGTCACCACGGGATCGGGCCCGCGCCTCCAGCAGTTCCGCCCTTCGGGCCGCGTCGAGCGCTCCGCCCGAGGCCGAGGCGTTCAGCACCGGGTTGTAGGACCCCAGCAGCGGGTCGATGCCGCTGACCGCGTCGCCGGTCGGTCGCCAGTACTTGTTGAAGTCGTCGACGATGGTGGACATCGGGTGACCGGTGGCGAACTCGGTCGCGTCCAGCCCCAGGTGGACGAGCAGGACCGGGGTGCCGAGCGGGGACACCACCCCCGCTCGCGCGGGGACGACAGGTAGCGGGCCAGCGCGGTGCGGTCGATCAGGGGCTCGGGCCACGTGTGCCTGCGGGACCGTGGCGGGCAGCAGGAGGGTAGGTCGGGCACGAAGCCGCCTTGGCAACTGTGTCGGGTGGCGTCGGTACCCATGCGGGTGCGACAGGTTCGTCCGAGCCCAGGATGGGACTTGCGGATCGTGCGCAGATTGCCGGAGCCTCGTTCTCTGGGGCTGGAGGAGGAGCCCAGGCAGATCGCAAACTGATCTGGCGGCTCAGATGCGGCCGCTTTGCCTGCCTTGTGTCCCTGACTGGGTCGCTGACCGACAACATGTTTGATCTTGCTTGCTGCGGGTGCCTCGGATGGTGTCACGCGAGGCGTTGTCAGGCTGCTTGGGTTGCGCGGGGCGGGAACATGAGGTTCGCCGCGAGCCTGGCGCGTTGGTGGCTGGACGGCATCAGGTGGACGTAGGTCTTGAGCGTGAATGCCTCGGAGGTGTGTCCCAGGTAGGCGGCCAGTTCCTTGATGCTGACGCCCTGGGTGAGCATGTAGGAGGCGAACAGGTGGCGCATCTGGTGCATGCCGTCTTCGTCGCCGGTGACGAAGTCCAGGCCGGCGTTGGCGAAGGCGGGCTGCCACTGGTCGCTGTTGAACATGGAGCCGATCCAGGCCCAGTCCTTGTTGTTGGTCAGCAACAGGTTGACCGTCTCGGTCCGCTTTCCGTCGCGGTGGGAAGATCTCGGCGTACTCGTCCAGCCCCTCGAGGATGCCTTCACCGATGGGGACCGTGCGCGCCTTGTGGCCTTTGGGCAGCCGGAACGAGCGCAGTCCGCCCTTGTAGTGGATCTGGCGGTTGCAGTGGTAGACCATCTCCTCGCGGTCGACGTCATCCAGGGTGAAGGCCAGGATCTCGCCTTGGCGCAGTCCGAGTCCGGTGCCGAGTGGGACGCACACCTTTGACCTGTCCGCCAGTCCGGTGTGGACCTTGTGCAGCTTGGCTATGGGCCATGGGCGGATCGGCCGGGGGCGTGCTTTGGGGGCGGCGATCGACTTGCTGCGGCACGGGTTGAACCTGATCTTGCCTTCGACAGCTGCGGCGTCGAGCATCGCCGACAGGTGCGCCAGGCTTCTTGCTGGTAGGTCAAGGAGATTCCGCCGCTGGGCCGGTTCATCCATTCGAGCCAGTCTCGAAGTACGTCGACATCGACGCCGTCGAGGTACTTGTGGCCCATGAAAGCGTAGATCTGGCCCGCGTTCGGCGAGCGGTAGGTTTTTCCATGAGGTCGTTCTCGGCCTTGGTCTTGAAGTCCCTCGCCAGTTCCATCTGTTTGTCCGGAAAGGACTGGGACTTCTCGTGGCCGTCAAGGTCGGTGTAGCGGACGCGGTGGCGGTCACCGGTGCCGGACCGATTGAGCACCGGCTCGCCGGTGACCGGGTCCTTCTTGTCGCGAAACCAGCGGTTCCAAGCTCACTTCGGCCTCAGTGCTGAGACCCGCCCCGCGTGCGTGGGGACGACACTTCCTGAACAACAACGATTCCGTGCCGGTAGCCAACTCAGCATCAGGTCTGTTCCGGGGAAGCTCGTGCGAAAGCTGGCCCGCTTCGTGCTTCTGGCGCCCGGACCAGGTGACCTTGCGGCCCTGTCGGCGAGCGGGAGCCGGTGTCGTGCACGGAGTTGCTCCGGCCGTGTCGGGTATTGTCAGGCTTCAGATGGGCTCGATCAGCTCGTCCCGAACATGACGAATGGACGGTGCGGAGCCCGGAAGTCGGGCTCCGCACCGTCCATTGTGGTTAGTCGTTCTGGTGCTCGGTCCACCACTGCTTGCCGGTCTCCGGCAGCGAGGTGATCGGGTCGTAGTACGGGTACCGCCGGTCCAGTGCCGCGTCGTCCTGCAGCTCGATCCCGGTCCGGTAGTTCTTTGTCCAGTAGGAGATCCCGCGCTCCCGGTCGTACTCCGAGATCTGGTGCACCCACCGCTTCCCCACATACGGCACGTCACACACGATCCGCGGCGTCGCGTACCCCGGCAGGTACCCCATGATCGCGTGCTGGAGTTCCATCGCCTCCCACACCGCGACCCGCCAGTGCTCGGCGTTCGGGATCATGTCGCACATGTAGAAGTAGTACGGCAGGATGTTCGCCTCGCCCTGCAACGCGAAACACAGGTCCAGCAACGCATCCGGGGTCGCGTTCACTCCGCGCATCAGCACGCCCTGGTTGCGGACGTCGCGGACGCCTACCTCCATCGCGGTGCGGGCGGCCTCGGCGACCAGTGGGGTCACCGACTGGGCGTGGTTGACGTGGGTGTGGATGGCGAGGTTGACGCCGCGGCGGCGGGCGGTGCGGGCGACGCGCTCCAGGCCTTCGACGACCTTGGGCTGGAGCCAGTGCTGGGGGAGGCCGGCCAGGGCCTTGGTGGCCAGGCGGATGTCGCGGACGGTGGGGATGTCCAGCAGGCGCATCAGGAAGGATTCCAGTTGCGGCCAGGGGACGTTGGCGACGTCGCCGCCGGAGACGACCACGTCTCGGACGCCGGGGGTGCGTTTGAGGTAGTCGATCATCTGATCTTGCCGGTCCACCGGTTTGAGGGACAGTTTGTGCTTGTCCACCAACGGGGTTGAGTTGCCGACCAGGTCCATCCGGGTGCAGTGACCGCAGTACTGCGGGCAGGTGGAGAGCATCTCCGCCAGCACCTTGGTCGGATAGCGGTGGGTCAGGCCCTCGACGACCCACATCTCCGCCTCGTGCAGGGAGTCGCGGCTGCTGTGCGGGTGGCTGGTCCACTCGCGCAGGCGGTCGCTGGCCACCGGCATCATGTAGTTGCGCACCGGGTCGGCCAGGAACGCCTTGGTGAACGCCTCGCCAGGGGACGCGCCCTCGGGGACCATGGTGTTGATCATCTGCGGTGGGATCAGCATCGACATGGTGGCCATGCGCTGCTGGTCGGCGTCGAGGTCCTCGTAGAAGTCCTCGGCGAGCAGATCGCCCATCACCTTGCGCAGCTGCTTGGCGTTCTTCACGCAGTTCACCCGTTGCCACTGCGCGTCGCGCCACTGCGCCTCGGTCACCGCACGCCATCCTGGGAAGCGTCGCCAGTCGGGTTCGACCAGCTCCTTCCGGACATAGGTGTACGGCTGCCGAGCAGCGTGTTCGAGCGCCTCAGTCACCGACGCGACCTCGTGAACCGCAGTCATAAGTACTCCTCGCCCTCAGGAAGACGTAAAGATATGCTGCCAGAGCGCAAGGCTGACGTAAATCTTCCGGAGGTGACTGTGACGGAGCGTGTTGATTCGTCCCCGTACGGTTTGCACCGCGTGATCGAGCCCGCCGGGGTGCTGCCCCAGCAGGCGTGGCGGTTGGACCCCGATCCGACGCCGGGTCCGGCCGAGGTCGTGATCGACGTGGAGCGGCTCAACCTGGACGCGGCCTCCTATCGCCAGCTCCGTGAAGCCCATCCGGACGCCGCTGACCTGCGGGCCGCCGTGCTGGGCATCGTGGCCGAGCGCGGCAAGATGCAGAACCCGGTGACCGGGTCCGGCGGCATGCTGATGGGCACCGTGCGCGCGGTCGGCCCGGACTCGCCGCTGGGGCTCAAGCCCGGGGATCGGGTGGCCACGCTGGTCTCGCTGAGCCTGACGCCGCTGGTCATCACCGACGGGCTGGCCGGCTGGGACGGGGCGGGGGAGCAGGTGCCCTGCCGGGGGACCGCGGTGCTGTTCGGCCGTTCGATCGCCGCCGTTTTGCCCGCTGACCTGCCGGAATCGCTGGCGCTGTCCGTGCTGGACGTGTGCGGCGCGCCCGCGCTGACCGACCGGATCGTGCGCCGCAAGAACGTCGAACGCGGCCGCCCGGCCACCGTGTGCGTACTCGGTGGCGGCGGCAAGTCCGGCTCGTTGTCCCTGGTCGCGGCACGCCGGGCCGGGGCGGGGCGGCTGGTGGCGCTGGTGCCGACCGAGGCCGAGGCCGCCTCGGTGCGGGCCGCGGGGATCGCCGATGAGGTGGTGCTCGCCGACGCCCGGAACCCGGTCGCGGTCGGCGCGGCCGTCGGTGAGCAGGTCGACGTCACCGTGGTGTGCGTGGACGTGCCGGGCTGCGAGCACGGGGCGGTGCTGGCCACCGCGGACGGCGGCACGGTGATCTTCTTCTCGATGGCGACCTCCTTCAGCGCCGCCGCACTGGGTGCGGAGGGGCTGGCCGCCGATGTGGAGATGCTGGTCGGTAACGGCTACGTGCCCGGACACGCCGACTTCGCGCTGGACCTGCTGCGCGCCGAGCCGGGGGTCCGGATGATGTTCGAGGCCCGCGAACGGCAGACTTCGCCGGTGTGACCACCATGAGCCTCCCGAACCCCGCCACCACGACGCTGCTGCTGGGCGGCCGCGTGCACTCGCCCGCCGCGCCCGATGCCACCGCCATGGCCGTCGCCGACGGCACCGTGGTCTGGGTCGGGCAGGACTCGGTCGGCCGCGCCCTGCACCCGGACGCCGAGGTCATCGACCTGGACGGCGCGTTCGTCGCGCCCGCCTTCGTGGACGCGCACGTGCACGCCACCTCCGCCGGGCTGCTCTACAGCGGTCTGGACCTCACCGGCTGCCGCACCCTCGGCCAGTGCCTGGACCTGGTCCGCGCCTACGCCGCCGAGCACCCCGGCGTGCTGATCTGGGGGCACGGCTGGGAGGAGGTCAACTGGGCCGAGGGCCGGCCGCCGACCCGCGCCGAACTGGACGAGGCCGCCGGGGGCGCGCCGGTCTACCTGTCCCGGATCGACGTGCACTCCGCCCTGGTCACCACCGCTCTGCTGCACCGCGCCCCGGGGGCCAGGGACGCCGACGGCTGGTCCGAGCAGGGCCCGCTGGCCCGCGCGGCGCACCACCACGTGCGCCGGGCGGCCAAGGAATCGCTGACCACCGCCCAGCGGCAGCAGGCCCAGCGGCTCTTCCTCAAGCACGCGGCGAGTCTCGGGGTGGCCGCGGTGCACGAGTGCGCCGGACCGGACATCTCCAGCCCCGAGGACCTCACCGACCTGCTGCGACTGTCCGCGGCCGGGGACGTGCCGCAGGTCTTCGGCTACTGGGGCGAGGCGGGCGGGCTGGCCGTGGCCAAGGAACTCGGCGCCACCGGGGTGGCCGGGGACCTGTTCGTGGACGGCGCGCTCGGCTCGCGCACCGCCGCGCTGTGCGAGCCCTACACCGACGACCCGAGTACCTCCGGCGCGCTCTACCTGGACGCCGACGCGGTCGCCGAGCACCTCATCGCCTGCACCAGGGCCGGGGTGCAGGGCGGGTTCCACGTCATCGGCGACCGGGCGGTTGCCCAGGTCGTGGCGGGCTTCGCCAAGGCGGAGAACGTGGTCGGCGCGGCCGCACTGGCCGCCAGGCACCACCGCCTGGAGCACCTGGAGATGGTCACCGCCGAACAGGCCGCGCGGCTGGCCGGGTGGGGCGTGATCGCCTCCATGCAGCCGCTGTTCGACGACGCCTGGGGCGGCACCGACCGCGCCTACGCCCAGCGCCTGGGCCTGCCCCGCGGCGCCCAGCTCAACCCCTTCGCCACCGTCGCCGCGGCAGGCATGGTGCTCGCCTTCGGCTCGGACGTGCCGGTCACCCCGGTGGACCCGTGGGCGACCGTGCGCGCCGCCGTGTACCACCGCACCGAGGGCCTGGGCATCTCGCCGAGGGCCGCCTTCACCGCGCACACCCGCGGCGGCTGGCGGGCCGCAGGCATCCAGGACGGCATCAGCGGCACCCTGCAGCCCGGCGCACCCGCCACCTACGCGGTGTGGTCGGCGGGGGAGCTGGTGGTGGCCGCGCCCGATGAGAAGGTGCAGCGCTGGTCCACCGACCCGCGCTCCCGGGTGCCCGCCCTGCCCCGGCTGGACGCCGACGCCGAACTGCCGCGCTGCCTGCGCACCGTGTTGCGCGGGCGCACCATCCACCACATCGAGGAGGACCGCCGGTGAGCCGCGAGACAATGCTCGACCTCGACGCGGAGGTCGTCGCACGGGCCAGGCGGCTGGCGGCCGAGGCCGCCCTGCCGGTGGTCACCCTGGCCAAGGCGCACACCACGGTCGCGGTGGAACGCGCCACCCTGCGCCTGGCCGGGATCACCGGCGCGGACACCACCCATCGCGCTGGCGATGTGCCCTGGGTGAACCGGGTGGTGGACACCGTGCGCGAGCACTGCGGCCTGGAGCACGGATCGGTGCTGCCGGTCTTCCACGCCTTGCGGGAACACGGTTTCGGCGATCTGACCGAGCTGGCCGAGGCCACCGCGGCCGGTCAGGTCACCTTCACCGTGCCCACCGGGAAAGCCGCCGAGCGGGCGGCCAAGACCGCGCGGGTGGCCATCGCCAAGGGCATGCGGCGGATCGACCGCAACCGCGCCCAGCGGGCCAAACTCGTCGACCGCATCGGCGATCCGGCGCAGCGGCCGTGGATCTACCTGATCGTGGCCACCGGCGACATCGACGAGGACGTGGTGCAGGCCTGCAACGCCGCCCGCGCCGGAGCCGATGTGATCGCGGTGATCCGCTCCACCGGACAGTCCCTTTTGGACTATGTGCCGGAAGGCGCCACGCACCACGGGTTCGCAGGGACCTATGCGACACAGGAGAATTTCCGCATCATGCGGGCCGCGCTGGACGAGGTGAGCAAGGAGGTCGGCCGGTATGTGCGGCTGACCAACTACGCCTCCGGCCTGTGCATGCCCGAGATCGCGGTGCTCGGCGGGCTGGAACGCCTGGACATGATGCTCAACGACTGCATGTACGGCATCCTGTTCCGCGATATCAACCCGATCAGAACCTTTGTGGACCAACGCTTCTCCCGCCAGGTGCACGCCCGCGCCGGGATCATCATCAACACCGGCGAGGACAACTACCTCACCACCGCGGACGCGGTCGAGGCCGCGCACACCGTCACGGTCTCCCAGCTGCTCAACGAGCACTTCGCGCACGAGGCCGGGCTGCCGGACGAGCTGCTCGGCCTCGGCCACGCCTTCGAGATCAACCCGGAGCTGCCGGACTCCTTCCGGATGGAACTCGCGCACGCGCTGCTGGCCCGCGAGCTGTTCCCGGACGCGCCGCTGAAGTGGATGCCGCCGACCAAGCACATGACCGGCGACGTTTTCCGCGGCCACCTCCTCGACGGCTTCTTCAACCTGGCGGGGGTGCTCACTGGGCAGAGCATCCTGTTGGTGGGCATGATGACCGAGGCCGTGGTGACCCCGTGGCTCTCCGACCGCGACCTGGCCCTGGCCAACGTGCGCTACGTGCTCAACGCCGCCGGACGGCTGGCCGAGGACTTCCGGCCGGCCCCGGACGGCTTCATCGTCAAGCGCGCCAACCAGGTCCTCGGCGAGGCGGTCGACCTGCTGGAGCGAGTGGTCGACGACGGGCTGCTCACCGCGATCGCGCAGGGCACCTTCGGGTTGATGAAACGCCCGCCGGACGGCGGCAAGGGCGCGGACGGCGTGATCGTCAAGGCGGACGGGTACGTCAACCCGGCCAGTGACCTGCTGGATGAGGGGAGCGACCGATGAGCGAGAAGCGGCACGTCCGCCCGTACGGGGACACCACCGGCGACGGCATGGTGCAGATGTCCTTCACCCTGCCCGTCCCGCACGGCCCGCGCGCCGAGGGCGCCGCCCAGCAGCTGGCCAACAAGATGGGCATGGACCCGGCCATGGTGGTGCACTCCAACCCCATCGGCGCCGACTTCACCTTCGTGGTGGTCTACGGCTCGGTGCAGCACATCATCGACCTGGACGCCGTGCAGGTGGTCGAACGCGAGTACCCGCTGCTGACCCCCTCCGACATCAACGCCACGGTGAAGAAGCGGTTGCGCCGCAAGATGACCGTGGTCGGCGCCTGCATCGGCACCGACGCGCACACCGTGGGCATCGACGCCATCCTCAACATCAAGGGCTTCGCGGGCGAGAAGGGCCTGGAGTACTACCGGGAACTGCGCGTGATCAACCTGGGCGCCCAGGTCACCGTGCCCGAGCTGGTCAAGCGGGCCCGCGCGGAGAAGGCCGACGCGGTGCTGATCTCCCAGGTGGTCACCCAGCGGGACGCGCACATCCACAACACCCAGGAGATGTCCGCGGCCTTCCGCGAGGCCATGGGCGAACGCCGCCCACTGCTGGTGGCGGGCGGGCCCAGGTTCGACCCGCTGATGGCGGGCGAACTCGGCGTGGACCGGGTCTTCGGCCGCGGCACCACCCCGGGTGAGGTGGCCAGTTTCCTGGTCCACGCGATGAACGAGCGGAAGGTGGCGGTGTGAGCGCGGCACTGGTCGAAGGGTTCTCGGTCACGCACAGCCGGTATGTGCCGTACGCGCACGCCCATTACGGCGGCAACCTGGTCGACGGCGCCTACAGCCTGGGCCTGTTCGGCGATGTGGCCACCGAGCTGTGCATCCGGACCGACGGCGACGAGGGCCTCTTCGCCGGATACTCGGGCGTGGAGTTCCTGGCGCCGCTGCACGCCGGGGACGTGGTCGAGGTGACCGCCACGCTGACCCGGATCGGCAACCGGTCCCGGTCGGTGGCCTTCGAGGCGCGGGTGACCTGCCGGGCCAACCCGGACCGGGGCCCGTCCTCGGCGGATGTGCTGGCCGAGCCGCTGGTGATCACCAGGGCGACCGGCACGGTGGTGGTGCCGCTGCCAGGGGGCTGAGCGCCTGCTGTGACCCAGCCATGACATAACGCGGATATCACGCGGACATGGCGGGGCCAGGTTGGCGAGCATGCGACTACAGACCACAGCCCTGGCCGCCACCCTCGCCGTGGTGGCCACGATGGCCGGCGCCCTCCCGGCGCTGGCCATCAAGGGCGGCAAACAGTCACCGCAGCCCTACTCGTTCATGGGGTCGTTGCAGCGTCCCGACTCGCCGCGAGCGGACGGCCATGTCTGCGGGGTCACGCTGATCGCGCCGCAGTGGGCGATCACCGCCAGCCACTGCGTGCGCAACCCCAACCTGGCCCAGGTCGGCACGCCGCGGGACTGGAAGGTCCGCTTCGGCGCGCTGAGCACCAAAACCGGCGGCGAACTCACCGAGGTGGACAAGTTCTACCGCTACTCCAACTTCGTGCACGAGGGCGATTTCGCCCTGCTGCACCTGAAAACCCCGGTCCGCGCCGAACCGGCCAAGATGCCGTCGGCCACGCCCGCCGATCACACCCCGGCCCGCATCATCGGCTGGGGCATGACGTGTGATGACCGGAAACCGGAGTGCTACCCGGAATTCCTGCGCGAGGCGGACACGAAGGTGCAGCCGGACGAGCTGTGCAAACCCGCGGGCATCCACGAGGAGCGGGAGATCTGCGTGGGCGCGGAGGACGGCAGCGTGGCCCCGACCAACATGGACTCCGGCGGCCCCGCGCTGATCCGCGAGGGCGACCGCTGGGTGGTGGTCGGCGCGGTCAGCGGCGGCAACTCCACCCAGCCCATCGTCTACACCGACGTGCACTGGTACACCGCCTGGATCAACGGCATCACCAGCGGCACGGCGGTCCCGCCGGACAGCCCCCGGCCGAACCTGGAGGGCGCGGTCGACCTGGGCATGTGCGCGGCCTCGGTGGTCCGCACCCCGGAGTCCCGCCCGCAGGACCCGGCGCTGCTGCTGACGAATGGGCACTGCGTGCGGCCGGAACCGCCCAAGCCCGGCTCGGCGCTGGTGGATCTGCCCGCGGATGAGGTGGTGCGGATCGGTGATCGGGATGGTTACGCCGAGGCCACGGCCAAGGCGAACCGGCTGCTGTACGCGACCATGACGGGGACGGACATCGCGCTGTACCGGCTGGATCGGACCTACGCCGAGCTGGCGGCTGACGGGGCGAAGATCTTCCAGCTCGCGGCCAGTCCGGCGCGGGCGGGGGAGAAGATCGACGTCCTCTCGGGCGGGCAGGGCAACCGGTTCAGCTGTGTCGTCGAGGCCGAGGTGCCGCATCTGCGGGAGGACGGGTATCAGCAGGACGGCGCGCTGCGGTACGCGGCCGGGTGCGGGGCTTCGCACGGGTCCTCGGGGTCGCCGTTGGTGGCGGCGGACGGGGTGAGCGTGGTGGGGGTGCACAACACCGGGAACGACGACGGGGAGCAGTGCACGCGGAACAACCCGTGCGAGGTGGCCGCGGATGGGACGGTGACGGTGAAGAAGGGGCATCGGTACGGGCAGCGGGTCAGCATGATCCCGGCTTGCGTGGGGGCCGGGTCGGTGCTGGATCTGGGTCGGCCGGGGTGCACGCTGAACCGCCCGGCGGCTTGATCAACCGGGCCGGGTCCCGCCTCGCCGCGGGCCCCGGCCCGCTTCCACAACCACTCACCGCCCCACAACGGCCAACACCCCGTCCCAGAACGGCCAACACGGCGTACGACAACGGCCAACACGCGCGGGGAGGTTGACCTGCTCTCGGCGTGTTGGCCGGTTTCGTACGGTGTGTTGGCCGGAGTGGGACGGGGTGTTGGCCGTTGGGGGTGGGTCAGGGGTAGGTGGGGAGGTGGGGGAGGGTGATGCCGAACCACTGGTGGTAGGTCGCGAGCAGGTCGGACTCGGGGATGTGGTCCTCGTGGCGGTGCGGGCCCTCGGTGCGGATGAGGGTGTGGCCGGAGAGGGTCACCCGGTCCGCGCCGTGTTCCAGGGGGAGGGAGATCATCACGTTGCGGGTGAAGTGGGACTTGGGGGAGGTCTGGTGCCACCAGCACATCGGGGTGAAGTCGGGCAGGGGTAGCGGGCGGGGGTCGACCCGGTAGGCGCCGGTGTCGCCGTGCCAGACCTCCACCTCGGCGCCCGCGTCGACCAGGCGGAAGGTGCCGCCCGCGTCCGCCTGGGGCTCGCGGGAGTCCCAGCGCAGCGGGCTCAGGGCGAAGCGGCCGAAGCCGACGTCGGAGAGCCAGACCACGCCCTCCTGGTCGGTCACCAGCAGGGTCAGGTGGTCCTGGGGCGGGCCGAGGCCGGAGCCGTGGAAGACCCGGGCGCCGGCCAGGGTGACCTCGAAGCCGACGGCGCGCAGCAACTCGGCGAACAGGCCGTTGAGTTCGAAGCAGAAGCCGCCCCGGCGGTTGGTGATGATCTTCTCCGCCAGGTCGGCCGGGTCGAGGCTCAACTGGCCGGGCAGGTGGATGCCCAGGTTCTCGAACGGGACCGTGCGCAGATGGCGTCGTTGCAGGTCAGCCAGTGCTTCGGCGGTCGGGGCGGCCGGCAGTTCGGCGCCGATGCGGGCGAGGTAGGCAGCGCGGGTCGTGGTGTCCACGGGGGGAGTCTGCAACCTCGCGCACGCTGGAGGTCCAGCGTTCTTCGTCACCCGGAAGACTCACTTGTGCCGGTCCGAGCACCCGCTGACCCCGGCTCCGCTACCGTCAGCGACTACGCTTGCCGGGTGAGTCGGCCGATGGCCCGAATGGATCACGGCCCTGCGACACCGGCGCGCCCTGACGACAAAGACGAACACCGACCGGCGGAGGCGATGGCGCCGTCCACCGCCGGCGAGGAGGACACGGAATGGCCGACCAGCGCGACAGCCACGCGGAGAACCCGAGCCCCAGCGGGCCGCCCAGCCCGGTGCTGGTGGTGATCCCGACCTACAACGAGCGGGAGAACATCCAGCTCATCGTGGGCAGGCTGCACGCGACATTGCCGGAGGCCAACGTGCTGGTCGTCGACGACGGCAGCCCGGACGGCACCGGCGAGGTCGCCGACGAGATGGCCGCCAGCGACAAGCGCGGCCGCATCCACGTGATGCACCGGACGGAGAAGGCCGGCCTCGGCGCGGCCTACATCGCCGGGTTCAAATGGGCACTGGAGCGCAACTACGCGGCCATCGTGGAGATGGACGCCGACGGCTCGCACGCCCCGGAGGACCTGCCCCGGCTGCTCAACGCCCTGATCGACTCCGACCTGGTGATCGGCTCCCGCTATGTCACCGGCGGCAAGGTGGTCAACTGGCCGAAGCGGCGCGAGATCCTCTCCCGCAGTGCCAACATCTACGCCCAGGTGGCCATCGGCGTCCGGATCAAGGACATCACCGCGGGCTACCGGGCCTACCGCCGCGAGGCCCTCGACAAGATCATCCAGGATGGCGTGACCTCGATCGGCTACTGCTTCCAGATCGACCTGGCCTGGCGCACCGTGCAGGCCGGGTTCCGGGTGGTCGAGGTGCCCATCACCTTCACCGAGCGCGAGATCGGTGTGTCGAAGATGAGCGGCAACATCATCAGCGAGGCACTGCTGCTGGTCGGCAAGTGGGGCGTCAAGCACCGGGCCGGTCAGCTCAAGAAGCTGTTCAGCAGGCGCTGAGTCGCCCGTAGACGCACGAAGGCCGCTCGGGCGGGAGAACCGAGCGGCCTTCGTTTTTTCCTGGTTGCGCGGGAGGTGCGGTGGTGCGTTCTAGTCCGGGTCGATCCAGGTGCGGATCAGGCGGAGGTGGCGCTCCGGCGTCCCCGAAGCTCCTCAAGCCGCTCGGTGAGCAGCTCCTCAAGCTCGGGGATGGAGCGACGCTCGAGCAGCATGTCCCAGTGGGTGCGCGGGGGCTTGACCTTCTTCGCCTCCGGCTGGCTGCCGTCGATCATCTCCGACTCGGTCCCGTGCAGACGACATTCCCAGGTGGAGGGAAGTTCCGCGTCGTCGGCGAACGGGACGTCGAACTCGTGCCCCTTCGGGCAGGCGTACCGCACCGACCGGCGCGGTGCGAGGTCGTGGTTACGGTCGGTCTCGTAGCTGACAGCTCCGAGCCGGCTGCCACGCAGAACGCGGTCGGCCATGACGGTGTCCTTTCGCTCGGCTGAAGACCGCCCGCCTTCAGCTCACGGCGTACTGCTTACAGAGTGCAACAACGAGGGCGTCGTTGTCGTTCCCGGTTTGGCCTAGTTGGTCGCCCTCGGTGATCTATTTCACCTATCAACGAGGACTTCCTCCATAGGGATGTCATCGCCGCAGAGTCATGACGCGTTATCAGCGCATGCTACGGGTAGTTCACCCAGTTGGGGGTAGGTATTGAGGGCTGGTGCAGATCAAGCCAGGCTGAGCTGGCCAACCGGTGTCGAGGTGGGACCAAGCTCACCTAGACGAAAGTGCCGACGGCACAGCACTTGGTAACGGACCGTAGCTCCTGCGTCGCTCTCCTGCTGGGCACGGTCCGTATCCGGTACTGGCTGGTCCGTATCGGTCACCGTGTCCGCGACGAAAACCGTGTCACCCGCTCGGACTATCTGGTTACCCAGGATCCGCGCGTTGAACCGCCCCTGCAAGCCACACCAGCACAGCACCTCCACCTGCACCGCCTGCAGCTCGTCAGCCAGCTCGAACAGCCGCCGAGAGCCTGGGAACAGCTCACTGCGGAAGTCCGTGGCGATGCCGAAGCAGTAGACGTCGACCTGCACCTCATCGGCCAGCTCGGCGAGCTGTTCGACCTGGGCGGCGCTGAGGAACTGCGCCTCGTCGACGATCACGTAGTCGACCCGGCGCCCCTCGGCCCAGCACTGCCGGACCAGTAACACCAGGTCGGTGTCCTCGTGCACCTCCACCGCGTGCCGGGTCACCCCGATCCGGCTGGAGATCTGCGGCTTCCCGGACCGGTCGTGCCGCACGAGCAGCAGGCCGCCCCGGCCCTGGCGGGCCAGGTTGTGGTCGATCTGCAACGCGAGGGTGGACTTGCCGCAGTCCATCGGTCCGTAGAAGAACCGCAGCCGGCCCGAGACGGGCAGCGCCCGCCGCGCTCCGGCCGCGGGCACCGCGGACAGGGCGTCGGTGGGATCCGGTTGGTTGGGTACCGCAAGTACGTCCACGGGCCGTGACCCTAACGTGAGGCCGTTGTTGATCACAGCACCGCCGGTTCGGAGTTGCCGACCGCGCGGATCGCGCGGCGGACCGGAACCAGCCAAACCAGGATGAATCCGACGATGAAAAAGATCATCATGCTCAGGATCGCCAGCCGGAACGAGCCGGTGGCCTGCCCGATCCCGGCGTAGACCAGCGGGCCCAGCCAGGAGGTCGAGCGCTCGCCGATCTCGTACACCGCGAAGTACTGGCCCTCCTTGCCCGCCGGGACCATCTGGCTGAACAGGGACCTGGCCAGCGCGTTGGTGCCGCCGAGCACCAGGCCGATGCCCGCGGCGATGCCGAAGAACTGCAACTGCTCCCCGGCCTGCACGAGGTAGGCCAGCGCGAGCATGATGATCCACACCACCAGGCTGCCCAGGATGGTCTTCTTGGCGCCGATCCGCTTGGCCACCAGGCCGTGCGCGATGCCGCCGATGAAGGCCACGAACTGGGTCATCAGGATGGCCGTGATCAGCGTGGACTGCGGAAGTTTCAGTTCAAGGCTGCCGTACTGGCCCGCCACGTTGGCCACCGTGGAGATGCCGTCGGTGAAGATCAGGTAGGAGCCGAGGAAGGCCAGCGTCAGCGGGAACTTCCTGGCATAGCGCATGGTGTCGCCGAGTTCGCGGAAGCCGCCGCCGATCTTGCCGCCGCCCAGGTCGGCCCGCTCGGGCTTGGGCCGGTCGCGCAGCACCCGCAGCGGCACCAGGGTGAAGGCGGCCCACCAGATCCCGGTGAGGATGAAGCAGGCCCGCACCGCCTCGCTCTGCGCCAGCCCGAACAGCTCGTGGCCCTGGAACAGCCCCAGCTGCAGCGCCAGGCACACCCCGCCGCCGAGGTAGCCGAAGGCCCAGCCCCGTGAGGAGAGCGCGTCGCGTTCGTCCGCGGTGGAGATCTCCGGGATGAAGGCGTAGTAGACCACCACCGAGGTGCCCCAGCAGATGTTGCCGATGGTGAACAGCAACACCCCGATCTGCCAGTTCTGCCCCTCCACCAGCGCGAGCAGGCAGGTGGCCACCGCACCGGTGAAGGCGAACCCGGCCAGCATCCGCCGCTTGTTCTGGCTGCGGTCCGCGATCGCCCCGGCCACCGGCAGCACCAGCACCTGGATCACGGTGGCGAAGGAGAGCAGGTACCCCCACAGCGACCCGGCCGGGAACACCAGGCCCAGGATGCTGACATCGCACTGCACCAGGGTGTTGTCGTTGGCACAGGGGGTCGGCCCGTTGCGCGCGGTGTCCGCCTCGGCCGCGGCGCGCGCGATCGAGGTCAGGTACAGCGACAGGAAAACGGTGACGACCGAGGTCGGGAAAACCGAGTTCGCCCAGTCATACCAACACCATCCGCGTTGGGTCCGGCGCCGGTCCTCCGGCGTGCCGAGCGCGGTGCCCGCAGTGTCCAACCCACTCATCCCCGACCTCCCGGCGCGGTGTGACGTGCCCGCGCAGTGGGGGGACTGTACTGGCCGTGGATGACGAACCGAGCCGCCCGCAAGCGAGTCGTGATTAATCCGGGTATTTACCCCCAATTCGTCACGGTGGATCACCTCAGACCGTGATGTGCGACCCCAGGTCCGGCGTGGCGCGTGATGATCGACAGTGGGGTTCGGGACAATGATCGTCGTGCAGGTCAGGTACCGCTATCGCGTCGAGCCGACACCGGTTCAGCGACAGTTGCTGGCGCGCACGTTCGGCTGTGCCCGGGTGGTGTTCAACGACGCCCTTCGCTGCCGGGAGGCGGCGTACCGGGCTGGTGAGAAGATCACCCCGGCCGAGGTGCAACGCAGGGTGATCACGCAAGCCAAGTCCAGGCTCGAACGAGCCTGGCTGTCCGAGGTCCCCAGCGTGGCGTTGGTGCAGTCGGTGCAGGATGCCCATCGGGCGTTCGCGAACTTCTTCGACTCGATCAAGGGCAGGCGGACCGGCCGCAAGGTCGGCCACCCTCGTCTGAAGGCCCGCAAGGACAACCGTCAGTCGGCACGATTCACCCGCAACGGGTTCAGCCTGCGGCCGAATGGCAGGCTCTACGTCGCCAAGGTCGGGGAGGTGCGGGTCCGGTGGTCTCGCGACCTGCCCTCGAAGCCGTCCTCGGTCACGATCATCCGGGAACCGGACGGCCACCACTACGCCTCGTTCGTGGTCGACGTCCAGCCGCGACCGCTGCTGGTGATCGAGCAGGAAGCCGGGATCGACCTCGGTATCGCCCGGCTGGCGACAGTCGCGGACACCCGTGGAAACCGACGTGACATCGGCAATCCGAGACACCTGTCCCGGCGGCAACGCAAGATCGCCCGACTGGAACGGGAGAAGTCGCGTCGCCTGAAGGGCGGAGCGAATCGGGCGAAGTCTCGTCGCAAGGTCGCTGTTCAGCACAGCAAGACGGCACGAGCCCGGCGGGACTACCACCACAAGCAGGCCCTCACCGTTGTCCGCGAGAACCAAGCGGTCTACGTGGAGGATCTCAACATCGTGGGGATGGTCCGCAACCGTCGGCTGGCCCGAGCACTGCACGACGTGGGTTGGGGGCAGTTCCTCCGGCTGCTGGCGGAGAAGGCTGTGCGCTTCGGCCGGACGGTGCACAGGGTCAACCGGTGGCTGCCTTCGACCAAGACGTGCTCGGGCTGTGGGCATGTCTTGGCGGATCTGCCGCTGAGTGTCCGCACCTGGCGCTGCCCTGTCTGCTCGGCTGTGCACGATCGAGATCACAACGCCGCGATCAACATCCTCGCCGCCGGGCGGGCGGAGAGGCGAAACGCCTGTGGAGCCGGTGTAAGACCTCCTCTTGGGGAGGCGCTCGGTGACGAAGCAGGAAGCACCTGGGCAGCCTGGCCGCCGGGGAATCCGGGCGGCCAAGCCGAGGAGCACGTCAAGAATTCAGGTATTTCCCCTCAATTCGTCACGGTGGATCACCTCAGACCGTGATGTGCGACCCCGGTTCGGCGAACTCCACCGGCCCGGCGAACCGCGCCGCCGCCCGGGTCACCGCGTCGTCAGGGGAGACCGACCGGCCGAGATGGGTCAGCAGCAGCCGACGGGCACCGGCGGCCTGTGCGGTCTCTCCGGCGTCCTCCGGGGTGTGGTGCACCGGGGGCTCGTCGGCTGGGCGCTGGTCGCTCTCGGCCTCGCACAGCAGCAGGTCGCAGCCGCTGGCCAGTTCGGTCAGCGCGGGGCAGGCGGCGGTGTCGCCGGAGAAGACCAGGGAGGCTTCCGGGGACTCGACGCGGACGCCGAAGGCCGGGATGCCGTGGTCGACCGCGCGGCTGGTCAGGGTCAGCTCGCCGAGCTGGACCTGGTGGCCGTCGTGCAGTTCGTGGATGGCGAAGGCGGACTCCACCGGGCTGCGCTCGGGGCCGTTGGTGAGGAAGTTCGCCAGGCGGTCGGCCAGGCCGGGCGGGCAGTACAGCGGCAGCGGGTCGCGGTCGATGTCGGCGTAGCGCAGCGCGTAGTAGGCGGTGAGCAGGTCGGCGGTGTGGTCGGCGTGCGCGTGCGAGATCCAGATCGCGGTCAGCTCGGCCAGGCCGGTGTGGTGCTGCAGCGGGCCCAGGGTGCCGGTGCCGGCGTCCATCCAGACGCGGGTGTCGCCGTTGGTCACCAGGTAGCCGGAGCAGGGGTTGTCCCGGGTGGGGTAGGGCGTGGCGTTGCCCAGGACGGTCAGGGTCAGTTCGTTCACCCGGACAGAGTAGTTCGTGACCATCTCGGTACTCGTGCCGCGGTTGTGACCGGTGTGATCAAGTCCTACGGTGTCCACTATGGACAGACCGGGTCCGCTCCGACTGGTTGCCGTGCTGCTCGCCGCGGGGGCGGGGCTGTTCGCCTTCGATGGCACCGCGGCCGCTGATCCGTCCACAGTGGACTGGCAACGGTTACGGATGTGCGAGTCCACCGATCGGTACCACGTGGACACCGGCAGCGGCTACTACGGCGCCTACCAGTTCGACCTGCCCACCTGGCGCAGTGTCGGCGGCTCCGGCCTGCCGCACCAGGCCAGTCCGGCCGAGCAGGACTTCCGGGCGCTCTACCTGTACCGGATGCGGGGCTGGCAGCCCTGGGAGTGCGCGGGCAAGCTCGGCCTGCGCGATGACCGGGACGCGCGCAGCAAGCGGGTGCCCGACTACGGCGAGGCCAGTTACATCAGCGGCGCGAAGTCGCCGGTGTGGCCGGGCCGGGTGTTCGGGCCGGGGGACTGCCATCCGGCGCTGCGCACCTGGCAGCTGCGGATGAACGCCTATGGCTACGGCTTCACCGGCACCGGCTGCTACCAGGACAAGACCAAGGCCGCGGTGCTGGACCTGCAACGCGCCAACGGCATCAAGGACTCCGGCCTGCTCGGCCCCAGAACCTGGTCCGCCGCCTGGACCGGCAAACCCCCGAGATAACCCCACCCGCGAGTGTTGGCCGTTGTCGTACACCTTGTTGGCCGTTGTGGGCGGTCGGGCGTACCGGAACGGCCAACACCCCGTACGAGAACGGCCAAGACTCCGTACGAGAACGGCCAACACTCGGGTGGGGTGGGGTGGGTTAGTGGGGCCAGAGGGTGCGGGAGCGGAGGACTTCGCGGAGTAGGTCGGGGCGGTCGGTGACCAGGCCGTCGACGCCGACGTCGAGCAGGGCGGTCATCTCCTCGGTGGTGTCGATGGTCCACACGTGCACCTCGATGCCCAGCCGGTGCGCGGCGGCCACGAATCGGTGGTCGACCACCTTCAGCTTGCCCGCACTGGCCGGGACCTGCGCCAGCCTGCCCTTGACCAGCGACTTCACCGCCAGCGGCCGGAACCGGCCGCCCGCCCAGAGCACCCCGGCCGAACGCGGTCCGAGCGCGGTCATCAGCCGCGGGCCTGCCAGCCTGCGCAGCCTCGCCAGCCGCCGTTCGGAGAAGGAGGCCAGGCAGACCCGGTCCCAGGCGCCCAGTCGTTGCAGCAGGCGCAACACCGGGGCGACCGCGGAGTCGGACTTGACGTCGACGTTGAGGTAGGCCTCCGGCAGCTCCTCCAGCAGGTCCTCCAGCCGCGCGATCGGCTCGACGCCACCGACCTTGGCCTGTTTGACCGAGGCCCACAGCTGGTCGGCGACCGCGCCGACACCGTCGGTGGTGCGGTCCAGCAGGTCGTCGTGGTGCACCACGACCACGCCGTCGCTGGTCGCGTGCACGTCGGTCTCCAGGTAACTGAACCCTTCTTTCACGGCCCGTCGGAAGCCGCTCAGCGAGTTCTCCATGCCGGCCAGCTCGTCCAGGTGCCAGCCCCGGTGGGCGAAGGCACGCGGGTAGGGGCCGTCCAGGTACGGGTGCGCGGGGAGCGGGAGGTGAGGCAGCACCCTCTGAGTGTGCACCGGCGGCGTGGCGTGTGAGTGAGCAGGCCGGGTCCGACTAGCGTCTTCACCCATGGAGGTGGTCTCCGGGGTGCCGCTCACGCGTAGGCACGAAGTGCGGCATTGCGCGTGGTGCGGGCGTCCGTTACCCGGTTCCGGCCGCATCGGCCGACCCCGTCGCTACTGCGGTCAGGCCTGCCGGCAACGGGCCTACGAACGGCGCACCCAGGTGCAGCGCGGTGGACTGCCCGAGGACGCGGTGGTGCTCTCCGCGGCCGAACTCGCCGATCTCCAGGACCGGTTGTTCCAGCTACGCTGCGCGGCCGAGGACGTCATGACCGCGGCTGAGGACGGCGTGGAGCTTGCCGAGTTGCAACGAATGGCGGCGGGTCTGGTTGACTCTGCCCGAGGTCTGGAGCGGCTGCGATAGTCGGCAACGGATCTCAGAGCCCGACGGAGGGCTCTTGCCCGCGTGTGCACAGGGAGATGACGATGGCGCCCGGCGGTAAGGAGGCGCAGGTGACGGACCAGGTCGGTGCGGAGGCGGTGCTGCGCACCGTCGACTTCGGCGTGGCGGTCACCGACCTCGGCGGCAGGCTGCGCTGGCTCAACCCGGCCTTCGCGAAACTGCTGCGGATCCCCGAGGAGCAGGCGGTGGGCCGATCGCTGCCCGCGCTGCTGCCCGGCGTGCCCGACGGCCCCTCCAAGGGTGAGCCGGTACTGGCCCCCAACTCCACCGGCGAGCCGCCGACCTGGCTGGAGATCACCTGCACCGCGCTGGAGTCCGGCCACGAGCTGCTCTACCGGGCCGCGGACATCACCCAGTGGCGCGACCGCGAACTACAGGCCGTGCACCAGGCCCAGGCACTGCACCGGGCCCAGGTGCTCGGGCAGATGGGCAACTGGGAGTGGTTCGTCAACGACGACCGGGTGCTCTGGTCGGAGGCGCTGCTGGAGATGCTCGGCTACGAGCCGGGCGCGGCACTGACCTACGCCGGCTACCTGGCGCTGGTGCCGCCGGAGGACCGGCCGCTGGTGGACCGGGCCATCCAGCAGTCCCTGGACACCGGCGAGAAGTTCTCCTACACGCACCGGATCTGCCGTGCGGACAACGGTGATCAGCGGATCTTCGAGTGCTTCGGCGAGGTCATCTGCGACGCCGCCGGCGCCCCGGAGCGGATGCTGGGCACCGCGCGCGATGTCACCCAGTCCCGGCAGCTGCACAGCGAACTGCTGCGGATGGCCGATGAGGACCCGTTGACCGGGCTGCCCAACCGGCGCGCGCTGACCAGGGAGCTGGAGCGGCAACTGGCCTCCGGCGCGGACGGCACGCTGCTGTTGCTGGACCTGGACAACTTCAAGGACGTGAACGACCTGCGCGGGCACGCCGTCGGCGACCGCGTGATGCGCACCCTCGGCGCGGCGCTGCGGGAGAAGCTGCGGCCCGGTCAGCTGCTCGGCCGGCTCGGCGGCGACGAGTTCGCCGTGGTGCTGCCCGGGATCGCGACCGAGGAGGCGGTGGAGATCGCCGAGCGGCTGGGCGCCGCGGTCGCCGCGCTGTCGGTGGTCGCCGGTGGCGCGGCCACCCGGATGACCGCCAGCACCGGCGTCGCCCGCTTCGACCGGGCCGGTGGCTGGGAAGCGGTGCTGGCCAACGCCGACCTGGCGCTGTACGCCTCCAAGGGCAACGGCCGCAACCGGGTCACCGTCTACGATCCGGCGCACTACGCCGACACCGCCAAGCGGGTCTCGGTGCTGGACCGGCTGCGCCGCGCGCTGGAACGTGGCGGGTTCGCCCTGCACGCCATGCCGATGGTGAACCTGCGGACCTCGCGCACGGTCGGCTACGAACTGCTGCTGCGGCTGGAGGACGGCCACTCGCCGACCCCTGGCCCCGCCGAGTTCCTGCCCGCGGCCGAGCGCAGCAACCTGGTGCACGACATCGACCGCTGGGTGCTCGGCGAGGCCATCGACCAGCTGGTGCAGAACCCGGACCCGATGCTGCGCTTCAACGTCAACGTCTCCGGGCGCACCCTGGAGGACGAGGACTTCGCCGCGTTCGTGCTGGACCGGCTGGCCAGCGCCGGGGTCGCCCCGGGCAGGCTGGGCCTGGAGATCACCGAGACGGCCGCGGTGACCAACCTGGACGCCGCCCGCCACCTGGCCGAACAGCTGCGCGCCATCGGCTGCCGGATCACCCTGGACGACTTCGGCTCCGGCTTCGGGTCGTTCGTGCACCTCAAGCATTTGCCGATCACCGGGCTGAAGATCGACGGCGAGTTCGTCCGCGGCATCGACACCGGCAGCAGGGACGGCGTGCTGGTCACCGGCATCATGGAGATCGCCCGCGGCCTCGGCCTGTCCGCGGTGGCCGAGTGGGTCGAGCGGCCCACGCAGGTCGAAGCGCTCACCCGGCTCGGCGTGCGGGTCGCGCAGGGCTTCCACCTGGGACGGCCGCGGCCGTTGCCGGTGGTGCTGGCCGAGCGCAAGGAACAGCAGAACGGCATCCGGCGCGCGTTGCCGATGCCGTCGGAGACCCCGGAACAGCCCGCGGTCCAGCCCTAGAACGGCTTGTGAAACGGCGGTGTACCGGACGCCCCCTGCGTGTCCGGTACACCGCCGTTGTGCTGCGTCAGGACGAGGTCATGAACCACTTGGTGCAGGTGTCCGGCGGGGTGTCGTCGTTGCACAGCTTGATGAACAGGTAGGCGCCGGCCGGCCTGAGCTGGTGGTAGCCGCTGTAGCCGGAGTTGGCCTGGGCGTTGCGGTAGCGCAGCTTGGGCGAGGGCTCGCAGGCGTCGTTCACCGTGCCGCAGGGCTCGCTGCGGTAGCCGACGTCGATGTAGAGGTGGTCGTTGTCCTTGCCGTCGGTGATGCGCACCAGATTCTTCGCGGCGTTGTAATAGAACTCGCCGTTGTACACCCCGTCGTGGACCAGCGAGCGGGAGATGTCGGCCTGGGCGACTCCCGGAATGAGAATCGCGAGAGCGCCGACGAAGAAGGCGGCGATTGCGGTACGCGCTGTCGTGCGCATTGATCTCCCCATGAAAAGTGCGGAGGTGGAATGTCGAACGAGGACGAACTGTGTCAACGGACTGACCGGTCGGCAAGGGGATTGGGGCAGGTGGTCGTCCCGGGATGCTGTCAGGCCGTTGAGCTGCTGTTTTTCGCGGTGTTCGGGATGTCTGGAGAGATGGGGTAGCCTCTCGTCGCCGGCTGGGGAGCGGGGAGGGACAGTGACGGGGGCAACACCTCGTGCTCAGGAGTTGGCGGCGCTGCTCGCGGAACTCAAGAAACGCAGCGGACTGAGTTACGCCGAACTGGGCAGGCGTATACATTCCAGTAGTTCGACCGTGCATCGCTATTGCACTGGGGACTCGGTTCCGGCGACCTATCAGATCGTCGCGGCCATTGCCGGAGAATGCGGAGCGACCGATGCCGAGTTGAATTCGGCGTTGCGGGCCTGGCGGGTGGCCAGCGGTCTCGCGGAGGAACCGGAGCCGGTCCGGACCCCGCCCCGCCGACGGTGGTGGCGGTGGCCGGTGGGAGTGGCCGCGCTGACCGCGGTGGTGGTGCTGGTGGTGGTCTTCGCCGTGCCAGGGGAGGCACCCGCGCCCGCCGCGACGCCGCAGCGGATCGACGGGCCAGCCTGGGAGTTCGACCGCCCGGTGGCCCCCGAACTGTTCGGCGTGACGCTGTCCTCGGCCACCGGTGAGATGCCCGGGTTCCGGGTCGGCAGCCTGCGGTTCTGGGACAGCCGCACCCGCTGGGCCACCCTGCAACCCCGTCCAGGCGAGTACGACTGGAGCGTGCTGGACCGCCTGGTGGACAGCGCCCGCCGGGCCGGGTTGCCCGCGCTGATGGTCTTCGGCGGCACCCCGGAATGGGCCGCGCCGCAGGGGCCGAAGGCGCCCTACGACGACGGTTCCCGGGCCGCGCCGCCGGATGACCTGGCGCGCTGGGAGGAGTTCGTGCGTGCGGTCGGCCAGCGGTACCGCGGTCGGCTGGAGGCATACGAGTTGTGGGTGAGCGCCAACGACCACCGCTACTTCGCCGGGTCGGTGGAGACGCTGGTGGAGATGACCCGGCGGGCCAAGCGGATCCTCGACGAGGTGGACCCGGCCGCGGTGCTGGTCTGCCCGCCGATGGGCCGGTTGTGGGAGGAGGAGGGCCGCGCGGTGCTGCGCCGGTTCGCCCAGCTCGGCGGCTACGACCACTGCGATGTGGCCGGGGTCAAACTGCATCAGCGGCACGCCTCGGATCCGCCGGAGACCATGCTCGCCCTGGTCCGCCAGACCTGGTCGGCGCTGCACGAGGCCGGGGTGCACCCGAGGGTGTGGAACACCAGCACGACGTATGAACTGCCCTCCCAGGGCGCGCTGGACGAGCGGCGCGCGAGTGACTACGCGATGCGCTTCTACCTGGCCGGGATCTACGGCACCAGCCTGAGCCTGGAACGGATGTACTTCTACAACTGGGGCAGCACCAACCTGCCGATCGTGTTGCAGCCCAAGGGCGGCCGCCCGACCAAGGCCGCGCTGGCGGTGGAGGAGCTGCAACGCTGGCTGCACCGGACCCGCACCCGGTCGTGTGGTCATGGGGCGGAGGCCGGGTTGCCGGAGACGGTGTGGCAGTGCGTGCTCGCGGCCGAGGACGGGCGGGTGCTGACGGTGCGGTGGACGCACACCGGGACGGCCTCGACCACGGCACCGGCCGGGACTGAGCTGGTTCGGCTGGCTGACGGGTCGAGCCGGGCGGCGCGGGCGGGGGACGCGGTGGCGGTGTCGGAGACGCCGGTGCTGGTGGAGGGGCGGTAGGTCAGCGGGTGCAGATCGCGGGGCTGGGCTGGTCCGGGTCGCGGAAGTCGCGGTCGAGGGACTCGCAGAGCGCGGTGATCGCGTTGGGGACGGAGATCCGCCAGAGGGTGATGGTGGTGTCGGAGCCGGTGATGGTGAGGGTGCTGCCGTCGGGGTGCCAGGACAGGGCGCGGACTTCCGGCTGATCGCTGTCCAGGGCGGCGAGATTGTCGCCGGTGGGCAGATCCCACAGGTCGACGGTGCGGTTGCCGCTCGGCATGGCCAGTTTTTGGCCGTCGGGGCTGAGGGCGAACCGGTAGTCGAGTTTGGGCGGCGCGGGTATTTCCGCGGTGCGGGTGCCGGTGCGCAGGTCCCACACGACGATGGTGCGGTCCGTGGTGGTGATCGCGAGGTGGTGGCCGCCGATGGAGAAGGTGGGGGATGACGCGCGTAGTGCGTCGAGGTGGCGGGTTTCGCCGGTGAGCAGATCGTGGACCTGGGGCGGAGTGTTGGTCCGGGTCAGGACCAGGTAACGGTTGTCAGGGGTGAAGCCGACGGAGTCGGCCGAGGTGGCCGGGAGGCCGGTGGCCACCAGAGTCTGATCCGCGACCCGGCGCACGGTGGTGGCACTGGCCGAGGCCGGAACCGCGACCTCGGCGACCAGCGTGCCGTCCGGGCTGAGCACCTGGCCAGGGCCGAGGCGGAGCGGCGACGCGGTGCCCAGCAGTGGGGTGCTGGTCGGCGGATCCAGGCGGCCGAGCTGCCAGGTGAGCTGATCGGTGCGTGTTCTCGCCCGCAGGGACTGACCGGTGCGCTCGAAGACCGGAGGCCACTGCCAGTCCAGGTTGTTGTTGGCGTACAACGGAAGCCGGGTGCGGTCCCACAGCGACACCCCCGTGGCGGAGCTGGCCGCGAGCATCCGGCCCACCGGGTCGAAGGTGACCCGCTCGAAGTTGTCGTGCTGCCCGCCGATGGCGAGTCCGGTGGGCCGGTAGGGGCTGCGCAGGGTGAGTCGGCCGTCGTTGGCGATCACCGCCACGGTGTGCGGTTGTGCGGCGAAGGCGATGCCGCGGGGGAATCCGGGTGAGCCGGGGAGTTCGGCGATCAGTTCGCCGGTGTGCACCTGGTGGATCCGTACGGTGCCGTCCCGGGTCGCGGTCGCCAGGTACCGGCCGTCGCGGTGGAAGGCGACGGTGCTGACTGGGCCGAGATCGGGCAGGGCGTGCTGGATCGGCGCCGAGGTCAGTGCGTCCCACAGGGCCAGTTCGCCGTTCTCGGTGATGGTGGCCAGCCGGGTCCGGTCCGGGCTCAGGAGCAGGTCTTTGCTCCGCACCGGCAACGTGCTCACGTCCCTGCCGGTGTCGAGATCGTTGCGGATCGGTGCTCCACCAGGGGTGTGCAGCCACACCTGCCTGCCGTCCGCGGCGAGCGCGATTCCCTCGGTCTGGTACTGCCACGGGCGGTCCAACCCGGCGGATTTCCTGATCACCGGGTTCCATCGGCTGACCCAGGAACCTCGCCGGACCAGCAGGTCGCCGCCCGAGGGGAAGTAGTCGAGCACCAGGAGTTCGGGGTCGTTGTCCTCGATCATGCGGCGGCTGGCGGTGTCCCAGCGGACGTTGTCGGTCAGCACCTGGTCGCCTGTGGGACTGAAGGCGATCCTCCTGGTCTGTCGCAAGTTGAGGCGGGCGTGTTCCGGTGGGGTGTTGGCGAGTTTGAGCAGCAGGCCGCGGGATTGTTCGGTTTCGGCGGCGTCGTGGGCGGCCAGGGCGAGGCGGATGGCTTGGCCGGTGTCGGAGTTCAGGCGGAGTTGGGCTTCGGCGGTGAGTTGGCGGGAGGTGGCCAGGCGTTCCTGGTCGTAGGCCACGCTGGCGATGCCGGTGGCGGCGATCAGCAGCACGGCCAGGGCAGCGGCGAGTAGGCGGAGTTGCCTGGTGTGGCGGCGGGTTCGGCGTTGGTCGGCGTGTTCGGCGGACTGGCTCGCGGTCAGGAAGTCCTGTTCCCTGGTGCTGAGCAACGGGTTCTCCCGGGTGGTCCAGGACCGGGCCAGGGACAGGCGGGTGCCGCGGTAGAGGGTGCTGGGGTCGCGGGCGAGGCGATGCCATTCGGTGGCGGCCTCGCTGAGGGCGCGGTGCAGGCGCAGGCCCTCGCGGTCCTCGGTGAGCCAGGTGTGCAGGCGGGGCCAGGCCTGGAGCAGGGCCTCGTGGGTGATTTCCAGGCCGTGTTCGTCGGTGACCAGCAGGCGGGCCGTGGCGAAGTGTTCGACCACGGTGGCCAGGGTGGCGGCCTCGCCGTCGAGTTCGGTGTGCGGGATGCGGCGTTTGGTGTCCTCGGTGCCCTCGCCGGGGGCGGTGAGGCGGCGGAACAGCTGGCGGGTGGCCTGTCGCTGGGGTTCGGTGAGGGTGGTGAAGATGGCCTCGGCGGTGTTGGCCAGGGCATGGTCCAGGCCGCCGGTGGACTCGAAACCGGCCAGGGTCAGGGTGTTGCCGCGGCGGCGGCGCCAGGTTTCCAGCAGGGCGTGCGAGAGCAGTGGCAGGGCGCCGGGGCCGGTGGTGGCGACCAGGTGGGTGAGCAGGGCGCTCTCCACCGCGCAACCGGCGTGCCGGGCGGGGCCGGTGATGGCCCGGCGGAGTTCCTCCGGGGTCATCGGGCCGACGGTGAACACGTTGTCGCGCAGCAGGTCGGCCAGTTGCGGGGTGCCCGCGCAGTGCGGGTAGAAGTCGGCGCGGATGCCCAGGATGACCCGGCACTGGCTGCGCTCGGACTCGGCGGTGGCGCACAGGGTGGCGATGAACCCGGCGCGCTCGGACTCCTCCAGGCCGCTGGTGAAGAGTTCCTCGAACTGGTCCACGATCAGCACCACCTCGCCCTCGCCCGCGACCTGGCGGGTCAGGCGGTACAGCGCGCGGGGGTCGGTGCGGAGTTCGTCCCGGATCGAGCCGGGGGACAGGCCGAGCGGGGTGGCCAGGGCCAGCGCGCATTCCTCCCACGGGTCCGCGCCCGGGGTGAACAGGATCGGGCGGGCGGACAGGCGGGGGAGCAGGCCGGCGCGCAGCAGGGAGGACTTGCCAGCGCCGGAGGCGCCGAACACGGCGAGCAGGCGGTGGTCGGCCAGCCGGGCGCACAGGTCGGTGATGAGGCGGTCGCGGCCGAAGAACCGGTCGGCGTCGGCCACACCGAAGGCGGCCAGGCCCACGTAGGGGGCGGTGGCCTCGGTCTCGGGTTCGGGTGGCGGGCCGGCGAGCTGGGCGGTGAGGCGGCGCCAGCGGGGTTCCCAGTCGGCGGGGGTGCCGCCGCAGGCCCGGACGTAGGCCAGGGTGACCGCGAGGCTGGGCAGCTTCGCGCCGCTGGCCGCGTCGGCCAGGGTGGTGGCGGAGTAGTGCGCCGTCCCGGCCAGTGCGCGGTAGGACGGGCTGCCCGCGGCCGCGCGCAGCCGCCGCAGTGCCAGGGCGAACTCGACCAGGGGCGAGCCGTTGGCTTCGAGGGGTTTCTCCGCACGGGGCATGTCACCGGATTGTCCGGAGCCGGGTTGTCCGGCGCCGAGGAACCGCACCGGACAACCCGAATTCCGTACTACAGCACCGTGCGCAGGAACTCCGCGAGGGTGGTGCTGGGGCGGCCGGTCAGCCGAGGGACGTGGTGGGTGAACACGTCGGCCCAGCCCTCGACCGTGCTCTGCCAGAACAGCTCGCCCGCGCGCAGGGCGTCCGGGTTGTCCCTGGCGGGCGCGGGCAGGCGGGCGGCGAAGGACTCCAGGGGCTCGTCGACGGTCGGGTCGTGGCGGACCGGGCGGCCGGTGGCCTCGGCCAGGGCGGCGGCGATGCCCGCGTGGTCCAGGGGTTGCGGGCCGGTGAGGTCGAGGATCTGGCCGTCGTGGCCGCCCTTGGCCAGCACGGCGGCGCCGGCGGCGGCCAGGTCGTCGCGGGTGACGTAGGCGGCGTGGCCGGAGCCCAGGGTGCCGGGCAGGACGCCGGTCTTGGCGGCCTCGCGCAGCGGCAGCAGGAGCTGGAGCATGTCCATGTAGATGCCGTTGCGCAGCAGGGTGAACGGCAGGCCGGAGTCGAGCAGCAGCCGTTCGGTCTCGCGGTGCTCGAACAGGATCGGGCTGGCGTTGCCCGGCTCGCCCGCGCGGATCATCGAGGTGTACAGGAAACCGCCGACCCCGGCCTGCTTGGCGGCGGTGATCGCGTTGGCGTGCTGGGCGGTGCGGCGGCCGACCGCGTCGGTGGCGATGACCAGCACCCGCTCGGCGCCCGCGAAGTGCGGCAGCAGGGATACCGGCTGGTCCAGGTCGCCGTAGCGGGCCTGGACACCCAGGTCGGCGAGCTTGTCCGGGGTGCGGGACAAGGCGATGATCTTGCCAGCGTCCACGTGCTCGCGCAGGTGGGTGACGATGCGGCGGCCGAGCTGGCCGGAGGCGCCGGTGACGACGTGCATGGCTGGTTCCCTCTCGCTGATGTGCTGATCAATCGAGAGGGAACCAGCGTTGCGGTCAGCCGGTAAGAAGGCACATTGATGTGCCTGCCTCGCTAGGCGTTGAGCCTGCGGGACACCAGCTGCCCGTCGCCGCGGCGGATGCCGGCCACCAGCACGCCGTCGGTGCCCGCACTGGCGGCCACCGGGCCGGTCAGCGCGCCACCCAGGTCCTGCCAGGCCGTCCAGCTGCCGCCGTCGAGGTGGCTGCCGAACAGGCGGCCGTCGCGGTCCAGGCCGAGCAGCCAGGAACCGGCGCCGGTCAGGCCGACGGTCGGGTCCAGGCGCGGGCCGGTGGGCAGGGCGCGCCAGGGCTGCCAGCGCACCGCCAGTTCGCCGGTCAGCTCGATCGCCTCGAAGGCCCGGCCCGCCGGGTCCAGCACCAGTGCCCTGACCACGCCGTGCGGATCGCGGAAGGCCAGCGGGTGACTGCCGGGCTGGGCGCCCAGGTCCTGCCAGGCCGTCCAGCCGCTGGCGCCGCCGGGGCCGGTCTGCGCGCTCCACCGCACGTACCCGGTGAGCCCGGTGGCGAGCACCACGAGCTGGTCGCTGCCGTGGAAACTGCGTCCGCACACACTCGGCGGACCGCCCAGCCGACCCGACCCCACCTGCATCAGTCCGGCCCACGGGCCGCCCGGCCAGTGCGCCCAGGCCTGCATCAGCTTGCGCTGGCGCTGGAAATCCCCGCGGGCGAACAACTCCAGCCTGCCGTCGGTGTGCGCCGCGCCCACCGGATCGCCGTCGATCCCTTCCCCGCCAAGGTGTTCCCAGCGGGGGAAGCCGCCGTCGGCCTCCTGGCGGCTGCGCAGCACCCGGCCGGTGGCGTCGGCGGCCAGGATCTCCAGCCGCCGCGCCCCGGCGAGTACCACCACCCTGGCCTGGGCGCCGATCGGCTCCGGCCGGACCGGCCGCCAGCCGCCGCCGATGGTGTTGGTGCTGTGCAGGATCCGGCGTTCGTCGGCGACGAAGACCTGGTTGCCGGCCAGCGCGGGTGGGCCGCCCGCGCGGATGCCGCCGTCCGTCCACTGTGTCCAGTCGACAGGGCGGTCGATCTCCAGGCCGCGGCGGCGGGTGAAGGCGGTGCTGAAGGTGGTGGACTCGCCCTCGGCGGTGGCGAGTTCGCGCCGCCAGCCGGTCAGCGCGCCGCCGAACAGCTGGGTGACGGCCGCGCTGTCGAGTTCGTTGAGCTGGCCCCAGTGCAGCCGTCCGCCGTGCCGGATCGCGAGTTCGTGCAACAGGGTCAGCGCCATCCGGTTGCCGCGCAGCCCGCGCAGCATGGCCACCTCGATCGCGCAGGACCGCTCGAACGGGGCCGGGGCCAGTAGCGAGGTGCTGCCACGCAGGAACCGCAGCGAGACGTACCCGCCGAGCGCGATCCCGTGCGCCCGCAGGGTTTCGAACACACCCAGCACCCCGTCCACCCGGGCGGTCAGGTCGGCGTCGGCGGGGAAGAAGAGTTCGGCGAAGTCCATCCGGAAGCAGTCGGAGTCGTAGTCGAAGAAGTCGCCGACCTCCCACCGGGTGCCGTGCACCAGCCAGGGCTGGTTGTCCGAGGGCCGCCGGGACGGTTTGAGCGCGTCGGTCACCGCCGAGGTGGCCACCTCCACCAGCTGCGGCAGGCCGAGGGTGGTGGTCAGGTTCAGCAGATCGGAGAGCACATCGCCCAGGCGGCGGTCGGTGGGCAGGCCGAGGAGTTTGGCCACATCGGCCAGCAGCGGCGGCAACTCCCTGGCGCACAAGGCCTGCCCGATCTCCGGCGGCAGCGGCGAGCGGGAACGTTCGTCGAGCACCGGGGTGCTGGCCTGATCGCCCAGCCCGAAGGCGCGGCCTGCCACCGGGAGTTCGGTGCGTGGCAGTGATTTCCGTTGGCTCACCAGGCATTTGCGGTCGCCGTCGGCCTGGGTGACCGGGTTGATCAGGACCTCCAGGAACTCGTCCCCGGCCACCGCCTGCTCGATCCGCGCGCCCAGCCCGGGGGCCAGTCCCCGCCAGGTGGTCGGCCACCGGTGCTCGACCAGTGCCACCTCGGTCTCGTCGTGCACGGCCAGCACCGCGGTGTGCACGATGCCGAAGCGGCCCAGCGACAGCACCGCCGCGTCCAGGGCCGCGTCACCGCGGAGTTCCCGCACGGTGGCGCCCGGCGGCAGCTCACCCTCGGCGATCAGGTTGTCCCGCAACAGGTTGACCTCCACCACGGCGGTGCGCTGCACCAGCGTGAGCTGCCCGCCGGAGCCGACCAGCAGCAGTGCGTGCAGGTAGTCGCCGATGGCCGGGCGGGCCGCGTCCCCGCCGTGTGTGCCGGTGCCCACCGCCCCGGCCAGGCTCTGCCCGCCCGAACCACCCAGCGTCGGCATGGTCCACCGCCTGCCGCGGGACAACCCCGCCGGCAGGCCGGGCCTGCCGTCCGGACGGGGTATGCCGTCCAGGGCCAGGCACAGGTTGCGGATGGTGATGCCCCCGCCCACCGCCACCAGCAGCCGATCCGCCGGTCCCGGCTGGGTGATGGCGGCCTGCACCGCCGCTGGGAACCCGGACAGCGCCTCGGTGCGCACCATCACCCCCTCGCAGTGCGCGGGCGCGGAATAGGCCCAGGCCGAGCCGACCGCGTGCACCGGCAACCCGGCCGCCTCCGCCTCCCGCACCACCTGGCACAGCTCGGCCAGGCTCTTCGGCGTGGCGAACTCGGCCACCGGGGCCTCGATGTTCTGGGTCCAGTTCTGGAACGTGTCCATACAGACGATCCCCCTCGTCAGTCCTCCCCGCGTGCACCCTTTCGAGGCGCATGCGAGCTGACAAGTCCCTTCCGGGCAGACCTGGGGGCACCCTCGTGCTGCCACCCGCCCGCCGGGGGCCACGGGGCAGGGCCTACCTTGTCATGATCGTGTGAAGCTGGAGGGTGGCCCGATGGGGGACAACGAGTTCGGCGCGCTGTGGGAGCGCTCAACAGGCGAGCAGATGCTGGTGGCCATGGCCGATGGCCGGGCCCCGCTGCCCAGGCACGCGGTGCCGATCGGGCTGAGCCTGCGCGAGGTGGTGCGCGGCCGGGTCACGCTGCGCTGGAAGCCGACCGAGGACGCCTGCAACTCCGCCGGTCAGGTGCACGGCGGCTACCTGGCCATGGTCCTGGACGACGCGGGCGCGATGTCCTGCGTGACGCTGACCGACCGGTACCGGCCGATGCTGACCATGAGCCTGCACATCGACTACCTGCGGCCGGTGCTGGCCGGGGTGGAGTACGTGGCCACCGGCGTGGTCGTGCACCCGGGCAAGCGGCGGATGCTGGCCGACGCGGAGATCACCGACGCCCAGGGCCGCCGGGTCGCGCGCGCCAGCGGCAGCTTCACCCCAAACCTGAGCTACAACGGCAACGCCTAACCACCCCACACCGTGTTGGCCGTTCTCGTACGGTGTGTTGGCCGAACTGGACGGTGTGTTGGCCGTTGTGGTCGGTGTGTTGGCCGGAGGGTGTACCAGTTCGGCCAACACCGGGTACGAGAACGGCCAAGACTGGGTACGAGAACGGCCAACACGCGGGTTGGGGATGGACGCCGCGCGGCGGCCCCTGCGCCACCGCGCGGCGTCCTGGTCTCAGCCGCCGTGGCTGCGGCGGGCGAAGGATTCGGCGTAGGCCCGGGTGCGGAAGGCCAGCACCGGGTCGTCGGACAGGTCGATGCCGGGGGTCACGCGGGTGGGGTCGAAGACCTGGCCCGCCCAGTGCTCCTGGTCGGCGGAGGTCGCGGTGATGTCCAGGTGTCCCACCGCGATCTCGGTCCGCTCGGCCGGCCAGGCCTTGGTGCAGTCGTTGGTCGGGTCGCCGTCCTCACCGAGCTGCACGTGCAGGGTGAACCGGACCGGGCCGTCCAGCAGGCGCTGGGTCAGCTCGTCGGTCAGGTACTCCGGGGTCTGGTGGCCCGCGTCCTCGGGGGACAGCTCCTGCAGGCCCGCGGCCGGCTCCCAGCGGTAGCGCACGTACCGGGACTCGCCTGCGGCGTTGGTCCAGCGGAAGGCGTGGATGGCCCAGTACTTCGCGGTGCCGTAGCTGACCGGGATGGGCATCGCGCCGGCCGCGGTGAAGCCGGGGATCGCCTCCGGGTTGTCCTTGATGTAGGCGCCCAGCAGCGCCGGGTCGTTCTGCCCGGTGTGCGGGTCCTTCTTCAGCGCGCCCAGCAGCTTGACGAAGTGCTCCGGGGTGGAGACCACGAACACCGGCAGGTTCACCGCGACCAGGTCGGTGTCCACGCCGTGCCCGAGGTGGAACTTCACCGCGATGCCGCGGCCGGAGCGACGGCCGTCCGGGCTGTGCGGGTTGCCCTCGGAGTTGGAGAAGCGAACGGTGGCCGGGACCGGCTCCTGCTGCAGGTGGGCTGCGGTGGTCAGTTCGGCGGCGGCGCCGGTGGGGGTGAAGGTGGCGTCGAAGCAGACCCCGCGGGCGTGCGCCCTGCGGTACCCGGGGTGGGTGCCGGAGACCTGTTCCATGCCGTCAACGGCGTCGACAGCAAGGTCGTGCGTGGTGGGAGAGCTGGTCATAGTCGCAGCGTAAGCGCTTTCCAACCGGGGGATGTCCTACAAAACGCCGAGCTGGGTTCAGCATCCTGGAAGACATCGTGGGCTTGCTCACGACGAACGTGTTCGTAACGAACATGTTCGTTATAGTGGTGCCATGTCGCCCACCAGTGATCAACCGCGCAGCCGCCGTGAGCGCCCGGCCAAGCCCGCGCTGAGTCGTGAGTCGATCATCGGCGCCGCGCTGGAACTGGTGCGTGCCGAGGGTTTGCAGCGGGTCACCATGCGCCGCCTGGCCCAGGAACTCGACACCGGCGCGGCCTCGCTCTACGTCTACGTGCGCAACACCGCCGAACTGCACGCCGCGGTGCTGGACGAGCTGCTCGCCACGGTCGACCGGGGCACGCGCGGGGACTGGCGGACCCGCCTGGAACGGCTGCTCACCTCCTACACCAAGGTGCTCTTCACCCACCCCGGCCTGGCCCAGTCCGCGCTGCTCGCCCGGCCGTCCGGACCGCACTACCTGAACCTGCTCGAGACCATGCTCGCGCTGCTGGCCGAGGGCGGGATCCCGCCCGGCGCGGCGGCCTGGGGCGTGGACCTGCTGCTCCAGCACGCCACCGCGACCGCGGCCGAACACAGCGAGGCGGCCCAGGATCCGGCTGACTGGGCAGCGTTGTCCTCGGCAATCCAGCGCGTCCCGCCGGAGACCCACCCGCGGATCGCCGCGGCCGGGCAGGACCTGCTCTCCGGCACCCCGGAACAGCGGCTGTCCTGGGGTTTCCAGCTACTGATCAACGGGCTCGCGCACACCCCGCGCCCCACCGACTGAGGAGTCCACCATGACCCACCACCCCATCGTGATCATCGGCGCCGGCCTCGGCGGCCTCACCCTGGCCAGGGTGCTGCACCAGCACGGCTTCGAGTGTGCGATCTTCGAGCTGGACACCGGACCCGGTGCCCGATCCCAGGGCGGGCTGCTCGACCTGCACGAGGACACCGGCCAGGAAGCGTTGCGCGCCGCCGGGCTCCACGAGCGGTTCCTGGCCGCGGTGCACCCCGGCGGCCAGGCCTTCCGCGTGCTGGACAGCAAGGCCGTGGTTCACCTGGACGAGCCGGACACGGACGGCGGCCGCCCGGAGATCCCGCGCGCGGCACTGCGCGACCTGCTGCTGGACTCGCTGCACCCGCGCCTGATCCACTGGGGCGCCAAGGCAACCGGCGTGCGAGCCCTGGGCGACGGACGGCACGAGGTCGCCTTCGCCGACGGCACCGTGGTGACCACCGACCTGCTCATCGGCGCGGACGGCGCCTGGTCCAAGGTCCGCCCGCTGGTCTCGGCGGCCCGGCCCACCTACACCGGCGTGTCCTTTGTGGACCTCTACCTGCACAACGCGGACGAACGCCATCCGGCGGCCGCGGCGGCGGTCGGCGGCGGGATGATGTTCGCCCTCGGCGAGGGCCGCGGCTTCCTGGCCCACCGCGAACCCGGCGGCACCCTGCACGTCTACTGCGCACTCGCCGCCGAACCCGAAACCATCGAGGCGAGCAAACCCGCGCTGCTGGCCGAGTTCGCCGACTGGCACGAGCAGCTCCGCGGGTTCATCCAAGGAGCCGAGAACCCCCTGGCCATCCGCCCCGTGCACGCCCTGCCCATCGGCCACCGGTGGGAACGCACGCCCGGCGTGACCCTGCTCGGTGACGCCGCGCACCTGATGTCCCCCTTCGCCGGGGAGGGCGCCAACCTGGCCCTGATCGACGCCGCCGAACTCGGCATGGCGCTGGTGCACAACCCCGGCGACCCGGAGGCCGCGCTGGCCGGGTACGAGCAGGCGATGTTCCCGCGCAGCGAGGCCGCGGCCGCGATGTCCGCGGACGGCCTGGTGCTGTGTTTCCGCCCTGACGCCCCGCGCGGCCTGGTCGGGCAGATGGCCCAGTTCCGCGCCTGAGTAGCCGTCGTACCTGGTCAGCCGGTGTATTCCGGCGCCCGGGTGAAAGAGGATACGGCGCACCCCTGTCGCCACGCCGGAACGCGGCCAACACTCTGCACGCCGATGGCCGCCCGGCCCGGCCGGCAGACAGGGGAGATCAGCGATGTCCAGACCCCGCACGCCCAGGTTCGGCGGCGCCCTGCGCGCGGCCGCCTGCCTGGCGCTGGTGGTGCTGACCACCGCCACCGGACTCAGCGCGCCACCCGCCGCCGCGGCGGCCCCGGCGGCCGTGCCCTCGGTCGCGCCACCCACCCGGTGCGCCTTCCCGGTCACCGGCAAGATCGCCCAGCGCTGGACCGCGCTGCGTGGCGAACACGGCGGCCTGGGCTGCCCCACCGCGGCCGAGGGCGGCATCCCCGGCCGCAACGGGCGCAAGCAGGTCTTCGAACGCGGGGAGATCGCCACCTCGCCCGATCACGGCCCGGACATGGTCGTGGCCGCCTACCTGCGCGGGGCCGAGGTGGTCATCGACTGGGGCGTGATGGACGGCCCCGAGCACCGCAGCTGGCGGCTGAACTGGACGCACAACGGCGCCTTCGCGGGCAACGACGGCTTCCTCTTCCGCGACCCGCGCTCGGGCACCTTCAGCACCGTGCTCGGCCAGGGCCACGGCCGCTACGAGTTCACCGTGGAGGGCTTCGACAGCGAAACCCACTCCGACCGCGGCCGCAGCGTGCCGGTCGGGGTGAACCTGGCCGACCTGCGCGCGCAGGCCGACTGCGGCGCGGTCCAGGTGGTCAACGGAACCCACGCGCAGCGCTGGCAGGAACTCGGCGGCAAGGACGGCATCTTCGCCTGCCCCAAGAACAACGCGCTGCCCACCGACGTCTTCGGCAAGCCGGAGGGCTCGCGCCAGTCTTTCGACCACGGCACGATCAGCACCTGGTACCGCCAGGTCGACGGCAAGCCCTGGATGGCCACCGCCTCGGCCGCGAACTACCTGAGCTGGGTGCACCTGCGCTGGCACTCGCCGGACTTCTACAACCGGTTCGTCATCCAGGTCAAGGGCGAGCACCCGGCCACCTACTACAGCAGGCCGCCCGGCTTCGACGACGGTTTCCTGGGCGTGCAGCGGGCCGACGGCCAGGTGTCCTTCCGGATGGGGGGCAACGCGGAGGTCACCATCCACGGCTGCCGGCCTGACCCGTTGGGCGGCCCGGTGAACTGCAGCTACCCGGTCATGCAGGCCTTCCTGTCCGCCGATCCGCCGCGGTCGATGGACCTGCCCGGCCTGACCACCTCCGACCCGGCGCAGGCCATGGCCAAGCTCGGCGCGCGACAGGCCGAGTCGGTGCGCTACTACGCCTGCTACCGGATTCCCGAGCCCAACGGGGCCGACCCGGTGGTGCTGTGGCCGGAGGAGCGACCCGGTGACGACCAGGGCGTGCACCTGGCCGCGATGCTGGAGAGCGTCCGGCTGTTCGGCCCGGACTTCGCCTGCCCAGGCCAGCGTCCGGCGATCGACCTGGCCAACGAGGTGCTGCGCAACATGCGGCCGCACGGCACCGGCACCTCGCACCCGGGGTTCTCGGCCGGGCCGGTCGCCTGCTCCCGCCGGGTCGGCGACTACGACACCTTCCTCAAGTCGCTGATGATCATCGTCTACCGGCACTGGGACCTGCTGCGGGCCGAGACCCGGCAGCACATCACCGGGCAGCTGATGACCGAGACCGGTGGGCACTCCCAGGACGATGAGAAGATCCGGCTGTGCGGGCTGGTCGACCTGCCCGAGTCGGAGAACCACCGGCTGATGATCGAGGCGTCCAAGTACCTGTCCAACCAGGTGCTGCTGGACCAGACCGGCAAGGCCGAGTTCCACAACACCGGCAACGGCATGCGCGACGAGCTGCTGAAGATGCTGCACCGCTTCGCCAAGTTCGACCTGCTGGAGTTCAACTCCCGCAACTACACCCGCTACTCGATGCAGGCCCTGTTCATCCTGCACGACTTCGCCCGCGACGAGGAGATCCGCACCGCGGCCAGGGTCGTGCTGGACTACCTGACCACCAAGTTCTCCGTCAGCAGCAACGGGATGCGCCGGGCGGGCCCGTTCCGCCGGGTCACCCCGAACATGGACGCGAAGAACAAGGTCTACTTCTCCGGCGGCTCCGACCCGCAGACGCCGTTCTTCATGCTGTGGACCGGTTTCCGGCCGGTGGACAATTCCGGCGAGCAGGACATGTGGTTCATCGCGCCGAATGAGACCTTCCCCGGCTGGAAGGGCCGGGACGTGATCCCGGAGTGGTTCGCGCACGAGGCCGCGATCGCCTCGATGACCTGGTACCTGCCGCCGAACTCGGCCATCCGCACCTCGATGGCCCGGCCGGATCAGCCCTACCAGGTGGCCTACTACCACGGTGAGCGGCCGCGGCTGAGCTTCGCCAACGAGAACGCCGCGGGCGGGGTGGAGATCTACGCCCAGTCCAAGTCCTTCACCGTCACCGCAGGCGGTATGTGGCTGCCCAGCGGGTACGGGCTGGACGAGTGGTTCAACCGGTTCGCCGACAACGAGAACTACGCCTGGGCCCAGGCCACCACGCTGATGCCGGTGCGCAACCACAAGAGCGCGCCGACGATGTGGGAGAACCTGATCCGCTTCAACGGCCGCGGTGACCTCAAGTCGAACGGGAGCGGCGGCTGGTACTACACCGAGCGCGGCGTGGTGAACACCTGCGTGCAGGGCGGCTTCGCCTGCGGGCTGAACCTGGTGGTGCCCAAGGTGTGGCAGGACTGCGCGGTCCGCGATGTGAGCAAGCCGAACTGGGAGTTCCTCGACCTCAACACCGAGGCCTGCGGCAAGCTCGGCATCTCGGTGGCCATCCGGTCCACTGTGGACAGTGAGATGGCCGGCAAGGGCATGCGCGGCAACGGCGGGTTCTTCTACGCCGCGGAGTCAACGGCCCTGCCCTTCGCCCAGTTCGTGGACAAGACCCACACCGCGAACAAGGCGTTGCCCGAGGTGCTGGAGGTGGGCAAGGAGCACCCGTTCGTCGCGCCCGACGGCAAGCGGCTGACCTTCTTCCTGCGCACCCCGGACAACAGCTACCACGCCCCGCAGGTGGCCTCGGTGGACGGTGTGGCCAAGCCGAACTGGTCCACCACCCCGCTGGCCCAGGGCGAGGCGCTCAGCGCCACCGGGCACGACGGCCTGCTCACCCTGACCGACAAGGCCTGTGGCAGCCGGACCGAACTGGACTTCCGCACCGAGCTGAAGCCGGTGGTCCGGGCCAACCACGGCACCTGCGGCCTCACCCAGGCCGAGGCGGCCCTGCACGAGGCAACCAGGCTGTGGGGGCAGGGCAAGCGACCCGAGGCCGCGGCCAAGGGGCAGGAATCGCTGGGGCTGCTGCGGCAGGTGTCCAGGGACGACCGCCGGGCGACCGTCCTGTTCGGACAGTGGGCGCGCTCGCCGATCGCGCAGTACCTCGGTGACGCCGAGGCGATCTCGGCGCTGCGCGAGGCGGTGAACGGCTATCGGATGCTCAAGCTGCGCGAGCCCGACCAGCGTGAGCACCAGGCGTATGAGGCGACCCTGGAACTCGACCTGGGCATCCGGCTGTACAACGCCGGTGACCGGTGGCAGGGCGCCGCGCACACCCGGACCGCGCTGAACCTGGTCCGCGATCTGGCCGCGGTGGACCGCAAGTACGCCGAAACCCTGGCCACCTGGGGCAACTGGCCGGTGAGCCCGTACCTGGCGGCCACCGGGCAGGGTCCGGAGTCCCTTGCCGTGCAACGGGAGTCCAGGGAGACCTACAAGCGCCTGGTCGCCGAACAGCCCGGCAACAAGGAGTTGCGCAGCCGGGAGCAGCAGGCGCTGATCGGCCTCGGCACCCGGCTCTGGGAGGGGGGCGACCGGCCCAACGGCCTGGCCGCGGTGCTGGAAGGCGTTGACCTGGCCCGGAAACTGGCCACCGAGGACCTCGCCTACGCCACCGTGTTCGGTGAGTGGCTGATGAACCCGGCCAGCGGCTACCTGGCCGAGTCGGGACGGCAGGCCGAGTCGGTGACCCTGCTGCGCGAGGCGGTGGACACCTACCAGCGCCTGATCACCGCCCAGCCGCAGAATCCGGTGCACCGCTACAACAAGAGCCGGGCCTTCATCTCGCTCGGACATCGGTTGTGGCAGAACGGGACCAAGGACGAGGCCACTGCCAGGGTGCTCGACGGCATCACCCTGGTCCGGCAACTGGCCACCGCCGACCCGTCCTACCGGCCGACCCTGGCCGAATGGCTGATCAGCCCGGCCAGCCACTACCTGGACGGCACCGGCAAGCGTCCGCAGGCGGTGGAGGGAGTCAAGGAGGCGATCAACCTCTACACCGCGCTCAACGCCACCGATCCGGGCACCTACGGGCCGAAACTGGCGGCGGCGAAACGTCGGCTAACGGAACTGGGTGGCTGATTGTCCGAATCGCGGAAAAGAGTGTGGGAAACTGAAGTTCTTCTCGGCGTACGTTCTTGGTGTCAGCCGCAAATGGCTGACGAGAAATCCAAGACAAATCCCGAGGAGTACTCATGGACATCGTGCGGGTTTGGAAGGACGCGGAATACCGTCGGTCGATGGGCGTCGTGGCGCACCCGGCCGGTGAGGTCGACCTGTCCGACGCGACGCTGGCCACCGTGGCCGGTGGAGCCGGCAAGACCTGGGTCTGCCCCAGCAAGTTCATCTGCCAGACGACCCAGCTGACCACGACCACCACCACCGCGCAGACCGCCAAGAGCGTCTGCGTCTGCCCGTAAGGGTCCCGCCGGGGCCGTGCCTGAAGAAGGCGCGGTCCCGGCGTTTTCATTTCCCGCCGACCGTTCCGAAAATTCCGAGGAGGGCAGGACCCATGTCCGTGCCGACCCACGCCATTCCGGCCGTTCCGAGCACGGCCGTCGACCTGCCCTGGGAACTCGCCGCCACCATTGCCGAACGCCTGCGCGGAATTGGCCCGGCGCCACTGTCCACCGCCGAATCGGCCATTGGCGAGCGCCGGCTGCGACTCTGGCGGGAACTCTCGCCGTTCCAGACCGAGGACCTGGACCGGGCCTTCGCGCCACTGGGTGCCGACGCCGCGGAACTCGCCGACCTGCTCGGCGAGCCAGCGGAACGACTGCGGGAACGCCTGGGTGACGAACCGGCCTGGGTACGGCAGTTCACCGCCGCGCTGACCAACCGGAAACCACTGCCGCCCGAGGTGGACGTGCTGCCCGAGCACCTCGGCTTCGCCGAACTGGTGCGCCCGCAGCTCCGCCTGGCGCTGGGCTGGCTGGCCGCCGCCCTGGACTGGACCGGGTTGCCGCCGGGCCTGCTTTCCGTGCTGGCCAACGGGATCCCGATCGTGCCACTGGCCCAGGCCGTGCAACGCACGCTCACCCTGGAGCTGAACGTGGCCAGGGTGCAGGGCAGGCTGACCGGCGACACCCCGGAGGACCGGTTCCACAGCTTCACCCAGGCCCTGCGCGACCCCGAGACCGCGCTGACCCTCTGGCGCGAGTACCCGGTGCTGGCCCGGCACGTGCAGGGCGTGCTGTGCCGCTGGTTCAGCACCAGGGTCGAGTTCGCCCAGCACCTGGCCGCGGACCGGGCCGACCTGGTCGACACCCTGCTGGGTGGCGCGGATCCGGGCCGGGTGACCGAGGTGGGTTTCGGCTCCGGCGACACCCACCGCGGTGGCCGCACCGTGGCCATCCTGCGCTTCGAGCACGCCACCGTGGTCTACAAACCCCGCTCCCTGGCCGTCGACCTGGTGTTCAACCGCTACCTCGACTGGTTCAACCGCCGGGATCCCCAGCACCCACTGCGGGTGTTGCGGGTGCTGGACCGTGGTGAGCACGGCTGGGTCGAGTTCGCCCAGACCGGCCCGTGCGCAGGGACCGAGGAGCTACGCGCGTTCTACTGGCGCACCGGCGCCCTGCTCGGCCTGCTGCACTCCTTGCGCGCCACCGACATCCACATCGAGAACATCATCGCCGCCGGGGCCGATCCACTGCTGGTCGACCTGGAAGCCCTGTTCCACACCAACCCGTGGGAGGGAGACGGCTCTGAACTGTCGCCGCCGCAACGCGCCTACGCCGAATCGGTGCTGCTGGTCGGTCTGCTGCCGCAACCGGTGGTGGTGCGCGATCCGGAGGGCCGCAGCTTCACCGCGGACCTGTCCGGGGTGGCCGGGCGCGGCGGGCAGAGCCTGGAGGCGGTGCCGGTGCTGGAGGCCATGGGCACCGACGAGATGCGGGTGGTCAACCGGCACGTGGACACCGAGGGCTCCGGCAACCTGCCCAGCCCGGCCGACGGCGCCGAGGTGCGGGTGCAGGAGTACGCCGGTGACGTGCGGGCCGGATTCTCCTTCTGCTACCGGCAGATCCTGGCCGACCGCGAACACCTGCTGGCCCCCGGCGGCCTGGTCGGCGAGTTCGCCGGAGTCACCCTGCGGCTGATCCTGCGGGCGACCAGGTTCTACGGCCGGGTGATGGAGGAGAGCCTGCACCCGGACTTCCTGCGCGATGCCACCGACCGGCAACGCGCGCTGTCCCGGCTCTGCGAGGCCCCCGAGGACCTCGGCCAGGCCACCGGGGTGCTGGCCGCCGAACTGCGCGCGATGTGGCTGGGTGACATCCCGTTCTTCGAGTTCACCCCCGGCGCCCGCGACCTGCTCCTTGACGACGGCCGGGTGCTGCCCGCGGTGCTGGACCGGGCGCCCCTCGATCTGGTGCGAGAGCGGATCGGCCGGATGAGCGAGCCCGACCTGCGCCGCCAGCTCGGCCTGATCCGGGACTCCTTCCTGCTGCTGGAAGCCGGTCCCGAGGCAGGCGCCGTCCGCGCCATCCCACCGCGATCCGCCCCCGGCGCCCTCGCCGCCGAGGTCGAGCCGCTGGGCCGGGACGAACTGCTCGCGATCGCCGAATCGGTGGGGGAGAGCCTGCTCGCCAGCGCACTGGCCGAGGGCAACCGGATCGGCTGGCTGGGTATCGACCTGGCCGACGAACGGCACTGGCAGATCGCCCCCGGCACCCAGGACCTCTACGGCGGCCTGGCCGGGATCGGCCTGTTCCTGGCCTACCTGGCCAAGCACACCGGCCGGGACCGCTGGCACACCACGGCCGGGCTGGTCGCCGACGAGGTGGCCCGGCTGACCACCCGCCGCGCCAGGGAATGGGCCAAGCTGCCGCACAGTCAGCGCACCAGCCTGGTCCGCGACCTGCCCTGGGACGTCGGCGGCTTCGGCGACCTCTCCGGCGGTATCTACTACCTCGCGCACGCCGCCGCCGTGCTGGACCGGCCCGGCCACCTCGACCACGCGGCCGAGGCGCTGCCACTGCTGCGCGCGGTGCTGCACCGGGACGAGGCATACGACGTGCTCGGCGGCTCGGCAGGCGCCATCCTCGGCCTGCTCGCCCTGGCCGACAGTCCACATCGGACAGAAGCGCTCCGGCTGGCCGAGCTGGCCGCCGATCACCTGCTGACCCACCGCCTGGACACCGAATCCGGCTACGGCTGGATCGCCACCGGCGCCACCCAGCCGCTGACCGGCCTCTCCCACGGCGGCGCCGGCATCGCGATGGCCCTGGCCCGCTTGCACGCGCGCACCCCGCACCCGGACTACCTGCGCACCGTCACCGGCACCCTCACCCACGAGAACAGCCACTTCGTGCCCGGCGCGGCGAACTGGCTGGACCTGCGCGAGTACACCCCCGAGGGCGGCGCCAGCCACGCCTGGTGCCACGGCGCGCCCGGTATCGCACTGGCCCGCCAGGACCTGCTGCGGCACGACTTCCTGGCCGGGCAGGCCGATCAGCTGCGCGCCGACCTGGCCGCCGCCATGCACACCACCGCTGTGGTGCAACGGGTTTCGGCGGACTGGGGCGGGCTGGGCAACCACAGCCTGTGCCACGGCGAACTCGGCAACCTGGACGTCCTGCTCAGCACCGGCGCCCTGCCCGGACCCGAACTCGACCTGCTGCTCGCCGCCCAGCTCGCCGACGCCGGGCGGACCGGCTGGCGCTGCGCGGTGCCCGAGGGCACCAGCACCCCCGGCCTGATGCTCGGCCTGGCCGGGATCGGCTACGGCCTGCTGCGCTTCGCCGAACCCCAGGCCACTCCGTCCGTGCTGCTCCTGGAAGCACCGGCCCGATGACCGAGCTGTACCGCCCCGCGGCCGTGCGCGCGCACCAGGCCGCCCCGCGCGGCGGCGAACCCGAGGACCCGAAGGCCCGCCCGATCCGGCCGCGCTGGTGGCCCGCGGTGGCCGCGATCAGCATGCTGGCCGCCGCGGTGGCCACCTGCCTGCTGGTCCGGGTGCCGGTCACCGCCCGCGCCACCCCGACCGGGGTGGACGGCGAAACCGTCACAGCCGTGGTGGTCAACGGGAAACAGCCCGGCCTCGGCGCTCTCGCCCAGGTGACGACCGGCGGCGGCACGCTGTCCGGTGAGGTAGTGGCGGGCGCACCCGAGTTGCGGATCCGGGTGCCGGGGCTGGCCGCGGACCGGGTCACCGCCATCGCGATCAACCTCGGCAGCCGCCCGTTGCTGCTCGACCTGCTGGACTGAAGGGGGAAACACCGTGCGCACGCGTCGAATCCGGGTCGAACTGCAGAACACCAACGCCGAATGCGGCCTGGTCTGCCTGGCCATGATCCTCTCCAGCCACGGCTGCGAGATCTCCTCCCAGGAACTGCGCGACCGGCTCGGCACCGGCCGGGACGGCACCAGCGCCCTGGAACTCCTGCGGGTGGCCAGGGAATGGGGCCTGCGCGCCGAAGCCAGGCGGGTCGAACCAGCCGATCTGTCCACAATGGACACGCCGTTGATCCTGCACTGGAACTTCAGCCACTTCGTGGTGCTGGAACGTTTCGCCGCCGACCGGATCACCATCGTCGACCCGGCCTCGGGCCGCCGGGTGGTCTCGGCCGAGGAGTTCGACCGCAGCTTCACCGGCGTCGCCCTGGTGCTCACCCCGACCCCGGCCATGCCCCGCCGCAAACGGCAGACCCTGCGCGCGCTGATCGCCTTTGTCCGCACCGTGTTCCCGCGGGCCAGGGCGGTGGTCGCGCTGGTGGTGCTGTGCTCGGTGCTGCTGGTGCTGCTCGGCCTGCTGCCCGCCCTGCTCACCCGCTACCTGGTCGACGAACTCGTGCCCGGCGGCCAGCCGGGCGCGCTCACCGCACTCGGCCTCGGCCTGATCGCCTTCGTCGCCGGGCAGGCCATGACCGGCTACGCGCGGGCGGAACTGTTGGTGTACCTGCAAACCCGGACCAGCCGGAACCTGTCCACCCGGTTCCTGCGGCGACTGCTGGATCTGCCCTACTCCTACTTCCAGCTGCGCACCGGCGGCGATCTGCTCAGCCGGTTCGGCAGCAGCGAGGTGATCAGGGACCTGGTCACCGCCCAGTTCCTGGCCGTGCTGCTGGACGGCGCGCTGGTACTGCTCTACCTCGGCGTGCTCTTCGCCGGTTCGGTGCCCTTCGCGCTGGTGGTGGCGGGCACCGGGGTGCTCAACCTGGTGGTGCTGTGGGTCTTCGCCCGGCGCGCGCACGAGCTGACCGAGGTGCAGCTCAACCGGATGGCCAGCACCCAGAGCTACCTCCTCGAGACCGTGGTCGGAGTGGAGACGATCAAGGCATCCGGCGCCGAGGACCGGGCCTACCAGCGCTGGTCCCGGATGTTCGACCGGCAGCTGCGGGTCAGCATGGACCGGCAGTCCCTGGACAACCACCTGGAGCTGTGGCTGACCGTGCTCCGGGTCGGCATGCCGTTGGGACTGCTGTGGTTCGGCGCGTACCTGGTGCTCGGCGGGCAGCTCGGACTGGGGGAGTTGCTGGCGATGAACACCCTGGCCGGCTCGGTGTTCGCGCCGCTGACCTCCCTTGCCATGACCGGCAAGTCCTTCCAGACCGTTGGCGTGCACCTGGGCCGGATCCAGGACGTGCTGCGTGAAGAACCCGAGCAGCCGGACCGGGACCGGGTGATCAGCCCGCGGATCAGCGGCGAGATCGAGCTGCACCAGGTGAGTTTCGGCTACGGCCCGGAGGCCGAACCCGCGGTGCGCGAGGTCTCGGTGCACTGCCCGGCGGGTGCGAAGATCGCCATCGTCGGCCGTACCGGCTCCGGCAAGAGCACCCTGGCCCGGTTGCTGCTCGGCCTGCACCGCCCGAGTTCGGGCACGGTCAGCTTCGACGGCATCCCGATGGGCCTGCTGGACCTGACCGCGCTGCGCGGCCAGTGCGGGGTGGTCATGCAGACCCCGCACGTCTACAGCGGCTCCATCCTGGACAACCTCACCCTCAAGGCCCCCGACGCCACCTTCGACGAGGTGGTGCGCGCGGCGACCGTGGCCGAGGTGCACGAGGACCTGATGCGGATGCCGCTGAACTACCACACCGTGCTCTCCGAGGGCGGCGCCGGACTCTCCGGCGGCCAGCTGCAACGCCTCGCGATCGCGCGGGCGGTGCTGGGGGAGCCCAGGATCCTGCTCTTCGACGAGGCCACCAGCCACTTGGACGCGGCCACCGAGGCGGCGGTGCAACGGAACCTGGACGAGCTGGGCTGCACCAGGATCGTGATCGCGCACCGGCTGAGCACGGTCCGCAACGCCGATCTGATCATCGTGATGGGCGAGGGCGCGATCACCGAACTCGGCTCGCACGAGGAACTGCTGCGCAGCGGCGGGCCCTACAGCACGCTGGTGGAATCCCAGCTGATCTAACTCGCCTCCGGCTCGGCGACCTCCTCGGCCACCCGCGGCGGCCAGGACCCCGCGACCAGCACCCCGGCCGCGTAGGCCCTGGCCACCAGGGTGACCCGGTTGGAGGCGGCGAAGGCCCGCTGCATGGCGGCCAGGTGGTACTCGACCCCGCGCACGCTCAGGTGTAACCGGGCGGCGAGGCGCTGGGAGGTGGCACCGGCGGCGATGCCCTCCAGGATGCGAGCGCGGGTGGCGCTCAGGGCGGGAGTCCTGTCGTGCGCTGTCACCAGTTGATGATCTCGCCGGGACACCCGCGAAGGCACCGTGGAACCACCACGAGAATAAGGCGGCTCAGGCCCGTAAACCGGCTCGTCCGGTGATGCCGAGCTTGCGGTAGGTGGCGCTGAGATGGCCCTCCACGGTCCGTTCGGTCAGGCCCAGTCGTGCGGCGATGTCCCGGTTCGTGTAGCCGTTGGCGGCCAGCGCGGCCACCCGGGACTCGCGGTCGGTGAGTGCGCCGGGTCCGGTGGCCGGACGGGGTGTGGCCGAGGTCCCGAGTCGCCGCCGGGCCGAGGCGGCCAGTCCGCAGGCGCCGCAGGCGAAGGCCACCGCCCGCGCCTCGGCGAGGGCCTCGCGGGCCAGGCGGCACTGTCCGGCGGCCTGGCGGGCCTTGCCCAGGTCCAGGAGGGTGCGGGCCAGGTCGAGGCGGGCGGTGGTCGGGCGGAGCAGGGCCGCGGAGTCCTGGAGCAGGTCCAGGCCGCGGCTGCCGCCGGTGACCAGGCCGAGGGTGCGGTGCGCGATGCCGAGGGCCTGGCCGGAACCCCATTCCACGGCCAGTTCGTAGGCGTGTTCGGCGAGTTCGCGGGCTAGGTGCGGTTGCTCGCGGCGCAGGTGGGCGCGGGCGGCCCAGGACCGCCAGTCTGGGGCGGCCGGGTTGCGGTGACCCAGCCGGGACTGACGTTCGCCGCAGCTCAACAGGTCGGCCAGGCCGCCGTCGAGATCACCACCGGCCAGCCGGGCGCGGCCGCGGGCGAGCAGGAAGGAGTTCCACAGGTAGGAGGACTCCAGGGCCGGGGTGCTGACCACGGTGTCCAGCAGCCGCAGTGCCTGCGCCGGGCGGTCCCGGTCCACCAGGGCCTCGGCGAGCAGGCCCAGCGGCACCAGGTGCGGGAACCCGGAGACCTCGGCGGGCAGCAGGTCGAAGGTGGCCCGCGCGGTGCGGATGGTCTCGCGCAGTTCACCGTCGGCGGCGGAATGGGCTGCGCGCAGGGACAGCATGATGGCCTGGTCGAACACCGAACCCGACTGCTCGGCGCGGCTGATGGCGGCGTCGATGTGCTTGCGGGCCAAGGCGTTCTGACCCGACCACAGCAGCACCCACACCGGCGCGGCCGCGGCCACCCCGGCCAGCGGACGCGCGCTCGCGGCCAGGGCGAGCCGGGCCAGGGTGGCCGCCGGGGTGGCTGGGCCGCCGAAGAGGGCGGTGGCGAAGGCCAGTGCGCCGAGCAGGGTGCGCTCACCCTCGCTGTCGCCGAGGGTGTTGTGCCGCAACCGGTTCGCCTCGGCCCCGGCCTCGGCGGCGGTGCTCTCGTCCAGCACGCCCCAGGTCAGCCGCCGGGCGTCCAGGGCCAGCGCGGCCTCCCGGTCGTGCGGGCGCAGCCGGTCCGCGGTGTGGGCCAGCACCCGGACCGCCTCGTCCAGGCGGGATTCGCGCACCAGGTCATCGCCGAGCACCTCGGCCACCGCACGCTGCCGGGCCGGGTCGGTGAGCTGCTCCAGGGCTTCCGCGAGGTGCCGGGCACCGGCCGCGGGCTGGGCCACCGACTCCGCGAAACCCAGTGCCACCAACAGTTCCATACGATCCGCGGCCGAGGGTGGTTCGGCCAGCGCGCGCCGCAGGTAGTGCGCGGCGGCCTCCGGTGCGCCGCGCTGGGTGGCCTCGTCGGCGGCGGCCCGCAGGATCCACACCGGCCAGTCCTGACCCGCGGGCGGCAGCCGGAGCAGGTGTGCGGCGACCTGCGCCACCGGCGCGCCCACCGCGGTGAGCAGCCGGGCGGCCGCGCCGTGCAACTCCTGCCGTCGCGGCCCGCACACCCCGGCGTAGACGGCCTCGCGCAGCAACGGGTGCGACCAGCTCAGCGTGTCGTCGGCCAGCAGCCCGGTGGCCCGCAGTTCCGCCGCGCACCGACCGGCCTGCTTGATGTCCATTGTGGACAGTGCGGCGGGCAGGCCGGGATCGGTGGTCTCGCCGAGCACCGCGAGGGCCTCGGCGAACCGCCAGACCTCCGGCCGGAAGCGGGCGAGCCAGTCCAGCAGCGAGCGCCCGAAGACCTGGCCGCCGAACCCGCTCAGCCGCCGGGCCGGATCCCGGGCCAGTGCCCGGCGCAACAACCCGGCCAGCAACGGGTTGCCGCCGGTGAGCCGGTGGCAGGTGGCCGGTTCGGTGCCGGTCAGGGTGGCGATCGCGGACTCGCTCAGCGGACCCAGCGGCAGGTGCGCACAGCCGGATTCCGGCCCACCCGGCCGCAGCAGCAGTTGCAGCAGCCGCAGGCGTGGGTGACGGCCGCGAAGGTGCGCCAGCCAGCGCAGCGATGCCTCGTCGGCGAACTGGGCGTCGTCGACCACCAGCACCGCCGCCCGCGCCCGCCCCAGCACCGCGCGGGTGCACGCGCACAGCCCGTGCGCCACCGCGAACGGATCCCGCCCGCCGCCGGTCAGCGCCGACCGGGCCGGGCCACGGCACAGCTCGGCCTCGGCGAGCACCGGTTCGAGGAGTTGCCTGGCCACCCCGTAGCCGAACTCCCGCTCCAGCTCGTCGCAGTGCGCGCGCAGCACCGGCACCCCGGCGGGCAGCCGTGCGGTGAAGGCCCGCACCAGGCTGGTCTTGCCGATCCCGGCCGGGCCGGTCACCAGCACGGTGCGCGACTGTCCGGCGCACACCCTGGCCAGTTCCGCGTCGAGCCGGGCCAGTTCGGCCTCCCGCTCCAGCAGTTCGCAGTTCATCCGGCCTGGCCAGGAAGTTCGGCCCGGGAGCGGATGCCCAGCTTGCGATAGCTGGTGCTCAGGTGGGTTTCCACGGTGCGCAGGGTGAGGTGCAGTTCGGCGGCGATCCGCCGGTTCGTGTAGCCGCCGGCCGCCAGCTCCACCACGCGCCGCTCGCTCTGGGACAGCGCGGGCAGCCCGGCCGCCGGGCGGGTCGGGAACCGTCCGCCCGCGGCGGCCAGCCGGTCCCGCGCGGCCGCGGCCAGGCCACCGGCCCCGCACCGGTCCGCGGTCTCCAGGGCCCGGCGCAGCGCGGTCCGGGCGGCGGGCAGGTCCCCGCGCTCGGCCAGCAGCGCGCCGGTGTCCAGGAGTGCCCTGGTCAGCTCCACCGGAGCCCCGGCGAGCTGGCCGGTGGCCTCGGCGAGCAGCGCCAGGTCGCCGGTGGCCAGTCCCAGCAGGCCCAGTGCGGTGCCGATGGCCCGCGCGGTTCCCCACTGCCGGGCCAGTTCCAGGGACTCCTCGGCCAGCCGCACCGCCTCGGCCTGCTCGTTCAGGGTGAGCAGGGCGCGCACCGCCCAGGCCCGCCAGGGCACCGCGACCGGGTTGTCGTGCCCTGCCGTCCGCATCACCTCGCCCACCGCCAGCAACTCGGTCAGCCCGGCCCGCACCTCGCCGCGTTCGATCCGGATCCGGGCCAGCACCGCCTGGTGGAACTCGGCCCCGATCACCGTCCTGGTCACCGGCACCGCGAGGCTGTGCAACAACTCCTCGGCCTCGGCCGCCCGGCCCTGGTCCAGCAGCACCGAACCGTGCACGCCGAGCTGGATGAACCGCATGAACCCGGCCAGCTCCTCCGGCACCAGCTCATCGGCCTGTCCCGCGAACAGCTCGGCCTCGGCCAGTTTCCCGGCGAACAACGACACCTGGGCACGCAGGGCCAGGTGCAGGCCCAGGCCGGGGATGGAGTGGGTGCGCCGGGCCCCGGCAATGGCCTGATCCGAGTAGTGCGCGGCGAGGTCCAGTTCGTCGGCCCAGGTCAGCGCGGCGACGCTGGAGGTGTGCAGCGGGTTGGCCAGCTCGGCCACCGGGGTGGCCCGCAACGCCCGCGCGGCCAGCGCCGCGGTTTCCCTGGCCGGGGCGTTGTACAGCGCTTTCCCGTGCGCCAGCGCGACCAGTCCGACCCGCTCGCCAGGGGTGGCGCAGGGGAGGGCGGCGCCGTCGGTGGCCAGGACCTCGGCCCGGTGCGCGGCCGAGTGGTCCACGCTCATCATCAGCCAGCGCCCACGCAGGATCCGGGCCACATCCGGTTCGGACCCGGCCAGCTCGTCCGCGGCCCGGCCGAGCACCTCGATCGCCTCCGGCTCCCGGCCCTGCCCGGTCAGCGTTTCCGAGAGCGCCACCGCGACCCGCAGCCGGGTGGGCGGATCGGCGATCTCCGGCAGCACCCCGAGTAGGTGCTCGATGCTGTCGGCCGGACTGACGAAGGCCGCGGCCAGGCCGTGCCGCACCACCACCTCCACCCGCTCGGCGGCCGGGGGTGGTTCGGCCAGCGCGCGGGCCAGGTAGTCCGCGGCCACATCCGGCGCGCCCCGGCCGATCGCCTGGGTGGCCGCGCCGCAGAGCAGGCTCACCGTCCACGGATCCGCGGCCGGCGCGGCCTGCCGCAGGTGCGCGCACACCTGCTCCAGCGGCGCGCCGTCATCGTGCAGCAGGGTGGCGGCGCGGCGATGCCAGTCATCCCGTTGCCGCGGGCCGAGCTGCTCGTAGACCACCTCGCGCAGCAGCGGATGACTCCAGCGCAGTGGCAGTCCCGGCCGCAGCAATCCCAGCTGCCACAGGTGGTCCCCGGCCCGGCGGCAGTCGGCCAGGTCCAGCCCGGTCAGCCGGGCGAGCAGGCCGGGATCCGCGCACTCGCCCAGCACGGCGAGGGCTCCGGCGAAGGCCCGGCCCGCCTCGGTGAACCCGGCCAGCCAGCCGCGCACGGTGTCGGCGAAACGCAGGCTGGTGAACCGGGACAGCTCGCGCGGACCGGCCGGGTCCATGGCCAGTGAGCGGGCCAGCAGCGGGTTGCCGCCGGTGGCCTGGTGACAGGCCCGCACCAGCTCCGGCGTCGGCGGCTCGGCCAGCGCGTTGGTCAGCAACCGGCCAAGGCCGGCCTCGCTGAGCAGGCCGGGCCGGATCAGCCCGCAGCGCGGATCAGTGGCCAGCCAGGCCAGTGGGTCCGGTGGCGCGTCCCGGTCGCTGGTCCGCCTGGTGAGCAGGAACAGCACCGGGTAGCCGCGCAGCCGCCGCCCGGCATAGCGCAGCCAGCGCAGTGAGGGCGCGTCCGCCAGGTGCGCGTCGTCCACCACCAGTACCAGCGGTCCGCGGCGGGCGGCGTTGGCGCACAACCAGTACAGCCCGTGCAGCACCGCGAACGGGGCGTCCGCGGGCGGCTCGGCGGCGGCGTCCTCGGTCAGCACCAGTGCGGCGGGCCCGGCCGGTCCGGAGAGCAGGTCGTCCCGGGCCACCCCGGCCAGCAGTGGCCGGAAAAGCTGCCGGACCATGCCGAATGCCGGGGCCCGTTCCCATTCCCCGCACCAGGCCCGCAGCACGGTGGCGGTATCCGCGACGGCGCCGTTGGTGAAATGTTGAACCAAACTGGTTTTGCCTATTCCGGCCGGGCCTTCCACCAGTACCACCCGGGCCGACCCGGCCGCGGACAGGGCGGCCTCCTCGGTCAGCCTGGCCAGCTCGTCCTCGCGGTCCAGCAGCTCAGGGGTGGTGCGTGCGCCCACGAGCATCCCTCCCGATCTGGCGGCATCGGATTTCTCCAGTCAGGTTAACCCCGGTTTATCCCAGGAATGTCACGCTCACCCGACGAAGGGATCGAATTGTCTGATCGCCATTCTCGCCGCTGTTGTCGAAATAGGTAAACAAAGGGTAATCGGCGACCCGATAACCGTTGACCGTTCCGCCCGGCCAGCGGGGCGGCCCGGCACGCCGTGTGCGATCCTGGCGGACCCGGGCGTTTCCCCTCCGCGGAGCGGGTCCGCCCGTCATGCTGTTGGCCCACCGTTGCCCCGGAGCGAGGAGCGAGAAGTGTCCGCCGACTTGGAGCGGCTTGCCGCCGAGTTCGAGAAGTTCCAGGCCAAGATCAAGCAGGCCGAGGTGAAGTTCGCCGGCGTCGGGGAGATGCAGGAACGCCTCGGCCAGCTCGAAGCCTCGGTGACCTCCCGGGACCGCACCGTGACGGTGACCGCGGCCGCCGGTGGCACGGTGACCGGCATCCAGCTCAGCCCGGACGCGGTGCGCCAGCCCGCCCCCGCGCTGGCCGCCACCATCATGTCCACCCTCAACGCCGCGGTCGCCGAGGCCGTGCGCCGCCAGGCAGGCATCGTGGACGAGACCGTCGGCGCGGCCTTCGGCCTCAGCGCCACCGAACAGGTCCGCCAGGCCCAGGAGCAGAACCTGGGAACCGCGGTCGAGGAACTCACGTCACACCACGGCAAGGCGCAGGCCCAGCCGAAGGCCCGCCCGGTCAAACGGGACGACGACGAGTACTTCGGCGAGTACAGCGTTTACGGCGACGAAGAACCCCGGCACTGAGGACGGCACCGATGACAGGCCCCGGCAAGGTGAAAGTCAACGTTCCCGCGCTGACGAACTACGCCAAGCAGCTGGAGTACTACAGCTCCGAGGCGGACAAGTTCGGCCGCCTGGTCGACCAGGCCGATGTGACCAACGAGGCATGGGGTGTCATGGGCGCCTTCGCCAAGGGCGCCTACACCGACCGGCTCGGCGAGCTGCGCGAGCTGCTGGCGGCGATGAAGGAGGGCGTCGCGGACCTCTCCGGCAAGCTCCTGGACACCGCCGCGATCTACAAGGGCGCCGAGGACGACGCGGTGATCAAGTTCGGCAAGCACGAGGCCAGGATCGACGGCCCGCGCGGGGGGAAGAAGAAGCCATGACCGAGCCACGGCAGAGCATCGCGGACGGCCTCAACGTCTCCCAGTACGACGAGAGCTTCGCCGCCAACGCCGATCGGGCGGCCACCAAGACGCCGATCATCGGCGACGCCTACAAGGCGGGCAAGTCCATCGCCGCGCACGCCCAGGAAATGGGCCAGGCCCAGGACGCGGGCGACCTGGCCTCCTCCGCCGGGAAGCTGGCCGGGGACGGCGCGGCCTTCGTCGGCGGGGCCGCCGCGGACGTCACCACCTTCATGATGGACCCGATCGGCTGGCTGGTCAGCAACGGGCTCAACATCCTGCTCGAACTCGTGCAGCCGCTGCAGGACGCACTGCACCAGGTCTCCGGCGACGGCCCGGCCATCGGGCACGCCTCGGACAACTTCGTCACCATGGCCCAGGGTTTCGTCGCACTGGCCGAGGACTTCGAGAAGACCGGCGACAACTCGCTCAAGGACTGGGTGGACGAGGCGGGCGACGAGGCACGCAAGGCCCTCGCCGACTTCTCCACCGGCATCCGCGGCGTCGGCTCCTGCGCGGGCTCGGTGGCCGAGGTGCTGCAGATGTGGTCCATGGTGATGGTGGTCATCGAGGAGGTGATCAAGGCGATCATCTCCGAGCTGATCTCCTGGCTGATCACCATCTGGCTGCCCGCGCTGGCCACCTCGATCATCTCCTTCGGCAGCTCGGTGGCCGCGGCCATGACCGCCTCCATCGCCAAGGCCGCCGCGGTGTTCAAGAAGGTCATGGGCTACCTCGGCAAGTTCGGCAAGCTGCTCAACATGTTCATGGAGTTCCTGGCCAAGTACGCCACCAAGGTCATCGAGTTCACCGGCAAGCTGCGGGTGGGCAAGGTGGTGGAGAAGGGCGACCGGGCCATCCCGCTGATCGGCAAGGTGGCCGACCGCACCGTGTTCCAGCCCAGCCGCCGGGTGATCACCACCGGCTTCGGCACGCACACCGGGGTCGGCCCGCTGGCCACCGGCGTGGGCATCAAGGCCGGGGCCGGCGCGGGCAAGGGCGTGTACAAGGAAGGCAACGAGGAACGCAAGGAAGACGGCCCGATCTTCAACAAGAGCGGCATCGGCGGCGATCACACCGTTGAGGAAACCCGCGGCAACCTGGACATGTAGCGTCGCGCCATGGCTGTCCCGAATCCCGAGTTCCGGCCGCGGGTCCGCGCCCTGGTCGAAGGCCAGTGGCGCGAACCCGTTGTCGTGCTGCACCTGGGCGATGTCGGCCCCGACTTCTTCGTGCCCGGCAGGCGCAAGGACGGCACGATCAAGGGCAAGCGCCTGATCCGCCGGTTCTTCTGGAACCTGATCCGGATCCCGGTCGGCACGGTGGTCAGCGTGGTGCTCTCGGTCATGGGCGGCGGCGCGGCCAGCATCTTCGGTGGCAAGGGCGCGGTGCGCGGACCGGAGCACGCCCAGGCCCTCGGCCTGGTCGACGCGGCCAAGGCGGCGGAGAACCCCTGGCTGGTCTACTCGCCCTCGCACATCGGCGTGGTGGACACCGGCTACTCCGACGATCCCGCGACCAACGAACCGGCGAAGCTGGTGTGGCACGAGACCGCCCCGCACGCGCCGAGGATGTGGCCGCGCAAGCAGACACTGGTCTGGCCGGACAAGTCGGAGTTCCGCTTCGACCTGACCCACGAGGAACTGGGCGTGCTCAAGCAGTCGTCCTGACCCGCAGCGCGCGGTCGCGCAGTTCGGCAACGCCCAGCGCCAGCGCGATCATGGTCAGCAGGGCCGCGCAGACCATGGAAACGGTCAGCGACAACGGATAGTCCTCGCCGGTGGCGCTGATCGCGGTGTGGAAGACGGTGGCCAGCACCGCGGTGCCGACCGCGGTGCCCAGCCGCTGTCCGGTCTGCAACGCGCCCCCGGCCACCCCGGCCATCGCGGTGGGCACCCGTTCCAGGGTGAGCGTGGTGTTCGGCGAGATGATCATGCCGCTGCCGATCCCGCCCACCAGTAGCGGCACCAGCATGGCCCAGCCCAGTGCGGCGGCCGGGACGAGCAGCGCGAGCCCGGCGATGGCCAGCAGGCTGAGGGTGACCAGGCTCAGCCCGGTGACGGTGAGGCGGCGGCCCCAGCGCTCGATCAGCCGCCCGGCGATGATCGCCGAGACCGCCGAGCCGACCGCGAACGGCGTCACCGCCAGCCCGGACTCCAGTGGCGTGAAACCCAGGCCCTGCTGGAAAAAGACCGCGAAGACGAGCCAGATGCCGGTGAACGCGCAGAAGTACACCGTGCCCAGGGTGGCCCCGCTGGCGAAGCCCGGCACCGTGCTGAACAACCGCGGGTCCAGCAGCGGCGGCCGACCCAGCCGGACCAGGCGGCGTTCCCACCACACGAAGGCCACGCCCAGCACGACGGCGAGTGGGAGCAGCCACCACACCTGACCCAGGTTGCCCTGTTCGATCTCCAGGATCGGGAACAGCACGCCCACCACGGCCAGTCCCAGCAGCAGCGCGCCGAGGAAGTCCAGTTCGCGGGCCACCCCGCGCAACCGGGCCGTGGACTTCGGCAGCAGCCGGGCGGCCAGCACCAGGGCCAGCGCGCCGATCGGGATGTTGACCAGGAACACCCAGCGCCAGCCCTCGGGATCGCCGAACACGGCCAGGATCACCCCGCCCAGCACCGGGCCGACCGCGGTGGAGATGCCGACCACCGCGCCGAACAACCCGAAGGCCCGCCCGCGTTCCGGACCGCGGAACAACTCCTGGATCAGCCCGGTGTTCTGCGGGGTGAGCAGACCGGCGGCCATGCCCTGCAACAGCCTGGCCACGATCAGCAGCTCCGGGGTGCTCGCGGCCCCGGCCAGCGCGCTGGTGAGCACGAAGCCGGTGAGCGCGATCAGGAACATCCGGCGGCGGCCCAGCGCGTCACCCAGCCTGCCGCCGAAGACCAGCACCAGGCCGAAGGTGAGCGCGTAGCCGGAGACCACCCACTGCACGCCGCCCGCGGTGGCGCCGAGGTCGCGCTGGATCGAGGGCAGCGCCACGTTCACGATGCTCACGTCCAGCAGCACCATGAACCCGGCGGTCAGCGTGACGGCCAGGGCTCGCCAGCGCCGCGGGTCCGGTTCGGCGCTCGGTTCGGGTTCGGATCGGGTCACCGGGACATCCTCGCGCGAAATCCCCGGACCGGCGCGCCGAACCTGTCGGATTTCTGTCCATCCGGGCCGGGTAATGGCCAAAAGTGTCAGAGGGAATGCACGGTGTGGGCAGTGGTCGTGGAATGCCGTCGGAATACCGTAGTTTCGCGATCGGCCACGAACACCGAAGCAGGGAGAAGGAAATGAACATGCGCACTGTGCTGAAGACCGGGGTGTCGGTGGCGGCCGGTCTGGTGCTGCTCGGCCAGACCGCCCTCGCCGCGCCCGCCGGTCCGGCCGACCTGGCCGACGCGGCCAACCAGAGCTGGCTGCGGGTGACCCAACAGTTGATCAGCGCGCTGCCCCGGTCGGTGGACCAGCCGGGCAAGGACAGCGCGCTGCTGGTCAGCTTCCAGCCGCAGGCCCGGATGAACGGCGTCTTCGGTATCGCCCGCGACCCCGACCTGGGCGAGCTGGCCCGGCTCACCGCCAGGATGCCCGGCTACCAGCTGCCGTGGGTGCTGCGGGTCCGCGGCACCGGCACGCCGCAGACCAAGGCTCTGGCCAGCGGTTATGGCCTGACCGAGCAGAGTACGCGGGACCTGGCCGTGCTCAAGGCAGGCACGCCGCTGCCCGGTATCGCCATCCCCGGCGCGGTGGTGCGCAAGGTCGACGGCCGCTCCGCCGGGACCTTCCTGGACATCGCGGTCAAGGCCACCGGCGTGGACCGGGACAGCGTGCGCGACCTGTTCCGCCCCGAGCTGTTCGACCTGCCCGGCGCGAGCGCGTACGTGGTGGAGCGGGACGGCAGGCCGGTGGCCACCGCGCTGGGTCTGCGCGGCGGCGGCATGGTCGCGCCGTACTACCTGTTCGCGCTGCCGGAGGTGGCCGGTCAGGGCTACGCGCAGCTGGCCGCCGAACGCCTGCTCAAGGACTCCTTCGCCACCGGAGTCAAGGCCGCGCTGATCGGCACCGAACCCACCAATGAGGCACTGGCCCGCACCCTGGGATTCCGCACGGTGGACACCTGGACCACTTACAGCGCACCCCGCGGCTAATACGGGAAAAACGCGGAACAACCGCCGGTGCGAGAATTCTCGCACCGGCGGTTCGCTTTTGTCGGGTGACGAAAAACAAATTCGCCACCCAAGTACGCCGACTGCCCCGGCGGCCGGCGGCACCCGTGTTCGCCCGCCAGGTTACATAGCATGCTATATATTCGCAAGGTATGGATCTCGGGTAGGGTGGCCGCATGGTCTCCGACCTCGAGGTGGACGAGTTCGCCCAAGCCTGCAACCGGGTCTACGCCCTGATGCGCCGCAACCGCAGCAGCCTGGCCGCCAGCTCGGGCGCCGATCAGCTCTCCGAGTCCCAGCTCGCCCTGCTGACCCCGCTGGCCGAACACGGCCCGCTGCCGGTGGGCAAGGTGGCCACACTGGCCAAGGTCTCCCAGCCCACCGCCACCCGCGCGCTCAAGCAGCTGGAAACCCACGGCATGGTCCGCCGCGACCGCTCCACCCAGGACGACCGCACCGTCCTGGTCGCCCTCACCCCCGAGGGCACCGCCGCCCTGTCCGGCGCGGTGGACCGGATGCGCGAACTCCAGCGCGCGGCCCTGGAAACCCTGCCGCCCTCCCGCCGCGCACCCATCGTCAAGGCACTGACCGACCTGGCCAAGGCCATCGACCAGTCCAGCTGACCCCCACCCCCGCACCCCAAAGCCCAGCCCACACCCCACCCGCGTGTTGGCCGTTCTCGTACCCGGTGTTGGCCGAACTGGTACACCCTCCGGCCAACACACCGTCCACAACGGCCAACACACCGTCCAGTTCGGCCAACACACCGTACGAGAACGGCCAACACGGTGGTGGGGTGGTTAGCGTTGCGCGGCGAAGGCTCGCAGGTGGGTCAGTGCGGTCTGGACCGCGTTGACCAGGTGTTGCCGGGAGCCGGTGGCTCGATGCGCTACCGCGCCGCCCTGTAATGCGCTCACCATCAGGGCTGCCAGGGCGGCGGGGTTGGCCGAGGGCAGCAGCTCGCCACGGTCCCGCATGGCCTGCAGGCCCTCGGTCTGGAGTTCGATGAGGTCCTGGTAGGCGCGGCCGGCCAGGAGTTCCTCGCGGCCGCCCTCGGCGAGCTGGTCGGCCGCGGGTGGCTACCGTCGGCGGCATGAACCTCAACGGACCGATCACCCGCCGCTTCGTCACCGGGTTCAACGGCCTGGTCCTGCGGTTGCGCGGCTCCGCCCGCTGGGGCAGCTTCCTGAGCAGGTACTTCACCGTCCTCACCTACACCGGGCGACGCTCCGGCCGAACGTTCAGCCTCCCGGTCGGCTACCGGCGTGCGGGCGAGACCGTCACCATCACGGTGCTGCTGGCCGGGACCAAGACCTGGTGGCGCAACTTCCTCGGCGAAGGCGGCCCGCTGACCCTGGAACTGGACGGGGCCGCGCGGACCGGGCACGCGGTGTCCCGGCAGGTCGGCGGCAACCGCGCCAGCGTGCTCGTCACCCTGGACTGACAGGTCCGGACTCAGCGTCCGCCTGGGGTGAGCAGTCCGCGCCGGAAGCCCTCGGCCACCGCCGCGGCCCGGTCGCGCACGCCGAGCTTGGCGTAGACGTGCTGCAGGTGGGTTTTCACCGTGGCCTCGCTCAGGAACAGCCGCTGCGCCGCCTCCCGGTTGTTCACCCCCGCCGCGACCAGCTCCAGGATCTCCAGTTCGCGTGGGCTGAGTGGTTCGTCCTCGGTTTTGGGCGTGCGCAGGCGGCCCAGCACCACGGTGGCGACCGCGGGGGAGAGCACCGACTCGCCCCTGGCGGCGGCCCGCACCGCGCGGAACAGCTCCGGGCGCGGGGTGTCCTTGAGCAGGTAGCCGGTGGCGCCCGCCTCGATCGCGGGCAGCACGTCGTGATCGGCGTCGTAGGTGGTCAGCACCAGCACGTGCGCGCCGATCCCGCGGGCACGCAGGGCCCGGATCGCGTCCACGCCACCGAGTTTCGGCATCCGCAGGTCCATCAGCACCACCTGCGGGGCCAGCGCCTCGGCCAGGGTGACCGCCTCCGCGCCGTCGGCGGCCTCGCCGAGCACGGTGAACCCCGGCTCCCCGGCGAACATGCCGCGCAGCCCGTCCCGGACCACCGGGTGGTCGTCCACGATCAGCAGCGTGATCGGCTCAGGCATCCCGCACCTCCACCGCGGGCACGGTGGCACAGACCGCGGTGCCCGCACCCGGTTCGGACTCGATGACCAGACTGCCCGCCAGCCGCCGCGCCCGCTGCCGCATGCCGTGCAGCCCGAACCCGGTGCCGTCCACTGTGGACTCGGCAAAACCGCGGCCGTCATCGCGCACGTCCAGGCTCACCACATCCTCCATATAGGACAGTGTGACGCCGACCCGGCTCGCGGCGGCGTGTTTGCCGACGTTGGTGAGGGCTTCCTGGGCGATGCGCAGCAAACTGCCCTCGATCTCCGGATGCAGGCGGCGGACGGGACCGGTGGCGGTGTACTCGGCGCGCAGGCCGGTGATGGCGGACCAGCGCCGGGTGGCTTCTTCCAGGGCCGTGGACAGGCCGGATTCGGTGAGCGGGTGCGGGTTGAGCGCGGCCACCGAGCGGCGGGCCTCGACCAGGTTCTCCCTGGCCAGTTCGGCGGCGGCCTGGACGTGACGCCGCCAGGGCGCGGGCTGGGTGGCGGCCCCGGCCTGCTCGGCGGCCTGGAGCTGGGTGACGATCCCGGTCAGCCCCTGGGCCAGGGTGTCGTGGATCTCCCTGGCCAGCCGCTGCCGTTCGTCCCGCACCCCGGCCTCGTGTGCCTGGTCGAGCAGCCGGGCCTGCAACTCCGCGTTGTCGGCCATGCTGCGGGCCAGCCGCCGGTTCGCCTCGGCCAGCTCGTCCACCATGTGCAGCCGCTGCACGCTGCGGGCGTTGATCACATCGCCGAAGGTGCTGAACAGGCTCACCATCACCACGATGGCGACCATGAGCAGCAGGAAGACCAGCCAGGCCGACAGGGTGTCCGGCAGGCCGCGGCTCAGCGAGGCCATGGCCAGGAACGCGACCGCGGTCACCCCGGCGTACTTCCACCGGCCGGGCAGCCGGTGCCAGGCGTGCACATAGCCGGTGAAGGCGAACAGCCCGCCGTACCACTCGCCGCGCGACCCCAGCAACGCCATCAGCACCAGCAGCCCGCCGAAGTAGGCGAACATCAGGCCGGGGCGCTCGATCCACCCCGGGTGCAGGGTGATCCACCAGGCGATCCAGGCCGCGGTGAGCGCGGCCAGGCCGATGGTGCCCGGCAGCGCGTCGAGGTCGGCCCGCAGCGCGCTGAGTGTGGTGGCCACCAGCAGCAGCAGGTAGGGTACCGCCTCGGTGCGCCGCAGGGTCCGGCGTTCCCAGGCGTCCAGCTCGCGGTGACTCAGACCCACCGGAACAACCTAACCGCCGTGACCCCCGCGACGAGTGCGAACACCCCCAGTGCCAGTAACTGACCCACCGCCGGGGCGCCGCCCATCCAGCTGGTGACCACGGTCTGCAGGGTCGCGCCGAGCGGGGAGTGGCGGCCGATCGCGGCCAGCCAGTCCGGCATCGACTCCCAGGGCATCCAGAACCCGGCCAGGAACATCTGCGGGAAGAAGGACAGCGGCCCGAGCCCACCGGCTGCCTTGGCGTTGGGGGCCAGCGCGGCCACCAGCAGACCGACGGAGAACAACGCGGCGATGCCCAGCAGCAGGGACAGCGCCAGGCCGAGCGGGTTGGCCGGGGCGGGCAGGCCGAGCGCGAGCACGGCCACCGTGGCGACCAGGCCGGTGGCCGCGACCGCGATCCCGGCCTGCACCAGCAACTGCGCGCCCAGCAACGCGGCCGGGCTGACCGGGGTGGTGGCCAGCCGACGCAGCACCCCGCGTTCCCGGTAGGCGCCCAGCACCGAGGGCAGGGTGAACAGGGCCAGCATGCCCAGCGCGATGCTGATGCCCAGCGCGGGCAGGAAGGCCGGGACCGAGCGCGAGCCGCCGGTGGGCGGTGCGCCGGTGCTGGACAGGCCGAAGACCAGCACCAGACCGACCGGCAGCGCGGCCACCACGAGCACCCCGGCCGGGTCGCGGAAGAACAGTTTCAGCTCGGTGGCGGCGAAGGTCAGCACGCGGTTCATGGCGAAGTCCTTGCGGGAGTGGGAGATGGCGGTGGTGGTCATGCCGCCTCGTCCAGGCGGCGGCCGGTGAGGGCCAGGAAGGCGTCGTCCAGGGTGGCCCGCTCCAGCCGCAGGTCGATCGGGATGACCTGCTGGGCAGCCAGTGCGGAAGTCAGCGCGTGCAACAGGTTTCCGTGGCCGGTGACGGTGAACTCGGCCCCGTCCCGCCGGATCCCGGTGACCTCGGGCAGCGCGGTGAGTAGCCGCGAATCCAGTGCCGCGGACGGGCGGAACCGGACGGTCTGCGCACTGTCCACTGTGGACACCAGTTCGGCCGGAGAGCCGATCGCGGCCACCCGGCCGGCCTCCAGCACCGCGATCCGGTCGCACAGCCGTTCCGCCTCGGCCATGAAGTGGGTGACCAGCAGGATGGTGACGCCGCGGTCCCGGATGTCCTCGATCAGCGCCCAGGTGTCCTTGCGCGCCTGCGGGTCCAGGCCGGTTGTCAGCTCGTCCAGGATGGCGATCTCCGGGTTGCCGATCAGTGCCAGCGCGATGGACAACCGTTGCTGCTGACCGCCGGAGAGCTTCTCGAACCGGGTGTTCGCCTGCCGCGACAGCCCCAGGTCGGCCAGCAACTGCCGCCAGGGCAGCGGATCGGGGTAGAAGGTGGCGTAGAGCTGGAGTGCCTCGCGCACGGTGATCCGGTCCGGCAACCGGCATTCCTGTAGCTGCACCCCGACCTTGGCGCGCAGGGTGGCGGCGTCCCGGCGTGGATCCAGGCCCAGCACGGAGATCCGGCCGCCGTCCGGGCGGCGCAGGCCCTCCACGCATTCCACCGTGGTGGTCTTGCCCGCGCCGTTGCGGCCCAGGATGCCGAAGACCTCACCGCGTTCCACGGTGAAGGACACCTCGGCCACGGCGATGTGCTCGCGATAGCGCTTGTGCAGGGAATCGACCTCGATGACTGGCATGCCCTGAGCCTGTCCTGTGCCAGCCCGTCACAGGATCGCTCAGTCTGGTGGAGTGCGGCGGCGGCTGGTGGAGCCGGGATCAACTGATCGGTTGATGCGCCATCCGGCCGGGTCTGCGTCGTAGAGTCGGGGCATGCGGAGCCTGGCGATCATCGGGGCCGGACCGGCCGGACTGGCCACCGCGCGGGCGGCACTGGAAGCCGGACTGCGGCCGGTGCTGTTCGAGCGGGCACCGCAGCTCGGCGGGGTGTGGCGACCGGGCACCGGCGCGGCCTGGCCGGGCATGACCACCAACCTCTCGCACCCGCTCTGCTCCTTCTCCGACCGGGTCTGGCCCGCCGGCACCAGGGATTTCCCGCTCCGCGACGAGGTGTACGGCTACCTGTCCGGCTACGCGCACGACCTCGCCCCACGCTACGGCTGCACGGTCACCGAGGTCGCGCCCGCCGGCCGCGGCTGGTCGGTGACCTGGACCGAGACGGGCCGGGAGCACCGCGAGGTCTTCGACACCGCGGTGCTGGCCTCCGGGGTGTTCTCCCGGCCCTGGACCCCCGAACTGCCCGGCGCGTTCGGCGGAGAGTCGGTGCACAGCAGCGGCTACCGCGGACCCGGCGGCTACCTGGGCAAGCGGGTGGCCGTGGTCGGGATGTCCTTCAGCGGCACCGAGATCGCCGCCGAACTGGCCGAGGCCGGGGTCGAGACCACCGCGGTGACCGGACGCCCGTTCTGGCTGCTGCCCCGCTACACCAACGGCGTGCCCCGCGACCTGCTCGGCATGACCCGCGCCCGCCAGCACGAACGCGACCGCCTCCCATCACCCGAGGCCAACCGCGCCGCGAACACCCGCTATGACGCCCTCGGCGGCAACCCCGGCCGCTTCGACCCCCGGCTCACCCTGGACCCGTCCAGCACCCTGCCCCCGCACCTGGTCGCCTCCGACCGACTGCCCGCCCAACTCAACGCGGGCACCCTGCGGATCGCGGTCGGTCACGTGGTCGCCTTGACGGACAACGGTTTACGCCTGGCCGACGGGTCCACAGTGGACTGTGACGCGGTGATCTGGTGCACCGGCTACCGCCCCGAACTACCCCTGCCCGAACCCCTGCTCGCCGAGATCGACTTCGCCGACGACTGGCTGCAACCGTTGCTGCTGCACGGTTGCACCTTCCACCCAGCCCTGCCCGGACTGGCCTTCGTCGGCGTCTACCGCGGCCCGTTCTTCGCCGTCATCGAACTCCAGGCCCGCTGGGCGGTCGCCGTCCTCTCCGTCCAGCTGCCACCACCCGCCGACGAGGTGATGCGGGCGGGAATCCAGGCCGAACTGGATATCCGGCTGGCCCGCCCGCGACCGCAGTTCCCGCACGGAGACTACGTGGCCTTCGCCGACCGCCTGGCCACCCAGTTCGACGTGCTGCCGTCCCTGGATCCGGCGGGGGAGTGGTACGAGCAGCTCTGGCACGGCCCGGTGATCGCCGGGCACTACCGGCTGAGGGGACCGGGCGCCAAACCGGAGATCGCCGTCCAGCAGCTACGATCGGCCCAGGTCCGAGTAGCGGGGAGGCCGGTGTGACGATCACGGCGCAGCAGCTGTTCGCCGCGCTGCCCGGCCGCTGGCGGTTCAGCCGGGTGATCACCGGCCAGGGCAGCGCGACCGGCGAGGCCCGGTTCGAGCCGGTCACCGGCACCGAACTGCACTACCGCGAGGACGGCACGCTCACCCTGGACACCGGCTACACCGGCCCGGCCTACCGCGAGTACCGCTACCGGCTCGACGGCGAGGCACTGCGGATCTGCTTCCCGGACGGCCGGACCATGCACACCCTGCGCCCGGACGCCGCCGAGGCCACCGACGTGCACCTGTGCGGCGCGGACGTCTACACCGGCCACTACCGCCTGGCCGACCCGGACACCCTGCACATCTCCTACGAGGTGACCGGACCGCACAAGGACTTCACCATCGCCACCGTGTTCCAGCGCATCAGCGGCTGAGCCTGCGCCGGACCTCCTTGGTCGCCAGGTACTGGGCCACATCGGAGTAGCGCTCGGACTGGTTGGCGAACTCCACATACGCCTTTGCCCGCACCAGCCAGTCCACAGTGGACGGACGGATCTGCGCGACGGCCTGTTCCAGCTGGGCCATCCGCAGCGGCGGTTCGGACCCGGTGCGCAGCGCCTCGTCGATCACCGCGTCGATGGCGCGTTCGGTCACCGCACGCAGGTCCGCGCCGCTGAACAACGCGGTCGGCTCGGCCAGCCGCGCCGGATCCACCCCGTCGGTGGGCGCGGCGGCCAGCAGCACCCGCAAGATCTCCGCCCTGGCAGGCTCATCCGGCGGCGGCACGAACACCACCCGGTCGAACCGGCCCGGCCGCAGCATGGCCTCGTCCACATCCCACGGCGCGTTGGTCGCGGCCAGCACCAGCACGCCGTCGTTGTCCGAGCCGATCGCGTCCAGCTCCTGCAACAGCACGTCCACCAGGCGGCGGGCGTCCGAACCGTGGTGCTTGTGCCGGGAGAAGGCCAGCGCGTCCAGCTCGTCCAGGAACAGCACACAGGGCGCCTGGGCGCGGGCGGACTCGAAGGCGGTGTGCAGGTTCTGTTCGGAGACCCCGAGGTAGGGGTCCATCACATCCTCGATCCGGATGTTCACGAACGGCAGCCCGCACTCCCCGGCGGTGGCCCGCGCCATCATGGTCTTGCCGCAGCCGGGCGGACCGTAGAGCAGCACCCCGCCGCCGGTGCGCCGGCCGTACTTGGCGTACAGCTCGGGCCGGGACAGCGGCAGGATGATCATGCGGTGGATCAGCTGCTTGACCTCGGTCATGCCGCCGACCTGGTCGAAGGTCAGCGTCTCGGCCCGTGCGGCCGGACCGGCCGGGCGTTCGCCACCGCGGCCGTCGGCGGTCACCTTGATCGCACCGCGGGCGGTGAGCAGCTCGTCCACCAGCCGCTGCAACTTGCCGACGCCCTCCACGATCCCGGCCTGCCGCGCGTGCTCCAGGCAGGCCCGCAGCAGCGGCAGCCGCCCTTCGGCGGCGGCCAGTTCGCCGATGTGCACCAGGGATTCGGTGAGATCGGCGTCGTGGTGCAGCAGCCAGTCGTACTCGTCCAGCGCCGCCGGATGCTGCCCGGCCGAAGCCAGCTCCTCGGCCAGCATCAGCCGCAGCATGGCGTCCTCGGGGCTGGCCGCGACCGCGCGGCGCAGGGACTCGATCCGGTGCTCGCTCATCGGTTTCGCTCCAGCCAGCGGCGCACCAGCGGCGGCGCCACCCACGAGTAGAGGCAGTACACGACCCAGCAGACGGTCAGCGCGGTGGACAGCGGCCACAGCCCGGCCGAGCGCAGGACCAGCAGCACGATCACGAAGCCGATCCACAGCTTCATCGGCCCGATCTTGTACATCGGCCGCAACGGGCGCAGCAACGGATGCGCGGCCAGCCGGGCCTCCCTGGCGGCCTCCACGAAGGCGGCGTTGCCGGGTTCGGCGGCCGCGGCCGCGCGGAAGGAGCGGTAGGCGCCGTCCACATCACCGAGCTGGGCGGCGGCGTTGCCGTGCATGGCCCGCGCCGCACTGCTGTCCGGATCGTGCGCCAGGCTGTTCGCGCTGTGCCGCGCCGCCTCCGCGTCCTGTCCCTTGGCCAGTGCGACCATCGCCCGCACCTGACCCACGCTCTGCAGGTGCGGATCGATCCCGGCCGCCCGCCCCACCAGCTGCTCGGCCTTGTCCACCTGCCCGGCGGACAGGCACAGCCGCGCGTAATCGCACAGCAGCTGCGCGTCCTCCGGGTCCTGGTGCAACGCGGTGAGCAGCGCTTCCTCGGCCCGCGGCCAGTCACCCAGCTCGTGCTGGGCGTTGCCGAGCACCCGCAGCAGCGAGTGATCCGGCCCGAACCGGCTGATCCCGTCCGCGGCGACCTGGGCGGCCTCGGCGGAGCGGTCCAGCATCCACAGCGCGGTGGCCCGGAACAGCGTGGCCGGATAGCCGACCGCGTCCTCACCGTGCAGCTGGGACAGCGTGTCCAGGGCCCGCTCGGCCTGGCCGATGGTCAGCCAGTGCTGAGCCAGCGCGAAGGTCTCCGCACTCACGACGCCACCACCACGATCGCCACCAGCACCAGCTCCGGGATGCCACAGCCGAACACCGCCGCCAGCCCCGGCCCCCACAACTTCGCGTGCTCACCACCGCGCAACTGGAAAACCCGCTCCGGGGTGTGCTGCAACCGCGCCATCGCGAAGTAGGCCAGCAACGCCACCACCCGGATGACGATCCGCAGCGGACTGGAGGTGATCAGGTCCGCCAGCACCGAGGCGAGCACCAGCTCCGCGGCCAGCGCCGCGCCGCCGATCACCAGCAACCAGCGCCGGTCCCGCGCGGGCACGCCCAGCCGCCGCGAGTTGAGGTAGCCGATGAGGGTGACCGCCAGCACGCCGCCGAAGAACGCGACATAGGCCTGGCTGGCCACCCGCCAAGGCCGTTGGGTCCCGGCTGACGTGCGGATCGTCGGCCGGAGAAGATCGTCGGACACCGTGCCCCCTCCAGTTCCGCAGGAAGCCTACGCGACCGGACTAACCTGAGCCGATGGCGCGGCGAAGTGCGGGCATCCTGGTCCACCGCAATGGCGACAACGGCCCGGAAGTCCTGCTGGGACACATGGGCGGCCCGTTCTGGGTGAACAAGGACGAGGCAGCGTGGTCGATCCCCAAGGGGGAGCACACCGAGGACGAGCCGCCGCAGGAGGCGGCCCGGCGGGAGTTCCTGGAGGAGCTGGGGTTGCCGGCGCCCGAGGGGGAGCTGGTGTCGCTGGGGGAGGCGCGGCAGTCGGCGAAGGTGGTCGCGGTGTGGGCGGTGGCGGGTTCGGTGGACCTGGATCGGGTGGTGCTGGGGACCTTCCAGATGGAGTGGCCGCCGCGCTCGGGGAAGTTCGCGGAGTTTCCGGAACTGGACCGGGTGGCTTGGTTCGACCTGGAGACCGCGGCGGTGAAGCTGGTGAAGGGGCAGCGGATTTTCCTGGAGAGGCTGATCGCACGCCTGGACTGAGTGGTCAGGCTGTCCGAGCGGGCCCTGCGCCAACTGGCCGCTTCCTGTCACGAATTGAACATCTCCGGGAGCCCTCCCCACCCTGCTGCCCACAATGAGTCACGGCCTGAACCTGTGCCGCGACCAAGGGGGCGTCATGGACTACTACCAGACACTGCCGGTGCCGGAACCCGCACCGGTGGTGCCCCGGCGGCACGACCCGCTGGCGGTGGCCCTGGGCAACGCCTCGCTGCTCGGCCTCGGCTACCTGATGCTGCGCCGCCGGCTGTTGTTCGTGCTCACCGCGCTGGTCACCATCCTGCTCCTTGTCCTGCTGGGCGCGGTGTCCCGCAGCGGCTGGTTCGAGTTCGTGGTGCTCGCCTGGTGGCTGACGATGATCGCGCACGGCTTCCTGCTGGCCCGGCGCGCGGAGCGGGTGGTCAACGGCAGGCAGCGGCTGATCGGGCTGAGTGCCACCGTGGTCGTGCTGCTGGCGGTGGGCCTGCTGCGCTACGACGCCGCCGGCATCGAGCAGACCGTGGCCGAGGCCAAGCAACGCGGTGACTGCACCCAGGCGATGTCCGCGCTGGACCGGGTCTGGCTCGGCCACCACCTGGCCGACGCGCCCTCGACCGTGCGCGGCGAACTCACCGTGGACGCCTGCCAACGGATCAAGCTCGCCACCGGCAGGCTGACCACCGCGCTGCGTGGCGACGTCAAGGAGCTGAAGCAGGGCTACGACGGTCTCACCTCGGTGCTGACCGACCTGCCCGGCCACGAGAACATGGTGCGCGAACTCGTCAACGGCTTCCTCGGCGGCCTGCCGGCCAAGGAACCCTGCCAGACCGTGGCGATCACCGACTGGCTGCGCGAGCGCAAACCCGCGGGCAACGTGCTGGACCGCTCCACCGAGGTCGTCGGCCGCACCGCCCCCGCCGCGCTCACCGGCTGCGCCGACGGGTTCATGAACGCCAAGGACTGGGAGCGGGCCCGCGCCCTGTTCCAGCAACTGCTCGACCAGTACCCCGGCCACGAACTCACCGACAAGGCCAAGGACGGCGCCCGCAAGGCCACCCTGGAGATCGAACTGGCCAACGTGCGCAACCTGCTCCGCGGCTCCAACCCCGCCTACTGCACCCGCCCCGCCCCCTACAGCGGCGCCGCCCCGTACGCCAAGGGCACCAACCGCGCCATGATGTTCGGCAACGACGCCTTCACCGGCCGGCTGCCGGGGGAGTGGAAGGTCGGCGACGCGGCCGAGGCGGTGCTGGTGGTCTGCGCGGGTGAGAAGCAGTACGGCGCGGCGGTGCGCACCTGCCCGTACCAGAAGCGCACCCCGCCGCAGTACCGCACGGACGTGACCTTCCACAAGATCGCGATCCCGGTGAAGGCATACGAGCTGCGCACCGGCAAGCTGGTGGTGGACCAGAAGGTGGAGATCACCGGCACGGTGTGCCCCAGGGAGATCCGGTACACCAGCCACATCGCCGACCTGGGGCCGCCGTCGAAGTTCTACGTCTCGGAGTCGGACAAAGAGGTGCAGGCCGCCTTCGGCTGGTTCATCAACCAGTGAGTGACTTCGGCGCGACCAGCAGCCCCCGACGGAACGCCTTGGCCAGCCCCGCTCCCACGAGGAGAACGTGACGCGGCTGGCCAGGGCTCTGGTCACGCTCGGTGCGGGCGGTGATTCGGCGGACGGGGTCTTACGGCCGTTCGCAGGTGCTCCGGCAGTACCTGGCGACCGGCGAGTACCCGGGACTCGACGAGCTGGTGGAGATCGTCGAACTCTTCGATTCCATGGCCGACCGGGAGCCCGACTGAGCCGCGCTCAGCGCCGCCGGTCCAGCGCCCAGTCCACCAGCACCGTGCCCCCCAACCCGACCGCCCCGACCAGCCCGAGCGGGATCGGCTGGAGTCCGCTCACCAACCCCAGCAGATCCAGCCCCACCCACAACCCCACCGACACCACCACCGCGACCGGAGCGATCACCACCGCCCACCCCCGCCGCCCACCGGCCGTGGCCGTCCGGGCCGTCACCGTCGGCGTGGCCGCCGCCAGCGCCCAGCACAGCAACCACAACACCACCAGCGCCAGCGCGCCCAGCACGCTCATCCACAACACGGCCTGATCCGCGTACGCCCCGACCAGCACCGTGGTCACCAGCGGCGCCGCCGCGAACCCGCCCAGCAGCACCGCCAGGACCAGTCGCGCGTACAGCGGGATGTGCCGCCCCGGCTCAGCCATTGAGGTAGGCCAGCACGGCGAGCACCCGGCGGTTGTCGTCCTCGGCTTGCAACAGACCGAGTTTGCTGAAGATGTTGTTGGTGTGCTTGGACACGGCCTTCTCGGTGATGAACAGCCTGGCCGCGATGGCGGCGTTGGAGCGGCCCTCGGCCATCAGGCTGAGCACCTCGCGTTCGCGTGGGGTCAGGGCGGTGACGGGTTTGTCCCTGGAGTGCCTGGCCAGCAGCTGGGCGATGACGTCGGGGTCCATCGCGGTGCCGCCCGCGGCGACCCGGCGGACCGCGTCCACGAACTGCCCGACGTCGGCCACCCGGTCCTTGAGCAGGTAGCCGACGCCGCCTGCGGAGTCCGACAGCAGCTCACGGGCGTAGAGCTGCTCGACGTACTGGGACAGGATCAGGACGGGGAGGCCCGGCAATCGGCGCCGGGCCTCGATCGCGGCCCGCAGGCCCTCGTCGGTGAACGTGGGTGGCAGTCGGACATCGCACACCGCCACGTCCGGTCGGTGCTTGACGAGGGCTTCCAGCAGGTCACGGCCGTTGTCCACGGCAGCGACCACCTCGAAGTCGTGCGCCTGGAGCAGCCTGATCAGGCCGTCGCGGAGCAGGACGAGGTCTTCAGCGATGACGACGCGCACGGGCCCATTCTGGATCACCGCCCGCCGGCGTCGAGATCGAACACCGCAAACTCGTCCAAAGTGAACTCCTCACCGTCGCCGCCGGTGGGCCTGCGCAGGCCCACCCAGGTGTCCCCGGTGCTCGATGCGGTGAACTCCACGGTGTGCGTGCCGGGCTCGCCGCGGGCGGGCAACGGGGTCACCGAGACGTCCCTCGGCGCGCCGTTGGCTGGATCCTCGCCGACTACCCAGCTGTAGGCGGTGCCCGCGGCGGCGTACCGGAAACTCACCCGGTAGCGGTGTCCCGGCTCGAAGCGCACGGTGGCCGGGGTGGTCCGGTAGGCCAGGTGCGCGGCGTACTCGAAGGACTTCAGGCTCCAGTTCCCCTCGATCACGTCGTCCACGGCCTTGCCGTTCCAGCCGCGCTGGGTGAACGGCGCGTGCTTCTCGGCCAGGTGGGTGCGCGCGTCGGTGGGGGCGATCTCGCCGCCGGGCACGAACGGTCCGAAGCCCTGGTCCACCCGCTCGAAATCCCACCGGTTACCGGGATCGGGCGCGGCGACCACCCGCAGATCGTCCAGCCGCACCACGGCATCGCCCGCGCCGACCCGGACGCCGACCTCGGTGCTGCCGTCACTGCTGAAGAACACCCGGACCCGCTGGGATTTGGTGCCCTTCTTCTCCTCCGAGGCCACGATGTTGGTCACCGTGGACCGCGCCAGCCTGGTCTCCTTGCCCCCGGCGAACACGGTGACCGGCCGGGACTTCCCCGGCTCGACCTCCACCATCAGCGAGGCCGCGTACTGCCCGCGCGGCAGTGTCAGCCGCTGGCTCAGGCTCGCCGCGCCACCACGCACCACGGCCTCCCGCTGGCCGAGGTCGTTGGTCTCGACCTTGGCCGCGCCGCTGGTCCGCCAGCCGGTGAGGTCACCGGAGTCGAAGCCCGGGTTGGCGGTCGGCGTGCCCTCGCCGTAGCCAAGGCGCGGCGCCGGGGCCGGGGACTGCGCGGTGACCAGGTACGGCGTGCGCGCCTCGGCGGTGATCGTCACCTTGCCGTCGCGCACCGGCAGCGCGCCGACGTGCTGCCGTCCGTCGTCGGTGAGCCGGTAGAGCCGCACACTGGATTGCCCGGCCAGTTCCACCGGCAGGTCCCAGGTGCTCGTGCCGCCCGCCGGGTTCCAGTGGTAGGCCTTGTCGGGTGCGGTAGGCGACCAGGGCAGCAGATAGGCGCCGTCGTCATAGAGCAGCCTCCCGTCCTTGCGGAACTGGCGCTTGCCGCCGGGCGCGGTCACGCTCACTCCGCCGTCCAGCACAGCCTCCACAGTGGACAGTCGCTGCACCGGGAAGTGCTGCAGGTACTTGGTGGGCAGGTTCTGCTCGAAGGTGTTGGCCAGGAACGCGCGGTAGTCGGTCTCCCCGGTCCAGCCCTCGAACTCCACGATCCGCGCGCCCATCAGCAGCGGATGGTGGACGAAGACGTCCTTCTGGTGGTTGCGCGCCAGCCGGATGATGCTGGAGTTGATGCCGCGGTGGGTCTCGCTGCTGTAGTCGATGTCGGTGGCCCAGTGCGTCCACAGCGTCTCGCGCTCCAGCCGGTGCGACCACTCGGTGGCCATCTCCCAGCCCAGTTTCCGCACCTCGCGCTGCAACCGGTCCGCGGTCCAGCCGGTCTCGCGGAACACGTCGAAGTACAGGAAGTCAAGCCCGCCACGGGTTTCCCGCTGCAACTCGGCGAGTCTGCGCTGGATGTCGCCGGAGGTGAGGTCGCGGCGCTGGTCGATCCGGTAGGACTGGTCCATCCAGGCCCACTGCTTGTTGTTCTTGTCCACCAGCGTCTCGGAGAACGCCCGCGCCTCCGGGTAGGACTCGGTCGCGTTGACGTGCACGCCGAAGTCGGCGTTCCAGCGCTTGCCCTGCTGTAGCAACGTGTTCAGTCCGCGCAGGCCACCGGCCCGCTCGTTGTAGTGGCCGCCGTAGTCCGGGTGCGCGGCGTCGTGGCCCTCGGACTGGTAGCCCTTGAGCAGCACGAACTGGCCGAGTCCGTCGGTGGCCTGGTTGACCCGCTTGGTGTCGTCCAGGGTGCGGGTGAACGGGTGCGTGGCCGAGGAGGCGATGTTGAACGGAATCCGTTGCACCACCCGGTCCTTGGTCTTCTCCCAGCCCTTGGGCTGCCACATGATGTCCCGGAAGGCGATGGCCGCGTCCTGCCAGTCCAGCACGCCGTCGCCGTTGCGCTCCCCGGTCAGCGTGACCTTGGCCCACGGCGCCGGTTCGGTGTCGGGGGAGCCCTGGGCGCGGTGCGTCCACCGTCCACTCCAGACGCTCACCGCAGGGCCGTCCGGGGTCTGCCTGGCCTGCCGCCAGATCCGCCCGTTCTCATCCGCGCCCGCGCCGCCGTTGTTGTCATAGGTCGAGTTGGTCTCGATCGCCGCGGCCAGCTTCCCGGTGCTGACCATGCCGTAGGCCGAGCCCAGCGGGGTCGCGTCCGGCGTGGTGGCGGTGGTGACCGGGTAGATCCGGTCGCCGTTGCCGTTCTTGTTCAGTTCCACCCTGGCCGCGGCCACCTGCGGGGCCGGATCGGCGGCGCGCACGGTGAGCAGGTCGTGCCCGGGGATGTCGATGGTGCCCACCCGGAAGGCCGCGGTGTCGCGCACCTGGTCGATCCGGAAGGTCAGGGTCCGCCCGCGCAGCGCCAGGCTGGCGTCCAGGCGCACGCCGGGCAGGTCGGGGAAGGTCAGGGCGTAGCGCACCGAGTCGACCGCGGACCTGGCGGTGCCGGTGACGCGCTGGTCAGCGCCGTTGAGCTGGATCGAGGTCAGTGGCGCGGACCGGCCGTGCAGCACCGCGCCGGAGCGGCGGTCGGTGTAGACGACCACCCTGGGGAACTCCGCGCCCACCGCCACGCTCAGCTCGGCCGAACGCAGGGTCAGGCTGGGTTGGGCCACGGCGGTCAGGCCGGGGGCGAGCAGGGCCAGGGCGGCCGATAAGGCCAGGAGTGACTGGCGGGTCGACACGGGCACCTCCACGATCGACTGCGCGAATGTGCTTGTTCTAAGCCGCTAAACATCATTAGTCAACAGACGATCGATCAGAACTGAACAGCCCAACCGCAGGACATTTGTCCTACCCAGCCCTGGACAAAGCTCTCTTACCTGCGGAAACGCCAGGAAATACGGTTGGCCCCATGAACGAGGCAGTCCACCTCCACGCGGTCACCAAGGCCTACGGACCGGTACGTGCGGTCAACGGCGTTCACCTGAGCGTGCCCGCGGGGCAGACGGTGGCGTTGCTCGGGCCCAACGGCGCGGGCAAGTCGACCACGATCAACCTGATGCTCGGCCTGCTCGCCCCGGACTCCGGGCAGGTCAGCCTGTTCGGCGGCACCCCAGAGGCGGCGATCCGGGCCGGGCGGATCGGGGTGCTGCCCCAGGACGCCAAGCTCATCCCGCGGGTCACCGTGGCCGAGCTTGTCGACTTCGTCCGGCGCAGCTATCCCTCTCCGCTGCCGCTGGCCGAAGTGCTGGGACTCGCCGGGCTCACCGACCTGGCCAAGCGCAAGGCCGATGCCCTGTCCGGGGGGCAGGCGCGCCGGGTGCAGTTCGCGCTGGCCATGGCCGGTGACCCGGAGCTGGTGGTGCTCGACGAACCCACAACCGCGCTGGACGTCGAGCACCGCCGCGAGTTCTGGACCTACCTGCGGGCCTTCGCCGCCCGCGGCCGGACCGTGCTCTTCTCCAGCCACTACCTGGAGGAGGTCGCGGAGAACGCGGACCGGGTGGTGGTGATCTCCGGCGGCCGCACCATCGCCGATGCCACCCCGGACGAGCTGCGCGGCCGGGTCGGCGGCCGGACCGTCTCACTGGACCCGGACGGCCGCAGACCCGATGAGCTGCAACGGCTGCCGGGCGTGCTCTCGGTGTCGCTGCGCGGCGGGCGGGCCTACCTGAGCAGCGCCGACTCCGACGCCACCGTGCAGGCGCTGGCCCAGCTCGGCGCGATCCGCGACCTGGAAGTGGCCGGGGCCGGACTGGAAGAGGCATTCATGGCGCTCACCGCGCAGGATCGGACGGCTGTGTGATGTTGGGATACGTGCTCATCGAGTGCAAGAGGTTGTTGCGGGACACCGGGTTCCTGCTGATGAGCGTGCTCACCCCGCTGGTGATGTACGTGGTGTTCAACAACCTCAACGTGGCCATCGGCCAGGAACCGCGGCAGGCCGCGCTGTACACCATGGTCAGCATGTCCGCCTTCGGCGCGATCAGCGGCGTGCTCAACAGCAGCGTCGGCGTTGCCGAGGACCGGGCCATGGGCTGGCTGCGGCAACTGCGGCTGACCCCGTTGTCCCCGTTGCGGATCGTGCTGGCCAGGGTGCTGATCTCGATGCTGCTGGCACTGCCGCCGATCGTCTCGGTCTGCCTGGCCGGCGCGCTGATCAACGACGTCGAGCTGTCCCTGCCGAGCTGGCTGGCCGCGGTCGGCCTGCTCTGGGTGGGCACCGCGCCCTTCGCCGCGGCGGGCATCGGCATCGGCTACCTGCTCTCCGTGCGCACCGCGCAGCTGGCCAGCGTGTTCGTCTACATCGGACTGTCCATGTTGGGCGGTCTGTGGATCCCGCTGGCCGCGTTCCCGGACTGGCTGGCCGAGTTGGCCCGCTTCACCCCGACCTTCCGCTACGCCGACCTGTCGTGGGCGGTGGTCTTCGACCGCGGCCCGTCGATGGGCGGGATCGGCGTCCTGATCGGGTGGTTGACGCTGTTCGGGGTGTTCGCGATCTACGCCTACCAGCGCGGCGGACGCCGGGCATGATCTACCGTGCGGGGATGGGTACGAGGCCGGTGACCGACCGTCTGCACGGACAGCTCCCGCCGGTGGCGATGCTGCCCTGGCTGGCCTCGTTGCTCCTGCCCGCCGTCCGCGCCAACGCCCTGGGCGCCACCGCGCTCGGGGCGTTCGCGCTGACCTACGGCATCGCGGTCTGGCTGGTGCTCAACAAACGCGGCCCGTCCCGGGCGCCGATCGCGCTGGCCGTCCTGCTCACCACGATCGCGCTGACCTGCGCCAGGGAGTTCGGCGACTTCTGGTACCTGCCGATGCCCTTCGTCTTCGCGGTCTGGTCGCTGATCACCGTGGACTACGGCGCGCCGCTGGTGAACGTGATCGGCGTGCTGGTGGTGCACCTGCTCGGCGTGTGGGTGGGCAGCGACGCCCCGCCCATCGTCATCGGCGCCTTCCTGACCTTCCTGGCCGGCATGCTGACCTTCGTCGTCCTCCGCCTGAGCCGCGCCGTCGCCGAACTCGAAGCCGCCAGAGAGGAACTCGCGCACACCGCCGTAGGCCAGGAACGCCAACGCTTCGCCCGAGACCTGCACGACCTACTGGGCCACACCCTGTCCCTGGTCGTGGTCAAGGCCGAAGCCGTCCGCCGCCTGATCCCCCGCGACCCCGCCAAAGCCCAGGACCAGGCAGCCGACATCGAAGCGGTAGGCAGGCGAGCCCTGGCCGAGGTCCGCCAAGCCGTCTCCGGCTACCGCGAACCAAGCCTGCCCGAAGAGCTGGCCGGCGCCCGAGCAGCCCTGGTCGCCGCAGGCGTGACCGCGGAACTACCGGACCCGGGGGAGTTGCCGGCGGCAGCGCCCCCGGTGCTCGGCTGGGTGGTCCGCGAGGGCGTCACCAACGTCCTCCGCCACGCCAGAGCCCGCCGCTGCCTGATCGACCTGCACACAGTCGACGGAACCACAGTCCTCACCATCACCAACGACGGAACAACCCCCACCAAGACCCCCATCACCTGGGGCAACGGCCTCAACGGCCTCACCGAACGAGTCCACTCCGCAGGCGGCGAACTGACCGCCACCCCCACCCCCGCCGGCTTCACCCTGCGGGTGTCCGTACCCACCGGGGAGCAGCCGTGATCAGAGTCCTGCTGGCCGAAGACCAGGGCATGATGCGCGGCGCCCTGTCCCTCCTGCTGAGCATGGAGGAGGACATCGAGGTGGTAGCCGAAGCCGCCACCGGCGACCAGGTCCTCCCCCAAGCCCTCGCCACCACCCCCGACATAGCCGTCCTGGACATAGAAATGCCCATCCGCAGCGGCCTGGAAGCCGCGGCCGACCTACGCCGAGAACTCCCAACCTGCCGAATCCTGATAGTCACCACCTTCGGCCGCCCCGGCTACCTACGAAGAGCGATGGAAGCAGGAGCCAGCGGCTTCCTGGTAAAAGACGGCCCCGTGGAACAACTGGCCGCCGCCATCCGCCGAGTCCTGGCAGGCGAACAGGTAATCGACCCCGGCCTCGCCGCCGCAGCCCTCCGCTCCGGCCCAAACCCCCTGACAGACCGAGAACGCGAACTCCTCGCCGCCGCCGCCAACGGCGCCACCGTCTCCGACCTGGCCACCCGCCTGTTCCTGTCCGAGAGCACAGTCCGCAACTACCTGTCCTCCGCAATCCAGAAAACCGGCACCCGCAACCGAATAGAAGCAGTCCGAGCCGCCACCGACCACGGCTGGCTGTAACCCACCCCCCTGGCTCTTCCCAATACCACGCCTACGCTGCCACTCGCAGACCCCGCTGTGACCCAGCACACAATTGCGCGGTAAACTGGCTCGGTACACGCCTGAGACAGGGCACTCCAGACCCGATCGAGTGACAAGATCCAAACATCAAGGCAACCAAAACAGGGGTTTTTGCGTTCCGCAGAGGAACGGTGGCGGCGGCGGACCCCGGCACGGGCTCACGGTGGTGAAGCAGCCCCGGCGACGCGACAGTCCCGGCGATACGACAGTCCCGGCGATCGGCAACGCAGCAGCCCGACCGGCCACCCAGCAGCCCCAGCGGCGCAACGGTCCGGTCGAGAAGGCGCGGTGTGTCGGCCAGGCAGCAGTCCAGGTCGCCTCGGGCCTGCCGGGAGCGGGTGCACTCGGGCCCGGTCGGACCTGGTCGGGTCGGTCAGGGCCGGTCGAGTCCGGTCGGGCTCGCTCAGGTCCGGTCGGGCTGGGGCGCTCGCTGGTGAGACCGGGGTGCTGAGTCCGGGGCCGGTAGGTGTGGGCGGCGGGAGGGCTGTCAGCCCACGCGGTGAGTCGCCGGCGCTGAACCCGTGGCTGCCGCGGCGGCGCTGCTCAGGTCGGCCGGAGCGAAGGGGCGAGGCTGGCGTGAAGGGGCGAGTCTGGCGTGAAACCGAGCTGGTCAGCGCTGCCCGGCCTCGTGGGCCGGTCACCCCAGTCGGCCCGGGACCCGGGCGGTAGTCGCCCAGGCTCGACCTCGGTAGCCGCCCCCGTCCAGGCGCGCAGTTAGGCGAGCTGAACCTGTCCGGGCAGTCGTGCCCGAGGGCGACAACGCCGGAGCGACCCGAACCCCGCTGCTGGGCTGGTCCGCAGGCTGGGTGCTGGATGTGTTCGCTGCGTCGGGGCTGCTGGCCGCATGGCCGTCCTGCTGGCTTGGGCACCCGGCCCGCTGACTGGGCATCCGGACCGTGCGCCCGGACTGCGCCACCCGGACTGCGCGCCCGACTCGCTGGCCGCGGGCCTGGGCTGCGCTCCCGATCCGCTGACCGCGCGTCTGGACTTCGCTCCTGCTCCGCTGCCGCGTGCCCGGACTGCGCGCCCACCGCCGTCGACTGGGCGCCCGCTCCTCGGCCGATGCCCTCCGGTTCCCCAGTCCCCGCCAGCCGGGGCTATCGCGCTCGCCCTGGCACGCAACGGAAACGCGGAGTACGCGGCCGCATACGCACCGGCGTCATGAGTACCGCCAGGCGGTACCCGAGCAAGGCGTGATTGGGCCAAGCGAGAGCCGGCCGAAGACGGCCGCGAGTCCGAGCTGGACAGTCCGATGCCGTGCGACGGCGTCCCTCACTGGGTCAAAATCCCCGATGAGACAAGGGTTTTCGACAAAGCACGCGACTACAGCTCGACGCAATGCCCACCGGCGTCAGTGCCCACCCGCTGCTACCCGCGCCCGAGATCGCTCCCACCCGCCCCTCCGCAGCCCACCCACGCTCACACTCGCGATCCGTTGAGCAGCCGGTGTAAACATTCGACAGCCGATACCCCACGCACACCAACCCCCACCGCGCGTGACAAGAGCAGCCCGCGTCAACAAACAGCGCCCCCAACAACCCCCACAACGCGCAACCCGACTGCGCTGCGTGCCCTCCCGATCGCATTCAGTCGCAACAACCCACCCAACTCACCCCGCCCCCTCCTGCCCCAAACCCCCCACCCCTCACGCCCTAAACCCCCACACCCCCTGAGTAACCCCCGAAAGTCTGGACACCAACGTGACCCCCACCCCAACCCACTAGAATCACCCCACCACCCCCTGCCCAAGCACAACCCCAATCCCCACCCGCACACCCCCACCCACCCCCATCACCACCCCAAACCCCACACCCCCAGAATTCGCTTACACCCCAACACAATCCACCCCACCTCGCGTACACTCACGCGCCCACATTCCCCAAACCCCCGGCGATTCCCAACCGAGACCCGGGAAACTATGGCGAAATCCGCCCCGCCCGAGTGAGAATCCGGGGGAGTGATCGGTCCCGACCACCCCCACTGAGGAGCCTCGCATGACGTCGGTCAGTCTGGATGAGTCGACCGCGTTGACCAACAGCGCGTTCCGGACCACCGCCGCCCGTCGTGGGCATGCCGCGCGTACGCCCAGTGCGGAGCGGCTGCAGCACCTGCGGCATCGGGCCACCACGGTGGATGCCCTCGGGGATGGGCTGGTGGCGATGATGCACCGGCTCAAGGGTGAGGCGCGGGAGTTGTTCAGTCGGGCTTGTGCTGACGGGATTGACTCGATCGAGAATCCGCCCGCGGAACTGGTCGACTTCTTCCGGGCGGTGGAGAAGACCCCCGCTTGGGTTGACCAGGATCGGTTGCGTAGTGGGGCGCAGGCGATCAGCCGGGCGGGGAAGTTGGCCGCGTTCAGCCTGTGCGATGTGTATCTGGTGGTGGGGTTTCACTCGTTACGGGTGTGCAAGACATTGACCTCAACCGGCCAGACCGGCAAGGCGACCAGTCGCCGGGTGCTCAACACCGCCAGCTGGTGGCTGGATGTCAGCACGCCGGGCAGTCTGGTTGTCGGCGGGGTGGGTTACGCGGCCGCGTTGCGGGTTCGGCTGGTGCACGCGCACATCCGGGATGTGCTGCTCAAGCGCGGCGATTGGGATCTGGCCGCCTGGGACCAGCCGCTCAACGACGCCCAGGCCAACCAGCTCACCCTGATGTTCTCCCTTGGAGTCATGGAGGCCACGCAGGCGCTCGGAATTCGTTATACCGCACAGGAACGCGCGGACATCCTGCATTTGTGGCGGTATGTGGGGTGGCTGGTCGGCATTGAGGAGGACATGCTGCCTGCCGATGAAGCCGATGCGTGGCAACATCTTTGGGAGCAGGCCGCCACCGAACTGATCCCGGATGCCGACTCTCGCACTCTGGCCGCCGACCTGCGTGCGGCCTACCAGCGGCCCCGGCCTGATCAGAGTGAGGTGCGGGCTCGGTGGGCCGAGCGGGTGCACACCGCGATCAGCCGGATCGTGATCGGGCCGGCCAGTGCGGATTCCCTTGGCATGCCTGATGATCCGCTCGCCCGCGCACTGGTCCGGGTGGCCGGTGCGGTGAACACCGTGGCCGAGTTGACCTACCGGCGCATCCCGGCTTTCCGTACCGCGCAGGCGGTGCACGGCCACGCCGCCCGCAAGGCCTATGTGGACGTTCTCCGTGCCGCGCACGGTGACGGGCCGAAGCCGTGACGCCGCAGGAGATGCTCGCCGTCGCGGTCGAGGAGGCACTGGCCGGCCGCGCCGAGGGCGGCATCCCGATCGGGGCCGCCCTCTTCGGCGCGGACGGGCGGTTGCTGGGGCGCGGCCGCAACCGGCGGGTGCAGGACGGCGACGCCTCCATGCACGGGGAGACCTCCGCCTTCCGCAACGCCGGCCGCCAGCCCACCTACCGCGGCACCACCATGGTCACCACGCTGTCCCCATGCTGGTACTGCTCCGGCCTGATCCGCCAGTTCGGCATCAGCAACCTCGTCGTCGGCGAATCCAGGACGTTCACCGGCCAGCACGAATGGCTGGCCGAGAACGGGGTGCGGGTCACCCTGCTCGACGATCCGGAATGCGTGACGCTGATGACCGAGTTCATCGCGGCGAATCCCGCGCTGTGGAACGAGGACATCGGCGAGGACTAGAGGTTGTAGCCGCCGGCGATCTCGATCTCCTGGCCGGTGACCCAGCGGCCCTCCTCGGAGGCGAGCACGGCGATCATCATGCCGATGTCGTCGGGCTCGCCGACCCTGCCGAGCGCGGTTTTGGCCGCCACCAGCGGAATCACCTCGGGGAAGCGTTCGAAGGCGTTGTCGGCCAGGCGGGTCCGGGTGGCGCCGGGGGAGATCGAGTTGACCCGGATGCCGCGCGGGCTCAGCTCCTTGGCCAGGTAACGGCTCAGCACGGTGAGCGCGCCCTTGAACGAGGCGTAGGCGGAGTACCCGGGTTCCATGCCCGAGTTCAGCGCGGAGTTGCTGCCGATGTTGACGATCGCGCCGTTGTCCGCCAGCAGCGGAAGCAGGGTCTGGGTGAGGAAGTACGGGCCCTTGAACAGCACCCGGTTCAGCCGGTCGAAGAGTTCCTCGCTGGTCTCGGCGAACAGCGCGGACTCGGCGATGCCGGCGTTGTTGACCAGCACGTCGAAGCTGTCCCGGCCCCAGCGCTCGCGCAGCGCCGCGGTCACCGACTCGCGGAAATCGGCGAAGGAACCGGAGTCGCCGAGATCCAGCGGCAGCGCGACCGCGGTCCCGCCCGCCGCTTCGATGGCGGTGACGGTGTCCTGCGCGCCGGTCTTGTTGGCGCCGTAGGTCAGGATCACGCCGGTGCCGCGCCGGGCGAGGTGAATGGCCGCGCTCTGGCCGATACCGGAGCTGGCGCCAGTGACGAGGGCGATCCGCATGGCTTGCCTACCTGTTCATCTGTGGGAATCGGACTGCCCAATCACATCACCGCCACCTGCGGAAACCATAGATCGATGCTCCCTCGCTCTTGCCTGATCCTCCACTCGACAGGAATGAAGTCGGCTCGGATGTTTGAATCTGGGCATGCTCCTGGATCAACTCCGCACGCTGCTGGACCGGCACGCGCGACCCGACGGGACCACCGCCATCGACGGCGTGCTGATCTCCCGGATCGACCGGCCGTCCGAACCGTCGGCGTCGATGTCCGGCACGGTGTTCGCGCTGATCGCCCAGGGCGCGAAGCGCATCGGGGTGGGGGACCGGGTGTATGAGTACCGGGCCGGGCAGTACCTGGTGGCCTCGGTCGACCTGCCGGTGAACGGGCACTTCATCAACTCCAGCGCGGCGAACCCGGCGCTGGGCTTCGGCCTGACCCTGGACCCGGCCTCGGTGGCCGAACTGCTGCTGCGCGCCGAACCGGCCGACCTGCCCCGGGGCGGCGGCATCCCGCCGCTGGGACTGGCGGTCAGCACCGCCTCGGACGAGCTGCTGGACGCGGTGCTCCGGTTGCTGCGCCTGCTGGACGAGCCACGCGACCGCGGGGTGCTCGCCCCGCTGTACAAGCGGGAGATCCTGTGGCGGTTGATCACCGGCGAGCAGGGCGCGACGGTCGCCCAGCTCGGCCTGGCCGACAGCAGCCTGGCGCACATCGCCCGCGCGGTCGGCTGGATCCGCGACCACTACCGGCAGTCCTTCCAGGTGGAGGACGTGGCCCGGCGGGCAGGCATGAGCGTGTCGGCGTTCTACCGCAACTTCCAGGCGGTCACCGCGATGAGCCCGATCCAGTTCCAGAAGCAGATCCGGTTGCAGGAGGCCAGGTTGCTGCTAGCCACCCGGCCAGGGGATGTCGCTGGGGTGGGGCACAGTGTCGGCTATGACAGCCCGTCGCAGTTCAGCCGGGAGTACCGGCGCCAGTTCGGTGCGCCGCCGAGCCAGGACGCGGCCCGGCTGCGCGCGCTCACCCCGCCCTGACGGCTCAGCGCAGGGTGGCGGCCACGTAGGCGGCGGCCTCGGCGAGCAGGCTCTGCTGGTACTTGGCGTCCCGGTCCGGTTTGCTGGACATGATCGCGATGACCAGGGGTTCGCCGCCGGGTGGCCAGGCGATGGCGAAGTCGTTGGCCGTGCCGTAGTCGCCGGTGCCGGTCTTGTCCGCCACCTTCCAGTCCCTGGGCAGCCCGGCGCGGATGCGTTCGCCGCCGGTGGTGTTGCGCTCCAACAGATCCCGCAGGAACGCCCGCTTCTCCGGCGGCAGCGCCTCACCCAGCACGATCTTCTGGTAGTTGGCGCCGAACGCGCGCGGTGAGGTGGTGTCCCGCGGATCGCCGGGGGTGGCCTCGGTGATCGCGGGCTCGACCCGGTCCATCCTGGTCACCTCATCGCCCAGGCTCCTGGCGTACGCGGTGAGCTGGGCCGGGCCACCCAGGTCGCGCAGCAGCAGGTTGCCCGCGGTGCCGTCGCTGTAGCGCACCGCGGCGTCGCAGAGCTGCCGGATGGTCATCCCGGCGCCGACGTTGTTCCTGGTGATCACGCCGTTCTTGAGCAGGTCCTCCCGGCCGTAGCGGACCACGGTGTCCAGGTGGGACATCGGGTTGCGGTGCAGGATCGCCGCGGCGGCCAGGCCCTTGAAGGTGGAGCAGAAGGCGAACCGCTCGTCCGCCCGGTGCGCGATCGTCCTGCCGCTGCCGGTGGCCAGGGCGTAGACACCCAGGCGGGCGCCGTATTTCTGTTCCAGCTCAACGAGCCGGTCATGCCGCTCCGCCGCCGTGGTGCTGGGCGCGGCGGCGGAGGAGGGCGGCGGGGCCGCCGGTGACGGGCTCTGCGCGCAGCCGGCCAGCGGGAGAAGTGCTGCCGCGCCAAGGAAAAGACGGCGGGACAGGACCGGCGGCGAGGAGGTCATGATCACGAGGCTACCCGCGCCGGGCAGTCCAGCGCAGCAGGGCCACGGTGAGCAGCGAGTTGTAGACCAGTCCGCCGAGCAGGTACGGCCAGAACACGCCGCCGTCCATCGCCGCCCACAGCGCGCGGGCGGGCCAGTAGGAGGGCAGCAGGCCGAAAGCCAGCTCCCACGGGGAATCCAGGAAGAAGAACGGGATCAGCGGGATGGCCGAGACCAGCATGCCCAGGCCCTTGAGGATCGCGATGCCCTCGACCTTGTTGCCGGCCAAGGTGCCCATGGTCAGTCCGATGAGGACGGACAGCAGACCGGTCAGCACCCCGATCGCCACACCCTTGGCCAGCGCGGCGCCGCTCACCAGACCGGACAGCGCCAGGGTGGCCTCGACCGCGATGGTCACCAGCAGGATCGTCGCGCCCGCACGGTAGGCCGGGTAGGCCGCGCGCGGGGTCGGGGTGACCTGCAGGGCCAGCAGGGTGCGCTGGTCCTTGTCATCGAGCAGCAGCAGGCCGCACAGGCTGCCCAGCACCATGGCCGGGCCGAGCACGCCGAAGGCGCTGACCAGCAACGGATGGTACGGGGTGAGGTCGAATTCCCAGGTGGCGGCGGCGAAGCGGGTGACCGCGGGCACCGCCCACAGGCTCACCGCGTAGAGCACCGGGGCCAGCAGCACGGTCACCAGCACGGTGTCGCCGCGGATGGCCCGCAGGTCGTTGCGGCCGAAGCTGCGGATCAGCGTGGTCATGACGAGCCTTCCCTGGAGATCACGAACCGCTCGAACACCTTGCGCGCCAGGAAGAACAGTCCCACGATCCACAGCAGCTGGTAGCCGAGGGCGTAGAGCAGCTGCGGCCAGCTCAGCGCGACCTGGTCGAAGGCCGCGCCGAGCAGCAGCAGCGAACCGTGGGTGGGAATGAGGTACAGCAACGGTTCCGGCCACACACCCGAGTAGCTCAGCAGTGGCACGTTGACGATCACCAGCGGTACCAGCGCGGGCATCAGCCATTCGCTGACCGAGGGGTAGGGGGCCGCGGTGACGAAGCCGAGCAGGATCATCAGCAGCGAGGTCAGCACGATCCCGGCCAGGAAGGTCAGCGGGTGGAAGTCCAGGCCGCGCAACGGGATCACCACCGCCAGGCTCACCGTGACCGCGATCATGGTCAGCGTGCCGAGTTTGGCCAGCAGGTACTCGCGGAACCGCAACGGCGTGCTGAGCAGGGCGAACAGGGTGCGCTCGCCCTTCTCGAAGAACACCGCGCCGGCGATGAAGAAGAACCCGACGATGGCCAGGTCGCCGAACAACGCGTACGGCAGGGCCGCGCCGAGCACCTTGGCCGGCAACAGGTTGAGCACCACGATCCACAGCACGGCCGCGAAAGCCGCCGCGTAGAGGAAGCCGTAGCGCCGCTGCAACCGCAGGTCCAGCCGCAGCGCGGCGATGGTCGCACTCATGCCAGCGACCTCCCGGTCACATCGGCGAACACGTCCTCCAGGCTGGCTTCCTGGCTGTGCACCGCCTCGATCCGCGGTGTCAGCGCCCGGAAACCGGCGTCGTCGGCGAATCCGTCCAGGGGGAAGTCCTGGTCCCGCAATGAGCCGTCGTCCTCGCGGTAGGTGACCCGGACGGTGCGGCGGCTGCGCCGGACCTTGTGTTCGGCGGGGGAGTCCAGCGCGGCGATGACGCCCTGGTCGACGAAGGCGACCCGGTCGCACAGCTCGTCAGCGGTGGCCATGTCGTGCGTGGTGAGGAACACCGTGGTGCCCTCCGAACGTAGCCGCAGCACGATGTCCTTGACCCGGCGGGCGTTCACCGGGTCCAGGCCGGAGGTCGGCTCGTCCAGGAACAGCAATTCCGGGCGGTGCAACAGCGCGCGGGCGAATACGAGGCGCATCTGCATGCCCTTGGAGAACGCGCTCACCCTGGTGTGCGCGGCGGCGGTGAGATCCACCATCTCCAGCACGTCCATCGGGTCCTGGGTCTGTCCATTGTAGAGGGAGGAGAAGAACTCCAGGTTCTCCAGTGCGGTGAGCTTCTGGTAGTGGTTGGGCAGTTCGAAGGACACCCCGATCCGCCGGTAGTACTCCGCACCCCATTCCACCGGGCTGCGCCCCCACACCGACACCTGGCCGCCGTACCCGGTGAGCAGGCCGATCAGGATCTTCTGCGTGGTCGACTTACCGGCCCCGCTCGGTCCGAGGAACCCGAAAACCTCGCCCCTGGCAACGGAAAAGCTCATCCCGCGCACGGTCGGATCGACCGTCTTGGGGTAGGCGAAGGTCAGGTCGCTGACCTCGATCACGTTCACGACTCCGCCCTCCGGGCCGCCCAGCGGTCCTTGATCTGGCCGTATTCCGCGGCCAGGAACTCGTACATGTCGTGCGCCTCCCGCACCCGTTGCCGCTGGTCCTCGTCCTGCTCGTCCATCAGCTTCAGCCCGCGCGCCATCAGCGTGTGCCAGTCCCTGGCGACCCTGGCCTTCTCCTCGGCCTCGCGCAGCCAGAACCCGGGGCGCAGCCGGTAGAAGATCCGCCGGGTGCCGGCCACCTTCACCTTCTCCACCGCGCCCGCGGTCTGCAGCATCTGCATGGCCATGCTGATCGCGCCGCGGCTGGCCTGGACCGCCTCGGCGATCTCCTCGGCCGACTGCTGCGGCGGATCGCACACCAGCAGCCAGCCCAGCACCCGCCCCGGCATCAGCGGCACGCCCTGTTCCTGGAAGAACAGGCCCACCTCATCCGCGTACTCGTGCAACTCCGTGCGCTTCACCCGGCTAACGGTACGCCTGTCGGTCTGAAGTTTCAAACATTTCTGAAAGTTGGTGGAGATGTCGGTTTGACTGTCGGGGGTAACGGATAGCCTCGGTCGCACGACGCTCAGCCGGGACCGTCAATCCCTTGGGGGAGTTCGTGGTGGCGAACCAGACGACAACCGATGATCCGGCCCTGCGCATCGTCGACCCGCCCCGGTCGGCCTTCCGCCGACGACGTTTCCTGGTGCCCTTCTGGGCAGCCGCCCTGGTCGCCCTCGCGGGCACCATCACGCTGATCATCTCCGGCACCACCACACTGCCGTTCAACCGGACGGTGGTGCTGGAGGGCAAACTGGCCTCGAAGGCGGAGTTCTTCGCCGACCCGCAGGTGCAGCGGATCCTGATGCGGCACGGCCTCCAGGTGCACCTGACCAAGGCGGGCTCCCGGGACATCGCGAACAACGACGTCAGCGGCTACGACTTCGTCTTCCCCTCCGGCCAGCCGGCCGCGGTGCTGATCCGCAACCAGCGGCAGCGGGACAAGCAGTACTTCAAGGTGTTCAAGCCCTTCTTCAGCCCGCTGATCCTGGCCACCTTCCGGAGCTACGCGGAGAAGCTGGCCACGGTGGGCAAGGCGGCCACCGGCCAGCAGGGGCCGGAGGTGGCCAAGGAGTACTACTTCAACCTGAACGTGACCAAGTTCGTCGGGCTGATGGAGGACCGGCGGACCTGGGCGGATCTGGGGCTGCCCAACGGGAACCGGGTGCTGGCGCAGAGTTCGGACGTGTGCTGGTCCAACTCGGCCGGGGTGTACCTGGGGCTGATCGCCTTCGTGGCCAACGGCAACCAGGTCCCGGTGACCGAGACCGAGGCGCTCCGGCTGGCAGACCGGATCAAACCCTGGCTGACCAGCCAGGGCCTGGCAAACGAGGAGGTCGCCCGGCTGTACTTCGCGCCGGAGGGCCGCGGCCTGGCCCCGGTGGCGGTGATCTACGAACACCAGTTCCTGGCCCACCAGATGCGGGTCAAGGAGCAGACCGGCGCCCTGGACGAGCAGCGGGTGCTGCTCTACCCGGAGGCGCAGCTGCAGACCGTGCCCGAGCTGATCGCGCTCACCCCCGAGGGGGCCAGGCTCGGCGAGCTGATCGCCACCCTGCCCGAACTGCGTGCCCGCGCCCTGGCGCTGGGCCTGCGGGTGCTCGAACCCGACGGCACCCTGTCCAACGGCCAGCTCTCCGAACAACTCAGCCGCAGCGGGCTGCCGGTGCCGCTGACCGGGGTCGGCGACACCGAGACCTTCCTGCCCTCGGTGCCGCTGCTGGAGAAGATGATCACCCGGGTCGGCGAGTGCCCCGAGGTGCCCCGGTGAGGCGCCTGCTCGCGGCCGGACTGGTGCTCGGGTTGGTGGCCGGATGCGCGGGCAGCGGACCCGAGCCGGTGACGCTGTCCGTGCTGGCCAGCTCCGAGCTGGCCGATCTGGCGCCGGTGCTGGCCGAGTTGAAGAAGGACACCGGCATCGACCTGGCCATGGACTACCGCGGCACGGTCGAGGCCAGCAACTCGCTGACGCCCGGCCAGTACAAACACGACCTGGCCTGGCTGTCCTCCGACCGGTTCTTCCAGCTCCGCACCCGCAAGACCGGCACTCACGGCCCCGCCCCCCTGGCCACCCGCACCATGCTGTCCCCGCTGGTCGTGGGCCTGCCCGCGAGCAAGGCCAGGAAACTGCGGGACAGCGTGCCCGGCGGCCAGCCGACCTGGGCGGACCTGGCCGCGCGGGCCGCGGCGGGGGAGTTCCGCTTCGGCATGGCCGACCCGCACATCACCGGCAGCGGCCTGGCCGCGCTGATCGGGGTGGCCACCGCCGCCGCGGGCACCGGAGTCTCGCTGCGACCGGAGGACGTGGCCTGCGACAAACTGCGCGGCTTCTTCACCGGCCGCGCCTTCACCGCGCAGAGCACCCCCGCCCTGACCGAGGAGTACGTCAAACGCCAGGGCGAGGTGGACGCGATCGTCAGCTACGAATCAGTACTGCTGTCCCTCCAGACCACCGGAAAACTCAAGGAACCCCTGGAACTGATCTACCCACGGGACGGCATCGTCCTAGCCGACTACCCACTCCTCCTGCTGGACAACGACAAACGCGCCGCCTACGACCGGTTGACCGAGTGGCTGCGGTCCGAACGGGTGCAACGGCTGATCATGGAACGAACCGCCCGGCGCCCCATAGACCCCGCGCTGTCCCGCACCGAACAACTCCGCCCGGAGATCGGCAACTCGCTGTACTTCCCGGACCGCCAGGAGGTCGTGGACACCCTGCTCGCCGCCTACGATCGGGCCACCAGCGGAGCCGGACGACAGGTGGTGTTCGTGCTGGACTTCTCCGCCTCCATGGCGGGCAGCCGGATCGAGGCACTGCGGGCGGCGTTCAAGGAGTTGAGCGGTGCGGGCGGCTTCGACCGCTTCCACCGCGGCGAGACCATCACCGTGCTCCGCTTCGCCGGGCAGGTGCTGGAGGAGAAGACGGTCACCGTGTCCGGCCCTGGGGATCTGGACACGGTGAACCGCCTGCTGGCCACCGAGGAACTGGGCAAGGGCACCGCGATCTGGTCCGCGCTGGACCACGCCTACCGCACGGTCAAGGGCGAGGCATCGATCGTGCTGATGACCGACGGCGAGAACAACGCGGGCATCAGCCTCGCCGATTTCCTGCGCAACCGGGAGCACGCGCCCGAGGGAAAGTCGGTGCGCACATACGCGATCCGGTTCGGCACAGCCGATCCGGTGGAACTGACCAGGGCGGCGCAGGCCACCGGCGGCCGGATGGTGGACGCCGCCCAGACCTCGCTGCTCGCGGCGGTGAAGGAGATCCGGGGCTGTGGATAACGAACTGTGGTGGTCGGTCTGGGGCTTCTGGGCGGTGATCTGGCTGGCCACCGCCGTAGCGCTACTGATCATGCTGATCACCCTGGGCCTGGCCCTACGCGCCAACCGCCGCCCCGCCGCCTTCCCCGACCTGGCCTTCTACCTGCACGAGAAGTCGGTGATGAACCTCTACCTCTCCGGCGGCTACGGCGACGCGCTACGCCGGGAGGTCCAGGAAAAGGTGGACACAGCCAAATCCCGCTGGTTCGGCCTCAAACTCTTCCGCGGCGGTGCGGGCGCCAACCACAGCGCCGGCCGCGAAGTGGTAACCCGCTACATAGCCCAAAACCAACCCATAGCAGTGATCGGCGACGTCCTCCGAGCCCTGGAATCCGCCAACGGCGTAGTCCACGTAGACCTCCGCCGAGGCACCATCCGCCGCAGCCCCGCCCTGTCCAACGCCCTGACCAGCCTCGACCCCGACCACGCCCCCCAGCAAACCCCACTCCGCCACCTGGACCGCTACGTCTCCATCCGAGGCCAATTCCGCCTCCTCAACCGCACCGGCGCCCCCGCCACCTTCCAAGCCGCCTACGGCACCCCCGAAACCACCACCATCGAAGCCACCATGCGCCTGGACTGCCACCCAGACGACCTCCGCTACGACCAGGTCCCCGAAGGCTGGTTCCAAGCCCGCTGCCTAGGCAAAGTCCAATCCTGGCACCCAGAAACCCAAGAACTGACAGTCCTCCCCATCGCCATCTTCCAATAACCCCAAGATCAACCCGAGTGTTGGCCGTTGTCGTACGCCACGTTGGCCGTTGTGGGACGGCGAAGCGGTGGGAGTTGGGGGCGGCGGGCGTAGCCCGGGGCATGGCGGCCGGGCGGTTCCGGGCGGAGGAAGCCCGGAGCGGGACAGCCGGGCGGTTCCGGGCCCGGAAGACGGGCGAGTCGGCGACAGGGCTCCGCCCGCCCGGCGTACGACAAGCGCCAACCCGGCGTACGAGAACGGCCAACACACCGTACAAGAACGGCCAACACGCGGTACGAGAACGGCCAACACGCCGACGAGGGTTTCAACCCTCCGCGCGTGTTGGCCGTTATGGGACGGTGTGTTGGCCGTTCTCGTACACCACGTTGGCCGTTGTGGGCGGGCGAAGCCCGGAGCGGTGTGCGTTGGGAGCAGGCGGGCGTAGCCCGGGAACGCTGCGGCTAGGCGGTTCGAACGCGCCGCGACCGGGCGGAGCCCGAGGACAAGCAGACGGGGTGGCTTTTCAACACTCCCCGAGCGGTTCCCCCATCCCCGTCAGCCTGGAGAGGACACACCGCATCCCGGGCAAGCGGCCCGCAACACAAACCGCCGCCGAACCAACACCAACGCGACCGGCCGCTTGCCCGGGATGTGGTTTGGTATCGGAGGGCTGACGGGGATGGGGGAACCGTACGAGCACTGCTCTTTGCCCTTGTCTTTGACTTCCCCCCCATCCTTTGATTTCTGCCCGTCCGGCGAGGACGCCCTTGACTGTCGCTCTTGCCCCACAACAGCCAACACGCCGAGCGAGGGACGAGGGAGCCTAGACAGGCGCTAGCGAGCGGCGAACCCGAGTAAACGGCTTAGCCCGATTAAGCGCCAAAGCAGCCACAGCCCGCCCATCCCGCTCATAAATCGCCAGAAAACTCCGAGAATCCAGCTCCCCCTCAGCAATCCGAACCTGATCCCCCGGCCGGGTCTGCCCCGCGAACTGAATCCGCACCCCATACTGATCCGACCAAAAATAAGGCGCGGCCCGCCCAGTATGCACAGTCCGCCCCGCCAGCAAGTTCGCCACCGCCACCGCGGGCTGCTCAGCCGCGTTGGTCCAATGCTCCACCCGCCGCCCACCCACATTGGCCACATCCCCCACCGCGACCACATTCGGCACCCGGGTCACCCCACCCGCGTCACAACTCACCCCATTGTCCAACTCCAGCCCAGACCCCTCCAACCACCCGGTATTGGGCCGAACCCCGATCCCGACCACCACCACATCAGCCTGCAACCGCCGCCCATCACTCAGCTCGACCCCGGTCACCCGCCCCTGCCCCAGCAACGCCGAAACCCCGACCTCACAGATCAGCCGAACCCCATGATCAGCGTGCAACCCAAGACAATGCGCCGCCATCTCCCGCCCCAGCACCGGCGCGAGCGGCAACGGCGCGGCCTCCACGATCGTCACGTGCAACCCCAACGCCGCACACGTCGCCGCCACCTCCGCCCCGATGAACCCAGCCCCCACCACAACCACCCGCGGCGACCCCTCGACCAGATCCGCCCGCAACGCAACCGCGTCATCCAGCGTGCGCAGCACATGCACCCCGGCCAGGAACTCCGCCCCAGGCAAGCTCCGCGGCGTCGCACCCGTCGCCACCACCACCCCGTCGCAGCGCAACCGCCGCCCATCCGCCAGCTCCACCGCACCCAGCCCAGGCGACAGGTGACTGGCGCTCTGCCCGAGCAACCACTCGGCCTGCAACTCGGCCAGATCCGACTCCTCCGCCAACGCCAGATCAGCCGCGCCGATCGTGCCGAGCAGGAAGTTCTTCGACAGCGGCGGCCGGTCGTACGGCTGGTGCGACTCGGCCCCGATGATGGTCAGCCGGCCCTGGAAACCCTGATCCCGCAACGCTCTGGCCGCCGACAGACCGGCCAGCGCGCCGCCGATGACCGCGACGGATCTCATGCCACCTCCTGCTCGGCCGGCGGGTGCAGGTAGATCACCCCGTCCGCGACGCTGACCTGGTGCGTGCGCACCGGCTTCTTGGCGGGCAGGCAGGTCGGCCTGCCCGTGCGCAGGTCGAAACTGGCCGCGTGCAGCGGACATTCGACCAGGCAGCCCTCCAGGTAACCCTCGGACAGGCTGGCGTCCTGATGGGTGCAGGTGTCGTCGATGGCGTAGAACTCGCCATCGACGTTGAACACGGCGACCGGCACGTCGGCGAGCAGCCGCACGGCCTCTCCGGGTGGCAGTTCGTTGAGGCGGCAGACGGCGATCATCACGCCCTCCATGGCGGTGTGTGACGGCTCGGGGAGTGGTGCTCCTCGGTCCGACGCGACCGGCGGGACGGCGTCGAGGCGAGGTTGAGTTGTTGCGTAGTGCGCGACGCGATGTGCTATGCGCAACAGAGTCGGTCCCGATCCCGGTTCCCGTCAAGAGGCGAAACCGGGGAAATGTGTTGCCAACGCGTTGCGCGGTTCGGACGGCGTCCGTTCGGCAGAGTGGTTACCGTGGGGTCATGGCCAGCGATTGCGACCGGGAACCCCGCGCCGCGAGTTCGGTGCAGTCCGTCGACCGGGCGGTGAGCGTGCTGGAGATCCTGGCCCGGGAGGGCGAGGTCGGGGTCACCGAGATAGCCGCTGAGCTGGGCGTACACAAGTCCACCGCGTTCCGGCTGCTCGGCGTGCTGGAGGATCGCGGACTGGTCGCGCAGACCGAGGACCGCGGCAAGTACCACCTGGGCCTTGGCATCATCCGGCTGGCCGGGGCCACCGCGGCCCGGCTGGACGTCACCCTGGAAAGCCGCGAGGTGTGCGTCGAGCTGGCCCACGACCTGGGCGAGACGGTCAACGTGGCGATCTCCGACCTGGAGGCCGCGGCCGCGGTCAACATCACCCAGGCCCGCGGCACCGCCGCTGTGAGCAGCCAGAACTGGGTCGGCAGGCGCACCCCGCTGCACGCCACCTCCAGCGGCAAGGTGCTGCTCGCGCACATGCGTCCCGAGGAGGTGCGCCGGGTGCTGGGCCGCCGCCTGGAGGGCTTCACCGACGCGACCATCACCTCCACCCGCAAGCTCCGCGAGGAGCTGGTCGTCGTCGCCCAACGCGGCTTCGCCTCCTGTGTCGAGGAGCTGGAGATCGGGCTCAACGCCCTGGCCGCCCCGATCCGGTCCTACGAGGGCGCGGTGATCGCCGCGATCAGCGTCTCCGGCCCGTCCTATCGACTCACCCCGGACCGACTTCCGAAAGTCGCCGAACAGGTGGTCGCCGCCGGCGCCGAGGTCTCCCGCCGGATGGGCTGGGCCTGAGCCGCATCCTGTTGCTGTTACAGGCTGTTCACCTCACTGGGCATCGCTGCGCCATCAGCGCGATCCGGTCTTGACAAGCGAGCCCGCACGGCCGCACCGTGTTTCGCATCGCACAACCCGATGCGTAATACGCAACTCCATCCACCACCCCGCCACCGGGCGGAGAGGAGTGAGCCGTGCAGCCGAACGTGGTCGTCATCGGGGCCGGGATCGTGGGCTGCGCCCTCGCGGACGAGCTGACCGAACGCGGCTGGACCTCGGTCACCGTGCTCGAACAGGGACCCCTGTTCGCCGCGGGCGGCTCCAGCTCGCACGCCCCCGGCCTGGTGTTCCAGACCAATCCGTCGAAGACGATGACCGCCTTCGCCGCCTACACGGTGCGCAAGTACGACCAGCTGACCTTGGCCGACCGGTGGTGCTTCCGCAAGGTCGGCGGCCTGGAGGTGGCCACCACCCCCGAACGCTGGACCGACCTGCACCGCAAGCAGGGCTGGGCCACCGCCTGGGGCGTGGAGTCCCGCCTGCTGGACACCGAGGAATGCCTGAAACTCTGGCCGATGCTGGACCGGGACCGGGTGCTCGGCGGCTTCCACGTGCCGGAGGACGGTCTGGCCAGCGCCCTGCGCGCGGGTGAGGCCCAGGCCCGCCGGGCGATCGACCGCGGCGCGCGGTTCCTGGCCCACCACCAGGTGCTGGAGATCCTGACCACCGGTGACCGGGTCAGCGGCGTGCGCACCGACCAGGGCGACTTCCCAGCCGACATCGTGGTCTGCGCGGCCGGGTTCTGGGGACCGAAGATCGGCGCACTGGTCGGGCTGACCGTGCCGCTGCTTCCCCTTGCGCACCAATACGTCCGCACCGCGGCCCTGCCCGAACTGGCCGGGACCATCGACCCCGCCGACGAGGCCATCCGGCCGATCCTGCGCCACCAGGACCGCGACCTGTACTTCCGCGAGCACACCGACCACATCGGCATCGGCTCCTACGCACACCGCCCCATGCCGGTCCGCCTGGACGAACTACCCGGCCCCGAAGCCTCCGAGATGCCCTCGATGCTGGCCTTCACCCAGGCCGACTTCGACCCGGCCTGGGCCGACGCCGTCGACCTGCTGCCCGCCCTCGGAGCGTCCACAGTGGACGAAGGCTTCAACGGGGTCTTCTCCTTCACCCCGGACGGCTTCCCACTGCTGGGCGAACACCGCGAGGTCAAGGGATTCTGGACGGCCGAGGCGGTCTGGGTCACCCACTCCGCCGGCGTCGCCCGCGCACTCGCCCAGTGGCTCATCGACGGCAAGTCCGAGCTGGACCTCCATGAGTGCGACCTGCACCGGTTCGAGGAGGTCCAGCTCAGCCCGGACTTCATCGAGGCCCGCGGCGCGCAGAACTTCGTCGAGGTCTACGACGTCCTGCACCCCTTGCAGCCGATGGAACACCCACGCCCGTTGCGCACCAGCCCGTTCTACCCCAGGCAACAGGAACTCGGCGCGTACTTCCTGGAGGCCACGGCCTGGGAACGCCCGCACTGGTACGAGGCCAACGCCCACCTCGCCGAGGGCATCGACCTGCCCGCACGCGATGACTGGGCCGCCCGCTACTGGTCCCCGATCGCCGCCGCCGAGGCCAGGCACACCCGCGAACACGTGGCCATGTACGACATGACCCCGTTGAAACGCCTGGAGGTCACCGGCCCCGGCGCCCTGGAGTTGTTGCAGCGCCTGACCACCAACCAGCTCGACAAGAAACCCGGCGCGGTCACGTACACCCTGCTGCTGGACCACACCGGCGGCGTGCGCAGCGACCTCACCGTGGCCCGGCTCGGCCCGGACCACTTCCAGGTCGGCGCCAACGGAAACCTCGACCTGGACTGGTTGCTGCGGCAGAACACCGACCCCACCGTGCAGATCAAGGACATCACCGGCGGCACCTGCTGCATCGGCCTGTGGGGCCCGCTGGCCCGCGACCTGCTCCAGCCACTGGTCCGGGAGAACCTGGCGCACAAGGCATTCGGCTACTTCCGGGCCAGGAAGATCCACGTCGGGATGATCCCGGTGACCGCGCTGCGACTGTCCTATGTGGGCGAACTCGGCTGGGAGCTGTACACCAGCGCCGAACTCGGCCTGCGCCTCTGGGACGACCTCTGGCAGGCCGGACAGCGACACGGGGTGATCGCCGCCGGGCGCAGCGCCTTCAACAGCTTGCGCCTGGAAAAGGGCTACCGGGCCTGGGGCACCGACATGACCGACGAACACGACCCCTACGAGTCCGGCCTCGCCTTCGCCGTCCGCATGGACAAGGGCGAGTTCCTCGGCCGCGACGCCCTGGCCAAACTCGACCCCGAACAGCCAGCCCGCCGCCTGTCCTGCCTCACCCTGGACGACCGCAGCACCAACGTCCTGGGCAAGGAACCCGTGTTCCACCAAGGCAAGCCGGTCGGCTATGTCACCTCGGCGGCCTACGGGTACACAGTGGACAGTCCGATCGCCTACGCCTGGCTGCCCGCCGAAGCCGCCACCCCCGGCACCGCGGTGCAGATCGAGTACTTCGGCCGCAGGCTCAACGCCACCGTGGCCGCCGAACCGTTGTTCGACCCAGAGATGGCCCGCATCCGCCGGTGACGTGAGGGAGATCAGCCCGATGTACGACGTGATCGTGATCGGCCTCGGCGGCATGGGCAGCGCCGCCGCCTACCACCTGGCCGCGCGCGGCAGCCGGGTGCTCGGCCTGGACCGCTTCGGACCCGCGCACAGCAACGGATCCAGCCACGGCGGGTCCAGGATCATCCGCCAGTCCTACTTCGAGGACCCGGCCTACGTGCCGCTGCTGCTGCGCTCCTACGAACTGTTCGACAAGCTGGCCAACGACTCCGGCCGCGACGTGCTCACGGTCACCGGCGGCGTCATGATCGGCCGACCGGACTGCCTCACCGTCGCCGGCAGCAAACTCTCCGCCGAGACCTGGAACCTGCCGCACGAGATGCTGGACGCGATGGAGATCCGCCGTCGCTTCCCCACCCTCACCCCGGCCGCGGACGAGGTCGCGCTGTACGAGCAGAAAGCCGGTTTCGTCCGCCCGGAAGCCACCGTCGGCGCCCACCTCGACCTGGCCGACAAGGCAGGCGCCGAACTCCACTACCACGAACCCGTCCTGGACTGGACCAGCACCGCCACCGGTGTCCGGGTCCGGACCGCGGCGGGGGAGTACACCGCGGCGAAACTGGTGATCTGCCCCGGCGCCTGGGCCCCGCGACTACTCGCCGACCTTGGCATCCCGTTCGTGATCGAACGCCAGGTCCAGTACTGGTTCAACCCCACCGGCGGCCTCGCCCCCTTCCAGCCCGAGGTGCACCCCATCTACATCTGGGAGGCCGCCGACGGCATCCAGGCCTACGGCTTCCCGGCCAGTGACGGACCCGACGGCGGCGCCAAGGTCGCCTTCTTCCGCGGCGGCCAGACCTGCACCCCGGAGACCATCGACCGCACCGTGCACCCGCACGAGATCGAGGCCATGCGCCGCCAGATGCTGCCACGCATCCCCAGCCTGCCCGGGGAGTTCCAGCGCGCGGCCACCTGCATGTACACCAACACCGCCGACGAGCACTTCGTCATCGCCACCCACCCCGCGCACGAACGGGTCACCGTCGCCTGCGGGTTCTCCGGGCACGGCTTCAAGTTCGTGCCGGTGGTGGGCGAGATCCTGGCCGACCTCGCCCTCACCGGCACGACCGCGCACCCCATCGACCTGTTCCGTCCCGAGCGACTCGCCGAGGTGACCCCGTGACCACCACCGGCCTGCCCCCGAGCCTGCTGGCCACCCTGCCCGGCAGCGCCTACACCGACCAGGCCACCTTCGCCGCCGAACAGGAGAAGCTGTTCGAGACGATGTGGTTCTGCGCCATCCGACTGTCCGATCTGGACGGACCAGGCAGCTTCCGCACCGTCCAGATCGGACGCGAGAGCGTCATCGTCACCCGCAACCGGGCCGGGCAGCCCAGGGCCTTCCTCAACATCTGCCGACATCGAGGAGCCCGGATCTGTACCCAGGAACAGGGTGCGGTGAAACGCAATTTCCAATGCTCTTATCACGCCTGGACCTACGACCTGGACGGCAAGCTCATCGCCGCGCCCAACCTGACCAAGATGCCCGACATCGACCGCGTCGAGTACGGCCTGGTCACCGCACACGTGCGGGAATGGCTGGGCTACGTCTGGGTGTGCCTCGCGCCGGAACCACCGTCCTTTGCGGACACCGTGCAACAGGCGGTCACCGAACGCCTGGGTTCCCTGGCAGCTATCGACTCCTACACCATCGACCAGTTGACGGTGGGCCGTCGCATCGTCTACGACGTGCGCGCGAACTGGAAGCTGATCGTGGAGAACTTCATGGAGTGCTACCACTGCGCCACCATCCACCCCGAACTCACCGAGGTGCTGCCCGAGTTCGCCGACGGCTACGCCGCCCAGTACTACGTGGGCCACGGCGCCGAGTTCGGCGAGGAGATCCAAGGGTTCACCGTGGACGGCAGCCCCGGGTTCGACCCGCTGCCGGGGCTGAGGGAGGATCAGGACCGGCGCTACTACGCGATCACGGTGAAACCCCAGGTCTTCATCAACCTGGTGCCCGACCACATCATCTTCCACCGGATGTTCCCGCTGGCCGCGGACCGCACGGTGGTGGAATGCGACTGGCTCTACACCAACGAGGTGGTGGCCGCCGGGAAGGACGTCTCGCGCTCGGTCGAGTTGTTCCACCGGGTGAACGAGCAGGACTTCGAGGCATGTGAGAGGACCCAGCCCGCGATGTCCTCCCGTGCCTACCGCGGCGGTGGCGTACTCGTGCCAAGCGAACATCACATCGGGGCGTTTCACCAGTGGGTTCAGGCGGCAATCGGGAACTTCCCTCCCATCTCCAGGGCGAGCGAAGCGACGGGGATCGGCGATTCAGCGTGCGCTCAGCGCGAAGATTGAATTAGATAGCGGCCAGACATCTCTAGGAGGTTGTATGGCCGAGCTGTTCATCGGCGGCAGATGGCTGGACTCCCAACAGGGGGGCCGGCGGGAGATCCGGTGCCCCGCGGACGGCTCGGTCGTGGCCACCGTGGCCGAGGCGAGCCGCGCGGACACCGAGCTGGCCATCCAGGCCGCGCGCACCGCCTTCGACACCGGCCCCTGGCCGCGCACCCCGGCGGCCGAACGTGCGCAGCTGCTGCTCCGGGTGGCCGATCTGCTCCAGCGGGACAAGGTCGCGCTGGCCCGCGCCGAGTCCATGGACACCGGAAAGCGGTTGGTCGAGGCCGAGTACGACATCGACGACGTCACCAACACCTTCCGGTACTACGGCTCGGTCGGCGCCGGCGAGGCCGGCCGGGTGGTCGACACCGGCAACCCGGACGCCACCAGCAAGGTCGTCTACGAGCCGGTCGGCGTGTGCGGGCTGATCACCCCGTGGAACTACCCGCTGCTGCAGACCGCGTGGAAGGTGGCCCCGGCACTGGTCGCGGGCAACACCTTCGTGCTCAAGCCCAGCGAGCTGACCCCCAGCACCGCGATCATCCTGATGCGGCTGCTGGTGGAGGCCGGACTGCCGCACGGCGCGGGCAACCTCATCCTCGGTGCCGGTCCCGAGGCTGGTGCGCCGCTGGCCGAGCACCCCGATGTGGACCTGGTGTCCTTCACCGGCGGCCTGTCCACCGGGCAGCGGATCATGGCCACCGCCGCGGGCACGATCAAGAAGGTCGCCCTGGAACTGGGCGGCAAGAACCCGAACATCGTCTTCGCCGACAGCGATTTCGACACCGCCCTGGACTACGCGCTCACCGCGGTGTTCCTGCACTCCGGCCAGGTCTGCTCGGCCGGGGCGCGCCTGATCATCCAGGAACAGTGGCACGACCGGTTCGTGGACGCCCTGGTCGAACGGGCGAACAAGATCCGCCTCGGCGGCCCGTTCGACGAACGCGCCGAGACCGGCCCGCTGATCTCCGCCGCACACCGCGAGAAGGTCGAGGCATATGTGGCCGCCGGGATCGCCGAGGGCGCGGTGCTGCGCTGCGGCGGCAAGCGTCCCGAGGATCCGGCGCTGGCCGACGGCTACTACTACCCACCGACCATTTTGGACGGTTGCACCAGCGGAATGTCGGTGCTGCGGGATGAATCCTTCGGTCCGGTGCTCACGGTGGAGACCTTCACCGACGAGGAGGACGCGATCCGGATCGGCAACGACACCGACTACGGCCTGGCCGGCGCGGTGTGGACCGGCGACGCGGGCCGGGCCGAGCGGGTGGCCGCGCGCCTGCGGCACGGCACCATCTGGATCAACGACTACCACCCGTACCTGCCCCAGGCGGAATGGGGTGGTTTCAAGCGGTCCGGCATCGGCCGCGAACTAGGCCCGAGCGGGCTCAGCGAGTACCGGGAGCCCAAGCACATCTGGCACAACCTTCGGCCGGCGCCACAGAAGTGGTTCTCCGGCGAGTGACCCTGCCCTGGTGAATGACCGGAGGCCCATGCCCGAATCCCCGCTTCCCACCACGCTCGGAGGTTGCCATGACGACCGTCCGCTCGGACGATGCTGAACTGCAGGAGTTCGGCTATCGCCAGGAACTGAAGAGAACACTCGGAAACTTCCACACCTTCGCCGCCGGGATCAGCTACATCTCCATCCTGACCGGCACGTTCCAACTGTTCTACCTGGGATTCGCCCAGGGCGGCCCGGCCTACTGGTGGTCATGGCCGATGGTCTTCGTCGGCCAGCTCATGGTGGCGCTCTGCTTCGCCGAACTGGCCGCGCGCTACCCGATCGCGGGCTCGATCTACAACTGGGCCAAACGGCTCAGCAACCCGCACGTGTCCTGGCTGGCGGGCTGGCTGATGCTGGCCGCCTCCGCCACCACGGTGGCCGCCACCGCGCTGGCCCTGCAGATCACGCTGCCGCAGATCTGGGACGGCTTCCAGCTCGTGCCGGACAACCCGACCAACGCGGTGATCCTGGCCAGCATCCTGATCGTGTTCACCACGGTGATCAACGCCTGCGGGGTCAGGCTGATGGCCCGGATCAACAGCGCGGGCGTGCTGATCGAGCTGATCGCCGCGGTGATCATGGTGATCGTGCTGGCCGCCTTCGCGGTGCGCGGACCCGAGGTGGTGCTGGAGACCCACGGCACCGGTGAGGGCAACTCGCTCGGCTACATGGGCGCCTTCCTGGCCGCCTCGCTGGCCTCGCTGTACGTGATGTACGGCTTCGACACCGCGGCCTCCCTCGGTGAGGAGTCGGTGGACCCGACCCGCAACGCGCCCAAGTCCATCCTGCGCGCGGTGATCGCCTCCTTCCTCATCGGCGGACTGCTGTTGCTGTTCGCGCTGATGGCGGTGCGCGACATCAACGCGCCGGAACTCGGCACGGTCGGGTTGCAGTACATCGTGCTGGACGTGCTCGGCCCGGTGGTCGGCAAGATCTTCCTGGTCACCGTGGCCATCGCGATCGTGGTGTGCGTGCTGGCCGTGCACACCGCGGCGATCCGGATGATGTTCGCCATGGCCAGGGACAACAACCTGCCCGGCGGCCAGAAGCTGGCCAAGGTGAGCGCGCGCTTCCAGACCCCGGTGCTGCCCGCACTGCTCATCGGTGTCTTCGGCATCGCCTTCCTGATGGTCAACATCGGTCAGCCGCAGATCTTCTCGGTGGTCACCAGCATCGCGATCATCCTGATCTACCTGGCCTACCTGCTGGTCACCGTGCCGCTGCTGATCGCCCGGTTGCGCGGGCGCTGGCCACTGGACACAGTGGAGGGTCAGGAACCCCGCTTCGGGCTCGGCAAGTGGGGGCTGCCGATCAACATCGTCGCGGTCCTGTGGGGCGCGGCCATGGTGGTGAACCTGTTGTGGCCACGACAGGCCATCTACAACCCGAGCCCGCCGTTCCACTGGTACCTGCAGTGGGGCGCGGTCCTGTTCGTCGGGGCGGTCACGCTCGTCGGCTTCGCGTACTACTGGTTCGTCCAGCGCCACCGCAGCGGGGTGCTGGCCGACCACGCGCACACGCCGACCGAGGCCGCCGCAGTGCCGGAGGTGCGCTGATGGAGGAGTTCGACTACGTCGTCGCGGGCGGCGGCACGGCCGGTGCGGTGGTCGCCGCCCGGCTCTCGGAGAACCCGGATGCGCGGGTGTGCCTGCTGGAGGCCGGACCGTCCGATGTGGACGATCCGGCGATCCTGCGGCTGGACAAATGGATGTCGCTGCTGGAATCGGGCTATGACTGGGACTACCCGGTCGAACCCCAGTCCACCGGCAACTCCTTCCTCCGGCACGCCCGCGCCAAGGTGCTCGGCGGCTGCTCCTCGCACAACTCCTGCATCGCGTTCTGGGCACCCGCGGAGGACCTGGACGAGTGGGCGGCGCTGGGCTGCACCGGCTGGAGCGCGGCGGAGGTTTTCCCGCTGTACCAACGGCTGGAGACCAACGACGCGCCCGGCGAGCACCACGGCCGCTCCGGCCCGGTCAACATCATGACCGTGCCCGGCGAGGACCCGTGCGGCGCGGCACTGCTGGCAGCCTGTGCCCAGGCCGGGATCCCGACCACGCCGTTCAACAGTGGCCGCACGGTGGTCAACGGCGCCAACTGGTTCCAGATCAACTCCACCAAGGAGGGCGTCCGCGCCTCCTCCTCGGTGTCCTACCTGCACCCGATCATCGGCCAGCGGCCCAACCTGGAGATCCGCACCGGGGTCCGGGTCAAGCGGCTGCTGATCGACGAGCGGAAGCGTTGCACCGGCGTGGAATACCTGGCCGCGGACGGGCAGCACACCCTCCAGGTGCACGCCCGCCGGGAGGTCGTGGTGAGCTGTGGCTCCATCGACACCCCGAAACTGTTGATGCTCTCCGGCATCGGCCCGGCCGAACACCTGCGGCAGCACGGGATCGACGTGCTGGTGGACTCGCCGGGGGTGGGGGAGAACCTGCAGGACCACCCCGAGGGCGTGATCCAGTGGCAGGCCAAGCAGCCGATGACCAAGAAATCCACCCAGTGGTGGGAAATCGGCATTTTCACCACCACCGAGGACGGCCTCGATCGGCCGGACCTGATGTTCCACTACGGTTCGGTGCCCTTCGACATGAACACGCTGCGGCACGGCTACCCGACCACGGAGAACGGCTTCTGCCTGACTCCCAACGTCACCCGCAGCCGCTCGCTGGGCACGGTTCGGTTGCGCAGCAGGGATTTCCGGGACAAGCCCATGGTCGACCCACGCTATTTCAGCCACCCGCACGACGAACGCGTGATGACCCACGGCCTGCGCCTGGCCCGCGAGATCGTCGGCCAGCCCGCCATGTCGGCCTGGGCCGGACCGGAACTGTTCCCTGGCCCGGACAACACCACCGACGAGGAACTGCTCGACTACATCCGCCGCACCCACAACACCGTCTACCACCCCTCCAGCACGGTCCGGATGGGCGCGCCCGGCGACAGCCAGGCGCCGCTCGATCCGCAGTTGCGGGTCAAGGGGATCGACGGGCTGCGGGTGGCGGACGGGTCGGTGATGCCGTTCCTGGTCACCGTCAACCCGTGCATCACCACCATGATGATCGGCGAGAAATGCGCTGACCTGATCAAGGCGGCCTGAGGGGTAAACCGGCGGCGCCCACCGGCGCCGCCGGTTACCCTGCCCTGGTGATCACCGAACGCCCGGACCCGCCCCGCCAGGGCGACGAACGCGAGACCCTGCGCGTCTACCTGGACTTCCACCGCGCCACCCTGGCCATGAAGTGCGCGGATCTGTCCACAGAGGACCTCCGCCGCCAGTCCTCCCCACCCTCGACGCTGTCCTTGCTGGGCCTGGTCCGGCACATGGCCGAGGTCGAACGCACCTGGTTCCGCCGCGTGATCAACGCCGAGGACATCCCGCTGGTCTGGTCGGACAGCTTCGACTTCCAGGCCGCCTACGATGCCTCGGACTGCACCCGGGAAGAGGCGTTCGCGGCCTGGGAGAACGAGATCGAGCACTCCCGCCGCATCGAGTTGGCCGCGGAATCCCTGGAGGTCACCGGCTACCAGCCGCGCTGGGGCGAGCACGTGTCACTGCGGATGATCATGCTGCACCTGATCCACGAGTACGCCCGGCACAACGGCCACGCCGATTTCCTGCGCGAGGCCATCGACGGCGTGACCGGCGCCTAGCGGAACCAGATCCCGCCGTTGACCCGGTGGTACCCCAGCCCCCGGTAGGCCGCGTCGATCAGCGCCTGACCGCGCTCGTTCACACCCAACCCCGGCCCCTGCCGGTTCATCACATACCCGAACGACATCCGCGCACCCGGATCCGCGAACCCGACCGCCCCGCCCATCCCGCAGGCCCCGAACGCCTGCTCGGACCACAGCACGCCCTCCCGGTCCGCGGGCGGCAGATGCCGGTTGTCGCAGGCCTTGCTGAACCCGAGGCTGTACCGGCTGGGCACCAGCGTCACCGCGTCCAGGGACCCGGCCGAACTCACCGCCCCGGCCCGCGCCACCGCGGCCCGGTCCAGCAACCGCAACCCGTCCACACTGCCGCCCACGGCCAGCGGCCGGTACAGCAGGGACAGCCCGCGCGCGTTGGTCAGCCCGCCGGTGCCGCCCAGCACCGCCGCGCGGGCGGCGCGTGAGTCGGCTTCGCCGGGTGCCAGGTAGCCGCCGTTGTTGAGCAGTACCCGGCCGGCGGGGGAGTCGGGGTCGGTGATCGCGGTCAGGTGCATGGTGGGGATCAGCTCGGACAGCTCCGGCTGCGGGACCATCGGCGCGGCCGCCTCGTCCAGATCCGGTGGCAGGGTCAGCCAGAAATCCAGGTCCAGGGGTCCGGCGAGTTCGCGTTCGAAGAACTGGGCCAGGGAACCGCCGGTGATCCGCCGGACGAGTTCGCCGATGAGGAAACCGAAGGTGAAGGCGTGGAAACCGTGCCGGGCGCCCGGGGTCCACAGCGGTTCGGCCGCGGCCAGGTGCTCGGTCATCAGCTCCCAGTCGTAGAAGGCCCCGTGCGGCAACAGCTCCCGCAACCCCGGCAACCCGGCCTGGTGGTCCAGGAGCTGGCCGACGAGCACGGAGTCCTTGCCGCCCTTGCCGAACTCCGGCCAGTACCGGCTCACCGGGGCGAGCAGGTCGAGCTGACCACGCACCGCGAGCAGGTGGGCGCACAGCGCGGTCGCGCCCTGGGTGGCGGTCCAGATGTGGGTGAAGGTGTAGTCGGTCCAGCGCCTGCCCCGCACCGGATCGGCCAGCCCGCCCCACAGGTCGACCACGGTCTCCCCGTCCACGGTCAGGTGCACCGAGGCGCCCACCTCGCCACGTTCGGCCAGATTGCGCTCGAACTCCGCGCGCACCCCGGCGAAACGCGGGGTGCACAGTCCGTGGACCGGCACGGGTGTCCTCCTGGGGTTGGTCCAGGGCTAGAGGCTTACGTCCTGGAAGCGGGAAAAAGGTCCATACGTGTCCGTACCGCGACGCAAACTTTGCCGTTCGGTGTTGCGGCACGCCAGGGAGCCCGAAAGATGACGGTCCGATCTCGTGCCGCTTTCCCTATGACCCCAACACAAGCGTCCGGGCCGTTTCCCCGGTAACACTGGTGCCGTGTCCACACCCACGCCGCCGATCACCGAGCACCCCGGCCATTCCCGCCGGCTGCTCGCCCTGGTGGTGGCGTTGTGTGCGCTCACAATCACCGGCTGTGCGACGCTGACCGAGTTGATGGAACTCGGCCAGCGCATCGAGAAGGCCGGTGTGCAGCAGGTCTCCACCCACCAGTCCACCGAGTCCAGCGGGCTGGTCCGGCTGCGCGTGCAGGCACAGCAGCGGGACCCGCGCGCCGACGCGGAACAGACCGCGCAGGGCGTGGCCAAGGTCGTCTGGGACACCTACCCACGCCGGATCGACGAACTGGAGATCACCCTCGACGGCAGGCTGGTCAGCCGCGTCAACCGCGCCGAGCTGATCGACCGCCTCGGCGAGCGCAACCCGGCACTGGAGGAGGACACCGGCGACGGTGGCCTCGGGTACTGGGTGCTGTTCACGCTGATCGCCGTCGCGGTGCTGCTGACCCTCGGGCTGATCGCCCTGCTGTGGTGGTCGCGCCGCCGGCGCGGGCGTCGTGCCGCCGAGGTGTCGCAGATACCACCACCCTACCCACCCGCGGTGGCCTGGCCGCCGTACCAGGGACCGCCACCCCCGTCCGGAAGGGGACGCACCCACTGATGTACGTCTACCTGTTGTGGCACACCAGTCATCTCGGTGGCCGGGACGAGAAGCTGCTGGGCGTCTACGCGACCCGCACCGAGGCCGAGGCCAGGGTGGAGCGCTCGCGCGCGCTACCCGGTTTCCGGGAGGAGCCCAGCGGCTTCCACATCGCGGAGTACCGGGTCAACTCGGACCAGTGGGCGGAGGGCTTCCTCACGGTCTGACCCGCCGCGGCGGCCCAGCGCGGCGCCGAGGTCTGCCCGGCTGGGCAGCCTGATCCAGCGCGAGAGTCTGGCCTCGGCCCGGCTGCCTGCCTCGGCGCCGCAGCCTGACTCGACGCGAGGGGCCGGCTCGGCGCGGGAGACTGCGCCGGTGCGCGTTGACCTCGGACCGTCACTGGCGGTCGTGCTCCTGCTGCTGACCGTGGCCGCCGCCGCGGTGGTCCGCCTCGGCGGCCTCGGCCCGGCGCGCCCGGTGCTCACCGCCGCGGCCCGCGCCGTCCTGCAACTCACCCTGATCTCGCTGGTGCTGCTGGCAGTGCTGCGCTCGGCGGGCTGGACCGCGCTGTTCATCACCGTGATGTGCGCGGTCGCGGTGCTCACCGCCGCCCGCAGGCTCGGCGGCCTCCGGCACAGCGGCTGGCTCACCCTGGCCATCGCGGGCGGCGCGCTGCCCGTGCTGCTCCTGCTCGTGTTCAGCGGAATCGTGCCACCGCAACCGATCGCGGTGCTGCCCACCGCGGGCATCCTCATCGGCGGCGCCATGACCGCCACCAGCCAGGCCGGTCGCCGCGGCCTGCACGAGTGGCACACCCGCCACGGCGAGTACGAGGCCGCCCTCGCCCTGGGCCTGCCACCGCGGGAGGCGGTCCTCGAACTGTGCCGCCCCACCGCCGGCCAGGCCCTGCTGCCCGCCCTGGACCAGACCCGCACGGTCGGCCTGGTGACCCTGCCCGGCGCGTTCGTCGGCATGCTGCTCGGCGGCGCGACGCCGCTGGAAGCCGGTGCCACCCAACTGGTTGTGCTCATCGGACTACTGGCCGTGGAAGCGGTCGCGGTGCTGGTCACGGTCGAACTGATCGCCCGGGGCCGCCTCGGCACACCCCGAGGCGAAGGTTAGGCTTCCCTAAGCACGTTACTGGGAGGAAGCACATGTCAAAGAGAACAACTTTGCCCGCCGTGGCCCTCGCCCTGGCTGCCACATTGGTGGCCGGCGCCTGCGGATCGGCGGGTACGAACTCCCCGGCGGAGCAGGGCGGGGGAGACGGCGTCTTCCCGGTGAAGATCGAGCACAAGTACGGCACCACCGAGATCACCAAGCGCCCCCAGCGCGTGGTGACCCTGGGCCTGTCCGACCACGAGACCGCGCTCGCGCTGGACGTCAAGCCGGTCGGCGTCGTGGACTGGTTCAAGGAACGCCCCTTCGGTGTTTTCCCGTGGCAGAAGGAGAAGTGGGCCGGCACCGAGCCCACCATCGTCGGCGAGCGCGACGACATCAACATGGAGAAGGTCGCCTCGCTGCGCCCCGACCTGGTGATCGCGGGCTACTCGGGGATCAAGAAGGAGCAGTACGAGACCCTGACCAAGCTCAACATCCCCGTGGTGGCCCAGTCGGCCAAGCACCCCGACTACGCCACCCCGTGGGAGGAGATGGCCCGCACCATCGGCAAGGCCCTTGGCAAGGACAAGGAACTCGACGCCAAGATCACCGCCCTGAAGGACCGCTTCGCCAAGATCCGCGCCGACCACCCCGAGTGGTCAAAGCAAACGGCCCTGGTAGCCGACGCCTTCCAGCCCGGCATCTACGCCGCCTTCGCCGCCCACGACCCCAAACTCGCCTTCCTCCTGGACCTGGGCTTCCAAACCCCAGACCGCCTGCGCCAGGCCCCGAAGGAGCAGAACATCATCGAGGTCGGCTCCGAAGGCCTGCCCGACCTGTTCGAGGTCGACCGCCTGGTCTGGCTCACCGAAGACACCAACGCCGAGACCAAGGTCAAGGCCGACCCGGTCTACCAGCGCCTGAAGGTCTTCAAGGAAAAGCGCGACATGTTCGTCCCGTACAACGAACCCCCCATCGGCGCCGCCATCTCCTTCAACACCGTCCTGAGCATGCCGTACGCCCTGGAACACCTGGTGCCCCTGCTCGCGAAGAAGTGAGCGACGCGAGGAGGTAGCCACCGGGGATCCGGCCGCCGGCCAGCGCGCTCGTCGCGGCTTGGCGGCCGGATCCCCGCTCCGTCAGCCCCGCTCCGTCAGCCCCGCTCCGCCAGCCCCGCTCCGTCAGCCCCGCTCCGCCAGCCCCGCTCCGCCAGCCCCGCTCCGCCAGCCCCGCTCCGCCAGCCCCGCCCAGCCCAGCCGCGCCGCGCCGGCGTCGTCCGGTCCCGTCCCGTCATCCCAGCCCGCGTGCCGCAACCCAGTCCGCGCGCCGCGCCGGGCCGCTCCGACCTCGACGCTGCGCGCTGCTCCGATCTTGGCGCTGCTCGCCTGCCCGGCCCGCGGCCCGGCCACTACCTCGATCGCGATCTTTCCCCGGCGGGTGCGGGTGGGGCGGCGATCCGCGGTCCGCGAGTCACGCCTGCCTCCGGCTCGCGTCGTGGCCGACGCGCCACTCCACACCCGGCTCCGGCCGCGCGCCATGCTCGCTGTCGCTCCGGCCGCGTGCGGTTCCTGCCGTGGTGGCGACCGGTCGCCGTCTTTCCCGCCGTCGCTCGGGCCAGCCGCCGCTTCCTGCTCGCGCCGGTCGGCGCCGGAGTCAGCGCGCCGCCGCCCAGTCCCGGGGCACCGATCCGTCGGCCAGCACCACCACCCGGTCCGCTGATGCGCCCGGCATCAAGACGCGTCCGGGGTCAACTGGTGCACCGCCGCCGCACCCGGCGTCAACGGATCCAGCGCCACGGCGACCGGCGTCAACCGATCCAGCGCCGCCATCCTCGCGTCATCCGGCGCACCGTTGCCGTCTCCACCACACCACACCACGACGCGGCCTGGCTCGCCTCACTCCGGCCCACCACTCCGTCCCGCCCCGCGCACCGCTTCTTTCTGCGGAACGAAACGATCAGTGGTCGAAGTTCCGCGAGGCCATTCCGCTCTGCGCGAACCGCCCCAAAACCGCAGCTAGAACACGCCGTCACTCTATAGAAACCACCCTAACCGGCGTTGCCGTCGCGGAACCGCCCCGCCCGTCTGACCAGGCCGCCCACAACTCGGCGTACCGACCACCGGCCCGCAACAACTCCGCGTGCGCCCCGGACTCCACCACCCGGCCACCTGCCAGCACCACCACCCGGTCCGCCGCCGCGGCCTGGGTCAACCGGTGTGCCACCACCAATGCCGTTCGTCCGGCCAGCGCCGCCATCGCCGCCTGCTCCAGCACCCGGGCGCCCGCGCTGCCCGCTTCGGCGGTGGCCTCGTCCAGGATGACCACGGGTGGGTCCGCCAGTACCAGCCGGGCCAGTGCCAGCTGCTGGGCCTGGGCGACGGTCAGGCGATGGCCGCCTTCACCGACCACAGTGGACAGTCCGTCCGGTAGTCCATCGGCCCACGCCAGTGCTCCCACCCGGTCCAGCGCCGAGCGCAGTTCCGCCTCGGATGCCTCGGGTCGTGCCAGGCGCAGGTCCGCGGCCAGGGAGCCGGCGAACACGTGCACTTCCTGCGTCACCAGGGCCACTGTCCGCCGTAGTGCCAGTTCGGCCAACGGCAAGCCACCCACCGTCACCGTGCCGCCGGTCGGCTCGCGCACCCCTGCGATCAACTTGGCCAGGGTGGTCTTGCCCGCTCCGCTCTCGCCGACCAGCGCCACCCGCTCGCCCGGCGCCAGTTCCAGGTCGACCCCGTGCAGCACCTCGTGTCCCTGGACGTAGCCGAAGGTCACGCCGGTGACCTTGACGGTGGTGTCCAGCGGGACCACCGCGCCCGCGGGCTCGACCACCGCGGGCCGGTCGGCCACGCCCACCAGCCGGGCCAGGCTCGCCGCCGCAGACTGGGCGTCATCGGCCAGGGCCAGTGCCGCGCCGACCGGGTTGAACAGGTTGTGCGCGTACAGCGCGGCCGCCGTCGCGGTGCCCAGCGACACCGATCCCTGTGCCACCAACACAAAACCGGCCACCAGCACCGCGCCCAGTCCGATCAGCTCAGCGGTGTTGACCCGGCCGTAGAACTGCGTGACCAGCCGGATCCCGCGCAACGCCAGGGACACCGCGGACGTCGACCGCTCCCGCACCCGGCCGAGTTGCTGGTCACCCATCCCCAGCGCCCTTACCGTCGAAGCGCCACCGATGGTGTCCAGCAGTTGCTGCTGCTGGGCACCCACCGCCACCCGGTGGTCGGCGTACACCCGCAACGCCCGCCCGCCGTACCAGCGCACGGCCTGCACCTGCACCGGCAACGCGAGCAGGGCGGCGAGCAGGAATCGCCAGTCCAGCACCGCGAATCCGGCCAAGGTCAGTACGATCGCCAGCCCCGATCGGGCCAGCACCGGCACCGCGTTGCGCACCGCGTCGGCCACCACGGCAACGTCCCGGGTGACTCGCGCGGTCAGGTCACCCGACCCGGCCCGCTCCACCTCGCCCAGCGGCAACTCCAGTGCCCGTGCGACAAACCTCTCCCGCAGCCGGGCCAGCATGCCCTCGCCCAGCCGTGCCACCATGGCCACGCCGCCCGCGGTGGCCACACCCTGGACCAGGGCGACAACCACCAGCCAGCCCACCGACCAGGCGATGGCGTCGGCCGCGTCCCGCCCCGCCACCAGGTCGACGATCCGGCCCAGTAACCAGGGCGTCACCAACCCGACCGCGGTGCCCAGCAACAACACCAGGAATCCGCCGAGGGCCAATCCCCGGTGCAGCCGCAGTAAAGCCCACACCGCGGCCCAGGTCCGCCGCCCATCCGCGACCGGCAGCAGTTCCCTCATCCCAGCACCGCCGCCCGGTAGTCGGCGTTGCCCGCCGCCAGCTCCACATGCCGCCCCTGCGCCACAACCCGCCCCCGCGTCACCAGCAACACCCGATCGGCCACGGCCAGCAACGCCGGACTGGACGCCACCACCACCGTGGTACGTCCACGCCGGACCTCCCGGATCCCGGCCGCCAGCCGAGCCTCGGTCACCGCGTCCACCGCGGTGGTCGGCTCGTCCAGCACCAGCACCACGGGATCCGCCGCCAGCGCACGCGCCAGCGCGACCCGTTGCCGCTGCCCGCCGGTGAGCGACCGCCCGCGCTCACTCACCGCGGTGTCCAGTCCCGCGGGCAGCACCTCGGCCACGCTGTCCACTCCCGCCGCGACCAACACCTTGGTCAGCTCTGGCGGAATCGACCCGCTGTCAACGGGATCCGTTGCCGATGCGCCAGGAACCGCCGTGCCCGGTTTGGTCGCGGCGCGGACATTCTCCAGCACCGTGCCCTCGAACAGCTCCGCGTCGTGCGCCGCCACCAGCACCGCCGACCGCGCCAGTCGAGCATCCACAGTGGACAACGCGACCCCGTCGAGCCACAGCTCACCCGACTCGGGTTCCACCTCACGACCCAGGCAGCGCACCAGCATCGCCGCCTCGGCCGGGTCCACGGCCACCACGCCCAGGAACTCGCCCGCCTCGACGATAGCACTGAAATCCAGTGATCCATTCCGGCTGTCCACAGCCAGCGAACCGGCTGGATTCGCCGGCAACTCGGCCGTCGCGGCGGGCAGCAGCGGGGGAGTGGAGAGCACCGCCGCGATGCGGTCGGCCGAACTCCGGCCCTGCGCGAAGTTCTTGCTCACCCAGGAGAACAACGTCAACGGCCACAACAGGAACTGCGCCAGCCCGACCGCGGTGACCAGTTCGCCGACGGTGATCGTCCCGTTCGCGGCCAGGTTCGCCCCGACCAGGGCGACCACCGCGAGGAAGATCCCGGTGAGCATGGTCATCGAACCGTCCAGCCAGGACTGCGCCCGCGCCGCGCGCACCGCCGCGGCCATCGACTCGCCGCTGATCGTGGCGTACCGCGCGGTCGCGGCCTGTTCGGCGCCGATGCCCTTCAACGCCCGGAGTCCGGCCACCAGGTCCGCCGCGACCCCCGAAGCCAGCGCCGCCCGGTCCTGCTCGGCGTGACTACGTCGTTCCAGGGGACGTCCCAGCGCCCGCGCCGCCCACAGCAACAACGGCGCGGCAACCAGTACCAGCGCACCCAGCACCCAGGACGCCCGCAGCAACGCCACCGCGCCGACCACCAGTGCCACCACCGCCGCCAGTCCGGCGGGCAGGCCCATGTTCAGCGCGCCGACCCGCTGCGCGTCGCCGGTGGCCACACTGGTCAGCTCGCCCGACAACCGGCCGGTCTCCGCGCCACCGCGCGGGTCCAGCACCCGCTCGGTCAACTCGATCCGCAACCGGTGCGCGGCCTGTTCCGCCGCCCGTTCGCCGAGCCGCGCGCTGAACCGGAAGCTCAGCGACAGCAGCACGAAGTCCAGCACCAGCACGCCCAGCCACCACAGCAACGAGCTGAGCGAGCCGGTGGAGACGGCCCGGTCGATCACCACGCCGATCAGCACCGGCACCAGTGCCTCGCCGGTCTGATGGCTGGCCGCCAGTACGGCGGAGGACGCGGTGAGGCCGCGTTGGCCGAGGATCGCGCGGGTCAGGACGGCGCGGCCCGACGTAGTTCCGACGGGCACCCCGTCACCTCCCAGTTAGGTAAGGCTACGGTAACGGAGTACGACTGGGGATGGAGATCAAATGGTCGAGGTGCTCGCCACACGCGGGGGTTCGCCACCGCGCACGGCCCGTGCCCGTGGGATCGCGCTGCGTGCCGGTGGACTGTTGCTCGCGGTCCTCGCGCTCGCGGTGGTGTGCCTGCTCAGTGTGTGGTTCGGGCTGAAGTCGATTCCCTTCGCTGACATCTGGTCGGTGTTGTGGCACAACGACGGCTCCGCCGAAGCGGTCATCGTGCACGAGCTGCGCATCCCGCGCACCCTGCTGGGCCTGCTCGTCGGCGCCGCGCTCGGACTCTCCGGCGCCCTGATGCAGGCGTTGTCCCGCAACGCCCTGGCCGATCCCGGACTGCTCGGGGTGACCATGGGCGCCTCCACCGCGGTGGTGATCGGCATCGCCTTCCTCGGCGTGTCCGGCACCACCGGATCGATCGTGCTCGGCTTCGCCGGTGCCGCTATCGCCTCCCTCGTCGTCTATGTGCTCGGTTCCACCGGCCGGGCCGCGGTCACGCCGGACCGGCTGATCATGGCCGGAGCGGCGATCACCGCGGTGCTGCTCGCCTTCAACACCGCCGTGCTGCTGCTGGACCCGGCCTCGTTCAACCAGTTCCGCTACTGGAACGCGGGCTCGCTGGCCGGCCGCCGGATGGACGTGGTGACCGTGGTCGCCCCGTTCCTGGGCGCGGGCATCCTGCTCGCCCTCGGACTTGCCCGCCCGCTCAACGGACTCGCCCTCGGCGAGGAGACCGGCCGCGCCCTCGGCGTCCACATGGGACGGACCCGCTGGCTCGGCGCGCTCGCCATCACCGTGTTGTGCGGCGCGGCCACCGCGGCGGCCGGACCCATCAGCTTCCTCGGCCTCGCCGTGCCACACCTCGCCCGGCTGCTGGTCGGCGCCGACCAGCGCTGGGTGCTGCCCTTCTCCGCGGTGCTCGCGCCGATGTTGTTGCTGGGCGCGGACATCCTCGGCCGCCTGCTCGTCGCGCCCGCCGAGCTGGCGGTGGGGATCGTGACCGCTTTCCTTGGCGCGCCCGTGTTCCTCGCCCTGTGCCGCCGCCGGAAGCTGGTGCACTCATGACCCGCGTTCAGGAACGTACCACGCCGATCCGCGGCCGGGTGTTGCGTATCCACAGGGGCTGGTTGTCCCTGCGACTGGCCCCGCGCACCCTGCTGATGTGCCTGCTGCTGGCGCTGGCCGCGGCCAGCGCAGGCGTGTTCGGCATGACCACCGGCGACTTCCCGCTCACCCCCGGCGAGGTGGTCAACGCGTTGCTGGGACTGGGCGACGGCCCCACCGAGTTCATCGTGGTGACCCTGCGCCTGCCCAGGGTGGTGGCCGGACTGCTGGTCGGCGCGGCGCTGGCGGTCAGCGGCGCGGTGCTGCAGAGCCTGACCCGAAACCCGTTGGGCAGCCCCGATTTCATGGGCTTCACCACCGGCTCGGCCACCGGCGCCATCCTGGTCATCGTCTGGTTCCAGGGCAGCATGGCCGCGATCTCCCTCGGCGCGCTGATCGGCGGCGGGCTGACCATGGTCGTGGCCTACCTGCTCGCGTTCTCCCGCGGTGTGCAGGGATTCCGGCTCGTGCTGGTCGGCATCGGGCTGAGCAGCCTGCTGCTCTCGGTCAACCTGTACCTGATCACCAGCTCCAGCCTGCACCTCGCGCTGGCCGCGGAGGCCTGGCAGACCGGCACCCTCAACGGCCGCACCTGGAACCACCTGCTGCCGCTGGTGGCGGCCATGGCGGTGCTGCTGCCGATCGCGCTGTACTACGGGCGCAGGTTCTCGGTGCTGGAGATGGGTGATGAGATGGCGGCCACGCTGGGAGTGCGGGTCGAACGCACCCGCCTGGCGCTGCTGGGCATCAGCGTCACCCTGGCCGCGCTGGCCACCGCGGCGGCCGGGCCGATCGCATTCGTGGCACTGGCCGCCCCGCAGCTGGCCCGCCGCCTCACCGCCGCGCCGGGGCCCAACCTGTTCGCCTCGGCGCTGATGGGCTCCGCGCTGCTGTTGGTCAGCGACCTTGCGGTGCAACGGATCTTCGCGCCGGTGCAGCTCCCGGTGGGCATCGTCACCGGCGGGATCGGCGGGCTGTACCTGGTGTGGCTGCTGGTCCACGAGTGGCGCCGGGGCCGGTAGCCGCGCCGATCCAACACCGTGTCCAACAACAGCCAACAGCAACCGGGCAACCGTGGACACGACCGAAACCGCAGGCTGCGCGGCCGCCTCGATCAGGACACGAACGTGTTGCGGGAGCAATCATCCCGGCCGTTCGTGAGTCATGGTCTTCCCAGCGTTTCCGCACGGCCCCAACGATTGCGGATCCCTGACCCAGGTGGCGCCCCGCGCCCGCGCCCCCGTCTCGCGGGGCGCCACCTTGCTCACACCGAACAGGTGACCGAGTGCGGGAAGCGGGCGACCTGGGTAAACACCTCTGGTACCGCCACCTGGTCAGGGTTTGCTGTGATCAAACCCGGGCAAATGCGGCCCACCCCCGGTACCTTCCGTCATCTCCGTGATCACCGGTTGGGCTGGTCGAGCGATGACCACTCCCGAAAGTGTGCAACCACCCTGGAGTGGTTGAGCCCGGCCGATCCGGCCTGGTTGCCTGGCCCCAGGCGAACCCTGCGTCGCCGGTTCCGGTCGTCCCCGCAAGAAGGCACAGGTGCGAGGTTATGCAGCCATTCGAGCTGCCTGAGTTCTACATGCCCTACCCTGCCCGGCTGAACCCCGGCCTGGAGGCGGCGCGCGTCCACAGCAAGGCGTGGGCGTATGAGATGGACATGATCGACGTGCCCCAGCACGGCGTGCCCATCTGGGACGAACACGACCTCGACTCGCACGACTACGCCCTGCTGTGCAGCTACACCCACCCCGACTGCGACACCGAGACGCTCAACCTCATCACCGACTGGTACGTCTGGGTCTTCTACTTCGACGACCACTTCCTGGAGATGTACAAGCGCACGCACGACCTGCAGAACGCGGTCGACTACCTGGACCGGCTGCGGTTGTTCATGCCGATCACCGGGCCGATCACCGAAACGCCGACCAACCCGGTGGAGAAGGGCCTGGAGGACCTCTGGAACCGCACCGTGCCCGCGCATTCGGCGGACTGGCGGCGGCGGTTCGTGGAGAGCACCAAGAACCTGCTCGACGAGTCGATGTGGGAACTGTCCAACATCAACGCCGACCGGGTGTCCAACCCGATCGAGTACATCGAGATGCGCCGCAAGGTCGGCGGCGCGCCCTGGTCGGCCAACCTGATCGAACACGCCGCCGGGGTCGAGGTGCCCGAGGTCATCGCCGCCTCGCGGCCGCTGGAGGTGCTGCGGGACACCTTCTCCGACGCGGTGCACCTGCGCAACGACCTGTTCTCCTACGAGCGCGAGGTGCTCGACGAGGGCGAACTCAGCAACGGCGTGCTGGTATTCGAGCGGTTCCTGGAGATCCCCACTCAGGAGGCGGCCGAGGCGGTCAACGACCTGCTCACCTCGCGGCTGCACCAGTTCGAGCACACCGCGCTGGTGGAGTTGCCGCCGCTGTTCGAGCGGTTCGCGGTCACCCCGCAGCAGCGCCTGGAGGTGCTGGCGTATGTGAAGGGGCTGCAGGACTGGCAGTCCGGCGGGCACGAGTGGCACATGCGGTCGAGCCGGTACATGAACAAGGGCGGCAAGGCATCCCCGTCGGGCATCGGCGGCCCGAACGGCCTTGGCACCTCGGCGGCGATCATCCCGTCCATCGCGCGCACCATGCCGCAACGCCTGCGCAGCTTCGGCAACGTGCCGTTCCGGCAGTGCGGCCCGCTGCCACGCCCGGACTTCTACCTGCCCTTCAGCACCACACTCAGCCCGCACCTTGACCAGGCCAGGGAGAACCTGGTGATCTGGGCCAAGGAGATGGGCATCCTGGACGAGCCGCACCCCGCGTTGGCTGGCCGGACCGTGTGGGACGAGCAGAAGATCCGTGACTACGACCTGCCGCTGTGCGCCGCGGGCATCCACCCCGAGGCCACTCCCGAGGGCCTGGACCTCAGCTCCGGCTGGCTGGCCTGGGGCACCTACGCCGACGACTTCTACCCGGTGTACTTCGGCAGCAGGCGCGACCTGGCCGCCGCCCGGCTGCAGACCGAACGCCTCAAGCTGTTCATGCCGCTGGACCTGGCCCAGACCGCGACCCCGGTCAACGCGGTGGAACGCGGTCTGGCCGACCTGTGGACGCGCACCGCGGGACCGCTGACCTCCGCACACCGCAAGTCCTTCCGCAAGGCCAACGAGGACATGCTGGAGAGCTGGGTGTGGGAACTGGAGAACCAGTTCGCCAACCGCATCCCGGACCCGGTCGACTACGTGGAGATGCGCCGCGCCACCTTCGGCTCGGACATGACCATGGCGCTGTGCCGCCTGCAACTGGGCCAAGCGGTGCCAGCGGAGATCTACCGCTCCAGGCCGGTGCAGGCGCTGGAGAAGTCGGCCCAGGACTACTCCTGCCTGATGAACGACATGTTCTCCTACCAGAAGGAGATCCAGTTCGAGGGCGAGCTGCACAACGCGGTACTGGTCGTGCAGAACTTCCTGGACTGCGACCGCGACCGCGCCGCCCAGGTGGTCAACAAGCTGATGACCGAACGCATGCAACAGTTCGAGCACATCCTCGCCGTCGAGTTCCCGGCCCTGTTCCGCGACCACAAACTCGACCGCAAGGCCCAGCAGGTCCTGCTGGGCTACGCCGAGGAACTCAAACGCTGGATGGCCGGCATCCGCATCTGGCACGAGGACTGCATCCGCTACAACGAGGCAGACCTCCTCCGCCACAACGCCCCGCCAACCCCCGCCACCGCTCCTCGGCCGGGCCTGCCCCCATCGGCCCCGGCCCGACCAGTCCCGACGCCTGCCCCCACCTCGGCACCAGGGACTTCGACCAGTTCCCAGTCGCTCGGTGGCCCCACCGGACTGGGCACCTCCGCGGCCCGTCTGAAGCCCATCACGGAGCCGGTGCACTGATCGAGCGCTCACCGCAACCCCCAACGTCGGTTATGTCCATTCAGGGCGTAGCCGACGTTGTTACATGTGCGGTTTCTGTTGTGCCCCTTGCTATCCGGGCTTCAGCTGCGGGCCAGAATCTGCTGTTCGCTCACAGAGGAATGGCCTGGGGAACCTTTGGTGCTGATCGTTTCGTTCCGCAGAAAGAAGCGGTGCGCGGGGCGGGGCACGACACGGCATGGTGGTCGAGGGTCGGGAGTCGTCAGGCATGGGGCGGGTCGGTCGGGTGGCTCGGCCGTGGGGTGGGTGGCTCGGCTGAGTGAGGGGTCGTTGGCACTGGGGTGAGCGAGGGGCGCAACACGGGGCACGGGCCGGGTGGGGCGGCGGGGTGCTCATCGTCGGCGGGGTGCTGACAGTCGGGTGAGCAGGGGGTGGCAGCTCCGGGTCGGGCGCACGGGCCGTTTGGGGCGGGCGGCCGGAGTGGTCGGTGTCGCTGGGGCGGCGGCCTGCGGTTGGGCTGGAGTCGACTTGGGCTGGAGCCGAGCGGAGCGGGTGGCCCGGACCGGGTAGTCCGGAGTGGCGGCGTTACCGGTAGCGACGGCACTGGCGTGACCTGGTTGCTGGGCGGCGGGCTGGTCGATGTTGTTCTGGCCTCGCGGCCTCGCGGCCTCGCGGCCTCGCGGCCTCGCGGCCTCGCGGCCTCGCGGCCTCGCGGCCTCGCGGCCTCGCGGCCTCGCGGCCTCGCGGCCTCGCGGCCTCGCGGCCTCGCGGCCTCGCGGCCTCGCGGCCTCGCGGCCTCGCGGCCTCGCGGCCGTGTGCGGGGTGGGGAGCGCTTGTGGGGCGTGGGGGCTTCCCCGGCGAGGTGGCTTCCTGGGCGAGGTGGACTCGCGCGGCCCGTCGGGTGGGGTGGGCTTGCGTGGGCTCGGCGCAGCGCGGCGGGGTGGGTTTGCGTGGGCTCGGTGGCGCGGGGTGTGCATGGAGGGTTGTGCGGTGGGTTGAGGCGGTTGCGATGGGGATTCTCGGGGGCGCCTAGACCGCGGGGATTGCGGGCTGCGGTGGGGCCGGGTTGGCTGGTGTTGGCGTTGCGCCGGGTGTTGTCGCTGCTCACAGCGTCGGGTGGTGGTGATCGCCGGGGCGTGCTGAGAGGCGCTGCGGTGTGGATCTGGGGAGATGGGGGTGGTTTTGGTGGGCGGGTCGGGCCCTGGGTGGGTTGGGGGCGGGGTACCTTGGGTGACTATCTTTGGTAAATACGTTGCGACATCCGGGTTGGTGCGTCACTCTGGTGGCAGTACAACTCCACCTCACAGCGTTACGATGAACGGCTCCGGGGAGCTGCGCGGGCGCGGGCGTCGATCTGATGTCACGCCACTGTGCCTGCCGCGCTACTCCGATGTGATCGCCGTTCGTCATCGGGAAGCCGCCCTCCGCATTGCCGGACCGGGCGGCTTCCGCTATTTCCGGGGTTGGTTTCCTGCCGGGGCCGTGGTGCCCTTTCCGCCGGGTGCCTGTGTTGGGCTTTAGGTACGGCTGAAGGTGGTTAGGTCCGGTTCGGGGGCTTGGTACCGTGCGTGCGCCGACGCGATCCATGGTGGGACACGGCGGCCGAAACGGGTGGCCATCCGGTTTTCCCGTGCGCGCGGGGCAACCGGATGGTCCGCCTGTTCAGTAGCCGACGGTGAAACGCAGGCCCACGTGTCGCGGGTGTTCGACCTCGTCCAGTACCGCCACCGCCAAGTCTTCCGCGGAGATCGCGCTGGTGCCGTCGGCGCGGACCAGCAGTTGGTTGCGGCCAAGGCGGTACCGGCCGGTGCGTTCGCCTGGGGGGATCAGCAGGGCTGAGGGGCTCAGGTAGGTCCAATCGCGGTTCGACAGGCGGTAGAGGTTGAGGGCCGCGCGGTGGGCTCGGATTACCTGGAGGTACTCGGGTGGGGTGCCCAGGTCGGTGGGGAGGGACTCGGCGATGCCGTCGAGGTCGGCGATCTGTTGGCCGGGGCTGACTTCCAGGCTGCCCGCGCCGCCGATGACGATCAGGCGGGTGCGGGGGTGGGATTCCAGGGCGCGTAGCAGGGAGCGGGCTGCTGTGGGCAGGGCGTTGGCGTTGCGGATGGTCTCGTCGATGTCGCGGCCCGCGTTGATCGCGTTGACGAGCACGTCCAGGCCGGGCAGTAGTTCGGTGACCGCTGCCGGGTCGCTGATCTCGGCCTGTCGCCAGGTCACCGGGCCGGGTTTGGTGGGAATGGTGGATCTGCTGATGGCGGTGACCTCGTGGCCACGGGTGACCGCCTCGTGGACGATGCGGCTGCCGATGACGCCGGTGGCGCCGAACACGCCGATGCGCATGGTTGTCTCCCCAGTCTGGTGCACGCTGTTCGAGAACTGAACGGCGTGTAGTAAATACACGGGGGATACTATCCGCACGGCTTAGAGTGTCAAGGGTGCGAGATGTGACGCGGAACCGGCGGGCGCGGCTGCGGGCCGAGACGACCGAGGAGATCCAGGCGATCGCCCTGCGGTTGCTGGCCGGGGGCGGGCCGGACGCGGTCACGTTGCGCGCCATCGCCCGGGAGATGGGGATGACCGCGGGCGCGATCTACGGCTACTTCGCGACCAGGGACGAGTTGATCACCACGCTGATCCAGGGCGTGTACGGCGACCTGGTGGACGCGGTGGAGGCGGCGCGGGATGCCCGGCCGGCCGAGGACACGGCTGGGCGGATCATCGCTTGGGGGGAGGCGTTCCGCGGCTGGTCGGTGGCCAATCCGCAGGGCTTCCGGCTCATCTACGGCGACCCGGTGCCCGGCTACGCGGTGCCGGAGGGCGGCGCCGCCCCCGGGCCCGCGCACCGGGCCTGTTCCGGACTGGTCGAACTGGTCGCGGCGGCCTGGCCCAGCGCGGAACTGCGGCAGGGCGGTGGCGGGTACCGGTGGGCCGACTTCGACTCCGGACTGGTGAGCGTGGTTCGCGCCGACTTCCCGAAGCTGCCGCCGGCCGGGGTGGCCCTCGCACTGCGGGTGTGGGGCCGGATGCACGGTCTGGTCGCCCTGGAGATCTACGGCCACCTGGGCGCCCAGACCGGCCAGAGCGCCGAGCTGTACGGCTACGAACTGCGGGATCTGGTGGTCTCGCTGGGACTCACTCCGCCGGAGTGGTGAGCGTCCACTGCTCGTCGATCCGCATGGTGTGCGGGGTTTCGGTGGTGTAGGCGGGCCAGCCCGGATCGCCGGTGGTGATGAATCTGCTCCAGGCGGCGTGCGTGCGCGCGACCAGTTCCGGTGACGGTGGGGTGGGGCCGAGCAGGGACTGAGCGCCGTGTAGTTCCTGAACGGCTGTGGTGGCGAAGACGAAGGGCAGTTCCACGCAGTGGCAGGCGCCCAGGGATCCGTCGAAGGCCGCGGAGCGCCAGGCGAACTCGTATCGGTGTGTTCGACCAGGTAGCTGCGTGGCGTGTGCCTGGGCCAGCTGTCGGCTGCCCGCGCCGAAGAGCGCTTCGGTGGTGAGCCAGGGTGCGTGGCGGTTGGTGGGGACCAGGTAGAGGTTCGCCTCGTCGGTGTTGATGCCGATCAGCAGGTCCACCGGCGGCAGCGCTGACTCGGTGGGTGGCCGGGGCAGTGTGTCCGGGTCCAGGACCAGGCCGAACGGTGTGATGCCGCGCAACGGGCCGTCTGTTGGCAACGGAATCCGGCCCAGTGCCGCGATGAGGTCCGCGTCCGCCACGCCGGTGAACCCGGCCGCGGTCGGCGCGACCCCGAGTTCGGCCGCGAGTGCCGCGGTGATCCGGTACGCCTGCTCCGGGGTGAGTACGGCGGCCGGGTTGCCGCTCTGGCTGATCACCCGCCGGAACAGTCCGTGCGCGCGGGGCGCGGCGAGCAGTGCGGTGGCCAGCATCGCCCCGGCGGACTGACCGGCCACGGTGATGTTGTTCGGATCGCCACCGAAGGCGGAGATGTTGTCCCGCAACCATTCCAGCGCGGCGATGACGTCCAGCAGGCCGCGGTTGGCCGGGGCGTCGGGCAGGTGCAGCCAGCCGGGCGCGCCGAGGCGGTAGTTGACGGTGACCAGCAGGATGCCGTCGCGGGCGAACGCGGTGCCGTCGTAGAGCGGGGCGGAGCCGGAACCGGTTTGGAAGCCGCCGCCGTGCAGGAAGACGAGGACGGGGCGAGGGGTGGTGGCGGTGGGCGGGGTCCAGATGGTGAGGGTGCGGTAGTCGGGGCCGGGGGTGGTGGGGGAGTTGAGGGGGGTGAGGTCGAGGCGGCCGAGGGTGGGGCGGTGTGGGGCTGGGGCGGTGGGGCCGGGGGTGGTGGCGTCGCGGATGCCGGGGCGGGGAGGGGGTGGGGTTGGGGCGGTGAAGCGGGTGTCGGGTGGGGTGGCGGTGGGCAGGAGACCTGGGCGCGCGAGGGCTGGGGCAGGTGGGACAGCGGTGGTGCGGGTACCTGGATGGGCGGGCGGTGAGGTTGGGGCAGGCGGGGCGGCGAAGGGGCGGGCACCTGGGGCGGTGGGCGGCGGGGTTGGGGCAGGTGGGGCGGGGACGGTGCGGGCACCTAGGTGGGTGGGCGGTGGGGTTGGGGCTGGTGAGGCGGAGAGGGTGTGGGCATCTGGGGGTGAGAGGGGCGGAGCAGGGGAAGGGCGGCAGGGGTTTGCCGGGGCTGAGGTCAGGTGGATGGCCGGCTGAGGGAGTGGTGGGGCGGAAGCAGGTGGGGATGAGGTGGGGAAGGGGCTGTTGGGTGCGGTAGCCCGGATGCCCGGATTGGGGAGCGTCGCGGTGCTGAGGGCTGGCTGGGTTGGGCTGGGCGATGCAGCGGTGGGGGTTGGTGCGTGGTCGTGGACCGGGGCGGCGTAGGGCACGGCGTGGTAGACGGTCACCTCGGCGCGGTGTTCGCCCTGGACGGGGCCCTGGGCTGTGTGCACGGTGTTCATTTGGTGAACGCCGCCCAGTTGGTGATGGCGAACTTCGATCCGTCGCGGGTGACCTCGGCCGCGCCGCTGCCGCCGAAGTGGGCCGGGATGATCAGGGCGTTGGTGTCGGCGGCCTCGGCGAGTAGCCGGCGGCGGGTGGCGATGGCGGCGGGTTCGTCCTCGCTGAGGCAGGGCTCGTGGTCGGGTTCGATCAGTTGCAGTGGGGTGTGGGCGATGTCGCCGATGAACAGGGCCCGGTCGGTGCCTGAGGTCAGGCGCAGGACGGCGGAGCCGGGGGTGTGGCCGGGGGCCAGTTCCAGGGTCAGGTTGGCGTCGAGCCGGTGGGTTGGTCCGTCCCAGGTGGACAGTTGGCCGGTGTGGTGCAGTGGGGCGATGCTGTCGAGGTAGATCTGGGCGTCGTCGCGGGTCTGGCCGCCGAAGGGGGAGTGGCGGGGGATGTTGTTGATGGGGTTGGTGAAGGTGTTCTCGGGGGTGCTCAGCAGGTATCGGGCGTTGGGGAAGGTGGGGATCCACTCGCCGTTGTGCAGGCGGGTGTTCCAGCCGACGTGGTCGGCGTGGGCGTGGGTGTTGACGACCAGGTCGACGTCTTCCGGTCGCACGCCCGCCGCTGCGAGGCGGTCCAGGAAACCGGTCTCGAGGTGGTGGAAGGCGGGGACCTGACGTTCCTTCTGGTCGCCGATTCCGGTGTCCACCAGGATGATCCGGCCCTCGCTGCGTAGCACCCAGGACTGGGTGCGGGCCAGGTACATGTCCGTGGCGGGGTCCCAGTGGTCGGGGCTGAGCCAGGAACTGTTGGCCTGCCAGAGGTTGTGCGGCAGGGTGGGGAACAGGGTGCTGACAGGGGCGAAGGGGCCTTGCCACTCAGTGACCCGGCTGATCTCGACGTCGCCGAGGGTGATGGTGTTCATGCCGATCACGCTAGGTTCGGTGCTGCCGGGTCGGGAATGATCCAGGGTCTTGGGTGTTTACGTCTACGTCTTGATCGTTGGGGGTGGGGGTCGGCGGATGGATGTGCTCAGTGACGCGATCGCGGCCATGCGCAGTGGGCGGCCGTACTCGGCGTTGACCGAGGCGGACGGGCCGTGGTCCCGGGAGTTCCCGGACTTCGCCGGGGCCCGGCTGCATGTGGTGCTCGTCGGTGCGATCAAGGTGGTGCTGCCGGGGCGGGAGCCGGTGTCGCTGACGCCGGGGGACGCGGTGGTGTTGCCGCGGGGCGGGGCGCACGAGCTGGTCGACGCGGGGGTGCGCACCCGGTTGCTGTGCGGGGCGTTCCAGCTGGAGCAGGCGCGGCCGCACCCGTTGCTGGCCGAGTTGCCCGAGCTGCTGGTCCAGACCGCGCGGGCTGGTGAGCACGCGCCGTTGCAGGGGATCATCTCGGTGCTGGGGGCGGAACTGGCCGAGGTGCGGGCCGGTCGGGACGCGGTGCTGCCGTCGTTGCTGGAGGTGCTGCTCGTCTACCTCTTGCGGGCCTGGATGGACGAGCACGGCGACGGGCGGAACTGGGATGCTGCGATGCGGGATCCGGTGGTGGGCAAGGCGTTGCGGGCCATCCACCAGGATCCGGCCGCACCGTGGACGGTGGAGGGGATGGGGGCCGCGGCCGGGCTGTCGCGGGCGGCGTTCGCACGCCGGTTCAGCCAGCTGGTCGGGCAGCCGCCGTTGGGGTACCTGACGTGGTGGCGGTTGGCGTTGGCGGCGCGGATGTTGCGTACCACCGATTCGACGCTGGCGGTGATCGCGGACCGCTGTGGCTACGGTTCGCAGTTCGCCTTCGCCAACGCGTTCAAGCGGGAGTACGGGGTGTCGGCTGGACGGTACCGGCGGTTGCGCCGGAGCGACCACGAACACATCGGCGAGTGGGAGCGGCCAGGCTGAGCGGACCGCCTCCGTCCGAAGTGGACGGAGGCGGCCTGGTGAACGCCTAGCGGGTGCGGCCCTCCAGGGATTCGATGGACACGGTGCCGCCGTCGCCGCGCATGGCGACGCCGTGCCGGAACTGGCTGAGCACCGTGGGATCGGACAGGTTCAGCCGTGGATCGATCGAACCGGTGCGCACCGAGGTCCACCGCCCGTCGCGGCCGTGGAAGATGTCCAGGGACTTCCCAGCGACCACGAGCGCGAACTTGTCACCGGGTTGCAGGTCCAGGCGGGCGGTCGGATTGCCGTAGAGGAACTGGCCGTTGAGCCGGATGTCGAAGCCGGTCTGTTTACGGAAGTGGTTGTACCAGGCCACCACATAGGTGTCCTTGTCCTTGACCAGACCGGTGAACAGACTGTTCTCCCGCATGTTGCCACCGGCCAGTTCGCCGACCTCCACGATGGTCACCGCAGGGTTGGCCGAGGGGGTGGCGGTGGAGCCGAGCATGGTGAAGAACTGGTTCGGGTGACTGACCTTCAGCTTGGAATCCGACACCGTGGGGCCTGGCGCGGCCTCACCGCCGAAGGGCTGGTGACCGCGGTAGCTGGCGCTGGTGTCGGAGTCGAAACCGTCGAGGATGGTGCGCTTGGGGTAGTTCGCCTCGGTCGGCTCCGGCACCGGCACGGTCACCAGCCAGGGCTCGTCGACCACCTGACGCCCGGAATCGTTGCTGTAGAAGGCTCTGGTGGTCACCTGGGAATCACCGACACTGCCTGGGACGAGCCGGTACCGCGCCACCGTTGATTCGCCGGGGCGAAGGTCCACTGTGGACACCTCGCCGACCGGTTCGGCCCGCCAGCCAGCCGGCAGCACCAGTTCGGGGTGGACCTGGCGGACCGTGCGCGGTGAGTCGTTGACCACCAGCACACTGGCCGGGGTGGCCTGGCCGTCCTTGAGCGTGCCCGGCACGAAATGCGTGTTGACCCCGGCGCCCTCGGTGGTGTCGACGTAGGACTCCGACTGCTGCACCGGCGGCCCGGACACGCCGCGGCCCTGGGACAGCACGAGTTGCGGGCTGATCCCGAACCGGCCGGTGCGCGGTCCGTGCACGGTCAGCCCACCACCGGAACCGGCCAGGGACAGGGTGAACCTGCCGTCGGCGGCGGCTTCCTTGAGCTTGCGCGCGTCCAGATCGAGGACCACCCGGTAGCCGTACTGGCCGGGGTCGAAGCCGGATTCGTTGGACAGCGCGCCGCGGGCGTCGGCCGGATCATCCGGCAGCACAACGGCCTGGGTGGACACACCGTCCACAAAGGCCCGGAACGTGGTGGGGTAGCGACGCTCGGAGGTCTGCGGGAACCGGGTTCGGGGCGAGCCCGGCCGGGACGCGGATGCCTCCAGGACCAGCTGGGCGGTGTTCCAACGACCCTCGCGCAGCTCGTCGGGCAACTCGACGGTCCACTGGAACTCGCCGTCGCCGTAGCCCCAGGCCGCGCTGGAACCGTCGTTGCGGAAGGTGTCGTGGCCCTGCGGCCAGTTCGCCTTGGCCGCGGCCGGATCCAGCCGGATGGTGCCGGCCACCCTGGACGGGCTGGTGCGCTGCTCGCCGAGCACGGTGGCCCGGTCGGTGCGGGTGCTCCAGTCGGCGAGGAAGGTCTGGCCGGTGGCCAGCACGTCCCGGCCGCGTACCAGCTGGATGTCCAGGCGGCCGTGGGTCAGGTCCTCGGGCACGGTCACCTCGACCTTGCCCAGGTCGCTGGTGGTGTACTTCTTGGGGGACACCGGTTTCCGTGCCCACTCGGTGCCGCGGACCGGCGCGCCGGTCTGGTCGGTGCCGGAGATCCGCCAGCGCAGCTCGGTGGCGCCGAGATCGCGGCCGGAGAACAGCGAGGACTTCGCGGTCAGCGACACCGGCTGGCCGGGGGTGACCCGCTGCACCGGGCGGGCGTCGAAGAACAGCACGTCGTCGGCGTTGGCCAGGTGCACACCGCCCTGTTTCCCGTCGGCGTCGAGGTAACCGGGCACCTGGAGCGTGCGGTCGTAGGCCGACCAGCCGTTCCACTCCCACTCGATGTCGGCCAGTTCGGTGAACAGGTAGCCGTTCATCTTGGGCTGGTTGCGGAAGAGTTCGGTGGTGTAGCGGAACGGCGCGGCGACGTCCTGGTCCTTCTCCCTGCCGCCGGACCACGGGCCGAACTCGGAGTTCAGCAGCGGCTGACCGGCCTGCTTCTTGCCCTCCTCCATGTTGAAGGTCGAGCCGGGATAGGTGTTGCGCACGATGTGGTCCACATTGGACTTCCATTCCTCCCATGTGGACAGATAGCCGTGGAAGTCCAGCAGGTCCGTGCTCTCACTGGGATGGTGGTTGTTGCAGCAGGGCGAGTTGTCCACGATCAGCCTGCCGCCCTGGGTGAGCTTCTTGGTGAGCTGCACCATGCGTTCCACCCACGGCTTGGCGTCCTCGCGCATGCCGTTGCCGTCGGTGATGCCCCAGCCCTCGTTGAAGACGTCCCAGATCACGATCGAGGGGTGGTTGTAGTCCCGTTTCACCGCGTCGTGCAACACGTTCTCGAACAGTTTCTCCGCACTGGCCTGGTAGCCGTTGTAGCCGAAGTTCGGCTGGTCGTACCAGACCATCAGGCCCATCACGTCGGCCCAGTGGTAGTAGAGCGGATCGTTGATCTTGATGTGCAGGCGGGTGGAGTTCAGGCCGAGTTGCTTGGCCAGCGCCAGGTCGAAGAGCACCGATCCCTTGCGCGGGTCCCCGACCGAGCCCGCGCGCAGGTCGCCGCCCTGGTAGAGGCCGGTGTAGGAGTAGGTGCCCCAGGGGTTGAACGCCTGGTCGAGCGCGGAGCGCAGGTAGATCGGCTTGTTGTTCAGGTGCAGGTATTGGTACTGCTGCTGGGGATCGGACTGTTCGGCCGGGGAGTGGCCGGGCGCCCAGTCCCGGGAGATGGTGCGCAGACCGGTCCAGGTGTGCAGCGCGTCCCGGCCCTGACCGCCGGACAGTTCGACCTGGACCTGGTAGAGCCAGGGCGTGTTCGGCGACCAGAGGCGGGCCGCCGGGATGTCCACTGTGGACTTCCCGGTGACGCCGTCGAGGATCAGCGTGCTGGTGGCGACGACCCGGCCCGCTTTGGGCTCGACCGGCTTGGGCAGGTCGAGGCCGCGTTGTTCGACGCCGGGCTTGCCTGCTTGTTCGCGGATGGTGATCTTGGCGGTGGAACCGGCCGCGGCGGTGTTGCCGGTGATCGCGATCTCGGCCTTGGCGCTGGTCAGGCGGTCACCGGCGAAGGTCAGCTTCGGCGTGACGTGCACGGTGTCCAGGCGGGCGGGGTCGGCCGGTTCCAGCCAGACCGACTGCCAGATGCCGCCGGTGTCGGCGTACCAGCCCATCTGCTTGCCCTGCGGGTACGGCGTGCGATCGCCGTTGTCCGGGGCGAAAGCGCGGACCACCAGCGAATGCGTGGAACCCGGTGCGAGGCGGCCCAGGTCGACCTCGAACGGGGAGTAGCCGCCGTCGTGCTCGGCCCGCTGCACACCGTTGAGGAACACCACGGCGTTCCACTCCACCGCGCCGAAGCGCAGCAGCACGTTGCGGTCGGCAGGCCAGTCGGCCGGCACGGTGAGCTGGCGCTGGTACCAGACCGCGCCCCGGTTGGCCTCGAACTGGCTGGCGTAGACCTGGTTGTTGGCGCGGGCTTCCTCGCCGACACCGGCCAGGGAGGTGTAGCTGAACGGAACGCGCACGGCGTGCTGCCACTCGTGCCCGCCCGCGGCCCAGTTCTCGGTGCGGCCGACATCGCGCGGGTCGAAGCTCAGTGACCAGGTTCCGTTGAGGTTGAGCCATTTGCCGTTCGCGCCTGCCCGGCGGTCCAGGTCGGGGCGCGGGTAGTCCGGGTGCGGCAGGGAACGCGGGGTCTCCCGGTCCAGGCGGAGGGTGACCGCGGTGTCGCCGCGGGATTCCAGGGGTAGCCAGCGGAAGGAGTAGCCCTGTTTCGCCGCGACCACGCCGATGGCCTCCGCAGGCACCTTGGGCAGGGTGAACCGGCCGTCGACGCCGGTGCGCACGCTGGTGGTCTGGGCCGCCGCGTGCACCACCGCCCCGGCGACCGGGGCGCCGGTGACCGTGTCTCGGACCTGGCCGGTGACCGTGCGTTCCGCGGGCGCGGCCTGGGCCGCCGGTGGGGTGATCGTCGACGCCGAGGCGGCGACCAGGGCCAACGCGGCTACCAGTGGTGCGGTGCGCAATCGGGAACGGGGCATGGGGCGCCTACCTCCTGGCGGGGGAGCACAACCGAAGGTGGGGTGGGCGCGCCATGGCGGCGAGCAGCGTGCCCACCCCGATGTGGAACCGCTCCCATTAACAGCAACCGATCATGAGCAGTCAAGAACTGACCGAACTATGGCCGGAAATGGACTGCCAACGTTGTAATCCGATCAGGCCAGCTGGGGGTGGGCGTGTTTGAGTGGGCGTTTGCTCGGGCGTGTTCGCGGTGTCTCGGTGCCCGGGGCGGTGTCCGTAACGGCCAACGTGGCGTACGAGATCGGCCAACATGGCGTACGAGAACGGCCAACACGCGGGTGAGGGGGTTAGACGAAGGCGCTGTGGCCGGTGATGGCCCTGCCGACGATCAGGGTGTTCATCTCCCGGGTGCCTTCGTAGGAGTAGATGGCTTCGGCGTCGGCGACGAAGCGGGCCACGTCGTGGTCCAGGATGATGCCGTTGCCGCCGAGGATCTCCCTGGCCCAGCCGACCGCCTCGCGCATGCGGACCGTGCAGACCGCCTTGGCCAGGGCCGAGTGCTCGTCGCGGTAGACGCCCTCGTCCTGGAGCTGGGCCAGGCGGGTCACCAGGGCGAGGCTGGTGGTGACGTTGGACAGGATGCGGACCAGGAGGTCCTGGACCAGTTGGAAGCCGGCGATGGGGCGGCCGAACTGCTGCCGCTGCTTGGCGTAGGCGAGGGCCTTCTCGTAGGCGCCCATCATCACGCCGACGGCCTGCCAGGCGACGCCGCCGAGGGTTTGGCGGAGGATGTCGGCGGTGTCCCGGAAGCCGGTGGCGCGCTGGAGTCGGTTGGCCTCGGGGACCCGGCAGTCGGTGAGGGTGATGTCGGCGTTCTGCACGGTGCGCAGCGCGACCTTGTGCTCGATCCGGGTGGCGGTGAAGCCGGGGGTGCCCCGTTCGACCACGAAGCCCTTGACCTTGTTGTCGGCCTCGTCCCTGGCCCAGACCACGATCAGGTCGGCGAAGGTGGCGTTGCCGATCCAGCGCTTGGCGCCGTTGAGGATCCAGTCCTCGCCCACCCGGCGGGCGGTGGTGCGCATGCCGCCGGAGACGTCGGAGCCGCCTTCGGGCTCGGTGAGGGCGAACGCGCCGATCTGCTCCATCCGGGCCATCGCGGGCAGCCAGCGCTGCTTCTGCTCCTCGCTGCCGCAGCGGTTGACGCTGCCCATGGCGAGTCCACTGTGGACACCGAAGAAGGTGGCCAGGGACGGGTCGACCCGGTTCATCTCCATGGCCAGGAAACCGGTGAGCAGGCTGCGTTCGCCGCGGTAGGCCAGGCCCGCGATGTCCAGTTCGGCGAAGCCCTTGACGAGGTCGTGCGGGAATTCGGCCGCCGCCCAGGCGGCGTTGGCGATGGGGGCGACCTCGGCGGCCAGGAATTCCCTGGTGCGGCGCACGATGTCCTGCTCGCGGTCGTCCAGCAGGTGCTGGAAGCCGTAGAAATCGCCGGTGAGCAGGTCGGGTTCGGTGGCCATGTCAGGCTCCTTCGGTGCTGTTCAACGCGGCCAGGATCGCCAGTTGCCGGTCGTCGCGGCGGCGGGTCCGGCCGGGGTAGTCCGTGCTGCCGAAGTCGTGGTCGGCCGCCGCGGACAGGGTGTCCACTGTGGACTCGTCAAGGGTGGGGGTGCGGCGCTGGGCCCAGCCGCGGGCCATGCCGGGGCCGAGGTGGGTGAGCAGGTGCCGCAGGCCGCCGGGGCCGCCGCCCAGGTGCAGGGCCTCGAACGGGCCGACCGCGGCCCAGCGGATGCCCAGGGAGTTGCGCACGATCAGGTCCAGCTCGGCCGGGGTGACCACGCCGTCCTGGACCAGGGTGACCGCCTCGGCGAACAGCGCGCCCTGCAGCCGGTTGGCCACGAAACCGCGGCTCTCGGCGCGCAGCGTGACCGGGACCTTGCCGAGTTCGCGGTAGAACCCGGCGGCGCGGTCGATCAGCTCGGGGGTGCTGGTCGGGTGCGGGACCAGTTCGACCAGGGGCAGGACGTGCGGGGGGTTGAACGGGTGACCGACCAGGACCCGGCCCGGGTCGGTCATGCTCGCGCCGAGCAGGGTGGGGACCAGGCCGGAGGTGGAGGAGAGCAGCAGGGCCTCCGGCGGGGCCGCCTTCTCCAGTGCGGCGAACAGGTCCTGCTTGAACTCCAGGTTCTCCGGGCCGTTCTCCTGCACGGCGTGCACATCCCGCACGGCGTGCAGTGTGTCGGCGGTGCACTCCAGGCGGGTGAGCAGCTCGGCCGCATCGCCGGTGAAGCCGGGGACGGTGGGCGCGAGTTCGGGGATGGCGGTGGCGGCGACCTCGGCCAGGTCGGGGCGCGGGTCGCACAGGCGGACCCGGAAACCCTTGGCCAGGAACAGGGTCGTCCAGGACAGGCCGATGACGCCTGCGCCGACGACCGCGATGGTGCGGCTCATGACCGGTTCCCTTCCAGGTAGTCGTGCACCGGCCGGAGCGGGGCGAGCGTGAGGTCGGTGATGATGTGGCTGGCCGAGACGATCTCGCGGACCGGCAGGTCGGCCAGTGGCGCGAGCACGTGCTCGAACAGCTGCAGCCGGGCGGGGCCGGTCCAGGCGTCCTTGATGGTCAGGTCGGTGATCTGGGTGCGGGCCAGCTCGCAGATCCGGGGCTTGCCGTCGTAGCCGGGGACGATCTTGAGCATGTAGGTGGGCACCGCGATCTCCGCCCTGGCCCGCTCGAAGTCGAGCGGCCGGTGCTGGTAGCCCATGGTCGCGGTGGCCACCCGCTGCGAGCCGAGATCCAGGGTGCCGACCAGCGCGCCGTGCTCGGCGAAGAGCGCGGGCGAGCCCATCGACTTGGGGTAGGCGGCCAGTTCGCGCCCGGCGGCGGTGGCGGCGAAGCTGTCGAGGTACATCTGGTGCAGGTACTCGCCGCGTTCGGCGCCGAAGCGGACCGGGATGACCTGGCCCGCCTCGGTGTAGGGGCCGTAGTTGCTGGCCTGGTTCATCCGCATGATCTCGAAGCGCACCAGCGGTTCCTCGATCTCGAGGGGCTCCGGGACCACGGCGCGCAGGGCGTCCGGGTCGGTGCGGTACACGATGTTCAGGTACTCGCGGTCGCGGAAGCGGGTGCGCGAGGCCGGGTAGGCGGGGGCGGTGAGCGGGGTGGCCAGCCTGCGGGCCACGTCGGCTGCCTTCATGACGCGGTGACTCCGTTCTCGGCGAGTGCGCGGCGCTGTTCCGGCGGGTAGCCGAGTTCGGCCAGCACCTCGTCGTTGTCCTGGCCCAGCCGCGGCGCGTGCCTGCGCAGTCCGGCCGGGGTGGCGGAGAAGCGGACCGGCGAGCCGATCACCCGGTAGGCGCCCTCGGTGGGGTGCTCGGCGGTCTCCAGCAGGCCGACCTCGCGGACGTAGCCGTCCTCGGTGACCTGGTCCAGGTCCAGCACCGGGGCGAACGGGATGCTCAGCCGTGCGCAGGCGGCCTCCCAGTCGGCGGTGGCGCGCCGCACGGCGAACTTCTCGATCAGCTCGTAGAGGTCGCCGAAGTGCTCGGCGAGGGACTCGGCGGTGCCGAACCGGGGATCCTCGGCCAGTTCGGGCGCGCCGGCCTCGGTGAAGAAGTCGAGGAGGTTCTCGCGGCTGTAGGGCAGGATGCAGGCCCAGCCGTCGGCGGTGCGCACGGCGCGGTGGCCGGGGGCGAGCGAGCGCGGGAAGCCCAGCAGGCCCTGCGCGGGCTCGAAGGTGCGGCCGGCGAGGTGCTCGACCAGGTTGAACGCCAGCATGGTGTCGGTCATCGGCACCTCGACCCGCTGGCCCTCACCGGTGCGCTGGCGGTGCAGCAGCGCGGCGAGCACCGCGTAGACGATGGTCAGCCCGCTGACCTTGTCGCCGAGGATGGTCGGCATGTAGGTGGGGGTGCCGGTGGCGCGGCGCATCAGGTCGGCGGTGCCGGAGGTGGCCTGCACGATCTCGTCGTAGGCGGCCCGGCCGGCCAGGGAGGAGTCGCTGCGGAAGCCCTGGGCGTTGCAGTACACCAGGTTCGGGTTGACCGCGGCGAGGTCCTCGTAGCCGAGGCCGAGGCGGGTGAGCGCGCCGGGGCGCATGTTGGTGACCAGCGCGTCGGCGGTGCGCACCAGGTCGAGGAAGACCTGTTTTCCCTGTGGTCGCTTGAGGTCGAGTGCGATGGCCCGCTTGTTCCGGTTGACGTTGAGCGCCAGCGCGCCCATGCCCGCGTTGCGCGCCGGGGTGGACAGCCTGCTCATGTCCCCGGCAGGCGCCTCCACCTTGATCACATCGGCGCCCAGATCGCCGAGGATCTGGGTCGCGTACGGGCCCATCACCACGGTGGAGAGGTCGATGATCCGGATCCCGTCGAGCGCGCCCCTGTTCTCGGTCATCACGGTCCTTCCTCGTTGTGCTCCGGTCACCTCCGAACTTAGGCAGGCTAACGATCTTACGCAATGTGATACGTTGCTATCCATATAGGTAAAGGAGCCGCGATGTCCGATCTCGCCCCCAAACGCCCACATCACCGCGCGGTCGACCGCATCGCCGCCATCCTGGAGACCGTGGCCACCGAGCCGCAGGGACTGGGCCTCACCCAGCTCGCGCTGCGCCTGGACGCCCCGGTCTCCTCGATCCAGAAGCTGGTCAACGGCCTGGTCGCGGTCGGCTACCTGGACGAGACCGACCACCGCTTCACCCTGGGCGCCGCGCCGTACCTGCTGTCGCTGCGCGCCGGGCGGGTGCCTGCCAGGGTGGTGCGGCACGCGGACCTGGTGGCGCTGTCCAGGGAACACCGGTGCAGCGCGGTGCTGGCGGTGCGGCTGGGGGACGCCTCGGTGTACGTGGACTGGGCGGGGACGGACGACCCGTTCAACTACCTGACGGTGCGGCAGTTGCGCACGCCGTTGCCGGAGACCGCGGTGGGGCGGGTGCTGCTGGCACACCTGCCGGAGCGGGAGCGGCATGAGGTGGTGAGCGCGCACGTGGGCGGGGAGGCGGAGGCCGCGCTGGGGCTGCTGGCGGAGCTGGCGGAGATCCGCGAGGACGGGTTCTCGCTGGGGGACAGCGGGCCGATGCTGCGCGGGATCGCGGCGGTGGCGGCGCCGGTGTGGGCGGAGGGGGTTGTGGTGGGGGCGGTGTCCCTGGCGGGGCGGCGGGAGGGGGTGGGGGAGCGGTTGCCGGAGTTGGCTGAGGTGTTGGTGTCGGCGGTGCGGGAGTGGGCTGGGCGGGCGGTGGAGCGGTGAGGTGGGCGGGCGCCGGGTAGCGGGTGGCCGGTGGGTGAGTCGGGTGGGGCAGGCCGAAGGTGCTCTGGGTGGCGGTTCGGGCGGGGCTGGGGTGTGGTGATCGGGGCGGGGGCCAGGGGCGGGTTTGTGGTGGCTGGCCTGTACGAGTTCGGCCAACATGGTGTACCGGAACGGCCAACACGCGGGCGGGGTCAGGTGAGGGCGTAGCCGAGGCGGCCTTCGTTGCGGCCGCCGGGGACGCCTTCGCAGTTCTCGTGTGGGGACAGGAAGTGGTCGTCCTGGGTGGGCCAGTAGCAGCGGTACAGCGGGATGGACGGCGCGGTGGGGCGGTCGAGGTAGGCCCAGCCCTCGGTGCGGAGCACGGTCTGGTTCTCGCAGCCGGGCTGGGTGGAGGTGAAGTGGTTGAGGCCCTTCACACTGGTGTACGAGCAGCCGTACAGGGCGAGGGTGCCTGGTTTGGGCGCGGATTCCAGGTACCAGCGGTGTTCCAGGGCGTACTTGGGGGTGACGGGGCCGGTGGTGTCCCAGTGTTCGCGGCCGTCGTAGAAGCGGCTGAACGCGCGCTGGGTGGTGGTCAGGGCGTGACCGAGGAACCTGTCCTGGGTGCCTCGGCCCTCGCAGTCCGCCGCGGTCGAGGTGAAGTGGTCGTTGCCGGATTTGCAGCGGTACAACGGGGTTGACGGCGCGGCGGGGGGTTCGATGTGGATTCGGCCCTCGGTTTGCAGCACGGCGTGCTGCGGTGCGTCACAGCCCGCGGCCAGGGACAGGTAGTGGTCGGTGCCGTTGCGGCAGCCGTGCAGCGGGACGGTGCCCGGCTCGGCCGCGGTCTCCAGCTGCCACAGCCTGCCGGGTTCGGGGGCGAAGCCGGGGGTGCGGTCCAGGATCGTGCTGGTGCGGTGCTGGGTGCCGTTGACGTAGCCGGTCAGCGTGGTCCTCGGCAGGGTGCGGCCTGCGACGCAGGTGATGTGGCGGCGCATGGTGACCGCGTTCGCCCAGTCGCCGGGCTTGGCCCATTGCAGGTAGTACAGGTAGAAGTCACTGTCCACAATGGACGGGTCGGGGCCGGTGCCGACGATGGTGGGGTAGGCGTTGCCGCGGTCTGGGTCGCGGAACAGGGTGGTCGGGCCGGACCAGCCGGTCATCCCGTCCGGTGAGGTGGCCAGCACGAACTCGGTGATGCTGTTGCCCGCCACCATGATCGTGCCGCCGCGGGTGGTCTTCACCACGCTGGGGTGCCAGGCGCCGACGCCCTGCTCGCGCACCGCGCTGCTGGGTCCGTTGCGGCCGGGGGAGTTCCAGGCGCCCTCGTGGTACTTCCGCCAGTCGCCGGCCTTGCCCTGCCGGGCCGCCGCGATCACCTCGGCCAGCGGGGCGCGGGCCACCGACAGCGGGGTGTTGACCCACTTGCCGTTGTCGAAGGAGTAGTCCGGGAAGTAGGCGTGGAGGTAACCGTCGCGCAGCACGAAGCTGGACGTGCCGATGTCGGCGGTCAGCTTGTGCTGGAAGGCGGTGGCGAACTCCATGTCCGGGGCGATGATCTCGCCAAGCCGCCGGGTGTGGCCGGTGACCGGGTCGTGCAGGCCCAGGTGCAGTTCGGAGTAGAACTGGTGCTGCGGACCCTGCAGATCGCGTTCCAGGTGCAGCATCTGCAGCACCAGGCCGCTGCCCGGATCGCGGAAGACCGGGCCGCCGCCGGCGTACTGGTAGCCCGCCGGGATGTTCTGCACCTGTCCGTGCTTGGCCCCGCCCGCCACCGGGTTGTCCAGCGTGCCGCGGGTGGTCGAGATGCTCTGGTTCGTGGCGCCGGAGGGCACCAGCGCGGACACGGCCAGGAACCGGTACTGGCCGTCGCCCTCGGGCAGCACCCCGAAGGCGGTGTCCGGCCAGCCCTTGAGGCCGAGGCCGAGCCGGGTGGCGTTGTCCACCACGACCTGGGCCGGTCCGGCGGAGACCGCGGCACACGGTTCGATCGCAGTGGGGGCGGCCGCGGCCGGTTGCAGGCCGGTGGCGGTCAGCGCGACCGCGGCGGCCAGTACTCGGATGATCACCGGATGAGTGTGCCCGGATCGCGGGTCACGGCGTGGCGGAATCGCCCAGGTCGAGGCGGAAGCTGAGGCGGTCCAGGCCGGGGCCGTCGTAGTCGGGCTGCACCGGGCGGCCCTCGAACTCGGCCGGTCCGGGCTCGGTGACGAAGCCCATCCGGGTGTGGAAGGCGTGCGAGGCGGCGTTGGCCGGGGAGGTGATCGCGCGCACCACGGTGCGCCCGTTGGCCCTGCTGTGCGCGAAGAACCGCTCGTAGAGCCAGCCGCCGACGCCCAGGCCGCGCAGGGCCGGGTCCACCCCGACGAAGTGGATGTAGCTCTCGGCCGGGCGGGACTGGGACAGGAAGCCGATCAGGAACGCCGCGATCCGCCCGTCGCGTTCGAGCACCGTGCTGCTGGTGGCGAAGTGCTGGAACATCAGCCGCGGCACCAGCAACGCCCGCTGCTGCTCGCCCGCGGCCCCGCCGAGGCCGCCCCACCAGTCGGAGAGGGCAACGGTGACCTTGGCGTGGTCGGCCTCCACCGGCTCCCGTGCGGTCAGATACCCGGGAAGTTTTCTGGTCATGTGTCCAGTATCCACCGGGTGAAGATCGCGCCGCCACGACCAGGGTGCCCGAGGTTGGTTCGGCCGGTCCTTCGTCTAGGCTCTGACCATGCGTTATGGGGGGATCGCCGGTGCACTGGCGCTGGCCTTGCTGTCACTGACCGGTTGCGGCACCCAGGCCGTCATCGGTTCGGCCGAGGCGGTGCCGATCGAGGGCACGCCGCGGGCCGTGCTGGTCACGCCGGGCAAGGTGGCGCCGCTGAAGGTGGACGAGGCGCGCAAGCTGATCCCTGGCGAGCCCTTCGACGCCCCGCCGCTGAAGAAGATGGTGGAGGAGCTGCGCCTGCAGACCCTGGTCATGGTGCAGTTCCGCGGCGAGGTCGCCGGTTCCTGCAAGGACGACAAGATCGTGTTCAAGGCCGGCGGGATCACTGACTGCATGGTCACCTACAACGGCCTGCAGGTGCCGTGGCAGATCACCGTCTCCGACGACTTCAAGGAGTCGGACATGCTGGTCAAGTACACGATGAAGCCGCTCAAGGGCGTGCTGCAGGCCGAGGCGGTGCACGCGCTGTTCGCCGAGCAGTACCAGCGGCTGGGCGATGAGCTGCGCTGCGACCAGCTCCCGGCCGCGCAGCTGGTCGAGCCGGGCAAGAAGACCGAGTTCAAGTGCCAGTACCGGACGGTGTCGGGCAACGGCCGCCAGATCACGTTGCGGGATGTGACGGTGGACGTGTCCCGGCGCGGGTCGATCGCCTTCCTCTGAGGGGCTACTGACAGTCCACCCGCACCGGGTGGTCGAGTGACACCGGGCAGACGAAGATCCGCACGGCGTCGTGCAGGTCCATGCCGGTAGGGCGGTCCGCCAGGTGGTCCACGAGGTCCTCCTCGATCGGCCGCCAGCGCGGGAGGCTTCCGCCGTCCCACTCGTAGTCGTCGATGGTGAGCAGGTGGTCCATCGGGCTCGCGCACTCGGGGCAGGGTTGTGGGATCTGGTCGGTGACCGACCAGGCCACCCAACCGCCGACCTTGCTGCCCGAGGCGATGGACAGGCTGTACTGGTAGCTGTACTGGTCGTTGCCCGCTGCGACGCCGAACTCGGCTTCCAGTCCATCGAGTGCCTGGACGAGTTCGGCAGGCAGTTCCTCGTACCAGGGGTACTCGCGCACGCGCTCCGGGTTCAGCACGCAGGGAAGCGGAAGCCTGCTGTCGTCGCCGTCGAGCATGCCTGGCTCGGGCGGTGGTTCGGTGGTGGGCGTGATCGAGTCGGAATCTCGCCAGAAGAGCTGGACGTACGGGCCGATGCTGCCCTGGAGGTCCTCGTGGGTGTGCGGACACCACAGCACCTGGAGCAGGTCGGTGCCGGGCGGGAAGGGCAGTTCGGGCAGGTCGCGGGCATAGAACTGGCCGACCCCGACGGTGGCCTCGGGCTGCTGGGGATTCGGGTGGAAGGCCTTGGGGCGTCCGCAGGACGGCCACGGCTCACCCGCGGGCCACAGCAGCGGACCGCCCAGGTGGCTGTCCTGGGCGGTGGGGTTGCCGCGGCGCGGGTGCAGGCGCACCGTGGTGCGGGCGTAGGCGGCGATCGCCGGGAACCGGGCGGCCAGGTCGAGGGCCGGTGGACGGGTGGTGCGGGTCATGGCCGCAGCGTAGGGCGGGCCACTGACACTTCGGTGGTGCCGGAGCGCCCCCACCTTCGCGGGTGGTGAGGGCGCTCCGGGGTCAGGCGCCCGGCAGGACCTGGATCTTGCGGCCCTCGCCGCGGCGGAAGGACTCCAGCGCCTCGGCGTAGTCATCCAGCGGCAGGCGGTGGCTGATGAAGATCTCCGGGTCGAGCACGCCGGTGGCGAACAGGTCGGCGGCGCGTTCGTAGGAGTGCAGCACGGCCATCGAGCCGGTGATGGTGATCTCCTGGTTGTAGATCTTGTACGGCTCGATCACCGCCCGCGCGGAGTAGTCGGAGACGCCGAACTGCAGGAAGGTGCCGCCCTTGGCGACCCGGCCGAGGCCGTCCTGGATGGCCTTCTCGTTGCCGGTGGCGTCGATGACCACGTCCCAGCCCTCCGGCCGGTCCAGCTCGTCGGCGTTGGTGGCGGTGCCGCTGACGCCGAGCTGGTGGGCGGTGGCCAGCCGGTCCGGGTTGAGGTCGACCACCTCGATGCTGGCCGCGCCGGTGCGCTTGCCCAGTTCGAGCATCATCAGGCCCATGGTGCCGGAGCCGTAGATGAGCACCCGGCTGGCCAGCTGGGAGTTGAGGATGTCGTAGCCGCGGACCGCGCAGGAGAGCGGTTCGATCAGCGCCGCGTCCTCGGTGCGCACGTGCTCGGGCAGCTTGACGCAGTTGGCCACCGGGGCCACCGCGAACTGGGCCGCGCCACCGGGGTTGGTCACGCCGATGGCGGCCCAGCGCTCGCACAGGTTGTTGCGGCCGCGCCGGCAGTAGCGGCATTCGTGGCAGTACAGCGAGGGGTCGACCGCGACCCGGTCGCCGGCGCGGACCTCGGTGACGTCCTTGCCGGTCTCCACCACCACACCGGCGAACTCGTGCCCGGGGATCACCGGCAGGGTGGGGGCGAACTCCCCTTGCAGGATATGGAGATCGGTGCCGCACAGGCCGCAGGCGGAGACCTCGACGACGACCTCACGGGGGCCGGGAGTGGGATCGGGCACCGTGGTGACCTCGACCTGACCGACTCCGGTGATGACGGCGGCCTTCATTACTTCACAGCTCCCAACGACAGGCCCTGGACCAGCTTGTCCTGGGCGGCGAAACCGGCGACCAGCACCGGCAGTGACACCACGGTGGCCGCGGCGCACATCTTGGCCAGGAACAGGCCCTGGCTGGTGACGAACCCGGTGAGGAAGACCGGCGCGGTGCCGGCGACGACCCCGGTCAGCACCCGGGCGAAGAGCAGCTCGTTCCAGCTGAAGATGAAGCAGATCAGCGCGGTGGCCGCGATACCGGGCATGGCGACGGGGGCGACCACCCGGCGCAGGGTGGTGATCAGGCCGGCGCCGTCCAGGGCGGCGGCCTCCAGCATCTCCCTGGGGATCTCGGCCAGGAAGGAGCGCATCAGCCACACCGCGATCGGCAGGTTCATCGAGGTGTAGAGCACCACCAGGAAGGAGATGTTGTCCAGCAGCCCGGTGTACTGGGCGATCAGGTAGATCGGCAGCAGTCCGGCGACCACCGGCAGCATCTTGGTGGAGAGGAAGAAGAAGAGCACATCGCTCCACTTCTGCACCGGCCGGATGGACAGGGCGTAGGCGGCCGGCACCGCCAGCAGCAGCACCAGGATCGTCGAGCCCACGCTGGCGGTGACCGAGTTGAGCAGCGGCGGCCAGGGGCTGGCGCCGCCGTCCGCGCCGAAGAACTCCGCGTACCCGCTGAAGGTCAGCGGGGCCAGCACCGACGGCGGGTTGGTGGCCGCGTCGGACTCGCTGTGCAGCGAGGTCAGCACCATCCAGGCCACCGGCAGGAAGAACAGGATGCCGGCGAACCAGGCCAGCGCGCCCCACGGGCGCCAGGCGCGGCGGGTCATCGGGTCACCTCATTCTTGAGTAGGGAGGACACCGCGCGCAGGGCGAAGGTGGCGATGGCGATGGAGCCGATCACCACGACCACCCCGGCCGCGGAGGCCGCTCCGTAGTCGTGTGCCTGGTAGAAGGTCTGGTAGATGGTGTAGGGCAGGTTCGCGGTGTCCAGGCCACCGGAGGTGATGGTGAAGACCGCGTCGAAGTTCTGCACGATGTAGATCGAGCCGAGCAGCCCGCCCAGTTCCAGGTACTGGCGCAGGTGCGGCAGGGTCAGGTAGCGGAAGACCTGCCACCCGCTGGCGCCGTCGATGGCGGCCGCCTCCACCGCGTCCAGGGGGCGGGATTGCAGGCCGGCCAACAGGATCAGCATCATGAACGGGGTCCACTGCCAGACCAGCGAGGCGATCACCGCGATCAGCGGCATCTCGCTGATCCAGTCCATCTCGATGCCGAGGATCCCGTTGAACAGCCCGTATTCCGGGTTGTACAGCGCGTGCTTCCACAGCAGCGCGGCGGCCACCGGGACCACCAGGAACGGTGCGATGAGCATGGTGCGGACCAGGCCGCGGCCGCGGAACTTGTTGTCCAGCAACAGGGCCAGTCCCAGCCCGAGGATCAGGCTGACCAGCACCACGCTGGCGGTGAGCAGGATGGTGGTGAGCACCGAGTTCCGCAGGTTCGGGTCGGTGATCACGGCCAGGTAGTTGTCCAGCCAGGCGAAGCCGCGGTTCTCCGGGGCCAGGGAGTTCCACTGCAGGAAGGAGATCACCAGGGTGGCGACGAACGGGAGCTGGGTGACCGCGATGGTGAAGATCAGCGCGGGCAGCAGTGGCGCGCGCCGCGCCCAGCGGGCCGCCGTGGACAGTCCGCGTGGCTGGGCGGGCGGCCCGGTGACCGGGCTGGGGCGGGTGGCGAGGGTGGTCATCGTTCCTCCTCTCAGGACTTCCGGTACTTCGCGGCGACCTTGTCGGCCAGGCCTTGCGCCGACTTCAGGGCCTCGTCCACGCTCTGCCGTCCGGCGATGGCCGAGCTGATCTCCTGGGAGACCTGGGTGCCGAGGTTGGTGAACTCGGGGATGCCGACGAACTGGATGCCGTAGGCGGGCCGGGGTTGCACGCCCGGGTTGCGCGGGTCGGCGGTGGCGATGGCGGTGCGGGTGGCATCGGCGTAGGAACCGCCCAGCTTCAGGTATTCCGGGCGCTGGTAGGTCGAGGCGCGCTTGCCGTCGGGGACCTTGGACCAGCCGAGCTGCTGCCCGGCCACGGTCTCGTAGTCCTTGCCACTGGCCCAGGACAGGAACTTCCAGGCCGCCTGCTGCTTGGCCGATGCCTGCTGCACGGCGAAGGCCCAGGTGTAGAGCCAGCCGGAACTCTTGGTCTTGACCACCGGCGCCTGGGCGAAGCCGAGCTTGCCGCGCACCGGGGAGTCCGCGGCCTCCAGGAGTCCGGCGGCGGAGGTGGCGTCGTACCACATGGCGGTCTTGCCCTGGGTCATGTTGTTGAGGCATTCGGCGAAACCGGCTTGCGGCGCACCGGCTTCACCGTGATCGCGGACCAGGTCGACGTAGAACTTGGTGGCCTCGGTGAACTCGGGGGAGTCCAGTTTCGCCTGCCAGTCCTGGGTGAACCAGGTGCCGCCGAAGGTGTTGACCACCGTGGTCAGCGGGGCCATCAGCTGTCCCCAGCCGGGCTGGCCGCGTAGGCAGATGCCCTTCAGCCCTGGCTCCGCACCGTCCACTTTGGACGCGATGTCGGCGACCTGTTGCCAGGTGGGCTTGTCCGGCATGGTGAGGTTCTTGGCCGCGAGGATGTCCTTGCGGTACATCAGGAAGGAGGACTCGCCGTAGAAGGGCTGGGCGTAGACCTTGCCGTCGGCGGCGGTCAGCGACTGCCGGATCGGCTCCAGGATGTCCTGCTGGTCGAAGCCGGGATCGGCGGCGATGAAGCCGTCCAGGGGGGCCAGCCACTTGTTCCTGGCGTAGATCGGCACCTCGTAGTTGGACAGGGTGGCGATGTCGTACTGCCCGGCCTGGCTGGTGAAGTCCTGGCTGATCTTGTCCCGGACGTCGTTCTCCGGCAGCACGGTGAAGTTCACCTTCACCCCGGTGCGGCTGGTGAAGTGCTGGGCGGTGAGCCGCTGGATGTCGAGCATCTGCGGGTTGTTCACCATCAGCACGTTGATCGAGTTCGGGTCGTCCGGATCGCCGATGCCGCCCGCGCCCGCGCATCCCGCGGTCAGCAGTAGCGAGCACGCCGCGATCGCCCCGAGCCCGCGTCGGGTAGGAGACCTCATCGTCCATCCTTCCCAGCCAACGCCGTGTTGGCCGTTCTTGTACGTCGTGTTGGCCGTTGTGGGTGGGACCGGGGGCGGGAGCCGTCCGGCAATGGCGAACTCCCCGTACGACAACGGCCAACGTGGCGTACGAGAACGGCCAACACTCGGGTTGGGGGTTAGACGCGGAGGACCTTGGGGCCCAGGAGGGCGTAGCGGTGGGCCTCGGTGGGGGAGAGCGTGGTGTCGGTGATGATCGCCTCGAAGTCGCCGACGGCGGCGAACTTGCTGAAGCTGGCCACCCCGAACTTGGTGTGCACGCCGACGAAGACCTTCCGCCGGGAGGACCGCATCGCCTGTGCCTTGACCGCGCTGACCACCGGGTCCGGGGTGGTGAGCCCGTGTTCGCGGGAGATGCCGTTGGCGCCGATGTAGGCCAGATCGATGACCAGCTCGCTCAGCATCCGGATCGCCCAGTGGTCCACGGTGGCCTTGGTGCGGCCGCGGACCCGCCCGCCCAGCAGCAGCACGGTGACGCTGGGCTGCTCGGACATGGCCGCCGCGGTGGGCAGCGAGGCGGTGACCACGGTCAGCGGCCGGTTGGCAGGCAGGTGTTCGGCGATGAGGTGCGGGGTGAAGCCCTCGTCGATGAACACCGTCTCGGCCTCGTCCAGCCGGTCGGCCGCGGCCCTGGCGATGCGCTGCTTCTCCGGGACCATGGACGCGGCCCGGAAGGCCAGCCCGGTCTCGAACCCGGCGCTCTCCACCGGCAGCGCGCCGCCGTGCGTGCGGCGCAGCAGCCCGTGTTCGCCGAGGGTCTTGAGGTCGCGGCGCACCGTTTCCGGCGCCACCCCGAACTCACTGGCCATGGCCATCACGTCGACCTTGCCGTCGGCTCGGGCCCTGGCCAGGATGCGTCGCTTGCGGTCCTCCGCCTGCATCCAGACCTCCTTGTCCGTTCGGGCGTCGAACCCGGGCTCGACTGTGCCCGTTCGGGCTTGGTGCATAGGTGTAACACCACTGAAACGGTGTGGCCAGCGCCACAGGCTGGCCGGGCGATGCCCGTTTACTGCCCATCTTGCCGTCGCCGTACCTGGGGTTTCCCCAGGTAATCGATCCACCTGGACCGGCCCGCTGCCTGTTTCGCGTGATCCGGTTGCCCGGGTGGCGGCCCGGACCTTCTCAATGAGCACCCGAGAGGGTGACTTTCCGCGCCCGGTCCTGGCGCACGGTGAGCACCACGCCGAGCACCAGGGGCAGCGCCAGCGCGGCGACCAGGACCATCCCGCCGTCCTGTCCGCCGCCGAGGAAGCCCTGCGCCATCGGCCCGAGTGCGGCGGAGGCCGCCGCGGCCGCGGACAGCACGCCCGCGGCGGTGGTTGGGGAGTCGGTCGCGGCCGCGCCCAGCGCGGTGACCAGCGGGTACAGCGGGGCGATGCCGAGTCCGGCCAGGGCGGTGGCCGCGGTGAGGCTGGGGATGTGCGGCCCCCACAGCACGATGCCGCCGGTGCCCAGGGTGGCCACCGCGGCCGAGCCGACCAGCAGCGGGCCGGTGCCCAGCAGGTCGACCAGGCGCACCGAGATCAGCCTGCCCACCGCGACGCTGATCCAGAACGCCGAGGTCACCGCGGTCGCCGCGGCCGGTCCGGCGGCCGCGACCAGCACCGCGTTCTGGTAGGACCAGTCGGCCAGTCCGGCGTTCATCATGTTCACCGCGGAGACCGCGACCATCGGTGCGGCGAGCACCGCGAGCCCGATCGGCAGCCGCGGTTTGGCTGCCCGGTTGAGTTCCGAAACGGGCGTGGCCTGGTGCCGGAACAAGCGGCTGCCCAGCACGGCCATGGTGCCGGCGGCCAGCGCGTAGGCCGCGCCCCAGTGCCCGGTGAGCCGGCACAGGTAGACCAGCAGCGGGCCGGCGATGGAGCCCAGGGAGTACCAGAAGTGCAGCTGGGCGACGTGCCGCGGGGCCTGATCGCCCATCCGGGCCACCACCTCGGCGTTGCACACCACGTGCAGTCCGCCCTGGCCGAGACCCCAGAGGACGGCGGCGAGCACCGCCACCGGGAGCCCGACTGGCAGGAGCAGCAGCAGGAGCCCGGCGGAGTAGCAGAGGAACCCGGCCAGTCCGAGCAGCGCGGTGGACAGTTTCGCGCCCAGCCAGGCGCAGCCCACCGAGGCGACGAACTGGCCGAGCTGGCGGCCGGAGCGGATCGACCCGGCCAGCGGCAGCGTGATGGCCAGGGCCTGCGCCAGGTCGCCCAGGGTCGGGCCGAGCAGGGCGCTGCCGAAGCCGAGCACGCCGAAGACGCCGCAGCTGAGCCAGAACCACTGACGAGCCTGCCAGGGACCGGCCGCCACCTGGGCGTTCACCGGGACGGGTGAGAGCATCCGGTCTTTGTGGCAGAGACCGACCCGTTCGGTCGAGTTGTTGCATCGGTGGAATGGAACTAGCGGGAGAAAGAATCTGTTTTCAATCGCAACCAGTTACCATCGGACGATGATCGTCGCAGGTCAGGGCATTGTCCGATGGTCGGATGGATGATCACCGGCAGGAGTTGTCGATCTGGAATCCTGAATTCCACCCGATAGGGACCGGTTTCAAATTAGACTCTCCCCCAGACGGGTGTGTGCAAGCCAACGGGGTGTCGGTTCGACGTTCGCGGTCCCTCGATGGGAGGCTGTTGCGCGTTCCGAGTTGACGGGCAGTGATGAGGATGGACTCGAGCCGGTGAACGTGAAGAAGCTGATCGTGGTGTTGGCGGTCGTTCTGGTGATCTACTTGATCGTCAGCGACCCGACGGGTGCCGCCGGTGGCGTGCACGGCATCCTGGGCATGCTCCGCAGTGCCGCCGAGTCGGTGATCACCTTCGTGCAGCGGTTGTTCGTCTAACCGAACAGCAGCAACGCGAGGCCGAGGGCGGCGACGATGTTGACCACCGTCGCCGCGCCGAAGACACCCACCGGCCGCCAGCCAGCCGCGCGCAACGCGCCTGCCCGGAACTCCAGGCCGATGCTGACGAAGGCCAGGATCAGGAACCAGGTGCGCAGGTCGTTGGCCACCCCGATGGCGGCCTTGCTCTCCGCGGCGGGCACGAGTCCGATGTAGACGGTCGTGATGACCGAGGCGGCCAGGAACCCGAGCACGAACTTCGGGAACCGTTGCCACAGCTGGCGGCCTGCCGAGCGCGCGCTGGGTCCGTCGCGTTCCACCTTGAGCGCGAAGTAGGCGGTCAGGCCGACCGCGACCACGCCGAGCAGCGCGTTCTGGGTGACCTTGACGATGGTGGCGATCTCCAGTGCCTGCTGCCCGGCCAGTGAACCGGCGGCGGTGACCGCGGCGGTGGTGTCGATGTTGCCGCCGATCCAGGCCCCGGCCACCTCCGGCGGCAGGCCCAGCGCCGTGGCCGCCCAGGGCAGCACGAAGATCGAGGGCAGTGCGAAGACGATCACCAGGCTGGCGCTGTAGGCCAGCTGTTCCTTCTTGGCCTGCACCGCGCCTGCGGCCGCGATGGCCGCGCTGACCCCGCAGATGGCCACCGCCGAGGACAGCAGCGCGCGCAGCTTGTCCTCCAGGCCGAGCCGTCCGCCCAGCCACCAGCTGAAGCCGAAGACGATGGTGATCAGCAGGATGGACTGGATGATCGCCGGTCCGGCGGCCTGCACGATCACGGCCAGGTTGATCGAGGCGCCCAGCAGCACCAGACCGGTCTTGATGAAGAACTCGGTGCGGAACCCCCCGGACAGCTTGTCCCGCAGGCCGGTGGCGGTGAGCACCGCGTTGCCCAGCAGGCCGAGCAGGATCGCGTAGACCGGGAACTCGATCGAGGCGCCGATCCCGGCCAGCGCGGTGCCCTTGGTCAGCGCGGGCACGGCACCGGAAAGGTAGCGGGTCAGCGCGGACAGGGCGAGCACCACGAGCACGCCGAGCGCGGCGTAGCCCAGGGTCCGGGAGCGGGTGGGGGCGGTCGTGGTCATCACGGCACCAGCCCAGCGGGGATGACGCCGGTCAGGGCGAGAGCGAGCAGCGCGAGTCCGATGAGGACGGACAGCCAGTCCTCGCTGATCGCGCGGGTGGGCCGCGGTTCGGTCATGGCCGGGGACGGTAATCACGGCCGTCCGCCATCGGGAGGGACGCCGGTTTCGTCCCAGACACCGGGACGATCGGTGGGCGCTGCGGCCGTTCGGGGTAAGCCTTCTTGACGAGTCCGGGGGCGTTGTGACTGGCACTTCCGGACAGATTCGACTTCAGGGAAGTTGCTGCGCACTGCCGGTTTCCGCGCGATGCACACGTGTGCGCGGGCAGTTCCGCCAATGCCGTGTCCTACCAACGGAGGAAACGCTTTCCGTTGCTCCTGCCGGAGCAGCGGTCCGACCACCGGGTTCGAGAATGTCGCAGCGCGCCACAGTGCCCGGCTCGACCGGAACCGGACGCGCTCCTACCGTGTCCTCGCATGCGGATCAGCGGGAAGCACATCGTGGTGACCGGGGCGGCGAGCCCGCTCGGCGCCGCGCTGGTGCACCGGTTCGCGCGGGAGGGCGCGCGGGCGGTGGTGGCCGCGGACTTCGACCTGGCCGGGGCGCGCGCGGTGGCCGCGGCCGCCGGTCCGGTGGTGACCGCGCACCGCTTCGACGCCGGGCACGAGTCCGAGGTGCTGGCGCTGATCAACGGCGCGGTCCGCCGCAACGGCGACATCGACGTCTACTGCGCCAACCCGGGCCTGGCAGGCCCACCCGGTGGCGCGGAGGTGGGAGACGACATCTGGGACACCCTGTGGCGGGCGCACGTGCTCTCCCCGGTGTGGGCGGCCCGCGAGCTGGTGCCCCGGATGCGGTTGACGGGTGGTTACCTGGTGCTCGCCGCCTCGGCGGCCGGGTTGCTGACCCAGCCCTCGGCCCTGGTGCACACCGTGGTCCAGCACGCCGCGGTGGCACTGGCCGAGTGGCTCAACCTCAACCACGCCAAGGACAATCTCCACGTGTCCTGCGTCTGCCCCGCCTCCCCGGCCGACCCCGGGCTGATCGCCGAGGCGGTCGTGGCCGGGATGGCCGACGAACGGCTGTTGATCCTGCCGCACCCCGAAGTGCAAGATCACTTGATGCGCCGCGCGAGTGATCATGAGACCTGGCTGAACCACATCCGAGACCTGGTGGGCACCGCGTGATCGAACACCTGACCCTGGCCAACGGCCCGCACCGGCACACCGCGATCGCCGCGGGTCCCGCCGACGGCGAACTGGTCCTGCTGCTGCACGGCTGGCCGGAGTTCGCCGACTGCTGGACCGAACACGTGCGCGCCCTGGCCGCGGCGGGCTACCGGGCGGTCGCGGTGGACCAGCGCGGTTACGCCCCCGGCGCCCGCCCACCCGGGATCACCGACTACACGGTCCCGCTGCTGGTCGCCGACGCGCTGTCGTTCGCCGACACCCTGGGCGCGGCCCGCTTCCACCTGATCGCGCACGACTGGGGCGGCCTGGTCGCCTGGGCACTGGCCTCCGCGCACCCCGAGCGCCTGCGCTCGCTCTCGGTGCTGGCCACCCCGCATCCCGTGGCGCTGCGAGAGCAACAGGAGACCGACCCGGACCAGCACAGCCGCCTGGACTACGTCCGCTTCTTCCAGCTGCCCGACGGTCAGGCCGAGGCCAGCCTGCTGGCCGAGGACGCCGCCCGGCTGCGCGCGGCCTATGAGGGCAAGGTGGACGGGGACCTGGTGGCGCGCAACGTGCGCAGGCTGTCCGAACCGGGTGCGCTGACCGCCACCCTGAACTGGTACCGCGCGGTGGACGAGAAGCTCACCATCCCGGCGGGCCGGATCCGCACGCCCACGCTGTACCTGTGGGGTTCGGCCGACCGCGCGCTGGGCCGGGGCGCGGCGCTGCGCACCGCCGAGTTCGTGGACGCGCCCTACCGCCTGGAGATCCTGCCAGGGGCCAGCCACTGGCTGCCGGAGGAATGCGCCAACCAGACCATTCCGTTGCTCCTCAACCACCTCGCCGCGCACCCGTCCTAGGCCGAACGAGTGAACCCCGGGTTGTCTGGGCAACCCGGGGCCCGTCTCAGGGGTGCTACTCCACGGACCGCCCGGATGCGGGCGGCTGGGGAGGGAGCAACACATGAGGGGTTCTTTGCTGTCCGTCGCGGTGGTGGCCGCGGCGCTGAGCGCGGGTCTGGCCGTCCCGGCGCAGGCCGCGCCGGCGGATCCGTTGCCCAACGGGGGGAGTTACGCCGCGCTCAAGGCGGCCAAGGTGGTGCACACCGACCTCGCCGAGCCACTGCGCACATTCCCGGTCACCGAGGACAAGGTGCGGGTGGGTTCCTGGCTGGACAAGGGTTTCCACTCCTCGAAGGTCTATCTCACCTTCGACCTGACCGGCATGCACGGCGCGGAACTGCTGACCGCGCACCTGTCCGCGATCGAGACCGCTGGCGACTGCGAGCGGACCAGGGTCACCGAGGCTTGGGTGGTCGACGGGCACGGTGAGCCGACCTGGCTGAACCCGCCGAGGGAGCGGGTGAAACTGGCCGGTCCCAGCGCCTTCGGCCCGTGCGCTGGTGACTTCGTGGGCTGGGGCGCCGAGGAGCTGGTGCGCGAGGCGGTCAACTCCCGCAAGCCCAGCATCACCCTGGCACTGCGGATCTCCGGCGCCGCCCAGCTCAACCCGGCCGACAGCCGCTCCTACGAGCGGCTCGCGCTGGTGGTGCGCTACAACCGGGCGCCGAACGCGCCGACCGGGCTGGCGCTGATGACCGGGTCCACCAAGCGGGATTGCGTGCGGGAGCACCAGTTCATCAACGATCCCAGTCCGCGGATGGTCGGCGCGATGTCGGATCCGGACCCCAACGAGCAGCTGCTCGCGAAGTTCACCCTGGCCTCGACCACCGACCCGGCGCACCGGGCGGAGGTGGACGGGGGCTTCCTCAGCACCGACTACGCGCACGGCTACGTGCCGGCGAACTTCCTGCGGGACAACGAGACCTACGAGCTGACCCTGCGCGCGGCGGACCCGTTCAACGCGATCTCGCCGCCGAGCGCGCCCTGCCGGTTCACCACCGACTTCACCCGCCCGGACAAGGCGCCCGGTGTGGTCTCGACGGATTACCCGGCCGGTGACGAGGAACCGGGCCACGGCGGCATCGGCGTGACCGGCAAGTTCACCTTCAGCCCCAACGGTGTCGGCGATATCGCCGCCTACTACTGGGGTGACGGCGACCGGATGCGCAGCACCCCGGCCAACGCCGACGGCACGCTGACGGTGGAGTTCACCCCGACCCGGGCGCACAGCCAGCTGATGCGGGTCTACGCCAAGGATCGCGCGGGCAACCTGTCCCCGGCGACCGAGTACGAGTTCTACGTCAAGCGCTAAGGATGACTGTTGGGGCGCATCGGCCGGTAGGCGTGTTCGCCCGGTGCGCCCCACACGTAATCCTGGTGTTTCACCGGTGTGGAGCCGAAATCGTAGGCGCGGTAGCGGCCCTCGGCGTAGTCCAGCCAGCGCTCGAAGAGCCGGACGTGCTTGCCGTCGGCGACCAGGATGTCCCCGGCGCGCAACTGCGGCAGCTGGATCCGGTGCGCCACATCGGCCAGGTCCGGGCTGTCGCCGGGCCGTGGGGTGGCGTAGCTGAACTTCAGGCCCCAGGTCATGGAGACGAACCCGGAGCAGTCGGTGCGGTAGTACGGCCACCGGCAGCCGCCCAGCGGCCCGCCCCAGTCGATGTCGGCGTAGCCGATCCCGGTTTGATAGCACCGTTCCTGGGAGTACTGGAGGTTCTGCCGGTACCAGGTCTCGGCCCGCGCCAGCACCTGCTCCCCGAACCCGCTCGCCCGCGTCGCGGCCACCCCTGACCCGTCAGCCGCCACCGCCAGCAACAGCCCGACACCCATCGCGACGGCCCCCAGCCGCCCACCCCTGCGCCACCCCATGCCCTCATCTTGACATGGCCGGGCGAGGGCCTTTCACCGGCTCGGGGGTTGGAAGAACCACTGGCCGTAGCGCAGGTCCTGGCCGCGGATCCGCTGGTACGGGTTGGCGAAGGCGGGGGTGACCGTGCTCGCGTCGGGGGTGAGCCAGAGGTGGGTGTTCCACGCTCGCTTGTGCACGATCCCCGGATCACGCAGCAAAGCCAGTGGCGGCACCGGATCGGCCCCGCTGGACTCGCCCTGGAAGCTCTCCCTCGGCGGCACCGGCACGAAGCCGAAGGTGGCGAAGTCGTGGATGCCGCGCTCGTGCACGTGCCAGTCCCGCCGGGTCAGGCAGACCGGTCCGCGGCCGGTGGGGTGGCGCTCCAGGTTGTAGCCGTCCCAATAGCCCCAGCCCACCAGGGTGTAGGGGAAGTCGGGGCTGTGCGGGTGCGTGACGGTGCCGGACTCCGGGTTCGGCGCGTAGAACACCAGATCGGGCATGTTCAACGGCAGCAACGGTTTCTCCCCGACCGGCAGCGGGATCACCACGTGCGATCCGCTCAACGGCGAGTCGGTGCGCGCGATGGCCACCCCCGCGCCGTCGAAGCTGACGAACCCGTGCCCGAGCGCACCCCACCCGCTCGCCGCGAGCAGTCCGAGCTGCGCCCAGTTCCGCACGGTGCGCACCCGTTCGAGCGCGGGCAGTACCCGATCCCGTTCCCGTGCCAGGTCCGCGGCCCGTTCTTCCTCGGTGCAGGAGACCGGTGGTGCGGGGGTCGAGGTGGCGGAGGCGGGTAGGGCGGGCGACAACACGGCGACCAGTCCGGCCACCGCGATCCACGACCAGGTCCTGCGGTGTCTATGCGGCACGGTCCCTCCACCTCCAGGCGAGCCCTCGTCCGCCTCGATGCTTCCGGCCCACGAAGCAGGCGCGGCAGGGGTTGTCGCCCGTCCGCACCGCCGATAACGCCACCGTGCACCGGATTCAGCCGCCGCGGTGACCCGCCGTCACCCCGCCACCCCTCTGCCCAGCCCCGTGCCCCGGTTGGCGAAGTTGCCCAGAGACCTAACCCAGCCGGCGCAGCACGAACTCGTCACTGCGCCCACCCCCGAGCAACACATCCAGGCGCCCGGCCAGCGCGTACGGCCCGCAGTGCGTGTTGACCATGGTCGTCGGCGCCTTGTCCGCCCACGGTGTGGACCCGGTCACGCCCGCCGTCCGCCACCCGTCACCCGAGCGCACCTCCACGATCCGGTTCGCCGCGGTGTTGTCCACCGCCAGCAACCGGTTCCCCGGCCGCACCAGCAACCCGTCCGGCTTCCCGATCGAGGCGTCCAGGGCGACCAGGTGGAACTTCGCCGGCTCCCGCAACGGAATCCGCACCAGCGCACCCCTGGCCGACAACGCGCCGATCAGCCCGTGCGGCGTCCACACGATCCCGTTGAGCCCCCAGCCCGCCCCCACCGCGCCGGCGAGCTGCGGATCGCGGATGAGCACGTTGGCGCGTCCGTCCGGGGTGACCCGGTAGACCGCGCCCGCGAGTGAGTCGGTGACGTAGGCGGTGCCGTCGGGGGCGAGCGCGACGTCGTTGGCGAAGTTCTGGGTGTCGGGGATGAGTTTGCCGAGGTCGAGGTAGTGCAGCGGCTTGCCGGTCCGCAGGTCGTAGACGCCGAGCCCGGCGAGCTGGTTCCTGGTCTCTGGGGTGGTGCGGTCGCCGCGGCCGAGGTCGGCGTTGGTGACCAGGACGCGGCCACGGAGGTTGTCCACGGCCAGGCCCATGGTGGTGATGAGGCGCTGGTCGTCGACGAGGGTGACGGCGCGGTTGTCGGGGCCGACGGTGGAGACGGTGCCGTGGGTGATGGAGCCGATGAGGAACCTGGCCCGCACGGCGTCGTAGGCGACGCCTTCGGGGTGGATGCTGGGGCCGGTGCCCTGGATGAGTGGGGGGCAGGGCGGGGGAGTGGGGGTTGGGGTTGCGGTGGCGGGGGTTGCCAGGGTGGCGGTGAGGGCCAGTCCCAGGACTGCGGCTCGGAACATGGTTGGGCCCTTCGTGGGTGGCAGGTCCCGGATAGGCTGCCAGGCGGGGGTTTGCCGCTGTACCCGTCGCATGGGGGTTGACCAGGGGCACGGCTGGGCGACCTGGTTGCGTGCGGCCGGGTCGTTGTCACTCGACCGCGCCGTGTGGCCGGAACCAGGAGTGGTGTGCGCGGGTTCGTTCCCAGGACTGGCCTGGATGAGTCCCGGGGACTTGACCAGTCTGGTTGCCAGGCTCGCGGCTGGGTGGGATGTCTATTGGGCGGGATGCCTATGCGGTGTTCATACACAGCACGATGGACTGCACAGCGTGATGGGCTGTACAGCGTGATGGGCTGTACAGCGTGATGGGCTGTACAGCGTGATGGGCTGGGCGGCCTTGGCCGTGTGGTCCGGGGATCGGCTGGTCCGGTTGGCGAGCATCCGGTGTCGGACGAGCCGGTGTACCCATTCGCCTTCCACCCCCTCGACCTGGGCAACGAGGCGTCACCCAGGGACCCGACGACAGCGGTCCTGGGATCAGCCCGACTCGTACATCGTGACCAGCACCCCGTACCCCGTCTCCCCGTCACCCGCGTCGCTCAATGAATCCACCAACCCCTGCAACCGCCCCCGGAACTCCGCCGCCTGCTCCGCCGTCAACCGCAGGTGCCGCACCGTCAGCATCGGATCCGGCGACCCCACCACCTCCTCCGCCACCGCGTGCAACAACGCCGTCGTCGGCCCCGCCAACCCGTCCGGCACCTCGAATCGCCGCGCCGCCCGCTGGTAGTACTGCTCGGTCCCGCCCCGGACCTGCCGTGTTTCCCCGATCCGCACCATCCCGGCCTCCCGCAGCACCTTCAGGTGGTGCGCCACGCTGCCCTTGGCCACCGACAGTGACCCGGCCAGCTGGCTGATCGTGGCCGGGGTCTGCCCGAGTGCGAACAGCAGCCGCTGGCGAAGCGGGTGGGCCATGGCTTTGAACTGGGCTGGGGTGGTTACCGCCAGCACCTCGTCCTGGGGGAGGCTGGGCACGGGGGAAAGTGTCTAATGTTCTTGACGCTTTGTCGAGGGGGCTGGTTCACTCCCGGGCCGTGGAGACCAATGAGATTCATCGGATCGTGGGCGAGACCGCCCGGCTCGTCGACCGGCACTACGTGTTCGCCGAGGTGGGGCGGGCGGCGGGGGAACGGCTGACCGGCAATCTCGCGGCGGGGCGGTATGACGGCGTGGACGGGGCCGAAGGGCTCGCGGCGGCGGTCACCGCGGACCTGCAGGCGGGCAACCAGGACCTGCATCTGCGGTTGTTGCATCACGGGGAGGAGTTGCCGGCGGAGCCGGGGGAGTTGTTCGAGGTGGTGGTCCGGCGGGAGGCGGAGCGGACCATGGGTGGCGTGCTGGGGGTGCGGTTGTTGCCGGGGGTGGTGGCGCATCTGGAGCTGGGGCCGTTGCTGATGGATCCGGGGATCAGGGCGGAGGAGTTGGTGGCGGCGATGAATCTGGTCGCGGGGACGCGGGGGTTGCTGCTGGATCTGCGTGGGGTCCGGGGTGGGTCGCCGGACGGGGTGGCGTTGGTGTGCAGCTACCTGCTGGACGAGCGGACGCACCTGAACTCGATGCATGAACGGGCGGGGGACCGGATCACCCAGTCCTGGACGTTGCCGCACGTGCCGGGGCCGCGCTTCGGTGGGACGAAACCCGTTGTGGTGCTGACCGGTTCGGCGACCTTCTCCGGCGGGGAGGAGCTGGCCTATGACCTCAAGCACCTGGGGCGGGCGAGGGTGGTGGGCGAGCGTACGCGTGGCGGCGCGCACCCTCGGGAGGGATTCCGGGTGCATCCGCACCTGGAGGTGACCGTGCCGGTCGCCCGTGCGGTCAACCCGGTCACCGGGACGAACTGGGAGGGGGTCGGCGTGCTCCCGGATGTCGAGACCAGCGCCGAGGACGCCTTCGCGACCGGACTGGAACTGCTTCAGGCCGCGTCGTCGCCCGCCGCCTCCCGTGGGTCGCTGCCCTGATCCAGCATCGCCGCCACCGGCAGGGTGGCCGCGCCGACCGCCACCGCGTCCGGGCCGAGCTGGGCGATCTCGATCGTGGTCTGACCGTAGGGATGCCGTAGCGCGTGCGCGGCGGTGGACTGCTCGATCAACGGCAGCAGCGCCGCGCCCAGGGACAGGCCCGCCCAGCCGCCGAGCACGATGCGCTCGGGGTTGAACAGGTTGACCAGGTTCGCGATGCCCGCGCCCAGGTAGCCCGCGGTGTCCTCCAGGACCTTGGCCGCGGTGCGGGAGCGTTCGGCCGCGGTGAGCAGGGCGGCCAGGCTGCTCTGCTCGTCCGCGCCGGGCACCGCGCGGCCACCCCTGGCCTTGCGGTAGCGCTCCAGGATGGCCTCGGCCCCGACATAGGCCTCCAGGCAACCCCTTGCCCCGCAACGGCATTCCAGGCCGTTGTAGGCGATGGTGGTGTGTCCCCACTCGCCCGCGCTGGAGGTGGAGCCGCGGTAGGTGGCGCCGTCGGTGATCACCGCCGCGCCGACGCCGGAACCCAGCAGCGCGATCACCGCGTGCCGGGCGCCCCGGCCCGCGCCGAACCACAGCTCGGCCTGGCCCTGGGTCTTGGCGCCGTTGTCGATGAACAGCGGTAGCTCGACGCCCTTGGCGCGCAACAGGTTCACCAGCTCCACGCCGTCCCAGCCAATGGTCTGGGCGTGCACCCGCAGGGTGCTGCCCTGCTCCACCGTGCCGGGCACCCCGATGCCGACGCCGAGCATGCTCGCCGCGCCGACCCCGGCCGCCGCCATCACCTCGCGCAGGCCGGAGACCACCTGGGTGACCACCGCGGCCGGGCGTGGCCGGGAGGACGGCAGTGGGTGCTCCACCGCCGCCAGCCTGGTCATCGCCAGGTCGAACAGTTCGACTTTTACCCCGGTCTCGCCGACGTCGATGCCCACCACATGGGCGTATTCCGGGTCCACCCGGAGCAACACCCGTGGCCTGCCGCCGTCGGACTCGACCAGTCCCGCCTCGACGATGAGCCGCTCCTCCGTCAGCTCCGCGGTGACGTTGCTGACCGTGGCCGCACTCAGACCGGTCTGCTGGCTCAGCTCCTGACGGCTGAGCGGACCGTCGAAGAACAGCTTGGACAGCAGCATCGACCGGTTGCTGCGGCGCAGATCCCGCACCGTGGAACGTCGTGCCGTCATGATGACTTCATCCCCCCTTCCCGCACCTGGGTCGTGACCATTTGTCACGACATGAACCAAGTATGTGAACAACCTCTGCGCCCAGTGTGGGCCAAACGGGGAACTCCCGCGCCCAGGCACGCCGTCCTGCTTACTTCATGGCTTAAATTTAGACGGGATACGTTATGTTCTCGTTATTGACGTGGCCGGGTGCGGCCGGTTGACTCCTCGCACAAGCTGACCTGCGAGAGCGCTCTACCACTGGCAGGCAAGGGCTTACCGCCACCGACGTCGAAGGAGGTCCCATGCGAGTCAAGCGCATCGCGGCCTTGACCCTCACGGGAATCCTTGCCCTGGGCCTGGCCGCCTGCGGCACCGGGAACAGCGGCGCCGGGGGCAACCCGGGCGCGGTGCTCAACATCGGCGCGCCCAACGGGCCGCAGCCGGAGAACCACAACCCGTTCCTGGAGACCTCGGCCGCCGGCTCCCTCGGCTACCGGTGGATGATCTACGAGCCGCTCGGCATGCGGAACAAGGTCCGGCCGACCGACCCCAGCAAGCCGTGGCTGGCCAGCAAGTGGGAGTGGGCGGACAACTTCACCAAGCTCACCCTGACCGTCCGGGACAACGTCAAGTTCGCCGACGGCCGGCCGATGACCGCCGAGGACGTGGCCTTCAGCCTCGGGCTGCTCAAGAAGTACCCGGCGTTCAACCTGCACGCCATCCCCTTCGGCGACATCACCCCCAGCGGCAACACGGTGACGGTGACCTTCCCCCGGTCCCAGTACACCAACCAGGTGATGATCCTGGAGGCCGCGGTGGTGCCCAAGCACATCTGGGAGAAGGTCGCCGACCCCTCCCAGGAGCTGAACAAGAACCCGGTCGGCACCGGCCCGTACTCGTTGAAGTCCTTCACCCAGCAGACCGTGACGCTCACCGCGCGGGAGAGCTACTGGCAGGAACTGCCCAAGGTCAAGGAACTCCGGTACACCTCCTACAACGACAACAACGCGCAGACCACCGCGCTGGCCTCCGGCGCATCGGAATGGGCCTTCGTGTTCATCCCGAACTACAAGGCCGTCTACACCAGCAAGAACCCGCAGCACCACAAGCTGTGGTTCCCCGCCTCGCTGGGCATCCACGGCCTGTGGTTCAACACCGAGAAGGCGCCCTTCGACAACGCGGCGCTGCGCAGGGCGATCAACCTGGTGATCAACCGCGAGGACATCTTCACCCAGGCCGAGGCCGGCTACTTCTACCCCAAGGTGGACAACGTCACCGGCATCCCCACACCCAACGGGGACTCCTTCATCGCGCCGGAGTACAAGGGCAAGTCGCTGACCCCCAACGTGACCGAGGCCAAGCGGCTGGTCACCGAGGCCGGGTTCCGCTATGACGGCAACACCCTGCTCGACCCGGCCGGCAAGCCGGTCAAGCTGACCATGTCGGTGCCCTCTGGCTGGTCGGACTACGTGACCACGCTGGAGATCATCAAGGACAACCTGTCCGGGCTGGGCATCACCGCCACCGTGGACAAGACCAACCAGGACGCCTGGACCGAGGCGGTGGAGGCGGGCAACTTCGACGCCGTCATGCACTGGACCGAGGACGGCCCCACCCCGTACCAGTCCTACCGCTACATGATGGACAGCGACCTGTACAAGCCACTGGGCACCGGACAGACCATCGGCAACTACGGCCGCTTCCGCAACGCCGAGGCCACCGCCGCACTGCGCCAGTACGCCAACGCCAGTGACGAGGCGGCCCGCGCGACCGCGCTGAACACCTTGCAGCGCATCATGATCGAGCAGCAGCCGGTCGCGGTCACCGGCGCGGCCAACCTGGGTGGCATGTACAGCACCAAGAACTGGGTCGGCTGGCCCGATGACAGCAACTCCTACGCGCCGGCTCAGCCGAGCCTGCGCAGCTCACTGGATGTCGTGCTCCACCTCAAACCCGCCTCCTGAGCGGCGCCTGGGAAGGACAGGAGGACTCACGGGGATGAGTGAGAGCACGATTGCCTCGGCTTCCGGCACTACGGCGGTGGTGCTGGAAGCCGAGGCCCTGACCAAACACTTCCCGGTCCGCAGGGCGGCCCGAGAGGTGGTCAAGGGCACGGCACGGACCGTGCACGCGGTGGAACAGGTCACCCTGCGGCTGCGCAGGGGCCGGGTCACCGCGCTGGTGGGCGAGTCCGGCTCGGGCAAGTCCACGGTGGCCAGGCTGCTGGCCCAGCTCTACCCGCGCACCAGCGGCGAGATCCGGCTGCACGGCGAGCCGGTCACCGTGCGCGGCGGCCGGAAGTTCCGCGCCTACAGCAAAAAAGTGCAGCTGATCTTCCAGGACCCGTTCGCCTCGCTGAACCCGGTGCACACCGTGCGCTACCACCTCGGCCGGGCCCTGAAGATCCACGGCAACGGCGGCAGGAACCGGGCCGAGCTGGAGACCGCGTTGCGGGAACTGCTCACCAGGGTCTCGCTGACCCCGCCCGAGCGTTACCTCGACAAGTTCCCGCACGAACTCTCCGGCGGCCAGCGCCAGCGGGTGGCCATCGCCCGCGCCCTCGGCGCCGACCCGGACGCGCTGCTGGCCGACGAACCGGTGTCCATGCTGGACGTCTCCATCCGGCTCGGCGTGCTCAACCTGTTGCGGGACCTCAAGGAACGCCTGCAACTGGCCATCCTCTACATCACCCACGACATCGCATCGGCCCGCTACTTCGCCGATGAGACCCTGGTGATGTACGCGGGCCGGATCGTGGAGGGCGGCGACAGCGAGACGCTCACCCAGCACCCGGCGCACCCCTACACCCGGCTGCTCATCGACTCCGCCCCCGACCCGGACCGCGGCGCGCACGAGAACGACCTGCCGGAGAAGGTGGACTCGCTGGCCGCGCTGGGCAAGGACAACGCCCGCGCCGAGCCGCCCAGCCTGATCGACCCGCCCGCCGGCTGCCGGTTCCACCCGCGCTGCCCGCAGGCGATGGCCCGCTGCCGCACCGAGGTCCCGCCCCGCTTCGACATCGGCGACGGCGCCGGACACTGGGCCGCCTGCTGGCTGTACGCGGTCGACGATCCGGCCCGCGAGTCGGCAGGGGAACCCGCGGGGGAGCCGGTCTCGTGAGATACGTGCTCCAGCGCCTGGCGTTCTACCTGTTCACCGCCTGGGCCGCGGTGACCATCAACTTCTTCATCCCCAGGCTCATCCCCGGCGACCCGGTCACCTCGCTGATCTCCCGCCAGCAGGGCGCGATCAGCGCGGAGAACATCCAGTCACTGTATGTCCTTTTCGGACTCGACGGCGACCAGGGCATCTTCGAGCAGTACCTGGACTACTGCGGTCAGCTGCTCAGCGGCGACCTCGGCCTGTCCTTCACCTTCTTCCCCTCCCCGGTCTCCGACGTGCTCGCGCAAAGCCTGCCGTGGACGGTGATCCTGGTCGGCATCACCACCATCGCCAGCTTCCTCATCGGCACCGGCCTCGGCGTGCTCGCCGGGTGGCGGCGCGGCTCCTGGGTGGACCTGGTGCTGCCGGTGACCACCTTCCTGTCCTCGGTGCCCTACTTCTGGCTCGGCCTGATCGCCATCAGCCTCTTCGCCGGCATCGACGGCGCCTTCCCGGCCTCCGGCGGCTTCGAGGCCGGCCTGGTGCCCGGCTGGGACCTGGAGTTCATCGGCAGCGCGCTCTACCACAGCATCCTGCCCGCGATCACGATCATCATCTCCTCGATGAGCGGCTGGATCCTCAGCATGCGCAACATGATGGTCACCGTGGCCGCCGAGGACTACGTCACCGTCGCGCACGCCAAGGGCCTGTCCGAAAGCCGGGTCGCGCTCAGCTACGCCGCGCGCAACGCGGTGCTGCCCAACGTCTCCGGCCTCGCGCTGTCCCTTGGCTTCATCGTCGGCGGCACCCTGCTGGTGGAGATCGTCTTCTCCTATCCCGGGGTGGGCTTCCAGCTCTTCCAGGCCGTCGGCGCCAAGGACTACCCGCTGCTGCAGGGCATCTTCCTGGTGATCACCCTCTCCGTGCTGGTCGCCAACCTGCTGGCCGACCTGGCCTACCTCGCCCTCGACCCGCGCACCCGCAAGGAGGGCTGAGCCATGGCCATGCCCACCACCGACCTGCTCGCCGCGGCCGCGCGACCACCAGGAGAACCGCTGCTCGCGAACAAGCGGCGCCGATTCCGCTTCGCCAGCAACAGCAAAACCCTCATCGGACTGCTGCTCATCGGCTTCTTCGTGCTGCTGGCCGTCATCGGGCCCTGGATCGCGCCCTACGACCCGTCCCAGCGCAGCTCGGCGTTGCTGGAACCGCCCTCGGCCGCGCACTGGTTCGGCACCACGCACATCGGCCAGGACATCTTCAGCCAGATCCTGGTCGGCGCGCGCAGCGTCATCCTGGTCGGCTTCCTCGCCGGGGGAGTGGCCTCGGTGCTGGCCGTGCTCGTCGGCGTCACCTCCGGCTACCTCTCCGGCGCGGTCGGCGAGAGCCTGTCCATGGTCTCCAACGTCTTCCTGGTGCTGCCCGCGCTGCCCCTGGTCATCATCGTCACCGCGACCCTGCCCGGCACCGGCGACATCACCGTGGCCATGGTCATCGGCTTCACCTCCTGGGCCTGGGGCGCCAGGGTGCTGCGCGCGCAGACCTTGTCCTTGCGGCGCAGGGACTATGTCGAGGCCGCCCGCGCCACCGGCGAACCGACCTGGCGGATCATCCTGTTCGAGATCATGCCCAACCTGTCCGCGGTGATCGCCTCCAACTTCGTCGGCACGGTCATCTTCGCGGTGATGTCGGAGATCACCCTGGCCTTCATCGGCGTCTCCGGCATCTCCGAATGGAACTGGGGCACCATCCTGTTCTGGGCACAGAGCCAGCAGGCACTGGCCCAGGGCGCCTGGTGGTGGTTCGTGCCCGCTGGCCTGGCCATCGCGTTGCTGGGCACCGCGTTGTCCCTGCTGAACTTCGGCATCGACGAGTTCGTCAGCCCACGCCTGCGCAGCTCCGGCGGCCGCCGCGCCCGCGGCCCCGACGGCAAGGTGGTCCGGATGCGGGTCGGCTTCACCCCCGTCCTCGGGGAGTCCACAAAGGACGGTGCGCGATGAGCAGGCCGGTACTGGAGATCAAGGACCTCAACGTCGACTACGGCGTGGGCGAGCAGGCCGTGCGCGCGGTCCGCGAGGTCAACCTGACCCTGCACCGCGGCGAGGTGCTCGGCCTGGCCGGGGAGAGCGGCAGCGGCAAATCCACCCTGGCCTACGGACTCACCCGGCTGCTGCCCCCGCCCGGCGTGGTGCGCTCCGGCCAGGTCATCTACCACGACCCCAACGGCGAACCGGTGGACATCCTGCGACTGTCCATCCCGGAACTGCGCCGGTTCCGCTGGGCGGAGACCTCGCTGGTCTTCCAGGGCGCGATGAACTCGCTCAACCCCGTGCACAAGGTCTCCACCCAGCTCACCGACGTGATCAAGGCGCACGAACCGGGCAGCACCCGCGCCGCCCGCCGCGCCCGCGCGAAAGAACTGCTGGATCTGGTCGGCATCTCGGCGGATCGCCTGGACGCCTACCCGCACCAGCTCTCCGGCGGCATGCGCCAACGCGTCATGATCGGCATGGCGCTGGCGCTGCAACCGCAGATCGTGATCATGGACGAGCCGACCACCGCGCTGGACGTGGTCACCCAGCGGCAGATCCTGCGCCAGCTCGTCGACCTCCGCGAACGACTCGACTTCTCCGTCCTGTTCATCACGCACGACCTGTCGTTGCTGGTGGAGTTCGCCGACCGGATCGCGGTCATGTACGGCGGACGCATCGTCGAGCAGGCCCCCTCGACGCAGCTCTACCGGGACTCGCTGCACCCCTACAGCGACGGCCTGCTGCACTCCTTCCCCGCCCTGCGCGGACCGCGCCGGGAGCTGACCGGGATCCCGGGTTCGCCACCGGACCCCCGGGCGCTGCCCAGCGGATGCTCGTTCCACCCCCGCTGTCCACAGGCGTTCGAGCCGTGCGCGCAACGGGTTCCCGTGCTCGGCCCGCCAGCCGGCACCGCCGAACGCACCGTGGCGTGCCACCTGCACGTGGGCGACCGAGTTCCGACCTGAGCGAGAAGGAGACAGCGTGGACATCACCACCGCGGCCCCGGCCGGAAGCCTGGCGGAGCAGCAGATCCGGACCCTGCCGCCGTCGTTCCGGTGGGGGGTGGCCACCTCGGCCTACCAGATCGAGGGCGCCGCGTTCGAGGACGGGCGCACCGCCTCCATCTGGGACACCTACTGCCGCACCCCGGGCATGGTGCACGAGGGCGACCACGGCGACGTCGCCTGCGACCACTACCACCGGATGCCCGAGGACGTCGAGCTGATCCGCTCCCTCGGCGTGGACACCTACCGCTTCTCCGTCTCCTGGCCCAGGGTCCAGCCCGGCGGCACCGGGCCGGTCAACGTCAAGGGACTCGGCTTCTACGACCGCCTGGTCGACGAGCTGCTGGCCAAGGACATCGCGCCCTGGGTGACGCTGTACCACTGGGACCTGCCGCAGGAACTGGAGGACGCCGGCGGCTGGCCGGTGCGCGACACCGCCTACCGCTTCGCCGACTACGCCATGCTGGTCTTCGACAAGCTGCAGGACCGGGTGCGCGAGTGGACCACCCTCAACGAACCCTGGTGCTCGGCCATGCTCGGCTACTGGGAAGGCCGCCAGGCGCCAGGGCGGCAGCACTTCCCCGACGCCATCCACGCCGTGCACCACCTGCTGCTCGGCCACGGCCTGGCCACCCAGCGGATGCGCGCCGCGGGCAAGCCGGAGCACGAGTTCGGCATCACCCTCAACATGGGCACCGCCACCCCGGCCACCGACTCCATCGAGGACCGGGAGGCCGCCCGCCGCGCCGACGGCCTCGGCGCCCGGATCTACCTGGACCCGTTGCTGCGCGGGCAATACCCCGCCGACATCGTCGCCGACCTGGCCGAGCGCAAGATCGAACTGCCCATCCGGGACGGTGACCTGGAGATCATCGCGGCGCCCATCGACGTGCTCGGGGTGAACTTCTACTCCGGCCACGTCTTCTCCGGCCGGGACGAGCACGGCAACACCCGCGACGCCGAGGGCAACCCGGTGGAACGCCAGATCCCGCAGGGCAAGCCGGTCACCGCGATGGGCTGGGAGATCGTGCCCGAGCGGTTCACCGAACTGCTGGTGCGGCTGAGCAAGGACTACCCCGGCGTGCCGATGGTGATCACCGAGAACGGCTCGGCCTTCGTGGACACCCCCGACGCGGAGGACTTCGTCGAGGACGAGGGCCGCACCGACTACTTCCGCACGCACATCGGCGCGGTCGCGGCCGCGCGCAATCAGGGCGCGGACATCCGGGGCTACTTCGCCTGGTCGCTGATGGACAACTTCGAGTGGTCCTACGGCTACGACAAGCGCTTCGGCATCGTCCGCGTCGACTACCAGACCCAGCAGCGCACCCCCAAGCGCAGCGCGCTCTGGTACCGGGACACCATCCGGCAGGTTCGATCCGGAACCTGACGAATGGCGGGTGCGGCGGCCGGTCCGGCTGCCGCACCATGTAGCACGGTTCTCCCGCACACTCCCGCCGCCACGGGAAACCGCTTTCCCTCACTGCACACCTTGAGAGGAACGGTTATGAGAACTGGCTTGAAAGCGCTTACCAGAGTGGCGCTGCCGGTGGTGGTCCTGGCGGGTGGCCTGGTCCTGCCCGCGCTGCCAGCGGGCGCGGCGCCGGTCAGGTACGAGGCCGAGAACGCCACCATCTCCCAGGGACTGGTGGAGTCCAACCACGCCGGGTTCAGCGGCACCGGCTTCGTCAACAACGACAATGTGGCGGGCAGTTACGTCGAGTGGACGGTGAACGCCGCCTCCGCCACGAGCAACGCGGTGCTCGCCTTCCGCTACGCCAACGGCGGCGGGGCCAACCGGCCGCTGGACATCACCGTCAACGGCAACCTGGTCTCCAACGACCTGGCCTTCCCCAGCAACGGCTGGACCAACTACCAGAGCGTGACGATCAACGCCGCGCTCAACGCCGGGTCCAACACCATCCGGGCCACCGGGGCCACCGCCACCGGCGGCCCCAACCTGGACGCCCTGGACGTGGACACCGCGCCGGTGCCCGGCCGCGGCAACCCGCAGCCCCCGGCCAACGTCAGCACCGGCTGGTCCATCCCGTGGGCGGTCTCCTTCCTGCCCGACGGCCAGTCCGCGCTGGTGACCGAGCGGGACACCTTCCGGGTGTTCCGGGCCGGGCTCAACGGCAGCAAGACCCAGGTCGGCACGGTGCCCAACAGCACCACCACCGGCGGTGAGGGCGGTCTGATGGGTGTGGCGGTCTCGCCCGGCTGGAACGGTTCCAGCGACCAGGACGTGTTCTTCTTCCACACCTCCAACGACGGTGGCGCGCAGGCCAACCGGATCGTGCGGATGAGCTTCAACGGCACCACGTTGAGCAACCGCCAGATCATCGTCAACAACCTGCCTGCCAGCCGCTTCCACAACGGCGGACAGCTCAAGTTCGGCCCGGACGGGTTCCTGTACGCCACCACCGGTGACGCGCAGAACACCAGCCTGGCGCAGAACCTGAACAGCCCGGCAGGCAAGGTCCTGCGGTTCACCCGGACCGGCGCGGCGGCGCCGGGCAACCCGTTCAACTCGCTGGTCTACAGCTACGGGCATCGCAACGCCCAGGGGCTGGCCTGGGACTCGGCCGGGCGGTTGTGGTCGGCCGAGCTGGGCAACGTGTCGACGGATGAGTTGAACCTGATCCTGCCGGGACGCAACTACGGATGGCCGCAGTGCGAGGGCAACTGCGGGGTCAGCGGGATGGAGAACCCGAAGCGGACCTGGACCACCGCGGAGGCATCGCCGTCCTCGCTGGCGATCGTGAACGACACGGCCTATGTCGCGGCGTTGCGGGGGCAGCGGCTGTGGCGGGTGGAGCTGAACGGGACGAGCGCGGGGGCCACTACCGCGCACTTCAACTCGTTCGGGCGGTTGCGGTCCGTGGTGAAGGTGCCGGGGGCGAACGCGATCTGGATCGGGACGACGAACGCTGATGGGAATGGGGGGCAGGGGCCTGGGTCGGATCGGATCTTGCGTAGCGAGATCCGGTGATCTCGGGCTGGTGAGCTGAGGTTGTCGGGCGGGCGGTCCCAGCCCGCCCGACAGCCCGCCCAGCGCTGCTCCACCCGGCGTGTTGGCCGTTCTGGTACGGCGTGTTGGCCGTTGTTGTACGGGGTGTTGGCCGTTGTGGGCGGGTTGGTGCACGAGCGGAAGATCAAGATCAAGGGCGTCCTCGCCGGACGGGCAGGAATCAAAGGATGGGGGGAGGTTCAAAGTCAAGGGCAGAGAGCAGTGCTCGTGCGGTTCCCCATCCCCGTCAGCCTTCCGATACCAAACCACATCCTGGGCGCGCGGACCCCTGCGGTTGGGTGGCTAGGGCGGCGGCGGGTTGCGGGTCCGCGCGCCCAGGATGCGGTGTGTCCTCTCCAGGCTGACGGGGATGGGGAACCGCTCAGGTGGGGTTTGAAAAGCCACCCCGGCTGCTTGTGTGCGGGCTTCGCCCGGTCGCGGCGCGTTCGAACGGCCTAGCCGCATCGTTCCCGGGCTTCGCCCGCCTCCGTGTCTGGAAATGCCCGGCCGCCATGTCCCGGGCTTCGCCCGCCCACGCGCCCATCACCACCTGGCCGCCTGCCTCCGGGCTTCGCCCGCCTGCCCGCCCGCTGCCCCCTCAACACCCACCGCCGCCCCGTCCACAACCGCCAACACGCCGTACAAAAACGGCCAACACGGCGTACAACAACGGCCAACACGCCGTACCAGAACGGCCAACACACCGGGTGGGGGCCTGGGGTTAGCGGACGTGGCGGGCTAGGTCGGCGTGGGAGCCGCTGGGCATGTAGGCGGGGAGGATGGCGTCTACCGAGAAGCCGCCGTCGGGGCGGGGGCCCGCGTTGATGGTGCCGCTGACCAGGGCTACTCGTTGGCGTAGGCCCAGTAGGCCGCCGCCGGTGGCGGGGCCGGGGGATTTGGGGAGGTGGATGGGGGTTGGGGGGCGGGGTGGGGCGGTGTTGCGGATGCTGAGCCAGACTCGGTCGGCGCCGTAGCGGACCTGGACGCGGACCTGGGTGCCTGGGGCGTGTTTGCGGACGTTGGCCAGGGCTTCCTGGACGATGCGGAAGGCGGTGCGGCCCACTACGGGGGAGGTGTGCACGGGGGAGCCGTCCTGGACCAGGTCGACGCCGATGCCTACCGAGACCGTTTCGGCGACCAGGGCGGTCAGGTCGGGGAGGGCGGTGGCGGGGGCCTCCACGGCCGCCTCGCCGTTGGCGCTCTTGGCTGGGAGGGTGCGGAGGATGCCTACCAGGTCACGGAGTTCGTCCAGGGCGTGGCAGCCTGCGGCGCGGAGGTCTTCGGCGGCCTGGCGGGTGGCCTCGTCGGGGGCGGTCATCCGCAGGGCGCCCGCTTGCAGGACCATCAGGCTGACCCGGTGGGTGAGCACGTCGTGCATCTCGCCGGCCAGGCGGACTCGTTGGTCGGCGCGGGCCTGTTCGGCCAGCAGGCGGGACTCGGTGGCGGCTCGTTCGGCTCGTTCGGACTCGGCTCGGGCCAGGGAGCGGCGGGCCAGCAGGTGCCGGCCCAGGAGCACGGGGACCAGGGTGAGCAGGATGCCGGTGGTGATCTCGGCGAGTTCCGGGTGCCAGGGGCGGGCGGCCAGCACGGCCGCGGCGGCGACCAGGGGCCACCAGTAGGGCTGGAGGGCGCGGGGGATGGTGACGGCGGCGACGGTGAGCGCGGCGGCCAGCCAGGGGACCGCGAGCAGGTCGGGGGGCAGGAGCAGGCCGGGGGCGGCCAGTTCGGCGAGTGCGGCGCCGGTGAGGCCGAAGGCGACCAGGGCGGGAGTGGTGGCGCGGGTGAAGACCAGCACGCTGGCGACGGCCTGCAGCAGCACCCCGGCGGGTGGGTAGGCGTCGGCGGGCCACCACAGTGAACCGAGTAGTGGGGGGAGCAGTCCGATGGCGAGCAGGGCAAGCGCGGCCGCCGCGTCCACGGGTCTAGCCCGGCGCGGTGGCCACCATGGCCGGCGGGAAGGTGCCTGCACACCGAGAACGGTACTGACTGGATGGTCGGTTCAGGTGAGAGAAACGCCTTTCGGCCCCCTCAAGTCCCTACGAACGTTGTCGTTCGGGGCACCGGGTGCTCCTTTGGTCGCATTCCGCTGCCCATGTGGGCAGCCGGGAGCGGCGCCTGGTCCGGACCGGTCCGGACCCTGGAGCGGTGAAGTGGTCACCGGACTTATCGGTTCCGGGTCCTGGCGACCCCGCGAACGACGTCAGGACACGAAACCGCATGTGCAATCGATGACCCGCCGATCGATGCTACGCACCGCGGCCGCGGGCGGGGTGCGTCCCTTCGGGCTAATCGGCGCACCAGAAAATTGAAACCGGTCAGTCTACTTTTTGTTCGGTGAATAACCTGGAGCCATGTCCGTCACGCCCTCGATGCTCACCGCGCGACTGCCCGCTCCGGTGCCCCTGGACGAGCAGGCGAGTTGTCCGGTCTCCGGGGTGTTCCAGCGCATTGGCGACCGCTGGACCGTGCTCGTGCTGGTGCTGTTGAACCAGCGTCCGCATCGCTACAACGAACTGCACCGCGCCATGGAGGGCCTGAGTCGCCGCATGCTCACCCTCACCCTGCGGAGCCTGGAACGCGACGGCCTCGTCGCCCGCACCGTGTTCCCGACCGTGCCGCCAGGGGTGGAGTACGAGCTGACCGAACTCGGGCGCGGCCTCCTGGTGCCGCTGTCCGCGCTCTCGGACTGGGCGGTGCACACCGCGTCCCGGATCGAGCGTAACCGGGCGGAGTTCGACGCCCGGCCGTAGCCACTTCGGCCAAACGCGGCAACCTTGGCGGAACCGGTTGACGACACGATTCAGAACGGCCCAGAATCGCGGAGAGAGCGCTCTCAGCAGTGTGCCGACATCGTCGTCGAACGCCTGGAGTCGCCATGTCCCCTGCATCCCATCGCGGGTCACTCCGTCATCCCGCACTGGTGTTCCTGCTGCTGCTCGCCCTGGTCAGTGGCGGGCTGCTCGTCGGCGGCGCGCCCGCCCGAGCCGAGGGAGTCCTTGTCTCCCAAGGGAAACCGACCACCGCCTCCTCGGTGGAGAACGCGGTCATGGTGCCTGCCGCGGCCACCGACGGCGATCCGGGCACCCGCTGGTCCAGTCAGGCCGCTGACGCGCAGTGGCTCCAGGTCGACCTGGGCGCCCCGGTGACCGTGGACCGGATCACGCTGCACTGGGAGGCCGCCTACGCCACCCGGTTCCGGCTCGAGTTCTCCACCGACGGCTCGGCCTGGACCAGCCCGCACACCGGCGCGGGCACCCCCGGCACGCAGACCCTGGCCGTGGCCGGGGTGGCCCGCTACGTGCGCTGGGTCGGACTCGGCCGCGCCACCGGCTACGGCTACTCGCTGTGGGAGTTCCAGGTCTACGGCACCGCGCCCAGCGCCAACATCGCCGCCTACGCCCAGGTCAGCGCCTCCTCGCACGAGGGCGGCAACGCCCCGGCGGCCGCACTGGACGGGCGGCTGGGCACCCGGTGGTCCAGTCAGTTCGGCAACGACAACGAGTGGCTGCGGATCGACTTCGGCGGCCGCGCCCAGATCACCGGCCTGGTGCTGCACTGGGAGGGCGCCTACGCCAGGGCGTATCGCCTGGAGGTCTCCGACGACGGCACCGCCTGGCGGCCGCTGCACAGCACGGCCGAGGGCACCGGTGGCGTGGAACGGATCACCGCCGCGGGCAGCGGCCGGTACCTGCGCTGGACCGGCGTCACCAGGGCCACCGGGTACGGCTATTCGCTGTGGGAACTCCAGGTGCTGGGCACCGTGGACAACACCGCGAGCACCCCGCCGCTGCTGTCCGCGCCGACCCGCCCGCCCGGTGGCCCGGCCCGGTTCGCCCTGCACGCCCCCGGCGACCAGGCCATGATCACCGACACCCGCCGCCCGGAGTTCCGCTGGTCCGCCGTGCCCGGCGCGACCCGCTATGAGCTGTGGCTCAACGTCAGCCGCGCCGACTACGACTACACCGCCCCCGGGAACCTCCTTGACCTGCACACCAAGGTCGCCGAGACCACGGTGCCGACCTACACCCCGGCCTGGGACATCCCCGACCGCTGGACCTACCGCTGGCACGTCCTCGCGGTGACCGGCGGCGGCACCCAGGTCTCGGCCAGTCACACCTTCAGCCTGTACAAGCCCACCCTGGAAACCGTCGCCGACGGCATCGGCCTGATCGGCGGCAGCCGGGACCTCAACCGGGACGGCGCGATCCAGCCGTATGAGAACTGGCGGCTGCCCGTGCAGGCCAGGGTGGACGATCTGCTCGGCCGGATGACCACCGAGGAGAAGGCGTACCAGCTGTTCTACAACGCCCAGCGCTTCCCTAATTCGGGGTGGCACTTCGGCCCGGCCGACGCCCAGGACCTGCACAACACCCTCCTGGCCGCCAGTGGGACCCGCCTGGGCATCCCGTTCGTCACCGCCGGGGACACCGTCAGCGGCTACAAGACCACCTACCCCACCCAGAGCGGACTCGCCGCCGCCGGGAACCACCTGTTGACCCACCGGCTCGGCGACATGCAACGCCGCGAACAACTCGAGGTCGGCGCCCGCGGCACCCTCGGACCGATCGCCGAGGTCGGCACCAAGGTGCTCTACCCGCGGATCCAGGAGGGCAACGGCGAGGACGCCCAGGTGGCCGCCGCCCAGGTCCGCGCACTCGTCTCCGGCCTGCAGGGCGGGCCGGAACTGAACCCGAACTCGGTGCTGGCCACGGTGAAGCACTGGCCGGGCGAGGGCGCGGGCGGGGAGGCGCTGATCGTCTACGACGGGGTGACGATCAAGTACCACATGATCCCGTTCCGGGCCGCGCTGGAGGCCGGCGCGGTCAACATCATGCCCGGCTACGCTGGCAGCTCCTTCCTCGATCCCGGCGGCCCCGGCGCGGGCGACAGCGCCAAGATCCTGGCCTACCTGCGGCAGCACCTCGGCTACACCGGACTGATCACCACCGACTGGCTGCCGTCCGGGTCCTGGGTCGGCGCGGCCAACGCCGGCTCCGACGTCATGGGCGGCGCGGATCCCGGCGCGCCCGGCTACTCCATCGGCCAGTTCATCGCCGGCGTCCCACTGCCCCGCATCGACGACGCGGTCCGGCGGGTGCTGTCGCTGAAGTTCCGCCTGGGCGTCTTCGAGGCGCCCTACGGCGATCCGGTCAACGGCCCGTACCGGTTCCACCAGCCCGGCCACGTCCAGCTCGCCAACCAGGCCTCCCGCGAAGCGCTGACCCTGCTCAAGAACGACGGTGTGCTGCCGCTGCGGCTCAACCGCGGCGACAACATCGTGGTCGCCGGACCCCGCGCCGACGACAAGGCGGCCTGCTGCATCTGGACCAGCTTCTTCCACGAGGAGTACGGCTCGCAGACCATGCTCGCCGCGATCCGCTCCCGCGCCGAGGCGGCCGGGGTCACCGTGCACCAGGACACCGCGCCCAATCCGAGACTCGCCGTGGTCGCGGTGGGGGAGACCTCCTACACCCATGGCACGAACTGGGTGAAGGAACAGCCCTTCCTGCCCCCGGACCAGCTCGCGCTCATCCAGGACTTCCGGCGCCGGGGCATCCCGGTGGTGGTCGCGCTGGTCATGCCCAGGCCCTACGTGATCACCGAATGGCAGGACCAGGCCGGCGCGATCGTGGTGACCTACCGCGGCGGCGAGGAGATGGGACCCGCGGTGGCCAGCCTGCTCTTCGGCGACTTCCAGCCCAGCGGCAAGTTGCCGTGGCAGCTGCCGCGGCTGCTCTCCGACGTGCTCCGCCCCGGCGGCCAGGACATCCTCGAAGACGCCAACGAGGCCTGGGACATCCCGTTCGACCTGGGCGCCACCCCGGCCCAGCGGGCCGAGATCCGGGCGCACATCGACGCCGGACGGCCGGTGCCGCCGGTCTACGGCAACCCGCTGCACCAGTTCGGATCCGGCCGCACCGGCTGGTGAACCCGGGCGCGGCCCGTTCCCTCAGTCCAGCGGGGGGACGGGCCGTCCGCGCTCCACCTCGACGAACCGGCCGGTCTCCGTGCGCAGCTGGGCCAGCAGGAACGCGCCGAGGCCGACGTCGTCGGTCAGGCCGATGATCGGCAGGAACACCTCGGGCAGCAGGTCGATCGGGGAGATGATGTAGATGATCCCGGCGATCCAGAACAACCGCTTGGACCACGGCGGGGCCGGATAGCGGCGCTGACGCATCGCGCGCAGCATCCGCGGCAACGCCCGCACCCGCGCCACGGTGCTCGGTGAACCCAGGCCCTTGCGGCGCCGGATCGCGCGGATGATCCCACCGATCAGCGCCAGTCCGCCCAGCACGGTCAGCACGATGCCCACCGTGTTCGGCGCCATCCACAGCACACTGGAATCCAGCCGCCAGAAGGCCAGTCCGCCCAGTGCGAGCAGCGCCACCCCGAGAACGAGCACCCGACCTCCCCCACTCCTTGACCGGACAACGGTTCCCGGCCAACTGATCGCTGAACCAGGTGAACTATCCGGCGTGTCACCAGGATAGCCCGGAGCGAACTGGCGCAATCCTGGCGCGCTTCGCTACAACCCGGTCCCCATGGACCAGACAGCAGCAGACCCGCCACCGCACCAGCCCCGTCCACAGTGGATCGGCTGGACCCTGACCGCGGTCACGGTGCCCGCGCTGCTGGCCGGACTCGGCGTCGCGGTGGCCGGACCCCGGATCGAACGCGAACTCGTCACCACCGCCGAGGACGCCCTCGGCGGCGCCGGGCACCCCGACGCCCAGGTGGCCGCGGTGGGCCGCGAGCTGAGCCTGGCCGGGTTACCGGGGGAGCGGCTGGCCGCGGTGAGCACCATGGTGGCCAACCTGCCGGGGGTGGACTCGGTGGTGGTGCGCGAACTCGCGCCCACCCCGGTGCTGCTGCGGGTCCGCGACGGCGAACTGCTCGTCTCGGCCACCGGGCACAGCGTGCTGGCCACCGGCCGCCTGCTTGAGGAGATCATCGCCCGCTGCCCAGGCCACCGGGTCACCGACCTCACCCTGCCCGTCCCCGGCACCGGACCCGCCTTCGCCAGCACCGCCCTGGCCGCCGTCGCCCAGGCCGCCGCCGAGGCCCGCGGCGCGGACCTCACCGTCGCGATCCGGCCCGACGGGGTCACCGTGCGCGGCGTGGTGGCCGATGCCGACCAGCGCAACGTGCTCCTGGAACGGTTGCGCGGCAGCGAGTTCGGCCCGGTGCAGGCCGGTGGACTGACCGTCGGACCGCCACCCCATCCGTCCACTGTGGATATCCGAGCCCTGGACGCCGCGGTGGGCCGGATGATCGACGGCAGCGGCGGGGTCAACTTCGAGGCGGCCACCGTGCGCTGGGGCGAGGGCCACGGCGCCGCCCTGCTCGAGCGGATCGGCAGGCTGCTGCGGGTGGCGCCCAAATCGCTGATCACGGTGACCGCCTGGGCCTCCGAGGAACAGCCGCCGGGTGTCGACCCGCGCCGGCTGGCCGGCCGCCGGGCCGACCTGGTGCGCGATCTCCTGGTGGCCCAAGGGGTTCCGCGCGAACTGGTCAGCACGGTCGCCAGGGTCGAGCCCGGCCCCGAGACCTTCGTCCCGCACCTGCGCCGCGCGCGGGTCACCGTCAGCTAGGAGCTGCAACGATGATGTGGTTGTTCTGGCAGGTCTTCCTGCTGTGCCTGGCCGCCTTCCTGATCGGCGGACTGGTGAGCTGGCTGCTCCTGGTACGCCCGCTCGCCGAACGCCGCGCCGCCGCACCCGCCCCGGCACCGGCCCCGGCGTCAGCCCCGGTGGAGACGCCGGAACCGCCGATGTCCTTGGCGGAGCCGGAGATCCCGGTCCAGGTGCTCCCCGAACCGGTCGAGGCCGCGGTGAAGGGCAACACCCGCACCAAGCGGTACCACACCCCGGACTCGCCCTACTTCAACCGCACCAAGGGCGACATCTGGTTCGCCTCGGTCGCCGAGGCCGAGCAGGCCGGTTACACCGCCGGAGTGGCCCGCCGCCGCGCCGAAGCCGTGCGCTGACCGCCGCCCGTCCCGGTCACGATTCCGCTCGTGGCCGGGGCGGCGTGGCCACGCCCTCCGGCCGCACGACCTGACCCAGCACCACCCGGAACAGGTCCCGGTCCACCGTGCTCGGCTCCGCGGCCAGCCACTGCCCGATCTCGGTGATGAACTGCTCAGGGCTCATCGGCGGCGCGGGCACCTCGGGCGCCTCGCCGGTGGTGATCTCCCCGGCCCGGTTCGGGTACAGCACCAGCACCCCGCGCACCTCCACCTCGGGCAGCAGATCGCGGAACGCCTCCACGCCCTCGGGCAGCCGGGTGCCGCCACCGCGGTAGGCGTGTCCGTTGCGCCGCAGGTCACCCGCCTCGTCCGCGGTGTAGTGCCCCGGCAGCCACAGCTTCGACTCGATCAGCACCAGGCGCCGCCCGCACAGCACGGCGTGGTCGATGTCGGCGAACACCGAGTCCGGCCAGGCCAGCCCGTGGAAGATGCGCACCCCGGGCAGCCGGGTCAGGTACCGGCCCAGCAGCCGCGCGGTGAGCTGCTCGGCGACATCGCCCTCCTCCGCGCCAGGACGGCCGAAGACGGTGCGGATGCCGAACTCCGCGGTGAACTCCCGATCGGTGCGACTGGCCGCCAGCTGATTGCGCCACAGGTGCAGGGTGACCCCGGTGACCACGGCGAAGACCGCCAGCCACAACCCGATCAGCCACACCGAGCCGGTCAGCACCGGCAGCAGCACCCACATCAGCAGCCAGACCGCCAGCGAGCCGAACGCGGGGCCGTGGCCGGGGCCGGTGGGCGGCACCAGGCGGATCCGCTCCACCGGGTCCACCTCGGGCCACCACGGGATCGTGTCCGGGTCCAGCCTCGGCATCGCCGGGGTGAACTCCGGGTCCGGGCCGAAGGTCCTGGTGCGCCTGGCGGATCCGGTGCGCGGCCACGGCCGGGCGCGCTGCCGGGTGCCGCGGCGCGGTGGTTCCGGGGTCTCGACGGTGACCTCGATGTCGGACTCGTCGACCCAGTCCTCTTCCTCGTCCCAGTCGTCTTCCCAGGAAGTGTCACCGTCGTCGCCGCGGTCGTAGTCCGCGCGGCGCTCCGGGTCGTTGAGGGTCTCGTAGGCCTCGCGCAGCAACCGGAACGAGCCGGAGGTGCCCCCGGCGTCCGGGTGCATGACCTTGGCCAGCGCCCGATAGGCGGTTTTGATCTCCGCCGTGGTCGCGGTCCGGCCGACGCCGAGCAGCTCGTAATAGTCGACCGCGCCCACGATCCCGCCCACCTTCCGTGTCTGCGCGAACACCCTATGGGGTGCCCGCGGAAGATGATCAACCGACTCCACCCTGCGCGGCGGAAGGAGTGATAAGCGATCCGTATTTCGACCAGTGTTCTGCATATACCCGCGCGCGAAAGGCACCTCTTCCTCTAACGTGATAGCCGACACACACGAAAGGCGGTAGCCGAGATGATGGAACAGGTCCGAGAACGCACCGAGCAGGCGCCCAAGGTCGGACTCCCGGTCCAGGCCGAGCGTGCGGCCAGGTCAGGCGGCCGGGGACGGAGCCCGATCCCGCAGTGGCTGCTCGACGACGACACCTTCGAGCCGCACATTGTCCGCGGACTGGACTGACTCGTTTCGTAATAACGCCCCGGTCTCGATGATCTCGGAGACCAAGGGCCGACAGTATTAGGCTCCCCGACCGGGTGATTTCCGGTGTGGCACGGCATCGAGGCGCTGACGCGGTGATCCCGCGCACCAGCGCCGCGCCCCCACCCCGTTGAGGCCCGGCCCGGTCCAGGGAGAGTTCCCCCTCAGCTCACCGTCGAGCGCGTGCCGTTGGTCTCGCGCAGCGTGCGCATGGCTTCGGCGAGGGCGGCGGCCTGCTCGGACCCGAGCGGGGTGAGCACGGTGCGGCGCAGGTTGTCCGCGCCCGTGCGGCGGGCCGCCGCCGCCACCGCCAGCCCGTGCTCGGTGAGCACCGCGTAGGTGACCCTGCGGTCGGTCTCGCACGGTTCCCGGCGGATCAGGTCGGCCTTGACCATGCGGTCGGCCACCTTGGTGAACCCGCCGCTGGTGAGCGCGGCCTCGGTGGCCAGCCGGGTCATCTGCATCCGGTGGCCGGGGGAGCGGACCAGGCGCAGCAGGATGTCGAAGGGCGCCGGTTGCAGGCCGAACTTCTCCGCGATCTCGCTCATCAACCGCTCCTGGGTGGCCAGGTAACCCTCGATCACCAGGCCCCACCAGGTGATGATGTCGTCATCGGCGATGTTCTCCTGCTTGCTCATGCCCGCCAGTCTATCCGGCGAACCGCTTCCGTAGAAGTATCTTGCGCGGAAGATAAATGGGGCGTAGCGTTGCCGCCATGAGCATCCAGACCAGCGGGTTGCACCACGTGACGGCGATCGGTGGCGACCCCCAGCGCAACGTCGACTTCTACCTGCGCGCACTGGGTCTGCGCCTGGTCAAGACGACGGTCAACTTCGACGACCCCGGCACCTACCACCTCTACTACGGCGACGGTTCCGGCCGGCCGGGTTCGCTCATCACCTTCTTCCCGTGGAAGGACGCCCCCAAGGGCCGGATCGGCACCGGGCAGGCGACCACCACGTCCTTCTCCGTGCCTGAGGCCTCGCTGGGCTGGTGGCGGCGGCATCTGGCCGCGGCGGGCGCCCAGGTCAGCGACATCAAGGGCCGTGATGGCGAGGAGGCACTGCTCTTCCGCGACCCCGACGGCCTGGAACTGGCCCTGGTCGCCCACCCCCAGGAGGACCCGCGGGACCCGTGGGACCACGGCCTGGTGCCGCCGGAGCACGCCATCCGCGGCCTGCACTCGGTGACCCTGTCGGTCACCGCGGAGGAAGCCACCGCCGGCACCCTCACCGACGACCTCGGCCTGCGTTTCCTCGGCCAGGAGGACAACCGGCTGCGCTTCGAGGCAGGCGACGGCGGTCCCGGCGCGCTGGTGGACGTGCTCGTGCGGCCCAAGGGCGAGCGCGGGGTGGTCGCGGTGGGCACCGTGCACCACGTGGCCTGGCGGGTGCCGGACGAGGCCACCCAGGTGTCCTGGCGGGACGAACTCCTCGACCGAGGGGTGCGGGTCACCGAGATCCTGGACCGGCAGTACTTCCGGTCCATCTACTTCCGCGAGCCCGGCGGCACCCTCCTGGAGGTGGCCACCGACGGACCCGGTTTCGCCGCCGACGAACCGCTGCTGGAACTGGGGCGCGCGCTCAAGCTGCCGCCGTGGCTGGAGCCCAGCCGCGAGCAGATCCAGCACGCCCTGCCCACGCTGCGGCTGCCGGAATGAACCTCGAGCACAAGTTCCGCGAGGGCGACCCGGCCGCACCGGTGCTGCTGCTGTTGCACGGCACCGGCGGCGGCCCCGAGGACCTCCTGGGCCTGGCCGAGCACCTCGACCCGGCCGCGACGGTGCTCGCCCCGCGCGGGCCGGTCTCCGAACACGGCATGGCCCGCTGGTTCCGCAGGCTGGCCGAGGGTGTCTTCGACCACGAGGACGTCCGCCGCCGCGCACACGAACTGGCCGAGTTCATCCTGGCCGCCCAGGCCGAGTACGGGCTGGCCGGGCGACGGCTGGTCGCGGTGGGTTTCTCCAACGGCGCCAACATCGCCGCCGCCACCGCGCTGCTGCGCCCGGAGGTGCTGTCGGAGGCCGCCCTGTTCGCCGGGATGAGCCCACTGCCGGAGGACCCGGGCACGGACCTCAGTGGCAGCCGGGTGTTCCTGGCCAACGGCACCGCCGACCAGATGGCCCCGCTGGACTCGGTGCAACGCCTGGACGCGCTGCTGCGGGCGCGCGGCGCCGCGGTCACCCCGTTCCGCCACCCCGGCGGGCACCAGCTCACCCTGGAAGCCGCCCGCGCCGCCGCGAGCTGGCTGTCCATTTGAGATGATTCGGTCCATGGGCAGCATCCGCACGGTGGAGATCCGCGACGACATGATCCGGCTCGGTCAGTTCCTCAAACTGGCCGGGCTGGCCGAGGACGGCGGCGAGGCGAAGACGTTGATCGAGGAGGAGGAGGTCACCGTGAACGGGCGCGTGGAGACCCGGCGCGGCGCCCAGCTGCACGACGGTGACGTGGTCGCGGTGGGGGAGAACAAGGCCAGGGTGATCACCGCCTGACCCGCTGGGCCACCCAGGCCGCCACCTGGGACCGCGACCGCAGTCCCAGCCGGGCCAGGATGTGCTCCAGATGCGCCTCCGCGGTGCGTTGCGCGATGGTCAGCTCGCGGGCGATCTCCTTGTTGCTCAACCCCTGCGCGACCAGTTCGGCCACCTCCAGCTGCCGCCGGGTCAGCGCCTGCGGGGCTGGTGAGGTGGTGAGCAGCTCCTCGGCGTAGGCCACCGCCTGGGCCAGGTCGAACCGCAGCCCGCGCCGCCGGGCCGCGTCGAACTCCTTGGCGGACAAGGACTTCCGGATCCGCGCGGTGGCCTCGGCGCGGTAGCCCGCCATGATGTCGATGGTGAAGAAGCTGGTGCCGACCGGGGTCAGCATCGACTCCACCGCCCCGGTCAGGCAGGCGGCCTCGGCGGGTCGGCCGGTGGCCGCGGCACTCCACACCAGCACCTCCAGGCTCATGCTCAGCCCGAACCGGTCGGCGAAGGTGCGTTTGGCCCGGATGCTCTCCAGCAGCAACGGCGCCGCGTCCGCCGGTCGCCCGGAGAGCCACAGCGCCAGGGCCATCAACGTCTGCCCCCAGGACCGCAGCCACACCTCGCCGACCGCGCCGGCGGCGGCGGTGGACTCCCGGCACAGCGCGATCGCCGCGGTCAGGTCGTCCTGCGCGGGGTCGGCGCGCAGGCAGTGGCACAGCGCGGCCTGGGCCAGGGTCAGGCAGATGGCCAGCTCGTCGCCCTCCCGCCGGTGCCGGTCGGTGGCTTCCCGGTAGAGGGCGAGTGCCTTGGTGGTCTCGCCCTGGTACATCGCCAGGGTGGCCTGATACTGGATCGCATAGGCCAGCGTGGCCGCCGAGTCCAGTTTCCCGGCCAGCTCCGCGCATTCCTCGACCCGCCGGGTCGCGGTCTCCAGGTCGCCGCGCACCACCGCGGTCTGCGCGGCGATCCACAGCGCGGTGGCCCGCCACTCGGTGGGTTCGGGCGCGGCGGCCAGGCACCGGTTCAGCCAGAGCTGGCCTTCCTGGGTGGCGCCGCAGGCCGCCCAGTACCAGCCGAGCGCGGCCACCAGGCGCAGTGCCTCGGGCGCCTCTCCCGGCTCGGACAGGCTGAATTCCAGCGCCGCCCGCACGTTGGCCAGGTCGGCGTCGCAGCGCCGGCTCCAGCGGGCCTGGTCGGGGCCGTGCCAGCTGGCCCGGAACTCCAGGGCCATGGCCAGGTAGTGGTCCCGGTGCCTGCGCCGCCAGCCGGTGAGTTCGGCCTTGGCCAGCAGCCGGTCCCGGCCGTACTGGCGGATGGTCTCCAGCATCCGGTAGCGGGCCCGGTGCCCGTCGCTGTCCTTGGTCACCACCGATTTGTCGACCAGCCCGGTCAGCGCGTCCAGTACCTCGGCGCGGGTCAGGTCGGGGCCGGTGGCGAGGTGTTCGGCGGCGGCCAGGTCGAATCCGCCCGCGCACACCGAGAGCCGCTCCCACAGGATGCGTTCGGCCGGGGAGCACAGGCCGAAGCTCCACTCCACGGTGGCCAGCATGGTCTGCTGCCTTGGCACGGTGCCGCCGCCGGCGATGAGCACCTCGAACCGCTGGTCCAGGCGATCGAGGAGTTCCTCGGGGCCACTGCCGGGCAGTCGGGCCGCGGCCAGTTCGATCGCCAGGGGAATGCCTTCCAGGCGTCGGCAGAGCTGGGCGATGGCCTCCCGGTTGACCGGGGTCGCGGCGAGTCCGCCGCGGGCGAGCAGCAGCCGGACCGAGCCGAAGTCGCGTAACTCGGTGAGGGTGAGCCGCCGGTCGCCGGGGGGCACGGTCAGCGGTGGCACCGGCAGCAGGTGTTCGCCGTCGATGCCAAGGCCCTGGCGGCCGGTGGCCAGCACGGTCAGGCCGGGCGCCCAGGCCAGCAGCGCGCTGACCAGTTCGGCGCAGGCGGCGATGAGGTGTTCGCAGTTGTCCAGCACCAGCAGCAGCCGCCGGGTGCGCAGGAACTCCCGCATGGCCTCCAGGGGCGGGCGGGTGGAGCGTTCGGCGCCGCCGAGCCGGTCGGCCACGGTCTGGGCGAGCAGCCGGGGGTCGTCCAGTGGCGCCAGTTCGACGTGCCACACGCCGTCGGGGTAGGCCCGCCTGGCCTGTCCGGCCACCCGTACCGCGAGCCTGCTCTTGCCCACCCCACCCGGTCCGGTCAATGTGACCAGGCGGTGGTCGTGCAGGAGTTGCCTGGCCCTGGCCGCCTCGCGGGTGCGGTCGATGAAACTGGTCATGTCGACCGGCAGGTTGCGCAGCGGTGCCGCCGAGGACATTGCGTGCACATTACGGCACTCTCCGTAGAAGATCATCTTGTTGTGGTTGGTTCCAGACACATGCAAACTGCAAATAACACAAAATGCAGTAGTACTCCCGATGTGCCGGGCGGCGACTCCGTGTGACCGTTCCGGTACCTCAAGGCAGGGCAACTCACAGGAGGCGCCCGGTGGACGGCACCGGTTTTCTGGATGTCGAGGTTCGGGACGAGGCGCGGGTACGGGTCGTCGGGCTCAGCGGCGAGCTGGACCGGATCGCGTGTTACGAGGTACGCGAGCTACTACTGGGGCTGGCGGTGGAGCGGCCGCGGGCGATCATCGTGGAGCTGGGCGAGATCAAGGTGGTCTCGCCGGCGCTGCTGGTGGTCTTCGACGTGGTCGCGGCCGAGACCGCCGAGTGGCCCGGCGTGCCGGTGCTGCTGGTGATCACCAGTACACCGGTGCGGATGATCTTCGCCGCGGCCGGGCTGCCGGAGCGGGTGCTGGCCTGCCAGAGCATGGCCGAGGCGATGGCCGCGCTGGACACCGGTCCGCGCGCCCGGCGACTGCGACTACCGGTGCCCGCCTCGCCCTCGGGGGAGTTGCTGGCCAGGGCCGCGGCCGAGCAGGTCTGCCACAGCTGGCGGCTGCCGGGACTCACCCAGGTGCTGCCGCCGGTGGCCGCGGACCTGATCGCGCACATCGCCGCCGAGCGAGGGGAGTGCGTGACGCTGCAGTTCTGGACCGACGTGCAGCGGATGGTGGTCTCGGTGCGCGGCCTGCTGCGCGGTGAGGCCGCGCTGGCGGTGCCCGCCTGGCGGGACACGGTCTCCGGGCACACCCCGACCGGGGACGGCGGCGTGGTCGTGTGGACCTCGCTGGGACTGGCTTGCGTGAAGGACTGAATCGCGGTTCACTCCTTGCATGGCCTACCGACGCACCCCCGGGGTCGACGCGCGCCGCGCCGCGACCAGGGACCGCGTTCTCGGCGTGACCAGGGAACTCCTGGCCGAGACCGGGTACGCCGGGTGCTCGATCGCGGCCGTGGCCAAACGGGCCGGGGTCGCGGCGGGTTCGGTGTATCTGCACTTCCCGAACAAGGCCGACCTGCTCGCCGAGGCCTTCCGCGTGGTGGTGCGGCACGAGGTCGAGGCGGTGGCGCAGGCGGTGCTGGCCGCCCCTGACCATCGCGCCGGGGTGATCGCGGTGGTGGAGACCTTCGCCGGCCGCGCGCTCAAGGCGCCCCGGCTGGCCTACGCGCTGCTGGCCGAACCCATCGACGCCGCGGTGGAACGGGAGCGGCTGCGCTTCCGGCTCGCCTTCCGGGACATCGTGGCCGAGGTCCTGGACCAGGCGGTCCGGCGCGGCGAGCTGCCGCCGCAGAACCCGGCGGTCACCGCGGCCGCACTGGTCGGCGCGGTCGGCGAGGTCCTGGTCGGACCGCTCGCGGCTGGCCACGCCGACCCGGACACCATCCCGAACCTGATCTCCTTCTGCCTGCGCGCGATCGGAGCCGACGATGCCGTCCACCCATGAGGTCACCAACCAGGTCCCGCCGCTGACCGGCCACGACACCGCCGCCGACCCGGCACTGCTGGAAGCACTGCACCGGGAGGGCGCGGGCTGGGCCGAACCCGGGCTGCGGGAACTGGGCGAGCTGGCCGGCAGCGCACAGGCCCAGGAGTGGGGCCGCCAGGCCGAGGAGCACCCGCCGGTGCTGCGCACGCACGACCGCTACGGGCACCGCGTGGACGAGGTCGAGTTCCACCCGGCCTGGCACCAGCTGATGACCGTCGCGGTCGGCCACGGCCTGCACGCCGCCCCGTGGACTGACCAGCGGCCCGGCGCGCACGTGGCCCGCGCGGCCAAGTTCCTGGCCTGGAGCCAGGTCGAGGCCGGGCACGGCTGCCCGATCTCGATGACCTACGCCGCGGTGCCCGCCCTGCGCGCCACCCCCGAACTGGCCGCCCGCTACGAACCACTGCTCTCCGCGTCCGTCTACGACTTCGGGCTGCGCGAGCCCTCCGGCAAGCGCGGGCTGATCGCGGGCATGTCGATGACGGAGAAGCAGGGCGGCTCCGACGTCCGCGCCAACACCACCAGGGCCACCCCGTCCGGCGGCGGCGAGTACAGCCTGGTGGGACACAAGTGGTTCACCAGCGCGCCCATGTCGGACCTGTTCCTCACCCTGGCCCAGGCCCCCGGCGGCCTGTCCTGCTTCGTGCTGCCCAGGGTGCTGCCGGACGGATCCCGCAACCGGATCCAGTTGCAGCGGCTCAAGGACAAGCTGGGCAACAAGTCCAACGCCTCTGCCGAGATCGAGTACGACCAGGCGGTGGGCTGGCTGGTCGGCGAGGAGGGCCGAGGGGTCCGCACCATCATCGAGATGGTCAACATGACCCGCCTGGACTGCTGCCTGGGCGCGGCGGCCGGGATGCGCGCCGCGGTGGTCCAGGCCGTGCACCACGCCACCCACCGCTGGGCCTTCGGCAAAGCCCTGGTCGACCAGCCGCTGATGGCCACCGTGCTGGCCGACCTGGTGGTCGAGTCCGAGGCCGCCACCAGCCTGGCGCTGCGACTGGCCGGGGCCACCGACCGGGCCCAGCGCGGCGACGAGCAGGAGGCGAACTTCCGCCGGATCGGGCTGGCCGTGGCCAAGTACTGGCTGTGCAAACGCGGCCCCGCACACGCCGCCGAAGCCCTGGAATGCCTGGGCGGCAACGGGTACGTGGAGGAGTCCGGCATGCCCCGGCTCTACCGCGAGGCCCCGCTGCTCTCCATCTGGGAGGGCTCGGGCAACGTGGCCGCGCTGGACGCGTTGCGCGCCATGGGCCGCCAGCCCGAGACCGTGCGGGCCTTCTTCACCGAGGTGGACACCGCACACGGCCTGGACCCCCGCCTGGACGCCTTCGCCGACAAGGTACGCGCCGAGCTGACGGACCTCACCGACATCGAGGCCCGCGCCCGGCGCGTGGTGGAGCGGATGGCGTTGCTGCTACAGGGAGTTCAGCTCCTCCGGCACGGCAGCCCGGCGGTGGCCGAGGCGTTCTGCGCGAGCAGGCTGGCCGGGGACTGGGGCCACGCCTTCGGCACCCTGCCGGCCGGCCTGGACGTCAAGGCGATCATCGACCGTGGGCGAGCTGTTCGTTCATGATCAGGAACGCGCCGAGGCCGTGCGGATCGTTGGTGATCCGCTTGCGCTGGTAGTAGTACTCGGCGTTGCCCACCCCGGTGCCCTCCACGATGTCCTGCACATCGGCCACCCCACGTGCGTCCAGCACCACCTTGGCCAGCACCCCGCGGTAGCCGCGCTGGGCGTTGACCAGGTAACGGCGATCCAGGTACCCCTGCCGGACTCCCTTGGACAGCAGGTAGGTGTACATCGCCGAGGCCGAGGTCTCGGTCCAGTTCCTGGGATCCGCCGCCTTGTCCACCACCTGGAACCAGCGCCCGGTATCCCGGTCCTGGTAACGGGCGAAGCCCTGGGCCAGGTGGCGCGCATACCCGATCAACTCACCGCGGCGCGGATGATCGGCGGGCAGGATGTCCAGCAGATCCACCGCGGCCATCCCGAACCAGCCGATCGCCCGCGCCCAGTGCTCACCGGAACGTTTGGCCGGGTTCTGCGACCACGAGGTGTCGCCCTGCTCGTCGTAGGCGTGGAAGAGCAGCCCGTTGGGCGCGTTGAGGTGCCGGAAGTAGACGGCGAGATTGTCCAGGGCCTCGGTGTAGGCGTACGTCTCGTCGCCGTAGGCCTTGCCGTACATGGCAAGGAAAGGCTGCGCCATGTACACCCCATCGGCCCAGAGCTGACCCACGAAGCCCGTACTTCCAGGAGCAGCGTTGTGCCACATGCCACCGTCACCGGTCCTGGGATAGGAGGTGAAGGCGCCCCGGATCCGGTCCGCGGCACGCTTGTAGCGCGGATCCCCGGTCTCGGCGTGCAACACGATCAGCAACGTGCCCGCGCGCATGGCGTCCAGGTTGTCGAACCGGATGCTCATCTCCCCGGCGGAGTTGACGAACCGGTCGGTCCACGCGCGGATGTAGTCCAGGTAACGGCGATCGCCGGTGCGCTTGTAGACCAGGTACTGCCCGTGCAGGTAGAGGCCCTGGGTGTAGGCCCAGCCGCCCAGGGTGGTGGGGGAGTGGCGGCGCATCGTGGAATCGACCACGGCTCGGGAGAGATCGGTTGCCGGAGCGGCGGTTGCCGGGGCGAGCGGGCCGGCCGCGAGCGCGGCGCTGAGCAGCAGGGCGAGAACGCTTCCGCGTGACATGCCCAGAACAACTACCGGTGCCGGAGCACGGTAATCAAAGCTAATGGCCGGGACCGGACAGGTGACGGTCCTGCCCGATGGGGCGGCGATGAGGGCAGGAAAGCCCGCGTCACATACCGATCAGGTGTCCGGCCGTCGCGCATCTCGGCCACCCTCGCCGATGCTGACGGCGCAAGGCTGACCAGATCGATCGAGTAAGTGTCCACAATGGACAGTCAAGGTGGAGGAGGACCGGCGTGTCGTGGTTCCGGCCGGGCCGAGCCAAGATCGCCGAACCGGCCCGGCGCACCCTGCTGTACCTGATGGCCGGGCCTAGCGCTGGGGTCGCGGTACGCCAATCGGTGGGCGGCGACACGGCTTCCATCGCGGGCACCGTCGACCTGCCCGACCTGAGCACCGCCGCCGTCAGCCAAGCCGTCCAAGCCCTCACCGCCGCCACCGCCCCCGGCCCCGACCTGGACCCCGCAGTCCGGATGGCCCTCCTCACCCACGCCCTGGCCGACACCGGCCGCCGAATCTGGGAACCGGTCCTGGCCGAATGGCCGGACCTGCGCACCGACCGAGTAGAACTGGCCCCGGTAGGCGACATCCTGTACCTACCCCTGCACACAGCCCTGATCGAAGGCGCCCCCGCCTGCACCGTCCTGGACCTGGCGGTCCGAGTACCCCTGCACGCCCCGGCCACGGTCCCGGTCCCGCTCGGCCACCCGGCACCGGATCTGGCCGCCACGCCGGGGAGCCCGCACGGCCCGGACAACCTGCGCGATCCGGTGGCGGAGCGGCGGACCTGCCACGGGATCCTGGACTCGGACGAGCCGTGGCGAAGCTCGGTTCTGCTTGGCCACCGGCCCTTGGCACCGGACCGATCCGCCACCCCAAACCAACGCCCCGCCTCAGCCGCCCCTGCCCCGGCTGACCCTTCCCCGGGCAATCCTGCCCAGGCCCATCCCGCTCCGGGCAGTCCCGCCCTGGGTAGGCCCGCCTCGGGGTATCCCGCTGGGGCCAGTCCCGACTCCGCCGATCGAGACTCGGGCTGCCCTACCTCGGACAGCCCCGTCCCTGTCGACCCTGGCTCGGGTGGCCCTGCCGCGGCAGATCCCGTCCCGGGCAGCCCCGCCTCAACCAACCCTGCACTGGCGGACTCTGCCCTGACCGCCCCCGCCTCACCCGCTCCCGACTCGGCCAATCCCGTCGCTGGCAGCCCCGACTCGGCCGCCCCGGTCCCAACCAGCCCGGCCCCAGCCAGCCCGGCCCCAGCCAGCCCGGCCCCAGCCAGCCGTGCCCCGGCTAGCCCCGACTTGGCCAGCCCAGGCGCGGCTAGCCGAGCCTCGGGCAGCGCCGTCCCAGTCAGTCCCGGCTCAGCCAATCCCGTCTCCGGCAGCCCGGCTTCGGGCAGCCCGGTCCTTGGCAGGCCCGTTCCTGGCAGCCCTGGCTCGGTCAGCCCGCCTCCAGACAGCCCGCCTCCAGTCAGTCGTGGTCCGGTCAGCCCGGTCCCAAACGCCCCAGTCCCGGTCAGCCCAGGCCCGGTCAGCCCAGTCCCGGTCAGCCCAGCCTCAGCCGCCCCAGCTTCAGTCGCCCCAGCCTCAGCCGTCCCCTCCCCGGCCAACCCTGTCCCAAGCGCCCCAGTCCCGGCCAACCCTGTCCCGCCCAACCCTGTCCCGGACCCTCCCGTCCCAGGCGCGCGGTCCCTGGGAACGGTGGGTGCCCCGTCCCTGGGACCCGTCCCTGGTTCCCTTGCCCCTGGCTCTCCGTTCTCTGGCTCTCCGGTCCCTGGCTCCCCGGTCTCCGGTTCCCTGTCTGCCAGCCCCCCGCCTGCCAGCCCCCTGTCCTCCAGCCCCCTGTCCTCCGGCACCCCACCCTCCAGCGCCCTGACCCCCAGCGCCCTGACCTCCAGCCCCCTGCCGCCCAGCTCCCTAGCTCCCAGCCCCCTTGCACCGGGTCCCCCCACCCCCACCCCCCTTGTCCCGGGCCCCCTGGTTGTCGTGTCCGGGGGACGCCTGAGCAGCTTCGATTCCCTCCAGTTCGACACCCTCCCGGTCGTGGGAGCGCTCTGGCCGCTGCCCGACCCGGACGGCACCGCCGAACTCCTCGGCCACCTGCACCGCGCGCTCATCGGTGTCCCCGGTGCGTGTTCACTCGCCGAGGTGGTCGCCGCCGCGCACCGTCACGGCCTGTCCATCGCCGTCTGGGGGCCATTCGTCCACTTCGGTGCTTAACTCTCCGGGCATGGACGCGAGGTCCGGTTCGTGCCAGTCTCGAAGGTGAGGTCCTGGGGGACTGCACGCCACCACCCATGTCGGTGATGGTGCGATCTCTCTTGCCTCGCCCGCTGCACAGCAGCGAGGAAATCCACTCCCCGTCCTGGGAACGGCCGCCGATGTTCCCAGGAACGGGGCCGTGTCTGGAGGTCGTTGTGCGCAAGTCTGTTTCTCGTACCGCCCGGCTCGCCTTCACCATGTTCGCGGTGACGGCCCTGATTGGATCAACGCTGGCTGGGTCCGCGCTGACCGGTACCGCCGCCGCGGCGCCGAACTCCCCCTGTCCGCACTCGGGTGCGTTGTGCCTGTGGGACCAGGAGAACTACCAGGGCAACCCGTTCAACGTCCGGGCGCTCGACCCGGCGGTCGGCACCTGTGTCGACCTGTTCGACCACAGGTGGGGTGAGGGCCGGGCCAAGTCCGGCTTCAACAACGGCGCGCGCACCGCGTCCTTGTTCACCAGCCGGAGCTGCACCGGGCGGCCCTACCCGATCGACTCGGGCAGTGGTCACCCGAGCATCCCGATCAAGTCCAACAGCGTCTACGTCTACTGATCACGATCGCCTGACCTGCTCGTGTCGGCGGCCGCGCCGCCCGCCGGCCCGAACGGTGATCAGGACCACGGAAGTTCTCCACCGCAAGGGTTTGCGGTACGGGCATCCGGTCAACCCCTCGGACACGAACGTCGAACGACAAGTCGAAAGAGGGGGCCATGACCGGTGCGGTGATGGACACGGACCACGCCTTCGCCCGCGGTTTACAGGGCTATGTCGCCGAGGTCGCGCGGCTGCTCGGCATCGGTCTGGAGTCCTGCACGATCGACCCCGAATCGCCTGCCTCGGCCTACCTGGCCCTGGACTGGCGCCTCGACCGGTTCCCGGGACTGGATCTGGCGCTGCTGTGGGAGGAACGCCTCGGTTGGCACGCCGCCCTGGAGTCCCGCACCGGCGAGGAACTGATCATCCTGGCCTACCTCACCGCTGAGACACACCTGGGCGGTGTGCTGCCCGCGCCCACCGAGGTGCTCGGCTTCGTCGCGGACGTCCGCGTGGGCGAGCACCGGCTCGGGCAGCCCGTGCCGCCGCAGCCGCGCCGGGTGCCGCGAGCGGACCTGGTGCGGGGTCTGGCCGTCTACCGGGAACACGTGCACACGGTCTGAATTGCTGCTTTCAGTGGGTACCGCGGATTCACCAGCGAGCTTTCCGATCCGCCACGCGTATACCGACGGGAGCGAGAACCGCTCCCGTCGGTTTTCTGTGTGGAGGCACCACTATGCGCCAACGCTTGTTCGCGACCGCCGCATTCACCGCGCTGTTCTGCGTCACCGGCCTGACCGGTCTGACCTCGAATGCGGAACCAGCGCAGTCCAGTCGCCTGACGCTGACCATCGCCCAGGGCGAGGACCCCACCCCGGTCGCGTACCGCCGCACCCTGACCTGCCAGCCGCCCGGCGGCGACCACCCCCGGGCCGTTCCGGCTTGCGCCGATCTGACCAGGGCTAATGGTGACTTCCGGCGTCTGCCCGGTGATCCGCTGAACCCGGGCTGTCCTCGGGACTACCGGCCGGTGACGGTCACCGCCCGCGGGCACTGGCAGGGCAGCCCGATTCGTTTCCAGCACACTTACGCCAATCAGTGCGTACTCCAGGCGACCACCGGGCCGGTTTTCGACATCCAGCCCTGATAATTGTTTGCACACAGACGCGCGGTATCCCCGATTGATCGCAACCGGAAATCCTGGACCGCGGCGCCGATCTGCTGCCTAATAGTGAGCGTTCGTAAGTTCGCCGCCATTTTCGGAGGTAGAAAGTCATGCGGTTGCGCGCACTGGTAGTCGCCGCGTTCGTCGGTCTGACCACCCTGGTCACCGGCGTGTCCGCCAACGCCGCCCCGATCCCGGACACGGTGATCACCGACCAGTTCCAGGTCCGCGCCCAGAGCGGCACGGTCGCCACGATCTGCACCATCCAGCTCAGGGCGCAGTGGCCCTCGGACACCGCGAACGTGCGGATCTCCTTCCAGGGCCGCACGAACTGCGGCGCTCCGCTGATCATGACCGGCCAGTCGGCGCTCTACACCGAGACCCGCCAGCTCGAGCAGGTCGCGCCGAGGTTCGGCTTCGCCTACGTGTACCAGGGACTCAGCGCCGCCAGTCACACCCCGGTGACCCGTGGCGCCGAGCAGATCCTGGGCTACACCACCACGCTGATCGCCCCGCTGGGCCAGGTGTGGCGGCAGGCTCCCCGGCAGTGCACCGGTTTGTACACCCGGGTGCTGAACTGCTCGTTCGACCGCTCCTTCGTGGTCTGACCGCACACCTCGGTCTGATCGCACGGCAGTGAGCAGCGGGGCCCGGGACGACCTCCCGGGCCCCGCGTCCACGTCCGGCCGGCCACGGACTGGGTAGCTCCGGGCAAGTCAGCGGGCCGGAAGACCTGTCTTGAGGATCCGTGCTGTCTTGAGGATCAGTGCGAGTGGGTACCCGGGTGCGATGACGCTGACAGTCGGGGTCGAGGAGGAGTTCCTGCTGGTGGATCCGGCCTCTGGACGGCCGATCCGCGCTGCCGGTGCGGTGCTGGGCCGGGCCACGTCGCTCGAATCCGGTCACCTGCACACCGAACTGATGAACACCCAGGTCGAGGCGGCCACCGGGGTCTGCGCCGGACTGGCCGAACTCGGCGGGCAACTCACGCGGGCCCGCACCTGTCTGGACGCGGCGGCCAGGGCCGAGGGGCTGCTGCTGCTCTCCACCGGCACGCCGGTGCTGGACGGCGCGCCGCCGGGGCTGGCCGAGGGGGAGCGGTTCGCCGAGATCGGCCTGCGCTACGCCGGGATCGCCGCCGACTTCCAGGTCTCCGGCTGTCACGTGCACGTCGGGGTGCCGGACCGGGAGACCGCGGTTGCGGTGATGGACCACGTCCGGCCCTGGCTGCCGACCCTGCTCGCGCTCTCCGGCAACTCGGTGTTCTGGGCCGGGCGGGACACCGGTTACGCGAGCTGGCGGACGGTCTGCCAGTCCCGGTTCCCCGGATCGGGACTGCCGCCGCGGTTCGGCTCCGCCGCCGACTACGACGCCGAGGTGGCCCGCCTGGTCGACTGCGGGGTGCTGGTCGATCCGGAGATGACCTTCTGGCTGCTGCGTCCCTCGCCGAGGTACCCGACCCTGGAGTTCCGGGTCGCCGACGCGGTGCCCACCGCCGCGGACGCGTTGCTCCAGGCCGCGCTGAGCCGGGCGCTGGTGCACACCGGACTGTCCGAAGTGGAGGCTGATCGGCCGGCGCCCGCACTGGGCGGGCAGGTCGCCGCGGCGGCGCTGTGGTCGGCGGCGCGCTACGGCATGCGCGGGCTGGCCGTGCACCCGATCTACGAGGAACGGCTGCCCGCCACCGACCTGCTCACCGAACTGCTCAACTGGGTCCGCCCGGCCCTGGCCGAACTGGGTGACCTGGAACTGGTGCGGAGGCTGCTGGAACTGTTGTGCGCCAGGGGAATCGGCGCTGACCGGCAGCGTGCGGCGGCGGCGGGCGGGCCGGACGCGGTGCTGGATCTCCTGTCCGCGGAGGTGGTCCGGTCCGACGAGCCGGTGCTCATTTAAGTATTGACTTATATAAGTGGGTGCCGTGATGATGGCCGGGTGCACGCGTTCGACGTACTCGGTGACCCGGTCCGCAGGCGGATCCTGGAGCTGCTCGCCAGTGGTGAGCAGAGTTCGGGGGAGCTGACCGCGATCATCCGCGCCGAGTTCGGGATCTCCCAGCCCGGCGTCTCCCAGCACCTGAAGGTGTTGCGGGACAACGGGTTCACCACGGTGCGCGCCGAAGGGGCCCGCCGCCTGTACGCGGTGGACCCGGCGCCGCTGCGGGAGGTCGACGGGTGGCTGGATCAGTTCCGCGGATTCTGGAACCAGCACCTGGACGCCCTCGCCACCGAACTGGCCCGCGGAAAACGGGCCCGCCGCCTCGCCGAACCAAAGGACAAGCCATGATCGACATCGCCCAGCAGCTCGCCGCGATCCACCGTGCGGTCGGCAACCGCACCCTGGAGCAGAGCGAGATGGTCGCGGTGACCCTGCGCCGGGAGTACGACGCGGAGATCGCCGACGTCTGGGAGGCCATCACCGAGCCGGAGCGGGTGCGCCGCTGGTTCCTGCCGCTGTCCGGGGACCTCCGCGAGGGCGGGTCGTTCCAGCTGGAGGGCAACGCGGGCGGGGACATCCTGACCTGCCAGGCGCCCCGGCTGCTCAAGGTCACCTTCGGCGGCCCGGTCAGCCTGGTCACCCTCACCCTGACCGAGGGCGCCGAGCCGGAGACCACCCTGCTCGAACTGGACCACACGGTGCCGAAGGAGATGGCCGGCAGCGGCGCGGGCGCGCTCTACGTCGGCCCCGGCTGGGACGGCGCCTTGCTCGGCCTGGCCCTGTACCTGGCAGGCCAGGAGAGCGCGGACCCGGTGGCCGCGGCCAACTCCACCGAGGGCCAGACCTTCTCCCTGGGTTCGGTGCGGGCCTGGGAACGGACCGTGCGCGAGTCGGGCACCGCGACCGAGGAGGAACTGGCCGCCGCGGTCGAGGTGTCCCTGGCCCAGTTCGCGCCTGCGGTGCGAGACCTGGAGTCCTGAGTGGACGGTGGCGACACCGGGGCGGGAGACCGCGCGCTCAGCGCCGCCGCGAACTGATCCCGGCCTGCCGCACCAGCAGATCCCGCACCTGGCCGGCATGCCGTCTGCTGACCGCGAGCACCACCTCGTCCAGGCACACCGTCATCGCGCCGCCCTCCACCCGCAACGCGGTGATCGCCTGCAACGCGACCAGCCTGCTCCGGTGGATCCGCACGAACCCCGAATCCGCCCACCGCTTCTCCAGGGTGGCCAGCGCCGCCCGCACCAGGTGGCTGCCCTTGGCGGTGTGCAGCCGGACGTAGTCGCCCTGCGCCTCGGCCCAGCGCACCGCCGAGAGCGGCACGGTCCGGGTGATCCCGGCCAGCTCCACCGAGATCAGCTCGTCCGCGGCGGGCCGGGGCGGCGGCGGCAACGGCGACTCCGGGGCAGCGCGCTGTTCCAGGGCGAGGAGCACCCGGCGCACCGCCTCGGCCAGCCGTTCCGTGCGCACCGGCTTGAGCAGGTAGTCCACCGCCTTCAGCTCGAAGGCGTCCACCGCGAAGTCCCCGTGCGCGGTGACGAAGACGATCATCGGGGGAGTGGCGAAGCGGGACAGCAGCCTGGCCAGGTCCGGCCCGCTCAGTCCGGGCATCCGCACGTCCAGGAACACCGCGTCCGGCGGCGTGCCTGCCTCGGTGGCCTGGGCCAGATAGCGCAACGCGGTCAGGCCGTGGGTGGCCCCGTCCACCGGCCCGAGCCGGGAGTCCTGGCGCAACTGGTGCAGCAGGTCCTGCAGCACCGGTTCCTCGTCGTCGATCACCAGCACCCGCGGCCCGTGGCCGGTCCGGTCGTCACGATGGATTCCGTGCGAGCCGGGATCAGGCACCGGGACACCCCCATGGCGGTGAAGAGCGGAACCAGATCTTCCCGCGCCGGAAGGCAACCCGCCAAGAGGATGTTCGGCTGAGCGTTCCCCGGAGCGTGACCTCGCCGTGACTCCGGGGAACGCTCGGGACTCACATGTTGATCATGTGCCCCGCGAGGCCGTGGATGGCCTCCTTGACCGCCTCACCCAGCGTCGGGTGCGCGTGCACGTTGCGGGCGACCTCGTGCACGGTCAGGTCCCACTGCTGGGCCAGGGTCAGCTCCGGCAGCAGTTCGGTGACCTCGGGGCCGATCAGGTGCCCGCCGAGGAACTCGCCGTACTTGGCGTCGGAGATCAGCTTGACGAAGCCGCGGGTGTCGTTGAGCCCAGGCGCCTTGCCGTTGGCGGTGAACGGGAACTTGGCCACCTTGACCTCGTACCCGGCCTCCCGGGCCTGCGCCTCGGTCAGGCCGAAGCTGGCGATCTGCGGCTGGCAGTAGGTCGCGCGCGGGATCATGGTGAAGTCCAGTTCCATGGTCTCCACGTTCGCGATGGTCTCCACCGCGATCACGCCCATGGCCTCGGCGGCGTGCGCGAGCATCAGCTTGGCGGTGACATCGCCGATGGCGTAGATGCCCGGCACATTCGTGCGGCCGCGGCCGTCGATCTGGATCGCGCCGCGCTCGGTCAGCGCCACCCCGGTGTTCTCCAGGCCGTAGCCGGTGGTGTTGGGGGCGAAACCGATGGCCTGCAACACCTTGTCCGCGTGCAGCGTCTCCGCGCCCTGCGGACCGGTGACCTCGATCCGGACCTGCTCGCCGGAGTCGTCGATCCGGTCCACCCTGGTGCCGGTGCGGATCTTGATGCCCAGCTTGCGGTAGTGCTTGGCCAGCTCCTTGGACACCTCCTCGTCCTCAAGGGGGACCAGGCGGTCCAGGTACTCGACGATGGTGACGTCGACCCCGTAGTTGACCAGCACGTAGGCGAATTCGACGCCGATCGCGCCCGCCCCGGCGATGACGATGCTGCCGGGCAGCTCCTCGGCCAGGATCTGCTCCTCGTAGGTGACCACGCGATCCGACAGCGTGGTCCCTGGCAGCAGACGCGGCGAGGCGCCCGCGGCGATGATGCAGTGGTCGAAGCTGATCGTCTCGGTGCCGCCGTCGGCCAGGGCGACCTGGATCCGCTTGGCGTCCAGGAACGCGCCGCGGCCGGTGAACTCGGTGATGCCGTTCTTGCGCATCAGGAAGTGCACGCCCTTGACCCGGCCGTCGGCGACCTTGCGGCTGCGGCGGTAGGCGGCGCCGTAGTCGACGCTGACCTTCCCACCCTCGACGGAGAAGCCGTACTCCTGCGCCTCGTGCTGGAAGATGTGCGCCAGCTCGGCGTTGCGCAGCAGCGCCTTCGACGGGATGCAGCCCACGTTGAGACAGACCCCGCCCCAGTAGCGCTCCTCGATCACCGCGGTCCGCAGGCCGAGTTGCGCGGCTCGGATTGCCGCGACATACCCGCCGGGTCCGGCGCCGAGCACCACGACATCGAAATGTGTACTCACCCGCAACACCCTACGCACGGTCGGTCTAGTGGACCCGCCAGAGGAGGGGGCGGCCCGGGGTGAGGTGTTGCACTTCGTGGTCGTGGCGCCCGGCGCCGGCGGGGATCAGGCCGGGATGTCCAGCTCGGCCAGCCAGGCCGCGGTGCCCCGCGGCTGCGCGCCCAGCAGCGCCTCGCCGCCCTGCTCGGCCGGGAAGCTCAGGTGCGGCAGACCGGCGATGTCGCCGTAGGAGGCGGCGATGCCCGCGGCGGCGGCCTCGCCCAGCAGCGGGGCGAGCAGCACCTGGAACTCGGCGGGGCTGAGCTGCTGGTACGTCACCGGGCGGCCCAGGTGCGCGGCGAATCCGGCGGCCAGTTCCGGGCCGGTGAGGGTCTCGCCCAGGTGCACCTCATCAGGGGCGGTCGCACTGGTCAGCGCGGCCACGGCGGCCTCGGCCACGTCCAGGTGGCTCACCCAGGCGATCGGCTGGTCCGCGCGCACCGGGTAGATGAGGGTGCCGTCGGCGCGCAGCCGGTCCTGGATGGGCGGCAGCAGCAGGTTCTCCCGGAACAGCCGGGGCGCGAGCAGGGTCGCGGGCACCCCGCCCGCCCGCAGTTCGGCGGCCAGACCGGAGATCACGGCCAGCCGCTCGTCGCCGACCCCGCCGCTGGTGGAGATGACCACCCGGCGCGGCTTCGCGGCCAGCACCGCGGTGGCCACTGCCTTGGCCCAGCGGCCGGGCGCGGCCGGGTCCGGGGTGATCGGGAAGTGGATGAAGGCGGCTTCCACCCCGGCGTAGGCGCTGGTCAGGGCCAGGATGTCGTCGAGTTCCGCGGTCGCGCGGGTGAGCGGGCGGACGTCGTGGCCGTTGGCCTTCAGCAGCGCCGCGACGGGGCCGCCCTGGGCGCCGGTGGCGCCGTGCACGAGGTAGGTCATGCCGCTATAGTTCCGACGGGGAATCAGTTTCCTCAAATGAACTAATGGAGTTTGGATGAGTGAGCCGGACCACACTTTGCCGGAGTGTCCGATCGCCCGGTTCCTGACCGTGCTGGAAGGCCCGTGGGCCACCCTGGTCGTCCGCGAGCTGCTGATGGGGCCGCGCCGGTTCACCGAGCTGCGGGCCGCGCTGCCCGGGATCAGCCCGAAAACCCTGTCCGCGCGGTTGAAGGGCCTCGAACGCACCGGGCTGCTCACCCGCACCCCGTACGCCGAGGTCCCGCCCCGGGTCGAGTACGAACTGACCGAGGCGGGCTACCGGCTGCAGACCGTCTTCACCGCGATGGCCGAATGGGCCGAACGGGACCTGCCGGTGCGCTGAGCGCGTGCTCGCCCAGCCACTCCAGTAACAACGCCCTGGTCAGCGGGGTGCGTTCGATCAGCACCGAATGCTCCTGGTCCGGGATGACCACGGTCCGGCAGCGTGGCAGCAACTTCTCCAGCCACGGGGCCTGCGCGGCCAGGTCGGACCGGTCGCCGTAGATGCCGAACACCGGCGCCTGGATCGCGGCCACCTCCTCCTCGGTCAGCACCTGGCTGGCCGGGATGTCCTCGGCGATCGTGGTGCTGTGCAACAACTTCGCCGCGCCCTTGGCCAGTCGCGCGGTGTGCGGGTTGTACTCGGTGGCGATCCAGGCCAGTGATTCCTCGCGCACCAGCTCCCGCTTGGCCCGCGCCAGGTTGGCCGCCATCTTCGGTTGCCACGGCGCCAGCGCGGGTTCGGACTCGATGAAGGCCAGGCTGGCCACCAGTTCCGGGTTGGCCGCGGCCAGGCCGAAGGCGACCGTGCCGCCGAAGGAGTTGCCGATCAGGTGCACCGGGCGGCGCACGTTCAACCGGTCCAGCAGGTGCCGCAGATCCCCGACGAAACGTTCCAGCTGGTAGCCGCCGGCCGGGCGGTGGCTGCGGCCGTGCCCGCGCAGGTCGTACATGAGCACCTCGTACCCGGCGGCGGCCAGCGCCGGGCCGAGGGTGAAGTAGTAGCTGGCCAGGCTGTCGGTGAGGATGCCGTGCACGCACACCACCAGCGGCGCCTCGCGGCCGTCGCCGCGGGGGAGCAGCCGCTGCACGTGCACGTCGAGTCCGCAGACCGTCAACAGGGTCACCGGCGCCGCTCCGTCCCGGTCGCCCGCAGCGCGGCGACGATGTAGTCGACCAGGTGCCCGACGGTCAGCCCGATCAGCGCGTCCAGGTCCAGCCCGGCCAGGAAGGCGGCCAGGTTCACCGGCTCGCCGTAGCGGTCCCGCAGCGCGGTGGCCAGCTTGACCAGGTCGATGCTCTCCAGGTCCAGGTCGTCGTGGAACCGGCACCAGCGGCCGATGGCCACATCGTCGAGTCCGTAGTGCTCCAGCAGGGTCCGGATCATCACCGTGACCTCGGCCAGCACCTCGTCGGCGTCGACCGCGACCGGTATCGCCAGTTCGGGCATGGGAAATCGCCTTTCGATTAGGATCGGGGTCCGGCGGACGTTATTGCCGCATAATGAACCTGGTCAACACCCAAACGTCGGGCCTTTCTAGGATGCGCATCCGATGACAAACGCGATGATCAAGTTTTGGCGGGCGTTGACAAGAAAAAGAAATCCAGAAATTGCCGCGTAACCTTGCTTCCGGGAATGGCGTTGGGTGGGGTGAGCCAATCCCGTGCGATGAGGAGTCAATGAAGATGAACAATCGCAGCAGGCTTGCCGGGGCACTGGCCACGGTGACCGTCGGGGCGATGCTGACCACGGCCGGCGTGCTGGCGGGTGCGGGCACCGGCATCGCCGCGCCCCCAGCCGAGCTGACCCTGGTGTACAGCTGCCCGTTCCCGTTGATCGGCGTGAAGGACATGTCGGTCAAGATCACCGTGACCGGTCTGCCGGAGAAGCCGGTCGCCGGTCAGCCCACCCCTGAGGTGGATGTGACCGCGGTGGCCACCGTGCCCGCCGATGCCACCGCCGGACTGAAGCTGGTCTCGGCGGCCACCATCGAGGGCAAGGCGGTCGCGGACACCAAGCTCGACAACGCCGGACTCGCCCTTGACCTCAAGGTGCCGATGACCTTCCCGAAGACCCCGATCCCGGATTCGGGGCCCTTCGACGTCATCGCCAAGGGCAAGGCCCCGTCGTTCGCGCTGCCCAACCCGGGCCGCACCACGATCGACGTCGGCAACTTCCTCACCACGCTCACCCCGCTCAAGGCCGACGGCACGCCGACCGGTCTGGGCACCTTCGACTCGGCCTGCACGATCAAGGCGACCGAGCCGCCGCAGAAGACCAGGCTGTACGAGGTCGACGTGCTGCCGCCTGGCGGCACCACCACCACGACGACCAGCACCACGACCTCCAGCAGCACCACCAAACCGACCAGCACCACGACCAGTCCGAGCAGCACCACGACCAGCTCCACCAGCCCGACCTCGACCTCAACCACCCCGCCGCCGGCGGACCTGGAGATCAGCTACGGCCTCAACGGCAAGTCCCACATCAAGAAGCTCAACACCCCGGTCGTGCTCGGCCCCGGTGAGTTCGCCGCCAAGGTCAACCTGCAGTCCGGCGCGCTCTCCGGCGACCTGTCCCTGCCCAAGACCAAGGCCAGTTTCAAGCTCTTCGGGTTCATCCCCACCGAGTCCGTGGTGGAACTGCTGCCCGTCGGCAAGACCACCGGCACCTTCACCGGCGGCGTGGTCAAGTCCAGCTCCAAGGTCACCATCCGGCTGCCCGACATCCGGATCTGGGGCATCCCGGTGGTGCTGGGCAACACCTGCCAGACCACCAAGCCGGCCGACATCGCGCTCAACTCGGGTCCGAACTTCAACCCGATGGTCGGCGGCACGCTCACCGGTGACTACGACATCCCGGCCTTCGCCGGGTGCGGCACCTTCATCACCGACGTGGTCAGCGCCGTGACCTCCGGCCCCGGCAACACGATCACGCTCGACCTCAAGAAGAAGTAACCAGCTCCCGGGTGCGGACGGCGGTCGCCGCCAACCCGTCCGCACCCGGGTCCCACCCCTCGCCTGCCGGAGGCCTTGATGCGCGCCACCATCCCCGCCCTGTCACTGCTGCTCGCCGTCACCGGCTGTGGCGGCACACCCGCCGCCGCGCCCGGCCACCCGGACGCACCGGCCCTGGCCAGGGCCATCAGCACCGCGGCCGACACGCAGAAGTCGGTGGCGGTCGACCTCGATCTGGGGGTGACCGGCAAGGCCGTGTGCCGCCGGGACATCACCAGCGCCCGGTGCGACCTGACCAAACCCGGCGGTCAGCCCGTGACGTACGCGTTCCTGCCCGACGCGTCCTACGTCCGGATCCCCGATGACCACCGCGCACCGGGCGCCAGATCCTGGCTGCGCCTGACCGGCGACGGCGCCGAGCTGGCCAAGCCGATGGCGGAGGTGGCCGAGCGCATCCGCGACCTGTCCGACCCGCGCAAGCTGGTCCCGGCCGGGGCGAGCCTGGCCTCGGCCAAGACCGCACCCGAAGGTGTGCGCTACGAGGTTGCCGTGCCGGCCGGGCACAGTGTCCTGTTGTCGGTGGACGGCAACGACCGGCCGGTGCGGGCCTCGATCGGCTCGGTCTCGGCGGCCTTCCACGACTGGGGTGCCCCGGTTGTGGTGGACCCGCCGAGCCCGGACCAGCTGGCCGAGTTGCCCAAGGTCCCGGCCCCGAGATGAGCCCCGCGCCGCGTAGGCGGTCCCCGGCCGCCAGGCGGTGGCACTGGCGACTGACCGGACTCGCCGCCGTGCTGGCCACCACGGCTGTGGTGATCACCGCCGGGGCCGCGCCCGCCGGGCAGTACGCGGCGCCGGTTCCCGAGCCGGCCCCGAGCGGCGGCGCCGGTCAGGTAAGTCCCTGCCTGACCGGCGCCGCCTCCCCGGCCGGCGACACCAAGCCGACCGGCGACCAGCCGGTCCCGCAACGCCGGGCACCACTGCCCGGTGACCGGTCGGCGGCCCGGTCCGCCATCGAGCCGCCGACCGACCGCGAGGCCGCGCCGATCCCGGGGTCTCCGACGACTCCGGGATCGGCGCAGGCACCCAGTGCCGGGTCGTCGCGGGCTGGGTCGCTCGCCGCGATCCAGCCTCGGGGTGCGATCCCGCGCGCCGCGAGCCAGCCCCGCGCCGCCCAACCGGGCGCCACCGACCCGGATCCCGCGACCGACCCGGATCCCGCCACCACCAGCGCAACCACATCCCCGCAGGTCAGCCCGAGCCCCACCCCGTCCAGCCCGCCACCCACGAGCCAGCTCACCCCGTCCCCGACCACCCGCCCCAGCCCGTCACCCAGCCCCAGCCCCGCTCCGAGCCCCGGTCCGTCCCCGAACCCCACCCCCTGCCTGGCCCCGCTGATCCCCGGCGCCGCCCCCGACGCCGACATCGAACTCCGCCACGACGTCCGCACCACCGCCACCATCCGCAAGCTGCGCTCCGAGGTCACCACCACCCCCGGCCTGATGAACACCACCGTCAACCTCGGCACCGGCAAGCTCTCCGGCACCCTGGCCATCCCGCCGACCAGGTCGTACTTCATCGTGCTCGGCTTCGTCCCGCACACCGCCACCATCGAGTTCGAGCCCGACGGACCCGCCACCGGCACCCTGCCCGGCGGCAAACTCGACATCACCGTGCCGCTGCGCCTGCGGCTGCGCGACGTGCGCCAGGACACCGTGCCGGTGGAGGTCGGCGAGAACTGCCGGACCAGCGCGCCCGCGGTGTTCCGGCTCATCGGCGAGCTGCCGATCCTGCCCAACACCGACTACCGCTACACCTCGGTCTTCGAGATCCCGCCGTTCACCGGCTGTGGCCTCCGGGAGGACCTGAGTCCGCTGTTCACCGGCCTGGTCGCCGGCGGGGACAACCGGGTGGTCACCACATTGCGGTTGCGTCCGTGACGCTGGTTTGTGCGCCACGTCACGGCGGTGTCACTCAGCGTCGTCGCATGCTGGGGCCTGATCGTCTTCCAGGTGAGAGGGCTCCCTATGCGCACGTCGGCCGAGTTGACCACTAGGCGTCCCCCGATGCCGTCCTATCGGTTCCGGGTGGCGGTGGAGGGCGACGTGATGGCCTTCGTCCGGGTCACCGGCCTGCAGACCGGGCGCGAACCGATCGGCGCGCGCAGGCACAACGTCGATTTCACCCTGACCCGCGGTGTCTGCGCGGCCCGCGGCGAGCTGTGGAACTGGCTGGGCTCGGCCTGGGGGGACCGGGTCGCCGAGCGGGACCTGGCGATCAGCCTGACCAACGATCCCGGCCCGGAACTGCTGGTCACCTGGCGGGTGCGCAGCGCCTACCCGACCCGGATCGCCGCGCCCAGCTTCGACACCAGGCACGACCAGGTGGCCATCGCCGAGCTGACCATGTGCGCGGAGTCGATGAGCGTGGAGTACCACTGACCTGGAGTGCCACTGACCCGCCCGGTCAGTGGCACTCCAGGTCACGGACTGGGGTGCAGCAGCCGTTCCGCGCGCAGCGCCAGCTCCAGGGCCAGCCGCTGGTCGGGGTCGGTCAGGCGGTCGCCGAAGAGGCGTTCGAGCTGGTGCAACCGGTAGCGCACGGTCTGCGGGTGCACGTCCAGGTCGGCGGCGATCTCCAGGGCGTTGCGGCGGCTGCTCAGCCAGGCCAGCAGGGTGTCGGCCAGGCGGCGGCGCTGTTTCGGGGTGAGGTCGTCCAGGGGGGTCAGGCAGCGGCGGGCCAGTTCACCGATGAGGAACTCGTCGGCGAACAGGCACAGCGTGGGCAGTTCGTCCGCGCACCAGGTGACCGGACGATCCGGCAGCAGGTTCCGCTGCACCAGCCGCAGGGCCCGCCGCGCGCCGCGCAGCGACATCGCCGCCTCGGCCAGTGGCACCGGCAGGCCGACCGCGGCCCGCCAGCCGTTGAGGTTGCGGGCCAGGTTGCGCAGATGCCGTTCCGGGTTGGCGGTGACCAGGCAGGGCACCTCGCCCTCCAGATCGACCAGCACCTCCGGGTCCAGCGCGGGCGGGCTGAGCGTGTGCTGGTCGCCGCGGGGCTCCAGGGCGACCGCGACCACCGAGTCCGGCATGGTCCAGCGGGCCGCCTCGGCGTGCTCGACCAGTACCCGCCGGGACGGTGGCGGCTCGGTCAGGATCAGTTCCAGCAGCCGACGCCGACGCCGTTCCCGGCTGCCCGCGGCCTGCCGCTGCGCCTCGGTGTAGCCCTCCACGGCCAGCGCGGACAGCTCCTCCACGTAGGCGAAGATCGCCTCGGCGGCCACGAACAGCAGCTCGGAGGGGAAGCCCAGGTTCTGGCCGACCGCGCAGACGTGCCGCCAGGCGACCTTGCCGCCGACCCGGTAGGCGGTCTGCAACGCGTTCGCGCTGCGGCCCTCCTGGAACTCCACCCGGCCCCGGTGGCGCAGGTAGCCCGCCCACTCGTCGCTGCGGAACTGCGGGTCGCCGAGGTTGTCGATGCAGTGCAGGATGGCCTTCTCGATGGCCTCGACGATGATCGGTTCGTGCTGGCTGCCCAGCAGTGCCTCGTACTCCGGCACCGCGCGCCGGATCTCCTGGATCATGTCCGCGGTCATGCGCGCCACGTGCGGGCGGAACGGGCGGGCGAACTCCTTCGGGATGGTCGACCACAGTCGACTCGCCAGTCGCATACCGTGTATTAGCTGAGTCGCTGCCAATCCTGTCAAATGTGAACATTACTTCTGACAGTCGACGTCGCCTGATCGTGTGAGGTCATCGTGTAGAGGTGCGTGTTTCCGGGTCCGGTTTTTGTGATCAGGTGACAAAGAATAGTACTTCGGGCGCCTCGGGGTGAGTGGTAGTTTTGCGGGGTCGGCCAGCTGGCCAATTCCCTGTTTTTCAGACTAGTCGTGCGGCTCGGAGGTCGAGCGATGTCACGTTCCATTCGCCGTGTCCTGCTGGCGTTGTCCGGCGCCCTGCTGGTGGTGGCGCTGCTGCCGTCGCCGGCGGCGCTCGCGGACAGCTTCTACCAGCCGCCGGACCCGCTGCCCGCCGGCGCGCCCGGCGACCTGGTGCGCTCCCGGGTCTCGGACAACCCGCCCACCCGGGGCAAGGCCAAGGCCTGGCAGGTGATGTACCTGTCCACCAACGCCCTGGGTCAGCGGCACGCGGTCACCGGCACCGTGCTGGTGCCCACCCACGTCGACCCGAGGACCGCGCCGGTGGTCGGCCTGGCCGTGGGCACGCACGGACCGGCCTTCCGCTGCACCCCCTCGACCATGGTCGAGGTCGGCGCGCTCTACGAACAGCCCGCGGTCAACGACCTGCTGGCCCGCGGCTACGCGGTTGCCATCACCGACTACGAGGGCTACACCCCCGAACCACGCACCACCTACATCGTCGGGCGCTCCATGGGCGCCGCGGTGATCGACGTGGTCCGGGCCGCGCTGCGACTGCCCGCGACCGGGTTGTCCGCCAACGCCAAGGTCGCCTTCCGCGGCTACTCCCAGGGCGGCGGCGCGGCCATGTGGGCGGGGGAGACCCAGCCGGGTTACGCGCCCGAGCTGAACCTGGTCGGCGTGGTCGGCGGCGGCGTGCCCGCGGACCTGATCCAGGTCGCCCTGCCCCTGGAGGGCAAGCCCGGCTACGGCGTGCTCGCCTACGCGCTGATGGGCCTGGACCAGGCATATCCGGAGCTGAAGCTCAACGACTACCTCAACGACAAGGGGCGCACCGAGTTCGCCCGGATGCGGCGCGAGGCCTGCACCTTCGAGCTGCTCACCTGGTACCCCAAGGGCAAGCTCAGCGACCACACCACCAGCAGCCCGGTGCTGACCCCGCAGTGGCTGGCCAGGGTCAGGGAGAACAAGCTCGGCACGAAGAAGATCCCGGTGCCGGTGTTCCAGTACCACGCCGAGAACGACGAACTCGTGCACCTGCCCCAGGCCAAGGAGCTGTTCGCGGACTACTGCCGGCTCGGCGTCAACGCGCGCTGGCAGGGCTACCCCAGCGACCACATCACCCTGGTCTACACCGGCAACGAGGCCGCGCACCGCTTCCTCGCCGACCGCTTCGCGGGGGTGCCCGCCACCTCCGGGTGCTGATCACCGGGAAGCCTTGACAAAAAAATTTGTCCAAGCCAGTATTGCCGCATGCTTGAGGTAGCGGTGATCGAGAACGCGGCCGCGGCGGAGATCTCACTGGATCCGCTGCGGTCGCGTCTGCTTGCCGAACTCGTCGAACCGGGTTCGGCCAGCACCCTGGCCGCCCGGGTCGGCATCCCGCGGCAGAAAGTCAACTACCACCTCCGTGAGCTGGAAAAACACGGGCTGGTGGAGCTGGTGGAGGAACGGCGCAAGGGCAACTTCACCGAACGGGTGCTGCGGGCCACCGCCGCCTCCTATGTGATCTCGCCCGACGCCCTGTCCGCGGTGCAGCCCGATCCGGCCCGCGCGCCGGACCAGCTCTCCGCCCGCTGGCTGCTGGCCCTGGCCGCCCGGCTGGTCCGCGACGTCGGCAGGCTCATCACCGGCAGCCGCAAGGCGGGCAAACCCGTGGCGACCTTCGCCCTCGACGGCGAGATCCGCTTCGCCTCCGCCACCGAACGGGCGGCCTTCGCCCGGGAGCTGGCCGCTGCGGTGGCCGGGCTGATCAGCAAGTACCACGATGAGACAACGGCGGGCGGCCGCGCCCACCGGGTGCTGGTGGCCGTGCACCCGAGCGTGCGGCCGGTGCTGGATCCCCCTGACAACAACACTGACAAGGAGTCGTAATGGGCCGGAAGTTCGAGCTGCACAAGGAAGTCGAGCTGGCGGCCACGCCGCAGCAGGTGTGGGACGCGATCTCCACCGGACCCGGCCTGGAGGCATGGTTCATGTCCCAGCCCGCGCCGGAGGAGGGCGCCTGCGAGGTCTGGCAGCCGGGCGAGCACCTGTCCGTGACCACCCCGGCGGCGCCGGACGGCTCCTTTCACGCCTTCGAGTACCTGATCGAGGCCAGGGACGGCGGCAGCACCGTGCTCCGCTTCGTGCACAGCGGCTTCCTCAGCGATGACTGGGGCGCGGAGTTCGAGGCCATGACCGCCCGCGGCTGGGACATGTACCTGCACACCCTCGCGCTGTACCTCCAGCACTTCACCGGCAGGCCCGCGGTCTACATCACCGCGGAGGGTCCGGAGGTCACCGCGAAGCCCGAGGCGTGGGAGGTGCTGCTGCGCGGACTCGGCCTGGACCACAACCCCGCCCTGGGCGAGCGGGTGCACCTCACGCCCGAGGGCCTGCCCGCCATCGACGGCGAGGTGGACTGGTTCGAGGGCGAGGAGGCCCCCTTCCTCGCGGTGCGCACCGAGGACGCGCTCTACCGCTTCCACGGCCGCGCCCCGCTCGGCATGACCATCGCGGTCGGCCACCACTTCTACTACCCGGCCGAACAGCCCGCCACCGACGAGGCATGGCGGGTCTGGCTGCACGGGCTGTACCCCGCCCAGGGCTGAGCATGGCCAACTCGCCTGCCGGGGAGTCGGTGCTGGCGCGGGTGGTGCGCATCTTCGAGACCTTCGGCACGGACACCCCGGCGCTGCGGGTCTCGGAGATCGCCCGCCGCGCCGGGCTGCCCGTGCCCACCGCCTCCCGCCTGATCGAGGAGCTGGTCGGCCACGGCTGGCTGCACCGCGAACCCGACCGCAGCGTGCGGCTGGGCCTGCGGATCTGGGAACTGGCCTCCAGGGCCTCGCCCGCGCTGAGCCTGCGCGAGGCCGCCATGCCGTTCATGGAAGACCTCCAGGCCGTGGTCGGCCACCACACCCAGCTCGGCGTGCTCGAAGGCCGCGAGGTGCTGTTCCTGGAACGGCTGTCCGCACCGGGCGCGGTGGACAACGTCATCCGGATCGCCGGGCGGCTGCCGCTGCACGTCAACTCGGCCGGACTGGTGCTGCTCGCACACGCCCCGGTCGACCTGCAGGAATCCGTGCTCACCGGACCGTTGCCCGCCTACGCCAAGCGCACCATCACCGATCCCGGGCGGCTGCGTGCCTTTCTGGCCGATGTCCGGCGCGGCGGATTCGCGTTGTGTCGCGGGTTCATCGACGACGGCGTCACCGGCATCGCCGCCCCGGTGCGCGGTCCGGACAACGAGGTGACCGCCGCGCTCGCGGTGATCGTGCCCGACGACGCCCAGGTCCAGGGCCACCTGCCCGCCCTGCGTGCCGCCGCCCGGGGGATATCCCGCGCCCTCGGCGCTGGTAGGCCGGGTGTGGTGGATCTTGCACACGATCGCCGGGCCCAGGCCGCCCCTGACGGCACCGCGGGGACGACCACGTACATCCCGGTACGCGGCCGTCCCCGCGGCACCGCCATGAACGACCTGGACTCCGGCGCTCACGCACAAGATCCACCACACCCGGCCTAGTGTCTCATTCAATGAAAGTGAGGTAGCTCCGCGCGGGCCGCGACGGCCAAGGTGCGTCCACGGAGAAAGGGGAGTGGATGCGCACCCAGGTGGTCATCATCGGCGCCGGGCCGGCCGGTCTGCTGCTCTCGCACCTGCTCGGGCTGGACGGCGTCGACTCGGTGCTGATCGAACGCCAGAGCGCCGAACACGTGCAGTCCCGCATCCGCGCCGGGATCCTGGAGGCGGGCACGGTCGAGGTGCTGCGGGATGCCGGGGTGGGCGAGCGGCTGGGCGCGGAAGCCTTGCGGCACCGGGGGATCTACCTCCAGTGGCCCGGCCACCGCGAGCACGTGGACTTCGTCGACCTGATCGGCCGCTCGGTGTCGGTGTACGGGCAGACCGAGGTCACCAAGGACCTGATGGCCGCCCGCGAACGCGCCGACCGCCCGGTCTTCTACGGCGCCAGCCAGGTCGAACTGCACGGCGTGGACACCGATCGGCCGCACGTGACCTTCGTGGACGCCGACGGGCAGGCACACCGGATCGAGGCCCAGGTCATCGCCGGCTGCGACGGCCACCACGGCCCCAGCCGCCAGGCCCTGCCCGCCGCCCTGCGCCAGACCTGGACCAGGGACTATCCGTTCGCCTGGCTCGGCGTGCTCGCCGAGGTGCCGCCCTCCACCGACGAACTGATCTACGCCTGGCACCGGGACGGCTTCGCCATGCACAGCATGCGATCCAGCACCATCAGCCGGTTCTACCTCCAGGTCCGGCCCGGCGAGGACCCGGCGGAATGGCCGGACGAACGGATCTGGACCGCACTGGCCACCCGGCTCGGCGCGCACGACGGCGGCTGGCAGCTCACCACCGGTCCGATCACCGAGAAAAGCGTGCTGCCCATGCGCAGTTTCGTGGCCACCCCGCTCCGGCACGGCAGGCTCTTCCTGGCGGGCGACGCCGGGCACATCGTGCCGCCCACCGGCGCCAAGGGCCTCAACCTCGCGGTCGCCGACGTGGTGCTGCTGCACCGCGCATTGGTCGCCTGGCTGCTGGACGGCAAACCGGAGCTGGCCGAGTCCTATTCGGACACCGCGCTGCGCCGGGTCTGGCGGTGCACCCACTTCTCCTGGTGGATGACCACCATGCTGCACCGGCACGGCGACGACTTCGACGCCCGCCTGCAACTCGCCCAGCTCGACGCGGTGCGCACCTCCACCGCCGCGGCCACCGAGCTGGCCCAGAACTACGCCGGTCTGCCGATCGGCTGCTGAGGCCAGAAGTCGCTGGAGTCAGAAGGGGAGACGATGTCGACGACCGAAGGGCACCGGCTCGCGCTGCCGCGCTACCACCGGGACCCACCAGGCACCCATCCACCACTGGACAGCCCGGCATACGGGTCCACCGCGCTCCGCCACCCGAAGCAACCCCTTGTCGTTCTACCACACCGGCTGACCGAGGTCACCGGACCGCTGCTCGGCCCCGGCCGGATCGGCCCCCTGGACAACGACCTCACCCGCCAGCACCCCGGCGAACCGCACGGCCAGCGCATCATCGTGCACGGCCGCCTGCTCGACGGCAACGGCGAACCCGTGCGCGACTCCCTGGTCGAGCTGTGGCAGGCCAACGCGGCCGGTCGGTACAAGCACGTCCGCGACCGCTGGCCCGCCCCCGTCGACCCCAACTTCGACGGCACCGGCCGCACCCTCACCGACAGCGAGGGCCGCTACGAGTTCACCACCATCAAACCCGGCGCCTACCCGTGGCAGAACCACGACAACGCCTGGCGTCCCGCGCACATCCACTTCTCCGTCTTCGGCACCGCGTTCACCCAGCGCCTGGTCACCCAGATGTACTTCCCGGACGACCCACTCTTCGCCCAGGACCCCATCTTCAACTCCGTGCCCGACCCGAAGGCCAGGCAACGCATGATCTCCCGCTTCGACCTGGACCGCACCCAACCGAACTGGGCGCTGGCCTTCGAGTTCGACATCGTGTTGCGCGGCAACGACTCCTCGGTCTTCGAGGACGAGGAGGAAGACGAATGAGCACCCCCTCGCAAACCGTCGGCCCCTACCTCGCCCTGGGTCTGGAATGGACGGACGGCCCGGACGCGGTGGCACCGAGTATGCCCGATGCGGTATGGTTGCGTGGCACGGTACGGGACGGCGCGGGCGAGCCGGTCCCGGACGCGGTGGTGGAAACCTGGCAGGCCGACGCCGACGGACGTTTCAACCACCCGGCTGATCCGCGCGGTGCCGTTGCGGTGCCAGGGTTTCGCGGGTTCGGCCGGTGCACGACCAACGCCGAGGGCGATTACGGCGTACGCACCGTGGTGCCGGGTGCGGTGCCGGCCGAAGTGGGGTCGACTGAGCAAGGGCAGGCTCAGGCGCCGCACATCGACATCTCGGTGCTGGCCCGAGGTCTGCTGCACCGGGTGGTGACCCGCGTCTACTTCCCGGAACACACCGACCAGCACCAGTCCGACCCCGTCCTGCGCACGGTTCCGCAAGACCGGCGAGCCACGCTGATCGCCGAGCGCACCCAGGACGGCTACCGGTTCGACATCCGCCTGCAGGGCGAGCGGGAGACCGTGTTCTTCGATGTCTGACCTGTTCGACCCCCTGTCCGCCGCCGGCCCGGTAAGAGCCACGGTCGATGATCAGGCCTGGCTCCAAGCCATGCTCGACTTCGAACGCGCCCTCGCCCAAGCCCAGTCCGAGGCCGGTCTGCTGTCCCCGGAACACGCGAAAGCCATTGCGGTGGCGTGTGATCCGGCCCGCTACAACCCAACCGAGATCGGCGCGACCGCGTCCGGCATCGGCAACCCCGCGGCGCCCCTGGTCCGCGCCCTCACCGCGGAGGTGGGCGGCGAGGCAGCGCGCTACGTGCACCTGGGCGCGACCAGCCAGGACGTGCTGGACACCGCGTCCATGCTGGTGCTGCGGCGTGCGGTGGCGGAGTTGCTGTCCATTGTGGACAGGGCGGGTGCGCGGGCGGCGGAGTTGGCGGCGCGTTACCGGGACACGCCACAGGCGGGGCGGACGCTGGGGCAGCAGGCGTTGCCGGTGACCTTCGGGTTGACGGCGGCGGGGTGGGTGTCGGCGTTGACGGCTGCCCGGGAACGGTTGCGCGGGTTGCGGTTCGCGGTGCAGTTGGGCGGGGCGGCGGGGACGTTGGCTTCGCTGGAGGAGGTCGCCCGGGTGGGTCTCGCGGGTGCTTCCGCGGCGCCCGGCCCGACGGCGAGTGCCGGCTCGCCTGTGCCCGCTGGCCGGACGACGGGCGGCGACCTGCCCTCGCCAGTTGGCCTGGCGGTGATGCCCGGCCTGACGCCGACCGCTGATCCGGCGTCGGGTCCTGCGGTGCACGACGGCGGGGCGACGACGGGCCTGCCCACGAATGCTGGTCTGGCCATGCCCGCCGAGGCAGGGACCGTCGCCACTTCGGCCGCGATCACCGCTCCGGCGATGGCTGCCGAGGCAGGGACTGTCGCCACTTCGGCTGCGATTGCCGGTCCGGCGATGGCCGCTGGTCCAGGGACCGTCGTCACCTCGGCTGCGATCACTGGTCCGGTGATGGCCGCTGGTCCGGCGGAGAGCAGTGGATCGGCGGCGATCCCCGGTCTGGCCGCGATCCCAGGTCCAGTGGCGTTCCCTGGTCCGGCCGAGACCGCCGGCTTGTCTGCGATCCCCGGCTCGGCCGTTGCTATCGACCCGCCTCCGCTCACCACCCCGCTCTTGCCCGCGGACTCGCCCCCGCCCGCCACCGCGTCCTTGCCCGCGGACTCGCTCCTGACCACCACCCCGTCCTTGCCCGCGGACTCGCCCCTGACCACCACCCCGCTCTTGCCCGCCGACTCGCCCCTGACCACCACCCCGCCCCCGCCCACCGGCCCGGCCGTGCTCACCGGACTCGCCCGAGCGCTCAACCTCGAAGAACCCACCCTCCCCTGGCACACCGAGCGATCCCGCATCACCACCATCGCCGCCGCCCTCGCCGACCTGGCCGCCACCGCCGCCGGAATCGCCCGCACCATCACCCTGCTCGCCCAGACCGAGATCGGCGAGGTCCACGAGCAAGGCCCCCCGGGCAGCGGCGGCTCCTCCACCCTGCCGCACAAGCAGAACCCGGTCGCCGCCGTCCTCGCCGCCGGCGCCGCCGCCCAGGCCCCGGGGCTGGTGGGGACCTTGTTCTCCGTGCGGGCGCAGGAGTATCAGCGGGCGGCTGGGCACTGGCATGCCGAGTGGCGGCCCCTGGCCGAACTCGTCCGGGTGACCGGGGCCGCGGCGTACTGGATGGCGGAGAGCCTGGAGCGGTTGCGGGTGGATCCGGTGCGGATGCGGGCGAACCTGGATCGCACCGGGGGAGTGCTGCTCGCCGAACGGGTCACGGCGGCGCTGACCGGGCGGGTTGGGCGGTTGGTGGCGCATGACGTGGTTGGCCGGTGTGCGCGGCGGGCGGTGGCGGGGGAGGATTTCGCCGCGGTGCTTGGCGCGGATCCGGTGGTGGCGGCGCAGTTGTCGCGGCAGCGGATCGTGGAGTTGCTGGACCCGGCGGGCTATCTGGGCAGCGCCGGGGTGTTCGTCGATCGCGCGCTGGCCGCGTGGCACATGGAGGACAGGTGACGATCCTTCCGGCGTACCGGGTCGACGGGCCCGTGCACGGGCCGCCCGTGGTGTTGTCCGGCTCGCTCGGCAGCGACCACCGGATGTGGCGGCCGCAGGCGGGCGCGCTGGCCGCGGCCGGGTACCGGGTCATCTCCTACGACCACCGCGGGCACGGCGCCTCGCCGACCCCGCCGGGGCCGTACGAGATGGCCGGGCTGGCCGCGGACGCGGCGGCGTTGCTGGATGAGCTGGACCTGCCGGAGGCGCACTTCGCCGGGCTGTCCCTGGGCGGGATGGTCGGCATGTGGCTGGCCGCGCACCGGCCGGACCGGGTGCGTGGCCTGGTGCTGTGCTGCACCTCGGCCGACCTCAACCCGCGATCCGGGTGGGCGGAGCGGGCGCGGCTGGTGCGGGCCGAGGGCACCGGCGCGGTCGCCGAGGCGGTGGTCAGCCGCTGGCTCACCCCGGACTGCGCCCAGCGGCGGCCGGAGTTCGTCGCGGAACTGCGCGGGATGATCACCGCGACCTCCGCCGAGGGATACGCGGCCTGCTGCGGGGCGATCGAGCGGATGGACCTGCTCCCGCTGCTGCCCACGATCAGCGCGCCGACGCTGGTGATCTCCGGCTCCGAAGACCCCGCCACCCCACCCGAGCACGGCCGCCTCATCGCGGACCGGATCCCCGGCGCGCGATTCGCCCTGGTCGAGCAGGCCGCGCACCTGGGCAACGTGGAACAGCCCGCGGAGTTCACCCAGCTCGTCCTGGAACACCTGGGAGCACTCGATGTCTGACGAGCAGTACGCCGAGGGGATGCGGGTGCGGCGGGAGGTGCTCGGCGACGCGCACGTGGACCGCGCGGTGGCGAACACGACCGAGTTCACCGCGCCCTTCCAGGACTACATCACCCGCGCCGCCTGGGGATCGGTCTGGACCAGGGACGGCCTGGACCGGCGCACCCGCAGCTGCCTCACCCTGGCCCTGCTCACCGCGCTCGGCCAGCACGAGGAACTGGCCATGCACGTGCGCGCGGCCGTGCGCAACGGCCTGTCCGCGGCCGAGATCGGCGAGGTGCTGCTGCACACCGGGGTCTACGCCGGGGTGCCCGCCGCCAACGCCGCCTACGCGGTGGCGCAACGGGTGCTGACCGAGCTAGGCGAGCTGTGACGCCTGGCTGACGCGCGCTGGTCCAGGTGGCCTACTTGGCCAAAAACAGTTCAACACTGTCGACGGTCGGCACTGCGTGCCCGCCGGGGTGGCGATCTAGGCTGCCGACCATGGTGAGACGAACCGCCGCGCTGCTGGGCGCGCTGGCCCTGGCCGCGAGTGTGTTGCTGGCCGCCGGTCCGGCCCAGGCCGATCCGGCAGCGCCGCCCGGCACCGTGGTGCCAGTGCAGGTCACCGGCGACCCGGCCAAGCGGTTCAACCTGGTGATCGTGCCGGACGGCTACACCAGCGCCGACCTGCCCAAGTTCCGCGAGCACGTGGACAAGCACCTCAACGTGCTGTGGACGATCGAGCCGTTCAAGTCCTACCGCAGCTACCTCAACGTCTACACGGTGGAGATCGCCTCCCCGGAGTCCGGCGTGAGCTGCGACCCGGACATCAGCTCGCCGCGCCGCAACACCCCGCTGCGGATGGGCTTCTGGGGTGGCTGCAACCCCAGCGGCGTGCGCCGCCTGCTCACCGTGGACAGCACCGCGGTGGTCAACTACGCCAACCTGGTGCCCGGCACCACCGCCGCCAACCGGCAGATCCTGGCCATCGCCAACAGCGACACCTACGGCGGCGCGGGCGGCACCTACGCCACCGCCTCCGGCGGCAACGCGCTGTCCGCGCTGATCACCCCGCACGAACTGGGCCACTCCCTGGGCGGGCTGCAGGACGAGTACGACTACCTCAACCGCGGAGTCCGCGGCGGCGCCTACACCGGCGGCGAACCCGACTCCGTGCACCACTCCCTGCTCACCGAAGCGCAGATGCGCGAGCAGAAGAAGAAGTGGTGGCGCTGGCTCGGCGAGCCCAGCGACTCCGGTGGTGTGATCGGGCGGCACGAGGCCGGGATGTACTCCAGCACCGGCGTGTGGCGGCCCAGCAAGCATTCGATGATGAAGACCCTGGGCTACTACTTCGACCAGCCCACCAGGGAACGCATGGTCGAACGCCTCTCCGGCAAGACCAGCATCCTGCAGGACGGCACCCCGAACACCGCACCCATCGGCGCGGACCGCGTGGTGTGGGCCGAGCCCCTGCACCCGGTCAGCCACAGCCTGACGGTCAGCTGGACCCTGGACGGCAAACCGTTGTCCACCAACGGCTCCCGTTCGGTCGACCTGACCAGGCAGAACCTGACCCCCGGTCGCCACACCCTGATCGCCACGGTCACCGACCCCACCGACTTCGTCCGCGACCCGGCCATCCGCGCCTCCACCGCGCTGACCCGCACCCGCACCTGGACGATCGACACCAGCCTCACCACCCCGCGCCCGAACGTCCCAGCCGACTTCCTCGCGCACACCCCGACCAACCGTCCGGTAGGCGGCGGTGACGTGGTCTACGTGCAAACCACCCGCCCCGCCGCCCAGGAACCCCCGGTCACCTGGACCCTGGACGGCCGCCAGGTCAGCACCGCGGCCGACAACCGCGACCTCAACCTGAAGTCCCTCAAACTCACCCCTGGCCGCCACACCCTCACCGCCACCACCGGCACCGCCACCCGCACCTGGTCGGTCGACGCCCAACCGCCCGCCACCAGCTTCGAGCTGTCCAAACCGCTGCTGACCAGGACCTCCCCGACGGGCGATCCGGAGTACGTGTTCAACGCGCCGTTCACCATGCGCCTCAAGGCCACCGACGACACCCAGGGCTTCGTGGTCCCGGAGTTCCGCACCAACGGCGACGGCTGGTTCAACTACTTCGGCTGGCCCACCGACGCCAACGCCCCGTTCCGCTTCACCCCCAACGGCACCAACATCGACGACCTGATCTACGGCAAACTCGGCACCCCCAGACTGTCTCCCTGGGACAACGTGCCCCCCGGCTACGGCCGCCACACCATCGACTACCGAGCCATCGACCCCGCGGGCAACACCGCCACTCCGGGCCGCTTCGCCGTAACCCTGCTCCGCGAACCCCCGGCCTGCACGACCACGATCACCGGCCCGCACACCGGCCCACTGGTCGTCAGCACCGGCGTGACCTGCCTGAACGCGGCCACCGTCACCGGCCCGCTCACGGTCAACCCTGGTGCCACGCTGGTCGCCACCGAGTCGACCATCACCGGCCCCGTCCGTACCGACCGAGCGGTAGGCGTGCACCTGCTGAACTCGACCATCATCGGTCCGACGGCGCTGACCGGCACCACCGGGGACGTGACCGTGGTCGGCGGCCGGATCGTGGGGGCGCTGCGGGTATCGGACTCCACGGCGACCGATCGTGGGCCGGTGCTCGCGGGTGTGGAGGTCACCGGGCCGGTCCAGTGCCGTGGCAACGCGACGGCGCCGGACAACCTGGGTGCGCCGATCACCGGGTTCGGTCCGGCGACCGGTCAGTGCGCGGTGCTGCGGTAATCAACGCCGGAGGGTAGCCGAGTAGCTACCCTTCGTGGATGGCTCCCCGGATCTGGTCACCAGGAACACGCGCGCTGCTCGCTTGCGGTGCCGTGCTCCTGGTGACCGGCCTGGCCTGGCTGACCCTGTGGCTGCTTGGCAAGACCGGCGCTGAGGACGGCGCGGGTATCGCGAACGTTCTTGCCCTGCCCGCCACCGCGCTCGGCACCCTCGCTGCCCTGCTCGCCCTGCGCACCCGACCCCGTGCGGATGACCCGACCCTGTTAGCCGCCCGTACTCGCACCCTGCTTGACCAGGTCCACACCGCCGAAGCCCGCACGCTGCAACGGCTGTTGGGCGACACCGGCGAGCCTCAGCCCGCCAACGTCGCCTTCGCTCAGCCCGAGGCGGCGCTGCTGAGCTGGCGAACCGACGGCGGAGCCAGCGAAGGCACCCTGAACACCATCGCCGCCTTCTACCGCAGCCTGACCCGGGGTCGTCTGGTGATCCTCGGCGAACCCGGCGCGGGCAAGACAGTCCTGGCCATCAGGCTTCTGCTGGACCTGGCGGCCAAGGCGGAAGTGGTCCCGGTCCGCCTCAGCCTGCCCGCCTTCCGCCACCTCGCTGGAACCCCGGCCGAAACCCGCGATCGGCTCGATCGGTGGATCGCCGAACACCTGATCACCGTGCGCGGCATTGAGCCTGCGGTGGCCCAGGTGTTGATCGCCGACGGCCGGATCCTCCCGGTGTTGGACGGCCTCGACGAGATGGACCCCGACCACACGGAGCCGCACCGCGCGCGATCCGTGCTGGCAGCCCTCAATCTGCCCGCCGGTACCCGCCGCTGGCCGGTGATCGTGACATGCCGCTCGACGCGCTATCAGGCTCTCGAACACCCACTTCAGGACGCCACGGCTGTCACGATGCGGAACCTGAAGGTTGAGCAGGTCATTGCCTGGCTGGCACACCGGTTTCCGGACCCAAGCCAACCGGACGGGATTCAAGCGCGCTGGCGACCAGTTGTGCAGCAATTGCGCCGACATCCCAATGGTCGCCTGGCGCAATGCCTGACCAACCCGCTGCGGCTCTACCTGGCGGTCACGGTTTATCAGGGCAGGGACACCAGCCCGAAGAACCTGCGTGCGTTGGACGCGGATGCCCTGGAACAGCACCTGTTCGGCAACCTGGTGGCCGCAGTGACGGCACACCACGCGCGCGCTGATGGCAGCCACTACGGCGCGGAGGATGTCCAGCGCTGGCTGCACACCTTCGCCGCGCACCTGGGCCGGATGGGAAAGCTCAACAAATCCACAGTGGACCTCAAACTGCATGAACTCTGGAGAACCACCGGTCGACCTGGCTCGACTGGCTGGGGCATCCGCCTTGGGTCTGCCGTCCTGTGTGCTGGTGTGGTTCTTCATCTGATACTGGTGTATGAACTGCTGATGTCGTCGGGCGACAGCAACTGGTTCGTGCTGGCCGGGCTGGCGCTGATTACCTTAGTGTTCAATGCTCTTTCTCCAGGAGTGCCGCGAAGAATTGATTTGCGTGCTGTCCGTACAGCGGCCGGGCGTAGGTTCGCCCTGTATGTAGCCTTGCCGGGACTGTTGACCGGCACCTTTGGTGGATTAGAGATCGGGATTGCCACCAATGCCATTCGTGGCATACTGGCTGGTGCAGTATTCGGCCTGGGAATGGCGTTCGTGTTTGTTGTCGCCCTCGGGCTGGTGGTTAGGCAGCAGGAGGCGGTGTGTCCCAGTGAGCCGATGCGGCAGGCAATCATCAGGGATCTTGTCGTGGTTGGCGCGTTCGGGTTGGTATTGGTTGTGATGTTGGTGTCTACAGTGGGTATGATCGTCGGCATTTTCCATGGCCGTTGGGAAGTCTTCGTGAGGGGCCTGCCATCCATGATTGCGTGGGGTCTGCTCTTCGGAACCGTAGTTGGCGCGGCCGCAGCGGCATCGTTCTCTCCCTGGCCGAGATACGTCCTCGCCGTATGGCGCCTGTCCCGCACCAACGACCTCCCCACCCGCCCAGCCCAGTTCCTCGACTGGGCCTACACCGCGGGCCTGGTCCGCCTCTCCGGCATCGCCGTCCAGTTCCGCCACCGCGAACTCCAACGCCGCTCCGCCGAGTACACCCCCATTGCCACCCAGCCCACCCTTCGCCAAGGTGAGGTGCGAGGAGCATCTCCGGCGATGAAGGGCAGCTCATGACCACCCAGCTCGCACTGATCACCAACGATGACGGCATCCTCGCCCCCGGACTCGCCGCCCTGGCCGGCCTGGCCGACCGCGCCGGTCTCACCACCGTGGTCGCCGCCCCAGCCACCGAGGCCAGCGGCACCAGCGCCGGACTGACCGCGGCCGAGGACAAGCGGCGGGTGGCGGTCCGGCGGCGCAGCCTGGAAGGACTGCCGGAGGTGCCCGGGTACGCGGTGGCCGGGCATCCGGGACTGATCGCGTTGCTGGCCGCCCAGGGGGCGTTCGGGGGGCGGCCGGATGTGCTGCTGTCCGGGGTCAATCGCGGGGCCAATGTGGGGCGGGCGGTACTGCATTCGGGGACCGTGGGGGCGGCGTTGACCGCCGGGATCAACGGGATCCGGGCCCTGGCTGTGTCCCTGGACGTCGGGCGCGGGGTGGCTGAGCAGCACTGGGAGACCGCGGTGGAGGTGGCGGGGACGGTGCTGAAGTTGTTGTGGGAACTGCCGCCGGGGAGTGTGCTGAACCTGAACGTGCCCAATGTCCCCATCGGCAAGCTGGGGCCGTTGCGGCGGGCCTCGCTGGCCGCGCACGGGACCGTGCAGTCGCGGGTGCGGCACCTGGACGGTGGCGGGCTGGAACTGGTGACGGTGGAGTCCGAGGGCGTGGTGGAGGACGGCAGTGACGTGGCGTTGCTGGCGCAGGGGTGTCCTACCGTGACGCCGTTGTGCTCGGTGGCCGAGGACCTGGGGTCAGCGCTGCCGTTGGACTGAGGCGGCGATGCGGGCTTCGATGCGGTCGACGTCGCCGCGTTCGGCCGGTGGCAGGGGAGCGCCGGTGGCGGCTCGGTGCGCGGCGGCCTCGGCGAGCAGGGTGCTGGCCTGGTTGTAGTCGCCTGCCAGGGAATGGGCGCCGGCCAGGCCTTCCTTGGCCAGGGCGACCGCGCGGGGGTCGCCGCTGATCTCAGCGGCGGTGAGGGAGGTGGTGTGCGCGGCCAGGGCTTCCTCGGGGTGGCCGCGGAGTTCGGCGATGAAGCCCAGTTCGGCGTGCGCCAGGGCGATGCCGGGGGCGTAGCTGACGTCCTGGTGCCAGGACAGCACGCGGTGGAACAGCTCGGCGGCGGTGTCCAGGTCGCCGGTGCGGCGGGTGCCCATGGCCAGGCCGAGTTCGGCGTGGATGACGCCGGTGTGGTAGCCGTGTTCGACGGAGAGGCGGCGGGCCTGCTCGTGCCGGGCCTGGGCGCGGGAATGGTTGCCGGTCAACAGGTCCAGCCGGGCCAGGCCGGTGAGCTGATCGGCCACATCGGGCCACAGGCCGTGTTCCTGGGCCAGTTCCAGTGCGGTGCCGCGCAGGTCGGCCGAGCGGGGGTAGTCGCCGGTGATCTCGGCGACGGTGGACAGCGCGAAGGTGGCCTGGGAGCGGCCCCAGACCTCGCCCAGGTCGACGAAGACCGCCAGTGATTCGGCGGCCTGCTCGGCGGCGGTGCGCAGGTCGCCGCGCATGATGGTCAGGTAGGAGGTGGTGGCCAGGGTGATCGCGCGCAGCCAGGGGTCCACTGTGGACACTTCGGCGAGCCGGCTGGCGCTGGCGGTCAGGTCGGCGCCGGTGTAGCCGAGGCAGAAGCTCAGGAACCAGGTGGTGTCGGCGTCCATTGTGGACTCTTCGAGGGCCTGGCCGCGGATGTCCGGGTCGGCGGCGCCGCGGCGGAGCAGGGTGATCCCGGTGAGCAGGGCGGTGACGGTGTCCCGCAACGGATGCGCGCCGGGCACCGACAGGGCAAGGCGGAGCTGACGTTCGGCCTCGCTCAACCGGCCGCGCAGGAACCAGTACCAGGTCTGCGCGCGGACCAGCCGCAGTGCCCGGTCGGCGTCGGCGGTCTCCACCGCGGTGTCCAGGGCCCGGCGCAGGTTGGCCGATTCGCGGTCCAGCCGGGGCAGCCACTCGCGTTGTCCGGCATCGCGCAGGCGGGCGTTCTCGGCGAGTTCGAGGTAGCAGGCCAGGTGGCGGTCGCGGACCTCGGCGAGTTCACCGGCCTCGCCCAGCCGGGTGCGCGCGTAGTCGCCGATGGATTCCAGGAGCCGGTAGCGCGGCCCGTCGGCGACCACCACCAGGGAGCGGTCGACCAGGCGGGCCACCAGGTCCAGGACGTCCTCGGCCGGGATCGGCGGGGCGGCGCTGACCGCTTCGGCGGCGGCCAGGGTGGCGCCCTCGGCGTGCACGGCCAAGCGGCGCAACACGATCCGCTCGGGTTCGGTGAGCAGGTCCCAGCTCCAGTCGATCACCGCGCGCAGTGTGCGCTGGCGGGGCGGGACCAGTCGGCCGCCGGTGGTGAGCAGCCGGAAACGATCGTCCACTCTGGACAGCAGCTCGGTCAGCCCGAGCACCCGCAGCCGCGGCGCGGCCAGTTCCAGGGCCAGGGGCAGGCTGTCCAGGCGCAGGCACAGCGCGGACAGTTGTTCCGGGGTGACGGCGCTGAGGTCGGCCCCGGCGGCCTCGGCGCGCTGGGTGAGCAGGCGGACCGCGTCGGCCGGGGCCAGCGGCGGCACGGCTTCCAGGCGTTCGCCGGGCACGCCGAGTGGTTCGCGGCTGGTGGCCAGCACCCGCAGGCCCGGTGCGGCCCGCAGCAGGTGCGCGATGAGGTCGGCGGCCGGGGCGAGGGCGTGTTCGCAGTTGTCCAGCACCAGCAGCAACCGCTGGTCCCGGAGTGCCTCGGCCAGGTGCGCGGCCAGTCCGGCGCCGGAGTCGTCGCGCACGTGCAGCACCCCGGCCACCGACTCGGCGATCTCGGCGGCGGTGCAGGCGGTCGCGCCGGGATGACCGGCGAGTTCGATCAGCCACACCCCGTCGGGGTACTCCGGTCCGGGTTCGGCGGCGGCCAGTGCGAGGCTGGTCTTGCCGACCCCGCCCGGCCCGGTCAGGGTGACCAGGCGGTGCCGGGTGAGCAGGGCGCGGACCGCGCGCACGGTGTGTTCGCGGCCGATGAGTTCGGTGAGCGCGGCCGGCAGGTTCGTGCGTGAGCGGACCGCGACCCGCAGCCCTGGATCCTGCCGCAGCATCGACTCGTGCAACCCGGCCAGTTCCGGGCCGGGGTCGGCGCCGAGTTCGGTGGCCAGCCGAGTGCGCAGTCCGGCGTACTCGGTGAGCGCCTCGGCCTGCCGTCCGGCCAGGTAGAGCGCGCGCAACCGCACCGCGTGCAGTCGTTCCCGCAGCGGATGCCGTCGTGCGGGCTCGTCGATCCCGGCCAGTGCCTCGGCCACCTCGCCCAGTTCCAGCCGCGCCGCGCCGAGCAGTTCCACGGCGACCAGGCGCTGTTCCTCCAGGTGCTGGGCGACCGGGCGGGCGAAGTCCTCGTCGGCGAACTCCGCGTACGCCGGTCCCCGCCACAGCTCCAGGGCCCGCACCAGCAGTCCGGCCCGTTCCCGCGGCGGGGCGTCCTGGGCGGCGGCGAGCAGGTCGGCGAACTCCGCCGCGTCCACCTCGGCCCGCAGCCGGTACCCGGCCGGTCCGGACTCGACCAGGTCGCGGCCGATCGCCCGCCGCAGCCGGGACACCTTGGTCTGCAACGCTCCTAGGGGATTCGCCGGGATCTCATCGCCCCACAGGTCCAGGACCAGGCGGTCCGCCGAGACTGGGCGGCCGCCCTGGGTGAGCAGCGCGGCCAGCAGCGCGCGCACCTTCGCCTCCTGGACCGGCGCCGGTGTCCCGTCCGCCGTCCAGGCGGTCAGCGGACCGAGCACCCCGAATCGCACCCGGCAACCGTACCCGCTGTCGGTGCGTCGCCAGCGCACCGCCAGCGAATCGAAAGCGCAGGCAGAGACGGTGGTGGCACACGCAGCAGCGATCAAGGAGTGATCATCGTGACCAGCACCAAGACCCCGGTCAGCGTCATCGGGCTCGGCCGCCTCGGCGCCGCGCTCGCCGAGGCGTTCCTGGCCAACGGGCACCCGACCACGGTGTGGAACCGCTCGCCGGGCAAGACCGAGGACCTGGCCGCCAAGGGCGCGACCGTGGCCGGTTCGCTGACCAAGGCCATCGAGGCCAGCCCGCTGGTGCTCACCGTCCTCGCCCACCACGGCGCGGTGCGCGAACTGCTCGACCCGGTGGTCGGCAGCCTCAGCGGCCGGACCCTGCTCAACATCAGCTCCAGCACCCCAGAGGACATCCGCAAGCTGGCCACCTGGGCGCAGGGGCATGGCGCGGACTACCTGGACGGCGCGGTGATGGCGGTCCCGCAGGCCATCGGCTCGGCCGACGCCCAGGTCCTCTACAGCGGATCCACGGCGGCCTTCGACAGCTACGGCGAGCAGCTCGGCGTGCTCGGCGCGGCCCGGTACGTCGGCGAGGACCCCGGGGTGGCCGAGCTGTACAGCTACGCCCTGCTCAGCGCCGGGTACGGCACCCTGTTCGGCTTCCTGCACGGCACCGCGATGCTGGACTCCGCCGGGGTGCGCCCGACCGAGTTCCTCGCGCTGGCCGTGCCGTGGCTCAACGGCATGGTGGCCTTCCTCAGCGAGATCGCCAGGGAGACCGAGACCGGGGACTACAGCACCGGCGAGTCCAGCCTGGACATCAACCTGTTCGCGCTGGAGAACATCGTCGCCGCCAGCCGCACCGCGGGCGTGGACCCCGCCTTCCACCTGCCCACCGTGGACGCGGTGCGCAAGCGGATCGCGGCCGGGAACGGGGACGAGAGCGCCTCCAGTGTGTTCGAAGTCATGCGCACCAGGGGTTGACCTCCAGTTATGTCGAGCTTGTTGGCTGGGCTCGGCAAACCGACTGAGGGGAAACACAGATGCGTGCGGTGTGGTTACGCGAGTTCGGCGGACCCGAGGTGCTCCAGCCCGGTGAGGCCCCTGATCCGGAACCCGGCCAGGGCCAGGTGCTGATCGAGGTGGCCTACGCGAACATCACCTTCGTGGAGACCCAGTTCCGGGCAGGCGGGGACAGCCCGTTCCGGGTGGAGCTGCCGGTCATCCCCGGCAACGGGGTCGGCGGCACGGTGCTGGCCACCGGTCCCGGTGTGGACCCGGGTCTGGTGGGGGAGCGGGTGATCACCAGCCTGACCGGCTCGGGCGGTTACGCCGAACTCGCGGTGGCCGCGGCCGCCGGCCTGTACCGGGTCCCGGCGGAACTGGCCATGGACCTCGCGGTCGCGTTGCTGGCCGACGGCCGGACCGCGGCGATGCTGCTGCGGGCCACCGAGGTCAAGCCGGGGGAGCGGGTCCTGGTGGAGGCGGCCGCGGGTGGGGTCGGCTCGCTGCTGGTGCAACTGGCCGCCGCGGCCGGGGCCACCGTGATCGCGGCCGCGGGCGGGGCGCACAAGACCGAACTGGCCGCCTCCCTGGGCGCGGCCGAGGTGGCCGACTACACCGAACCCGGCTGGGCACAGCGGATCGCGCCGGTGGACGTGGTCCTCGACGGGGTCGGCGGCGAGATCGGCCGGGCCGCCTTCGGCCTGCTCGGCCAGGGCGGCCGGATGCTCAGCTACGGCCTGGCCAGCGGCGAATGGGCGGGCATCGCCGAGGAGACCGCGGCCGGACGCGGCGCCACCCTGGTCTCGCTGCGGCCCTCGCCGGAACTGGTGCGCGCCAGCACCGAGCAGGTGCTCGCCGAGGCCACCGCCGGACGCCTGCACCCGGTGATCGGCCAACGGTTCCCGCTCGCCGAGGCCGCCGCCGCGCACACCGCCATCGCCGCCCGGGGCACCATCGGCAAGACCCTGCTGGAGGTCAAGTGAAGATCGGCGTGCAACTGCCCTCCTTCGGCGTGGACCCCTCGGCCACCGCGGCCGAGCACGCCCGGCACGCCGAGGGCCTCGGCCTGGAATCGGTGTGGACCGGCGACCACCTCATCCCCGCCCTGCCCTACCTGGACAGCACCCTGGTCCAGGCCACCGTCGCGGCCAGTACCAGCACGATCAAGCTCGGCTTCGGTGTGCTGATCCCGGCCCTGCGTGGCGCGGCCTGGGCCGCCAAGCAGATCGCCACCCTGCAACACCTCTCCGGCGACCGGCTGATCGTCGGCATCGGCACCGGCGGTGAACCGCACGGCGACGCGGCCTGGCGCGCGGTCGGCGTGCCCTTCGCCGAGCGCGGCAAGCGCACCGACGCGGTACTGGCGGTGCTGCCCGACCTGATCGCCGGGCGGGAGGCGGCCATCGACGGCGAGACCGTGCGGATGTCCCCTGGCGCCACCGTGCCGCCGCTGCTGATCGGCGGCAGCGGCCCGGCGGCCTGGCGACGCATCGCCCAGCTCGGCGCCGGCTGGTACCCGGCGTTCGTGCCGCCCTCGGTGGTGGCCGCCGGGATCCAGCGGCTCCGCGACCTCGGGATCGAGGCCCCGGTGACGGTCGGGGTCAGCGTCGGTCTCGGCCCGGTCGAGCCGTCGGTGGTGGCCGACCGGGTGCGCGGGCTGCTGGACTACGGGGTCGGCGAGGCCGAGGCGCGCCAGGCGATCGTGGTCGGCTCACCGGCCCAGGCTGCCGAGCAGCTGGCGGCCTTCGCCGAGACCGGCGCGGAACGGGTGGTCGCGATGCCGTTCCCGGCCGACCGCTTCCAGCAGCGGGAGTTGCTGGCCGAGGCCATGCGGAAGCTGACCGGCTGAGCCTGTCGGGCGCGGGCGAACACACCCGCCCGCGCCCGGCCCTGCTCAGTCCAGGCAGGCGCGGACCGCCGTGGCCAGGTTGACCACCCGAGGGTCGTCCGGCCGGAAGTTCCACAGGTTGGTGACATAGCCGAAGCCGACCTCGGCCTCGGGGTCGCCGAAACCGATCGAACCGCCCGAACCCGGGTGCCCGAAGGCGGCGGGCCCGGTCAGCGGCATGATCCGGGCGGAGCGCATGAACCCGAGCGACATGTAGAAGGAACGGTCGGCCGGGATTTCCAGCCCCGGCGGCAGCCCGTGCATCGGCGTCCGGTCGGTCTGCACCACCGACATCCGCTTGACGGTGGCCGGGTTCAGCAGCCGCACCCCGTCGACCCGGCTGACCGTGGCGGCGTACATCCGGGCCAGCGAATGCGCGTCCGCGACCATGTTCGCCGCCGGGAACTCCGCCGCGCGCCAGGCCCTGGTGGTGAAGTAGTCGCTGGTGTTGTCCAGGGCGCCGCCGAGTGAGCCCGCCTTCATCTGGACCGAACCCGGGCTGTACAGGGCGTTGACCCACCGGGTGACGGTGTCCTCGTCGAGCCCGGTCAGCCGGACCATCCCGGCGATCAGCTCCGGCACGCTGAACGGGGCGGCGTAGTGCAGCTTGGACACCCGCGGCTCGTGCCGCTCCGGCAGCCCGATCCAGGCGCTCAGCCCGAGCGGCCGGGCGACCTCCTCGGCGAAGAAGGTGCCAAGGGACTTGCCGGTGATCCGGCGCACGAGTTCACCGACCAGGAACCCGTAGGTCACGGCGTGGTAGACGTGCTCGGTGCCCGGAGTCCACAGTGGACGCTGCGCCTCCAGGGCCCGGATCACCGGGTCCCAGGCGCAGGCCTGGGCGAAGGTCAGCGGTCCGTCCACGATCGGCAGCCCGGCCTGGTGCGAGAGCAGCCAGCGCACCTTGATGTGTTCCTTGCCGTTGGCGCCGAACTCCGGCCAGTACCGCACCACCGGGGCGTCCAGGTCCAGTAACCCGCGCTGTACCAGGATGTGCGCGCAGATCGCGGTGGCGCCCTTGGTGGTGGAGGCGACCTGGACGACGGTGTCCTTGCGCCACGGCCGGTTCGCCTCGCGATCGGCCAGGCCGCGCCACAGGTTGACCACCGGGCGGCCACCCACGTAGACGCTGCAGGCCGCGCCGACCTCGCCGGGGTTGCTGAAGTTCGCGTGGAAGGCGTCGGCGACCCGGCCCCAGCCGCGCTCGACGCAGTCGCTGTCACCGTTCTCGGCGGCGGTCGCGGTGGCGGTGCCGAGACCGGTGAGCGCACCGGCGGCCAGCGCGCCCTTCAGCACGGTCCGTCGCCCGACGGGTCCGGGCGTGCCGCTGGTCGTGTCTTCCATGATGGAATCCTCTCTGGTCGACCTGTTTCCGGGCATGGCGAACAAGCCCGGATCAGGGCTGAAGATGTTGTGCGGAAAGGGTTCTTGCTGAGACAGCGCGGGCGCTAGGAGATCTTGCGCCGGTAGGTCGCCGTGGCGAGGAGATAGGCGACGAGCAGGATGCCCGCGCACCAGGCCAGCGCGATCCAGATGTCGTTCCCGGCGGGCTGCTGGGTGAACAGGCCGCGGATGGTGTTGACGATGGAGGTCACCGGCTGGTGTTCGGCGAAGGCGCGCACCGGGCCGGGCATCGTGCCGGTGGGCACGAACGCGGAGCTGAGGAACGGCAGGAAGATGAGCGGGTAGGAGAACGCGCTGGCGCCGTCCACCGATTTCGCGGACAGCCCGGCGATCACCGCGAGCCAGGTCAGCGCCAGGGTGAACAGGACCAGGATCCCGGCCACCGCGAGCCAGGCGAGCACGCCCGCGCCGGAGCGGAAGCCCAGGATCAGGGCCACCCCCACCACGATCACCAGTGAGAGCAGGTTGGCGATCAGCGAGGTCAGCACGTGCGCCCACAGCACGCCGGAGCGGGCGATCGGCAGCGACTGGAAACGCTCGAAGATGCCACTGCGCAAGTCGTTGAACAGGCGGAACGCGGTGTAGGCGACGCCGGAGGCGACGGTGATGAGCAGGATGCCGGGCAGCATGTAGTCGATGTAGGAGGCCGAGCCGGTGTTGATCGCGCCGCCGAAGACGTAGACGAACATCAGCATCATCGCCACCGGCATGATCGCGGTGGTGATGATGGTGTCCAGGCTGCGGGTGACGTGTTTGAGGGACCGTCCGAACAGGACGGTGACATCGCTGATCAGGTGTGTGGTCATGGTGATTCCCTGGCGCCGACGATGGCGAAGAAGACGTCCTCCAGGCTCGGCTGCTTCTCGACGTATTCGACCTCGGCCGGTGGCAGCAGTGCTTTGAGTTCGGTGAGGGTGCCGTTGACGATGATCCGGCCCTGGTGCAGGATCGCGATCCGGTCGGCGAGCTGTTCGGCCTCCTCCAGGTACTGGGTGGTCAGCAGCACCGTGGTGCCGCGCGCGGCCAGGCTCTTCACCGCGTCCCACACCTCCAGGCGGGCCTCGGGGTCGAGTCCGGTGGTCGGCTCGTCGAGGAAGATCACCGGCGGATTGCCGATGAGGCTCATCGCGATGTCCAGGCGGCGGCGCATGCCACCGGAGTAGGTGGCGACCTTCCGGTCGGCGGCCTCGGTCAGCGAGAACCGGGTCAGCAGGTCGGCGGCGATCCGGCCGGGCTGCTTCTGGTGCCGCAGCCGGGCGATGAGCACCAGGTTCTCCCGGCCGCTGAGGATCTCGTCCACGGCGGCGAACTGTCCGGTCAGGCTGATGGACTCACGTACCCGCGCCGGGTGCGCGGCCACGTCGAAACCGGCCACGCTCGCCGTGCCGGCGTCCGCCTTGAGCAGGGTGGACAGGATCTTGACCACCGTGGTCTTGCCCGCCCCGTTGGAGCCGAGGAGTGCGAAGATGTGGCCCGGCGCGACCTCGAAGTCCACCCCGCGCAGCACCGGCAGCTTCGGGTAGGACTTCTCCAGGCCGCGCACCTGGATCGCGGGTCCGGCGGTCATGGCCGCGGCCCCCCGTCGGCTTGCTCGGCGCGGTCGATCGCCTCGGTCAGCCGGGCCCGTTCCCGGTTGATCCAGCCGCCCGTGGTGTAGTTGGCGAGGAATGCCTCGACGAACTCCACCGGGTCCTCGCCGACGATCTCGCGGACCCGCTTGCCGTCGGCCGCGGCCTGCTCGAACAGGTCGGCCAGGTCCTCGAACATGGTGGCCAGGCTGTCGCCGTCGGTGGTCCCGAAGTGCAGCAGGTACCGCTCCAGGCCTTCGACCGCCAGGCGATAGTTCTCGGGCAGTTTCTTGACCCGGGCCTTGTACTGCCACCAGCGTTTCTTGTCGCCGATCACGGTGTCGACGATCTTCGAGATGAACATGTCAGTTACCCCCTTCTCGGAGCTGGATGAGTCGTTCCGCGAGGAAGCTCCAGGTCCTCCAGAACTCGTCGAGGTGCTGCCGTCCCTGCTCATTGAGCGAATAGACCTTGCGCGGCGGGCCTTTCTCCGACGGGACCTTCTCCACGTCGACGAGGCCACGTTGCTCGATCCGGACCAGCAGCGCGTAGACAGTGCCCTCGGCGATGTCGGCGAAGCCCTGATCGCGCAGCCACGCGGTGATCTCGTAGCCGTAGGCGGGCCTGCCGGACAGGATCGCCAGCACGATGCCCTCCAGCACGCCCTTGAGCATCTCCGTCATCTGCTTACCCACGGAACGGGCCCTCCCGTACTACTTGGCGACACTGACTACCGGTACATAGTATCGCTGAATAGCTACGGCGCAAGTCTCCCTTGACCTGCGCGGATGCCGGATCAGGCCGGGTGCGGACCCTGAACGACCGCGGTCAGCGAGCCGAGACCAGGGTCTTGCCGCGGACGGCCAGCAGTGCCGCGGCGAGTGCGGCGAGCAGGGTCACCGCGGCGGCCAGGGCCATGGCCAGCCGCAGTCCCGGCAGCACGTCCGCGCCCTCCGCGCCTGCCGCGTAGAGCGCGCCCAGCAACGCCACTCCGACCACCGTGCCGGTCTGCCGGGTCGTGTTCACCACCGCCGAGGCCAGCCCGGAGCGTTCGATCGGCACCGCGCCGAAGGCGGTGACGTTGGTCGGCGTCATGGCCAGCCCCATGCCGAAGCCCACCAACCCGAACACCAGTGCCGCCAACGTGAACGGCGTCCCGCCGTCCAGCAGCAGGCAGCCACCCAGGCCCAGTGCCGCCACGCCGTAGCCGAGTGCCATCGCCGCGCCGCCACCCAGCCGCGCGGTCAACCGGCCTGCGATCGGGGAGGCCACCAGCATGGCCACCGACAGCGGCAGCAACCACAGCGCCGACTCCGCCGCGCCGAGCCCGCGCCCCTGCTGCAGGTACAGCGCCAGCAACACGAACGCCGCGTAGGGCCCGAAACCCAGCGCGAACGAGGCGTAGTTGGCCACCGCGAACGCCCGATCCGCGAACAACCGCACCGGCACCATCGGCCGCGGCTGCCGCAGTTCCACCACCACGAACAATACCGCCGCCAGCACCGCGAGCCCGACAGTTATCCACACCCCCGAGCCGAGGCCGTGGCGGCCCGCCCGGATCAGGCCCAGGCTCAGCGCGGCAGGCCAGGCGATGCCCAGCAACTGGCCCAGCGGGTCGAGGGAGGTGTGCGCCGGATCAGCCGATTCCGGCACCGCCACCCACACCGCGACCAGCGCGGCCAGCCCGAGCAGCAGGTTGAGCAGGAACACGCTCCACCAGCCGAACCCGTCCACCAGCACCCCGCCGAGCACCGGCCCCAGCGCCGCGGCCAGCCCGCCGAACAACCCCCACCAGCCCATCAAGGCGGCCCGCCGCACCGGATCCGGGGTGCTCCTGGCCAGAATGGACAGTGACCCCGGCAGCAGCACCGCGGCCCCGACGCCCTGCCCGACCCGGCCCGCGATCACCAGGCCGACCCCGTCGGCCAGCGCGCTGATCAGTGAACCCAGTAGGAACACCGCGATTCCCAGCAGCAGCAACCGTTTCCGCCCGTACCGGTCGCCCAGCGCGCCGCCGGTGAGGGTGAGCCCGGCCAGGCACACGGTGTAGGCGTTGACTATCCATTGCAGACCGTCCACCCCGGCCCCGAGGTCGCGCTGGATCGCGGGCAGCGCCACGCCGATCACGGTGGTGCCGAACAGGGCCAGCGCGGTGCACAGGAACAACGCGGTCAGGAAGGTTCTGGTGACGATCACCGCCGCAGCGTGGAGCTTCAAGCCGACTTGAAGTCAACCTCCGCGGTCAGCTCCCGCACCTGCCCGTCCAGCCGCGCCGCCAGGTGCGCGCAGTCCCGCACCGGGTGCTCGCGCGGGCAGGTCAGCAGGTGCTCCAGGTACTCCTGGGCCTGCCGCAGCTCGCGCACCCGCTCGGCCAGCTCGGCCGCCCGCCCGGCCAGCACGGTCCGCGCCGACTCGCCCTGACCCGAGTCGAGGAGTCGCCGGATGTCCTCCAGGCTCAGCATGCCGGTCCGCTGCAAGGTCAGCACCAGGGTCAGCCGGCGCAACTCGGCCGCGCCGTACCAGCGTTTCCCGCGCTCCTGCCCGGCGGGCGGCACCAGTCCGATCTCGTCGTAGTAGCGCAACGCCGAGGCACGCAGTCCGAAACGCCGTGCCACCTGGCCGATCCCCAGCAACTCGCTCACCCGGCCCACCGTAATCCCTGGCGTCAGAGAATGCAGTCGCATACAATGAGTCCAGAAACCATTTACCGCTCATGGGTTCATGGGCACATGGGATCCCCAAATGTGATCTCAGTCGGTCGCACTACTTTCGTAGTTGCCCCATACGGCCGCTGTTGAATACTCCCGTTTACGATATCGTGGGTCGCCGTCGTCGATAAATTGAGACGATTGGGAAGGGATTCCATGATTACCATGCTGGCCGCGGCTGGAATGGCTTTTTCCCTGCTTGCCTCTCCGGTGCCGGCGGCCGATTCAGCGCCGCCGGACAAGGTGACCGTCGAGGTGGTCACAGCGAACGGATCCGGCTGCCCGCCCGGCACGTCCGCTGTCGCCGTCGCACACGACAAGACCGCCTTTACCGTGACCTACAGCGACTATCTCGCCCAGGTCGGCGTGGGCGCGAAACCGACCGACGTTCGCAAGAACTGCCAGCTCGCCCTGCGGATCCACTACCCGCAGGGCTTCAGCTACGCGATCCAGAAAGCGGATTACCGGGGTTACGCGAATCTCCAGCCAGGGGCGCGCGGACTCCAGCGGGCGAACTACTACTTCCAGGGAATGTCGGCCACCGAGTCGCGGAGCCATTGGTTCAACGGTCCGTGGGCGGATAGCTGGCAGGCAACCGACACCTCCGAAGGTCCCAACCTGATCTACGCTCCCTGTGGCGAGACCAGGAACCTCAACGTCAACACCGAGCTGCGTGTGCAGGCGGGGTCCTCGAATCCATCGACGACGACCAGTTTTATGACGATGGACTCCACGGATGGCAGCATTCGCACCACCTACCACTTCTCCTGGAAGCGGTGCGACTAGCGGATTGCCGGGTGGCTCAGGTCACAGGGGGGAACCAGGTGGACCAGCTGACCGACCTGACTGGCGTGGTCGGCTCCGCGCGGTGTGCACGCACCGCCACGCGGAGCCGGCCACCGTCCACAGCAGAGCGCGGCGTCCCCTGGAGTGAGCAGTGCAGCAAGGTGTCGCGACCGGCGCGACCGCGGGCAACACGGCCGAAGACGACGGGTCCGGCACCCGGCTGGGCACGGTCGAACTGGCGCTGAGCGGCATGACCTGCGCCGCCTGCGCGGCCCGGATCGAACGCAAACTCAACAAGATCGACGGTGTGCACGCCGTGGTCAACTACGCCACGGAGCGTGCCGCGGTCTCCTTCCCGCCCACCGTCGACATCCCCCGCCTGGTCGAGGCGGTCACTGCCGCTGGTTACAGCGCGCGAGAGGTCCAGGAGACGACGGCAACCGACACCCCGGACCCGGTACGCGCGCTGTGGCGCAGGCTGGTCGTGTCGGTGCTGCTCACCTTCCCGCTCGCCGACCTCGCGCTGGCCATGGCCTGGGTGCCCTGGCTGCGCTTCCCCGGCTGGCAGTGGGTGTGCCTGGGCCTGGCCGCGCCGGTCGTGCTGTGGGCCGCGCTGCCCTTCCACCGGGCCGCGCTGCGCAACGCCCGGCACGGCGCGGCCTCGATGGACACGCTGGTCTCACTGGGGGTGCTCAGCGCGTTCGGCTGGTCCACCTACGCGATGTTCAGCACCACCGTCACCGGCGGCATCTACCTGGAGGTCGCCGCAGGGGTGACCACCTTCCTGCTGGCCGGCCGCTACTTCGAGGCCCGCGCCCGGCGGATGGCCGGGGACGCGCTGCGCTCGCTGTCCCTGCTCGCGGCCAAGGACGTGCTGTTGCTGCGCAAGGGCAAAGAGGTGCGGGTCCCGGTCGGGCAGCTGGTGGTCGGGGACCTGTTCGTGGTGCCGCCGGGGGAGAAGATCGCCACCGACGGGGTGGTCGAGTCCGGGCGGTCCGTGGTCGACCTGAGCATGGTCACCGGCGAGTCGGTGCCGGTGGAGGCCGATGCGGGCGCGACCGTCATCGGCGGCACCCTCTCGCACAGCGGCAGGCTGATCGTGCGCGCCACCGGCGTCGGCGCGGACACCCAGCTGGCCAGGATGACCGCGCTGGTCGAAGCGGCCCAGGCCGGCAAATCCGGCGCGCAACGGCTGGCCGACCGGGTGGCCGGGGTGTTCGTGCCGGTGGTCCTGGTGCTCTCCGCGCTGACCCTGGCGACCTGGCTGCTCGCGGGCGGGTCCACCGAATCGGCCTTCGGCGCGGCCCTGGCGGTGCTGATCATCGCCTGCCCGTGCGCCCTCGGACTGGCCACGCCGACCGCGTTGCTGGTGGCCACCGGCCGCGGCGCGCAGCTGGGCATCCTGCTGCGCGGCGCCCAGGCCCTGGAGTCCACCCGCGCGGTGGACACGGTGCTGCTGGACAAGACCGGCACGGTCACCACCGGCCGGATGTCCCTGACCGAGATGCACACCAGTGGCGACCCGGACGAGCTGCTGCGGCACGCCGGCGCGGTCGAGTCCGCCTCCGAACACGCCATCGCCGCCGCGATCACCACCGCCGCCCGCGCGCGATTCCCGGAACTGCCCGAGGTCACCGAGTTCACCGCGCTGCCGGGGCTGGGCGCGAGTGGGCGGGTGGAGGGCGCGGAAGTCCTCATCGGCCGGTTGTTGTTGTTCGCCGAGCGCGGCTGGACCGTCGATTCCGAATTGGCGGAACTCTGCGCGGAATGGGAGAAACTGGGCCGGACCGTCGTGGTGGCGGGCTGGAACGGCGCCGCCCGCGGCCTCCTCGCCGTGCTGGACACGGTCAAGGAATCCGCCCCCGGTGCGATCAAGGCGTTGCGCGCGCTCGGATTGACCCCGGTGCTGCTCACCGGTGACAACGAGGCCACCGCCCGCCTGGTCGCCGAGGCGGTCGGCATCGAGGAGGTGCACGCCGGGGTGCTGCCCCAGGGCAAGGTCGAGGTGGTGCGCGCCCTGCAGGCCAAGGGGCGCAGGGTGGCCATGGTGGGTGACGGCGTCAACGACGGCCCGGCGCTGGCCGCCGCCGACCTGGCCATGGCCATGGGCACCGGCGCGGACGTCGCGCTGCACGCCGCCGACCTGATCCTGGTGCGGGACAACCTGATCGCCGTCCCGGACGCCATCCGGCTGGCCCGCGCCACGCTGAACACCATCCGCGGCAACCTGTGGTGGGCCTTCGGCTACAACGTGGCCGCGCTGCCGGTGGCCGCCCTTGGCCTGCTCAACCCGTTGATCGCCGGGGCCGCGATGGCGCTGTCCTCGGCGTTCGTGGTGTCCAACAGCATGCGGCTGCGCAAGTTCGGCGGCGGCCAGTAGGGCGTGTCGTCAGGCCCGCGGCGGCGCGGTGGAGCCACGCACCACCAGTTCGGCGGCGAAGGCGGGCAGGTCCGGTTCGGCGCCGTCGAGGAGACCCAGCACGGCACGGGCCGCCGCCTGCCCCATCTCGCGGGCGGGCTGGCGCACCGTGGTCAGCGGCGGCACCGCGTAGCGCACGCTGGGCAGGTCGTCGAAGCCCACCAGGGACACGTCCTCGGGCACCCGCGACCCGTGCTCGGCCAGGGCCAGCCGCGCGCCCATCGCCACCTGGTCGTTGGCCGCGACCACCGCCGTGCACCGGATCCCGTTGCCCGCCACCAGGTGCACCGCGCGCTGCCCGTCGTCCTCGTGGTAGCCGCCGGGCACCGCGACCGGGGTCAGCCCGGCCGCGGTCATCGCGTCCCGGTAGCCGCGCAGCCGCTCCTCGGTGTCCTGCTGCCCGGCCTCGCCGCAGATGTGCACGATGTCCCGATGGCCAAGGGTGATCAGGTGTTCGGTGGCCACCCGCGCGCCGTGGTGGTTGTCCAGGGTGATCGCCGGCTGCCCCGGCGCCCCGCGCAGCACCGTGACCAGGGGCAGATCTCCCGCCGCGGCAACGAGATCCGGGCCGGGCAGCCGGCCGCCCAGCACGATCAGCGCGTCGGCCTGCCGCCCCACCAGGTGTTCGATCGCGCGGCGTTCGGTCTCGGTCTCGAAGGCCCCGCTGGCGAAGAGGGCCTGGTAGCCCAGACCGTGCAGCTCGGCCTCCACCCCGGCCATGATCAGGCCGTAGAGCGGGCTGGCCAGGTCGGGGGTGAGCACGCCGACGGTGAAGGTGCGGCCCCAGGCCAGGCCCTTGGCCATCAGGTTGGGGCGGTAGCTCAGATCGGCCATCGCGGTCAGCACGGCGTCCCGTTTCTCCGGGGTGACCACGGCGTTGCCGGTCAGCACCCGGGACACCGTCGCCTTGGACACCCCGGCCCGCGCCGCGATGTCGGTGATCGTCGCCTTCCTGCCCGCCACCAGCCCCACCCTCCCCATTCACCTGGGCGTTGACCGCCCCTGTGACGGATGTTACATTCCCGAAACGCGTTTGAAACCGGTTTCAAGCCAATGGTTCACCACCCCCTGCTTGGAGGAACCATGAGTTTGCTCAGCCGTGGGCTGGCCGCTGCCACCGCGGTCCTCACGTTAGGCGTGTTAGTCCCGCTGGCCGTCGCGGTCGGCACGGGATCGGCCCAGGCCGAGCCGATCGGCGCGGGCAGCTACACCACCACCCTGCCCGCGGGCGCGGTGCTGCCCACCGCCTGCGGGGACATCCCGCGCAACCCCCGCCAGTACGTCACCGGCAACGCCCCCTCGGGTGCGGTGCCGACCAACGACTGGTGGTCCTCGCTGATCTTCAAGCGCAACAACTGCGCGTACTCCGACAACCTGATGGCGCACCCGTTCTCCTTCAACACCAGCGCGAACGGCCTCGGCGTCGACTACGCCACCAACGTCACCATCAGCGGCACGGCCACCGGGGTGGGGGAGTACCACTACCCGTACTCCACCGACTTCACCCTGGGCGTGACCGGGCTGAACTCGCCGGATGTGAAGGTGGACGGCTGGACCGACTGGACGGTCAGCCCCTACTTCAGCGATGGCGCGCGCACCCTGCGCACCACCATCGGCCACGGCCTGCCCTTCGTCTACGCCAGGGTCACCGGCGGCGACGCGCGCCTGGGCTTCCCGGCCGCGCCGACGGTGTGGTCCAACTCCGGGGCCACCATCGGTTTCACCGCCGAGGGCCACGACTACGTGGCCTACGCGCCGTCCGGGTCGACCTGGAACGTCGGCGGCAACGCCATCACCTCCTCCTTGGCGGGCAAGGGTTTCTTCTCGGTGGCGGTGCTGCCGACCACCCCGGCCAGCAGTGCGGCGGACCGGCAGGCGCTGCTGACCTCCTACGGGCGGCACGCGCACGCCCACGTCACCGGCACCAAGGTCGAGTGGGCCTACGACCAGGCGGCCAGCACGGTGCGCGCCACCTACCGCTACACCACCCAGGCCATGGAGGGCGGCCAGAGCGGCACCGTGGTCGCGCTGTACCCGCACCAGTGGCAGAACCTCAGCGGCGCCACCCCGATCCCGCAAACCTATGTCTCACCACGAGGTCAGCTCAAAACCCTGGTCGGCGCCTCGGCGTTCACCACCGCCATCCGCTACCACGGTGTGCTGCCCGAACTACCCCAGGTCGGCATGACCGGCGGCGACCTGACCACGCTGAACAACTACCTCAACGAGGCATCCGCCGGTGACCCCTTCGCCGGGTTCAACAACGACACCTACTGGACCGGCAAGGCGCTGGGCCGGGCCGCGCGGATGATCGAGATCGCCGACCAGGTGGGCAACCTGGCGGTGCGGGACAAGCTGATCGGCGCCATCCGCACCCGGCTCACCGACTGGTTCACCGCGCCCAACGGCAAGAACGAGCGGGTCTTCTACTACGACCGCAACTGGGGTTCGCTGACCGGTTTCCCGGCCTCCTACGGCTCGGACACCGACCTCAACGACCACCACTTCCACTACGGCTACTACATCTCCGCCGCGGCCACCCTGGCCAAGTACGACCCGGCCTGGGCCTCGGCAGGCCAGTACGGCGGCATGGTGAACCTGCTGATCCGGGACGCCAACGGGTTCAACCGCAACGACACCATGTTCCCGTTCCTGCGTGACTTCGACATCTTCGCCGGCCACGACTGGGCGGCCGGGCACGGCGCGTTCTTCGCCGGCAACAACCAGGAATCCAGCTCCGAGGGCATGAACTTCGCCAACGCGGTGATCCAGTGGGGCCTGGCCACCGGCGACACCGCGGCCCGGGACGCCGGATTGTTCATGTACACCACCCAGGGCGAGGCGATCAAGGAGTACTGGTTCGACAACCGGGACGTCAACTTCCCCAGCGCCTTCCAGCACTCCACGGTCGGCATGGTGTGGGGCGACGGCGGCGCGTACTCGACCTGGTTCAGCGCCGAACCGGAGATGATCCAGGGCATCAACATGCTGCCCATCAACGGCGGATCCCTGTACCTGGGCCATGATCCGGCCTACATCGACCGGAACCTGCGCGAGCTGGTCACCAACAACGGCGGCCCACCGACGGTGTGGCGGGACATCATCTGGTCCTTCCAGGCACTGTCCAAACCGGACACCGCGCTAGCGGAGTTCCGTGCCGGGAACTACACGGTGGAGGAGGGCGAGACCAAGGCCCGCACCTTCCAGTGGCTGCGCAACCTCAGCGCGCTGGGCCAGGTGGACCGCACGGTCACCGCCAACCACCCGCTGCACGCGGTGTTCACCCGCAACGGGGCGAAAACCTATGTGGCGACCAACATCTCCAACCAGCCGATCACGGTGACCTTCTCCAACGGCACCACCCTCACCGTGGGCGCGGGTAAGACGGCCACCACCGGTGCGATCACCTGGAGCGGCGGCAACGGCTCCGGTGGCCAGCCCACCTCCAGCAGCAGCTCCACCACGACCACGACGACGACCACCACCACGACGACCACGACCGGGCCGCCGCCGGTGCGCGGCAACCGGTTCTTCGTCAACAACCCGGGCGCGCTCAGCCTCACCGAGTCCACCGGCGGCCGCGTGGACACCATCGCCGGCGCGGGCGGCGGCAACAACGACGGCACCCCGCGCAACGCCCAGACCTACACCGCCTGCGGCCTGACCGGGACCCATGACCCGGCCAAGCAGACCGGGTTCAACCTGTTCGTCGACTCCGGGACGGGCGTGGCCAACGGGGTGCAGGCGCGGGTCTCCTACGACTTCACCGGCTCCGGGAACTACGGCCGGGTGGAGACCTACCGCTACTTCGCCACCGACCCGGTCGCCGGCTGGGAGAACTACGCCGCGGGCGCCCAGCACTCCAGTTCGGGCGGCTTCAGCGAGTTGCGCAACGGGTGCGTGCGGCTGGAGGTGTGGAGTGCGATCGGCACCGGCCCGACCTCGCTGCGGGTCAACGCGACCGCGGGTCAGGGTCAGCAGTCGGTGTTGACAATTCCATTCCAGTAAGCCTATCCGGTAAATACATCGCCTTAGTTCACAACCGTGAAAATTCATGGTTGTGAACTAAGGCGTTGCCGTTTTCCGGGGATTTACGAATATCGGCGTATTGACCCCGACGTGGTCTGGACCACACCATCGTTTGCGTTATCCGCGCTTCTCGCCGCGACGCGCGACCCGGGTATCCATCCCTGAGGAGACCGATGACCGCCCAGCATCGACGCCGGACAATCGTCGCCGCGCTCGCCTCGTTCACCGCATCGTTCCTGCTGGCAGGCGCCTCGCCTACGCTCGCGGAACCCGCACCGGCCGCCACCGGAGCCCCGGCGGCCGCCCTGGCCCCACCCACCTTCACCCACCCCGGTGTGTACGTCAGCCGGGGTCAGCTCGATTTCGTGCGGGGCCGGGTCCAGGCCGGCGCGCAGCCGTGGAAGGCCGCCTATGACCAGATGAACGGGCATGCCCTCGCCTCGCTGTCCCGAAATCCGAAACCGAGGGCCGTGGTCGAGTGCGGTCCGTACTCGAACCCGAACCTGGGCTGCACCGATGAGCGGCAGGACGCCATCGCGGCCTACACCAACGCGTTGAACTGGTACATCACCAGGGATCAGCGTTACGCCACCAAGGCGATCCAGATCATGGACGCCTGGTCGGCTACCATCCGCGACCACACCAACAGCAACGCCCCGCTGCAGACCGCCTGGGCCGGGGTGTCCTGGGCCAAGGCCGCGGAGATCATCCGGCACACCGGCGGCGGCTGGGCGGCGGCCGGGGTGACCCGGTTCAGCACCATGCTGCGCAACGTCTACCTGCCCAAGGTGATCAACGGCCACGCCACCAGCAACGGCAACTGGGAACTCACCATGATGGAGGCCTCCATCGGCATCGCGGTGTTCCTGGAGGACCGGAGCGCCTACGACCGCGCGGTGACCAAGTTCCGCCAGCGGGTGCCCGCCTTCCTCTACGTCACCGGTGACGGCGCCTACGCCAAGGGCCCGGTGGGCAGCGGCATCGACACCAGGGAGGAGATCATCCGCTACTGGCACAACCAGTCCACCTTCGTGGACGGCCTGAGCCAGGAGACCTGCCGCGACTTCACCCACACCGGCTACGGCCTGGCCAGCATCGCCAACTTCGCCGAGACCACCCGGCACCAGGGCCAGGACCTGTACCCGGAGATCGGCGACCGGCTGCGGCACGCGCTGGGCTTCCACGCCAAGTACGAACTCGGCGAGGCGGCACCGAGCTGGCTGTGCGGCGGCAACATCAAGCGCGGCGTCGGCCCGGTCTCCGAGGTCGGCTACAACGCCCTGGCCAACCGGATGGGCCACACCATGGCCAACACCCAGCGCCTGGTGGAATCCCGGCGCCCGGCAGGCACCAACATCCTCTTCGTCGCCTGGCAAACCCTCACCCACGCCAACAACCCGGCCTGACCCGGCTGCCCGCGCCCGCCCCTCCGCCGAGGGACGGGCGCGGCAAGCGCTTACCCAGCCCGCGACAACTGCTCGTTCATGATCAGGAACGCCCCGAGACCATGCAGATCATTCGTGCTACGTGGCCGGTTGAAGTAGTAGTTGAGATCACCCGGCCCGGTGCCGACACAGATCTCCCGCAGATTCGTCCGCCCATCGGTCCCCAGCGAGATCCGTTGCAGCACCCCCTGATACCCCTTGGCCGCCACCGCGCGGAAGCCCGGATCCAGATACCCCTTCTCCACCCCACGCGAGAGCATGAAGGTGAACATCGCCGAAGCCGAGGTCTCGGTCCAGTTCCCCGCGGTACTACCCCGATCAACCACCTGGAACCACCGCCCACTGGCCGGATCCTGGAACCGCTGCAACGCCACCGCGAGCTGCCGCACCGTGTCCAACAGTGCGGCCCGCCGAGAATGGTTGGCAGGCAACACATCCAGGATGTCCATCGCCGCCATCGCGTACCACCCGATAGCCCGCGCCCAGTGATGCGCGGAGTGCCGATGCGGATCCGGCGCCCACCCAGCCGACCCGTCCGCGTCATAGGCGTGGAACAGCAACCCACTCGGCGCCTTCAACCTGGCGTGATAGGTCAGCATGTTCCGGGTCGACTCGTCGAAACCGTAGGTCTGGCCGTACCGCTGGGAGTGCAAGGCGATGAACGGCTGGGCCATGTACACCCCGTCCGCCCACAGCTCGCCGACCTTGCCGGTGGCATGCCACATCCCACCGTCACTGGTACGGGGATAACTCGGAAAGCGGTCCCGGATCCGATCAGCCGCGATTTTGTACCGCTGCTGCCCGGTTTCCTGGTGCAGCAACGGCAACAGGTAGCCAGGCCGGAAGGCGTCCAGGTCGTTGAGCCGATTGGCGAAGTTGCCGTTGGCATCGACATGCCGGTCCATCCACTGCCGGACATAGTCGAGATAACGCGCGTTCCCCGTCCGCTTGTACACCAGGTACTGCCCGTAGAGGTAAAGCCCACGCTCATAGGTCCACCCACCCAGGGTGGTAGGTGTGAACCGGGCCATCGTCGAGTCGACCACCGACACCGACCAGTCCGGCGCGGCAAAAGCGGTACCAGGCAACAGGGGAGCGGCCGCGAGCGCCCCGAGTGTGCCGAGCAGGAATGTGCGGCGGGAGGGTTCAGCGGGCTGAACATTTCGCATGAGGCGATCTCCGTCGTCGTATGGGCTGATACGGCGGCGGCGCCAACAGGAAAGACAAAACGAGTAGAACAGCCCCCAGAACAGCCTGTCAATCACGCGAAAAGGCGGCCAACCCTCAACCACCCGAAGATCGCCACACCCCCCGGCTGAGCCCGGCCCCGCACGCCTACCTCACCCAGACCCACCCGTCTACACCTGACGCGGCTTTTCTGCTCAGCGCCCCTTGGGGGTATCGTTGGGGCCGGTGACCTGGGCGGGGACGCTGGGCTGGGACTGTTCGCCAAGTGATGTGTCGCTCGGGGAACTTCCGGCGCTGATCGTTTCGTTCCGCAGAAAGAAGCGGTGCGCGGGGCGGGGGAGAGGCGACCGTCGAGCCGGTCCCACGCAACGGCACCGAGCCCGGAAGCATCGTGGAAACAGGCCGACGGACCCCGGATCCCAGAAACGGGCACGGGCGCGGCCGAGCCGGAAGCAGGATCCGGTGCCGCGCAGCCGGAAGCATGAACAGGTGCCGCCGAGCTGGAAGCAGGCACAGCTGACGCCGAGCCCAGCATCTGGCAGGTGGGCCGCCATCTCGCAGGGCAGGTGGCCCGCCCAGACCGGCGCCTGGCAGGTGGTCAGTCGGTCACGGTGCCGGCCGGGTATCCCTGCGCCGGGTCCCACGGCTCCGGGTGCTTGCCCGTGAACAGATGCGCGTAGCCACACGAATCGCAGACCAGGGCGAGTGCCGACCGGTTGGCCCACGCCAGGCCCAGGAACTCCGCGCCGGTGGTGTTGAGCTTCACCTCACGGGACCTGAACTCCCGGTCCCCGCAGATCAGACAGCGCAATGCCCGCCCGCGTACGGTGGCGAGCCGAGAAGTCGACATGCCCCTCAGTGTGCCAGAACGCGCCATTGCGGTGATCAAGGAAAGCGGCAGGGAGATGCGCTGGCCACCGTGGGGTGGCTGGCCTGCTCCGCGGATCCGCACCCGGCGGATCTGCGCCCGGGGCCTGGAGGCCGATCTCGCCACCGACCTCGTCGCCAGCCTCGCCCGCTGGCGATCGGTGTGCGGCGCGTCGGCGGGCGTGCAGGTCCGGGGGCCTGCGTCCGCTCGTCCGCCCGTCCGCCGGATGCTCGGCCATGCCCGGCACCGGACCCGGTGCGGGCATCCAGCCCCAGTTCGCCGAACCCCACGAGGCCGTGCTGACCGAACCGCCCGCCCGAGACACGCTGGTGGCGGGCAGCCGGATCCGCCTCGGCAAGTCCCTGATCCACCTGCTGGACCCCATGACGGAGCTGCCACCTGCCTGAGCTGCCACGGCGCCAGGTCAGCCGGGCCAGGCCAGCCGAGCCAGGTCGGCCCGGCCTTCGCGGGTTCTGACCGCACCTCGGGCCGGTCCGCGTGGTGTGGTTCGCCGTCCACGACCCAGATCCGGCCCGCACGGCACCCGGGTCGCGGACGACGCGCCATCACCCGCGCCCGATCCGCGCCCAACCCACGGACGTGCCCTCGCCCGCTGGCATGCCCTTACCCGTCCTGCCACAAGGACCACAATTCAGCACCCGCCAACAGCGCCGCCCCCCCCGCGATCAACGGATTAAACCCCAATGGCGGGTTCTGGCCATCCACCTCGGTTGACGCCGCCGAATTTCTGTGGTGCGCCGAATCTGGCGCGTGACATTAACACGACACAAACCAGTGAATTCCGGCAATTCGGGTAGGTAACTTCTCATCGCAACGGTTTCGAACCGCCATCCGTAACCGAGCTGGAGGCTGCCGGAGTGACGACTGCGCCGAACCTGGAGGAACTACCGCTGCTGCTGTGCACGCAGCCCGTGGTCGGCAGGCTGGACCCGGTGCTCCGGGAACTCCAGTCGCGGGCGCCGATCACCAAGGTCCGGACCCGGGCCGGGGACGAGGCGTGGCTGGTGAGCAGGCATGCGGAACTCAAAAAGCTGTTGCTGGACGGGCGCCTGGAAAACGCGCATCCGGATCCGGCCAACCGGCCGCGTTATGTGGACAGTCCGGTGTTCGACTACAACCTGCTCGGCACCGATTTCACCGAGGCCAATCAACTGCACCGGGACTTCCGGTCCGCACTGACCCCGTTGTTCTCCGCCCGCCGGGTGGCCGTGCTGCGCGAAGGCATCCGCGCCCGCGTGCACACCCTGCTGGACCAGCTCATCGAGCGGGGTTCGCCCGCCGATCTGCACAGCGAGTTCTCGCTGCCGCTCTCCCACGGCGTGCTGAGCGATCTGCTGGGTGTGCCGGACGAGCGGACCTTCATCAGCCTGCTGCTGGCCGTGGACGACGAGGCGTCGGTGGGCGCGGTCTTCGGGCACCTGGTCGAGGCGGTGACCTGGCGGATGGAGCATCCGGGGCCGGACATCATCACCGCGCTGGCCGAGGCGGGGGTGCCGGTGGAGCAGATCGTGTCGCTGGTGTCCACGATCAGCTTCCCGTTCCTGGTCACCCCCGGTGTGCAGAGCGTGGGCATCGGGCTGTTCGCCGCGCACCCGGAGCAGCGGGATCTGCTCGTGGGCGATCCGGGGCTGATCGAGACCGCGGTGGACGAGGTGTTGCGGATGGGGCAGGTGGTGGAGTCGGTGATGCCGCGCTACGCCGAATCCGACATCGAGATCGCCGGGATCACCATCCGCGCGGGCGAACTCGTGCTGTGCGACCACTACTCGGCCAACTACGACGAACTCGTCTTCCCCGACTCCGAGCGCTTCGACATCACCCGCACCCCCAACCCGCACCTGGCCTTCAGCCACGGCATCAGCCACTGCATCGGCGCCCCGCTGGCCAAGGTCCAGCTCAGCGAGACCTTCGGCGCGCTCATCGCCCGGCTGCCGGGGCTGGCGCTGACCGTCCCGGTGGACGAGATCCCGATGAACGTGGATCCGGAGGCGGTGAAGCTGGGCGGTGGCGTGGACGGGTTGCCGGTCATCTGGTAGGCCAGGGCCGGGCGTCGGCGAGCAGGCCGAGCATCCCGGCGACCAGGCGCATGTGTTCGACGTTGCGGATGTCGGCCTCGACCAGCCGTGGTGAGCAGATCAGCACTGCCAGCACCTGGGCGCGGGAGAGGGCGACGTTCAACCGGTTGCGGGACAACAGGAAGTCGAGTCCGCGTGGCAGGTCGGCGGCGGCCGAGCTGGTCATGGTGGCCAGAACCACCGGGGCTTCCTGGCCCTGGAACTTGTCCACGGTGCCGACCCGCACGTCCGGGTAGCCGGCGCGTTCCAGCGCGCGCCGGACCACCCGGACCTGCAGGTTGTACGGGGCCACCACCAGGATGTCGGACTCGGTGAGCGGCCTGCTCTGCTCCCCATCGGTCCAGGTGCGGCCGAGCAGGTCGCGGGTGAGTTCGACGATGACCGCGGCTTCCTCGGGGGAGGAGGCCAGGTTGTGCCGGTGGTCGACCTGGCGCAGGTGCAGACCCGGTGCCACGCCGTCGATCCCGCGTCCGGCGGCGCTGGGGTGGGCGTGCAGCAGACCGGCGTAGGACAGGTTCGAGATGGGCTGGCAGACCGCGGGGTGCATGCGGCGGGACTGGTCCAGGAAGTAGCCGAGCGCGGGCGGCATGACGTCGGCGGCGCCGATGAGGTGGCCGAGCGCGGAGGCGTCCGCCCCGGCCGGGTGGGTGCCCTGCACGACCTGGGGGAGTTGCTGCGGATCGCCCAGCAGCACCAGGTTCCGCGTGCACAGCGAGACCGCGAGGGCGTCGGCGAGGGCGAACTGACCGGCCTCGTCGATGATCAGCACGTCGAAGGGCTGGGCGCGCAGCGCGGCGTTGGCGAAGGTCCACGCGGTGCCGCCGACCAGGTGACCGCCGCCCTGTTCCTCCCGCCAGCGGGCCAGGTCGTTGTTGGACTTGGGCTGCTCCCACAGGCAGTCCGGTTCGGGGGTTTTCTTGGGGCGCTTGGCCATCGGCAGCGCCACCCCGGTCGCCCTGGCCGCGCCGCGGGCCGCGGTGAGCACGTTCTCGACCGCCTTGTGGCTGTTGGAGGTCACCCCGACGCTGCGCCCGTTGGCGACCAGGTGCGCGATCAACCGCCCCGCGAGGTAGGTCTTGCCCGCACCCGGCGGGCCCTGCACGGCCAGGGTGGAGCCGTCCAGGGCGTCCACGGCGGCGATCACGGTGGCCACCAGATCGCCACCGAAGTCGTTGGGGGAGGGCAGATCCCGGTCACCGCGCAGACGCGGTCTGCGGCGCAGTAGGTCCAGTCCGGGGTGCGCGGGCAGCACCGGCAGGGTGTCCACGGTGATCCGGGCCAGGTCGGCCACTGCCTCGTCCTTGGGACTGGGCCGCACCGGACTGCCGGGCAGCACCGCGGCGGGGCGGCCGTCGAAACCCTCGAGTTCGGCGGGTTTCGCGCTCTCCTGCACAGTGAGGCCATCGGCCCCGGCGTCGACGACCAGGGCGTCCCTGGTGCGGTGGCCGGGGTAGAGCAGGCGCACGGTGTCGCCGGGGGCGAACGGGTGCGGCCGGTCCGGGTCGCAGGCCAGCCGGACCTCGCGTTTGGCGTTGCGCACCCGCCCCGACGGCGCGGTCCAGTCCTGTGTGGACACTGACACCGGCACGGCGCAGGTGTTGTCGGACTCCAGATCGGTGAGCGGGGCGGCGACCTGGCGGAAGAACTCCCACCACGCCGGGTTGGTCTCCCGCCGGTGGTAGCCGACCGAGGCGGCCAGCAGGGACCGGGTGCGGTGGTCGGGGGTGAAGGCGGCCGGATTCTCCGGCAGCTCCGCCATCAGCGGGTCGACCAGGGCGGCGAGTTTCGCGGCGCGTTCGGCGCGGCGTTGCGCGGCCAGCTCATCGGCCGCGGAATCGATCGCGGCGTCCAAAGTGGACGGATCGACCGGCGGGGCCGGTTCGATCCCGGCTTCGGCGCGGATGTCGAGGAGGAAGCGGTAAAGGCGGTTGGTGGACACGCAGTCGTACTCGTTGTAGTCGGCGATACCGCGCAGCACCGCGGCCGCGCGGGCGGTGTCGCCGACCTCGGTCAGGGTGAGGTAGTCCTCGTATGCCTCGATGCTGGACACCGCGTTCTGCACGTCCCCGGCCCGGGATTCGGGCATGTACAACGGTTCCAGGTACTTGATCGAGTAGGACCGCTGGGATACCCGGAGTCCCTTGCGCACCACGGTGTACAGGTCAACGAGGACCCCGCCGCGCAGCAGCGTGTCGACCTCCTCCTCCCGGGTGCCGTGCAGCGCGGCCAGTTTCTTCAGCGCGTTGGTCTCATAGGGCGCGTAGTGGTAGACGTGCAGGTCCGGGTGCTCGGCCAGCCGCTCGGTCACGAAGTCCACAAAGGACTCGAACGCGCGTTTCTCCTGCACTCGGCTGTGCGCCCAGAACGGGGTGAACTCCTCCAGGCCGCCGGGGGTGAGGGTGATCGCGCCGAAGAGGTACTCCAGCCCGTCGGAGTCCAGTGCGAACGGATCGCCCTCCATGTCGAAGAACACGTCGCCCGGACTGGGTCGCGGCAGCCCGGCCAGCTCGTCCGGGGCGACGATCTCGTAGGAGACCTTGCCGATCGGGTCCTCCGGGGTGCGGGTGAGGTCCTGCTGTACCTGGAGGGTGGCCTGGGCGCGCAACCCGGTGAAGGTGGCCGTGGACAGCGTGGGCGGGCGTTCGTTCTCGGTGGCCGCGGCCAGTGCCTCGATGGTGCCGATCCCGGCGGCGGCCAGTTTGCGCCGCTGATCGGTGCGCATGCCCGCGACCAGGGACAGATCCCGGGCGGCCGAACGGCCCTGGGCGCAGTGCTGGGCGAACCGGCAGGTCGTACAGGCCGGACGCTCGTCGTCCCAGAGCCGCTCGGGCAGTGTGGCCGGTTCGCTGAGCCGGGTGCGCAGACGGTCCCGCAGGTGGGCCAGCAGCGGCAGGAATTCCTGTACCCGCAGGGAATGCGCGCTGCCGTCGCCGAGCAGCAGGTGCATCAGCGGCCCGGCGGTGAACCCGGCCTGGGTGAGCGCGTGCGCGTAGGCGGTCAGCTGCAGCACGGCGGAGGGACGGGCGTGCCGGGCGAGTTTGGCGTCGTGTGGTTCGTAGCCGCCGTCCTCGGTGGCGATGAGGAAGTCGGCGCGGCCGGAGAACTCCCCGTCGTAGAACACGCCCTGGTAGACCACCGGAGCCCCGGCGGTGAGGGCCTGCCGGGTGCGTTCGGCGGCCGCGGTCAGCGCCGCCGGCGTCGGCGCCGGGGTGTCGATCTCGACCACCCCGGCCCCGTACCGTCGTTTCAGCCGTTCCAGCACGGCCTGCTCGTGCGCGAGGCCGTGCTTGGCGACCAGGGCCTCGGATCCGCGTTCGGGCGCGGGCGCGCCGGGCAGGCCGAGCGCGAGGGCCTGGTTGAGCCTGCTGCGGTGCCCGCACTCCATGAGGTCGACCAGGTCGGTCGGGGAGTGGACGAGCCCGTGATCGGTCCGCAGCATCAGGTCAGTCTGCCGGGTCAGGGTTTGGCGTCACCCTCCGGCTTGCCGTCCTTGTCCAGAAAACCCTCGACCTTGTTGCTGACGGTTTCGATCTTGTCGGTGTACTTGCCACCGGTGACCTTGTCGATCCCGCTGGCCGCGGCGTCCACACCCTTGGCGGCGAGTTCGCGCGCCTTGTCCCCAGCGGGGCTCTGCGCGAACTCGGCCGCCTTCTCCTTGGCCTGCTCAGCCAGCTCTTTCGCCTTGTCCAGGAAGCTCATGCCGCCATCGTGCCATCGGATCGGCGGATGTGCTCAGTTCCCTGGCCGGTCGTCAAACTTCGGGGTGACGGTGGAGGCGGGCACCAGCTGCCAGCCTTCCAGGGCCTTGCGGACCTGTTCGGCGGCGTCGATGTTGAGCGGCCCGGAGGTCCACAGCGCGTAGGGCAGGTTGAGGAACCGGTTCTCCTTGACCGCGGGCAGCTCGTTGATCCCGGCGCGGGCCTTGAGCAGCGCGACCTTGTCGGCGTAGCTCTGCGGCGGGTAGTCCACGAACAGGAAGGCGTCCGGTCTGGCCGCGGCGACCCGTTCCCAGGAGACCTTGGTCCAGGTGTCGTCCACATCGGCGAGCGCGTTGCGCGCGCCGGCGTCGCTGATGATCGCCTCGGGCGCGCCGAAGCGGCCGCTGGAGTACACGCTGTCGGTGCCGCTGTCGAAGAGGAACACGGTGGGCGCCTTGGCCGGTTTCGGTGCTTCGCGCAGGGTCTTGAGCCGGGCGTCCAGATCGGCGGTGACCTTGTCCGCCTCGGCCGTGCGGCCGGTGATCTTGCCGAGGTTGGCCAGGTCCTCGCGCAGCGCCTGCCAGGGTTCGATCACGCCGCGAGCGGCCTTGCCGTCGGCCTGGCGGCAGCTCTCGGTGAGCACGTAGGCCGCCACGTTCTGCTGGCGCAGGGTGGCCGGGGTGAGCTGCTTCTCCTCGGCGTAGCCGTAGCTCCAGCCCGCCACCATGACGTCCGGGCGCTGGGCGAGCACGGTTTCCCGGGCCGGGTACTCGGGGGAGACCGAGTTGAGCTTGTCGACCAGGTCGCCGTAGTGCCGTTTGAGGGTGGGGGCGTCCCGCTGCACGCTGGAGACCGCCGCGATCTGTTCCTGCGCGCCGAGGGCGAGGGTCATCGCGATCAGGTTGCCGTCGTTGACGAACAACCGCTTGGCAGGGGCGGGGAAGCTGACCTGGCTGCCGCAGTTGGTGATGCTGATGGTGCCCGCGCCGGGCTGCGCGGCCGGGCCGCCGCCGCAGGCGGGCAGGGCCAGCAGCGCGACGGCGCCGATCAGCAGGGGGATGGGACGGCTCATGGGCGCTCCAGGGTGGGGGTGAACAGCAGATGCGGTCGCCCGGTGTCCGGGTGGGTGACCCGGGTGGCCCTGACCCCGAAGACCTCGCGCACCAGCGACGGGGTCAGGGCTTCGGCCGGGACGGCGGCGGGGCGGGCCTCGCCGTTGTGCAGGACCACCACGCGGTCACAGACGTCGGCGGCCAGGTTGAGGTCGTGCAGGGCCAGCAGCACGGTCCGGTCCAGCCCGCGGACCAGGTCCAGGAGGTGCAGCTGGTGCCGGATGTCGAGGTGGTTGGTGGGTTCGTCCAGCACCAGCAACGGCGCGTCCTGGGCGAGTCCGCGGGCGAGCAGCACCCGGCGTCGTTCACCACCGGAGAGCTGTTCCACCGGCCGGTCCACGGCGTCTTCCAGGTCTACTGTGGACAGTGCTTTTCGGACGGTCTCACGTTCTCGCCGGTCGCCTCCGGCCCAGGGCGCGCGATGCGGGACCAGCCCGAGCGCGACGAGTTCGCCGACAAGCAGATCCGCGGGCAGTTCCTCTTCCTGCCCCACCATGGCGATCCGCCGCGCCCGTTGCCGAGCGGACAGCGCCGAGAGCGGCTGGCCGTCCAGGAGGATCCGCCCGGCCGCGGGTGCCCGGATCCCGGCCAGCACCCGCAGCAGCGTGGACTTGCCGCTCCCGTTGGGCCCGACAAATCCCAGCACCTCACCGGGTTCGACGGCGAGATCGACCCCGCGCAGGATGGTCCGCCCACCGATCGCGCAGTCCAGCCCTGATGCCCGAAGCCTCATCCCTCGCTCCCGAACCGGTACCGCCGCCGCCCCAGCAACAGCAGGAACACCGGCGCGCCGATGAGTCCGGTGACCACGCTCAACGGCACCTCCACCGGCCGGACCAGCACCCGCGCCGCCATGTCCACACACAGCAGGAACAACGCCCCCGTCACCGCCGCCACCGGCAACATGGCCCGATGCCGCGCCCCCACCAGCAGCCGCGCGATGTGCGGAATCACCAGCCCCACGAACCCGATCCCGCCAGAGACCGCCACCAGCACCCCGACCAGCACCGCCAGTCCGACGAACAACGAGTTCCGCAAAACCCGGACCGGCACCCCCAGCCCCGCCGCGGTGTCCGGCCCCATGGCCAACGCGTCCAGCCACCCACTCCCAGCCAGCAACAACGCCCCCAGGACCAGCACCACCACGAGCGGCAACCCCAGCCGATCCCAGTCCGCGCCGGCCAGACTGCCCAGCAGCCAGAACAACACCGACTCGGCGGCCCCAGGCTCCGCACTCCGGAACACCAGATAACTGGCCATCGCGGAGAACGCCGACCCCAGCACCGTCCCGGTGAGCACCAACCGCAACGGCGTCAACCCACCCTGCGCCGCCGCGATCGCGAACACCAAAGCCGCCGCCCCAAGCGCCCCGACCAAGGCCCCCGCCGACAACGCCCACACCCCGGCCCCCGCGAACAACCCCGAGGTGATCACCGCGGTAGCCCCCACCCCCGCCCCGGAGGACACCCCGAGCAGGTAGGGATCGGCCAGCGGATTACGCACCAGTGTCTGGACCGCCACCCCGGCCACCGCCAGCCCGGCGCCGACGACCAGGGCGAGCAGACTGCGCGGAACACGCAGGTTCCACACGATGGTGTCGAAGGTGAGGTCGGCGCCGGGAGAACCGGTGAGCCGCGCGCCGAGCACGGCGCCCAGGGGGAGTTGCTCAGCGCCGACGGAGGCGGAGAAGGCGGCCGCGACCAGCAGCAACGCCGTCGGCGCGAGCAGGACCAACCCGGTCCGGGAACGACGCACGAGGTGGAACCTCCCCGGGCTGACGCGGCCCGCTAGGTGGCGGTGTGGACGGCACGGGGTCTGGCTTCACAGTGGCGCGACCGCTCCGAAGGTGTCGGATTCCCGTTGTCGTCGACAAGGCGAGCGCATCGTAGGCACAGGTGGGGTGGGGGTCAAAGTTTGTGGTTGGTGGGCATGATGGGTTCAGTGGGGAGTGAAAGTGAAGGGTGGAGGGGCGAAGGCACAGGCTACCGGGAGGGCGGTGAGGGCGATAGGAGTGGTGAGCGTGCATGGAGGGTGGGCGCGACGGGCTGCTTGGGTCGGGTTGCTCGGGCGGGGAGGGTCGCGGTCCGGGACGGGCTGCCCGCGACGGGCCGCCGGGGCTGGGAGGGTCAGTCCGCAGCCAGCTGCCACGGCAGGGAGGGCCGGTTGCGTGAACGGCCGTGAGCGGGCGGGGGAGGGCGCGGGCTGGCAGGAGGCGGGGAGGGTCGCTGGGGGCGGGGCTCCCGGGTCAGGCGGGTCAGTGCGGAGGGAGTTTGGGTGGGAGTTTCGGGCGGGGTGCTGGCCGTGCGGTGGCGTTGCTCGGGTCGCGATCGCGGGCGGCGGGCAGATCGCGCGCGGCGTGCGGGTGGGCTGGGCTCGTGGGGGAGCGGAAGGGCTGCCGTTCACGGACGTTCACGCACCGGCCCCGCCCCGTGGAGCTGCGGGCGGGCGGTGACGTTGACCCGCGCTCGGCCTGCGCTCAGCCCGCGCGGTGACGGTGGCTGGTGGCCGACGTTCCTGATCGCGCGTTCCTGATCGCGCGATGGCGCTCGCGCTCGTGCCCCGGGGGGACGCGCTCGGGGATGAGTGGGGCCGGGTCGAGGTGAGTGCGCGCCCAGGTCCCTGGTGGCCTGCCCGCTCCCGGTGGCCTGCCTGCATCGCCGATGTCGCGCCTGCCGCGATGTCACCGGGCCCGTCCCTGCCTCGGGCCTAGTCCCTATCTCCTATGCGTGACCACCCGGTGCTCGCCTCGCCGTGTCCCGCCCCGCGCACCGCTTCTTTCTGCGGAACGAAACGATCAGCGCCCAAAGTTCCCCGAGCCATTTATCTCTTGGCAAACAGCCGCAGGCTGCCTGCCGCAGTTCCGGAGCTGTCCTCGGCGCCGAGGCAATGCGACCAGGTCAAGCATGCCCTGTTGCTGCTTACGATAACTTCAGTGTCAAGTGAAACTAACCTGTTCGGGCGAGCCAAACACAAAACCCGCGCGAACCCTGGCGAACACAGAACCGACCTGGTAACGCCAAACCGGCGCCGACCAGACGAACTCTGACCGCAGCAACGACGAACTCTGACCGCAGCAACACTGCCGGGAGCAACGCAGGCCGGACCAGCACCGATTGCAGGACGACCTCGCACTACCCCGACCAACTCTCGCGACCAACTCCATCGACCAACTTGCCCCGACCAGCTGCCCCTACCAACCCCGCCCCAGCCACTCCCGCGCGGAACGAACTCACCCGGACCGTGCCCAACCCAGCCCACCCCGCCGAACATCCCACCAAGCCCGAATCCCCGCCAGCCCAAATCCCGCACCAGCCCGCACATCCCGCCACCCCACACATCCCGGCCCCCACCCCCGAATCAAGCAGGCCAGGGCCTCGCAAGCGAGGCGGCGCTGCCCTGGCCAAGCCGCGTCAGGTGCCCAGACTCAAGTGCCCACACTCAGGCGTCCTGCGCCGCCGGCTCCGGCAACACCGACCCCGTCTCCAGCAACGTCTTCAGGTTGGCGATGATGTGCGACCAGCCCTCGGTGATCATCCCTCGCAGCACCGAGTCCGGCGCGAACCCGTCATGGGTCACCGTCAGCTTCACCAGCTCGCCCAGTGGCTCGATGTCGAAGCTCGCCTTCGACCGTGGCTCTGCCGCGAGTTTCGCGCCCAGGTCCGCGTCCAGGCCGACGCTGGGGGCGAAGTCGGGGGTGAAGGTGTGCCAGGTGTAGGCGAGGCGGGTGTGGGGGTTGGCTTCCAGGACTACCTGGTCGGGGTCGGTGTGGGACCAGTCGCCCTGGGTCCAGGTGATGGTGGAGCCGGGGCGCCAGTCTGATTCCAGGGTGGCGCCCCAGTATTGCTGGGTGAAGGACGGGGTGGTGAGGGCCGCCCAGAGTTGTTCGGGGGTGGTGCGGATGTAGGTGGTGTAGACGAAGGGGTCCATGGGTCCTTGCTCCAATGCGGTTTTCAGGTCGGCCAGCGCTTGGGCGCGTGGTCGGTGGTAGTGGGTGATCCAGCGGTCGGCGATGGCGTTGATCGGGGCGGCGTTGAGGTAGTGCAACTTCTCCCGGCCGCGCCATTGGGTGGTGACCAGTTCGGCCGCGGCCAGCACCGCCAGGTGCTTGCTGACGGACTGGCGGGCCATGTCCAGCCCGGCGCACAGCTCCCGCAGGGTCTGCCCGTTCCGGCTGTTCAGGCTGTCCAGTAACCGGCGGCGACTGGGATCGGCCAGTGCCTTGAACACCTCGTCCATCGCATCCTCTCGCACATGCAGCCGTTTGGCTGCCTGAACCATAGGCAGCCAAACGGCTGCATGTCAACCACTAGGCTTGGACCGTGCGTGGGGGATCACTGCTGATCGGTGTTGTGCTGCTCGCCGGACTGGCCGGGTGCGGGGCGCCGGAACCACCCAGACTGGGGACGCCGGGGCAGAAGGTCACCGTGGTCCGGGGCGAGCGGACCTATCCGATGACCGCGGAGATCCTTGGCTGGGAGGTCCGGCCGCATCCGCAGGTCCCAGAGCGGGGGCCCGCGGTCAACTACCGCTACCGGTTCAGCGGCACCGCACCTGAGGTGCGGGTCGAACTGCTGGCCTGCGCGATCGACGCGAACCGGGTGGTCATCCTGTGCGCGGGCATCCACCACCCCGGCATCGACGACCAGTGGTTCGGCCCGGCCGAGGGCTTCGACCTCACCCGCACCACCGCGGTGGTGGTCTTCCCCGACCAGCTGCACACCAGCTCGAACCCCGCCGACCCCAAGGACTTCGACGGCTACTACCCGCCGCGCCGGCTCGGTCCCGGCGACCGCCTCTGACGGGTCAGCGGGAAAATCTCCTGGGCGTGTCGATATCGCCGGTGGCCGTTCGTCGTCATGGTGTACGCCAGCACCAGAACTGACGGGAGCACCACGGTGAAGTACATGTTGATGATCATGGCCGCGGACAAGGACGCGGACAACGGCTGCACCTTCGAGGACTGGGTGGCCTATGCGAAGGAACTCAAGGACTCGGGGGTGTGGGTCAGCGGGCACGCGCTGGCCGACCTGGTGACGGCGACGACGGTGCAGGTCGGCGCCTCGGGGGAGCGCACGGTCACCGACGGGCCGTTCGCCGAGACCCGGGAGGTGCTCGGCGGGTACGACATCATCGACGTCGCCGACCTGGACGAGGCGCTGAAGTGGGCGGCGCGCTGCCCCGGCTCCCGGGGTGGCGGGGCGGTCGTGGTGCGGCCGGTCGCGGACTTCGGGAACTGATCGCGATGAGCGAGCAGGCGTCCTCCTCGGTCGAGTCGATTTTCCGGGAGGAGCACGGCAGGCTGCTGGCCTCCCTGGTGCGCCGTTTCGGCGATCTCGACCTGGCCGAGGAGGTCGCCGCGGAGGCGATCGAGGCCGCGCTGACGCACTGGCCCGTCGACGGGGTGCCGCACAAGCCCGGCGCGTGGTTGCTGACCACGGCACGGCGCAAGGCGGTGGACCGGCTGCGGCGGGACCAGGCCTACGCGGCCCGGCTGGCCATCCTGCAGGTCGAAGCCGACCGCGCCGACCCGGCCCCGCCGGCGGATCGCGGTGGGGACCTGCCGGATGACCGGTTGCAGTTGTTCTTCACCTGCGCGCACCCGGCGCTGCCCGCGGAGGACCGCGGCGCGCTGACCTTGCGCTGCCTGGCCGGGCTGACCACGCCGGAGGTGGCACGGGCCTACCTGGTGCCGCCGGCCACGATGGCGCAGCGGATCGTGCGCGCGAAGAAGAAGATCCGGGAGGCGCGCATCCCGTTCCGGGTGCCGGGCGCGGACGAGTTGCCGGAGCGGCTGCCCGGGGTCCTGCAGGTGCTGTACTCGATCTTCACCGAGGGCTACGCGGCCAGCTCCGGGCCGGAGTTGCAGCGCCTGGACCTGGCCGAGGAGGCGATCCGGCTGGCCCGGATCCTGCACCGGCTGCTGCCCGGCGAACGGGAGGTGACCGGGCTGCTCGCGTTGCTGCTGCTGACCCACGCCCGCCGGGCGGCGCGCACCGGCATGTACGGCGAGCTGATGTTGCTGGCCGATCAGGACCGGTCGCGCTGGGACCGGGCGATGATCGCCGAGGGCGAGCCGCTGGTGGTCGCCGCGCTGTCCGGCGGCCCGCCCGGCCGGTACGGGGTGCAGGCCGCGATCGCCGCGCTGCACGATGAGGCCGCCGACTTCGCGAGCACCGACTGGCCGCAGATCGTGGCCCTCTACGACGTGCTGCTCACGATCATGCCGTCGCCGGTGGTGGAGTTGAACCGGGCGGCCGCGGTGGCCATGCGGGACGGCCCCGCCGCCGGTCTGGCGCTGCTGGACGAACTCGCCGGGGAGCCGAAACTCCGCGGCTACCACCTGTACCCGCTGGCCCGCGCGGACCTCCTGGAACGCCTGGGCCGCACCGAAGAGGCCGCCACCGCCTACCGGGAAGCCCTGGAACTGGCTGGCTCGGAACCCGACCGCGCACACCTGCGCGACCGACTTGTCGCCCTGGAGGGCAAAGACCATGGACCGTGACCAGATCCTGGACTGGACCTGCCGGCAGCGCCTGCGCCTGGCCGACTTCCTGGAGAGCCTGCCCGAAGCCGAGTGGCAGTCCCGTTCGCTCTGTCCGGAGTGGACGGTCTACGAGGTCGCCGCGCACATGACCATCTCCACCCGGATGACCTTCGGCGGCCTGGTCAAGGCCGCGATCCGGGCCCGCGGCGACTTCGACCGGATGGAGGCGACCCTGGCCATCGAGCGGGCGGCCCGGTTCACTCCGGCGGAGTTGATCGTGCAGGTGCGGGAGCACGCGGGGTCGGCCAAGCGCACGCCCGGTTCGGGTTTGCTGGACCCGTTGACGGACGCGTTGGTGCACGCCCAGGACATCGCGCGGCCGCTGGGGCGGGTGCTGGCGATGCCGGTGGAGCCGACGGTTCCGGCGCTGGAGCACGTCATGAAGAGCCCGTTCTACGGTGCGCGCAAGCGGTTCCGCGGGATGCGCCTGGTCGCCACGGATGTCGAGTGGACCTCGGGGGAGGGGGCTGACGAGGTGCGTGGGCCGGTGGGGGAGCTGTTGTTGCTGGCGACCGGGCGGGCGGCGGGGCTGGCGGGCTTGACGGGGGCGGGTGCGGAGCGGCTGGCCTCAGCCTTCGCCCAGGCGGGCCAGTAGCCAGTTGACCTGCTGGTGCCGGTGCTGGGCCTGGTGCAGGACAAGGGATTCGCGCCAGGCGGTGGCCGCCTGCCCGGTCTGGCCGAGGGCGGTGTGCGCACTGCCCAGGCGGCGCAGGATGTCGGCCTGTTCGTAGGTGTCGCCGAGTTCCCGGTACTGGGCCAGGGCTTGGTGCAGGTAGTCGATGGCCTCGTGGTGGCGGCCCAGTTTCAGCGCGATGCTGCCGAGGCTGTGCAGGGCGCCGGCTTCGCCGTCCCGGTAGTCGTGGGTGCGGGAGAGCGCCAGTGCGGTGGTGAAGTAGTCGACGGCCTTGAGTTCCAGGCCGAGGTTGACCAGGTGCCAGCCGTAGCCCTTGAGCGCCTTGGCCCGCCACTCCGGTGCGTTGAGCTGCTCGAAGGCGTCCAGGGCGTGGGTGGCGGCTTCCAGGGCCCGCTGGTGATCACCCAGGGCCTGCCAGGCGAGCGCGAGCGCGCGCTGGGCGTGGGCTTGACCGGCGAGGTCGTTGGCTTCGGTGGCCAGTTCGACCGCGCGGCGCAGGTGGTCGAGTGCTTCCCGGGGCTGGCCGAGGCGTAGGCAGGCGCGGCCGAGTAGCCGGAGCGCGGTGTGGCGGGCTTCGGCGTGGTCGAGCTGGTCGGCGGCGGCCAGGCCGAGGGCCCAGGTGGTGTGGTGGTCGTGCTGGTGGCCGCGGCGCTGCTGGAAGGTGGTCAGGGCCCAGGCGAGTTGCCAGGTCAGCAGGGGATCGCCGAGGTGCAGGGCGGTGAGCAGGCCGGGGTGTTCGGCGTCGAACCAGGTCAGGGCGGCCTGTTCGTCGGGTAGTTCCAGCGGTGGGGTGCGGGGTGGGCCGGGTGGCAGGGGGTGCACGTGGAGTTGGTCGAGGTGGTGGTGGGCGGCCAGGGCGGTGTGCAGGTAGAAGTCGGTGAGCCCGGTCAGGTCCCGGTCGATGGCCACGGTGGCGGCGAACTTGCGGACCAGGTCGTGCATGCGCCACCGGTTGGCCGTGTCCCGGTGGATCAGGGATGCCTGTTCCAGGGCGCGCAGGGTGCGGCGGGTGTCGGGGGAACCAGCCAGCGCGGTGGCGGCGGGCAGGCTGATATCGGGGCCGGGGGCGATGCCGAGCAGGCCGAACACACGGGCCTGTTCGACGCTGAGGGCGCGGTGGGACCAGGACAGGACGGCGGTGACGCTGGCGGTCGGGTCGTCCTCGTCCAGGCCGGTGTCGCGGAGTTCGGCGATGACCTCGGACAGCGGCAGGTGCGGCTGGATGCGGGCGCGTCCGGCGACGATGGTGAGCGCCAGGGGCAGGCCGCCGCAGAGTTCGCCGAGTTCACGCAGGTCAGCCGGGTCGGCGTGGCCTAGGCGGGTGGCGAGCAGTTCGTGCGCGGCCTGTCGGGGGAGGACGTCCAGGGCGACGTGCTGGGCTCCGTGTGCGCCGATCAGACCGGGGAGGTGGTTGCGGCTGGTGACCAGCACTGTGCAGGTCGGGCTGCCCGGGAGCAGCGGGACGACCTGGGCGGTGTCCACGGCGTTGTCCAGGATGATCAGCAGGCGTTTGCCCGCGACCAGGCTGCGGTAGTGCGCGAACGGGTCGGCGGGCTGGTGGGCCGGGTCCTGGCCGAGGGCGTCCAGGAAGCCGTGGACGGCGGTTTCGGGGGCGAGGGGTTCGCTGTCGGGGCTGAAGCCGCGGAGGTCGACGAAGAGTTGGCCGTCCGGGAAGTCCTCGAGTCGCTGGTGGGCCCAGTGCAGGGCGAGTGCGGTTTTGCCGATGCCGCCGGTGCCGGCCAGTGCGGTGATGGCCACGGTCGCGTTGCCGCCCAGCGCGTTGGTGAGGGCGGTGAGTTCCGGGGTGCGGCCGACGAAGCTGGTCGGGGCGGGTGGGAGTTGGCGGGGGATCGGCGGTGGGGTGGCGCCCAGGTGGATGTCGCCGGTGATCGAGGCGGCCTGGATCAGGTGGCCGCCGACCGAGCCCGCGTTGTCGTTACTGTGCGTCACGCGGGTTGACTGTAGTGGGTCGGCGGAACAACGCGGTCCAGAGGAAGGGTTCGCCGAAGCTGGGGGAGTCGGCGGGTTCGTCGTGCATGCGGCGGAGTTCGACTTCGGTGAGGTCGGCGAAGATCCAGCGCAGCGACTCGGGGGTGAAGGCGAGTCCGCCGCCGAGGCCGCCCTGGTGGTACAGCTCGGTGTCGGACAGCTCGGAACCCATTGCGCCGGAAGCGAAACAGGTCAGCGCGAAGTGTCCGCCGGGGGTGAGTAGCCGGTGGAGCAGGGCGAGGTAGCTGATCCGGCGGTGCGGGGGCAGGTGGTGCAGGCAGCCGGAGTCGTAGATCAGGTCGTACGGGCCGGTCAGCTCGGTGGAAAAGGCGTCCCCGCAAAGGAAATTGACGTCGGCCTCGGCTTCGCGGGCTCGGTCGCGGGCCCAGTCCAGGGCGGTGGGGGAGAGGTCGATGGCGTCCACGGTGAAGCCCGCGGTGGCCAGGTGCACGGCGTTGCGGCCCGGTCCGCAGCCCAGGTCCAGGGCCCGGCCGGGGGTGATCAGGCCGCGGTCGAGGTAGGAGGCCAGGTTCTCGTCGGGTTTGGCCACGAAGAACGGCACCGGCTTGTCCCGGTCGGCGTAGAAGTCGTCCCACCAGGTGGAGCCCGCCTGGCTGGTCCAGCGGTCCGCCTCGCGGGCGAACAGGCCGTCCAGCAGCCGGAGCACATCGTCCACATCGCGAATGTCCCGGTCCATCCGGATCCCCCTTTCCGCAGGTCAATCCTAGTGCAGTCCGGAGGTGTGAGCCGGGGATAGGTGGGTATCCGGGCTGCATGGTCAGCACTGGAGCAGCGATGGCCGACGACCTGCCGCCGTTACCCCTGGAGGACCCACCGGACCAGCCGCCCACCGCCGATCCGGAGGCGTTGCTGCGCACCCTGGTCAAGGTGGTGACCACGTTGCGCGGCCAGGACATCCCGTTCGCGGTCACCGGTGGCGCCGCGGTGTACGCGCGGGGTGGGGCGGCCTCCGATCACGACATCGATCTGCTGGTCACCGTCGAGGACGCCCGCCGTGCGGTGCAGGCGTTGATGGACAACGGGATGCGCGGGGCGCAGCCGCCGGAGGACTGGCTGCTCAAGGCCTATGACGGGGACCGGTTGATCGACCTGATCTTCCGGCCCAACGACCGGCCGGTCACCGCGGAACAGCTCGCCGCCGCCGAGGACCTGCGGGTCGGCTCGGTCACCGCGCCGGTGGCACGGGCCACCGATCTGGTGGTGGACAAGCTTTTGGTGCTCGGGCCGCATCGGTGTGACTTCACCGAGTTGCTGCCGATGGCCAGGGCGTTGCGGGAACAGGTCGACTGGGAACGGGTCGCCACCGACACCGCGGGCTCGCCGTACGCCGAGGCATTCCTGTTGCTGGCCAAGCGACTGCGGATCGCCCCGGCACTCGGCGCGCTCGGCCAGCGAGGAGGACAGGGTGAACGAAGCGCGAACACCGCAGTATGAGGTCAGCCGGCTGCGCCGGGCGCTGGTGGAGGACCCCCGCACCGCCGAGCAGGGGGTCAGGGTCACCGTGCGCGGGCAGCACGTGTTCCTGGTCGGCGAGGTGGCCAGTGAGGCGCGCAGGCGTGGTCTGGACGAGGTGATCGGGGAGGTGGCGCCGGATCTGGTGGTGCACAACGAGACCCACGTGGCCGGTGCGGCCGCCCCGGTTGGACGGGAGGAGTTGCGGTGATCCGGATAGCCGCGGTCGGCGACGTGCACCTGGGACCGGACGCCGCCGGACACCTACGGCCCGCCCTGGAACAGCTGGGCGAGTGCGCCGACGTGCTGTTGCTGGCGGGTGATCTGACCAAGCACGGCAGCCTGGAGGAGGCCCAGGTGGTGGCCGAGGAGTTCGCCGACCTGGCGGTGCCGGTGCTGGCGGTGCTGGGCAACCACGACCACCACGCCGACGTGCCCGAGCAGGTCGCCGAACTGCTCACCGGGCACGGCATCACGGTGCTGGAGGGCGAGGCGGTCACGCTGGAGCTGGGCGGGTGCAGGCTGGGTGTGGCCGGGGTGAAGGGTTTCGGCGGCGGGTTCGCCGGGAAGTGCGGCAGTGCGTTCGGGGAGCGGGAGATGAAGGCGTTCATCAACCACACCAACGGGATCGCCGAGCGGCTCGCCGACGCGCTGCACGGCCTGGACTGCGATGTGAAGGTCGCGCTGACCCACTACTCACCGGTGACCGACACGCTCAAGGGTGAGCCGCCGGAGATCTATCCGTTCCTGGGGTCCTACCTGCTGGCCGAGGCCATCGACAGCGCGGGCGCCGATCTGGCCGTGCACGGGCACGCCCACTTCGGCACCGAGCACGGCAGTACCCCTGGCGGGGTGCGGGTGCGCAACGTGGCCCAGCCGGTGATCAAGAGCGCCTACCAGGTGTACTGCCTGGAACCGGCGGTCGCGGCCACCTCGGTGTAGGCGGTGCCGATGCGGTTGGGTGATTTTCTTTGTGGCAGCAGGTTTCCGGTCGGGCGGGGCGGGTAGCCGATGAGTGCGTGACGAACCGTCCTACTGGGACGGTGAGGCCAACCGAGAGGAGCGCGTGACCGGGAAGCAGGGCCCGGTCACCGCCCGCGGGAAACCGGTCGTGCCGCCCCCGCTCACCACCGGGGGCGGCACGACCGCCGCTGTGGTCAGGCAGGGCCGAGCCGGGTCAGGCAGGCGATACCGGTTCGCTGACCCGGCCGATGCCCGCGGTCAGGGCCCGGCCCGCGGCCCGCCGGTCCATGCCCTCCGGCCAGCTGGTGAGCAGCACCACCACGTACTGGTGATCGCCGCCGACCAGGCCGGTGGTGTGCACCATGGTCCGCTCCGCGCTGCTGCCCCAGCCCTGTTTGATCGCCCATCGGGCGCCTTGCAGACCGTCCGGGATGCCGAAGTGCTGGTCGAAGCCGTCCGCCGCGGTCCGCGGTGCCGCGGCCATCGACGTGGTCAGCAGCTGGCGGTGTTCCCGGGAGGCCACCGCGGAGATGTGCCGGTACACCAGCGCGACGTCGTGCGCGGTGAGCTGGGTGTCGCCCCACTGCCCGGCCTTCTTCGGCGGCCGCACCCCGCCCAGCTTGAGCTTGTCGGCCATCCGCTGCACGATCTGCGGTCCGCCCTGCGCGGTCCACAGGGCGCTGGCCGCGTTGTCGTCGCTGACCGTGAGCATCCGCTCGACCAGGTCCTCGGCGGCCTCGCCCTGGCGTTCCAGCGCGTCCAGCGCGATCAGCAGTTTCACCACCGAGGCCGAGGCGAACCGCTGTTGCGCGTTGACCCCGGCCACCACCTGGCAGGAGGATAGGTCGACCACCTCGTAGCCGATACTCGCCCCGCGGGCGGACTCGTCCACCGCCTTGCGTACCGCGGCCGCCGACCCGGTCGGATTCCCCGGTGCGGTCAGCGGCCCGGTGCACCCGGTCCGCCACGGATCGCGCCCGAACGAGGTGATCAGCACCGTGGCCACCACCGCGACAACCAGCCCCACCGGCAGCCACAGACGTACTCGCATGCCCTCTTTACGCCGAAAGCATGAACCCGGTTGCAACGGAAATCAGTTGCCCGATCGCGGACACTGACCCCATGGCGATCTTCCTGACCACCGAACGCCTGGTCCTCACCGTCCCGGCGCCCGCAGACCTCCCCGACGTCATCGCGTTGCACGGCGACCCCGAGGTGATGCGCTACCTCAGCGCGCCCAAGAGCCCGGCCGAGACCGAGGCGGGTTTCACCAGCAGGATGAGCGCCCGCTACCCGCGTGGCCTCGGTTACTGGATCGCCCGGCGCCGCGAGACCGGCGAGTTCCTCGGCTGGTTCGAGCTGTATCCCAGCGAGGCCGACTCGACGGTCGTCGAACTCGGCTACCGCCTCGCCACCGCGGCCTGGGGTCAGGGCCTGGCGAGTGAGGGGTCGATCGCGTTGGTGGACAAGGCGTTCCGGGAGCATGGGGTCCGGGTGGTCACCGCGAACACCATGGCGGTGAACGCGGGGTCGCGGCGGGTGATGGAGAAGGCCGGGCTGCGGTTCGCCCGGACCTTCTTCGCCGACTGGGACGGTGAGGAGATCGAGGGCAGCGAGCAGGGCGACGTGGAGTACCAGCTGACCAGGGAGGAGTGGTCGGCCTCGACCACCCAACCCTGACTCACCCGCCCGCCGCCCGTTGCCCTGCGCGGCTGTCCGCCGCCGGGCGTCCTCGGGCCGCGACCGCCGCCCGCGAACCGCTCGGTCAGTCCGCCGCGCGCTCGGCCACCGGGCGTCGCCGGCGCCCCGGCTCCAGCGACGGTGGCTGCCAGGCCCCGTCCGCCCGGTACAGGTCCGTTCCCGGCGGCACGATCTCGTCGATGCGGTCGAGGGTGGCGTCGTCCAGCACCAGGGCGGCGCCCTTGGTCAGGCCCTCGAACTGCTCCATCGTGCGTGGTCCGATGATCACCGAGGTGACCGCCGGGTGCGCGGCGGGGAAGGCCACCGCGAGTTCGGGCAGGGTCACGCCCAGGTCCTGGGCCAGTTCGGCCAGCTGCTCCAGGGCGTCGAACTTGGCGGCGTTCTCCGGCAGGGACGGGTCGAAGCGGAACGGGGTCAGCGCGGCCCGGCCGGTGCCCAGGTCCACCGGCTGGTTCTTGCGGATCTTGCCGGAGAGGAAGCCGGAGGCGAGGGGGCTCCAGGTCAGCACACCCATGCCGTAGCGCTGGGCGGTGGGCAGCAGGTTGGTCTCCACGCCCCTGGCCAGCAGCGAGTACGGCGGCTGTTCGGTGCGGAAGCGGTACAGGCCGCGGCGTTCGGCGACGTGGTGGGCCTCGGCGATGTCCTGGGCGGGGAAGCTGGAGCAGCCGAAGGCGCGGATCTTGCCCTGGCGGACCAGGTCGGTCAGCGCGGCCAGGGTCTCCTCGATGTCGGTGGCCCGGTCGGGGCGGTGCACCTGGTACAGGTCGATCCAGTCGGTGCGCAGGCGGCGCAGGCTGTCCTCGATGGCGCGGGTGATCCAGCGCCGGGAGTTGCCGCCGCGGTTGGGTCCCTCGCCCATCGGGAAGTGGAACTTGGTGGCCAGGACCACGTCCTCGCGCCTGCCTGCCAGTGCCTTGCCGACGATCTCCTCGGACTCCCCGGTGGAGTACATGTCCGCGGTGTCCACGAAGTTGATGCCGGTGTCCAGGGCGGCGTGGATGATCCGGGCGCTGTCGCCATGGTCGGAGTTGCCGACCGCGCCGAACATCATCGCGCCCAGGCAGTGCACGCTGACCTCGATGCCGGTGCCGCCGAGTGTGCGGTAACGCATAAGTGCTGCTCCCCAGTGTGGTGTTCGCTGCGCCGGACCCTAGGTGCTGGAGCGGACTCCAGGTCAACCCCATGATATGTTTGACTAAGTCAACGAACTAGCGGACTGGGGCAACGATGACGAGTGTGCGGCAGGAGCGGATCGCCGCGGTCCGGGCCTTCACCCGGTGCTACACCGCCCAGCTGGGCGTGCTCGACGAGGGACTGCTGCGCACCCCGTACACGCTCACCGAGGCCAGGGTGCTCTTCGAGCTGGGCCAGCGCGACACCGTGGACGTGGCCGACCTGCGCCGCGACCTCGCCCTGGACGCCGGGTACCTCAGCCGGATCGTCGGCCGCTTCGCCGCCGACGGACTCCTGGCCAAGGAGAAGTCCGCCGCCGACGCCCGCCGCCAGGTGCTGCGCCTGACCGAGTCCGGCCGCGCGGTCTTCGCCGACCTGGACGCCCGCTCGGCCGAACAGGTCCTCGGCCTGCTCGGCGAACTCGCCGAAGCGGACCAGGAACGCCTGGTGGCGGCCATGAACACGGTGCGGGAGGTGCTGGCGCCGACCCGGCCCCGCCCGCGCACGGTGGTGCTGCGCGCGCTGCGTCCCGGCGACTACGGCTGGGTGATCAGCCGCAACGCCGTGCTCTACGCCGAGCAGTTCGGCTGGGACCAGAGCTACGAGGCCCTGGTCGCCAAGATCATCGCTGATTTCGCTGGTTCTCACGACCCTTCTCGGGAGGCGGGCTGGATCGCCGAGGTCGACGGCGAACCGGTGGGTTGCGTGTTCTGCGTGAGCGAGGACGAGCAGACCGCCCGGCTGCGGCTGTTGCTGGTCGAACCGAGCGCCAGGGGTCTGGGCATCGGCTCTCGCCTGGTCGAGGAGTGCCTGCGCTTCGCCGAACGCGCCGGCTACTCCGCGATCACCCTGTGGACCAACGACGTGCTCACCGCGGCCCGCAAGATCTACCAGGAGTTCGGGTTCGAGCTGGTCAGCGAGGACAAGCACCACAGCTTCGGCAAGGACCTCACCGGCCAGACCTGGTCCCGGCCACTGCCGGTGCGGGTAACTCGCTGAGCGGCACCGCCCCGGCCATCGCCTGATAGCCGGCGTCGTTGGGGTGTAACCAGTCGCCGTTGTGGAAGTGCGCCCGCAACCTGGCCGGATCAGCCGGATCCCGCACGGCCGCGTCGAAGTCGACCACCCCGTCGAAGAGCACGCCCGACCGGATTCGCTGGTTCACCTGCTGCCGTAACGATTCCCTGGCCGCGGTGAACCTGGCCGAGCCCTGGAACGGGGTGAGCGTGCCGCCGAGCACCCGGATGCCGCGGGCGTGCGCGGTGGCCACGATCCGTCGGTAGCCCTGCCACAACTGCTCCAGCGAGGGCGGGTTGTCCTGCCGGATGTCGTTGATGCCTTGCAGGAGGATCGCGGTGCGCACCCCGGCCCGCCGCGTGATGTCCCGCTGGGCGCGGGAGATCCCGGCGGGTCCGTAGCCCGGGTTGTCCGCCAGGACTTTGTTGCCGCTGATCCCGGCGTTGACCACACCTGAGCGGCGATCCCGCGCGGCGAGCCGGTCCGGCCAGCGGCGATCGGTGCCGACCGTGGACCCGGCGCCGTCGGTGATCGAGTCGCCGAAGGCCACCACCGCGCCGCCGGGGGCGTCGACCTCCACATCGGCGAGGAAGTACCAGGAGGTGGTGCTGCGGGTGAACACCGCCGGATCCAGTGCCCCGGACTGGTCCCCGGCCGCCAGGTGGTTGTGCGCGTAGGCCGCCCGGTGCCGGGTGGCCAGGCCTGGCGGGCGGTCCAGGAACATGCTCACCACCAGGTCCGAACCCGCCGCGACGGTGAACGGCAGTGGATCGCTCACCGCTGTCCCGCCCGCGGCCACGGTCACCGGTCTCCGTCCACCGAAGCTCAGCTCACGCGGGGTGCTGACCGGTCGGCGTGGACTGGTAGCCGTGGCCACCGCGACGGTGACCCGGCCGAAGCGGGCCGCGCCGTCTCCGTACACATTGGACAGTCGGATCCGGACCGCCGACCCGCCGAGGCTGGTGTGCGGGAAGTGCCGGACGGTGTAGCTCGGCCAGGAGGCCAGTTCGGCACTGCCCTCACTCATCGCCGTGCCCCAGGTCGCGACCCAGTGGGCAGCCGCACGCGCGGGTGCGACGGCCTGTGCCACCGGCGCCGACCACAGCGTCAGCAGCACCGCCAGTACCGCCGCGGGTACGGAAGTCCACGTCCGCATGTCACACCGCCCGCGCGATCGCGATGTTGCCGCCCAGCCGGTCCCCGGCCTCGTAGAACATGTACTCCCGCCCGCCGTCGGAACCGAAGGACGGGGCGGCGGAACGGCCGTTGTCCGGCGCGGTGCTCAGCGGTGTGTGGAAGACACCCAGGTGGACGCGCCTGCTGAAGTCCCTGCCGACCTCGGTGATCCGCATCCCGCCCTGGTCGGTGTGGTAGACGACGTAGGCGGAATCGTTGCGGAACAACACATGTGGCCCGGACAGGTTGGTCCGCCCGATCTCCTCCGGCCGGATCAGCGGTTGCTGGTCGAAGCTCCAGTTCCGCCCGTCGGCCGACCAGCCCCAGCCGATGGAGCGCCGGTTCGCGGTGGTATTGATCATGAAGACCATCACGTAGTGCGCGCCGCGTGCCGGGATGCTGTGCTCGAACACCCTGGCGTAGCTGGCTTCCCTGGTGCTGGCGGGCAGCATGGTGGTGGACAGCACGATCTTGTCGTAGCGGAAGGTGATGCCGTCGGTGGAGCGGGCCAGCCGGGTGGTGGTGTTCTCCCCGTGGAAGTAAAGCCACATCTCCCTGGCCCGGCTGTTCCACAGCACGTGCGGACTGGACACGTGCGTCACGAAGTCGTAGTGCGGCGGCCATTCCCGCCGCACCAGTGGATTGCCGCCGTACTCCCGGAACGGGCCTTCCAGGGAGTCGGCGTAGCTCAGGCAGATCCCGCCGGGGGCGTCGTGCGGGGCGTAGTAGAGGTAGAAGCGGCCCAACGGGTTCGCGATCCGGCCCGCGGTGCCGCGCACGCACGGGAAGATCACCTCGCGGCGGGCCGGGGGATAGGTCAGCGTGGCCTTGTCGAAGGCCAGCTTGAGGTAGCGGTAGTCGGGGAAGCCGCCAGGGGCCGCGGCGGCCGGGGCGGGCATCGCGCCGAGCACGGCGGCGGAGCCCAGTGCGGCGGTGCCGCCGAGCAGGGTGCGGCGGGAGAAGGTCGCCGGGTGGTGCGCGGTGTCGTCCATGTCGTTCGCTCCTTTGCGAAACCACGGCGTTGGCGGGGGAGTGTGCTCGGCCCATAACGGCCGGTCAAGGGCCTAATACGTATTAGTACTGCGGTCTGACCCATTTCGGTCAGCTCCTTGACTTGCCCGTCGGTGCTGGCGACAGTTCGGTGCTAATCCGCATTAGCGCTGGAGATCCGGAGGTGCCGGTTGCCCGCGAGAGGACGCAGACGTCCGTCGCAGTCGGATGTGGCCCGACTGGCCGGGGTCTCCCAGACCACGGTGTCGCTGGTGCTCAGCGGCAACAAGTCCGGCATCTGCCTGGCCGAGACCACCCGCCGCCGGGTACTGGCCGCCGCCCAGACCCTGGGCTACGCGCCCGACCCGGTGGCCACCCGGCTCGCCCTGGCCCGCAACAACATCCTCGGCCTCTACACCTTCACCGCGACCTTCCCCACCGGCGTCGAACACTCCTACTACCCCTCGCTGGCCGGGGTGGAGGCCGAGGCCGCCGCCCAGGGCCAGGACGTGCTGCTGTTCACCGGCTCCACCGGCGCGGGCCAGGACATCCTGCGCCGGGTCCGGGTCGCCGACGGCTGCCTGTTCCTGGGCAGGCACGTGCCAGAGGACCAGCTCGCCGTGCTGCTGGCCGAGGACTACCCGTTCGTCCACATCGGACGCCGGGACGAACTGGACGGCCGCATCCCCTATGTCGGCGCGGACTACGTCAGCGCCGCCGCCGAGGTCGTGCACGGCCTGCACGCCCTGGGACACCGGCACATCCGCTACGTCCGGGAGCGGGACGAGGCCCCGTCCTCGGCCGACCGCGAACTCGGCGTACGCCGGGCCGCCGCGGCCACCGGACTCGACCACGACGACCTGGTGCACCGCGCCGACGCCGCCGAGATCACCCCCGGACTCCTGGAGAGCTGGCTGGCCGCCGGGGTCACCGCGCTGGTCACCGAGGAGACCGACACCGGAGCCGTGTTCACCGCCCTGACCAGGGCACTGGACGCACTCGGCGTGGACTGCCCGAGCACGGTGTCGCTGGCCCTGCTCGGCGCGCCACCGGTCACCGGCTGGCGGGACCGCCGGATCAGCGGCTTCGCCGTGCCCCGGCACGAGATGTCCCGCGCCGCGGTCCGGCTGCTGGTCGACCTGGTCACCGGCGCGGAGCACCCACCGCACCAGCACCTGCTGCCGTGTCCACCGCGCACCGGCGACACCACCGGTCCGGCACCCCATCGCTGACTCCTTTCCGAAAGGTCCTGAGCATTGTCCGAGCGTGAAACAGAGATCCTGGTCGTCGGCGGCGGCCTCGGCGGGGTCGCCGCCGCCCTGGCCGCCACCAGGGCCGGGCACACCGTGGTGCTGACCGAGGAGACCGACTGGATCGGCGGCCAGCTCACCGCGCAGGCCGTGCCACCGGATGAGCACCCGTGGATCGAGCGCTTCGGCTGCACCGCCAGCTACCGTGAACTCCGCGAGGGCATCCGCGCCTACTACCGGCGCGCCTACCCGCTGCGCGCCGAGGCACTGCGGCAGCGCGAGCTGAACCCGGGCGCCGGGCGGGTCAGCAAGCTCTGCCACGAACCGCGGGTCGCCCTGGCCGTGCTCCAGGAGCTGTGCCAGCCCCAGATCGCCGCCGGACTACTCACCATCCTGTTGCAGCACAAGCCGATCCGCGCGCATGTGCACGGTGACCTGGTCGAGGCGATCACCCTCGCCGGGCCGGACGGCGCCGAGATCACCGTGCGCGCCGCCTACGTCCTGGACGCCACCGAGTCCGGCGACCTGCTGCCGATGGCCGGCGTCGAACACGTCACGGGGGCCGAGGCGGCCGCCGAACACAACGAGCCGCACGCGCCCGATCTCGCTGATCCATACAACCTCCAAGGCATCACCTACTGTTTCGCGTTGTCCCACCACCAGGGCGAGAACCATGTCATCGACCGGCCGGAGATGTACTCGTTCTGGCGCACCTACCGGCCGGAGTTCTGGCCCGGCCCGCTGATCGGTTTCCGCGCACCGGATCCACGCACGCTCGAACCGACCGAACGCACCTTCCGCCCGAACCCGGACATCGATCCGCTCGCGGTCAGCGCCGACCAGAGCGCGGACGCCGGGGACAAGGAACTGTGGGGCTTCCGGCGCATCCTCGCGCGCGGCCTGCACCAGCCCGGCAGCTTCGACTCCGACATCACCCTGGTCAACTGGCCACTCAACGACTACTGGCTCATGCCTGCGATGGAGATCGACGGCGGGGTCGACGCCGACGGTGTCCGTACTGCCCTGCACGAGGCCAAGCACCTGTCGCTGTCCGTACTGTACTGGCTGCAGACCGAAGCCCCACGCCACGACGGCGGAACCGGCTTCCCAGGACTGAAGCTGCGTAATGAAATCACCGGAACGGCTGACGGCCTCGCGAAAGCACCATATATCCGCGAATCCCGGCGCATCCGTGCCAAAAGGACAGTCACCGAACGTGATGTGGCGCTGGAACTGGTCGGTCCGGCCGGTGGCACCAGGTACCCGGATTCGGTGGGCATCGGCAGCTACCGGATCGATCTTCACCCCTCCACCGGCGGCGACAATTACATAGACGTGGCAAGCGTTCCGTTCGAGATACCGCTCGGCGCGCTGCTGCCACAACGGGTCCGGAACCTGCTGCCCGCGGCCAAGAATCTGGGCACCACCCACATCACCAACGGCTGCTTCCGACTCCACCCCGTCGAGTGGAATGTGGGAGAGGTTTCCGGGCACCTGGCGGGCTTCGCGCTACGCAACGGAGTCGAACCGCACCAGGTGCACGCCGAGACCAAGCTGCTGGACAGCTTCACCCAGGAACTCGACCGCGCCGGCGTGGAACGCCGCTGGCCGGACATCCGCGGGTACTGAGCATGCGGACACCGGAAGGCGGAGCGGTGGGACGGATCAGGGTCGGCATCGACGTCGGCGGCACCTTCACCGACGCGGTCGCGGTCAGCGCAAGCACATTCGAGCTGCTCGGCCAGGTCAAGGTGCCGACCAGCCACCACCACCCCGACGGCGTGGCGCACGGCATCGTGGCCGCGCTGACCCAACTCCTGGCGCAGGTCGGCGTGGCTGCCGCCGAGGTCGGCTTCCTCGCACACGGCACCACCCAGGCCACCAACGCCCTGCTCGAAGGCGACGTCGCCAAGGTCGGGATCGTGGGCGTGGGCAAGGGTTTCGACGGCTGGGCCACCGCACGACTGCGTGCCCTGGGCAGGCTGAAACTCGCCCCCGGCCGCACCCTGCCGGTCAGCTACGCCGCCGCCCGCGACCCGGCCGAGGCCGCCACCGCCGTGACCACGCTGAGAAAAGCGGGCGCGGAGGTGCTGGTCGCGGTCGAACCCTTCAGCGTGGACGACCCACTCGGCGAACAGGCCGTGCTCGCCGCCGCGGCCGAAGCCGGCCTCCCCGCCACCGCCACCCACGAGATCTCCAAGCTGTACGGCCTGACCAAACGCGCCCGCACCGCCGTGCTCAACGCCGGGATCATGCCGCGCATGCTGGAGACCGCCACCCTGGTCGAACGCGGCATCGCCGCGGCCGGGATCACCGCCCCGCTGATGGTCATGCGCTGCGACGGCGGCGTCATGTCCCTGGCCGAGATGCGCAGCCGCCCCCTGCTCACCGTGCTCTCCGGCCCCGCCGCCGGGGTCGCGGGCGCGCTGCTGGCCGAACGGATCAGCGAGGGCGTCTTCCTGGAAACCGGCGGCACCTCCACCGACATCAGCGTCATCCGCCGCGGCCGGGTGCAGATCCGGCACGCCAGCCTGGGCGGCCGGGAGACCTACCTGTCCGCGCTGGACGTGCGCACCGTCGGCGTCGGCGGCGGCTCGATGATCCGGCTCGCCCCGGGACAGCAGGAGATCGCCGACGTCGGGCCGCGCAGCGCGCACATCGCCGGACTGCCCTACGCCTGCTTCGCCAGCACCGCCGAACTCGCCGGGGCCAGGCTCATCACCCTGCGCCCACGACCGGAGGACCCCGACGACTACCTGGCCATCGAGGCCGCCGGCGGGCGCTACGCGATCACCCTGACCTGCGCGGCCAACGCCCTCGGCGTGGTCCCACCAGGCGATCACGCGCAGGCCGACCCCGCCCTCGCCCGGCTCGCGCTCGCCCCCCTGGCACTGGCCCTGGGCGTGCCGGTGGAGGCGGCCGCGCGGGCCGTGCTCGACCAGGCGATCCGTCCGATCCGGGCCGTCCTCGACGCGTTGCTGGCCGACTACCGGCTGGACCGGGACCTGCTCACCCTGGTCGGCGGCGGTGGGGGAGCGGCCACCGTCACCCCGCACCTGGGCGCGGAAACCCGGCTGGACTGGCGGATCGCCGCGCACAGCGAGGTCATCAGCCCACTGGGCGTCGCCCTGGCCCTAGTGCGGGAATCGGTCGAACGGATCGTGCCCAACCCCGGGCACGCCGACGTGCTGGCCGTGCGCGCCGAGGCCGAGGCCGCCGTGGTCGCCCAGGGCGCCGATCCGGCCGGGGTCGAGGTGGAGGTCCTGGTCGACCCGCAGCGCAACCTGGTCCGCGCCATCGCCACCGGTGCCACCGACCTGCGCACCAAGGACCGCGCGTCCACAGTGGACGAACAGCGGGCAGGCGAGATCGCCGCGCGCAGCCTGGACGTGCCGGTCACCGAGGTGCGGCCGTTGGCGCACAACGGCAACTACCGCGTCTTCGGCCACACCCGCAAGCGCGGCCTGCTCCGGCGACCGCGGCTGGCCGTGCGGGTGGTCGACGCCGAGGGCGTGGTCCGCGTGCACAGCGCCGACGCGCACGTGGACACCCTGACCGTCGCCGAAGCCCCGGCCAGACTGCTCGAACTCATCCACGGCCGCACCCGCTACGGCGACGGCGGCGGTCGCGCCCCCGCGGTCCGATTGCTGTTGGGCGCCAAGGTGGTCGACCTCAGCGGCGTGCTCGCCGTGGACGCGCTGCTCGCCCTGGCCGACACCGAACTCCGCACCCGCGCACCGGGTGAAACCCTGGTCGCGATCATGGAGGAACGGCGATGACCGAACTCGACCGCGCCGTGTGGCTGCTCCGGGCCACCCCGACCCACGAACACCGCGACGAGCACACCCTGCGCCGCTGGGCCCGTATCGCCCTGGACTTCGGCCGCGAACTCGCCACCACCGCACAGCCACTGGAGATCCCGGTGCACCGGGTCGAGGGCGGCCACCACCCGGACGAACTGGTGCTCGCCGAATACCGGCCCAACCGGCCCAGAATCCTGCTCTACACCGACACGCTCACCGCGGTACAGGACATCCTGCGCGCACAAGGATCGCACGAGATGTTCCCGCCGGAACTCGTCGAGGCAGCCGCGATCGCCCATGAACAGGCCCACCACCGCCTGCACGGTCCAGCGGGCCGCGAACTACGCCACCGCCTCGACCATACCGCACTGACCCTGGGCCGGATCCGCCTGCGCGGACACGTGCTCGGCGCGGACGAGGTCGCCGCGCACAGCTACGCCCGGCACGTCCTGGGCGGGCGGCACTGCCCGCTGCGCCTCACCCAGACCCTCAGCCGCCACCTCGCCGCCACCCGGAGTTGACCATGGGTTTTGTCATCGTGGCCGTGATGGCCGTGGGTGTGCTGCTGATGCTCACCCGGTTGCTGCCCACCGCGTTCACCCTCGGCTTCCTCGCCGTGGCCATCGCCCTGCTGTCCGGGGCCAGCCTGCTCGGCAAGACCGACAGCGTGGCCACCACCGTGCTGCAGACCGGCGCCCCGCTGCTGGCCGCCACCATGATCGCCATCCTGCTCGGCTCCTGGCTGGGCGCGCTGCTGGAGGAGACCGGCATCGCCGCGACCCTGGTGCGCAAGATCGTGGAGTTCGGCGGGGAACGGCCCTCGCTGGTGGCTCTGGGCGTGTTCGGGGTGTCGCTGCTGGTCGGCACCATCACCGGCTCCGCGCCCGCCGCGCTGCTGGCCGGGGTGGTGGGGATCCCGGCGATGATCGCGGTCGGCGTGCCCAAGGTGGTCGCCGCAGGCACCGTGCTGATGGGCATCTCCGCCGGACTGCCCCTGGAACTGATCGGCTGGCAGTTCCTGGCCGACGCGCTGCGGATGCCGATCGAGCAGGTCCGCTCCTTCCAGCTGCGGCTGTTCCCGATCGTGCTGGTCATCGGGATCGCCTACGTGCTCATCGAAACCCGGCGCAAGGGCGTGCGGCACGCCTGGGCGGTGCGCGCCTCCGCCTCGCGCCGGGCCCGGCGGGGCGACGCGCCCTGGTACGCGCTGCTCACCCCGCTGGTGCCGATCGTGCTCGCGCTCGGCTTCGACCTGCCGATCGTGCCCGCCCTGCTCGCCGGACTGCTCTACTGCCTGGTCAGCACCTACCGGCGGGGCGGGGCCAAGGAACGCGCGCTGCGCACGCTGTACCGGGCCTTCGAGGTGGCCGCGCCGCCGATCGTGCTGTTCGTGGCCATCGGGATGCTGTTGTCCGCGGTGCGGCTGCCCGGCGCGGTCGCGGCGCTCAACCCGATCGTGCAAGCCGTCAGCCCGGCCGGTCCGGTGCTGTTCGTGCTGGTCTTCGCGGTGCTGGCGCCGCTGTCGCTGTACCGGGGGCCGCTCAACATCTACGGTCTGGGCGCGGGTGTGGCCGGGGTGCTGATCTCCGGCGGGGTGTACCCGCAGACCGCGGTGCTGGGCCTGATGTCCTCCCTGGGCCAGGTGCTCGGCGTGTCCGATCCGACCAGCACGCAGACGGTGTGGAGTGCCCAGTACGCGGGCACCCGCCCGGAACGGGTGATGCTGTCCACGCTGCCCTACACCTGGCTGATCGCCCTGGGCGGCCTGACCCTGACCGCGCTGCTGTACCTGTAGCGCTGTCGGTGCCCCCGCCTACGCTGCCGGGGGTGACCGACATTCGCCCCGCCGACCCCGGCCAGGCCGATGAGCTGACCGAGCTGATGCACGCCAGTTCGGCCTACCGGGGTGAGTACGCCTCGATCCTGCACGAGTTCCGGCTCACCGCCGCGGATCTGAGCACCGAACCCACCTTCGTCGCGATGCGCGCGGAGCGGCCGCTGGGCTTCTACCGGCTCATCCTGGATCCGCCGGAGCTGGACCTGCTGTTCGTGGCCGATCACGCGCAGGGACTGGGGCTGGGAGCGCGGCTGCTCCGGCACATGCTGGCCGAGGCTGCGCGCCGCGGGCTGACCGCGGTGCGGATCGTCTCGCACCCACCCGCGGCCGAGTTCTACCGCCGGCAGGGCGCGCGGCAGGTCCGGATCCTGCCGCCGTCGCCGCCCCGGGTGACCTGGTCCCGGCCGGAGTTCACCCTCCCGGTACCTCCGGCCGCTGGGTGCACACGGCCACCAGCCCCACCAGGATCATGATCCAGCCGCTGACGGTGAACAGGACCATGAACGGGTAGGTGCCGATCACCAACTGGACGCTGCCGGCCAGCACGCACAGGACGCCGAGCTGGGTGGTGCTGCGGCCGGCCAGGGGCAGGAAGCTGAGCAGGGCCAGGGCCAGGAAGAACGGGCTGGCCGGGCCGACGGAGATCGACATCAGCACGCCGACGACCATCGACAGGGTGATCGGCAGCGCCATCAGCCGCCACAGCCAGCGCGGTGGGGTCGTCATGACAGGCCGTGGAAGCGGTAGATGGTCGAGACGATGATCAGGTAGCCGCCCGCCGCGGCGAGCAGGATGAACGGCACCCTGGCCGGCCAGGACCGGCCGGACAGCGCGACTCCGAGCAGAACCAGGCCGGGACCCATGAAGAGCATGGGGACGGTCAGTCCGGGCGTGATCGCGACCACCAGGCAGGCCGCTCGGAACGCGTACTCGTTGGCGATGAAGAACAGCGGGGCGAACCCGACCAGCGACATCACCACCAGGTACTGCTCGGTCGGGTCGACGGATGTGGTCGCCGAGATCTTCGTGAGCGTGGTGGCCGCCATGACCACCGCGGCCACCATGGTGGCGACGATCCGCCAGACGGGGGCCCGGAGTGCTGTCTCCATGCTGAACCTCCTTGATTGAGCGAGCGCTCAATTCTAAGCACATGTTGAGCGATTGCTCAAAGAGATTCGGGTCAGCTGCCGGTGGCGGCGGTGATCAGGTTGAGCGCGGCTGGGCGGCCGTAGTCGAAGGCGGCGTCGTCATCCAGTGAGGTTGCCAGGGCCATCGAGCCCTCGAACAGCACGAACAGCTGGCGGCCCAGCTCCTCCGGATCGCTCGCCCCGGCCTCGCGGGCGGTCTCGGTCAGGCGGTGCAGGAAGTCGAGCTTGTGGCGGTGGATCACCGCGTGCGCGGCCTGGTTGCCCGCGGCCAGTTCGACCGCGGCGTTGTGCATGGGGCAGCCGCGGAATCCGAGGGCCTGGTCCGGGCGGTCGAACAGGGCGATCAGCCGGTCCCGGGCGGACAGGTCGGCGCGGGCCAGGTTGGCCTCGTTGCCCAGGGATCTGGTGGCGAGCTGCTCCAGGTAGGCGGTGACCAGGTTGTCCTTGCTGCCGAACACTTTGTAGAGGGTGCGCTTGGAGACCGCCGCGGCCTCGGCCAGCTCCTCCACGCCGGTGGCCTGGATGCCCTGCCGGTAGAACAGTGCGCTGGTCGCGCCGAGGATGCGCTCACGCGGGCTGGCCTGGGTGGTCATGCGTTCAGGGTACCGCTCGTTTTCCCGTTCCGGAAAACCACGTGTCGCCGATCACGGAAAATGGGGTACCGATCGGTTTACCTGGATCGGCCGGACTTCGGGAAAGGACAACGGGCATGACCACGCACACCCATGTCACCGCACCGACACAATTCGTCGAGGTCGACGGGACCCGGTACGCCTACCGCCGTTTCGGCGCGGACACCGGCACCCCGCTGGTCTTCCTCCAGCACTTCCGCGGCGGCCTGGACAACTGGGACCCGGCGGTCACCGACGGACTGGCCGCGCACCGCCCGGTGCTGCTGCTCAACTACGCCGGCGTCGGCGCCTCCACCGGAGCGACCCCGGAAACCATCGAGGGCCACGCCGACGGGGTCGCGGCCGCACTCGGCGGACTGGGCCTGCGCACGGTGGACGTGCTGGGCTTCTCCATCGGCGGCATGGTCGCCCAGGAAGTGGCCCTGCGGCACGCTGAACTGGTACGCAGGCTCATCCTGGTCGGCACCAGGGCCAAGGGCGGCACCAGCGAGGGCGCGCACCCGGACTACCCGCACGTGGCCACCCGCAACGCGGTGCCGGAACTCGCGGACTTCCTGTTTCTCTTCTTCGACCCGGCCCAGGCCAGCCAGGACGCGGGCCGCGAGTTCTGGGACCGCCGCACCGCCCGCGCCGACGCCGACCCGCCCTCGGGCGCGCAGACCATGCAGGCCCAGGGCATCGCCGGGGCGAAGTGGCAGGCCGACGGCGAGGACCGCTTCGCCGACCTGGCCCGCATCACCCAGCCGACCCTGGTGGTCAACGGGCGCGAGGACGTCATGGTGCCGACGATCAACTCCTACGACCTGGCCCGGCACCTGCCGAACGCCCAGCTCAGCATTTACCCGGAATCCGGCCACGGCGCGCTGTTCCAGTACCCGGAACTGTTCGTCAGCCAGGCCGAGCGATTCCTCGCCAACCACCGCGTGTTCCACTGAAAGGCGACCGGCAATGAGTGACCTGCTCGACTTCGTCCTGGAAAAGCACGGCGGCCTGACCGCCTGGCAGAACACCACCGAGATCACCGCCCACCTCAACGCGGGCGGCCCGTTCTGGGGACTGCGCGGCTACCCCGACGCCTTCACCAGCCAGACCCTCGTGGTCGACCCACACCGCCAGCACCACGTGATCACCCCCTGGCTCGACCCCGGCCACAACCTGACCTTCCAGCCCGAGGAGGTCACCCTGCGGGACAACACGGGCGCGCTGGTGGACCGCCTGGCCGAACCCCGCGGCACCTACCGCGGCTACGACGCGCTGACCCCGTGGCAACCGCTGCAGGTCGGCTACTTCCTGGGCTACGCCATGTGGAACTACCTGGTCACGCCCTACCTGTTCACCTTCGACGGCGTCCGCGCCGAGGAAGGCGAGCCCTGGCAGGAGAACGGCGAGACCTGGCGACGCCTGCACGTCACCTTCCCCGCCGACCTGGCCACCCACACCGCCGAACAGACCTTCCACTACGGCCCCGACGGCCTGCTCCGCCGCCTGGACTACACGGTCGACGTCAACGCGGACGTGCTGGTCGCGCACTACACGGGGGAGCACCGGACGGTGGGCGGACTGGTGTTCCCGACCAGCAGACGGGTGTACCGGCGCAACCCGGACAACACGGCGGACCTCAGCCTCGCCGGGATCACCCTGGAGCTGAACGACATCACGGTCGCCTAGGCGGCGGTCGGCCGCGAGGGTGCGGCCCGGCCGGTCACGATCGTAGGGAGCGGTCGGCCTGGGCTCGGGCGGCGGCCGGTCTCCCGGTGCGGCCGGGCCGGTAGGCAGCCGCCTTCGTGGCGGGGCGGTCGCCGCGGCGGCGTTCAGCCCGTGATGCGTTGAGCCGCCAACCTGCCGGAGATCAGCACCGGCGGAATCCCCACCCCGGGCGTGGTGCCCGCCCCCGCCAGCACCACGTTCGCGAACGCCCTCGGCAGGTTCCCCGGCCGGAACGGCCCGGTCTGGGCGAAGGTGTGCGCCAGCGCGAACGGCGTGCCCGCGGACAGCCCCTGCCGGGCCCAGTCCGCCGGGGTCACCAGCGACAGCCGGGTCACCGCGGCCCGGTCCGGCAGCAGGCCGCGTTTGGCCAGCACCGTCACCAGCTCCTCGGCGTAGCGCGGGCCGATCCGGTCCCAGTCCAGCGGCGCGTCGACCAGGTTCGGGCAGGGCGCGAGCAGGAAGTGCCCGGTCCGGCCGGGCGGGGCGAGGGTCGGATCGGTCAGCGACGGGGTGGTCAGCAGCAGCGAGGGATCCGACATCAGCCGCCCGCCGGTGGTGATCTCGGTGAAGGTCTGTTCCCACGCCTCGCCGAAGCTGATCGTGTGGTGCGCCAGGTCCGGCGAGGTCTGCTCGGCGGCCAGGTGCACCACCACCGCCGAGGGCGACCAGCGCAGGGGCACCGGGCGGCGCGGCTGGTGGCCGAGTAGCTCGTAGGTGGCGGCCAGGTCGGTGGTCAGCACCACCGCGTCGCAGGTGATCCGGTCGGTGGCGGTGTGCGCGGCCAGCACCCGGCCGCCCCGGCCCTCCAGGGATTCCACGGTCTCGCCGTAGCGGAACCGCACCCCGGCGGCCGCGGCGGCCTCGGCCATGGCCTGGGGGAGGGCCCGCATGCCGCCGCGCGGGAACCACACCCCGGCCACGGTGTCCATGTAGGCGATCACCGCGTAGGCGGCCAGCGCGCGCTGCGGCGGCACCCCGGCGTAGAGGGACTGGAAGGAGAACACCCGCCGCAGCCGCGGATCCCGGATGAACCGCCCCACCGCGGGCCCCAGCCGCCCGAACCCGCCCAGCGCCGCCAGCTTCGCCAGCGAGACGCCGGCCAGATCCAGCGGCGAGTCGAAGTTGGCCCCGATGAACCGGTCCCGCTCCACCGCGTACAACCGGCCCAGCCACTGCCGCAGCCGCAGGTAGCCCTGGGCCTCGGCCGGTCCGGCGAACCGTCGCACCTCCTCGGCCATCGCCTCGGCCCCGGTGTGCACGTCCAGGCTGGTGCCGTCGGCGAAGCGGGCCCGGTAGGCCGGGTGCAGCGGCAGCAGTTCCAGGCGTCGCGCCAGGGAGTCGCCGACGGCGTGCAGCGCCTCGTCGATGAGTTCCGGCATGGTCAGCACGGTCGGCCCGGTGTCGAGGCGGAACCCGTCCACGTCGAGGCGCCCGGCCCGGCCACCCGGATGCGGTTCGCGTTCCACCACGGTCACCTCGCGGCCGCTGCCGCGCAGGTGCAGGGCCGCGGACAACCCGGCCAGCCCACCACCGACGACCAGGACGTGGTCGCTCCGTCCGGTCACCCGCCGCATGGCCGTACTCCGTTCGGTCGTCCGCCGACTGCCGAACCCGTCAGTGATCGCGTTCGGTCAGCACCCTGGCCAACGTACCCAGTTGCCCGGCCGGGCCCGCACGAAGGTCCGCCGAGGCCAGCGCCGCCAGCGCGGCCGCGGTGTGCTCCTCGATCATCCGCTCCACCGCGTCCACCGCCCCGACCTCGGTCAGCGCCTGCCTGACCCGGTCCACAGTGGACTCCTCCACCGGGTTTTCCCCACTGTCACGCAGGATCCCGGTCAGCAGCTCGGTCACCGCGGGCCGCCCGGTCCGCTCGGCCAGGTGCAGCCCGAGCACCAGCAGCGGGGTCCGCTTGCCCTCGCGCAGGTCATCACCCACCGGTTTGCCGGTCACCGCCGGATCGCCGAAGACCCCCAGCAGGTCATCGCGCAGCTGGAAGGCCACCCCCAGCGACCGCCCGAACGCCCGCAACCGGCTCACCATCGGCTCGGCCGCCCCGGCCAGCTCGGCGCCCAGCTGCAACGGCCGCTCGATGGTGTAGCTGGCCGTCTTCAACCGGGCCACCCGCAACAACGCGGGCACCGAGTCCTCGCCCTTGGCGTGCGCCCGCAGATCGAGGTACTGACCGGCCACCATCTCACTGCGCATCGCCTGCCACGGCCGCCAGGCCCGCCGCAGCATGTCGTGGCTGACCCCGGAACTGACCAGCGCGTCATCCGCCCAGGCCAGCGCCAGATCACCGATCAGGATCGCCACCCCGTCACCGAAGCGCTCCGCGCAGCCCGACCAGCCCGCCGACCGGTGCCGACCCGCGAACACCACCTGTGCCGCGGGCTGCCCGCGCCGGGTCGAGGACCGGTCCATCACGTCGTCATGCACCAGCGCGCTGCACTGCAACAACTCCAGCGCCACCAGCGCCCGAACCACCGAGTCGGCCCGCTCACCGGCCGGATCGCCACCCGCGGCCCGCCAGCCCCACCAGGCGAAGGCCGGCCGGATCCGCTTGCCACCGGCCAGCGCCAACTCGGTCAGGGCCCGCACCACCGCCGGATCGACCCCCGCCCGCACGTCGCCCTCGCCCCGCGCCCGCAGGAACTCCTCGATCGCCGATTCCAGCCCGGCCTCGGCCAGCTCCTCGGCGAACACCACCTGTTGGACCGGCAAGTCCCCCTCCTCCGCTCGCCGCGCCTCCCGTCTCGCGACGCTAGCCGCCGGACCGGGAACGCGCATCCGCGAACGAGGCTGACCTGCGACGAAGCCAAGACTGCCGGTCGCCGCCCGCGCTGCTTCCACCCACAGGCTTCCCACCCACAGGCTTCCCACCCACAGGCTTCCCACCCACAGGCTTCCCACCCATACGGCCGCTGCCCACACGGCTGCCGCCAGTGCGACTGCCGCCGCTCCGGTTGCCGCCCGCGCGGTCGCCCTCGGCCAGCCCGGCCCTGGCGAAGGCGGCCCGCGCCCGAGGCAGGTAGCGGAGCCGGTAGGGCAGCAACGGCCAGACCCGGGCCACCGCCGCCGCGAACCGCCGGAACCGCCGCTCGTCCACCGGCCGCCAGGACGCGCCGATCTTCGCCCGCACCACCGGTGGCAGCGACCCGCGGGTCAGGAACCACAGCACCCGGCCCGCCGCCGGCGCGACCAGCCGCCACAGCGGAGCGGGCAGCCACGGCTGCGCCATCGCCTCCGGCCGCTCCACGAAGTCCAGCAACGCCCGCGCCGCCGGAGTGAGTTCCAGCTGCTCGGCGCACACCCGCTCGAAGTAGGCATGGAACTCCGCCCAGTCCGCGGGCACCGGCCGATCGCTGACCCCGTACCGCCGGTAGATCAGCACCGACTCGGCGTAGAACCGCTCCCGCTCCGCCTCGGTCAACGGCCGGTCGAAGACCTCCGCGAGCCGCAGCACCACATCGAACATGGTCGCGTGCGCCCAGAACCACACCTCCGGATCAAGGGCGTGGTACCGCCGCCCCTGCTCATCCCGGCCGGTGATGCCGTGATGCAGCCCGCGGATGCCGTGCGCGGTCGACTCGGCCGCCGGACCGTCGTAGACCACTCCGGCGATCTGCGGGATCGACCGCAGGGTGCGCGCCCACGGCTCGGTGTAGAACGCCGAGTGCTCCACCACGCCCGCGCCCAGCGCCGGGAACATCAGCTCCAGCAGACCGACCCGACCGAGCAGCAGCAGCGAACGGCGATCACCCGCGTAACGCCAGTACAGGGATCCGGGGCCGGGTTCGGTCATGGCGGACTCCTCGACGGGGAGCCTCCATCATGACCCACCCGCCCCGCCGGGCGACATGGGCCGATCCGGGGTCACCGCTCACTGTCCAGGTGCGCCATCAACGGTTCCGGATAGCGTGCTCCGGCAGCGGCGTCCGCCGGTACTGCTCGCTCGATCGCCTCGAGGTCCACATCGGACAGTTCCAGGTCGAGTGCGCCGATCGCCTCGGTCAGCCGCTCCCTCCTGCGCGCGCCCACCAGCGGCACGATGTCCTGCCCCTGATGCAGCACCCAGGCGATGGCCACCTGAGCGGGGGTGGCGCCGCGGGGCTCGGCCACCGCGCGTAATGCCTCGGCCAGGCTCAGGTTGTGCCCGAGGTTCTCCGGCGCGAACCGTGGGCTGTGCGCGCGGAAGTCCCCGGCAGGCATCGGCCGGCCGGCGGCCCAGTGCCCGGACAGCAGGCCCCGGGACAGCACCCCGTAGGCGGTGACACCGATGCCCAGCTCGCGGCAGACCGGCAGGATCTCGGCCTCGATCCCGCGGGAGATCAGCGAGTACTCGATCTGCAGATCCACGATCGGGTGCACCGCGGCGGCCCGGCGCAGGGTCTCCGCGCCGACCTCGGACAGCCCGATGTGCCGCACCTGCCCGGCTCGCACCAGCTCGGCGATCGCGCCGACGGTGTCCTCGATCGGCACTTCCGGGTCGAGCCGGGCCGGCCGGTAGACGTCGATGTGGTCGGTGCCCAGCCGCCTGAGGGTGTACGCGGCGAAGTTCTTCACCGCGGCCGGCCTGGCGTCGAAGCCCAGCCAGTTGTTCCCGGCGTCGCGCAACGCGCCGAACTTGACGCTGATGACGGCCTGCTCGCGAGCGCGGCCACGCAGCGCCTCGGCGATGAGCAGCTCGTTGTGGCCCATGCCGTAGAAGTCGCCGGTGTCCAGCACGGTCAGGCCCGCGTCCAGGGCGGCGTGGATGGTGGCGACGCTCTCGGTCCGGTCGGCCGGGCCGTACAGGTCCGACATGCCCATGCAGCCAAGGCCGAGCGCGCCGACGGCCGGGCCGGTGGTGCCGAGGGGACGAGTGATCATGACGGTGGATCCTCCAGTCGGTTCCGCGGCGAAGCTGCCGCTGCACCGAGCCTGCCCCGCCCGCGCCGAATTGAGGAGAGGACTCCGAGTCCCTGGGACCGGGCGTCCCAGGGACTCGGAGTCCCTGGATAACTGTCGGTGCGACAGGGCAGGGTGGAGCCGTGGACCGAACCCAACTCGCCGACTTCCTCCGCCGCTGCCGGGCCCGCCTGCAGCCCGCCGAGCTGGCCGCCGCCGCGAAGACCCGCCGCCGCACCCCCGGCCTGCGCCGCGAGGAGGTGGCCCGCCTCGCCGGTGTCTCCACCGACACCTACACCCGCCTTGAACAGGGCAGAGGCCGACATCCGACCACCCACGTGCTGGCCAGCCTGGCCCGCGCGCTCCACCTGACCGACGACGAACGAGACCACCTGTACCTGCTCGCCGGGCACGAGCCACCGGTCCCGCAGGAGCCCACCACCACGATCCGGCCCAGCCTGCGCCCACTGCTCGCCCGGCTGTGGGACTACCCCGCCCAGGTGGTCTCCGACCTCGGTGTCGTGCTCGCGCAGAACCCGCTCTCGGTCGCCCTGATGGGTGATCTGGTCTCGGCGCACGGCTGGGACCGCAGCTTCTACTGGCGCTGGTTCGCCCGCCCGGAGACCCGCGGGTTGTTCCCGGCCGAGGACCACGCGCACCACTCGCGGGTGCACGTGGCGGACCTGCGGGCCACCGTGGCCCGCAGGGCCAAGGACAAGGAGGTGCTGGAGTTCGTCCGGGCCCTGCGGGCGAGCAGCGCCGAGTTCGCCGAACTCTGGGACGAACACGTCGTCGCCGTGCGCCGGTCGGACGAGAAACGCTTCCTGCACCCCGAGATGGGACTTATCGAGGTGCACTGCGAGATCCTGCTGACCCCCGAGCACGACCAGCGTTTACTGGTCTACTCCGCTGAGCCCGGCACCGTCAGCCACGACCGCCTGCAACTGCTCGGCATGCTGGCCAACCAGTCCCCGGAGGATCAGGCCGAGGCGGAGGCCGCGTTGGAGGAACTGGAGGCGATGGACCGGTACCCCCAGGAGCCGTTCCAGTTCTGACCCGGCTCCAGCACGATCAGCCCGTCGCCGCTGTTGAAGGCGTTCGGCGCGCAGGTCATCGGCTCGATGGTGATGCCGGAACGCGGCGTGCGTGCCGCCGGGGCGTAGTCGTCGGTGTAGACCTGCAGATAGTCGTAGCCGCCGTCCAGCCACAGCTCGGTGGCCGTGCCGGTCGCGTCGGCCACCCGGGCCACGGCGTGCCCGCGCTCGTCCCTGACCAGGTCGGTGAAGGCGGTGTCCAGCGCCGCCGAGCCGAGTGAGCGGGCGGTGCGGAAGTCCAGCGCGGTGCCGGTCACCGACTCCTTGCCGATGGGCAGCAGGCGGTTGTCGGTGGGGTAGTAGGTGGCCGCGGGGACGGTCAGCTCGACCGGTCCGGTGGTGGCCAGGTACGGGTGGTGCGCCGCGCCGAAGGGTGCCGGGGTCGCGCCGGTGTTGGTGGCCTGCAAGGTGATCCGGACGCCGTCGGCGTCAACCTGGTGTTCGATGCGGAAGGAGAGCGCGAACGGATAGCCGTACTGCGGACGTTGGTCCTGTGCCAGCACCACCCGGTCCTCGGTGTGCTCGACCAGTGACCACTCGGTCCAGCTCAGCAGCCCGTGCAGAGCGGCGCCGCGATCCGGCTCGTTCAGCGGGACCTGGTGCCGCACCCCGCCGAAGGTGTAGACCCCGTCCTCGATCCGGTTCGGCCACGGCACGATGGTCTTGCCCTGGTAGCTGTCGCCGAGTTCGTCAGCCGCGTGGGTGAGCAGCCGCTCGACGCCGTCAACCCGCCAGGACAGCAGCGTGGCGGCCACTCCGGCCACCACCGCGGTGTGCCGGCCAGAGCGGATCTCGTACAGGCGCCCGTTCATCGTCATGGCGCGGATTGTGTCATCCAGGGCGGTGTGGCCGAGTCGCTCGTCAGAGTGTGTCGCCTGCCACGTCTGTGCGCGGGTTCGGCGAGCGGTGGTCAGGTGCGGAGATGCGGGCGCGGATCCGGACCTGCGACGGCACCGGGCGGCGTAGGCCGGATGTCGCCACCGGGGCGTGCGAGCGGGCTCGCCTTCCGGGTGGTGGTTTCGCCAGGGGCCGGGCTGTTGTGGCGGGCATGTGTCGCGGGATTGGCCGTGGGGCGGCTGTGTTCGCTGTGGCGGTCAGGGGCGTGGCGGGCAATGGGCGTTGTGGGCAACGGACACAGCGCGGGCGGGCTGATACGGGCCCACCGAAGGTGCCGTTGGCACCGAATTCGCGGGTGGTGCTGATGGCCCGGGGGGCACGGGTGACGAGGAAGGAGCACAGGGCGGTCGGCGGCGCGTGAGGGTACTGGGTGCTGGGTCAGGGCAGTGGGTGGTGTGAGCACGGCGGATGGTGTGAGCGCGGTGGTGGTGTGAGCGTGGCGGATGGCGTGGGTGTGGTGGTGATGTGAGCGTGGCGGATGGTGGAGGAGTGCGGTTAGTGGTGTGTGAGCAGCGTGGTTGGCGGTGGGTGAGCGTGGCGGATCGCGGGTGAGGGTGGCTGGTGGTGCGTGATGCCTCGCCTGGCATGGGTCAGGCTGGTGGAGCGGTGAGATGCGGTGCGGTGTGGCCGGTGTGCTGGCCCGGGTTCGGTCGTTTGGCTCGGAACGACCGGGGTGTGCTCGGAACGACCGAGGTGTAGTGGTCGGGATGACCGGGGTGTGGTGACGGTGGCGGGGTGGGTCAGCCGGCCAGTTCGTCGGTACGGGACAGCCAGCTTCGGTAGACCGGGGCCTGGTCCGCCTTGGCCCAGTAGGCGCGGATCGCGCTGCTGACCAGGGTGTCGGTCAGCGGGGTCAGGGGACTGTCGGTGCGGAAGGCGAGGATGTGGCGGAAGTCCGGGCGGGCGCCGGCGAAGGGGCGGACCGAGATGCCCTCCTCCAGGCGGAAGGTGGCTTGGGCGAGCATGACGCCCAGGCCGCGGCGGAGGAATTCGCGGGCGTTGAAGCTGTCCAGGCGGTAGGCGATGCGGGGGATGAAACCGGCATTGGCACAGATGCCGCGGAGGTATTCGGCGCAGCGGATTTCCAGGCCCTGGGGGAGGATCCAGTTCTCCTCGGAAAGGTCTGCCAGGGAGATCTCGAATTCGTTTGCTAGCGAATGTCCTGTTGCGACGGCGATGAACAGCGGCTCGGTGGCGATGGTGTGCACCGTCACGCCCGGCGGACGGTCCAGGGGCATGCCAGGGTGCTCGGCAAGCACACCCAGGTCCGCCGCGCCACCCGCCAGAAGTTCCATCGCGGTCTGGCCGGAACGTTCCTGCCGCAGGGTGATGTCGGCCTCGGGGGCCAGTTCGTGCAGATGTTCGGTGATCGGACCCGGCAGCGGGGTCGGGTGGGCCACCACGCGGATCCGGGCCGGGCCGTCGGACAGTGGAGCGCCGTGCTGGCGGGCCTCCTGGATCAGCTCGTCCACCGAGGGCACCAGGACCCGTACCCGTTGCACCACCAACTCGCCCAGCGCGGTCGGACGGGTTCCGTTGCGGTCGCGGTGGAACAGCATGCCGCCGAAGGCGCGTTCCAGCCGCTGCAGCTGGCGGGTCAGGGCCGGCTGGGTCAGGCCGAGCCTGGTGGCCGCGCCGCTGAGACTGCCCGCCTCGCTGATGGCCCCAATCATCCGCAGGTGCCGGATCTCCACGTCCATGATCTCGATGCTAGGACCCGCTGACCTGGCCGCGTAGCCGCTGATCGTCCCCTGACCGGCCCAACCATGTTCTGCGGTCATGGCGAGGTGTCAGTGGCCCCCGCCGAATTGTTCAAATTCTAATGAGTTGCATGTTGTCCTCCACGACGCCGGCGCGGCTGGCCACGCGGGTGCTCGAACTTGTGCTGGCGCACCAGCGGAAAGCACGCAATGGCGGGCCGTGCGGACAGAGTCCGTGCCCCCGGTGCCTTTCCGCGCACGTGCCCGCGGTGATCCGGGCAATTGGGCGGAACCAGCCGATTCAGTTCGTACTGCCCGCCTTTCCGGCCAAATCACCCAACCGGGACAAGGTCCTCGGCCACCTCCCCGACCTGGCCGAGGAACTCGCAGTCGGCTTCCTCAGCGACCTGTGCGCCGACTTGACCGAGTTGTACCCACCGGGCGCCCGGCTCACCATCTGCTCCGACGGCCGGGTCTTCGGCGACCTGATCGGCGTGCCGGACGAGGAGATCACCGCCTACCAGCAGGAGATGGCCGCGCTCATCCGCGCAACCGGTTCGGACCGGCTCGATCTGTACACATTGGACGATTACGCGCCCGGTTCATGCCCGGAATCACTGCGCCGCCTGCTCGACGCGGAGTACACCGAACCGATCGCCGACCTGCGTGCGCGGATCGGGGCCGACGCCGACCTGCGCGCCATGTACCTCGGCATCGTCCGCTTCCTGCTGGAGGACCGATACGGCCCCGGTTACTCGGGCACCCGCTCGGCACTGCAACGGGAAAGCCGCCAACGCGCCTACGGCGTGGTCGCCCGAAGCCGGGCCTGGGGCGATCTGGTCGGCGCCCGGTTCCCGGACGCGGTACGGCTGTCCATCCACCCGCAGCCCTGCGGCGCGGCCAAACTCGGCCTGCTGCTCGGCCGCACCCCGGACGCCTGGCTCACGCCCTGGCACGCGGTGGCGGTGCACGAGCCCGGCGGTTTCACCCTGATGAAGCGGATCGAGGCCGAACAACTGGGTGCGCGGCTCGTACACCGGGGCGGTCGACCCAGCCACTACGTCCTGCCATGAGCGGCCATCTCGCCACCGCGTCCGATTCCGGCCACCACTTCGCCGGCACGTCCTGCGTCAACCCGCGGTCTCGCAACCACGTCCTGCCCAGGCAGGGTCACCGCGTCCGGCTCTGGTCCCTGCCTCGCCGTCGTGCCCTGCCCTGCCTTCACGGCACCGTCGTGTCCTCGCCCCGGTCCTTGTCGCGCGACCGTCTCCTGTCCTGGTCCCTGCCTCGCCACCACGTCCTGCCCTGACCCCTGCCCCGACCTTCGCGGCTGACCTGCCCGCTCCGACCGTCATTGCCCCGTTCAAGGAGCACAACCGCCATGACGAACCTCGCCCTCGACCTGCCCGGCGCCACCGCCACCGCGCTGGATCCGGTCGGCCTGCTCATCGAACCGACCGGTTCCGGCCAGGACCCGCGCCGGTTGCCGGTGGGTCTGCTGCGTGAACTGGCCCGGACGCACCACCTGTTGCTGCTGCGTGGATTCGCCTCCTTCGCCGGTCCGGAGGAACTGGCCGCGTGGAGCGAGACCTGGGGCGAGATCATGATGTGGCCGTTCGGTGCGGTGCTCGAACTCATCGAGGCCGAGGCTCCCGCCGACCACATCTTCGACCACTCCTACGTGCCACTGCACTGGGACGGCATGTACCGGCCCTATATCCCGGAATTCCAGGTGTTCCACTGTGTCAGCGCGCCCGGTGGCGGCCAGGGTGGGGCGACCACCTTCTGTGACAGCGCGAGGATGCTGGCGCACACCTCGTCGGCCAGCCTCGAACGCTGGTCGCGGGTCGAGGTGACCTACCGCATTCCCAACCTGAGCCACTATGGCGGCCAGGCCGTCTCGCCACTGGTCGTGCCACATCCGCGCACGGGCGAGCCGACCATGCGCTACAACGAGCCGCCGCGTGCCGACGACGACACCTTCCGCAACCGGCCCGAGCAAGCCTTCGCCGGACTGCCGGACAAGGAAGTGCCCGCGCTGCTGACCGAACTGCATGCGGCCACCCATGATCCGCGCTGGTACTACGAGCACACCTGGCAGGAGGGTGACCTCGTCATCGCGGACAACTACACGCTGCTGCACGGGCGGACCGCGTTCACCCACCGCGCGCCGCGGCACATTCGCCGGGTGCACGTGCTCGGGGAACCGCCGTTCCGCAACCCCGCGGGTCCTGACGTGGAGCGGAACGAGTCCAGGTGAACCGTAACACAATCGCTGTCACGGTTCTGACGCTGGCCACCTTCGGACTGACGTTCTGGGCCGCGGGCTCGGTGGAACCGCACTACTACTACACCGTCGCGGTGCGCGCGATGAGCGCCGACTGGCACGCCTTCCTCTACGGGGCGATCGATCCGGCGGGCACGCTCACCGTGGACAAGATCCCTGGCGCGCTGTGGGCGCAGGCGCTGTCGGTGCGGCTGTTCGGCTTCCACGACTGGGCATTGCTGCTTCCCCAGGCGCTCGCGGCCGCGGCCACCGTGCCGCTGCTGCACGACGCGGTGCGCCGCTGGGCCGGGACCCGGGCCGGACTGCTCGCCGCGCTGGTGTTCGCGCTCACCCCGATCACCGTGGTGCTGGCCAGGGTCAACATCCCGGACACACTTCTGGTGCTCGCTCTGGTGGGTGGCGCGCACGCCACGATTCTTGCGCTACGATCGGTGCGGACCTGGCCACTGATCCTGGCCGGGATCTGGGTGGGACTGGGTTTCCAGGTCAAGCTCGGGCAGGCTCTGCTGGTGTTGCCCGCGCTGGCGATTCCCTACCTGGTAAAGGCTTCCGTGCCGGTGAGGGCACGGATCGCGCGGGTGCTGCTGGCCGGTCTCACGACCGCGGTGGTGGCCTGCGCCTGGCTGGTGCTGGTGGCGTTGACCCCCGCCGCACATCGGCCTTATGTGGATGGCAGCACCGCGAACTCGGTGTGGGATATGGCCTTCCGGTACAACGGACTCGGCCGGTTCGTCCACACCGACGCCGCCTCCGGACAGGTGGCGAGCTTCCTCGCGGACTTCGGTGGTCCGCCCGGCCTCGGGCGGCTGGCGAATGCCGAACTGGGGACGCAGATCGCCTGGCTGTTGCCGTTCGCGGTACTCGCGCTGGTGGCCGGACTGGTGTTCGGTCGTCGGCACGGGTCCACAGTGGACGGATGGCTGCTGTGGGGACTGTGGCTGGGCACGCACGCGGTGGTGTTCAGCGCGGCCACCGGTATCCACCCGTACTACGCGGCCGCCCTGACCCCGGCGATCGCGGCGCTGTCCGGCGCCGGCCTGGTGCTGCTGGCCAGACTGTGGTCGGCGGGCGGCACAACGGCCTGGTTGCTGCCACTGGGTGTGGCGGTGACCGGGGCGTGGGCGGCGGTGCTGTCGGCACGGGCCGTGGAACCCTCGGCCGCGGCCGAGGGCCTGCCCGGACTGACCGTGCTGGTGCTCGGGCTGACCACGGTGACGGTGGTCGTGCTGGTGGTGGGTGCGCTGCACCCGTTGCCGCGCTTGCGGATCCCGGCGATCGGCGGCGCGGTGCTGGTGCTGCTGGCCGCACCGGCGGTCTGGTCGGTCGAGGCGTCCGGGAAGCCGTTCCCGAGCCTGACCGCGCTCAACCCCGTCGCGGGGCCGGGCAATCCACTGCCCGCCGCGGGGATGGCCGCCATGCACGGGTTGCCGCCGGACACCCCGTTGCCGCCGGAGCTGGGTGACATGCACATGGTCACCCCGAACCGGGGGCTGCTCAGCTATGTCGGACAGCGGCACCGCGGGGAGAAGTACCTGCTCGCCGTGCCGACCGTGAACACCGCGGCGCCCTACCTGCGCCTCGGGCACAGCGTGCTGCCCATGGGCGGTTTCACCGGCGCGGCCGGGGTGCCCGCACTGTCCGAACTGGACGCGCTGGTGCGTACCCGCGCGCTGCGCTTCGTCATGATCGGCGGTTTCCACGGCGGCATGGGCGGACCGATCGCCCAGGAACGGCAGCGGTGGGTCGCCGAGCATTGCCTCGCCGTGCCCTTCGCCGACTACCAGGGCCCGAGTGGTCCGCCCGATGCCCCGGAAACGCTCTACGACTGTCAGGCGGGTGCCCGATGACCGAACTGCCCCTCCCGTTGCGCAGGCTGGCCCGGTACGCGGTGCCGATCGCGGTCGGCTCGGCGGCGTTGTTCGTGACGCTGGCCGCGGTGCACTGGGTGATCACCGGATACGTGGTGATGTCGGACTTCTGGGACCTCAAGGTCTACCGGGCGGGCGGCGAGGCGGTGCTGACCGGGGAGGCGCTGTACCCGGGCAAGATCGCGGGCGGCATGTTCGCCTTCACCTACCCGCCGTTCGCGGCCTTGTTGTTCGTGCCGCTGGCCTTCGGGCCCGAGGTGCTGGGGCAGTACCTGGTGTTCCCGGCCAACCTCGCGGCGCTGGCCGCGGTGGTGTGGGTGGGGCTGCGGGCGATCGGCGTGCCGCGCGGGCGGGAGCTGGGGCAGCTGACCCTGGGGCTGACCGCGCTGCTGTTCTGGCTGGAACCGGTGTCCTGGACCGCCTACCTCGGCCAGGTCAACGTGCTGCTGATGGCCCTGGTGATGGTGGACCTGCTGCACCTGCCGGAGCGCTGGCGCGGGGTGGGTGTGGGCATCGCGGCCGGGATCAAGATCGTGCCCGCCTTCTTCATCCTGCACCTGCTGCTGACCCGCCAGTACCGGGCGGCCGCCACGGCCACCGTGACCGCGGCCGGGACCGTGCTGGTGAGCCTGGTGTCGCTGCCGGGGGACACGTTGCGGTTCTGGACCGGCACGTTCGCGGTGACCGAGCGGGTCGGCGACGTGGAGAACCAGATGAACCAGTCGCTCAACGGGATGCTGTCCCGGATCCTCGGCGTGGACAGCACCCCGCTCTGGCTGTGGCTGCCCCTGGCCGCGCTCACCGCGGCGGCCGGGCTGTGGGTGGCCCGGCGGGCACAGCGGGACGGTCGGCTGCTGCTGGCGATCTCGGTGGTCGGGCTGACCGCGGCCATGGTGTCGCCGATCTCCTGGAGTCACCACTGGGTGTGGTTCGTGCCGTTGCTGATCGCGCTGCTGCCGCTGCTGGTGGACGGGGTGGCGGTGCGCGCGGTCGGGGTGTTCGCCGCGGTGCTGAGTTTCGCCTGGCCGATGCACTTCCTCAACGGCCACCGGATGGACCTGCCGCCGCTGGGGCTGATCGGGCTGCCGACCGCCGGCGGGCTGGAACTGCTCTACCAGAACGCCTATCCGTTGGGGTTCCTGGTCATCCTGGCGTTCGCAGCTCGGCGAGCAGGCGTGCGAACACCGGTTCGGTGATGATCGGGATCTGGTAGTCGCGGGCCTTGCGTGCCTTGGTGGACAGGGAGTCCGGGTCCGCGGCGACCACGACCTTGGTCCAGCGGCAGACGTTCTCCGGGTGGGTGACCAGGCCGGCGGCGGCCGCGTGGGCCTGGAGCTGCTCGCGGGGTTGGTCGGTCTGGCCGGTGAAGGCGATGCGGTCGCCGGGATCCAGGCGGAATCCGGCGGGCAGCTCCGCGTCGGTGGGGTAGCCGCTGGCAGGGGGGTTGGGGACCGCGGCGGAGTGGTGTTCGGCGGGGGAGCGGGGGGCGACGGAGGAACGGGTGTCGGCGGGGGAATGGTGATTGGCGGCGGAGAAGGGCGGACGGGTCTGGGGCGAGGAACTGCGCGGGAATGGTGCCGCGGGGTCAGGGGCAGCGGCAGCGCCGTGCTGGGCTGGGGCAGTGGCGGAGCCGGGCGCCGGGTTGGTGCGGTACGCGGCCGTGTTCCGGGTCGTTCGGCGGTAGGTGGGGTCGCCGTCCCGGCGGGGACGGCGGGCCACCGGCTGGCCGGGCGGGCTCCGGTGCACCACCGGGGTGTCCAGGGCGGGGATGAACGGCCACGGGCGGGAGCGGGCCGCTTCCAGGTGCGGGGACCAGTCGTCGTGGCCCGCGGCGAGGTAGTGCGCGAGCAGGGCCGCGGTGGCGCGGGCGTCGTGCAGGGCCGAGTGCGCGTTGGTCAGCGGGATGCCCGCGGCGGCGCAGCAGGCGGCCAGGTTGCGGCGATCGGTGGTGAGGTAGCGCGGGGCCAGGGTCATGGTGCACAGGCCGTCGAGGGCCTCGGGCGGGGGCAGGACGCCCGCGGCGGTCAGTTCGGCGTTGAGGAACCTGGCGTCGAAGGTCAGGTTGTGCGCGACCAGGACCCGGCCGGCCAGGCGGGTGACCAGGTCGCCGGTGATCTGCTCGAAGGTGGGCGCGGGCAGGACCTCGCGGGTGGTGATCCGGTGGATGTGCTGCGGGCCCAGGTCACGGCGCGGGTTGACCAGGGTGCACCACTCGCCGGTGATGGCGCCCTGGGCGTCGAGCTGGACCACGGCGATCTCGATGACCCGGTCGCGGCCTGCGGCGAAGCCCGTGGTCTCGACGTCCACCACCGCGAAGCCCACCGAACCCCCGATCCGTAGCGATCACCGGACGCAGCGTATCCGTCGCGATGATCACCGCCGGGATCAGGCAGGCAGTTCGACACTCTCACCGGTGGCCAGCAGGGTCAGCGGCGCGCCGGTGCCAGGGCCGCGTTCGCCGAGCATGCTGCTGGTCAGGGCGCGGCCGGTGTCGCTGAGCAGCACGTCGTGCACCTGGTAGGCCTGGCGTGGCTTGACCGAGCGCACGTAGTCGATCAGGTGCGCGACCCGGGACCAGGGCGCGTGCAACGGCAGCAGCAGGGTGTCCACCGGCCGTTCGGGCACGGTGAGCGCGTCGCCGGGGTGGAAGACCGTGCCGCCGAGCAGGAACCCGCTGTTGCGGACCAGGGGCAGGTCCGGGTGGATCTCGGCGTGCCAGCTGCCGTGCACCTCGACCTCGACCGCGCCGATGTCGAACCGGTCGCCGTGCCCGACCGCGGTGACCCGCCCGCCCAGCCCGGTGAGCTGGGCCGCGACCGAGTCCGTTGTCCACACCCGCAGTGCCGGGTCGGTTTCCAGGGCCTGGCGCAGGCGGTCGCCGTCGAAGTGGTCGAAGTGCTCGTGGGTGATCAGCACGGCGGTGGCGCCGGTGAGTGCCTCGGGTTCGGTGAAGGCGCCGGGGTCGAGCACGATGGTCTCGCCCTCGTGCTCGACCCGGACGCAGGCGTGGCCGTACTTGGTGAGTCGCATACCCGCAACTCTACAGCCGGGCTGTGTAGTTGGCGATCAGAAAGCCGTGGGTGGCACGCCGGTCCAGGCGGTGCGGATCTCGGCGGTCACCCGATCCTGTCGGACATACGGATGACGGGTGAAGATCATGGTGTCGCGGGCGCCGGGTTCGAACGGGCGCCAGCGGGGGAGGTCGGGCAGGCGGGGGTCGCCGGTGCGGGCGAAGGCGCACAGGGAGTCGTTGAGCTGGGTGGCCAGGCGTTGGGCGAACTTGAGGTTGGCCTGGGGGTGTAGTTGGGCCTGGTTGACCTTGCCGAAGGTGAAGGCCAGGTCGGAGGCGTGCACCGGGCCCAGGGGGGAGGCGTCGGCGTAGTCGAAGCGGTAGGTCCAGGCGGTGGCGCCCGCGCGGTGGGCGGCTTCGGCCAGCCAGATCGACGGGAGGCCGACGAAGGTGTCGCTGACCAGGTCCAGGCGCGGGTCGCGGCCTGCTGGGCTGTGTGTGCGGTAGGCGGCCTGGATTTCGGCGAAGCGGGTGTCGCCGACGACCGACTTGAGCTTGGTCTCCATGCCGGTGGCGAAGAGCGGGAAGATCTGGGCCAGTTGCTTGGACTCGTCGCGGCAGGTGCCGATCATGAGGTCGACGGCGGGGGAGAGCCGGCGCAGCGGGTGGGTGGGCAGTACGCGGCCGTCGAGGACCTGGTGGAAGACCTCGCCGTTCAGCTCGGGGGCCTGGTTGGCGGCGGCGGCCGCGGCGAGGAGGTCGGCGGCGGGCACGGTGAACAGCTTGGGGGAGTCCTGGCCGGGGATGCCGAGTTGTTTGAGCACGTAGTCGGTGGTCCGTTGGGCCTGCTCGGGGGTGAAGTGCGGGCGGGCGCCGCCGCTTTGCAGCACCGCGCGGCGGAACAGGCCGGTCGCGGCGGGTGCGCCGAGCAGGCTGCCGATGGACATCGCACCCGCGGACTCGCCCATGACCGTGACGTTGCGGGGGTCGCCGCCGAAACCGTTGATACAGCGGCGGATCCAGCGCAGCGCCTCGATCTGGTCCAGTAGCGCGGCGTTGCCGGAGCCGGGGCGGCCGGACAGGTGCAGGTAGCCGAAGGCGTGCAGGCGGTAGTTGATCGTCACCAGCACGATGTCGTTGCGCTCGGCGAAGACCGTGCCGTCGTAGTCGCTGCCCGCACCGCTGGTGAACGCGCCGCCGTGGATCCACACCACCACCGGGCGGCGGCCCCTGGTGCCGCGGGAGTAGACGTTGAGGAACAGGCAGTCCTCGCTCTGCGGACCCGGCGGGCGGGGTGGTCCGGCCAGCTGGAGGGCGGCCGCGCCGAACTCGGTGGCGTCCTTGATCCCGCTCCAGGGCTGGACCGGGCGGGGGGCGGTGAACCGGTGTTCCCCGGTGGGGGCCTCGGCGTAGCGGATGCCGCGCCACACCGTGATCTCCCCGGCGCGCGTCCCGCGCAGCCTGCCGAGCGGGGTGCTCGCGACCACGTCCGTATCGGCCGCCGCGGCCACCCCCGGCACCGCGGCGGTCAGCATCGCGCCGCCGGCCAGTCCCAGCGCCATCCGCCTGTTCAGCTCTGCCACTTCGGCCTCCTCGATCCTGGTGTTCGCCCTCCACTTCAGCGCGGAGTTGCCTGGAACCGGTCGTCCCGTAGGCTGAAACGACGAAATCCCGCGCAGAGGCGGCCCCAGTCGACGAGAACCGGCGAACGCAGATGGATGATCTTGACAGAAGACTGGTCGCGGCGCTGCAGGTGAACGGGCGGGCCACCTGGTCGGGTGTCGCGGCGGCGGTCGGGGTGTCCGAGCGCACCGTCACCCGGCGGCTGGCGCCGTTGCTGGCCGGGGGGACGGTGCGGGTGACCGCGATCCGCAACCCGGTGCTCGACCCCGACCTGACCGGGCTGGCACTGCGCATCCGCTGCCGTCCCGGCCGCACCCCGCCGGTGGCCGAGGCGCTGGCCGCGCTGCCCGAGGCCTGGCAGGTGCTGATCCTGGAGGGCGGTGACGAGATCGCCGCGACGCTGTGGGTGAGCAGCCCGGATCGGCTGAAACTGTTGCTGCTCAAGGAACTGCCCAAGACCTCCTCGATCGACTCCTGGCAGACCCGGCGGCTGCTGTGGATCTTCCCGGACGCGCTGGGCTGGCAGGCCCCACTGCTCTCCGCCGAGGAGAGGGCCCGGCTGGGCGAGGTGCGGCCGTTGCCGGCACGGCGGCCGCTGCCCACCCTGGACGAGGTGGACCGGCGGCTGACCGCGTTGCTGGTCAGGGACGGGCGGATGGGGTTCACCGAACTCGCCCGGCACAGCAGCGTCTCGGAGTCCACCGCCCGCCGCAAGGTGGACGCCCTGCTGCGCGAGGGCGCGATCGCCATCACCACCGAGGTCGACCCGCGGCTGCTCGGCTACCACCTGGAAGCCCTGCTGTGGCTGACCATCCAGCCAGCCGGACTCGGCAAGGTGGCCAGGGTGCTCGCCGCGCACCCGGCCACCCGGATGGCCGCCACCACCAGCGGCCCGAGCAACCTCCTGGTATCGGTGGTGTGCCGGCACGGCGAGGACCTCTACGACCTGCTCACCGGCACCCTGGGCGCACTGCCGGAGATCACCGGCGTGGACGTGACCCCGGTGCTGCACGTGGTCCGGCGGGCCGGGGTCAGCCACTCGGCGTGAGCCGCGGGGCGAGGGCGGTGAGCCTGGCCTGGGCCTGTTCCCGGCCCCGCCGGTGCAGCATCCGGGCGGCCAGGGTGTGCGCGGCCCTGGCACAGGCGCGGGCCGCGCGGGGATCGCGGGCGGCCCAGGCGTCGGCGAGCGGGAGCAGGGTCTCCAGTTCGCCGAAGTTGTCGCCGTCGGCGCGGTAGCGCTGCCGGGCCAGGTGCAGGCAGCGCAGCGCCTCCTCGATCCGGCCGAGCCGGGTGTGCGCCTGGCCGAGCACGACCAGGGAGGCGGACTCGGCCCTGGTGTCGGCGCAGCGGCGGGCCAGTTCCAGGGATTGCCTGGCCAGGCCCAGTGCCTCGGTGTAGTGGCCGGTGCTCATCCGCACCTCGGCCAGTTCGGCCAGGATGTAGCGCTCGGCCCAGTCCGCGCGGACCTCGCGGGTGACCACCAGGGCGTGCCGGAGCTGGAGGTCGGCCAGGTCGGGGCGGCCCAGCATCCGGTTGTGCGCGCCGAGCAGGTAGCGCACCCACGGGTTGTGCGCGGGCACGTCCGGCCGCCGGGCCAAAGCCTCGGCCGCCCGCTGGTAGCGCCTGGCCTCCTGGGGTTCGCCCAGGTCGAGGCTGGTGGCGACCAGGGCGCTGAGGGTGGTGATCTCGGAGATCGGGTCGTGTTGTTCGGCCCGGTGCCGGGCCAGGTTGGCCAGTTCGTTGGCCTTGATCGCCGGGACACCGTGCCCGCGCAGGCCGTAGGAGCCGATGTCGGTGCGGATCGCGGCCGCGCCCACGGTCAGCCCGGCCTGGGCGTGCAGGTCCAGGGCCCGCCGGTACAGCTGGCCCGCCTCGTCGCCGCGCTGCCGGTACCGGACCGCGTCGGCCAGGCCCAGGTAGGCCACGACCTGCCCGACCAGGTCGCCCTCGGCCTGCGCGGCGGCCAGGGTGGCGGTGGCCGCGGGCAGGTCGGCGGTGCCGGGGCGGAGCAGGAAGTAGTTGCGCAGCACCGCGAGCAGCCGCCAGGTGGCCGGGCGCGGGCCGTGTTCGGCGGCGTGCGCGATGAGTGCGGTGAGGTTGCCGATCTCGGCGTCCAGCCAGGCGGTGGCCGGGCGGTGGTCGGCGAAACCCATCGCGGGCGGGACCGGTGGCGCCGGTTCGGTGGCCAGCCGTCGCCAGCGGCCGTACAGCTCCTGCGCCGCGGTCTCGGTGGTCTGGACGTACCAGCCGTGCAGCCGGGTGCGCGCCGCGGCCAGTTCGGCGGGGGAGAGTTCGGCGGTGGCGCGTTCGGCGGCGTAGTCGCGCAGCAGGTCGTGCAGGGTGTAGCGGCGCCCGGTGTGCGGGCGGACCAGGTGTGCGGTGCTGAGCCGGTCCAGCGCGGCGGCGGCCTCGGTGACCGCGAGTCCGGTCAGCGCGGCCACCGCCGCGGCGGTGAAGTCGGTCAGGGGTGCGATGCCGAGCAGCCGGAACACCGCGCGGGTGGGCGGGTCCTGGTCGAGGTAGGAGGAGTCGAAGGCGGCGCGCACCCCGCTGAGTTCGTCCTCGCCGATCTCCAGTGCGCTGAGCCGGTCCTCGCCGCGCAGTTCGCCGACGACCTCGGCCAGTGGCCAGGTGGGGCGGGCGGCCAGGTGCGCGGCGGTGATCCGCAGGGCCAGGGGCAGCCGGGCGCAGGCGGTGATCAGTTCGGCGGCGGCCTGGGGTTCGGCGGCGAGGCGTTCCGCGCCGATGCTCGCGGCGAGCAGTTCGTGCGCTTCGGTGTCGTCGAGGACGTCGAGTTCGATGACGCGCACCCCGGAGAGGCGGGCCCGGCTGGTGATCAGCACCTGCGCGCCGGGTCCGTCGGCCAGCAGCGGGCGCAGCTGGGTCTCATCGCGCACGTTGTCCAGCAGCACCAGGATGTTCCGCTCGGCCAGCAGGGTGCGGTAGAGGGCGGCGGCGGAGTCGGGTTCGGTGGGCACCCGTTCGGCGGGCACGCCGAGTCCGCGCAGCAGCCGCTCCAGGGCGAGCAGTGCGGACAGCGGGTTGCCGGGGGAGTGGCCGAGCAGGTCGAGGTAGAGCTGGCCGTCGGGGAACTCACCGCGGATCCGGTGCGCCCAGTGCACGGCGAGCGCGGTCTTGCCGACCCCGGCGGTGCCGGTGAGCAGGATCGGTTCGCTGCCCGGTGGCAGCTCGGCGAGCTGGGCCAGTGCGGTGGCGCGGCCGGTGAACCCGCCGAGGGCGGGCGGCAGCTGCGCCGGCCGGGGCTGGGCGGGGGTGAGCAGGGCGGTGAGTCCGCTGTGCGCGGCCGGGATGTCCCCGCGCAGCACCCGCAGGTGCGCCTCGCGCAGGGCGGCGCCGGGGCGCACGTCGAGGTCGTGGCCCAGGCGGTCCCGGATGGCGGCGAAGACCTCCAGCGCGGCGGCCTGCCTGCCGGAGCCGGCCAGGGCGAGCAGCAGCACGGCATGGAGGTCCTCGTGCAGTGGGTGTTCGGCGGCGAGTGGGCGCAGCACGCGCACGGCCTGTTCGTGCCTGCCCAGCCGCACGGCCAGTCCGCCGTGGGCCACCGCGGCGGTGACGCGGCGGTGGCCCAGCGCGACCGCGTCGGGGTGTTCGCGCAGTCTGCCGGGCAGGTCGGCCAGCACCGGGCCGCGCCACAGGCCCAGGGCCCGGTCGTACTCGGCGAGCGCGGTCACCGGCTCGGCGGCCTCCGCGCGGGCCAGGCCCTCGGTGAACTCGAGCAGGTCGAGCTGACCGGGGCCGGGGTTGAGCAGGTAGCCGCCCTGGAGGGTGATCAGGCGATCGCGATCGGCCGCGGGCAGCTGTTTGCGCAACCGGCTCAGGTAGGTGTGCACCAGGCTCTGCCGCGACTCCGGCGGGCGGGCGCCCCACAGCGCGTGGGTGATCTCGGCGTGGCTGACCACCTGGCCGGCGCGTAAGGCGAGCAGGCCGAGCAGCAGCCGGGGCATGGCGGCGGCGGAGTCCAGCAGCACCGTGCCGTGCCGCAGCAGCAACGGCCCGAGCACGCCGATCCGCAGGTCGCCGGTCGCGGGCTGATCCGGGCCGGGCAGGCCGACCGCCGCGGCCAGCCTGCGCAGGGTGTCCCCGCGCGGATCCCGCACCGCGCCCTGCTCCACCCCGCGCACGGTGCGCACGCTCACCCCGGCCCGCGCGGCCAGCTCCTCCTGGGTGAGTCCCAGGCGTAACCGGGCCGCGCGAATCGCCGATACCCACCGCGTGCCAGCCACCCGGCAATGCTGCCCGCCCACCGTGCCCTCGGGCCAGCCGGGGCTGTGATAGGTGTTGTCCCGGCGGGCACACGGCGAGGGGTGGCGGGGATGAACGGCGGCGAACCCGTCCGGCACGCGGTCCTGGAAGGCGTCCTGGAACGGATCACCTTCGCCAACGAGGAAACCGGCTACACCGTGGCCAGGGTGGACACCGGGCGCGGCGCCAACGACCTGCTGACCGTGGTGGGCGCGTTGCTCGGCGCGCAGCCGGGGGAGTCGTTGCGGATGCGCGGGCGGTGGGGCTCGCATCCCCAGTACGGCAAACAGTTCCACGTCGAGGACTACACGACGGTGCTGCCCGCGACCATCCAGGGCATCCGGCGCTACCTGGGTTCCGGGCTGATCAAGGGCATCGGGCCGGTGCTGGCCGACCGGATCGTCACCCATTTCGGGGTGGACGCCCTGGACGTGATCGAGCAGAACCCGCAGCGGCTCATCGAGGTGCCCAAGCTCGGACCCAAGCGCACCAAGCTGATCGCGGCCGCCTGGGAGGAACAGAAGGCCATCAAGGAAGTGATGATCTTCCTGCAAGGCGTTGGCGTGTCCACCTCCCTGGCGGTGCGGATCTACAAGCAGTACATGGAGAAATCCATCGAGGTGGTGCGCACCGAGCCATACCGGCTGGCCACCGACGTGTGGGGGATCGGGTTCCGCACCGCCGACACCATCGCCAAATCCGTCGGCATCCCGCACGACAGCCCGCAACGGGTCAAGGCCGGTCTGCAGTTCACCCTGTCCGAGGCCACCGGCAACGGCAACTGCTTCCTGCCCGAACAGGAACTCATCAGTGAGGCCATCAAGATCCTGCAGGTGGACACCGGCCTGGTGATCGACTGCCTGGCCGAACTCATCGCCGAGGAAGGCGTGGTCCGCGAACAGGTGCCGGGGGAGGACGAGGCGGCGCCGGTGGGCGCGATCTACCTGGTTCCCTTCCACCGCGCGGAAATCAGCCTGGCCGCCGCGCTGTTGCGGCTGCTGCGCACCGGGGACGACCGGATGCCGGAGTTCGCCACGGTGGACTGGACCAAGGCGCTGGCCTGGTTGCGGCGGCAGAACGACACCGAACTCGCCGGGGCCCAGGAGGAGGCGGTCAAGCTCGCGCTGACCGAGAAGGTCGCGGTGCTCACCGGCGGACCCGGCTGCGGCAAGAGCTTCACCGTGCGCTCCATCGTGTCCCTGGCCAGGGCCAAGAACGCCAGGGTGGTCCTGGCGGCGCCCACCGGCCGGGCGGCGAAACGGCTGACCGAGTTGACCGGGCATCCGGCCGCGACCGTGCACCGGTTGCTGGAACTGCGGCCCGGCGGCGACGCGGCCTACGACCGGGACCGTCCACTGCCCGCGGACCTGGTCGTGGTGGACGAGGCGTCCATGCTGGATCTGTTGCTGGCCAACAAGTTGGTCAAGGCGATCGGGCCGGGCGCGCACCTGCTGCTGGTCGGCGATGTGGACCAGTTGCCGTCGGTGGGCGCGGGGGAGGTGCTGCGCGATCTCCTGGCCGTGGACAGTCCGATCCCGCACGTGCGGCTGACCCAGGTTTTCCGGCAGGCGCAACAGTCCGGGGTGGTGAGCAACGCGCACCGGATCAACGCCGGCGAGCAGCCGATCACCGACGGCCTGGACGACTTCTTCCTGTTCCCGGTGGAGGAGGCCGAGGCGGCCGCGGAACTGACGGTCGATGTGGTGGCGCGGCGGCTGCCGAAGAAGTTCGGGGTGAACCCGCGGCGGGATGTGCAGGTGCTCGCACCGATGCACCGCGGACCGGCGGGGGCGGGGGCGTTGAACCTGGTGTTGCAGGAGGCGTTGACACCCAGCCGCCCGGAGGTGCCGGAGCGGCGCTTCGGCGGGCGGGTGTTCCGGGTGGGGGACAAGGTCACCCAGATCCGCAACAACTACGACAAGGGCGCCAACGGCGTGTTCAACGGCACCCTGGGTGTGGTGGTGGCCCTGGACAACGACGAGCAGAAGCTGACCGTGCGTACCGATGAGGACGAGGACGTCGACTACGAGTTCGGGGAACTGGACGAGCTGACGCACGCGTACGCGGTGACCATCCACCGGAGTCAGGGCAGTGAGTATCCGGTGGTGGTGGTTCCGCTGACGACGGGTTCCTGGCTGATGTTGCAGCGGAATCTGCTGTACACGGCGGTGACGCGGGCCAAGCGGATCGTGGTGCTGGTGGGGTCGCGGCGGGCGATCGGGCAGGCGGTGCGGACGGTGGGGGCCGGGCGGCGGCATACGGCGCTGGGCTGGCGGCTGCGGGGGCTGGGCTCCGCTTAGGCGTTGAGCGGCAACGCGAATCGGGTTGGTGAGTTGGTGGTGGGGTGCTGGGCTTTGTTTTGTTGGGTATCTCGATTGCGTCAGTGGCAACTGAAAGCAAATGGATGGGAGGAAAATCGAGAGCGGCAGGGAGGGGCGGTGAGCCTGAAGAGGCAGACAGGCGGGACGGGGAAAGTGACCGAGGGGGCGGCGAGAGGGGCGATGAGGGGAGCGAGCAGATGGCGCCAGAGGAGAAAGGGCGTGGACAGGGGAGGGAGTTGCTGGGAGAGGCGACACCCGGGCTGCACTATCCGGGTGCTGCGCCCCGGGCGTGGTCGCTGACCTCGACGACCCGCGTGGCCTGTCCCGCCCTCTCCCCGAGCCCCGGCCCGGTTACGGCGTCAGCGCGAGCGGCAGAGTGGCGATGGTGTGTTCGTCCTGCCGCCCGTCCACCGGCACCACCGGCACGCCCAGACTCTGCGAGGCCCGCTGCGGACTCAGCCACAACCCACCAGCCGCCACCCCGACCCGCGCCCTGGCCTGGGCGACCAGATCACCGCGGGCGGTGCGGGACAGGGTGTAGGAGGTGCAGGTGAACATCGCCTCCGGGGCGCAGCGGCCGAGCAAGGCGATCGCGTCGGCCGGGTCCTTGGGGACGAAGCAGGCCTGGCGGAGGCGGCCTACCGAGACGTCGCGCCAGGTCTCGGTGACGCGGTGGCGGGCGGTGCCGTCGTGGGCGAGCGGGCCGGAGACGACCTCGGGGTCGGCGCCGACGGCGACCAGGAGTTCCTGGTGCAGTTCCAGGGTGTCCAGGACGGTGGCCGGGTAGCCGGCTTCGGCGAGGCGGCTGACCAGGCGGTGGGCGGCACTGGCCACCGCGCGCCTGCTGCCTTCCTGGCCGCCGCCGCGGGCCAGCGCGGCCAGTGGGGCCTCGGCGGGGCGGTAGCGCAGGGACAGCCAGTGCACCCGGATCGGGGTCGCCGCGCCGGTGCGGGCGGGCAGGCCGGGCAGGGCCCACACCACCAGCTGGGCGCTGCTGAGCCGGATGTCGGAACGCTCGTAGACCTCTCGCAGCAATCGGATCAGCGCATCCGGCGTAGGGTGCGCCGCCGGCGCGATCCGCACCATCGTGCAGAAAGAGGCGTCTGCCTCAACGCTTGCCACTCCTACCCTGTTGCCCGCCCGGTCCACCTGGGTATGCACGGACAGGTCGGGTAACAGCGCCCGCAGCGGGGTGGCCGCCTCGCGGGCGGCCAACCGGGGCCTGCGCCGGAGGAAGCGCAGGTAGAGGGCTGCCCAGCGGTACGGCGGCAGGCCGCGGAAGCGGAGCAGGGTAACGGCGAGGGCGAGGGTTGCGACGGTGATGGCGGCGATGCTCACCGGTCCGAAGGGGACCGCGGTGGCCAGCACGGCCAACGCCGCGATTTCCACCACGGCAATTGTGCCCGCGCCCAAGGGCACCACCCGTCCCCGCCGACCGGTCGAGAGATCGCTCATCCGCATGCACCACCGAGAGTTTGGGAAAGCCTTGCGGCACAAGGATTCCGGCCAACGAACCACAGGAAGTGTCAGTGGTGATCGATAGTATGGCCCAGCAGAGAATGGCGCGAGGGGGCAACGGCGGTGTGGACGCAGAAAGACCAGGTGCAGGCTTACCAGTTCCTGCGCAGGCGACTGGTGTCCGCGCTGGTGGCCGGGGACGCCAATCACCCGGTGTCGCCGAGCAGGCGGCTGTTGCTGGGCACGGTGCTCGGACTGGCGGTGGCGCTGCTGGTCACCGCGGTGTTCGGGATCATCGGCGTGCTCAGCCCGGCACGGGCCGCGGAGTGGAAACAGGGCGGCCAGGTGATCGTGGAGAAGGAGACCGGCGCCCGGTTCGTGCTGGGTGAGGGCGATGTGCTGCACCCGGTGCTCAACTTCGCCTCGGCCCGGCTGTTGTCCGGGGGCAACGGGGATCGCACGGTGACGGTGCCTGCCAAGACCCTGGCGGACCTGCCGCGCGGGGCCACCGTGGGCATCCCGGGGGCGCCGGACTCGTTGCCGGAGTCCGGACGGTTGCTGAGCGGGCCGTGGACGACCTGCTCGCGGGGCTCGACCGATCTGCCCGCGAACGTGGAGCCGGGGTCGAGTGTCTCGATCGGACGGTCCCCGGGTGGCCGGGAACTGGGTGCGGGACAAGGACTTCTGGTGCGGCTGGGCGGCGGGGAACGGTTCCTGCTCACCGGTGGGCACCGGTTCAGACTGGCCGATGACCGGGCCGCCTCGGCGCTGGGCTACGAGCCGGTGCAGGCGTTGCCGGTGGCGCGCAACTGGCTGAACACGGTGCCGGTGGGCCGGGATCTGGCGGTGGTCGCGGTGCGGCAGGCCGGTGCGCCGGGGCCGCGACTGGGCACTGTGGACACCAGGGTGGGGCAGGTGCTGCAGGCCGAGGGGGTCGCGGACGGCTTCTACCTGGTGCGCGCCGACGGGCTCTCGCCGGTGAGTGAGACCGAGGCGCGGCTGGTGCTGGCCGCGCCGGGCAACGCCGCGGCCTATCCGGACCGGCGCGCCAGGGTGCTGGCGGTGCCCGCGGCCGAGCTGGCCGAGGCGCCGCGGGCGGAGACCCCGGCGGAGCGGGAGCCGACCGGGTATCCGTCGCGGCGGCCGGAACCGGTGTCCCTCGGCGGGTTGCCGCGGACGGTGTGCGCGACGGATTTCGCGGCCACCGGGGCGAAACTGACCTACGGCGACAGCTCGACCGCGCCGTCCACTGTGGACGAGCGGGGCCGGGTGGCCGATGTGGCGCAGGTGCCCGGTGGGGCGGGCGCGCTGGTGGCCGACCAGCCCGCGCCGGGGGCCTCCTCCGGCGCGGTGTTCCTGGTGACCGATGCGGGCTGGAAGTTTCCGATCACAGGTGGGGAATCGGTGCAGGCGTTGGGGTATGGGGCGGTGGCCCGGCAACCGGTGCCGGCGAGTGTGCTGGCGTTGTTCCGGACCGGGCCCGTCCTCGACCGCGCCAGGGCGCAGGAGGTGATGGCACGGTGAACAGGGAGCCGATCAGGGTCGGGGTGATCGAGGATCACCCGCTGTACCGGGCCGCGGTGGCCAGGGTGCTCGCGGACGCCCCCGATATCGAGGTGGACGGGATCGCGGAGTCGGTGGCGCAGTTCGCCGCCCGGCGCACCGGATCGGGTTCGGTGGTGGTGCTGGACCTGAAGTTGCCGGGGGTGCGGGACGCGGCCGCGGTGATGGAGGTGGTCGGCATGGGGCACCGGGTGCTGGTGGTCTCGGCGCATGCCGGGCAGTCGGAGGTGCTGGGCGCGATCGCGGCCGGGGCCAGGGGGTATCTGTCCAAGGACAGTGACGGGGATGAGATTTTACGTGCGGTGCGCGAGATCGCGGCCGGGAACAGTTACGTCTCGCCGATCCTGGCGTCCTACGTGCTGAACGCCTCCCGGGATCGCAACAACGGGCCGGTGATCGAGTTGTCGGTGCGGGAACGTCAGGTGCTGGCGTTGCTGGCCGCGGGGGAGCGGGATCAGGACATCGCCGAGGCGATGGCGATCAGCGTGCGCACCGTGCGGTCCTACCTGGACCGGATCCGGGACAAGACCGGTTGCCGTCGGCGGCCGGAGCTGACCCGGTACGCGATCGAGGAGGGGCTGGCGCACAGCACGCCGACGGACTGGGCGGGCCGTAGCTGATGGCGCCGGCCGTCGGTATCTCGACCTACCTGTCCGGACTGATGCTCAGCGGGATGCACACGGTGGCCGCGCCGCCGGAGGACCGGGTCGAGCAGGTCGTCGACCCGGCCGGGATGTCCGGTGCGGAGCGGATGTGGCTGATGGTGGGCTCCTACTGCCGGCCGCCGGTGGAGAGCGTGCTCACCCGTTCGGCCCGCTATGTGCTGCTGGTGGCGGTGCTGGCCCGCCTGGTCGGGCTGCCGTTGCTGGGGGTGATCGTGCTGGCCCGCCAGGGGATCGCGGCCGCCTGGCCGGTCGCGGTGTTCACCGTGGTGGCGCTCGGGCTGAACGTGGCCGTGGCGGTGCGGTTCGTGGTCCACAGCGGCATGCGCAAGGAAGCCGTGCACGCGGCGCTGTGGGCTGATCTGGCCCTCGGCATGAGCGCGGTGCTCGGGGTGTGGCTGCTCAGTCCGGGGCCGGTGTTCCGGGACGCGATCACCGTGGTGGGCGCCTACTTCCTGGGCCTGGTGTTCCTGTGGACGGTGCTGCGCGGGGTGGTGTTCGGGGCCGCGGTGGCGGTGCTGGGCGCGATGCTGTTGCTGCCGCCGGGGGAGTGGACCGTGGCCGCCGGCTGGGCCGTCGACTTCCTGCTCGCCGTGGTGGTGGGCGCCTGTCTGCTGTTCTACGTCGGGCTCGCGGTGCGCCTGGCGATCTCGGTCGGCATCATCCGCGGCCGGGACGCCGAGCGGGTGCGCGGGGCCCGGCAGATCCACGACACCGTGTTGCAGGCCCTGGAGGTCATGGCCATGGCCACCCCGGCCGACGCGAGCCGGGCGGCGGAGACGTTGTCCGAGCTGCGGCAGCTGGCCCGGCGGGAGGCGGCCCGGTTGCGGCGCAACCTGGAACGCCCGGGAGTGGGTGCGGCGGCGGTGCGGTTGAGCGAGGACCTGGCCGAACTGGTCGCCGACATGGCCGGGGACGGGTTGCGGGCGCGGCTGGTGCTCTCGGAGATCAACGACTCCCTCACCCAGGTGCGGCGGGCGGCGATCAGGGACGCCACCAGGGAGGCGCTGCGGAACTCGGTCAAACACGGTGGCGGCGGTGAGGTCGTGGTGCGGGTGGAGGAACGGGATGGCGGGATCGCGGTGACCACCCGGGACTACGGCACCGGGTTCGACCTGGCCGACCGGCCGGCCGGGTTCGGCATCCGGGAGTCGATCACCGCGCGGCTGGGTGAGGTCGGCGGCACGGCCAAGGTGGACTCGCGGCCCTCCGGTGGCACCAGGGTGACGTTGTGGGTGCCGCGATGAGCCGCCGGTCCGCCGCGCTGGTGGCGGTGTGCGCGTTGTGCGCCTTCGGGTTCACGCCCGTCGCGGCGGCCCAGCAGTGCGCGGCCCCGGCCGGGAACTACACGGGCCCGGTGAACTGGGCGCAGCGCCTGATCGGGGCCGAGCGGGTGTGGCCGCTGACCGACGGGGCAGGACAGCGCATCGCCGTGGTCGCCCCCGGTGGGGTGGAGTCGGCCGGTCAGCTTGCCGGGCGGGTGCGGGAAGCGCAGAGCGACTGCGACGGGCGGGGCACGTTCGCGGCCGGGATCATCGCCGCGCCAACGGATCCGGGCACCACCTTCGCCGGGATCGCCCCGGGCAGCCAGGTGCTCTCGGTGCGTGTGCCGCTGGGCGATCCGGACTCCCTGGCCGCCGGGATCAACCGGGCGGTCGAGGGCGGCGCGACGGTGATCGCGGTGGTGAGCCCCTCGGCCAGTGGCAGTGGCGCGCTGTCGGCCGCGGTGCGCAACGCCTTCTCCCGCAACGTGGTCGTGGTGGCCTCGGCCGCGGGGGACAAGCCGGGCAGCCGCACCTACCCCGGTGCGCTGCCGGGTGTGCTGGCCGTGGGTGGGATCGACGCGAACGGGTCGCCGGTGTCGGCGGAGGGTGGCGAGCACATTTCCCTTGCCGCGCCAGGGTCCGACCTGGTCAGCGTGTCCGCCGGTGGCCGAGGGCACCGCTGGGGTGTGGGCGCGCCCGCGTTCGCGGTGGCCTATGTGGCCGGGGCGGCGGCGCTGGTGCGCGGTTACCGGTCGGAGCTGACCGTCGAACAGGTGCGGACCCGGTTGCTGGTCACCGCCAGCGGCGCGGGCGGGGCGCACGATCCGCTGCTGGGCTGGGGTGTCCTCGACGCCTACTCGGCGGTCACCGCGGAACTGCCCGAGGGCATCGCCGCGCCGGTGGTGGGGGAGCGGCCCAGCGCCGGACCCAAACCCACCGTGGTGATCGCGGCCGGACCGGCGCGGACACCCAGGCAGGATCGGCTGGCCGGGGCCCTGGCCGTGCTGGGGGTGCTGGCGGCGGGTGTCGCGGTGGTGGCCACCGCGGCGGCGCGACGTGGCCGGGCCCGCGGCTGGCGGATTGGTTAGGCGAATTGGTTAGCGGCCACCGCGCCGGTGCCGGAGGATGGCCCGATGCGGTGGGACGAACAGGCCAGGACGGCCGTGGAGACAGCGCTCAACGAGTCCGATGTGCTCGGTCTGCGGATCGGGCCCTCGGCGGCCTGGTGCGATCTGCTGCTGCACGTGCTGGCCCTGCCGGAGACCGGGCCGCTCGACCCGGACGCCCGGCGGATCCTGCGGCTGAACGCGCCCGCCCTGGTGCGGGTGCTGCTGCGCGAGTCCCTGCCCGACGGCGGTTTCGGACCGGCGCTGCCCCTGGCGGATCTGGCCGCGGTGGAGGAGTTCTTCGCCGGACTGACCTGGTCGGGGCAGCTGTACGGGTGGCGGTTCCTGGACGAGCCCTCGCTGACCGCGGACTGGCCTGCCGAACCCAGCCTCACCGTCCACTGTGGACCCGAGCCCGGGTCGCGTGAGCTGTACTGGTTCAACGAGTGCGGCCGCGCCGACGGCGGCTACTGCATCGAGGGCACCGTCACCTTCGAGGAGCTGACCGTGCTGCGCGCCGACGGCACCCCGGTGCCCCTGGCGGAGTTCACCGCCGACGGCCGCCGCTACTGGCAGGCCCTCGCCGACCGCGACCCACGGCTCAGTGACACGGCCCAGCAGGCGGCGCAGACCGGGACCCCTGCCTGGCGGCCGTACACGCGGATCAGCGCGGATCGCGGGTGAACAGGTCCAGGATCAGCTTGCGGTACTGATCGGCGTGGTGGCGGTCCTGGCGCAGGTAGTTCTCCCGCGCCGTGGTCACGTTGGTGCCGGTGCGGTCGATCTCCTCCGCCGACTCCCCGAGGATCCCGGCCAGGCGGTTCAGCGTCGCGGTGTGCGACTGGGCGGCCTGGCCGGACTCGGCGATCTGCCCGAAGGCGTCAGCCGGTAGCGGGGCGGCGGTCAGGGTGCCGCGCAGCGTGCGCAGATCGGCCGCGGCGGCGTGCAGCTTCTGGGCCAGTGGCCCGAGGGTGCCGCCGCTGGCGTGGAAGGACTGTCCGCTGCCACCCCGTGCCGGAGCCGCGGCCGGTGGCCGGGCGGGGGCTGGGGCCGGAGCCGGGACTGGTGCGGCCGGTGCCGGCGCGGGGGCCGGTTCGGTCTGCTGGACCGGCTGGACCGGGGTGCCGGTGACCAGGCCGGAGGCGGTCCGGGCGCGGTCGAGGTAGCGCTGGTAGTCGCCGTTGGTGAAGGTCGACCAGGCCCCGAAGTTGTTGCCGTTGTTGGAGATCGCGAAGGCGTTGGTCGCGTTGGTGGCCGGGTCCAGGTTGGCGACCCGGTCCCGCTGGGTCTGTTCCAGGGCGGTGCCGCGGCCGGGGTTGAGCGAGCGGATCTGCCACAGCCCCACCGACGGGCCCCAGGTCGCGTTCTGCAGGGTGAGGTCGCCCTGCGCCCCTGGCCGGCCGCTGGACTCGGCCAGCGCGACCGCGACCGCGGTGTTGAGCTGGTCGCCACGGAACCCGGCGTCGTAGGCGTGCTGGGCGATCTGCTGATCGGTGAGGCGATCAACGACGGGGTTGGTCATCGCCGGGACCTCCTAGTAGCGGAAGGACGAGGGTGGGTCGGGACGGTTCTCGGGTTCCTCGCCGATCACCTGCGGGGTGATCACCGAGGATTCGCCCCACACGTCCTCGGTCTCCACCAGCCACGGCGGGATCCGGCGGCCACCGCCCATATCGCCGCCCTGCCCGCCGCCCATCGGCATCATGGGCATCATCGGCATGCCGCTGCCCATGCCCTGCGCCGCACCGGCCGCCGCCGCGCCCATCGCACCGGCGATGCCACGCGCTGCCGCGGCCGCGCCGACCGCGCCGGCGAGTCCGGCCGCGGCCTGCGGGCCCTGGCCACCGGCGCCGGGGACCTTGCCGAGGCCGCCCCCGCCGCCGCCGATCTTGCCTAGACCGGCGCCGAGTCCAGCGCCTCCCGCCGCGCCGCCCGCGCCGAGCTTGGCCGCCTCCGCACCCGCGCCGGGTGCGGGGAGACCGGTCTGCGGGTCGGGCTTCTTCGCCCAGTCCGGGATCTTGGGCAGCGTCCCGGCGAACCGGCCCGCCGCCGCGGCCGAGGCGGCCGCCAGACCGGAGGTGAACATGCCGCCGAACAGCGGCTGCCGGGTCTGCGTCGCACCCGAGCCGGGGTGATCGGCGCCGGGGTTCCCGGAAGGGACCTGACCGGCGGGGGAGTCCGGGATGGAGGCCTGGGCGACCCGGTAGCGGTTGGCCAGGTCCTCCATGATGAGCACCGCGCGCGCGTGGTTGGCGTTGGCCACCTGGGCGGCCTGCTGCTGCTGACGCACCGCCGCGACCGCCTCGGCCTGCTGCGTGGCCACGCGGGCGGCGAGTTCGGGGGAGGTGCCGGGGCCGAGCTGGATCGGCGTGCCGGCCATGCGCAGGGTCGCCGCGGAGACCTCGGGGACCTCGGTGGGCGGCGGCATGGTGGCCTGGGCGCGGATGAGCGCCTCGGCCGAATCGTGCGCCAGGTTGCGCATGGCGTGCGAGGCCTCGGCGGTGCGGCGCAGCCCTGCGGCCAGGTCGGTGATCATCGCCTGGTACTGCTCGGCCGCGCCACCACGCCACTGGTGCCGGAACCGGGACAGCTGCTGTTCGAGGTTGCCCGCCTGCTCGTGCAGCCGGGAACCCACCGCGTCCCAGGAGTCCGCGGCCGCGCGCATGGTCTTGGGCGCGCCTGCGTGCAGCATGTCGTAGAGCTGGCGATGGCTGTAGCGGGCGAAGTCGGTCGGTCCGGCGTTGACGATCTCCACGGGTCTCACATCCTCCCGGGATCGGTGCGCGGATCGTTGATGTGCAGCACGTTGCCCAGGTTCAGCAGCGACTGGCCCGCCTGCTGGTCGAGTCGCCGGTAGGCATCGGCGATGGTGTGCGTGACGTCCTCGGCGAAGTCGATGGCCTGCCCGGCCCGGCCCAGCAGCGCGTGCATCTCCTCCGCGGCCGCCAGGTGCTGCGTGCCCAGGGTGCTGGCCTCGCTGAACGCGCCTAGCTGGACCTCGCGTTCGGCCAGTCCGCCCAGGTGCGCCAGCGGCTGGGACATGCCGGTGAGCTGGGTGCCCAGCTCGCGGGCGAAGTCCACCAGCGACGCCAGGTGCACGGCGAAGGAGTTGTTCTCGGTGCTCACCCCTGCCCCCTTCGATTGCTGTCGGTTCTCACGCGGCCCGCCAACCCCTGTCCAGGGTGAAGAATCCGGGTCTGCCCTGGACAGGGGCGCCGGGCGGCAGGCGGGGGCCTGAATCAGCCGCCGGGGAACAGGTTGGCGTTGGTGCGTTCCATGGCCATCTGGTCGGTCATGGCCTTGCCGGTGTTGGCGGAGAAGTTGCGGATGACCGCGACCATCTCGCCGATCGCGGCCCGCAGGTCGTTCTCGGCCTGCTGGGCCTGCGCGCCGGCGGCGCTGCCGGACTGGTACCAGGTGTTGCGCAGGTAGGCGAGGGAGCCGTCCAGCTCGTGCATGTGCCGCTCCAGCGCGTTGGCGCGGTTGCTGAGCGACTCCGAGCTGTTGGCGAGCTGGCTGAAGTTGACGGAGACGACGTCTCCGCCGTTGCCCTGGGTGTGCATTGGCGTCTGCATCCTCTCCGGGTTCAGGCCCCGCCGGCGAGGCGGTTGAAGACCGATCCGGCCGCGCTGTTGGTCGCGGCGCTGGCCACCTTGTTGATGTCGTCGGTGGCGTTGCTGTCACCGGTGTTGTAGTTCCGGCTGACGTCGGTCATCAGGCTGGACATGCGGTCCAGGGCGCCGGTGGCCTTGGCCATCTTGTCCTGCAGCGTGGTGTGCAGCTGCTGGAAGGCCGCGGCCTGGTTGCCCTGGTAGCTGTTGCTCAGTGCCCAGCCAAGGTCGCTCTGGAGACCCGACATGGTGGACTTGGTGGCGGTGGCGGACTGGTGGAAGCCGCTGATCGCCTTGGTCATCGCGGCGGCATCTGCCTCAAAGCCGGGACCGGCCATGGGCGAACCACCTCCTCTCATTCACCGGGTGTTTCCTGGTTACGAGCCTAGGTCGGTCGTTGTTGCCGCCCAACGGCACAAGTGCCGGTTTTGATGCCGGTAGTTGTACCCACATCCGCGCTCAACTCCCCGGGGTCCAGGCGACCTGGACGAGCTGGTTCCCGTTGCGCCGTGAGACAAGTTGCCCGCGTCCCGGCGGCTGCGGGGAGCTGCGGACGTCGCCGAGCAGCACGCCTTCGTCGCGGGAGCCGGACATGACCAGGCCGGGGGAGCCGAGTTCCTTGATGCGCATGAGCACCGGGTCGTAGATGCCGCGGGCCGCGCCGCCGGAGCCGCGGGCGACGATGACGTGCAGGCCGATATCCCGTGCCTGGGGCAGGAATTCGACCAGTTGCAGCAGTGGGTGGCCGATGCCGCCCTGGGTGGCCACGAGTTCGTAGTCATCGACGATGACGAACAGGTCGGGTCCGCTCCACCAGTCGCGGCGGCGCAGCTGGTCGGGGGTGACCTCGGGTCCGGGCAGGCGGGCGCGCATGGCCTGCACGACCTCGGCGAGCAGTCCTTCCAGGACCGGGGCGCTGCCGGCGTAGCCGAGGAGGTGGTCGCCGTCGACGGCGCCGAGCAGGCCGCGCCGGTAGTCCACGACCAGGATGGCGGCCTCGTGTGGGGTGTAGCGGGCCATGATGCCGTCGGCGATGGTGCGCAGCAGCCCCGATTTGCCGCCTTCGACGTCGCTGAAGGCCAGGAAGTGCGGTTCGGTCTGGAAGTCCAGGAACACCGGTTTGAGGTCGGCCTCGGCGATGCCGAAGGGGACCTGCTTGCCAGGGTGGGCCACCACATCGGGCAGGTCACCGGCCGGGAATTCGTGGGGGAGCAGCCGGACTCTGGGGGCGGGTTCGCCGGTCCAGGCGGCGGTGATCCGCTTGATGAGTTCGCCGGTGCCCGCGGTGGTGGATTCGGCGCTCTGCACGCCGTCGATGCGCGGGAGTGCGCCGAGGAAGTGCAGTTTGTCCGGGGTCAGGCCGCGACCCGGTGCGTCGGCTGGCACGTTCTGGGCGGCGCGGCGGTCGATGGCGGAGTCGCTGGGGTCGCCGAGGCGGAGTTCGTAGCGGGTGCTGATGGAGTCGCGCAGCGGGGGCCGCACGGCCATCCAGTAGTTGGCGGCGATGACCACGTGGATGCCGAAGCCGAGGCCGCGGGCGGCCAGCCGGGTGATGGCCTCCTCCAGCTGTTCGTACTCCTCGCGCACGGTGGTCCAGCCGTCCACGACCAGGAACACGTCGCCGAACTCCCGGTCGCCGAGTTCGCTTTCCCGGATGTCCTTGCGGCGCTGGCGGAAGGTGGCCATCGAGTCGACGGCGTGCTGGGCGAACAGGGCCTCGCGCTGGGCGAGGAGGGTGCTGAGTTCGGCGACCAGCCGTCGGCAGGAGTCGGCGTCGCGGCGCACGGCGTAGCCGCTGACGTGCGGCAGTCCGGCGACCGGGCCGAGCGCGCCGCCGCCCATGTCCAGGAGGAAGAACTGGACCTCGGCGGGGGTGTGGGTGAGGGAGAGGACGCCGATGAGGCTGCGCAGGAAGGTGCTCTTGCCGCTCTGCGGCGCACCCACCAGGAGCATGTGCCCGCCCGCGCCCGCGAGGTCGGCCCACATGAGGTCGCGGCGCTGCTCGAAGGGTTTGTCCACCAGGGCCAGGGGCACGGTGAGTTTCCCGTTGCCGCCCCAGCCGATCGGGGACAGGCCGCGTTCGGGGTCCTCGCCCAGCGGCGGCAGGAGGTGGTCCAGGGTGGGGGGTTCGTCCAGGGGCGGCAGCCAGATCTGGTGTGCGGCGGGGCCTTTGCCGACCAGGCGGTCGACCATCGCACCCATGATCGTCTCGCCGGTGGTGGCCTGCACGAGCGCGGCGGTCTCGGCGCGCACCGGTTCGACGATCTCCACCCGGTCCAGGGTGTAGAAGAGCACCTGGCGGCCGGGGGCGGCGACGGTGCCGGTGTCGCTGATCTCCCTCGGCGGCAGGTCCCCGGAGACGTAGGCGGCCTTGAACCGTTGCAGCGTCTCGGTGTCGCTCTTGAGGTAGGCCGAGCCGGGGATCGCGGGCAGGTGGTAGGCGTCCGGGACGCCGAGCACGGTGCGGCTCTCCGCGGCGGAGAAGGTGCGCAGGCCGATCCGGTAGGACAGGTGGGCTTCCAGGCCGCGCAACCGGCCTTCCTCCAGGCGTTGCGAGGCCAGCAGGAGGTGCACGGCGAGGCTGCGGCCCAGGCGGCCGATCATGACGAACAGGTCGACGAACTCCGGTCGGCTGGAGAGCAGTTCGCTGAACTCGTCGATGATCAGCAGCAGCGAGGGCAGTGGGGCCAGGGGGGCGCCGTTCTCGCGGGCGCGTTCGTAGTCCCGGACCGAGGCGAAGTTGCCTGCCGCGCGCAGTAGTTCCTGGCGGCGCAGCATCTCCCCGTTGAGGGCGTCGGCCATCCGGTCGACCAGGGTGAGGTCGTCGGAGAGGTTGGTGATCACCGCGCAGGTGTGCGGCAGCCCGGTCATCCCGGCGAAGGTCGCGCCGCCCTTGAAGTCGATCAGCGCCAGGTTCAGCGTCTCCGAGGAGTGCGTGACGGCCAGGCCGGTGACCAGGGTGCGCAGCAGTTCGCTCTTGCCGGACCCGGTCGCGCCCACGACGAGGCCGTGCGGGCCCATGCCGTTCTCGGCGGACTCCTTGAGGTCCAGCTCGATCGGCCTGCCCTCCGGATCCAGGCCCAGTGGCAGGCGGAGGCGTTCGCGCGGGGTGCGGGGCCGCCAGGTGACGGCGGGGTCGACGTCGCGCGGGTCGCCCAGGCCGAGCAGTCCGGCCAGGCCGAAGGAGGTGTTCACCGGGGCCTCGGCGGTGATCGCCACCCCCTGGAAGCGTGGGGTCAGCGCGCGGGCGAGGGCTTCGGCGGCGGCGAGGTCCAGGCCGTCGGGCTCACCGAGGTAGGCGACCCGGGAGTCCGAGCCCTCGCCGGTGACCATGCCCATCCGCTGCGGCGAGACGTGCAACCGCAGGCTCTCGGTGCCGGGGGTGTCCAGGGGCACCTCGTGACTGACGTCCAGGACCGTCACCCCGTGCTGCCCGCCCGCCGGGGCCAGCCGTGGGTCGCCGAAGGTCCGGCCGCCGTCGACGATGAGCAGGATGTGCGGCTGCTCGAAACCCATCCCGGCCCGTTTGGTGAACGGCGCCCGATCCCCGAGGTCCTTGCCCAGCAGATCGGCCAGGGTGGTGAGATCGCCGGAGACCAGGCGGGCCGGGCCGACCGCGTCCGCGGCGGTGGCGTCCTGGGCGTGCGGCAACCACTTCACCCACTCCCACTCACCACGCCGGTCCGCGGCCACGCACACCGCGACGCGCAGGTCGGCGGGGGAGTGGAACACCACGGCCTGGGCCAGCAACGCCCGCGCCAGATCCAGCACGATCGGGCGCTGCCCGCTGATGCCGATCCGGGCGAAGGAGCGCAGCGACACCGACACCGGCAGGTCCGGCACGGTGGAGTAGGCGCGGATGAAATGCCGCAGCGAGGTCGAGGACACCGGGTCCAGCTCCTCCAGGGGCACCGTCTGCGGCGCCCGCAACGGGGTGGCCAGCCGCTGCGGCCCCCGCCCGGCCCGCAACTGCCCGAACTCCGGCTCCGAGCGCCGCCGCTCCCACAACCGGTCCCCGGCGGCGAAGGTCCACAGATCCCCCGGTTCGGGGTGGGCCTCGACCAGGTAGGCCCGTTGCGCGCCGGCCACCTCGCGGACCTGCTTGCGCAGGTTGGCCAGGTACTGCTGGTAGTCCCGCCGCTCCTCGTTGATCTTGGCCTTGTTCTGTGAGCGCCCCTGGGCAAGGGACATCACGATCATGCCGATCATCACCACGACGAACAGGCCGCCGAAGACATAGGTCATCACCCCGCCGCCGCGTCCGATGTAGACGAAGGACATGGCACCCATGCCCAGCATCATCGGCAGCATGAACAGCAGCCCCATCATGCCCTGGTTGCCGCCCTTGGCCAGCATGGGCGGGGACTGCAGGGTGATCTCCCCGGCCGCGGGCTCGGGCAGGCGTCGACTCTTCCGGGCGGTCTGCACGCACCCGATTCTGGTCACTTCGGCCGTCGCGGTGGTGGGTACTTTTGCCGTCTGTGCGCAGGCCCTGCCGAACTTAGGCTCGTCGCGGAGAACGTGACCGGCAGACGTGGGAGGGTGAGATGGCCGTGAGCCTGCCTGGGTTCGACGCCAGCCCCGAGGAGATGCGGTCCGTGGCGGGCAATCTCAGCGGCATCATCATGCAGGCGGCCAACACCGTCAGCGCGTTGCGGTCGATGAAGTTGGACCCCTCGGACTTCTCCACCCTCGGTGCCGCTGTGGCCGCGATGAACGCCAAGTTGGAGGCCAGCCAGGTCAGCTCGCTGAACACGCTGCTGTCGTTGTTGCAGGAGTTCAACGACAACGTGCGCAAGGTCGCGGACACCTATCAGGACCAGGACCGGCGAGTCGCCGACGCCTACGCGGGCCGGCAGACGGAACTGGCCGCGGTGTCCTCCACCCTGTGGAGTTCTCCGAGTGCTGAGAGGCTGGCCGCCGCCGCGACCGGTGCCAGCCTCTCGGCCACCGCGCAGCCCGGTTCGGTGGACAACGTGCTCGGCTACCTGCGCTCCGCCGGCATCGGCGATCAGCAGCACCGTAACTTCGCCGACGCGGTCGCCTTCGCCCGCTGGCTGGACGCCGGACCGGCGAACCAGCAGGCCACCGGCGTGATCGGGGTGTACGCGGGCCTGGCCCGCGACCTCGGCGACGTGCCGGGCGGGGTCCGCTCCGGCGACATCGTGGTGCTGGCCTTCGACCGCGGCCCCGACCCGGTGATCGCCGTGGTCGGCGACCGAGGACAGCTCTACAACCACGGCCTGGTGCAGCCCAGCTTCAGCGGACTCGCCGACACCCGGGTGTACCGCCCGATCTCGGCGTCCTGACCCCGGCACCGGCGAAGAAGAGGAGATCCGCGTGACCGCGATGACTTTTCCCGTCAGCGCCGCCATGGACGCCACGGCCACCGGCGGCGGGCCGGGCACCTTCCTCAACTGGATCATCAACGGCAACCCCGGCCAGATCCTCAAGCAGGTCACCGACCTGGTGGCGAAGGCCAATGAGTTCAAGCAGCTCTACGACCAGCTCAAGCAGGCGGGGGAGCAGCTGCGCAAGGTCTGGCGCGGCCCGGCCTCCGGCGCGGCCACCAAGAAGATCACCACCCTGCTGGAGTCCTTCACCAAGATCATCTCGGTGGTGAAGGAGGTCGCGCAGAAACTCGGCCTGGCCGCCTCGATCATCCAGAAGGCCCAGACGGCCTTCAAGGCCATCGTCTCGGCGATCAACCCCACGGTGTCCGGACTCATGTCCAACCCGTGGACCTACGCCGCCGCGGTCGCCCTGTCCACCGCCACCAGCGGCGCCCTCAAGGGCTTCCTGGCCGCACTGGGCACCCTGCTGAAATCCCTCGGCGCGGTGGAACTGGCCGCGAAGCTGACCACCATGTCCGAGGTCATCGGCCACCTGGAGAAGCTGGTCGGCCTGGTCACCGGCAAGGACCCGGGCACCGGCGCGGGCTCCGGCCCCGGCGGCCAGCAGGTCCCGGCACCGGCCGGCGGGCCGACCACCTTGCCCGCCAAGGACTTCACCGACTACAAGCCGCCCGCGCTGGGCACCACCGCGCCGGGCAACGGGCAGAACATGTGGATCCCGGTCGACCCGGCCGCACCCGCGCCTGCCCCCGGATCTCCCGCCCCGAGCGCGCCACCGCCCGGGGCCCCGGCACCCGTACCCTCCGTCCCCAGCGGAATCGGGGCGGGCGCCGGGGTGAGCGTCACGGTCACCACCGGCGAAGGCAGTGCCACGGTGACCGCGCCCTCGGGGCGGGACACCACCGTCACCGCCACGGTCGGCAGCACGCCGATCAAGGTCGCCATCGACGGTGACGGTGACGGCAAGGTGTCGGCATGACCACCCAGCTCGGCAGTCCGGTCTCCGCGGTCCTGTCCGGCTACGCCGCCGCGCTGCGCCAGTTCCAGGTCGTGGTCACCGGCAACCCGGCCGCCCTGGAAGCCGAGGCCACCCGCCTGCTCGGGCTGGCCGACCGGCTCAACACGGTGGCCGCGGCCACCCTGGAGGCCGCGCGCAAGGCCAACAGCGGCTGGCGCGGCCCGGCCTACGCGGCCTTCCTCGCCCTCGTCGAACGCTGGAGCGTGGCCTTGCGCCTGGGCCCCGAACAGGAGCTGCGGCAGCAGGCCGACCGGTTGCGTTCGGCCGCGACCGCGCTGCGCAAGGCCCGCACCGCCATGGACAAGGTGGTCGCCGACTTCACCGAACGCGGCCGCAACGTCGAACGCCTCTCCGTCTCCGCGGCCATCCACGGCGGGGACTACCGGCCCTACCTGGTGCACGCCAACGCCATGGGCGAGGTCGCGGTGCTGGCCGCCCGCAAGATCGTCGCCCAGCTCGGCGCCGAACTCACCGGACTGTTCCCGCACAACGGGCCCGCCTCCGCGGCCTCGCTGCGCACCCCGTTCCAGCGCCTGGTCGACTACATCGGCAACGAGATGTCCTACAACGGCCGCTCCCAGACCACCGCGGGCCTGCACCGGCTCAACAACCCCGGCTGGGGCGCGCTGCTGGAACCCCTGGACTCCGCCCGCAACAAGGCACACGCCCTCGGCCTGTTCACCTGGCTGGTCCGCCCCGGCGGCCCGTGGGACCACAAGGGCGAGATCCGGCAGATGATGGGGATGAACCGGCAGACCGGGTTCCTCACCGCCGTGGACGGCACCAACCTGCAGATCCGGCACGACTTCTGGTCCAACCTGCACTACGGCTACGTCGGCACCGCCGCCGGGTTCAACTCCTTCGAGCTGCACCAGGGCGCCAACGCCGCCGACCTGGCCAGCGGGCACTGGACCGACCCCGCCGACCAGTACGCGGTGGAGATGGGCATCCAGCTCTTCCGCCAGGTCCCGCCCGACCAGCTCACCCCCGACCTCATCCGCCAGTACATCACCGACCCGACCCGGATGAACGAGCTGCGCCAGCGCGGTTCGGTCACCCCGTAACACTCCACTAAGGACGGTCACATGCAGCCCGATCCCTTCGCCGCCTTCGACCGCGGCGACACCCCCCAGGTCGACGACCTGCTCGAGCGGGTCCGCCGTCAGCAGGAGGAGATCGAGCGCATCCAGCGCAACGTGGAGAGCATGCTGGTGCAGGGCCGCTCCCAGCGCGAGGAGGTCAGCGTCACCGTGCAGGGCACCGGCAGGCTCACCGAGGTCACCATCGACCCGAGGGTGCTGCGCCAGGGCGACGCGCGGGCGCTGGGGGAGTACGTGGTGGAGGCGGTCAACGACGGGCTGCGCAAGGTCGCCGAGGCCAGCACCGCCCGGTTCGCGCCGGTGATCGAATCAGCCTCCCGCTCGGAGAACTTCCAGTTCTGACGGCTCCAGCTCTGACAGGACGACACGCATGACGTCGACGGCACGGCGGGTCACCGTGGTGACCCCGCGCGCCCGCATGGACCTGGCGCTGCCCATGGCCAGCACGGTCGCCGAACTCCTGCCCCAGCTGGTCCGCCTGGCCGGGGCCCAGGACCACCCCACCGGACCCGGTCCGGGCTGGGGCCTGTCCCGGCTGGGCGAGGCCGCCCTCGCCCCGGGACTCACCGTGGCCGCCGCGGCCGTGCGCGACGGCGAGGTGCTCTACCTCAGCCCACGCGAACGGTATGAGACCCCGCTGCTCTTCGACGACGTCGTGGACGCCATCGCCAGCTCGGCCACCGCCCGCTCCGGGGCCTGGCAACCCACCGTGGGCCGCACCCTCGGCCTGGCCGCGGCCGCGATCCTGTTCACCGCGGCCACCCTGCTCGCCGTGGCGGCCCTGGCCGGGAACTTCTTCGCCCCCATCGTCACCGGGGTGCTCGCGGTGGCCCTGCTGCTCATCGGCGCCGCCCTCACCAGGGCCTACGCCGATGAGAGCGCGGGCAGCACCTGCACCGCCACCGGCGCCGGCGCGGCCCTCCTGGCGGGGATGACCGCGCTGCCACCGCACAACCCGCTGCCGCTGCGCCCGGACTCCCTCGCGCTGGGCCTGGCCGCGCTGACCCTCTACGCCGCCATCGCCGCCGTGCTCCTGGCCCACCGCCTGGCCTGGTTCGGCGCCCTGGCCACCGCCGCCGCCCTCGGCGCGCTCACCGCGGCCACCGTGCTGCTCTTCGACCTCCAAGCCGTGCACGCCGCCGCGGTCGCCCTGCCCGTGGCCACCGCACTGGGCGCCGCGGCCCCCATGATCGCGCTGCGCTTCGCCCGGCTGCCCATGCCCACCGTGCCCGCCGACATGAAGTCCTTCCGCGCCGATGAGAAACCCGCCCTCGGCCCGGACGTGATGGGCCAGACCACCGCCGCCGAGGAGATCCTCACCGGGCTGCTCGCCGCCTTCGGCGCGGTCGTGCTCGGCAGCGCCGTGGTCCTGATCAAGTCCCCGTCGATGTGGCCCGCGCTGCTGGTCGGCGTGACCGGCCTGGCCTGGATCCTGCGCTCCCGCAGCTACGCCGGCACCCTGCAACGCATCGTCGTCGTGGCCGCCGGCCTGGGCGCGCTCGGCGTGCTGGGCGTCTGGCTCGGCAACGCCCTGCCCACCCCGTGGCTGCTGGCCGCCGCCGCCGTGCTCGCCGTGGCCGGGGGAGTCTCGGTCAGCTACGTCGGCCGGGTCGTGCGCGGCAAGCACTCCCCACAGGGCGCCCGCCTGCTCGACGCCCTGGAGTACACCCTGCTGATCTCGGTGGTGCCCCTGGCCGGCGCGGTCCTGGGCGTCTACAACGCCATCCGCGACGCCGTGGGCTGACCCAGCCCCACCCGCCCCGAAAAAGCCCTTTCGCAGTGGCAAAAATCTTCATGCTCCCGATAACTTCAGTGTCGGATGAGATCAATCATCGGACCACCAGAACCCCCAACCCAAGAGCGCACCGGGCGGAACGGTTAGAGTGATCGCGTGTCGAACAGGCAAAACGGTGGACGCCGGCACGACATCCTCGGCGCGACGATCGAACACATCCGCACCAGGGGAATCGCTGCCACACGGCCCGCGGACATCGCGGCCTCGCTGGGTATCAGCACCGCGTTGGTCTTCTACCACTTCGGCACCATCGAGAACCTGATCACCGAGGCGTTCTCCGCCGCCGCCGAGCACGACCTCGGCCGCCTGGAGGAACTCCGCGCCGCGGGCAGCGCCCTGGTCCGGCTGTCCTCGGTGCTGCGTTTCTACGCCCCCACCGGCGACGCCGCGGGCTGGGTGCTCTGGATCGAGGGCTGGGCCGCCTCCCTGCACGATGACAACCTGCGCAAGGTCGCCCAGAACCTGGACCTGCGCTGGCGGGCCGTGGTGGAGGAACTCATCGGCGAGGGCGTGGCCGACGGCGAGTTCGTCTGCCCCGACCCGCGTGGCGCGGCCTGGCGGATCACCTCGCTGCTCGACGGCCTGGCCGTGCAGCTGGTCGCCCGCCAGGGCACCGTGCGGCCGGAGGACCTCACCGGGTGGCTGCACGAGGCGGTGGCCAGGGAACTGGGCATCAGCGCGGACAAACTCAGCGCGCTGGTCTGAGCGCTCTGCTACGGTCTGCCGCATGCAGCGCGCCAACGTCACCACGACGCCGGAGATCGTCCCGGCGCGCTGACAGCATTGACTTGACGCGAAGCCCCGGGGCGGGTGCCCCGGGGCTTCGCCATGTGGTCACCCGCTCGCCCACCAGCGAGGAGACCACGATGCCCGATCACCGCAAACTCGGCCGCGAGCTGAACCTGTTCGACTCCGACCCGCTCATCGGCGCCGGTCTGCCGTACTGGCTGCCCGACGGCGCGATCATCCGGCACGAGCTGGAGGAGTACGTCCGCGCCGCCGAGATCCGGGCCGGCTACCAGCACGTCTACTCCCCGGTGCTGGCCAAACGCGAGCTGTACGAACGTTCCGGGCACTGGGCGCACTACCGCGAGGACATGTTCCCGCCCATGGACCTCGGCGGCGAGCAGGTCGTGCTGCGGCCCAGCCTGTGCCCGCACCACGCGCTGATCTACCGCTCCCGCGCGCACAGCTACCGCGAACTGCCGTTGCGGATGGCCGAACTCGGCGGCATGTACCGCGCCGAACTCTCCGGCGTGCTGGGCGGTCTGACCAGGGTGCGCGCCATCCAGCTCAACGACGCGCACCTGTTCTGCACCCCCGACCAGGTCGCCGCCGAAACCGCGGGCGCGCTCGCCCTGATCCGGGAAGCCTATGCGGCACTGGACATCCAGGACGCCCGCTACCGGCTGTCCCTGCCCGGCCCCGGCGGCAAGTACGTGGCCGACCCCGAGTTGTGGCAGCGCGCGAGTGCGGTGCTGCGCGAGGTACTGGACGAGTCGGGCCTCGACTATGAGGCGGTCGAGGGCGAGGCCGCCTTCTACGGCCCGAAGATCGACGTCCAGATCCTCGACAGCGCCGGCCGCGAGTCCACCCTGTCCACCGTCCAGGTCGACTTCTACCAGCCGGAGCAGTTCGATCTGCACTACATCGGCGCCGACGGCGGCAAGCACCGCCCGGTGATGGTGCACCGCAGCGTGATCGGCAGCGTCGAACGCGCCGTGGCCCACCTCATCGAAGGCCACGGCGGCGCGTTCCCCGCCTGGCTCGCCCCCCGTCAGGTGGCCATCCTGCCCATCTCGGCGGCGGAGGAACCCGCCGCCCACGACCTGCTGGGCCAGTGCCGGGCGGCGGGCCTGCGCGCCGAGGTGATCAGCGCGGGGGAGGGGTCCCTGGGGGCCCGCGTCCGGAATGCCCGCCTGGTCCCGTATCAGGCGGTGCTGGGTGCCAGGGAGGTCGCCGAAGATCGGGTCGCGCTGCGCCTGCGTGACGGCCGTCGCCTGGACGCCATGCCGGTGGCGGAGTGTTTGCGCAGGGTACGGGCGGTTGTCGAGGCTCACAGTCCGCGGCTCTGGGATAATGCGTGATGCCTGGGTATACCTGTCCAGTTCCCGTCAGAACCGGCGGGCGGCGGTTGACACCGGCCAGCGGTGATCGATACTAAGCTGACTGTCTGGTCAGTCAGCCGGGTTCCGTCGTGGTGAGGAGTGGTCCATGGTCGAGGTCGTCCAGCAGCCGGTCGCCCCGGCCGAGGAGCAGGTCGGTCCGCGTCCGCCGCTGCTCGAACTGACCTGGACCGACCCGATCACCGGCAAACGCGGTTTCCTGGTCATCGACCGCCTGGTCCGCGGTGTGTGCAGCGGCGGCCTGCGCATGCGCGAGGGCTGCACGCTGGCAGAGGTCCGAGGGCTGGCCCGCGGCATGACCGCCAAGGAAGCCCTCAACTACGACCCCGAGGCCCGCTACCTGCCCCTGGGCGGAGCCAAGGGCGGCATCGACTGCAGTCCGTATGACCCGGAGTCCAGGGCCGTCCTGCGCCGCTACCTGCAGGCGGTCCGCCCGTACCTGGAACGGTCCTGGACCACCGGGGAGGACCTCGGCCTGCGCCAGGACACCCTGGACGAGGTCGTCGCCGAGGTCGGCCTGCGCAGCTCCATCCAGGCGGTGTTCCCGCTGCTGGACGACGAACCCGCCGCCACCCAGCGCCTGGCGGATGCCTTCGCGGTGAAGGTCGACGGCATCTCCCTGGACGAGCTGGTCGGCGGCGCCGGCGTGGCCCAGGCCGCCCTCACCGCCATGGCGGAGCTGGGCCTGCCCCAGGAAGGCGCCAGGGTGGTCGTCCAGGGCTTCGGCTCCATGGGCGGTGCCACGGCGAGGTTCCTGGCCGAGGCTGGCCTGCGCGTGGTCGGCATCGCCGACGTCCACGGCACCATCGCCAACCCCGAAGGCCTTGACGTGGAACGCCTCCTGCTCACCAGAGACCCCTTCGGCGCCGTCGACCGCACCCAGCTCCGCCCCACCGACCAGGAACTCCCCAGCGAAGCGTGGCTGACCCTGGCCACCGAGGTCCTGGTCCCCGCCGCGATCTCCTACTGCGTCAACACCGCCAACCACACCCGGGTCGCGGCCAGACTCATCGTCGAAGCCGCCAACATGCCGGTGACCCCCGAGGCGGAAACGGCCCTGGCCGCCAGGGGAGTGGTGGTCATCCCCGACTTCGTGGCCAACTCCGCCACCAACTCCTGGTGGTGGTGGACCCTCTTCGGCGACATCAACCCCAACGCCCCCGAGTCCTTCACCAAGGTCCGCACCCAGATGCACCGCCTGGTGACCCAGATCCTCACCAGATCCCGCACCACCGGCGAACTCCCACGCACCGCGGCCACGGTCATGACCACCGAGAACCTAGCCGCCATCGAAGCCCGCTTCGGCTGACCCCAGCCCAGCCCAGCCCCGTTCAGCCGCCCAGCTCCAACCATTCCCCAACGGCCAACACCCGCGCCCGCCCCCCGGCATGCGCCCGAAACTCCGCCGCCGGATCACCGACCTCGACATAACCCGAGACCTTGTCCGGCTGCTCAGCCTCGTAGTGCATGGGAACCGCGTACCGGGCATCAAGGATCTCCGCGGCCACCGCGGCCTGCCGAGGATCCATCGCGGCGGTCAACGGACTCGGCGGCCGTAAGTGCGGCGCGTCCACCACGGCGCCATTGGCAGGCAGGAACACCGCGTCAAAAGGCCCAAACCGACGCGCGATCAGCCACCAGTACCCATGAAACATCGTGTCCCCACCATGAAAAACCCGCCGCCCATCCCCCTGCACCACCCAGCTGACCTGCGGATCACCCAACCCGTCAACGGCAGGCACAGCGGTAACCCGAAACGGCCCAACCTCCCAACTCGACCACTCACCCACAACCGAGGCGGCCAACCCACACCGAACCAGCTCCCGCTCCACCGGCACCGTGGTCACATTGTCCACCTCATCCCCAAAACCAACCCCCGGCCGCAACACCGGCGCCCCCACCGCCAGCACCTCGGCGAGCGCGCCCGCATCGGCATGATCCCGATGCAGATGAGTAAGCAACGCAACGGAAACCTCCCCACCCGGCGCCACCAACCCCGCCCCATCCCCCCACCCGGTGAACAACGGCGAAAGATCCCGCACATAGTCGATCACCAGCCGCACACCCCCCACCTCAACCTCCACCCCAGCCCACCCCAACCGCCGAACCCGCATCGCCCACTCCTTCATCCCGGTTGCTGCCGGGAAAGTTAGCGTACGACCGTCCTCTAAATCAATAGCGAACGCACGTACACTATCTTCGTCGCGGGTCGCGGGTCGCGGGTCGCGGGTCGCGGGTCGCGGGTCGCGGGTCGCCGCGGCGCTCGGCGGCCGCGGCGCAGGCCACCCGGGGCCGGGTCCTCGGTCGGGCCGCTGATATGGCCTCCGCGGGAGGACTCGACGGCATCGCCATCGGGCGGCCCGCCGAGGAACTGGAGCTGGGCAAGTCCGGGGTGCACAAGCATTTCGGCACCAAGGAGACGCTGCAGGTTTCCACCCCAGACACGGCGTTCGTGGGCTTCTGGCATCGGGTGGTCGAGCCCACGCTGACCGAGCTTCCGGGCCGTCGGGCCGCTGGGCAGTCGAGCCGCCGGGGCTGCAAGCTGCCAGGTCTGCGAGCCTCCGCGGCTGCGGCGGCTGCGCGCGGTGCGTGAGAAGTCGATGGGCTACCTGGAGGCGCCATCGCTGCCCGGAGGTTGCCTGATGACCGCGGCGCTCAACGAGTACAACGGCCGCCCCGGTCAGGCCCGCAACGCGGACAGCCGGTGCGATCAATCGCCACTAACCTGACACACCCGCAACGCGCGCCCGCAACGACGACGGCCGGGGCAGTGGCGCGCTGATCACCGGGGCCAGCCTGATCCCGCGAGTCGGCCGACGTCCAGCGGCCGCTGCACGCCGATGGCGCTTGCCGGGCTCACCGCCCCCTGCCACCGCACGCTCCGCGCGCGAGTCCTATCCCGGGCGACTGCCACAGCTGCCACCGGCCAGCTCGCCACCCTGGGGGAGTCCAGCCTTGTGGGTCCCAGGCCGGGGGAGTCGCTGTGCCTGCTGCGTGCCTCATGCCGTGTCCGTGGCCCGTGCCGGGTCCGCCGCCGCCACCGTTCCTCTGCGGAACGCAAAAACCCCGGTTTTGGTTGCCTTGACGTCTGGATCTTGTCGCCTGATCGGGTGAGGACCGGCTCGGCTGGTCTTGCTGGGGGAGTGTGCGTTCGTCAGGTAAGTGCTGGTCAGTGCACCTACTATACCGCATTCCTGCCCTCTCGATTCCTGGCTGTGCATCGCCGCCAGCCGACAAACCGGCGCTGGCTTGTGTTCGGGAACAGACAGGTCCTGGCGGACGTCACCAACAAAAGGTCATCTCCTCCGATAATTTCAGTGACAATCGAAATTAATCCACCTCAACCTAAAATCAGACCCACCCCCGCCCAGACCAACCCCAGGCCCGCCTCGACCTGGTGAAGCTGACAACGCTGGGGCAAAGCAGGAAGCCGAGAATCCCGAGGACCGCAGGAGCAAGCAACCAAACCGCAGGAGCAAGCAACCAAGCAGCCCAGGCGATCAAGCACCCCAAACGGCCAAGCAGCCCAGCGACCACGAACCCAAGCCGCCGCGAAGGTGAAAGGTCACCAACCAAAGCCCAAGAAGCCAAGAAGTGCACCCGCATGCCCGCGCAAGCCCAACTCAAGCTGATCAAGGAGGTCCTCCGCCTAGCCGCCACCGCCGACATCGAATACGCCTACGCAGCGGCCAGGCAATGGACTTCGCGCTGGGCCGCATCACCCGACCTCACCTGGACGCCGACTTCCTCGCCTGGACCGAGGACGCCGTCCACCTCTCAGACACCCTGCGCCGCAACGGATTCACCCCAACCCCCGGCCCGCCCCGGAACAACAGCTCAACTTCGTCAAACACGACGAAGACCTCAGCTTCGCCCTACTCGCCCTGGACCCCACCGGCCCCCGACCGTCGCAGGTGGACCGTGGGCTGGCGCGCCGTGATCGAAAGGTGTTGTCGCGCAACAAGTTGGCCGGATCGGCGAGCGGACAGCGCCGATCATCTCGACAGCGCGGATGCTGCCGAGCTGGGTTCCGGGTCGGGCCCGGCGGGAGAAGGACCTCCTGGACCTAACTCCGCTGGAGGCGGCGCAGGGCGAGGTAGCCGCCGATGGCGGGGATGAAGGCGAGTAGGCGGGTTCGGGGTGGGGTGTTCTCGCGGAGCAGGCAGGCGGCGATGACCAGCAGATAGGCCGTTCCGTGCAGTGGGCCGGTCAGGGCGCTGACGGGGCGCCAGTGCACGGTGACCAGGTTGAGCAGCAGGACGGCGACGGTGATCATCTCGGCCAGGGCGGCGTAGCGCAGCAGGCGCATCTCAGGCTCCGGTGGTGGAGCCGGGGCGGACGATCATCAGGACCACGACCACCGCCCACAGCAGGTTGAACACGCCGGTGCCCATCCGCAGCCGGCTCAGCAGGCCGCGCCACGGCTGCTCGCCGCCGGCCTGGGGCAGGGCGTTGACCAGGGTGGTCTGCGCGGGCACTACCACCAGCGCGAGCACCGCCGCGGCCAGCGCGGTCAGGAAGATCGAGACGATCAGCCAGACGTCGCCGAGCACCTTCATCTGCACCGCGGTGGCCAGGCCGAAGACGGGCACCACGATCCCGGCGACCAGGTAGCCGCGGGTGATCCGCCGCAGCAGCAACGTCACCGGCACCGCACCGGCCTCCGCGCGCAGGGCCGCGCCGGCGTAGCGGGGGAACAGGCTGGCGGCGACGGTGACCGGGCCGATGAGCACGATGGCGGCCAGCACGTGCACGCTGAGCAGGAACTTCGTCATCGGCTCAGCCCGCCAGGGCTGCGTTGGCCCGCCATACCACGCCACGGCGTTCGTGCTCGAACAACGTTTCCACGGCGATCGCCGTTTCCGCGCCGTGGAAACGCTCGACCAGGTGGAGCGCGAGGTCCAGGCCGGAGGTGACGCCACCGGCGGTGACCAGGTCGCCGTCGTCGACCACTCGGGCGGGGATCGCGGTGGCGCCGAAGTCGGCGAGGCGGGCCATGCCGCTGCGGTGGGTCACCGCGGGGCGGTGGGCGAGCAGGCCCGCCGCGCCCAGGAGCAGGGAGCCGCCGCAGACGGAGGCGAGCACGGTGTCCGGCCGGGCGGCGAAGGTGTGCAGTGCCTGGTGCAGTTCGGGGGTGAGGGCGGCGATGAGGCGCTGGGTGATCTCGGCGGCGTCGGCGGCCATGGAGCCCGCGGTGCCGGGCACGATCAGCAGGTCGGCGCGGTCGGGGTCCAGTGCCGCTTGGGCGTGCAGGGTGACGCCGGTTCCGCTGAGCACCGGCCGGGCCGTGCCGACGGTGACCAGTTCGGCGGTGAGCGGGCCGGGCGCGTACTGGCTCGCGGCGGCGAAGACCTCGTGCGGGCCGAGCGCGTCGAGTGGGTCGACGCCGTCGAACAGGACGATCTGGACGAGCATGGTGATCCTTTCCCCTCTGGGTTGGTGACCACCTTGGCCTGTGCCGGGCCAGGAGAGGAGTGGCTGGAAAGCCAATAAACACCGAGTTTCAGCCACCTCGCTGAGCTGCGGTGATGGGTAGGGTGGGGCCTTATGCGGGTGGTGGCCATTGTGGCGTTGAACGATGTGGTGCCCTCAGATCTGGCCATTCCGTGCGAGGTGTTCGAGCGGACCCGGCTGCCCGACGGGCACCCGGCCTACCAGGTGCGGGTGTGCTCGGCCGGTGGTGTGGTGGACGCCGGGTTGTTCGAGTTGCGCACCCGCTGGGACCTGAGCGGACTGGCCGGTGCGGACACCGTGATAGTTCCCGGCGTCCGCGATGTCACCGTTCCGGCTGATCCCGCGGTGCTGGCCGCCCTGCGCGTGGCCGCGGCGGCCGGGGTGCGCATCGCCTCGGTCTGTTCGGGGGCGTTCGTGCTGGCCGAGGCCGGTTTGCTGGACGGGGCGCGGGCCACAACGCACTGGCTGGGCGCGGCCGCGCTGGCGGCCCGCTATCCCTCGATCGAGGTCGATCCGGATGTGCTTTTTGTGGACAACGGGCAGATCCTGACCTCCGCGGGCGCGGCGGCCGGTATGGACCTGTGCCTGCACATGGTGCGCAAGGATCACGGCGCCGCGGTGGCCGCCGACATCGCCAGGGTCTCGGTGATGCCGCTGGAGCGCGCGGGCGGGCAGGCCCAGTTCATCGCGCACTCCGACCCGGCCCCCGACGGTGGTTCGCTGCAACCGTTGCTGGTGTGGCTGGCGGAGAACCTGGAACGGCGGCTGAGCCTGGTCGAGCTGGCGCGGCAGGCCCGGTTGAGCACCCGGACACTGAGCCGCCGCTTCCGCGAGCAGACCGGCACCACCCCGTTGCAGTGGATCACGCGGGAGCGGTTGCGGCGGGCCCAGCACCTCCTGGAGACCACCGGGCATTCGGTGGACCGGATCGCCGCACAGGTCGGTTTCGGTTCACCGACGGCGTTCCGGGACCGGTTCCGGCTGCTGGTCGGGGTGTCCCCGGCTAGCTATCGGCGGTCGTTCCGTTCGCCGGAGTGAGGATCTTGCGCTCCGCCGCGGTCAGCGGCACCTCGGGCAGGTAGGCGCCGCGCGGGCCGCGCAGGACCTGCCAGATCATCCGTGGGCTGAACAGCCGCAACGGTGAGGCGAGCAGGGTGAGCACGCGCAGGTTGGTGCGCAGGATGTCGGGGCGGCCGGGGATGGCGGCCACCATCCGGTCGGCGTAGCGGTAGTTGAGCCGGGCCAGCTTGCCAGGGGCGCGGCCGGTGGTCGTGGTGTGTGGCAGCCGCAGGTCCTGGGCGGTGGCCAGCCGCCAGGCCGGTTCGGTGACCCTGGCGATGGTGCGCTGGGCGCGGCGGGCCGAGCCGGGCAGCAGCGGGTGGTGGCGCTGCCAGCGCCGGCGCAGCGCGCGGGCGGCCAGCGCGGCGGTGGCCATGCCGTGGCCGTAGATCGGGTTGAAGGTGGCGTAGGCGTCGCCGAGCACCAGCAGTCCGTCCGGCCAGAACCGGGCGCGTTCGTAGAAGTGGCGGTGGTTGGCGGTGTTGGCGAAGCCGTGCGGCGGGGTCAGCGGGGTGGCCGCGGCGACCAGGTCGGCCAGCACCGGATCGGGCAGTCCACGCAGGAACGGCTGGTACTCGGCCTCGGTGGTGGGCGGCGGATCGTGCTTCGGGCCGACCACGGTGACGATCCAGCGGTCGTTCTCGATCGGGGAGAGCATCCCGGCCACCGCGGGGCGGTTGGAGTGCGGGTCGGACTGCACGACCAGCAGCGGGAATCCGGCCGGGGTGCCGGGTGGGGCCTGGTAGACGCGGGTGGAGTAGCGGATGCCGGAGTCGATGTGCTCGCGGTGCACGGTCGGCATCTTGAACTCGGCCAGCCACTCGTGGGTGTGCGAGGAGCGGCCGGTGGCGTCCACGACCAGGTCGGCGGTGAGGCGGCGGGTGTCGGTGGCGCCGCGGTCGCGCAGCCGGACGCCGCTGACCCGGCGGCGATCACCGAGCAGACCGACCACTGTGGCCGGTGCGGCCACGGTGATGCGGGGGTGGGCGAGGACCCGGCGGCGGACCACCCAGTCGGTGAGCGCGCGGCTGGCGCTGAGCACGCCTGCCTCCGGGGACAGGCGTTCGCGCCAGCCGGCGGGGGTGCGCATGAGGATGGTGGTGGGGTGGTTCAGGCGTTGCGCGCCGAGTCCGGTGAGTTCCTCGACGATGCCCGGCAGCAGGTCCTCCAGGGCGGTGTAGCCGCCCTCGACGAAGACGTGCGTGTGCCGGGCCTGCGGGGTGCCCTTGCGGTGTTCGGGGCCCTCGGGCAGCTCGTCGCGGTCGATGATGGTGACCGTGTCGACGTGCTCGGCGAGCACGTGCGCGGCGAGCATCCCGGCGAGTCCGCCCCCGAGGACGACGGCGTGTTGAGTGGGCACTCACCCATCCTGCCACCAGTGGTGGACGGACCGATTACGGTCGGTTGGTGTGATCGATGTGATGTTCGTGCCGTACTCCGCCCACGGCCATGTGAACCCGCTGCTGCCGGTGTTGCGGGAGCTGGTGGCCCGCGGCGCGCGGGTGCGGGTGCTGGTCGGCCCGGCCTTCGCCGAGGCGGTCGCCGCCACCGGCGCGGAGGTCCTCGCGGTGCCGGTGGGGTTCGACACCTGGGTGCCGGACCGCTTCCGCTGGGCCGAGTTGCCGCGGATCGGGCGGGCGGTGAGCACCCGGCTGCGTTCGGACCAGGCGAGCAAAGCGTTGCTGCGTAACGTGATCCGCGCGGATCGGCCGGGTCTGGTGGTGTGGGATGTGATGGGTGGCTGGGCGGGGAGGATCGCGCGGTCGGCCGGGGTGCCCTCGATGGTGTGGAGCACGACGTACGCGGTCAACGACGCGGTGCTGGCCGAGACCGCCCGCCACCGCTACGGCGATCTGGCGGCCGCGCTCGCCGGGCGGGTCGGGCTGAGCCGGTTGCACCCCTCGGGCCGGGGCGTGGATCCGGTGCTGGTGACCACGTTGCCGGAGTTGCAGCCGGAACGGGCGAGTTTCCCGCCGCGCTTCCACTTCGTCGGCCCGCTGCTGCGCGAGCCGGATCGTGGGCCGGATCCGTTGCCGTGGCGGGAGATCGAGGATCGGCCGGTGGTGCTGGTGTCGCCGGGGACGGTGTTCGCGCGCGGCCCGGAGTTCTTCCGCGCGGCCGCCGATGCCTTCGCCGACACCGACTGGCTGGTGCTGCTGGCCACCGGCGCGACCGATCCGGGTGAGCTGGGCTGGTTGCCGGACAACGTGATCGCCCGCCGCCGCCTGCCGCAGCGGGCGGTGCTGGCGCACGCCGAGGTGTTCGTGACCCATGCCGGGATGAACTCGGTGCTGGAGTCCCTGGCGGCGGGGGTGCCGATGGTGGTGACGCCGAGGGCGGGGGATCAGAAGGGGACGGCGCGGCGCCTGGTGGAGCTGGGGGTGGCGGTTCCGGTGGCCGCGCCGGTGCGGGCGGCGGGGTTGTACCGGGCGGTGACGCGGGTGGCCGGGGATGCCGGGATGCGGTCGCGGGCGGCGGGGTTGCGGGAGCGGATCGTGGGGGAGGGGGCGGTGGCGCGGGTGGCGGAACTGGTCGCTGACCGGGTGTGCTGATGCGGTCGCGCACCGCGATCGAGGGCCGGTAGGGTCGGGCGGTAGGGGGTGCTTGGCGATGATCGCGTTTCACAACCGGCTTGACGAGCTGGACCAGGTACGGGCGTGGCTGACCGGGTCGCGGCGGTGGGTGGCGCTGACCGGTCCGGCCGGTATCGGCAAGTCGGTGCTGCAGGCGGAACTCGCCTACCGGCTGGGTGAGGACTTCGATCGGGTGTTGTTCGGCTCTTTCGAGGGAGACGTGCCGCCCGCTGACGTCTACGCCGAGTTGCTGCGGCAGCTGGGAGTGGCCGAGGACGACATCCCGGTGGGTGATCCGGCGCGGATCGCGCTCATCCGCCGCGAGTGCGCGGGGTCGCGGGTGCTGGTGGTGCTGGACGACGTGCGTGTCGCGGGTCAGTTCACCGGATTGTTGCCCGCGCTCAAGGGATGCGCGGTGCTGCTGTCCTGTCGGCAGAAGCTGGAGGCGTTGGCCTTCCACGGTTTCGCCGAGTTGCGGCTGGCCGAGTTCAGCGAGGACGCCGCGGTGGAGATGGTCAGTTCGATGATCGAACGGGCCGGGGAACCCGCCGAGGTGCGCGAGCTGGTCGAGGTGTGCGGCAGGCTGCCGCTGGCCCTGCGCGCGGCAGCGGCCTACCTGCACGCCTGGTCGGAAGTGCCGCTGCGGGAGTACATCGCGCGGATCCGGCGGGACGGCGCGGGCGGTCTGGAGGTGGACGGGGAGAAGCCGGTCGAGGCGATCCTGCGCGTCACCTTCACCGAGTTGTCCCCGGCGGCCGCGGATGCCTGCCGTCTGCTCGCGTTCCTGCCCGGCACCCGGTTCGGCCTGTTCACCGTGACCGAGTTGCTGGGACTGGAGGAGGCGGCCCGGGACGCGGTGCTGCGGGAGCTGGAACGGGCGTTCGTGCTCCAGCGGGAGCAGACCCGGTTCTCCTGGCACCGGCTGACCGCCCAGTACGCCGAGTCGGTGGCGCGGGCCTACCTGGTCGAGCTGCCCGCGGAGATCGTGCGGATCCAGACCGGCATCGTCGAAGGGCACGCCCGCCGGACGATCGCGCTGGCCAAGGCGCTCTACTCGCAGCGGGAGCTGGAGGGGCCGCTCGCCGTGGAGATCCCGGCGGCCGAGGTCACCGCCGAGGTCGCGCGGCGGGAGTTGGACGCGGACGCGGTGACCCTGCGCGAGATGCAGGCGCTGGCGCAGCGGCTCGGCCGGGGTGAGCTGATCTGGCAGGTCAGCCACGCGTTGTGCCGCTGGTACTACGACACCAACCGCTATGAGGAACTGGTCGACACCCGCCGGTTCGCGCTGTCGGTGACCGAGGATCCGTTGGCGCGCATGGTGTTGCTCAACGAACTGGGCCACGGCTACGAAGGTCTGGGCCGCCCAGCCGAGGCCACCGCCGCCTTCGAGGACTCCCTGACCCCGGCCCGCGAACTCCGGCACCCGCGCTACCTGGCCGCCTGCCTGGAAGGCCTCGGCCTCGCCGCCGAACAGTCCACCCACTACGCCAAGGCCGACGCCCTGCTCGCCGAAGCCGAGGAAACCGCCACGGGCCCCACCCGCCCCCGCTCGTTGGCCCTCTACGCCATGCACCGCGGCCGCATCGCCCGCAAAGCAGGCGACCCGCACACCGCCGCCGCCAAACTCGACGAGGCCAAGTCCCGCTTCGCCGACGCCGACACCGGCAACCTGGCCCGAATCCGCCTGGAACGAGCCCGGGTCCACCGCGCCCTTGGCGAGCGGACCGAGGCGGAAACCGCGTACCGGGACGCCCTGGACCAGCTGATCGCCGCCAAGATCCCGGACAAGCAGGAAGAGGCCCAGACTGAACTCGACGACCTGCGCCGAGAACTGGACGAACAGCGCTGACCCGCCCCCGCCCCCGCCCCACCCCGTCACTCGAACCGCAGCACCACCCCGGCCAGCTCGACGAGCCGCCGCCCACCCAGCACCGCCGCGTACGCCACCGAAGCCCAGCACACCGGATCATCGGCACCCGCCGCGACGAACACGGCTTTGTCCCCGGTCCGGGTGAGAATCCAGCAGTTCCGGCCATCCACCACCGCGGCCACAACAGCCCCCGGCCGAGCCGCTAAGGTAAGGGAAAGCCACTCCTCCGGAGTCTCCCGCAACTCGCTGAACTGGATGAACAGCACATCAGCCGCGTTGCGCAGGCCGGGCAGCGGGTGGTCGGCGTGGACAGCGAGATGAGCGTGGTCCGGAGCCTCGGTTAGCTCGGCCGGGTGACGCGACAGAAACGCGAAGGCAACCAAATCGCCTGTTTTTGCGTTCCGCAGAGGAACGGTGGCGGCGGCGGACCCCGCAAGGGGCGGCATCAGCGAGCAGGTCACCCAGGCGGCGTGGAGCACGGGCCGTGGGGTGGGGGATCCGGCCGGGATGCCGGCGATCGGCCGGACGTCGGTGATCGGATTGGCGCCGGGGTGACTGGTGCCGAGCTGGCTGCCGACGGGGTGATCGACGCCGATGGGCTGGTCGGCATCGCCGGGCCGGTCGCGCCGGAGCGGATCGGCCCCCAGGTCTACGGCGTGAGGCCCCGCGGCTGGGCGCCCCGCGCTCGCCGTGGTGGTGGTGAGCGCGGCGGGCGAGCCGGGCGTGCCAGGTGGGGCGAGCCAGCGGTGTGCGCTGAGCGCGCTGGTGGCTCCCAGCGCACTGGTGGCGCTGGCCGCGCCAGGTGCGGCGGGTGCGCCAGGCGCGCTGGTGGCCGATGGCGGCGGCAGGACCGGGACCGGCGGTTCGGTGGGTGGTTCCGGCAGGTGGAGCAGGCGGTAGCAGAGCGCTCGCAGCAGCCGCGCCGACTCGCCGGGCGCCGAGGTCACCAGCTCCGCCACCTCGGCGTAGCGGCCGCCAGCGCGCGGATCCTGCCCGGCCTCGCCTGGAGCCGCGCTGGCCACGGGACTTGCCAGGCTCGCGGAATCGGCAGAACCCTCGGCACCTGCGGGGCTCGCGGCCCATGCGACGCTCGCGGGGTTCGCTGGATCGTGGCTGGACGCGCCGCTGGAGCGCCCTCGGCGGCCCGAATCCCCATCACCCGCCTGACCCCGAACCAGCCCCACGACCGGCGCCCGGTGACCGGCGATGGCGCGCTCAAGCTGAGGCCGCAGCGCCACCGCGAGATCCAGGCGAGGTGCGAGTTCGCCGAGGCGGGCGACGGGGGAGCCCGGGGCCACACGGTCGGCGGGGAAGGTGGCCAGCAGGACCGGGCGGTCCAGGGCGGCGGCGTAGCAGGTCACCGAGCCGTGGTCGCCGATGACGAGGTCCGCGGCCAGGAGGGTGGCTCGCCAGCCTTCGTGTTCGGGGAGTAGGAGCAGGCCGGCGCGGAGGCAGTCGGCGAGCCAGGTTCGGACTTGTTGGGGGCCGTGGTGGTGCCAGATGTTGGGGTGCAGGATCAGGGCCAGTTGGTGGGTGTCGGCGGGGAGTTCGGCCAGCAGGCGGCGGATCAGGTCCGGGGTGGCGAACAGGGCGGTGTCGGACCAGGTCGAGGTGATCGCGATCAGGGTCCGGCCGGTGGGGGCGGCCAGGGCGGCGCGGTAGCGGGGGGTCAGGTGGCGGCTGGCGAGCATGCGGTCGTAGCAGGGGTCGCCGGCGAGCACGGCCGCTGGGCGGGCGGCGGGGGTCAGGCGGGTGATTTGTTCGGGGTGGGAGAAGACGAGGGCTTTGGCGAAGGGGGCGCCGTCGCGCAGGACCCACTCGTCGGAGAGGCCGAAGACGTCCTCCGGTGGGGGAGTGGCGCCGGGGTGGAGTGGGTCAGGGGAGTGCGCTTCGCCGGAGAGGGCCGGGGCTGGTGGAGGTTCGGTCGGGTCCGCGATTTCGGCCGCGGCCGGGATTGGGGCTGCTGTCGCGGTGGCCGCGATTCGGGATTCGGGATTCGGGATTCGGGATTCGGGATTCGGGATTCGGGTGACTTTTTAGTATAGCCGATTCCGTGGGACAAGATCACCAGCGGCGCGCTGACCTGGTCGATCCCGGCATGGTGGCTCGCGGTGACAGCCAGGTCGAACGGCGCGGCGCACGCTTCCGCCCAGGGCATGGTGAGGAAGCCGTGGTTTTCCAGGAATTCGGGGAGGCCGTGGCGGAAGGGGTCGGTTTCCGGCCAGGTGAAGGTGATCTGGACCCGGAAATCGGATTCGAAGATCGGGAGGATGTCCAGCAGGCGGGTGGCGGTGGTGAGGTTGTGCGCGATGAACAGGACCCGGCGGCGGATCGGGACCGTCAGCCACTTCGACGCCGCCGAAACGGGGGCGGGGAGCGGGTGGTGGTCGGGGTCAGGCTGGGCCGGCACGCCCAGACCGTAACCGAACCCGGGTCACAGGTTGTCGGGGTCGGGTACGCGGAAGCTGTGGGCGGGGAAGCCCGCGGTGGACAGGATGTGCACGGGGGCGTAGGTGTCGCCGATCCAGACCGGGCGGATGGCCAGGCCGGTGATCTCGCCGGTGATCTCCGGCAGCAGTCGCGCCCCGCTGCAGCGGGCCGAGAGCGGGTGACGGTGGTGCCGGGGGTTCTGCACCAGATCGAAGCAGGCCAGGGTGTTCACGCCGTCGGGGCCGCTGGCGACCAGGAGCAGGCGGCGGTTGGGGGTGAACACGCCGCCGCGGATGTGGGTCAGCGGCAGCGGGCTGGGGCCCAGGTCGATGTCCCAATAGGGGAGGTGGCTCAGGGTGGTGGGGTCGTAGGCGCGCAGGGTGCGCGGGTGGTGGGTGGCGCTGGTGTAGAGCAGGCCGAGTTGGTTGCCGCACCAGGTGAACAGGCCCTCCTCCGGCAGTTCCCTGGCGGGCAGCCAGCTCTGGGCGGTGCCGTCGGGGCGTAGTCGCCAGATGCCGGCGGGGCCGGTGACGGGGACGTCGAGGTGGCCGCGGTGGGAGACCGGGGCGCCGAAGCTGCCCGCGGTGGCCAGCACGGGCGGGGCGGGGTGGAGCAGGCCGAGGTTCTCGCCGTCGTGGGCGTGCGCGCCCAGGGCCCGGCCGCCGGGTGCGCTGGTGGGCAGGTACCAGCAGACGTGGTCGCAGCACACGGATCCGGTGCGGACCTCGGTCCAGTCCGACACCTCGGGGGACGCCAAGCCGGGCGGCTGGGTTTCTGTGCTGTACTCGGCCATGACGGTCCTTCCGCGCCGGCGCTGACATGGGGGAGGCGCCCGCCACCCCCAAGCGCGGGCGACTCCACCACATCAAGCTTCTGTCATCGGTGTGCGCCCGTGCGTCGTGGAAACTACGGACATCGGGCGCGTGGGCGGCGGTTTTACAGCTCGATCGGCTCCGGCACGGCCAGTCCGTGTGCGCCGCCGTGCGCGGTGAGCACGTGCAGCGGCGTGTACTCCCCGCCGTGCCACCACGGCCGCAGCACCAGACCGGTGGCCTGGCCGGGCACCTCGGGCAGCAGGCGGGCGCCGGTGCACACCCCGACCGGGTGGAGCTGGCCGGGCACGTGCAGCAGGTCGAAGCAGAACACCGCGTTCGGGTCGGCGGCGATGAGCAGGACGCGGGAGTTCGGGGTGAGCAGGCCGCCGCGGATCCCGGTCAGCGGCAGTGGGGTCGGACCGAGTGGGATGTCCAGGTCGGGGTCCGGGGTCAGTGACCGCGGGTGGTGGGCGCGCAGCCACCGTGGGGTGGCCGGATCCACGGTGTAGTGAACTCCGTCGTGGGTTCCGAGCACGCCCGGTTCGGGCAGTTCTTCGGGCAGACCGGGGTTGCCGGTCGGCGCCCAGGTCGCCACATGCGGGACGGGGCGCAGCGTGCCCAGGTCGTGGCCGACGAATGTGCTGGTCATGGCGGATCCCTCCCGGACTGGTGGCACCAGCGAATGCTCGTCGCATTCCGGGGTTGGTCGCGTCGGTGTAACTACGTACATCCGGCGATCGGGTGAACTTTCACCACACGTCGCCCACTCGCCAGTCGCAGGTCAGCCCGCTCGTGCGATCCAGTGCCGGACCAACGGGCAGGACGTGGACGGCGTCGTCCTCCGCCGGGGTGCGCACGATCCCGGCGGGGGTGAGCGCGAAGGTCGGTCCCAGCCAGGGTAGCCAGCCGCGGCCGCGGTAGAGGCGCTGGGCGTCCTGCGCCGCGCCGAGCGCGCCGAGTTCGTAGCCCTCGCGGATGATCCGTTCCAGGGGTGCCATCAGCCGGCCACCGTGGCCCTGGCGCTGGTGGCCGGGGTGCACGGCGACGCCTTCGACGTAGCCGGTGCGCAGCACCCGGTCGCCGTGGAGGAGTTGGCGTTGCACCACCGAGGCGTGCCCGATCAGCGTGCCCTCGGCGTGGAGCAGCGCGTGCATCCCGCCCAGGGAGTGCGAGAAGTCCTCGTCGGTGAACTCGCCGTCGAAGGTCAGGTCCAGCAGCTCCCGCAGCGCGTGCCGGGTCCGGGCGTCCAGGTCGGCGGTGTGCGCCACCCGCAACTCAGTCATCGGCGAGGTCCTGGGCGATCCGGCGCAGTCCGGCGGAGAGTTCGGCGGCGCTGGGCGCGGCCTCGGGGTCGATCAACCACTGGGCCAGGATGCCACTGAGCAGCGCCTGGTGGACCGCGCCGACCTCCCGCGCGTCCCCACCGCCCGCGCCGACGCCCCGCAGCAGGGTGGCCAGGCCGATCCGGGCGTGCTCCATGCCCTGGGCGAGGCCGGCGCGTACCTGGGGCAGTTCGTCGATGAGCGGGAAGATCTCGAAGGTGGCCACCCACATCCGCCGGTGGGTGCGGAAGCTGGTCAGCACCCGCTCCCAGTAGGTCTCGAACCGTTGCCGCGTGGTGGTTTCCGGGTCCAGTTCGGCGGCCAGGGTGGCCTCCAGCTCCTCGCCCCAGTCCCCGATCGCGGCGTAGAGGGCCTGGTTCATCAGCTCCTGGGTGGAGCCGAAGTGGTAGCCGATCGCGGCCAGGCTCACCCCGGAGGCGCCGGCGATGTCCCGGGCGGTGGTGCGGGCATAGCCCTTGTCGTAGAGGCACTTCTTGGCTCCGGCCAGCAGTGATTCCCGGTTGTTGGTCATGGTCACCCTCCTCGGAGCTGATCCAGACGGACGTCTTATACAAACGTACTAGACAGATGTTCTATACGTTCGTATGATTCCGGTCATGACCAAGACCGTGCTCATCTCCGGCGCCAGCATCGCCGGCCCCGCCCTCGCCTACTGGCTGCGCCGCCACGGCTTCCGTCCCACCGTCCTCGAGCGCGCGCCGGCCCCGCGCGAAGGCGGCTACAAGATCGATGTCCGCGGCGCGGCGATCACCGTGTGCGAGCGCATGGGCATCCGCGCGGCCATCGAGGCGGTGGACACCAAGGTCCGCGGCGTCACCTTCGTGACCGCGAAGAACAAGCCGATCGCCACCATGGAGGCCGACTTCATGTACGGCCGCGGCACCGGCGACGCCGAACTCTGGCGCGGCGACCTCAGCCGCATCCTGGTCGCGGCCTGCAGGGAGGAGGTCGAGTTCGTCTACGGCGACTCCGCCACCGCCTTCACCGAGACCGAGCAGGGCGTGCAGGTCACCTTCGAGCACGGCGCGCCACGCACCTTCGACCTGGTCGTGGGCGCCGACGGCCTGCACTCGAACACCCGCGCGCTGGCCTTCGGCCCCGAATCGGACTACCTGCGCCACCTCGGCCGCTACATCTCGATCTTCACCACCCGGCACCACCAGGACCTGGACCGCTGGGAGCTGTTCCACAACGGCGTCGGCGGCACCGCCAGCATCTACCGCACCAGCCCCCGGGACCCGGCCAAGGGCATGCTCATGTTCGGCGCCGGAGACCTCGGACTCGGCCGCGACGTCGCCGCCCAGCAGCAGGCCCTGCGCACCGCCTTCGCCCGCATCGGCTGGCAGGCGCCCAACCTGCTGGCCGAGATGGCCAGCGCGCCGGACTTCTACTTCGACGCCGTCGCCCAGATCCACCTGCCCAGCTGGAGCACCGGCCGGATCGTGCTGCTCGGCGACGCCGGCTACTGCGCCTCACCCGCCTCCGGCCAGGGCACCAGCCTGGCCCTGGTCGGCGCCTACGTCCTGGCAGGCGAACTCGTCAGGCACGCCGACCACACCACCGCCTTCGCCGGCTACGAGCGGATCATGCGGCCCTACGTCGAGGTCAACCAGCGGCTCGGCGTGGACAGCGCCAAGGGCATGATCACCGACACCGCCTGGCAGCGCCGCCTGCGCGGCCTGTCCTTCCGGCTGCTCAAGCTCACCCCCTCCAGCACCCGCAACCGGATCGCGGCCAGGATGCACGAGCAGATCCAGCACGCCGCGCACGCCGTGGACCTGCCCGACTACCCGGTCACCGCGCCCGCCGGGACCCGCTGACTCAGCCCCAGTCCGGTTCGGTCGCCCCGCCCGCGATAGCCGTGACGATCTTGAAGCACTTCATCGCCTCGGTCATGTCCGGCGCGTCGAAACCCACCCGCAGCACCCCGATCTGCTCCACGGTGGGGATCACCGCCGCGGCCATCGCCAGGTGCGCCGCGTCGAACTCCACCTCGATCCGGTGCGGCCCCGGCGCCACCGCGGTGCGCCCGGCCAGGGTCATCGACCGTCGCGCCCCCTCGGTGATCAGCTCCCAGGACCGTGTGGGCGGCAGGCAGATCGCGGCGTAGCGGCTCACGCACTCCTTGACCGCCACCCGCTCGGCCGCCGGCACGTACTCCGCGGCGTCCGCACAGCACCGGTCGTCCCCGGTGATCATGAGCACCGGGACGCCGTGCTCGGCGGCCAGGGCCGCGTTGAGCCTGCCCTCGCTGGCCAGCACCCCGTCCAGCCACACCCCGGTGACGGAGTTTTCCAGGTAGGTGTGCGCCAGCACGCCCTGCTGACCGGCCGCGGCGTGGTAGCCCAGGAACACCACCCCGTCCATCCCGGAGTCGATGCCCTGCATCATCGACAGCGGCTTGTGCCGCCCGGTGAGCAGCCGCGCCCGCACATCCAATTCCTCGATCAGCAGATTCCGCTGCGAGGAGTGGGCCTCATTGACCAGGATGTCGGTGGCGCCACCGGCCATCAGGCCGGCGACGCAGGCGTTGACGTCACCGGTGAACACCGGCCGGAACCGCTCCCAGCCGGGAGAGCCGGGCTTGACGTCGGCGCCCCAGGTCACCCCGGTGACGCCCTCCATATCGGCCGAGATCAGAATGCGCACGGTTGATCACGTTACGACCTGGTCAGTACTTCGCGGTACTCGTTGACTTGTTATGTGGCGAGATGGTTATTTCTTGGCACCAGCCTGGAAGGGGAAGTCGATGACCTCGGCACGCAGGGTGCGCGGACTGCTCGGCGCGATGCTCGCCGGTGCGGTGATGGCCGCGCCCGCCATGCTCGCGGGAGCGCCCGCCGCCACCGCGCAGCAACCCGCGAGCAACGTCCTGCGGGTGGGCCTGTTGCAGGGCATCGACTCGCTCAACCCGTTCCTGGCCAGCCTGCAGTCCTCCACGGAGATCGGCAGGCTGATGTATGACTTCCTCACCTCCTACAAGGTCGAGGACAACAGCCCCGGCGAGGCGCTGGCCAAGGAGTGGACCACCGCCCCGGACAAGCTGACCTGGACCTTCACCATCCGGGACAACGCGAAGTGGTCCGACGACGCGCCGATCACGGCCAAGGACGTCGCCTACACCTACAACCTGATGCTGCGCGACCCGATCGCGGCCACCGCCAACGGCAACTTCGTCGCCAACTTCGAGTCGGTGACCGCCTCGGCCGACGGCAAGCAGGTGGTGATCAAGACCAAGACACCGCAGGCCACCATGCTCGCCCTTGACGTGCCGATCGTGCCCGAGCACGTCTGGTCCAAGGTGAGCAACCTCAAGGACTTCACCAACGAGACCCAGCCGGTGGTCTCCAGCGGGCCGTTCACCCTGCTGGAACACAAGCCCGAGCAGCACGTGAAGCTCAAGGCCAACAAGAACTACTGGCGCGGCGCCCCCAAGATCGACGAGCTGCACTTCCTGTACTTCAAGAACAGCGACGCCGCCGTGCAGGCCCTGCGCAAGGGCGAGGTGGACCTGGTCAACCGGCTCACCGCGGCCCAGTACCAGTCGCTGCAGAGCGAGGCCACCGTCACGCTCAACAAGGCCAACGGCCGCCGCTTCTCCGAACTGGTGCTCAACCCCGGCGCGGCCACCAAGGCGGGCGCCCCCATCGGTGACGGCCACCCAGCGCTCAAGGACATCCGGGTCCGCCAGGCCATCGCCAAGGCCATCGACCCCAAGGCCCTGGTCGACCGGGTGCTGCAGGGCTTCGGCCAGGTCGGCGGCGGCTTCCTGCCCCCGGTCTACGCCGACTTCCACCTCACCCCCGAGGCCGCAGGCGCCAAGTTCGACCCGGGCGCGGCCAACACCGCCCTGGACGCCGCCGGCTATGCCAAGGGCGCCAACAACATCCGGGTCGGACCCGACGGCAAGGCGCTGACCTTCCGGCTCTACGCCCGCAACGACCGGCCCAACGACATCACCGGCGCGGAGTTCATCAAGAGCTGGCTGGCCGACATCGGCGTCGGCGTGGAACTGCAGACCATCTCCAGCAACCAGATGAACGAACGCACCACCGGCGGCCAGTACGACATCGCCTTCTCCGGCTGGGGCACCAACCCCGACCCGGACTTCATCCTCGGCCTGCACACCTGCGACCAGCGGCCCGGCCCGGACGGCAAGGGCGCCACCACGGACGCCTACCTGTGCGACAAGACCTACGACGAGCTGTACAAGGCCCAGCTCAGCGAGTTCGACCGGGCCAAGCGCGGCGAACTGGTCAAGCGGATGCAGAAGGTCGCCGTCGATCAGGCCGCCAGCATCGTGCTCTACTACGAGAACGCGCTGGAGGCCTACCGCAGCGACAAGTTCGCCGCCTTCGCCCTCCAGCCCAGCACCGGCGGGGTCATCCGGGAGCAGAACGGCATGTGGGGCTACTACAGCGCCACCCCGGCGGGCGCGGCCACCGGCGACAGCGGATCCGGGAGCAACACCGGGCTGATCATCGGCATCGTGGTCGCCGTGCTCGTGCTCGGCGGTGGCGCCGTGCTGCTGGTGACCCGCCGCCGCAAGGCCGGCGCCGACGACCGGGAGTGAGTGCGTGAGCGACCTGCTCGCCCCGACCGAGCAGCCAGGACCCACCGCCCAGGAGACCAGGAGGTCCACCGGCACCGCGCGCTACCTGCTCGGCAAGCTCGGTGGCGCGCTGCTCAGCGTGTTCTTCGTGGCGGTGCTCGGGTTCCTGCTGTTCCGGGTCATCCCCGGCGACCCCGTGCAGACCATGACCCGCGGCCGCCCGGTCGGGGCCGAGCAGATCGCCCAGCTGCGCGCCGAATTCGGCCTGGACCGTCCACTGTGGATGCAGTTCCTGGACTACCTCGGCGGGCTGTTCCAGGGTGAGCTGGGCACCTCCTACACCTACCGGCGCCCGGTGGGGGAGCTGATCCTGGAACGCCTGGGGCCCACCGTGCTGCTGGTGGGCACCGGCACGCTGATCGCGGTGGTCATCGGGCTGAGCCTGGGCATCCGCAGCGCCTGGCGGCACGGCAGCCGCTTCGACCAGTTCTCCACCGGGATCTCGCTGACCCTGTGGTCGGTGCCGACCTTCTGGCTGGGCCTGATCCTGATGATGGCCACCGGCAACGCCTTCCCGTCCCGGGGCATGCTCGATCCGTCCACACCGGATGAGTTCTTCCCGCAGGTGCTCGACATCGCCCACCACATGGTGCTGCCCTGCCTGACCTTCGTCGCGGTGGTCTTCGCCCAGTACCAGCTGGTGATGCGCTCGGCGCTGCTGGAGGAGATGGGCGCGGACTACCTCAACACCGCGCGCGCCAAGGGATTGACCGACGACGCGGTCCGCCGCAAGCACGCCGTGCCGAACGCCATGCTGCCCACGGTGACGCTGGTGTTCCTGCGGCTGGGCCTGGTCGTGCAGGGCGCGGTGACCGTGGAGACCGTGTTCTCCTGGCCAGGACTGGGACTGCTGCTCTACGACGGGCTCAGCGTGCCCGATCTGCCGCTGCTGCAAGGGGTGTTCACCGTGCTCGCCGGAACCGTGGTCGCCATGAACGTGGCCGCCGACCTGCTCTACCGGGTGCTCGACCCCAGGGTGCGTGCCTCATGAGCGCCCCCCAGACCGCGCGCGCCCTGGCCTGGGCCCGCCGCCGCGAGGCCGCCGGTCGCGCCTGGCGGCAGTTCCGCACCGACCGCGGCGGCCTGGTCGGCCTGGCCGGGCTGGTCCTGTTCGCGTTGCTGGCCGTGGCCGCGCCGCTGTTCACCGACCCCGCCGACCTCGACGTCACCAAGACCACCGGCCGCCCGTTGCAGGGGCCGGGCGGGGACTACCTGCTCGGCACCGACGAGACCGGCCGTTCGGTGCTGCTGCTGGTGCTCGGCGGGGCCCGGATCTCGCTGACCGTCGGCCTGGCCGCGGCGGTGCTGACCATGCTCATCGGCACCGTGGTCGGCCTGCTCGCCGGGCACTTCGGCGGCTGGGTGTCGGCGGTGCTGATGCGCTTCACCGACTTCTTCCTGGTGCTGCCCTCCCTGGTGCTGGCCATCGCGCTGAGCAGCGTGCTCGACCGCGGCCTGGTCACCATCGTCTTCGCCATCGGCCTGACCTCCTGGCCCAGCGCCGCCCGCCTGGTCCGCGCGCAGACCCTCGCGGTGGAGGCCAGGCCCTACATCGAACGCGCCCGCGCCCTCGGCGGCGGCCACACCCACCTGATCACCAAACACGTGCTGCCCTCCACCCTGCCGCTGGTCTTCGCCGACACCACGCTGCAGGTGGCCAGCGCGATCGTGGCCGAGTCCACCCTGTCCTTCCTCGGCCTGGGCGATCCCACCCAGGTCACCTGGGGATCGATGCTGCGCAACGCGCTCAACAGCGGCGCGGTCTCCGCCGGGGCCTGGTGGTACGTGATCCCGCCCGGTATCGGCATCGTCCTGGTCGTGCTGGCCTTCACCCTGTGCGGGCGGGCCCTGGAAACCGTGCTCAACCCACGGCTGCGGACCTCGGGGGGACGCTGACGATGACCCTGCTCGAACTCCGCGACCTCACCATCACCTACACCTCCGCCCGCGGCCCGGTACCCGCCGTGCGCGGGGTGAACCTGTCCCTGGACGCGGGCCAGACCCTCGGCATGGCGGGGGAGTCCGGCTGCGGGAAGTCCACCGTGGCCATGTCCATCCTGCGGCTGCTGCCGCGCAGCACCACCATCGGCGGGCAGATCCTCCTGGACGGGGAGGACGTCACCGGCATGTCCTGGGGACGGCTGCGCGCGGTCCGCTGGGCCGCCGCCTCGGTGGTGTTCCAGGGCGCGATGCACGCGCTCAACCCGGTGCGGCGCATCGGCGAGCAGATCGCCGAACCCATCCTGCTGCACAACGGCGCCGGCGCCGCCTCCAGCCGACAGTCCGATGTGGACAGAGCGGTCGCCGAACTCCTGGAACGCGTCGGACTGCCCGCCCGGCACGCCCGCGCCTACCCGCACGAACTCTCCGGCGGGCAGAAACAACGCGTGATGATCGCCCTCGCGCTGGCCTGCTCCCCGCGCCTGGTCATCGCCGACGAACCCACCACCGCGCTGGATGTCATGGTGCAGGCCCAGGTCCTGGACCTGCTGGCCGAACTGGTCGCCGAACGCGGCATCGGCCTGATGATGATCAGCCACGACCTGTCCGTGCTCGCCCAGACCTGCCAGCGCCTGGCCGTGATGTACGCCGGCCGCATCGTCGAACTCGGCCCCTCCCACCAGGTCACCACCGCCCCCGTGCACCCCTACAGCGCGGCGCTCTCAGCCGCCTTCCCCACCGTCGGCGACCCCGCCTCCCGGATGGCCCCGCGCGGCCTGCCCGGCGACCCACCCGACCCGGCCGACCTGCCCGGCGGCTGCCCGTTCCACCCCAGATGCGGTGTCTCCCAACCGGAATGCGCCACCCAGGACCTCCAGCTGCGGCCCGCCGGACCCGAACACACCGCCGCCTGCGTGCACGCCCACGTCCCCGCCCAGGAGGCCGCCCGATGAGCCCGCTGCTGCGCGCCGAGGACCTCGCGGTGCACTTCCGCTCCCGCAACGGCGCCACCGCCCGCGCCGTGGACGGGGTCAACCTCACCGTCAACGCGGGCGAGATCACCGCCCTGGTCGGCGAATCCGGCTGCGGCAAAACAACTTTGGCCCGCACCCTGCTCGGCCTGGAACGCCCCACCCGCGGCCAGGTCAGCTTCGAAGGCCGGCCGCTGCCCTACTCCACCAAGGGTTTGCGCGCCTACCGCCGCCAGGTCCAGCTCATCCTGCAGGACCCCACCGGCGCGCTCAACCCGCGCCAGACCGTCTACGAGGCCGTCGCCGAGGGCCTGCGCATCCACCGCACCCCCGGCAACGAGGCCGACCAGGTCGCCGACGCCCTCTCCCGTGCGGGCCTGCGCCCACCCGAACGGTTCTTCCGGACCTTCCCGCACGAACTCTCCGGCGGCCAGCGCCAGCGCGTGGTCATCGCGGGCGCCCTCGCCCTGCACCCCCGCCTGCTCATCGCGGACGAACCCGTCGCCTCCCTGGACGCCTCCGTCCGCGGCGAGATCCTGGCCCTGCTGCTCAAACTCCGCGCCGACCTCGACCTCGCGGCCCTGGTCGTCACCCACGACCTGGGCCTGGCCTGGAACATCGCCGACCGGGTCGCGGTGATGTACCTGGGCCGGATCGTGGAGGTGGGCCCGGTCGAACAGGTCCTCACCCACCCCCAGCACCCCTACACCCAGGCCCTGCTCTCCGTGCTCGGCGAGACACCCACGGTGCTCACCGGCGAGGCCCCCGACCCCACCAGGGTCCCCGGCGGCTGCCGCTTCCACCCCCGATGCCCAGCCCTGGCCACCGGCATCGCCGACCCGGTGGCCGAGTCCTGCCGCCGCCGCGACCTGCCCATCCTGACCGGAGCCACCGACATCGAGGTCGCCTGCCACCTGGCCACCGCCCCCGTGCGCGGCTGAGAACCTGGTCAGGGCATTCTGAACCCGTGCCACCGGAACCCGCCATCCCCGTCGAGCTAGTCCAGCACGCGCTGCGCGCCATGCGCGCCGGCACCTACCGCGTCGACACCACCCCCGGCGGGGTGACGGTGAGCCTGGTGATGGCGGTCAGCCCCGCAGGCCGCCGCAACGCCGCCGAACGCCTCACCCGCTCCCTGGCCGAGTACAACCTCACCCTGGACGCCCCCGACCCGGTCACCGCCCTCACCGAGCGCGTCACCGGCCTGCGCGTCATCCCCACCCCAGTCGACCCCGCCCCAACCGACCCGACCTTGGCCGACCCCAACCTGGCCGACCCCGCCTCAGTCGACCCTACCCCGACTGACCCAACCCCGGCCGGCCCTGCCGATGCCTGAGCGCCCCCATGCCTGAGCGCCCCCGCCGTGCCCAGCCCCCGGCCGCCGACACCACCATCCACAACCGGGACTGGGACATCGAGCAGGACCTCGACGGCCAGACCTTCACCAGGGTCGCCTTCCACGACGTCGACCTGTCCGAGATGTCCAGTCGTCAGGCGAACTTCCTCGACTGCACCTTCCGGCAGTGCCGCCTCAACGCCGCCACCCACACCGGCACGGCCTTCCTGAACTGCACCTTCACCCGCAGCCGCTTCTTCGACACCACCTTCGTCGACTGCAAACTCACCGGCAGCACCTTCGAGCACTGCACCTTCGAGCTGCTCAAGGTCACCGGCGGCGACTGGTCCTACACCGCCCTGCCCGGCGCCAACCTCAGCCGAGCCACCTTCACCGGCACCCGCCTGCACGAGGCCAACCTCACCGCCGCCCGCCTCACCGGCGCCACCCTGCACCGAGTCGACCTCACCAACGCCCAACTCCACCGGATCGACCTCACCCAGGCCGACCTCCGCGGCACAGACCTGTCGGCCCTGGACCCCCGCGCCGCCGAACTCGAAGGCGCCGTGATCGACCCGGAACAAGCCCTGGTCATCGTCACGGCGCTGGGCCTGCGCGTCGGCTAACCTCGAAAGAAAAGGGGTGAGTCCATGACCGAGCACAAGCCAGAACCCAAGTTCGCCAAACTCCCCGACCGCATCCCCCTGTCGGAAACCAGCCCCACCAAGGACACCAGCCAGGCCCCCGACTTCGACGGCGGCAAAACCGAACGCGACATCGCCCTCCAGTACCCCGTCTGACCCCAACCTCCGCAGCCACGCGGCCTGCCACCCGATCCCCACACCGCCGCGCCGCGCCGTTCTGCGCCGCGACTGATCCGCGCCGCCCACACCACCGCCGCGCCGCTCTACGCTGCCCCGCGCCGCATCGCGCTGCCGACACCACCCGATCCACCCACCGCGCCGTCGCCCTCTCGCGCCGAGCCGTTGTTCCCCTCTGCCCAAGGCATGGGAGCCTCCTCCCCAGCCCCAGCCCCAGCCCCAGCCCGCGCCCGGCCCCAGCCCGCGCCCGGCCCACGCGACCTCAGCCCGGCCCGGCCCCCTCCACCTCAGCCAAACGCCGGCGGCGGCCCTGGCCGCCGTCCCGCCCAACCGCACGGCGATACGACCTCCCCAAAACCAAGTGCCCCGACCAGTCCCCACCAACTAGCTTCCCCGCCATGAAAGACCGGCCGCCGGACCTGGACGACCACACCCTGCACCAGGCCCTGCACGCCTGGAACATCACCGCCGTCACCCTCACCCACGCCCCCGTCGGCTTCGGCGACCACCACTGGACCGTCACCGACCAGCACACCCGCCGCTGGTTCATCACCGTCGCGGACCTCACCGCCAAACCCCACTGCGGCCCCACTCCCGCCACGGCCTGGCACGGCCTCCGCCAAGCCATGACCACCTCTGCCACCCTCCCCCTGGACTTCGTCGCCGCCCCGGTGTCCACTCCCGAGGGCGAGACCCTCCGCCGCCTCGGCCCGCACTACGCCCTGAGCGTCTTCCCATTCCTGGACGGCACCACCGGCCACTTCGGCGACCCCGTCACCCGCCCCGACCGCACGGCCACCCTCACCCTGCTGGCCCACCTCCACCGCACCAAACCCCCAGCCGCCACCCCGATCTGCCAGCCGGCGCTACCGTCCCGCGCCTACCTCACCGCGGCCCTGACCTCCCTGCGCACCCTCTGGACCGGCGGCCCCTTCGCCGAACCCGCCCGCGCCCTGACCGCCCAGCACGCCACCGGCCTCCACCACCGCCTGGCCGAGTTCGATCGCAGAGCCGCCACTCCGCATGGCACCCCGGTGATCACCCATGGCGAACCCCACCCCGGCAACCTGATGCGTCTGGAAAACCGCCACATCCTGCTCGACTGGGACACCGTCGGCCTGGCCGCCCCCGAACGCGACCTCTGGCTGGTCGCCCAGGACGACCAGGACCTGGCCCACTACACCGAGATCAGCGGCCGCCCGGTCGATCACTCGGCACTGGAGCTGTACCGCCTGCGCTGGGCCCTCGACGACATGGCGGCTTTCCTGCACTGGTTCCGCTCCCCACACACCCGAACCCCGGACACCGAACAAGCCTGGACCGGCTTCACGGAAACCCTGTCCGCGCTCACGGGCACCACGATGGGCACGGATCCCACCGCAGCGCCATGATCGGCAAGTCGAGCACCGAGTGAAGCCCGTCGAGCCAGGCCAATGACACGACGCCAAGCACGCGTCCCGCACCGCATGCCCGCACGGCACCGCACCGCACGATCCGCATCGCCCGGCCCAGCCCGGCCAGGCACGGCACGGCACGCGAGCGTCCTCGGCCGGGCGACACAGGCTCCGGGTGGGCGACCTCGTCCTTCCCTCACTCCCACCCGGGTCCCCAGCGAGTGATCGAACTCCCTGGCGCCCTCGCGTTCCCGGCATGGCATTCGAGCCCGCCCAGCACCTCGGCTGGCTAGTGTGGGTGATCATGAGCGAGCAAAAGGAACGCATGCTGCGCGGCGAGCTGTACCGCGACAACGATCCCGCGCTGGTCGCCGAGCGCAGGCACTGCCAGCAGCTGGTGGACCGGTTCAACGCGACCCGCTCCGGTGAGGACGAGGCACGGCAACAGATCCTGACCGAGCTGCTCGGCGGGATCGGCGCCGGATCGTGGATCATGCCACGGTTCCAGTGTGACTATGGCTACCTCATTCGCTTGGGGGACAACAGTTTCATCAACTACGACGCGATCCTGATGGACTGCGCGCCGATCACCATCGGCAATGACGTGTCCATCGGCCCGCGGGCGCAGCTGCTCACCGCCCTGCACCCGATCGAGGATCACGAGCTGCGGCGGCAACGCTGGGAGACCGCCGCGCCCATCACCATCGGGGACAACGCCTGGCTCGGCGGCGGAGTCATCGTCTGCCCCGGCGTGACCATCGGCGCCAACACCGTGGTCGGCGCGGGCAGCGTGGTCACCAAGGACCTGCCCGAGCGGGTGCTGGCCGCCGGCAACCCCTGCCGGGTGATCAGGGACTTGTGAGGTCCTGACCTGCGGCATTACCTCTGAGGTAATCGACAGCTTGACCTGCGGCGGGAGATCGTCATGCCCACAGGGACAGCCGAACTTCCGATCAAGGAGTCACGATGACCACTCAGGTTTCCGCCGCCACCGCCAACCCCACCGGTCTGCTCCGCCTCGCCCTGCGGCTGGACGCGGTGGCCTCCGGCGCCATGGGTGTGCTTCTGCTGCTGGGTAGCTCCTTCCTCGCTGAATTGCTGGGCCTGTCCGCCGGACTGCTGCTTGGGGCGGGTGTGGTGCTGGTCGTGTTCGCGGCCGGAGTCGCCACCGTGGGTCTGCGGCGGCAGCTCAGCCGGGTCGGCGCGTGGGAGATCGTGGTGATCAACGCGCTGTGGGTGGTGGCCAGTGTCGTGGTTGCCGCCATCCTGCCGATGACCGGCCTGGGTGTGGCGTTTGTGCTGGTCCAGGCTGCGGCGGTGGCGGTGTTCGCCGAACTGCAGGTGGTCGGGCTGCGCCGATCCGCCCGCTAGTCCCATGGCTTGTCGTGGGCCTCGGTGGTCGCTACAGTTGCGCTCCATTCAAACTTGAGTAACGGGGGGCGTCATGCGGATCATGGTCACCGGGGCCAGTGGAACCATCGGCGGCGAGGTGCTGCGGCAACTGCTCGCCGCCGGGCACACGGTGCGAGCACTCACCCGGGATCCGGTGCGGGCCAGCCTGCCTGAGTCCGCCGAGGTCCTCCGCGGGGACCTGACCGACCCGGAGACCCTCACCGGGGTGTTCGAGAACGTGGATCGACTCTTCCTGGCACCTGCTTTCGCTGTGTCGGCGACGGTGAACGACGTGCTGGCGGCCGCGACCACCGCAGGCGTGCGGCGGATCGTGACGCTGTCCTCGGGCGCGGTGGTGGAGGACGAACCCGGCTACGGGGACGCCGACTACCACCACGCCGACGAGGTGACCGTGGAACAGGCGGTGGAGGCCGCCGGGGTGGAGTGGACACACGTGCGGGCCGGGGAGTTCATGGCCAACACGCTGGACTGGGCACCCGCCATCCGGGCCGCGGGTGTGGTGCGCTCGCCCTTCGGCAAGATCGCCGCGGGCATGGTGCACGAGGCGGACATCGCCGCGGTCGCGGTCGCGGCGCTGACCGAGGACGGACACCACGGCGCCAAGTACGTGCTCACCGGACCCGGACTGATCACCCCGCCGGAGCAGGTCGCCGCGATCGGCGCGGCGATCGGGCGCGACCTGCGCTTCGAGGCGATCAGCCCGGACCAGGCGCGGGCGGACTGGCTGGCCCAGGGCTGTGACCGGACCTTCGTCGAGTGGATGCTGGGACCTGAGGACGCTCCTGTCTCCGAATCGGATCTGGTGGGGGCGGCGGAGTTGACCGATGACGTCGAGCGGGTGCTGAACCGGCCCGCTCACACCTACGCACGATGGGCGGCCGATCATGCCGACGACTTCCGGTAGCCGGGGGCCGAGGAACGCCGCCGGAGGCAGTCCCGCTCGCGACGGCCGCGGCGAGCCCGCCGTCGGTGGCAGGACCGCTCCGGCCAGGAATGGCCGGCACGAAGGCGCCGCGACCGCGTCTCCGCCGTCCGCGTCGGGCACGACGCTCGCCGGTACGGTTCAGCGTTCCCGGCCTGGGCCAGGTCGTGTGGCCACCACGACCCAGACCACGCGGCCGGTCGGCGAACTGCTCCGTGAGTGGCGGGACCGCAGGCGGCTCAGCCAACTCGAGTTGTCGGTGCGGGCCGACATCTCCACCCGGCACCTCAGCTTCGTGGAGACCGGGCGGTCCACACCAAGCCGGGACATGCTCCTGCACCTGGCCGAGCAACTGGAACTGCCACTGCGGGAACGCAATCACCTCCTTCTCGCTGCTGGATACGCGCCGGTCTACGCCGAGTCGGCACTGGATTCGCCGCATATGACCGCGGTCCGGACCGCGGTGCGGCAGATCCTCACCGCCCATGAGCCCTACCCGGCCATCGTCATCGACCGGGCCTGGACCATGGTCGAGGCCAACGCCAGCATCGGGGTGCTGACCGAGTCGGTGCGACCGGACCTGCTGATGCCACCGGTGAACGTGTTGCGTGCCAGCCTGCATCCCGAAGGGCTCGCGTCGCGGATCGCGAACCTGGGGGAGTGGCGGGCACATTTGCTGGGCCGGCTGCGGCGGCAGGTGGCGATGACCGCCGATCCGGTGTTGACCGAGCTGTACGAGGAACTGTCCGGCTATCCGTGCGCCGAGCCGGAGCCGGAGATCGAGCTGCCCGGACCGGGCGAGGTGGTGGTGCCGCTACGCGTGCGCCACGAGGGCCGGGAGCTGACCTTCTTCAGCATGGTCGCCACATTCGGCACACCGGCGGACATCACCGTCTCCGAACTGGCGATCGAGTCGTTCTTCCCCGCCGACGAGGCGACCGCGACCGTGTTGCGCGCGCGGCGGAGTTGACCGACTCCTCTGGCTGGGTACGTGATCTGCCTCCTTACTACGCCTACGGGGGCACGAACACCTGACCGTGCAGCTCCGCCGAGATGCCCGCGCTCGTGCACGCCAGGACCGAGCGCGGGCACTCGGCGGTGTCGCGTAGGGCGAACAGCGCACCGGGGGCGACGGTCGGCGTCATGCCCGGCGTGACCATCCGTTCGACCCTGTCCACGGTCGCGGTCAGCGGGTCTCCCGCCGACGCGAAACCCTCTTCGCGAGGGCTGAATGTGTTGACCCCCAAGGAGAACGTCGGTCCGGGGTTGGTTCTGGTCATGTGTCCCTCCAGTGAGATGGTCAAGCGGCTTGTCGAGATTGAAGGTAAAGCAGCTTGACCACATCGCGCAAGTCGGTGTTGAATGCAGATGGGCGAACGAGCGGATCTAGGGTGGCGCCATGGCCGAGGGGCAGCTTCCTGTGACGCTCGCGATGGTGTTCCGATTGATGAACGACCGCGTGCACACGCGGATGGACGAGCAGGGGTATCCCGGGCTGCGGCCCGCCTACGGATACGCGTTCAACTTCCTGTCCTGCAATCCCACGACGACCGCGGTGGCGCTGGCGATCCATCTTGGGGTCACCAAGCAGGCGGCGGTGCAGCTCGTGGAGGAGCTGGAGAACCAGGGTTTCGTGACACGGCGCCCACATCCGGACGATGGCCGCGCCAAGATCGTCGAACTGACCGAACGAGGCCGGCAGTGCATCCGCGAAGTCGAGCTGATGTGGATGGAGGAGGAGGAACGTTGGGAACAACTGGTTGGTAAGCAGGCGCTGGACGAAGTGCGATTCTCGCTCTGGGCCTACGTGCGCGATTCAGGGCGACCGGTCGGACTGCGGCCACTCTGGTGACACGTTCCGGTGGCGAGGGCCTGGAGTGACGGGCAGGCGACCGTCGTGGACATGACCGTCAGCGCGGACGGCGGTCAGGGCGATGGGCGGCGACCCGAACTGGCGAAGGATCGGCACGGTGCGGGCCGTGTCGGGCTGGGTTTCAGTGCACTCCCGCCTGATGAACTGGCGTAGCCGGGCAGGTTGGCACGGTACTGAGACTGGTGGCGTCCGGCTGGGCCGGGTCGTCGGCCTGACTTGCTCGGGCAGTGGCTGGGGCAGGACGTGACCAGTCGCGAACCGGCCTGACAGGTCGGAACTGTGTGGCGGCTGCGAGGCGGTGGCCATGGCCGAGGTGGCCAGGGCCGCGCTCTGGGTGAGTGATCTCGGCGGACTGGCCGAGAGCCGGACTGACCTGGGTTAGGGCGGCCGGACCGTGCTGGCGGCGCCGGGTCAGAGCCCGCGTGGTGGGCTTGGGGGCGGCGACCTCGCCGGTGCCGGTCAGGTAGCCGGTGTGACTGGGCGGAGTGAGCTGAGCAGCAGCTCGGTGAAGTCCGCGCCGATCTCGGTGACGCTCTTCGGGCCGCTCGGGCGGTACCAGACCGCCATGTGGTGGATGGCGCCGAAGAAGGAGTGCGTGACCAGGTCCGCCGAGATGTCCGGGCGGAACTCGCCGACGCGCTGGCCTTCCTCGACCAGGCCGCGGAAGCGCTCGTGGTAGCGGCGGCGTTCGGCGCGGACCGTGGCCAGGGTGGTCGGCGGGAGGTGGTGCATCTCGCGGAAGAACACCGTCACCTCGCGCAGGCTGTTCGCGCTGCTGGTCACCACGTCCTCGGCGGCGGCGCGCAGGCGTTCGGCCGGCGAGCCCGAGCTGGTCGCGATCTGTTCGAGGCGGTAGGTCTGCAGGAACAGCAGGCGCCGGTAGACCTCGTGCAGCAGCTCTGCCTTGGACTTGAAGTAGTGGTAGAGCCCGCCCTTGGTCACCCCGGCGGCATCGGCGATCTCCTGGACCGAGGTGGCCGGGTAGCCCTTGTCGGCGAACAGGCGGGTTGCGGCCTCGACCAGTCGCTCTGGGACAAACCGGTCGGTCGGTGCGGACTCGGATCGTGCTGACACAGTGCTGATAGTGCCACTAAGTGGGGTGATTCGCTGCACCCGATGAGCGGCATTGCCGACATTCCAACCGGTCGGTAGCCTCCGTGGGGTGGCATTGACGGACACCCGAGAGATCGACGCGCTGGTGGTGGACTACGGCGGGGTGCTGACCACCTCGATCCGGTCGTCCTTCCGCGACTGGTGCGAGACCGACGGCATCACCCAGGACAGCCTGCGCGGCCTGCTCGGTGACTGGCTGGGCGCGCGGGCCGAGCCCGGCAACCCGATCCACCTGCTGGAGACCGGCGAGCTGGACACCGGCGAGTTCGAGCGGCACCTGGCCGCCCGGCTCACCACCGTGGACGGCAGGGCCATCGACTCCAAGGGACTGATCCGGCGGATGTTCGCCGGGGTGGGCCCGGACGAGGCGATGCTCGACCTGCTGCGGGATGCCCGCGAAGCCGGGTTGCGCACCGCGCTGCTGTCCAACAGCTGGGGTGGCGGCTACCCGATGGAGCGGCTGCGCGAGCTGTGCGAGGTGATCGTGATCAGCGGCGATGTCGGGTTGCGCAAACCCGACGCGGCGATCTACGAGTACACCCTGGAGCGGCTGGGGCTGCCCGCTGGGCGCTGTGTGTTCGTCGACGACGCGGAGCCGAACGTGCTGGGCGCGCGGGCGGTGGGCATGCACGGGGTGTGGCACACCGACGCGGCCAGCACCATCGCGGCTGTGACGGCGCTCGCGCCGGGGCTGGCGGGAGGATCGGCATGAGCGGACCGGAGAATACGGGCAAGCCCGCGACCCTGGGCAAGGACGGGTCGCTGAGCAAGCTCGGGACGCAGGAGAAGGCCGGGGCCCAAGAAGGAGTAGGGGCCCCGGAGAGGGCCCGGACCCAGGATGGGGCCGGGGCCTCCGCGGGCGGGGCCGAGGAGCTGCCAGGCCTTGACCTCGGACGATTCCGCACCTACCTCGACGAGCAGCGACCCGGGCTGCGCGCCGGGGAACTGACCGCTGAACTCATCGCGGGCGGGCGGTCCAACCTGACCTACTCCGTCAGCGACGGGGTGCACGACTGGGTGTTGCGGCGGCCGCCGCTCGGGCATGTGCTGGCCACCGCGCACGACATGGGCCGGGAGTACCGGGTGATCACCGCGTTGCGGGACACCGCGGTGCCGGTGCCGACCACCGTGCTGCTCTGCACCGACCCCGGGGTGCTGGGCGCGCCCTTCTACCTCATGGACCGGACGCCAGGGCAGGTGTTGCGCACCCGGTCCGACGCCGCCTGGCTGCGGCCGGAACAGGCGCGGGCGCTCTCGCTCGAGCTGGTGGAGGTGCTGGCCGACCTGCACGCCGTGGCGCCGGAGTCGGTGGGCCTGACGGATTTCGGGCGACCGGACGGGTTCCTGACCCGGCAGGTCAACCGGTGGAAGAAGCAGTTGGACGCCTCGCGGAGCCGGGAACTGGCCGGGATCGACGACCTGCACGCCCAGCTCGGCGCGCGGATCCCGGTCTCGGGCGAGCCCGCGATCGTGCACGGCGACTACCGGCTGGGCAACGTCCTGGTCGGTGCGGATCCGCTGGGCATCACCGGGGTGCTGGACTGGGAGATGTCCACCCTCGGTGACCCGCTGACCGACCTGGGCCTGCTCGTGGTCTACAACCACGACCTCGGCACCGCGGGCGAGGAGATCTCCGGCAGCAACTCTGTGCCCGGACTGGCCGGCACCGACGAGCTGATCGCGCACTACGCCCAGCGCAGCGGCCACGATGTCGGGCGGCTGAACTGGTACGTGGCACTGAGCTTCTTCAAGCTCGCGGTGATCGTGGAGGGCATCCACTTCCGGTTCGTGGCCGGCCAGACCGTCGGCGCGGGCTTCGACAAGATCGGCAAACTCACGCCCCTGCTGGTGAGCAGCGGGCTGAACGCACTGGCAGAGGAGAGCTAGATGGACTTCGCCCTCGACGAGCGCACCCTCGAACTGCGCGAGAAGCTGCTGGCGTTCATGGATTCCCACATCTACCCGGCCGAGCAGGAGCTGCTCGGCAAGGACGTCGCGCCCGGCGCGGAGTGGGACCGGCCGTCAGTGATGGAGGACCTCAAGGAGGAGGCGCGCAGGCGTGGCCTGTGGAACCTGTTCCTGCCCGGCGCGCACGGCGCGGGCCTGACCAACCTGCAGTACGCCTCGCTGGCCGAGATCACCGGCCACAGCCCCGGCCTGGCCCCTGAGGCGCTCAACTGCGCCGCGCCGGACACCGGCAACATGGAACTGCTGGCCGAGTTCGGCTCCGAGGCACAGCAGCGGCGGTGGCTGGAACCGTTGCTGGGCGGGCAGATCCGCTCCGCCTTCTGCATGACCGAGCCGGAGGTGGCCTCCTCCGACGCGAGCAACATCGCCACCCGGATCGACCGCGACGGCGACCACTACGTGGTCAACGGCCGCAAGTGGTTCGCCTCCGGTGCGATGAGCCCGGACTGCGCGGTGCTCATCGTCATGGGCAAGACCGATCCCGGCGCGGAACGGCACCGCCAGCAGAGCATGATCATCGTCCCGTCGGACACCCCCGGTGTGGACATCAAGCGCGGCATGCACGTCTTCGGCTACACCGACGGCGCGCACGGCGGGCACGCCGAGGTCGTGTTCACCAACGTCCGGGTGCCCGCGGAGAACCTGGTCGCCGGTGAGGGCGACGGGTTCGCCATCGCGCAGGCCCGGCTCGGGCCCGGCCGGATCCACCACTGCATGCGGTTGATCGGCATGGCCGAGCGTGCCCTGGAACTGATGTGCCAGCGCGCGCTGGACCGGGTCGCCTTCGGCAAACCGCTGGCCGAGCAGGGCGTGGTGCGGGAGTGGATCGCCGAATCCCGGGTGCGCATCGAGCAGACCCGCCTGCTGGTGCTCAAGACCGCGTGGCTGATGGACACCGTGGGCAACAAGGGCGCGCACACCGAGATCCAGGCGATCAAGATCGCCACCCCGCGGATGACCGAATGGGTGGTGGACAAGGCGATCCAGGCGCACGGCGCGGGCGGGGTCAGCCAGGACCTGCCGCTGGCGCACCTGTGGGCGCAGGGCCGCACACTGCGACTGGCCGACGGTCCGGACGAGGTGCACCTGGCCTCGCTGGCGCGGCGGGAACTGAAGAAGTACAAGGGCTAGACAGAACTGAGAGCCGGGGCCGGTAGTCCACTGTGGACATACCGGCCCCGGTTCCGCGCTCAGCTACGCCGGAACGAGAACGGGCAGTGCGTGCCGCCCAGGCCCAGCGTGGTCCTCCGTTCGAAGGTCAGGCCGTGCCGGGCTGGATCGATCGCGCCCATCCAGCTCTCGTCCCACTCGCACAGCACCGGCGTCAGCTCCGCGGCATCGTGTGCCTTGAGCACCTCGTGGTAGAGGCATTGCCGCACTTCCAGCAGGTACTCGCGGTCGTCATCGGCCGCGCGGTGGAAGGTGAAACCAGCGCCGAAGGCGTGTTCCTCGCGAGTCTTGCTGATCGCGACCATGGTGCTGAAGGCGTCCTCGGCGTAGTCCAGGGCGTACCGGGTGCCCTGGGCGATCTGCTCGGCGAAGGGTTCGTTCAGCGCACGCCGCAGCAGCGTGTGCCGGTCGGTGCCACCGGGCAGCAGCCGGAACGCGGCCAGCACCGTGGTGGACAGCGCGATGTTGTACCGAGCCGCCTCGTCGACGATCCGGTGGGACTGGGCTTCAGCCAGTTCCGCGGCCAGCGACTGGGCCGCGGCCGGGTCGAAGCCGGGAGCCAATTCGGTGAGGCGGGTCAGGAAAGCCTCGATGATCGCGGGGATCTCGACCGCGGGATCCGGCACATAGGCGGCATCGAGCGAGTCGAACTGGTTGGTGGACATACTGGTCCTCTCTCAAGGTCCCAGCGCGCTCCACCAACCGACCTGGCGCTGACTAATGGTTGACGTCGGCCACTATGGCACAGCCCCTACGTGGTCAGGGTGAAATCGGTGAAGGTGGCGGTGAACCCGGTGCCGTCCGGGGAGGCGCACATCGGGCCGATCCAGGCGGGCCGTTTCGGCGGCAGGTAGGCCAGTCGCAACATGGTCTCCGGGGCCGCACCGTCCACGCCGTAGCGCACGGTCACCGCGTCGCCGGAGCGCTGCACCGACAACCGCACCTCGCGCAGCCCACCCGGCGCGGGCAGCACCGACCAGTCGGAGAACTCCCTGGTGGCGACCGCGCTCAGCCACAGCCTGCCGTCTAGTTCGATGCCGGTCTTGATCCAGTTCCGCTCGTCGAGGCGGATCATCAACCCGGCCTGGTCGTAGCGGTCGTGGTAGTCGCCGCGGAAGGTCACCGACGCGGTGAAATCCCCGGCGACCCGGCGGCCGAGAAAGTGCCCGGTATCGCGGATGAAACCGTAATGGGTGACGCGCCAGAAGTCGGTGTCCGGTGCGGTCCGCACGGTCAGCCGCCCGTCCGCCACACTCCACCTGGGTGGCTCGTTGAGCCAGGCCCAGTCACTGCTGCCGAAGTCCGCCGCACTCATCCCGCGATCCTAGGGCGGCGCAAACCCGGTTGGCTCCGGCCGGACGGCGGGAGCATGATCGGCGGCGATGGCTACCGAGTCCGTTCTGGTGAACTTCGTCTACGCCCACAACGTCGGCCACGCGATCGAGGCCCTGCACTACGCGCACGGCTACCACCTGGCCGATCCGGACCGGCGGATCGCGTTGGTACTCAACAAGAAGACCCCGGTCGAGCTGGCGTCCTTCTGCGACTGCGTCGACGAGGTGTTCGAGGTCGAGGTGGACCTCTTCGACGGCGACTTCGACGCCGCGCCCGCGCTGGCCGGGATCCCGAGGGACTGGGACTGGGTGGTCGGCGACCTGCGCGGCACCCAGGACGTCCAACGGGAGCTGTTCCCCGGGCTGGCCCGCTACTACGACACCGCCGCCACCCACTTCCGCGCGGCCAAGGGCACCGGTTCCGCGGGCCTGGTCAAGATCGGCCCGTCCTACCGGCCGCACCAGGAACTGCGCCTGAACCTGCCGCGCGCCGAACTGGACCGGGGCGCGGCGCTGCTCGGCGACGCGCCGGTGAAGATCGCGGTGCTGCCCGGCGGCAGCGCACCCCGCGAGTACTACCCGTCCACGGCCTCCTGGGAACTCATCCTCGGCGGCCTGGCGGAGAAGTTCCCCGGCGCGCGGTTCTGCTTCCTGGGCAAGCTCGACACCGGGGACGGGCGCACCGGCACCAGCTTCGGCGCGGGCGAACTCGACCGGCTGCGCACCGCCTTCCCCAGCGTGGCCGCGGTGGACGTGCCCCTGGTCGACCAACTCGGCGCGCTGGCCGCCTGCGACCTGCTGATCTCCCCGCACTCGGGCTTCTCCTTCACCGCGAGCGCTCTCGGCGTGCCATGGCTGGCGCTCTCCGGTAACCGGTGGCCCGAGTACTACTTCAACGGGGTGCCGTTCTACTCGGTGCTGCCCGACCGGGAACGCTTCCCCTGCTACAGCATGTTCGCCGCCGACCCCGACCCGGTCGACGAGCCCGGCGGGCCCCACGCACCCAGCATGAGCCAGGCCCGTTTCGCCGCCGATCTGCCGGAAATCGTGGCTGGCGCGCAGCTGTTGCTGGGTGACTGGAGCTATCCGGATGCGCTCAGTGACCACTTCCAACGTCTGAACCGCCGTTTTCCCGACTGGAGCACGTGGTTCTTCGCCATTGATGGTGTGCATCTTCCGTTCATAAGCTGATCGGGGAGTCCTCGTTCACCTGATGCGGGCGGATGCCGCGGTTGACCCGCTCAGCGCTCGAACACGTCACTGAGTCTTGGCATGCTGTATCTCTGCGTGACCACTTCGCCACGGCTTCAGGAGATGACCATGCTCAGTGCGTTGCAGCGCGAGAACATCGGCGCGCTGTTCGACGTGTTCGACCACAGCGGCCTCGGCCGCATCGAGTGGGCGGACATGGAGCGCATCGCGCTGACCGTGATCGCTCGCCTCGGGATGACCGTCGACGACCCGAAATGCGTGCTCTACCTGCAGGCTTATCGACGGTGGTGGGCGCAGTTGCAACACGACGCCGGCCACGGCGACATCGGCCTGGTGGACCGGCCCTCGTTCATCTCCGCCTTCGAGAAGGGCATGATGGCCGAGCCCGGGTATCTGGACCGGGTGCTCTCGGTCGGTCTGACCGCCTTCGACGCGGCGGACACGGACGGTGACGAAGTCCTCGATGAGGAGGAACTGGTCACGCTCTACGTCGCCAGCGGCCTGCCCAAGGAGGGCGCGACCGCGCTGTTCCAACAGATCGACACCGACGGCGACGGCAAGATCAGCCGCCAGGAATGGCTCGCGGCCAGCCGCGAGACCTATGTCGGCGACGACCCCGAGGGCGTCGGCGCCAGCACCCTGGCGCAGAACTGGCTCGCCCAGACCTGACCCGCCATGACCACCATCCTCCCCGTCGCCCCCCATCGGCTGCCCGGTCTGGGCCACCTGCCCTATCTGGCGTGGGACCAGGTCGGTTTCTACTCCTCGCTGCTCGATCTCGGACCGGTGGTGCGCATCTACTTCGGTCCGATGGAGGCGTTGCTGCTGACCGATCCGGCGCTGATCCACCAGGTGCTCGTCACCGAGGCGGACAAGTTCACCAAGGGCCGCATCTTCCGCAAGACCCGCCCGTTCTTCGGCAACGGCGTGGCCACCTCCGACGGCGAGTTCCACCTGCGTCAGCGCAGGCTGATGAGCCCGGCCTTCCACCAGCAGCGCCTGGCCGGGTACGGCGAGGTGATGCGCGCCGAGGTGGAGCGGATGACCAAGGGCTGGCGGTCGGGGCAGCGGATCGCCTGGGAAAAGGCCATGTACGCGGTGACCCCGCACATCATCGGCAAAACCCTCTTCCACAGCGACCTGGGCGAGCAGGCCGCCGCGGAGATCCACCGATCCCTGCCCCTGGTGCTGCAGGGCGCGGTCACCCGCTCCCTGAACCCGCTGCCCTGGATGCCTGCCTGGACGTCCCGCCGCTACGACGTGGCGGGCAGGCGTCTCGACGCGATCATCGACCGCATCCTGTCCAGCTACGCCGACGACGACACCGATCGCGGCGACCTGTTGTCCATGCTGCTCAACGCCCGCCACGACGACACCGGCAAGGGCATGAGCCGCCAACAGGCCCGCGACGAGATCATGACCCTGCTCGTCGCAGGCACCGAGACCGCCGCGGTCTCGCTGTCCTGGCTGTTCCTGGAACTGTCCCAGCACCCGGAGGTCGAATCCCAGCTCCACACCGAACTGGACACTGAACTGGCCGGCCACCCCATCACCTTCGCCGACCTACCCCGCCTGCCGTACCTGCGCCGAGTGGTCGACGAGACCCTGCGCCTGCACAACCCGGTACCGATGTCGATGCGCGCCGCCCAGGCCGAGGTCCAACTCGGCCCGGCACTGGCCCGGCCCGGAACGGAAGTCGTGTACAGCCCACTCGCACTCCACCGCGATCCGCGCCATCACCCGCGCCCGCTGGAGTTCGATCCGGATCGGTGGGCGAGGCCGCCCGCGGCGGGTACGTATCTGCCTTTTGGCGGGGGGCGGCACAGGTGCATCGGGGAGCGGTTCGCGATCGCGGAGATGATGATCGCGACGGCGACGATCGCGGCGGGGTGGCGGTTGCGGTTGGCGCCGGGGAGCCGGGTGCGGTCGGCGGCTTATACAACGCACCATCCGGTGTCGCTGCCGATGATTCTCGAACGGAGGTAGTTGCGGTGGCGTTTTGGCTGGTGGGGCTTGGGATGGACGGGATTGGATCACCTGATCGGGTGGGAGAGTGGAACATGAAGGCAACCAAAACGCGGGTTTTTGCGTTCCGCTAGAGAGCGGTGTGCGGGGCGGAGGGCCGGAGGCGCGGTTGGGCGACGGTTGGGCGACCGAATCTCTGCGTCTCGGCACACGGGGCCTGGGCACGGGTGTTGGCACAGGTGCTTGGTGAGTGGGCGCGGGGGCTCAGTGAGGCTGTGGGCGCTGGTTGTCGCTGTGGGCGGCGGCTGTCGCGGTGGGTGCCTGGGGGCGGGAGCTGGCCGTTGAGCCGGATGGTGTTCCGTGGAGACGCCAGGCGGCTGGGGCCGTCGGGTGTGGCCGGGGCGATCACGGCGGCGATCACGGCTTCGATGGCCACGGCGTCGGCGACCACTGCGGTGGCGACAATGGCGGTGGGCGTCATGGCAGTGAGGGCCACCGCGGTTGAGGGCCACGGCGGTGGGGTCACGGCTACCGCGGCTTCGATGGTGGTCATGGTCGGCTCGGCGGTGCCGGTGGATCACCGGCGAGCGATCCGCCACCACCGGGGGGGCGAGTCGGCGTCGGGCAGGCTTGCGGCCAGGGGGTCGGCGGCGGGCAGATCGGCGTTGATCGGGCCAGTGCGAGTGGGCCGGCGGTGAGCCGGGCTGGGACTCCGGCACCGCTGGTCGCCGGTGGTGGCCCTCGTGTGCGGGCGCGGGCGCGGGTGCACGTGCGTGGGTGCGTGCACCCGGCGGCCGCGGTTGTGATCATCGAGCCGGGTACCGGATACCGTGGCGGGTATGCGCACTATCGGCCTGCTCGGGGGCATGAGCTGGGAGTCCTCCGCGATCTACTACCGCCTGGTGAACGAGTTGGTCCGGGATCGGCTTGGTGGTCTGCACTCGGCGCGGTGCGTGCTGTACTCGGTGGATTTCGCCGAGATCGAGGAACTCCAGCGGGCGCAGGACTGGGACGGGGCCGGGGAACGGCTTGGGCAGGCGGCCAGGGCCTTGGAGCGGGCTGGGGCGGACTTCGTCGTGGTGTGTACGAACACGATGCACAAGGTCGCGGATCAGGTTGCGGCGGCTGTGGAGATTCCGTTGTTGCACCTGGGGGATGCCACTGCGGCGGCGGTGCTCGCGCGGGGGGTGCGGCGGGTGGGGTTGCTGGGGACGGCGTTCACGATGGAGCAGGAGTTCTATCGGGAGCGGCTGGCTGGGCATGGGCTTGAGGTGGTGGTGCCGGGGGACGCGGATCGGGCGCTGGTGCATCGGGTGATCTATGAGGAGTTGTGCCGGGGGGTTGTGCTGGCGGAGTCGCGGGTTGCGTTTCGGGAGGTCATGGCTCGGTTGGCGGCGGCTGGGGTGGAGGGGATCATCCTGGGGTGTACCGAGATCGAGTTGTTGGTGGGGGAGGGGGACTCGGCGTTGCCGTTGTTTCCGACTACCCGGCTGCATGCGATCGCGGCGGTTGAGCTGGCGTTGGCGTGAGCTGGGGCGGGGGTGGGGGGGCGGTGGGGTTGGCGTTTGCGTGGGGTTGACCCCCGAACGGGCGACCTCGTGTCGGCTTGCCTAGGTTGAGGGGTATGAGCAGCCTGACGAGTCTGGGTGTCCTTGAGCGGTGGCCGGTGGAGCATGTCGCGGCGGCCGTGGTCCGTGCGGACGGCGCGGTCCTGGGCACCTACGGGCCGCAGGATCGGAGTTTTCGGCTGGCCTCGGTGACCAAGCCGCTGACCGCCTACGCCGTGCTGGTCGCGGTGGAGGAGGGGGCGTTGGAGTGGGATCAGCCTGCTGGGCCGGCGGGGGTGACTGTCCGGCATCTGGCGGCGCACACCTCGGGGCTGGCCTTCGACTCCGCGGCGGTGCAGGCGCAGCCGGGGGCTCGGCGGATCTACTCGAACACGGGGTTCGAGGTGCTGGCGGAGACCCTGGAGAAGAGTTCCGGGATCGGGTTTCCCGAGTATCTCCAGGAAGCGGTGTTCGCGCCGTTGGGGATGACGGGGTCGGTGTTGACCGGGTCGGCTGGGGCGGGGGCGGTGTCGACGTGTGGGGATCTGGTTCGGTTCGCGGCTGAGTTGCAGCGGCCTACCCTGGTGTCGGCGGCGACTGTGGCTGAGGCGACCTCGGTGGCCTTTCCCGGGATGAACGGTGTTGTGCCTGGTTATGGCATGCACAAGCCCTGTGACTGGGGGCTGGGGTTTGAGATCCGGGGGGAGAAGTCGCCGCATTGGACCGGGTTGCGGAACTCGCCGCGGACCTACGGCCACTTCGGGCAGGCCGGGACCTTCCTGTGGGTGGATCCGGCGGCGGAAGTCGCGTGTGTGGCGCTGGCCGATCGGGATTTCGGGCCGTGGGCGGTGCAGGCGTGGACGCCGTTCAACGACGAGGTGCTCGCCGAGTTGGGGCGCTGACCGGCTGGGAAGTGGGGCGGAGGCGCGGTTGTGCGCGCCTCCGCCCGTGCGCCGCGCCTGATCACAGGCCGCCGGTGTAGAGGAGTCGGTTCGGGGTCGCGGCGGGGGTGCCGCCGATCTTGTCCGGGGTGCCGTTGTTCCACAGCCAGTTCATGATCGGGGCCTGGGGCTGGTCGCCGAAGGCCTGTTTGAACAGCGCCGCCGCGCCGGCCACGTGCGGGGTCGCCATGCTGGTGCCGCTGATGGTCTTGATCTGGTTGCCGGGCCAGGCCGAGGTGATGTCGGTGCCGGGGGCCAGCAGCTGGATGCACTGGCCGCGGTTGCTGTAGCCGGCGTAGCCGTCGGTGACGGTGGTGGCGCCGATGGTGATCGGCCGGGCCGCGCGGGCCGGGCTGTACTTGCAGGCGTCGTCGGTGGAGTTGCCGCCGGCCACCGCCACGAAAACACCCTTGTCGGACAAGCGGTTCGCCGCGTCGTCGACCTGGGCGAGGCCCGGGGTGCCGCCCAGGGACAGGTTGGCCACCGCTGGTCGCACCGCGTTCGCGCCGACCCAGTCCAGTCCGGCGATGATGCCGCCCCAGCTGCCTCGGCCGTCACAACCCAGCACCCGCACCGCCACCAGCCGGGTCGCCTTGGCCACCCCGTACACCGCGCCGCCGACCGTGCCGGCCACGTGCGTGCCGTGGCCGTTGCAGTCGTTGCCGTTGCGGCCGTCGCCGATCGCGTCGAAACCGGGGCGCGCCCGGCCCTGGAAGTCCGGGTGGTCGAACTGGATGCCGGTGTCCACGATGTAGGCGGTGACGCCGGATCCGTTGCGGGACACCGAATACGCGCCGTCCAGCGGCAGCGAGCGCTGGTTGATCCGGTCCAGGCCCCAGGAGCCGACCGCCCGTGCCGAACCGCCGTTGGCCGGCGGCAGGTCGAGCTTGATCTCCGCGTCCGGGGTCACCGACTCGATCTCCGGCAGCGCGCGCAGCAGCGGCACCACCAGCGGGCTGATCTTGGCCGCGAAGCCCAGGAACAGGCCGCTGTAGCGGAACTTCACCTGGATGCCGAGGCTGAACCTGTCCAGCAGCTTGTCCAGCGAGTCCAGGGTGCCGCCCTTGGTCAGGGTGACGATGAACTGGTCCGGGATGATCTGCGGGCTGGCGCTGGTCACCGGGCTGGGCGCGGGTTTGGCCGGTAACGGCGCGGCGACCGCGGTGGTGGACGCGGCGAGAACCAGGATCGCCGCGGCGGCGAATGCTCGGGCCGTGCGTTTCATGACTTCCCCGATCGGTTGGCTGATGGGCGTGCACCCACCTACCGAGCGTGGTCTTGTCGGCGTGGACTGGGCATTCCCCGACGGAGCGGGGCCGGGGCGTGGAGTAACGCGACACCGGCGTCCATCGCGCTGGGTGGCCACGAGTCCACCGCACCGGATGAAAAACCTGGGCTCAGGTCATCCGGTGCGGGGAACCCGCGGCGGTAGTTGCAGGCGAATCCCGGGCGTGGACCGGCGGGGTTCACGCGGACGGGCAGGCCGGTGGGCGCGCTGTTGCTGACCTTGGGTCACCACCCGGTTGAGCCGTTCAGCGGCGGTGCCGCTCACGTGGCGCAACCGCCGCCCAGGCTCTCTAGATCAGCGCGGGTTCGTCCAGCAGCAGGGTGCCCGCGTCGGCGTCCAGCAACGCGGACACGCCCAGCGGCACAGTGAGCTGGTTGGCGCAGTGCCCGAACCCAAGCTCCCAGGCCACCGGCACGCCCAGCCCGCCGAGCCGGTCGGTCAGCACCGCCCGCACCTCCGGCATCGGCCCGCAGGAGGTCCAGGAGCCGAGCGCGATGCCGGTGACCCCGTCGAACCAGCCCGAGCGCAGCAGGTGGGTGAGCAGGCCGTCGAGGCGGTACGGATCCTCGGTGACGTCCTCCAGCACGGCCAGGGACCCCGGCGGTGGCCGCCGGCGGTGCCCGGCGGGCAGGCCGAGATCGGCGGCGAGCAGGCTCAGCGTGCCGCCGACGGTGACCCCGCGCGCCTGACCGCCGATGATCGGTTCGGCGCCGCGGCCGAGTTTGCCGACCGCGGCCGGGTCCAGCAGCGACCAGCGCAGGTGTTCGCGGGCTGGCAGGTCGTCGGTGAACATGGCGCTGGCGGTCATCGGCGCGAACAGGGTGACCTGACCCAGTTCGGCCGCGATCCGGGTGTGCAGCGCGGTGACATCGCTGGATCCGGCGAACACCTTGGGCGGCAACGACTTCAGCTCCGCCCACGGCACCAGGTCGACCATCCGCTGACAGCCGTAGCCGCCGCGGGCGCACAGCACCGCGTCGAACTCCGGCCGCGTCCACGCCCACACGAAGTCCGCGGCCCGGTCGGCGTCCAGCCCGGCCAGGTAGTCCAGCTCCGGGTGAGTGTCCCGGACGTGCGCGCCGACCGAGACGGTCAGCCCCCAGGACTGGAGCTGCTCGATGCCGGTGTCCAGCTGGGCGGGCGGGACCGGCCCGGCCGGTGCGATCACCGCCACGTGACCGGCGCGCGGCACCCTGGCCGGTCGGCGCAGCCCGCTCACGAACGCAGCTCCAGCGCGGGCACCCCGGCCGGGCTGAACCCGAGGGTCTGACCGAAGAAGGACAGCTCGGCCTCCAGCGCGGCCTGGATGTTCTCCGCCCGCCGGAACCCGTGCTGCTCGCCCTCGAACGATCGATAGGCGTGCGGGATCCCCTTGCCCGCCAAGGCTTCCAGGAACCGGTCGCACTGCTCGGGCGGGCACACCTGGTCCTCCAGGCCCTGCAGCAGCAGGATCGGCCCGGCGAGCTGGTCCACCCGGTTGGACGGGGAGCGCTCCCGGTAGCGCGCCTCGGCCTCGGGCAGCGCGCCGACCAGGCCGTCGAGGTAGCGGGACTCGAAGTCGTGGGTGCCGCCCCCGGCGAAGGACAGCAGGTCCAGCACCGGGAAGTAGGCCGCGCCGCCGCGGTAGGTGGCCACCGAGGTCAGCGAGGCCGCGGTGGTCCAGCCGCCGGCGCTGCCGCCGCGGATGCCCAGCCGCAGCGGGTCGGCGGTGCCCTCGGCGGCCAGTGCCTCGGCCACGGTGGCGCAGTCCTGGACGTCGACCACACCCCATGCCTCGCGCAACCGGTCGCGGAAGGCGCGGCCGTAGCCGCTGGAACCGCCGTAGTTGACCGCGACCACGCCGATGCCGCGACTGGTGAAGTAGGCGAAATCCGCGCTCAGCGTGGGGGAGACCTCGCCGGTGGGGCCGCCGTGCACGTGCACCAGGAACGGCGGGCGCTCGCCATCGGGGGCGGTGAAGTCGGGGTTGTGCGGCAGGTAGACGTAGGCGGGGACACCGACGCCGTCCGGGCCGGTGAAGATCCGCTCCACCACCGGCGGCAGGTAGGCCGGATCGGGCAGTCCGGCCGGTTGGTCGGTGAGCATGGTCAGCTGTCCGGTGCTCAGGTCGACCTGAGCCACCGCGGGTGCGGTGGCCGGGCCCGCCGCGACGCCGGTGATCAGGTCGCCGTCCCTGGCGAAGGTGGTGCGCCACACCGGAAGCGGCAGGTCCAGCGCGGTCAGCTCGCCGGTGTCCTCGCTCAGCACGGCGAGCCCGGTCCGGCCGCGCAGCAGGTGTCTGCCGTCGCCGAGCGGGACGAACCAGGCCGCGCCGAGTGTCCACAGTGGACCGCCATAGTCGGCCTCGGCCCGGTGCAGGGCGCGCTGGGTGCCGTCCAGACTCACCCGGTGGAGGTTCCACCAGCCGTCCGGGTCGGTCATCGCGTACAGCGAGTGGTCATCGGCCCAGGCGAACTGGCAGACCGACTCGGCCGCCCCGCCCGCCACCACCCGGTGCGGCCCCGCGGTGCCGTCGCCGGTCAGTTCGGCCACGCACAGCTCGGTGCCGTCCCAGGGCATGGCTGGGTGGTTCCAGCCGATCCAGGCCAGCCGACGGCCGTCCGGGCTGGCCTGGGGCGCGCTCATGAACCGGTGACTGGCGGCCAGCACCCGGATCGCGGCGGGGTCGGTGGCGGCCGCGCCGGAGACCGGGATCGCGATGAGTTCGCGCAGCAGGTCGGTGGGGCGGTCGCCGGTGATGGTCTCCCGGACGCACCAGATCTCGGCGCCGTCGGGGCCGGGGCGCAGGTCGCCGTAGCGCAGGCCGTGCTCCCGCTCGGGCGCCGGGGTCAGCGGGACCGGTTCGCCGCCTGCCGCGTCGACCAGGTGGATCCGCTGGTCGGCCCAGTCGGTGAAGGCGACCCGGTCGCCGTCGCCGGTGGTCAGCACCGTGTAGGGCGCGCCGCCGTACTCGTGCAGCCGGTTGCGGGCGCTCCACGGCGCGGCCAGCACCTGCTCGGCCGCCGCGCCAGCCCGGCCGCGCAGCAGGGTGACCCGGCCGCCCTCGGTGGGCCTGCCCTCGGTCCAGTAGGTGAAGCCACCGTGCGCGCGCACCCAGTGCGGCGGCGCGGTGACGGCGCTCGCGTCGGCGGCGCTGATCGGCGATGTCCAGTTGCCATACCCCAGTACGGTGACCACGATCGCGAGCCTAACCGGCTACCGTCCGATGTCGACAGAAGATCACCACAGTGATCGTCAGCAGGTGAATTCGCGTCGCCGATCCCGGATGACGGGGATGCCTCTGCCGCCCTCGGGGCCGTGGCCTAGGGTCAGTGGTGCCATGGCACGTGTCATTCACCTCTTCCGCCAGCCCGAACGGTTCATCGCCGGAACCGTCGGGCAACCAGGCGACCGCTCGTTCTACCTCCAGGCCAGCGAGAACGGCCGTACCGTCAGCGTGTTGCTGGAGAAGCAACAGGTGTCGGTGCTGGCCGAACGGCTGGGCGCGCTGCTCGAGGAGGTACAACGGCGCTTCGGCGCTGAGGTGCCACCCGACGCGCCGGACGACCTCGTCGACACCGAACCCCTCGAAGTGCCGCTCGAGGAGGAGTTCCGCGTCGGCACCATGGGTCTGGGCTGGGACGCCGAGGCCAGCGCCGTCGTCGTCGAACTACTCGCCGTCACCGAGGAGGAGATCGACGAGTCGGTCGTGCTCGACGACACCGAGGAGGGCCCCGACGCCGTCCGGGTCTTCCTCACCCCGGTGCAGGCCAGGGCGTTCGCCCAGCGCGCCGAACGGGTGGTGGGCGCGGGCCGCAAACCCTGTCCGCTGTGCAACGAGCCGCTCGACGCCGAGGGCCACGTGTGCCCGCGGCAGAACGGCTACCGCCGCGGCGAGCCGAGCTGAGCACGCCGGTGCGACCTGGGGATGACGGCGCGGTCGAACTGCTGACCCGTGGCACACTGGACGTGCAGGGTCGGCTGGTCGACGCCTCCAACGCGACGCTGTTCTGCGGCATCGAGCACAACGGTGTGCAGGCGCAGTGCGTGTACAAACCGATCCGCGGCGAACGCCCGCTGTGGGACTTCCCGCACGGCACCCTGGCCGGCCGCGAGGTGGCGACCTACCTGGTGTCGGAGGCGGCCGGTTTCGGCCTGGTCCCGCCGACCATCCTGCGTCCGGGCCCCTTCGGCGAGGGCATGGTCCAGCTGTGGGTGGACACCGAGCCCGAGGCAGACCTGGTCGACCTGCTGCCGCCGGATGACGTGCCGCCGGGCTGGCGGGAAGTGCTGCGCGCGCACGACCGCTACGGCGACCCCGCGGCACTGGCCCACGCCGACCATCCGCGGATGCGACTGCTGGCCGCGCTGGACGTGGTGGTGAACAACGCCGACCGCAAGGGCGGCCACGTGCTGCACGAGGTCGGCGGCGCGGTGTACGGGGTGGATCACGGGATCTGTCTCAACGCCGATGACAAGTTGCGGACGGTGTTGTGGGGGTGGCTGGGGGAGCCGCTGGGGGATGAGGCGGTGGACGGGCTGCGGCGGTTGCGGGCCGGGCTGGATGGGGAGTTCGGGGAGTCGTTGCATGAGCACCTGACGATCACCGAGGTGCGGATGCTGGTTGAGCGGACGGAGAAGTTGCTGGGGGCTGGGGTTTTTCCGGCTCCGGGTGGGGACTGGCCGCCTATTCCTTGGCCTGCGTTTTAGGGGCTTTGTTCTGGGGGCTGCGTTTCAGGGGCTTGCGTTCTCGGGGCTTGCGGTTTGGTCGGTTTGGCTGGTTTGGCGTTGGGTCGGGTGGGTGCCAGGCTGGTGGGGTGGTGGTGGGTGCTCGTCGTGGTGGGGGTGCCCGTTGCTGAGGCGGGTCGTCGGTGGCATGGGTTTCGGGCGATCTGGGTGATTTGGTGGCGCATAGGGCCTGGTCGCCGAGGATCTTTCACCCGGTCGGGTTAGAAGATCCAGACGGCGAGGCAACCAAAACGGGGGTTTGAGCGTTCCGCTAGTGAGCGGTGGCGGGGCGGAGGGCCGGAGGCTCGGTTCGGTCGGTGCCTGGGGCCGAGGTCGAGGTCGGGATCGAGTTCGGGTTGGGATCGAGCTTGAGGTCGGGCTCGTGTTCGGAGTCGGGCTGGGGCTCGGGTGAGTTGTAGGTCATGGCCGAGGTAGGGCGGCGCGGTCGGCTGTGGGGGATGGTCGTTGGCGTTGGGTGGTGCTGGGTGACGGCCGAGGCTGCAGGGTGATGGGGCAGGGTCACCGGGTGACGGGGCAGGTGTGAGTGCCCGCAACCGGCCTCGCCCGCGGTTCTGGGCAGCGGGCGGGCAGCCTGGGCTGCCAGTGCTGGAGTGCCTCGGCCCCTCCCGGGCCCAGGTCGAGGACGAGGAACTGTGACGCGCCGCGGCCCGGCCCGGCCCGGTCCGGCCCGGTGCGGTTCGGTGCGGCGTGAGCGGGCAGTGGCGGCGGCGGGCGCTGCCGGGCTTGGGGCCGCCTCCGGCATTCGGTGCTGGCGGGCGAAGTTCGGTCCCGTGCGCCCGTGCGCCCGTGCGCCCGTGCGCCCGTGCGGGCAGTGCGGTTGGCGTGGTTGGAGTGGCCGGCCCGGCTGGCGCGGTCAGCGCGACCGGTGAGGATCAGGTTCGTGGTCCGGCGTGGGGCCGTGGGATCCGCGCATGGGGTGGGGGAGCGGAGCGGCTTGCGCGTGGGTTGGGGCGCCGGTGGGTGTGTGCGGGCCGTGAGCGGGGCTGTGACCTGGGTTATTGGGCGGGCTCTTGTCGGGGTTGGGGGTTAGGTTGGCGGGGTGTTGCTGCGTGAGGTGTTGGCTGGTGGGCCCGAGGATGTGCTGACCCGGGTGCTGGGGTTGTCGCGGGAGCGGCGGCGGGAACTGGTGCCGGAGTTGACGGCCGTGTTGCGGGAGGGGCGGGAGGTCGTCGAGGGGCCGCCGGGGAGTTTTGGCGCGCGGGATGCGGAGGGGGCGGAGCGGGCTTCGGTGGCGTTGATGGCCTCCGTTTCGGCTCGGGATCCGTTGTGGCGGGAGTTGCGGGTCGGGGATCCGGGGATTCTGCGGCGGGTGTTGCTGGCGCGGGAGCCTGCTGAGCGGGCGGTACTGGCTGAGCGGGCGGTGCGGGGGCCGGTGGGGTGGGGGGTTGTGCGGGAGTTGGTTCGGGCTGGGGAGCTTGAGCCGGTGCGGACCGCGGAGTACTTCGCCGGGTGGTTCGGGTGGCATTGGGGGGAGCCGGAGCTGCCGTTGGCCGAGCGGTTGCGGAAGGAGCCGGGGGCGCTGGAAGAGCTGTGGGAGTTGTTGCCGGTCGAGGGGGCCGGGGATTCGAGTTTCGCCGCCTATGACAAGTACGTGGCGGAGTCGGAGAAGTGGGGGCCCGCGCTGGTGGAGTTGAGCCGGAGTGGGGAGGTTGACCGGGCGCGGCTGCTGGAGCTGACCGTGGAGGTGCTGGGGCGGGACTTCTCGGCTTATCGGGCTCAGTGGTACACGGCGTTGCATGAGGGGTTGGCGCCCTCGGCGGAGGAACGCGCCGGGTTGCAGCATCGGTACGCGCGGTTGTGTGGGAGTGGGTTGCCTCGGACCGTCTCTTTCGCGGTGAAGGCGTTGGGGGCGGTGGACAAGGCGGGGTTGTTGGATGACGAGGTCGCCTTGCGGCATCTGCCTGCGGCGGCCGCGGGGCGGGGGGCCGGGACGGCCAAGCTGGCGGTGCGGTTGGCCGGTGTCGTGGTGAAGCGGCGGCCGGAGTTGGCCGCGGTGGCGGCCGAGGTGTTCCGGGCTGGGCTGGGGCATGAGGCATCGGATGTGCGGGAGTTGGCCGCGGCCCGGCTGGATGTGCCGTTGGCGGCGCCCGCGCCGGTGGTGGTGAGTGACGCCGCGTATCCGGAGCCGGTGGTGGTGCCGTGGGCGCAGCGGCGGATGTTGGTGCGGCCGTTGGGGGTGCCGGATTCGCCTGCCGCGTTGGCGGAGGGGTTGTCGGCGTTGCTGGCCGATGAGCACCAGGCGGATCTCTTCCTGGCGGTGTTGGGTGGGGCGTCCCGGGTTGACGGGGATGTGGCTGGGGCGGTGGCGCCGTTGGTCAAGCGGGCCAGGAAGGTGCTGGGTGGGCGGCAGCCCAGCCTGCTGCAGCAGCTGGTCGGGTCGTTGGTGCTGGGGCTGGCGGGGCAGGAGGTCGTGCCGCCGGAGCTGGGCTCGGGGTGGCAGCTGCCGTTGCGGCATCGGGTGGCTGCGTTGCTCGCGGGCACCGCGGTGCCGGTGTCGGCGGCCACGCACGAGGGCGGGTGGCTGGATCCGGTGGTGTTCGTGACCCGGATGATCGAGCACCCGGCGGTGGCCGAGGTTGATGTGGTGGACGCGTTGCTGCGGTTGGCGCCGGAGGGGCGGCGCGAGGCGCTGGCGCTGGCGGCGGGGTTGAGCGGGCCTTACGCGGAGGTCGTGCGGTACGCGCTGGGTGGCGATGGCGTGGTCGCGGAGGACTGGGTCGGGCTGGCGGCGACCAGGGCGCGGTATCCGGAGGCGGCTGATCCGCTCGCCGCGTTGCGGGGCGAGCCGCGGCCGGAGGTGGTGTGGTCGGCGCGGGTGGGCCAGGACTCCTTCGGGCTGACCAAGTTGTTCTTCGAGGAGAGCCCGGAGCCGGTGACGCCGAAGGGGCTGTGGCTGGGCTGGGCGACCGAGTGGCCGTGGGACGGGGTGTGGGACGGGTACACCCTTCCGCACGAGGTGCTGTCCTCGCCCTATGACCGGGACTGGGTGGACGCCACGGTGGCCCAGCACCTGTTCTACTTCGACATCGAGGTCGCCGATCCGACCGAGATCGCGGGGCTGACCCCCTACCTGGACCGGCCGTCGGCGCCCGGGTTCGCCGGGGTGATGATGATCGCCGCGGCCCTCAACACCCGGCGTGAGGAGGGCGCGCAGCTGGGTGTGGATGTCGCGGTGGCGTTGTTCGAGCAGCGGTTGCTGGGGCCGCGGGCACTGGGCCGGGCGCTGGGTGTACTGGGGGCGGAGCTGACGCCGACGCGGCTGGTCAAGCGGCTGTCGGTGGTGGCGGGGGAGCATCCGGCCGCGGTGCTGTCCACTGTGGACGCACTGCTGCCCGCGCTGGATCCCGGGTTGCGCGGGGTGTTCGCGTTGCTGGAGCTGGCCGCGGAACAGCTCGAGCGGGGTGCCGGGGCGATCAGCGCGGAGACCCGGCAGTGGCTGGGCGGGTTCAGCGGGTCCTCGAAGGCGGCGAAGGCGGCCTCACGACTGGCCCGCTGACATCCGGGCGGCCAGCAGGTGCGAGCACGGGCCCCGGCTCTCCTGGTTCTCGGCGAACCAGGCGCAGGTGCAGCCCGCCGGGTCCAGGCGGACCCGCTGCACCGAACCGCCGTGCGCGATCTCGTAGCCGCCCGCCGGCAGCGCCCGCACCGCACCCGCCTCGACCAGGGCTTTCGCCTTGGTCAGGCGGGCGTTGCCGGGGGCCCGGCCAGAGGGCAGTGGGCGGGCGAACCAGGTGCCGTCGACCACGTCGTGGCCGGTGCGGCCGGTGACCAGGTCGTCCCCGCTGTCCAGGCCCGCGGCCAGCGCGGTCAGCCAGCCGCCCTCGCCGGAGAAACCGCGGGACGGCGTGGGGGACAGGGTCACGGTCAGCCGGGCCCGGTCCAGGTGCAGCACCCAGCTCGCGACTTCGGCGCCGGGGGTGGCGTACACGGTGAGGCCCTCGGTGAAGCGGACCAGGGGGTCGACCACGCGTAGCCGGTGCAGGCCGGTGGCCGGGATGGCCGCCGGGCCGCCCCGCGCGGTCAGCCGCAGGCCGCGGCCGGAACGGACCGCCCAGGCCGCGGTGGCCTTGGTCGGAAGCTGGCGCAGGAAGGCGCGGGCCTCGGCCGGACCCAGTTCGGCACGCGGGGTGGCGCGGGCGGTGACCGCGGCGATCTCGGCGAACCCGGCCACCCAGCGGTCCGGCAGCGGCACCCGGGACTCCTGGTGCCCGCCGTCGAGGGTGCGCAGCGCGATGCCCTCGCCGCGCACGGTCAGGTGCAGTGGTTCCTGACCGGCCACGCCGGCCAGCACCGAGCGGGTCGCCTCGGACAGGTCCACGTTGGTGCAGCCGCTGCCGAGGTGGCCGACCGGGCGCAGGTCCAGGCGGGCGTGCACACCGCAGCAGGGCGAGAAGGACTCGGCGCGCAGGACCTGCCCGTCCGCGGTGAACACCGGGTCGGACTCGGCGATGAGCCGGTTCACCATCGACGGCGGCAGCCAGAACCTCGTGCGGGCGATCTTGCCCAGCACCAGCAGCGCCTGCGCGGCCTGCGCGCCCGGTTCGAGGAGGCCGTCGACGATCGCCGGGGCGGCCTGGCCCAGGTCGGGGTGGCTGAGCAGGACGTCCGTGGTCACCCCGACACGATAACCACGGGCACCGTCAGGGCAGGCGTTCGCCGGTCTCCAGGAGGGTTTTGAGGCCGGAGAGGATCGCCGGCCAGCCCTGTGAGACCGAGGCGCGCACCTGCCCGCGCGGGTCGAACCGGTCGTGGGTGAGGGTGAGTTTGACCGTCTCGCCGTCGGGTTCCAGGGTGAAGGTGACCCGGGATGCCTCCTCGGCGTGCAGGTCTGGGTAGTCCGCGCCAACCTTGAAGGTGTAGCTGAGGCGGCGCGGCGGGTCGGATTCCAGGACGGTTTCGCCGGAGGTGCCCAGGCTGCCGTCCTCCTCGCGCCAGTGGATCAGGGAGCCGACCTGCCAGTCCGAGACCAGGTGCACGCCGTAGTACTGCTCGGTGAACTCGCCGTTGGTCAGGGCGGTCCAGAGTTTGTCCGGGGTGGTCTTGATGTAGGTGACGTAGATGAAGTCGAGGTCACTCATCGTTGTCCTCCAAGGCTTTCTTGAGGGTGGCCAGCGCGTTCAGCTGTTGGCGGTCGTACTTGCCGAGCCACCGGTTGGTGATGTCGTTGAGCGGGGCCGGATTGAGGTGGTGCAGCTTCTCCCGGCCGGCGCGGGTGGTGACGACCAGGTTGGCGGCCTCCAGGATCGCCAGGTGCTTGGTCACCGCCTGCCGGGTGAGGTCGGTGCCCGCGCACAGCTCGTGCAGGCGCTGCCCGTCGTGGCTGTGCAGGGCGTCGAGGAGGCGGCGGCGGGTGGGGTCGGCCAGGGCCTTGAACACCGCGTCGAAGTCCATCCGGCCGCCTCCATTGGCAACCGTTCGGTTGCCTTTCTGGAGGTGAGATTAGGCAACCGGATGGTTGCGTGTCAATGGTCAGGCGTGCGTGACGCGGACCTCGGGCAGGTCGCGGATGGTGGCCATCAGCTCGGCCTCGCGGTCCACGGCGGCGCGCTGGGACTTGGTCAGTGGCTGGAAGGCGGTGATGGTCAGGTCCAGGCGTTTCGCGGTGGTCTTCGCCCGCCAGATGCCGGTGATCTCGCCGTCGGCCAGCACCGCGCCCGGGTTGCCGATCATCTTCCAGATCTCCTTGCGGTGCGCCGCTTCCGGCACCAGGCGTTCCCGGTCGCGGGACTGGAGGTAGGGATCCAGCGGGGGCAGCAGCCGGACGATCGTGTCCTGGGGTGGCTTGCGCAGCAGGGGCAGGGCGTCGGCGGGCAGCCAGGCCGGGGCGCCGTCCAGGTCGACCTCGGCCAGCCCGCCAGGCCAGACCGGGGTGAGCGCGGCCTGGGAGGTGCCGAGGTAGGCGGCGGCCTCGGCCTTGCCCGCTGGGCCGTGCAGGCGCAGGTAGGCGGTGATCAGCGGGGTGGCGCCGGCGGAGGTGTCCGGGACGGGCGCGCGGTCCTCCAGGGGACTGATCACCAGGGTGGGGCTGGTCAGGTCGTGGCGCACGCCGGCGAACAGGCCGATGCTCTGGAACAGGCCGCCGTAGATGTGCCGGGACGCACAGGTGCGGCAGTCATAGGAGTAGGCCGGGGGCAGCAGACTCGTCACCGCGCCGCTGACCTCACCCTTGGTCATCGGCCCGGTGACCGCCGCACGCAGCGCCGCACTCGCCTCGCCGAACGCGGTCAGCGACGGGATTCCGGCTTCCCGCAACGGTTTCCGCTCCGCGGCCAGCCGGGCGAAGGCGTCCTTCTCGTCTCTTGGCCACAGCTGCGCGGACAACGCGGCCAGCTCGGCGCGGCGGTGCAGGTGCGGGGCGCCGCGGACCGACCAGAGCAGGGCCAGGTCCTCGGTCAGTTCCGGCGGGCCCGGCAGCCGGGCGGCCAGCGCGAGCCGGGCCGAACCCCGGGAGTCCTGCACGCCCAGGGACAACACGTCCAGCTCACGGGCGAGAGTCTGTTCGCGGTGCAGGCCCTGGGCGGCCATCCGGTACGCCAGGGCCTGGGTGCGCGTCACCTTGGTGGCCATGGCGACAGCATGCCGTGTTCGAATCCAGTCCACACGGGTAAGGGACGCTTCACTCGTACGTGGTCGTCATTCCCGGGAAAGCCCGTCGTCTCATGCACGAAACGTGGTGTGGGCCGTGTCCTGTTTTCGACCCGATCGTGACTGCGCGGCAACGGCTCCAAGGCGGATGTGGGTGAGAGGATGCGGTTCGAGTTCGAGACCTGCCCCCGGTGTGCGGGTTCCGGAGTGGACGTCGACAACGACTACGGCCCTTGCGGGAGATGCGGTGGAACCGGAGACATCCCGAAGCAGTGAACCCGACTTAGCGCCGCGTTGCCATTGGTGCGCGGACACCGGGTTCATCACGTGGAGTCAGCCGGTGCCCCAGGCGGACGGGAGTTTCCGGTTCGCCCAGCTGTCCCACCCGTGCACCCAGGGGTGCTCGGGCTGGTGGAAACAACCCGCGGCACAGCGCGGCCGGGTCGTGGAGACCCCGGCCGCGTTGCCGTTGCCGCCCGGTCAGCGACGCAGGGCGAGCAGCTCGGAGACCGTGACGAAGCGGTAGCCGCGTTCGGTCAGCCCGGCGATCAGCCCCGGCACCGCGGCCAGGGACGGCTGCCGCACCGGGTACATCACGTGCAACAGGACAATCGACCCCGGGCGGGTCCGCTCCAGCACTGATCTGGTGATCGCGGCGGGGTCGGCGGCGTTGGTGCCGTCGGACTCTGGCTCCACATCCCACATGATCGTCTGACGCTGGTGCGCGGCCAGGTAGCGCGGCAGCGTGAACAGCTTCTTCCCGTTCGGCGGCCGGAAGTGGATCGGCCCGGTGTGCCCGGCCGCCCGGATCAACGCGTCGGTGCGCTCGATCTCCGAACGCACGAAGTCCTCGCCGACCAGGACCATCCGCTCGTGCGAGTAGCTGTGGTTGCCCAGCTCGTGCCCGGCCCGCACGATCGCCTCCCCCTGACCCGGATTCGCCGCCAGTTCCCGGCCGGTGACGAAGAAGGTCGCCCGCACCTTCGCCGCGGCCAGGGCGGCCAGCACCTCCGGGGTGTGCTCGGTGGGGCCGTCGTCGAAGGTCAGCGCGACCACCTTCTCGCCGGTGCCGACCCGGTCGGTGAGCCCGCCGTAGAGCTGGAAGGAGCGCGCGTTGGTCAGCTCCCAGGTGCCCCACAGCGAACCGGCCACCACCAGGATGATCACCAGGGTCCACACCAGCCACCGGCGAGGTCGAAACTTCCGCATGTCCCCAGGACGCACGGGCCTCCCTCAGGTTGATCATCGATATCGGGCGGCGGGCAGCCCGCGGACAGGCGTACCGTCGCCCGAGTGAACACCAGTGTGCCTACGGCTCCCGCCGATCTGCCGCGCACCGCGGGCGCCCTGCGCGCCGCCGGGCACCAGCCGCGCGGTGTCGCCGAGGAGATCCGGACCAACCTGCTGGCCGCGCTGAGCGAACAGCGTCCGGTGTGGCGCGGCATCGTCGGCTTCGACGAGACCGTGTTGCCGCAGCTGGAACGCGCCCTGCTGGCCGGCCACCACGTGGTGCTGCTCGGTGAGCGCGGCCAGGGCAAGACCCGCCTGGCCCGCACCCTCGCCGAACTGCTGGACGAGTGGACGCCGGTGATCGAGGGCGCCGAACTCGCCGAACACCCCCTGGACCCGATCACCCCCGCCTCCCGCCGCCGCGCCGCCGAACTCGGCGATGACCTGCCGGTGGCCTGGCTGCACCGCTCGCTGCGCTACGCCGAGAAACTCGCCACCCCCGACACCTCCGTCGGCGACCTGGTCGGCGACGTCGACCCGGTCAAGGTCGCCGAAGGCCGCAGCCTCGGCGACCCCGAGACCATCCACTTCGGGCTCATCCCGCGCGCCCACCGCGGCATCGTGGCCATCAACGAACTGCCCGACCTGGCCGAACGCATCCAGGTCGCGCTGCTCAACGTGATGGAGGAACGCGACGTCCAGGTCCGCGGCTACACCCTGCGGCTGCCACTGGACGTGCTGCTGGTGGCCACCGCCAACCCGGAGGACTACACCAACCGCGGCCGCATCATCACCCCGCTCAAGGACCGCTTCGGCGCCGAGATCCGCACCCACTACCTCAGCGACCTCGACGACGAGATCAACCTGGTCCGTCAGGAAGCCGACCTGGTCGCCGAGGTCGGCGACCCGCTCCTGGAGGTCCTGGCCCGCTTCGTGGGGCACCTGCGCGAGTCCAGCGCGGTCGACCAGCGCTCCGGCGTCTCGGCCCGCTTCGCCGTGTCCGCGGCCGAGACCGTGGCCGCCGCTGCCCTGCAACGCGCCGCCCGCACCGGTGAGTGGCCCGCGGTGGCCCGGCCGGTGGACCTGGACGCGGTGACCCCGGTGCTGCGCGGCAAACTCGAGTTCCACGCCGGCCTGGAGGAAGAAGCCGAGGAGCTGCTCACCCACCTGCTGCGCCGCTCCCTGGCCGAGACCGCCCGCACCGCTCTGGCCGGGATCGACCTGCGCTCCCTGGTCGAGGCCGTCGCCGAGGGACACCCGGTGCGCACCGGACCGCGGGTGCGCGCCGCCGAGGTCCTCGCGGCCCTGCCCGAACTGCCGGTGCTGCACGAGGTCGCCGCCCGCTTCGGCGTGCAGGCCACCGACCCGCCCGGCCGGATCGCCGCCGTGGTCGAACTGGCCCTGGAGTCGCTCTACCTATCCAGGAACCTGGCCAAGGATCTCGAATCAGGAGACGCCGTCTACGGGGCCTGAAACCCCTCCGGGGCTGGTAGAACAGGCCGATGTCCTCGCGTTTGCGCCGAGCCATCGGCTCCGCCCTGCTCGCCCTGACCGCCTGCGCCACGCTCACGCCCCCGGCCACCGCGGCCGGGGGCGGGCTGCCGCCGGGGTTCGTCGCCCTGCACGAGGTCGACCCGACCATCCGGCACGACATCCGCTACTTCGGGCGGCACAACTTCGTCGGCGAACGCATCGACGGTTACCGGCAGCCGCTGTGCGTGCTGACCCGGCAGGCCGCGACCGCGTTGCGCGCCGCCCAGCGTGTGCTGCTGCGGCAGGGCTACACGCTCAAGGTCTATGACTGCTACCGGCCACAGCGGGCGGTGGACCACTTCGTGCGCTGGGCCAAGGACCTCGCCGACGAGCGGATGAAACCCGAGTTCTACCCCAACGTGGACAAGTCCCGGCTCTTCGCCGACGGCTACATCGCGGAGAAGTCCGGGCACAGCCGCGGCAGCACCCTGGACGTCACCCTGGTCAAACTCCCCGTCCACCCGCAGCGCCCCTACCGGCCCGGCGAGCCCCTGGTGCCGTGCTTCGCGCCGGTGGGCCAGCGGTTCCCGGACAACACGGTGGACATGGGCACCGGCTACGACTGCTTCGACCCGTTGTCGCACACCGAAAACCCGGCCATCACCGGCCCGGCCCGGGTGCACCGCGACCTGCTGCGCGGCACCCTGATCGCGGCCGGGTTCCGCAACCTGGCCGAGGAATGGTGGCACTTCACCCTCAACAACGAGCCCTTCCCGAGCACCTACTTCGACTTCCCGGTCGGGCGGCGCGCACTGCCCTGAACCGGCAGCTTTCCCGGGTCTGTTCAGTTGTGGCCGAATGCGGTGCCGGGATCGTCCTGGTTCTGGTTACGTGGCGGGACAGGGACATTCCGCGGGGCCAGAGCAGGGGAGAACCATGCGTGAGTCGTTGAGGAAGATCGTCGTGGCCGGGGCGAGCCTGGCACTGGCCGGGGGTGCGGCGCTGGCCGTCAGCGCGCCCGCACAGGCCGCCGGGTCCGCCGCGGTGCCCAGCTGCGTGCGGGCGCTGGTCGGGGACTCCGCCACGCACGTGACCGTGGCCGTGCGCAACGACTGCGACTTCCCGGTGCGGGTGCGGGTCAACTTCGTGCCCGGTCCGGCCGGCCCGTGCACCACGGTGCCGCCCCGGTGGACCCACACCGAGTCCCGGGCCAAGCCGGTCGCCTTCGGGCAGCTCACCGCCTGCTGACCAGCGAATCGACGGCAGGCCGCGCTCCCTCCGGCGGCCTGCCGTTTTCCGTTGCGGGGCCGGTGATCGGCAGGCGTAGGGTGACGGACATGAGCGATCCGGTTCGGCGCTACCGGTATGGGCCGTTCTCCGGCGGGCCCGACCCGCTGGCGCCACCGCCCGACCTGCGCGCGGCACTGGAGGAGATCGGCCGGGACGTCATGGAGGGCCGCTCGCCCGACGCCGCACTGCGTGAACTGCTCCGCCGCGGCCTGCCCGAACAGCACGGACTCGACGAGATCACCCAGCGGCTCTGGCGCAAGCGCAGTGAGCTGCAACGACGCCACCGCCTGGACGGCACCCTGGAGCAGGTCAAGGAGCTGCTCCAGCAGGCGCTGACCAAGGAACGACAGGCCCTCGCCAGGGACCTGGACGACGACGCCCGGTTCCAGGAGTTCCAGCTCGACGAACTGCCCGGCAGCCCGGCCGGGGCCGTGCGCGAACTCGCCGAATACCAGTGGCGCTCCAGCGAGGCCAGGGAGAGTTTCCAGGAGATCCGGCGACTGCTCGGCCAGGAAGCCCTCGAACAGCGCTTCCGCGGGATGAGCGAGGCACTCAAGGCCACCACGCCCGAGGACGTCGAACGGGTGCGGGAGATGCTCGAGGACCTGTCCGCGCTGCTCGGCCAGCGGGCCCAGGGCGCACCCGACATCGAGCAGAAGTTCGCCGAGTTCATGGCCAGGCACGGCGAGTTCTTCCCGGAGAACCCGCGCACCGTCGACGAACTCGTCGACCTGCTCGCCGCCAGGGCCGCCGCCGCCCAGCGCCTGCTCAACTCGCTGTCCCAGCAGCAACGCCAGGAACTCGCCCAGCTCTCCCAGCAGGCATTCGGCGACCCGCGGCTGGCCCAGTCGCTGCAACAGCTCGACAACCAGCTCCGGCAACTCCGGCCAGGTCAGGACTGGACCGGGCGCGGCCGCTTCCGCGGTGAGAACCCCCTGGGTATGGCCGAGGGCGCGGCCGCGCTGCAGGACCTGGCCGAACTCGACCAGCTCGCCGAACAACTCGCCCAGTCCTACCCCGGCGCGCGCCTGGAGGACATCGACCTGGAGGCCCTCGCCCGCCAGCTCGGCCGTGAGTCCACCGTGGACATGCGGCGGCTGGCCGACCTCGAACGCCAGCTCCGCGACCGCGGCCTGCTCGAACGCGCCCCCGACGGCGACCTGCGCCTGACCCCCAAGGCCATGCGCCAACTCGGCGACACCGCGTTGCGCGATGTGCTCGACCAGATCCGCACCCGCCGCGGCGACCGGGCCAGCCAGGCCGCGGGCGCCGCCGGCGAACTCAGCGGCGCGACCCGGCAGTGGCGCTTCGGCGACACCGAACCGTGGGACGTCGGCCGCACCGTGCGCAACGCCGTCCTGCGCACCGCCGCCGCCCAACGGGACCGGGCGGTGCGCCTGGACGTGGCCGATGTGGAGATCGCCGAGACCGAACACCGCTCCAGGGCCGCGGTCGCGCTGTGCGTGGACACCTCCTGGTCGATGGTCCAGGACGGGCGGTGGCTGCCGATGAAACGCACCGCGCTGGCCCTGCACCACCTGATCAGCACCCGCTTCCGCGCGGACGCCCTGCAGGTCATCACCTTCGGCCGGGAAGCCGCCACCACCGGCATCGCGGAACTGACAGCGCTGGAAGGCGCGTGGGAACAGGGCACCAACCTGCACCACGCACTACTGCTCGCCGGACGGCACCTGCGCCGCCACCCCGACGCCCAGCCGGTGGTCCTGGTCGTCACCGACGGCGAACCCACCGCGCACCTGGAACCCGACGGCGAGGCCGTCTTCGACTACCCACCCCGCCCGGAAACCCTGGCCCGCACCCTGGCCGAACTCGACGCGCTGGCCAGACTGGGCAGCAACCTCACCGTGTTCCGCCTCGGCGAGGACCCGCGGCTGACCCGATTCGTCGACCTGATGGCCCGCCGCAGCAACGGCCGCGTAGTCGCCCCGGACCTGGACGGCCTGGGCGCCGCAGTGGTCACGGACTACCTCCGCAACCGCCGCCCCCGCTGACCCAAAACCGCCAACACCCCGTACGAGAACGGCCAACACACCGCCCATAACGGCCAACACACCGTACGAGAACGGCCAACACGCCGGGGGAGGGTTCGGGTTTGAACCCCCTCCGCGCGTGTTGGCCGTTCTCGTACCCAGTGTTGGCCGTTATGGGACGGTGTGTTGGCCGTTGCGGACGGGCAGGCGGGTGAAGCCCGAACAGGCGGCCGGGGTGGCTTTTCAACACTCCCCGAGCGGTTCCCCCATCCCCGTCAGCCTGGAGAGGACACACCACATCCCGGGCAAGCGGCCCGCAACACAAACCGCCACCCGGCGAACCCCAACGCGACCGGCCGCTTGCCCGGGATGTGGTTTGGTATCGGAAGGCTGACGGGGATGGGGGAACCGTACGAGCACTGCTCTGTGCTCTTGTTCTTGATTTCCCCCCCATCCTTTGATTCCTGCCCGTCCGGCGAGGACGCTCTTGATCTTCGCTCTTGCCCCAACACGCCGGGTGGATCACATGGGGTCTACCTCTGTCAGGTCGGTGTCCAGGTGTAGCCAGCGGGTGATGCCGAGGCAACGCAGGAACGGGATGTCGTGGCTGGAGACCACCAGGGCGCCGGCGTAGGCGGTCAGGGCCTGGGTCAGCTGGGCGACGCTGGCCAGGTCCAGGTTGTTCGTCGGCTCGTCCAGCAGGAACAGTTGCGGGGCGGGTTCGGCGAGCAGCAGGGTGGCCAGGGATGCGCGGAAGCGTTCGCCGCCGGAGAGCGTGCCGGCCTGCTGTTCGGCTTTGCGGCCGCGCAGCAGGAACTTGGCCAGCTGGGCCCTGATCGACTGCGCCGAGGCATCCGGCGCCGCCGCGGCCACGTTGTCGATCGTGGACAACCGGTCGTCCAGCACGTCCAGGCGTTGTGGCAGCCAGCGCATCGGGACCTTCAGCGCCACCTCCCCGGACACCGGCGCCAGGGTGCCCGCGATGGTGCGCAGCAGGGTCGTCTTGCCGGAGCCGTTCGCCCCGACCAGTGCGATCCGCTCCGGCCCGCGCAGGTCCAAATCGAGCACCGGACCGTTGCGCAATTCCACTGTGGACAGTCGAAGCACCTCGCGGCCGGGCGGGACCTCGGTGTGCGGCAACCGGATCCGGATCTCCTCGTCCACCCGCACCGCCTCCTCGGCCTCCTTGACCCGGTCCTTGGCCTCGGCCAGCTTCTCCAGATGCATGTTCCGGTGCTTGCCGGCCGAGACCTCCGCGGCCCGCTTCCGGTTGCCCATCACGATCTTGGGCTCCCGTTTCTGCTCACTCATCTTCTGCCCGTACCGCTGCCGCCGGTCCAGCTTGGTCCGCGCCTCGATCATCTCCCGCTGCTGCCGCCGCAGGTCCTGCTCGGCCGCGCGCACCAGGCGGTGCGCGGTCTCCTGTTCGGCGGCCACCGCGGCCTCGTAATCGCTGAAGTTGCCGCCGTAGTACCGGACCTCGCCCTCGCGCAGGTCCGCGATCCGGTCCACCAGGTCCAGGAGTTCCCGGTCGTGTGAGACCACCACCAGCACCCCCGGCCAGTCCGCTACGGCGCGGTGCACCAGGCGGCGGGCACGAAGGTCCAGGTTGTTGGTCGGCTCGTCGAGCAGCAGGACCGGCGGCCGTCGCACCAGCAGCGCGGCAAGCGCGAGCAGGACGGACTCACCTCCGGAGACGGCTCCGACGGTGCGGTCGAGGTCGAGGTGGCCGAGGCCGAGCCGGTCGAGGGTGGCCCTGGTGCGTTCCTCGACGTCCCAGTCCTCGCCGACGACGCCGAAGTCGGCTTCGGTGCCGCGACCGGATTCGATCGCCGCGAGGGCTTGGCGCTGCGCCGTGATACCGAGTACGTCATCGATCCTCCTGGTGGCGTCCAACGTGATGGTCTGCGGCAGGTAACCCAGCTCGCCGGTGATGCTGATCGACCCGGACGCGGGGGTCAGCTCACCGGCCAGCAGCCGCAGCAGGGTGGATTTCCCGGATCCGTTGACCCCGATCAGCCCGGTCCGGCCTTCGCCGATGAGCAGGTTGAGGTCGGTGAAGACGGAATCACCGTCAGGCCAACGGAATCCGAGCGCGGAACACACAATGGATGCGCTCATGCGCACCTCCCGGGAAGTCGTCGCGAAGAAAGAGGGGGGCGACGGACGAGCGCACGGCGACGGCACAACTCAGGAGGGAGGCAACGCGTCCAAGAAGGGAGCGGCCAGGTCCGAGCACGGGCGGAGGCGGACATGCCTCAACGTCGCGGTGACTCGTAACCTCAGCCGGTCAACCTGTACTCCCTGGGACGGCAATGGGACGCGTTCCACGTTAGGACCGCCCGGATCGCGCCGCAACCCCATTTCGCTCAGTCCACATGAGACGATGCTCGCCGTGCTGGATCACGGCCTGCCGACCCCGGTCGGTTTCGTCCTCGGCGGCGGCGGAAGCCTGGGCGCCATCCAGGTCGGCATGCTGCGCGCGCTGGCCGAACACGGCATCCGCCCCGATCTGGTGATCGGCACCTCGGTCGGCTCGGTCAACGGCTCGCTGCTGGCCCTGGACCCGGAGCACGCGGCCGGGCGGCTCACCCGGATGTGGGCGAAGATGACCCGCTCCCGGGTCTTCCCCGGCGGCCCGCTCAAACAACTCCGCACCCTGCGCGCCGGGCGCAACCACCTCTTCCGCAACACCGGCCTGGCCGAGGTGCTCGCCGAGGGCCTGGACGGCGCCACCCGGTTCACCGACCTGACGCTGCCCTTCGGCGCGGTCGCGGTGGACGCGGTCACCGCGCTGCCGGTGCTGCTGCACGAGGGCGACCTGGTCCCGGCGATCCTGGCCAGCGCGGCCATCCCCGGCATCTACCCGCCGGTGCGCATCGGCGAGCAGGTGCTCTACGACGGGGGCGTGCTGGCCAACGTGCCGGTGCGGCAGGCCCTGAGCATGGGCGCGAAATCGCTGATCGTGCTGGACTGCGCCTTCCCCGGCCACCTGCCCGGCGTGCCCGCCTCGCTGCCGGAGACCCTGCTGTTCTGGGCCACCCTGGCCACCCGCAACCAGGCGGTGCTGGAGGCGACCAGGTGCGCGGAGTTCGCGCCGATCGTCTACCTGCCCGGCGCCCCCGCCCGCCCGGTCACGCCCCTGGACTTCCGGTTCACCAGCGAGCTGATCGCCAGCTCCTACGCCGAGTGCACCGAGTTCCTGTCCCGGCTGCGGGTGGACGGGCCAGGGCTGTACGGACATCCCGCGGGGCCGACGCCCGGCACGCCCTGACCCGTCTGGTTGTCTGGACAACATGGGGAGAAACGCGCTGCTGGTCGCGCTCGGGGTGGATTCCTTCGGCACCGGGGTGTTCCTGCCGATCAGCGTGCTGTACCTGACCTTCGTCATCGGTGTGGACCTGCCCACCGCCGGGATCGTCGGCGCGGCGGCCACCGCGGTCGGGCTGTTCGTGCCGCCGCTGGCCGGGCACCTGGTCGACCGGTGGGGGCCAAGGGCCGTGCTGGTCACCGCCCAGTTCGTGCAGGCGGCGGGCGCGGTGTTGTACCTGGTCGCCACGAGTGTGCCGGAGGCGTTCCTGGCCGCGGCGCTGCTGGCGGCCGGGCAGCGCGGGTTCTACTGCTCGGTGTTCGTGCTCATCGCCGACCTGTCCGCCGAGATCGCCAAGGACAAGCCGTTCGCGCTGGCCGGGGTCACCATGTCGGTGTGCTTCGGCGCGGGCGCGGGCGTGGCCGGGTTGCTGATCGGGCAGGGCGACTGGGCGTACCGGCTGGTCGCGGCGGGCAACGCGATCAGCTTCCTGGTGTGCGCGGCCATCCTGCTGCGCTTCGTCCGGCCGGTCGCGCACCGGCCCAGCGAGCCTGGCGACGGCGGCTTCCGGTCGCTGCTGCGGGACCGGCCCTACCTGGGACTGATCCTGGTCAACTTCGCCTTCGCGCTGGCCGTGGACCTGTTCGTGCTCGGCATCCCGGTCTACCTGCGCCTGGTGCTGGGCGCCCCGGCCTGGACGGTCGGCGCGGTCGTCGTCGTCAGCACCGTGTTCCGGCTGTTCTTCCAGGTCCCGGTGGTGCACTGGCTGCGCGAGGTCCCACGCACCACCGCGTTGCTGGGTGCCGGGGTGCTGTGGATCGGCTGGGCCCTGGCCACCGCGGCCGCCCTGCTGGTGCCAGCGCCGTGGCAGCTGCCCTACCTGCTGGTGATCACCCTGGTGTGCTGCCTGGCCGCCCTGGTGCACGCGCCCACCTCCACCGCACTGGCCGAGGCGGCCGCCCCACCCGGCGCGCGCGGCCGGTACGTGGCCGCCTTCCAGTACTCCTTCGGCGCCTCCAACGTGGCCGCGCCCGCGGTGATCGGCCTGACCGCCTTCGGCCCCGCCATCCCGTGGCTGCTGCTCGCCGGGGTCCTCGCGCTCGCCACCGCCGCCCTGCCCTGGCTGGGCCGATCACTGCCGATGGCGGCTGTGCGCCGCTGACCAGGGAATTCCCTCATGTTGGGAGGATCACGCGGAAGCGCGGTGGGCTGTGACTCATGCGGAACTGTTGATTATCGTCTGAGGAATGCAGACCTGGTCGTCAATTCCGGTACCCCGGCTCCCCGGCACCCCCCGCCCGCTGCGGCTCTACGACACCGCCACCGCGGAGGTCCGGCCGACGACCCCGGGCGACACCGCCCGGCTCTACGTCTGCGGCATCACCCCCTACGACGCCACCCACCTCGGCCACGCCGCCACCTACCTGGCCTTCGACCTGGTGCACCGGCAGTGGCTGGACAACGGGCACGACGTGCACTACGTGCAGAACGTCACCGACATCGACGACCCGCTGCTGGAACGCGCCATCCGGGACCAGGACGACTGGGTGGTCCTGGGCATGCGGGAGACCGCGTTGTTCCGGGAGGACATGGAGGCGCTGCGGGTGCTGCCGCCGCGGCACTACGTCGGCGCGGTGGAGGCCATCCCGGAGATCACCGAGGCCATCGGCAAGCTGCTCGCCGAGGGCGCGGCCTACCGGGTGGACGATGACGAGTACGCCGACATCTACTTCGACCACAACGCCACCGGCCGGTTCGGCTACGAGTCCAACTACGACGAGCCGACCATGCTCGGCTACTTCGCCGAACGCGGCGGCGACCCCGACCGCCCCGGCAAACGGCACCCCCTGGACGCGCTGCTGTGGCGCCTGGAACGGCCGGGCGAACCCGCCTGGGACTCCGAGTTCGGCCGCGGCCGTCCCGGCTGGCACATCGAGTGTTCGGTGATCGCGCTCAACCGGCTCGGCGCCGGACCCGACGTGCAGGGCGGCGGGTCCGACCTGATCTTCCCGCACCACGAGTACAGCGCCGCGCACGCCGAGGCGCTCACCGGGTTCCAGCCCTTCGCCCGGCACTACAGCCACGCCGGGATGATCGGGCTGGACGGGGAGAAGATGTCCAAGTCCCGCGGCAACCTGGTCTTCGTCTCCCGGCTGCGCGCGGACAAGGTCGACTCGATGGCGGTGCGCCTGGGCCTGCTCGCCGATCACTACCGGGCCGACCGGCCGTGGAGCGCGGCACTGCTGGAGACCGCCCAGCGGCGGCTGGACACCTGGCGGGCCGCGGTCGCCCTGGACACCGCACCCGAGGCGGCATCGCTGGTGGACCGGCTGCGCGACCACCTCGCCGACGACCTGGACACCCCGCGCGCGCTGGCCGCTGTGGACGCCTGGGCGGCGCAGGCCCTTGAGCAGCGCGGCGGGGGCGACCCGGCCGCGCCGGCACTGGTGCGCGCCGCGGTCGACGCGCTGCTGGGCGTGGCACTCTAGGCACCGTGCGCGCCCTCGACTTCCGCCTGCTCGGCCCCCTGGACGTGGTCATCGACGGGCGCACGGTCGAGATCGGCGCGAGCAAGCACCGGGTCGTGCTGGCCTGCCTGCTGCTGCGGGCGGGCCGCACGGTCCCGGTCGGCGACCTGGTCCGCGAACTCTGGGCCGGGGACGCCGGGGACCGGGCCAAAGCCACCCTGCAGACCTACGTCTCCCGGCTGCGCAGGCAGCTCGGCGCGGACCTGCTGCACACCGAGCCGACCGGGTACCGGCTCGCGGTGCCGCCGGAAACCGTGGACGTGCACCGGTTCCGGGCGCTGCTGACCGACGGCCCGGGGGAGCGGCAGCGGCTGCACGAGGCCCTGGAGCTGTGGCGTGGCCCCGCGTTGCAGGGCATCCCCGCCGACGGCCTGCACGAACTCGAGGCCCCCCGCCTGGAGGCCGAACGGCTGCGGGCCCTGGAACGCCGGATCGAACTGGACCTGGCCGCCGGGCAGCACGCCGACCTGGTCGCCGAACTCCAGGTGCTCACCGCCCGGCACCCGCTGCACGAGGGTTTCTGGCGGCTGCTCATGCTCGCCCTGCGCCAGGGCGACCGGCAGGGCGAGGCGCTCACCGCCTACCAGCGTGCCCGCACCCTGCTGGCCGCGGAACTGGGCGCCGAACCCGGTCCGGCCCTGCGCGCCGCCCACCAGGCCATCCTCACCGGCGAGGCCACCCCGGCGCGTACCTGGCGGCCGGTCAACCAGCTCCCCGGCGACCTCGGCGCGTTCATCGGCCGCGCGGGTCTGCTCGCCGACCTGGACGCCGCACTGCGCCCCGGCGCCACCGTGCTGCTCTCCGGCCCGCCCGGCATCGGCAAGACCGCACTGGCCGTGCACCTGGCGCACCGGCTGCGCCCCCGGTTCCCCGACGGCCTGCTGCACGTCAACCTGCGCGGCTACACCACCGGCGCCATCACCGACCCGGCCCAGGTGCTGGCCCGCCTGCTGCGCGCGCTCGGCCTGCCCCCGGCCGAACTCCCCGCCGAGACCGCCGCGCTGACCACCCTGCTGCACGAGGTCACCGCCGGCAGGCGACTGCTGGTCCTGCTGGACAACCTCGCCGACCCCGGCCTGCTGCCCGACCTGGGCGACTGCGCCGTGCTGGCCACCAGCCGCGCCGAGTTCGCCCTGCCCCGCGCGCACTCCTGCCCGGTCGGCGTGCTCACCACCCGGGAATCCCTCGACCTGCTCACCAGCCTGCTCGGCGACCAGGTCGAGGCCGAACCCGAAGCCGCCCGCGACCTCCTGGACCTGTGCGGCCGCCTGCCCCTGGCCCTGCGCATCGCCGCGGCCAACGCCCTGGACGAGGCCGACCTGGCCACCCACGTCACCCGCCTGCGCGCGGGCAACCGCCTCTCCGCGCTGTCCATCACCGGCGACCCCGACGCCGCCGTCCGCGGCGTCTTCGCCCAGTCCTACCAACGCCTCAGTCCCGCCGCCCGCCGCCTGTTCCGCCTCTTCGGCCTGATCCCCGGCCCGGACATCACCACCCCGGCCGCCACCGCGCTGTGTGGCGCCGAGGCCACCCCGCTGCTGGCCGAACTGACCACCGCGGGGCTGCTGACGGCTGAGGACGACCGGCACACCAGCCACGACCTGCTGCGGCTCTACGCCGCGGAACTCGGTGCGGCGGACGTTGACGGCCCGGCGGCACTGGACCGGCTGACCGAGCACTACGCCAGCACCGCGGTGGCCGCCTCCTCGGACTGGCTGATCGCCGAACGCGCGGTCCTGCTCGCCACCGTCGAGCATGCCGCCCAGCAGGGGCCGTACCGCGCCTGCCACCAGCTCTCCACCGCGATGTTGCCCGATCTGTTCGGCCACGGTCTCTCCAGCGATCTCACCGCTGTCTGCTCAGCCGGGCAACAGGCCGCGGCCAAGGACGGCGACCGGGCGGCCGAGGCGCACCTGGCGCTCATGCTCGGCGAACACCTGATGGAGTCCGGTCGCAACGATCTCGGTGCCGAATGGATCGACCGCGCCTACGAATTGACCGAAGGCGTGCCTGAGCGAGGCGTTGTCGAGATCGCGCGGCTGCTGGCTGCCGGATTCCGGGACGGGTGGCCGCCCGAGGTGCTCACCGAGGCCGAGGACCTCAGTCGGCGTTGTGCCGCTCTCGGCGACCACGACGGTCAGGTGGGGGCGACCTCGGTGCTCGTCCACGGGCTGTGGGCGGTAGGGGAGATCGACGAACTCATCCACCAGGCCGAACTGGGTCTGGCCCTGACCGCCAACACGGGCGACCAGTCGGGGTTCCTCGCCGCCCTGGCCTTCGGGCAGAGGGAACGCGGGCAGCTCGAGCCCGCTATCAAGCGGCTCCGGCACGCCGTCGAGATCACCGAGAACAGCGAGTTCTGGCACAGCGCCATGTCGATGCGGATCTGGCTCGCCGAAGTCCTCATCGACGCAGGTGGGGATGCTGAGGCCCGCGCCATCGCCCAAGAGGTGCACGCCCAGATCGCTGATGCCCACGACCACCGGTTGCGGGCATCAGCGCTGAACGTCTTCGGCGTGCTGCACCGTCGGGCCGGCCGCCTCGCCGAATCCCTTGGCTGTCATCAGGAAGCCCTCGCCGAGCTGAAGCGCGACACGGGCGGCCTTGTCGACGAGACCCGGATCCGATTGTCGGAAACGCTGCGGACGCTTGGCCGGGCGGCGGAGGCACTGCCGATCATCGAGCCGGTCCTGTTCCAGCCGGGCCGGATGGACTCCCAGGTCGTCGCCATCCGGGCGGTGCTGGAATGCGCCGAGGTGCACGCGGCCCTGGGCGCGACCGCGAAGGCCGTCGAACTGGGGGAGCGGGCGGCGGAGCAGTTCCGGCGGGCAGGCAGCTCGCTGGGCATGCGGCGGGCGGCGGAGTTCCTGGGCGGATTCAGCTAGCCCGGAACCCGGTTGCGCCCCGGCCGCCGGTGCCCGAAGGTAGGTCGCCGTGACGATCACCAGCCCCGCGCTCGCCGCACTCGCCGGCACCCCAGCCGACCTCGCCGCCCACCTCCGCACCGCGGGCGGCCCGCTGATCGAACCGGTCCCCGGCACCCCCGGCTCCGTGCTCGTCACCTTCGTCTGGCTGGGCCCCGCCGAGTCCGTCTCGATCCGCGCCGGACAGCTCTTCCCCGACCACCTCGCCCCCGCGCACCCGATGCACCGGATCGAGGGCACCGACATCTGGCACCTGTCCACCACCGTGCCCGCCGATGTCACCAGCGGCTATCAGTACATTGTGGACGAACCGGCCCCCGGCGACCTGATCGCCGACCCCTTCGAGGCGCTGCGCCGCCAGGTCGACTGCTGGCGGGCGGATCCGTTCAACCCCAAGCGGCTCTACCCGCAGACCGGCCTCATCGCCGGGCGCCTTGACCTGCCCGAGCACCAGTGGGACTCGATCCTCGAACTCCCCGGCACCGAACCCGCGCCCTGGTTCACCCCGGCGGAGGTGCCCAAGGGGACGCTGACCGAACTGCGGCTGACCTCGGCCGCACTGGGCAACGAACGCCGGGTCACCGTGTACCGGCCCGCGGTCGGTGACGGGCCGTTCCCCCTGGTGGTCATGCTCGACGGGGAGTGCTGGACCCGGGTCGCCGACCTGCCCACCGCGCTGGACAACCGGATCGCCGACGGCGCCCTGGCCCCGGTCGTGGTCGCCTTCGTGCACACCCCGGAGGTCGCCGACCGGCCGGGCGCGCGGCTGCGGGAGAGCACCTGCGACCCGGCGCTGACCATGCTGCTCGCCGACGAACTGCCGCCGCTGCTGCGCGAGTTCGACGTCAGCACCGACCCCGCCCGCACCGTCCTGGCCGGCAACAGCCTCACCGGACTGGCCGCCGCCTACACCGCCCTGGAACGGCCCGAGGTCTACGGCAACGTGCTGTCCAACTCCGGGTCCTTCTGGTGGGGCTACGCCGACCACCCCATCGCCGCCACCCTCGGCGGCAAGGACGGCGAACCGGAATGGCTCACCCGGCAGTACGCCGACGCGCCCGCGGTACCGGTCCGGTTCTGGCTGGACTGCGGCGTCCTGGAAGCCGGGAACGTGCCGTGGATCCCCGGCGTCGACCCGCGCGCGGCGAACCGGCACTTCCGGACCGTGTTGCGGGCCAAGGGAAACCGGGTCGACTACTTCGAGGCGCCTGGCGGGCACGAGTTCGTCTCCTTCCGGCGCAACGCGATCCGCGGCCTGTGCACGCTGCTGCCCGGCGAGCGGGCGTGATCGAGTCAACGGTGCACCTGCGGGGGCGGCGGTTCGGTCAGGTCGACTTCGGCGGACCGGGACGGCCGTTGCTCGCCCTGCACGGGAGTTTCGGGCGGGGCAGCCAGTTCGCGCGGCTGGCGGCCGATCTGGGCACCGAGTTCCGGGTGATCGCCCTCGACCAGCGCGGGCACGGGCGCAGCGAACACGGCGGGGACTTCGGGCGCGCGGAGTTCGTAGCTGACGCGGCGGAGTTCCTGCGCCACCTGGACCTGGGGCCGCTGCCGGTGCTGGGCCACTCGCTGGGCGGACTCAACGCCTTCCAGCTCGCCGCCCGGCACCCGGACCTGGTCTCCGCACTCGTCGTCGAGGACTTCGGCGCGGTCATGCGCGCACCCGAGGTCGAACACCCCGAACTCGACCTCACCGGCTGGCCGCTGCTGGCCGACTCCGCGGCCGGACTGCGGGCCGCGCTGGCCGAACTGGTGCCGGTGGCCGACTACTTCATGGCCAGCGCCATCGAGACCGCCCAGGGCTGGCGGCTGTGCTTCGACTACGCCGACATGGCCGCCGCCCAGCGCGGCGGACTCGGCGACCACTGGCCGGACTGGCTGGCCGTGCGCTGCCCGATCCTGTTGCTGCGCGGGCAACACAGCCCGCTGCTGCCCGCCGCACTGGCCGCCGACATGGTCCGGCCCGGGGTGGAACTCCTGGAGCTGCCCGGCTGCGGGCACTGGATCCACGACGACGATCCGGCCGGATTCGCCGCCGCCGTGCGCGGCTTCCTGCGCCAGGCCGCCTGAACCGGCATGATGCGCCGATGACCGACCGCCCGGCACCCGGCCAGGACGCGATCGAGGCCGCCATGGCCCGCCTCTACCCGGGCCGCACGCCGCGGCGGGTCGGCTACCGGCCCGGCCGCGGCGAACCGGGCGGCGCGCTCGCCGGCTGCGCGGCCTATCCGGCCGACGGGCACTGGCACTACATCGGCTACGGCCTCAGCGAACTGCACCAGGCCGGTCCCGAGGAGGACCCGGAGTTCTCCGGCTGGGGCTTCGAGCTGACCCTGCGGGTGCGCCGCGGCGCCGAATCCACCGCACCCGGCTGGCCGTTCGACATCGTGCAGCACCTGGCCCGGCACGTGAACACCCGCCTGGTCATCCTGGAACCCGGCCACCGCCTCGACCTGCGCCGCCCGGCCACCGGCCACCCCACCCTGCCGGATGCCCCACCCACCGGCCTGACCGGGTTCGCCCTCACCGTCGACCCCGGCCTGGGCGAGCTGGTCACCCCCAACGGCAAGGTGCTGTTCCTGCAGGCCGTCGGCATCACCCCGGCCGAACAAACCCGGATCCGCGAACACGGCGCGGACACCGTGCTCGCCGAACTCGCCACCGGCAACCCACTGCTGATCACCGACCCGGCCCGCGCGCATCCACCATCCGGTTGACCCCGCCCCGGCCACGGTGGAGGGCGCTCCGCCACCGCCTGATCGATGTCGCCAAACGCCATGATCAGCAGGCTGGAACCCATGTCCCACAGCCAGAACCGGCTGCTCACCCCGGACCTCGCCCGGGGCGGCATGCTCGCGCTGATCGCCTTGGCCAACTCGACCCTCTACCTCTACGGCCGTCCCTACGGACTGCGCCAGCACATCGTGGAGACCGGCCTGCCGGACCGGATCGTCAGCCTGCTCACCAGCACCCTGGTCGACACCCGTGCCTACCCGCTCTTCGCCGCCCTGTTCGCCTACGGCCTCGCCCGGCAAACCACCCCGGTGGCGCGGCGACGCTGCCGGTGGCTGATCGTCTTCGGCTTCGCGCACGCCCTGCTGCTCTTCCCCGGCGACGTCCTCGGCTTCTATGGCGTGCTCGGCCTGCTGCTGACCTGCCTGACCAAGGTCCGCGACCGCACCCTGCTGATCCTGGCCACCGGCTGGCTGGCCGTGGTCGCGCTGGTCCAGGGCATGGCGCACACCACCCCACCGGGGGAGCGGCGCAGCCACCTCTGGTCCTTCGCCATCGCCGACCCGGAGACCGCGTTCGGTCTGCACGCCCTGGAATGGGTGATGACCCCGTTCGGGATCATCGGCGTGGTCAGCGCCGGCTGGCCGGCCTCTGGGCGGGCCGCCGAGGGCGATCCGGTGCGCGGCCGGATCGGCACCGCCCGGCGGCTGGCCAGGGACAGCCTGGTCGAGGTCCGCCGGGCCATCGACGCACCGCACCCGGGGCCGCTGCGCCAGGCCGGGCTCGCCGACGCGATCGGCCGGGTCGTGACCGACTGGCGGGACCAGCACCAGGTCACGGCCACCTGCGTGCTCACCGGCGACCCCCGGCCACTGCACCCCGAACTGGAGATCACCCTGCTGCGCGCCGCCCAGGAGACCCTGGCCAACGCGGGCAGGCACGCACGGGCCGACCGGGTGGATCTGACCCTGTCCTACATGGAGGATGTGGTGGTGCTGGACGTCTGGTCGTGGATGACCACCCGGTGGTGCGGGACGGACTGCGCGGCATGCTCGGCACCCAGCCCGACTTCGAGGTCGTCGGCGAGGTCGCCGGTGGCGCCGAGGCTCTCACCGTCGGTGGCCGCCCGCCTGCTCGACCGGGTCCGCACGCCGGAACCACCGCGCGGCGGCACGGTCAGCAACCGGGAGATCGCCGCCGTGCCGCACATCAGCCAGGCCACCGTGAAAACCCATCTGCTGCACCTGTTCGCCAAGCTCGACGCGCCCGATCGGGCCGCCGCGGTCGCCGCCGGGTACCAGCGCGGAATCCTGAACCGCTGACCAGCGCGGCCACCCGCTCGTGTAACCTTGGCCGCCTCGACACCGGATCGACCGAGGAGGTGGGACCCATTACCGCTTGTGCAGCGGGGTGCTCCCCTCACCCGGTCCCGCGGTCCGCCTGACCGCGTCGAACCCGAGCGCCCCTATCGGCATCCCGAAAGGCGCGTTCATGACGACCCTCTCTGCCCGGAACACCCTCAGCACCGTCGCCCGGCTCCGCGCCGCGGGCTGTGTCTTCGCCGAGGACGAGGCCCGCCTCATCCTGGAGACCGCGACCGGCCCGGACCACGCCGAGGCCATGGTGCTGCGCCGCATCGACGGCGAACCCCTCGAACACGTGCTGGGCTGGGCGGAGTTCCACGGCCTGCGCATCTCGGTGGATCGCGGCGTGTTCGTGCCCCGCCGCCGCACCGAGTTCCTGGTCAGCCGCGCCATCGCGCTGGCGAAAACCGGGGCGGTGGTCCTCGACCTGTGCTGCGGCTCCGGCGCGGTGGCCGCGGCCATCGAGGCCGAACTCGGCGAGGTCGAATCACACGCCGCCGACATCGATCCGGCCGCGGTGCGCTGCGCCCGCCGCAACATGCTCGGCGAGGTGCACGAGGGCGACCTCTACCAGCCGCTGCCCGCCGACCTGCGCGAACGCATCGACGTGCTGGTCGCCAACGCGCCGTACGTGCCCACCGACGCCATCGGCCTGCTGCCAGCCGAGGCCCGACTGCACGAACCGTGGGTGGCCCTGGACGGCGGTCCCGACGGCCTGGACGTGCAACGCCGGGTCGCCGCGCAGGCCCTGGCGTGGCTGGCCCCCGGCGGTCACCTGCTGGTGGAGACCAGCAGCCGCCAGGCCCCGCACACCGCGGCCACCTTCGCCCGGCACGGCCTGGTCCCGGAGATCGCCGAGGACGAGGACGCGGGCGCCACCGTGGTCATCGGGCAGCGCCCGGCCTAGCCCTCGTCGGAGGTGGGTTCGGCCGCCTTGCGTGCTGCGGGGCGGCCGAACCGCACGACACCGGACTCCAGGTCCAGGGGTCCGCGTTCGAACTTCTCGCCGTCGTCGTCCTCGTTCGTGGTCACCTTGCCGAGCTTGCGGCTGGGGAACAGTTCACCGAGTTGTGCCATGTCCCCCACGGTAACCGGTCAGAGCCGCTGCACGCCCGGCCTGCCGTCCAGCACCGCGTACCTGCGGGCCACCGACAGCGTCACCTTCGCCGGATCCTTCTCCAGCACCGAGGAGACCTGCATGAACTCCGCGGTGAGCTGGGCGGGGGTGAGTGTGGCCCGCACGTAGCCGCGGGTGTGCCCGACGTAGTTGAGGTGCGGGTTCTTGTCCAGCCCGCCGGGCACGGTGGTGGAGCTGCGTGAGGTGATCGAGGTGGTGACCAGTTCCGCGCCCACGATCGGCGAGGTGTGCTGGAAGTAGTTGAGCCGCAGGTTGTTCGCCCAGGCCCGGTGCACATCGCCGGTCAGCACCACCGGGTTGCGCACGCCGCGGTCGATCCAGCCCTTGGTGAGGCGTTCCCGGTTGCGCCGGTAGCCGTCCCAGGAGTCGGTGCTGACATCGCAGGTGCCTGCCGCGCCGTCGGTGTCGCGCTGGGCGAAGAACACCTGCTGCCCCAGGATGTCCCAGCGCGAGTCCTTGATCGCCAGCCGATCCAGGAGCCACTTCTCCTGGGCCGCGCCGGTGAGGGTGCGGGCCTCCTTGGTGATCTCCGCGCAACTCCCGGCCGGTGCCTGCAACCAGCGGTGCTGCCGGGTGTCCATCATGTGGAAGCGAGCCAGCGAACCCCAGGCCAGACCGCGGTAGAGGTTGATCTTGCCGCCGGCCGGTTTCATCGCCTTGGGCAGTGGCATGTTCTCCCAGAACGCCTGGAAGGAGGCCTGTTTGCGGGCCGCGGCCGGTTCGGTGTGCCCGCCGGCCCAGTTGTTGCGCAGCTCGTGATCGTCGAAGACGACCAGCCAGGGCGCGGCGGCGTGCGCGGCCCGCAGCATCGGATCGAGGCGGTGCTGGGCATAGCGGATCCGGTACTCGCCGAGGGTGTCGGTCTCGTCGAAATCGGTGTAGCCACGCACCTTGTCGGCCTGCCCGGAGGGCTTCTCGTACATGTAGTCGCCGAGGAAGAGCACCAGGTCGGGCCGGTCGGCGGCCAGGTAGCGGTAGGCGTGGTACCAGCCCTCCTCGAAGTGCGCGCAGGAGGCGAAGGAGAAGGTCAGCTTGGCCGGTTCGGTGCCGGCGGCCGGTGCGGTGCGGGTGCGGCCGACGGGGGAGAGGGCGGCACCGGCCTTGAAGCGGTAGAAGTACTCCCGGCCCGGCTGCAGGCCGCGGGGTTCGGCGTGCACGCTGTGGCCCTCGGCGGCGATCGCGGTTTCCTTGCCGGAGGCCACGATCGCGGTCATCGCGGCGTCGGTGGCCAGCTGCCACTCGACCTCCACCGCGGCGGCGCCCATGCCACCGTCGGGGTCCAGGGGGTTCTGCGCGAGGCGGGTCCACAGCACCATGCCGTCCGGCCGCGGTTCGCCGGAGCCGACACCCAGGGTGAAGGGGTCGGCCAGTGGGGCGAGCCTGCGGGCGGGGGCGTCGGAGAGTCCGATTCCGGGGGCGGCCAGGGTGCCGGTGGCGGCCAGGCCGGTGACCAGGAACAGGCGACGGTTCAGCGACATCGGGATCCTCCGGTCAGGCTCGGTCGGTGATGGGGGCGCCGCAGGTGTTCTCCAGGACGTCCTTGCTGCCGTGTTCGCCGAGGCAGACCCGGTAGTGCACCCAGCTGCCCTCGCCCAGTTCGAGGTTCGCGGTGACGCTGGTGCCCTTGCCGTTGGGGTTCCACACCAGGTGCGGGCCGGTGCCGTCGGGCAGCCAGTACAGGAGCACCGCGGAATGCCCGTCGCCGACCTGGTCGGTGAGGGTGAAGACCTCGCCGAGGGACTTGAAGCTCGCCTTGCCCGCACACGCGGTGTCCGCGGTGCAGCGGGTGGAATCGGCCAGCGCGGCCGGGGTCGCCGACAGCGCCGCCACTAAGGCGGCGCCGCCGACGACCAGGGGACGTGACAGTGTTCTTCGCATCGACACCTGCCGTGGTGGGGGACGGCACGGCATGGTTACCAATTGGCAACCTTGCCGCAGGAACAGTAAGTTCCTAACATGCGGTGTCCTGGCCAGGCTAGCGCCGTTCAGCGGTTGCGGATCAGGGCAGCAGCAGGCCCCAGTACAGGCCGAACGGCACCAGCACCGCGGTCCCGGCCAGCAGCAGCGGCAGCCGGAACCTGGCGGTCACGCTCGCCCGTTCCCGCCGCCAGGCCAGCGCGGTGAACACCCCGGCCACCACGGTCGCCACCCACAGCAGCTGCACGGCCAGCCAGGGCAGCGGACGGCCCAGGATGATCGGCCCGCCGACATAGAAGGCGTTGCTGGTGAACAGGAATCCGACGTAACCGAGCGCGCCGAGCACCGCGGCCGAGCCGAGTCCGGCCAGCCAGCGGGCCGGGCGGACCGAGCGGGTGCGCCGCAGCGCGCCGATCCCGTAGCCCAGGAAGGCGATCAGCAGCAGCGCCAGCACGGCCAGCTGCGACCAGCCCGCCTCCCACCAGCCCAGGGGCTCCCGCGGCAGGGTGCGCGCGTCCTGCTTCGCCGGAGCGTCCACAGTGGACACCGGCGGGCCGAAGGCGACCGTGTTCACCCACTCGCCCAACAGGTTCAGGTAACCCGGCTGGTAGTCCGCGCGCTTGGTGAAACCGCGGTCGTCGGTGCCCAGGATCCGGTGCTGACCGTCCGGGTAGGTCTTGAGCGTGTGGTGCCGGTGTCCGGTGCGGGCGAAGGTGTCCCGGTAGACCTCCAGGGATTCCCCCGGCGGGGTCAGCACGTCGTGACCACCCCAGACCGCGAGCACCGGCACGGTCACCTTGGCCAGGGTGGGCACCGGGTCGTAGAACGGCTCCGGGAACACCCCGCCCTCGGTGACCTGGCGCATCGCGGTGCGCAGCATGTGTCCCATCGAGCCCTGGATGCCGTGCCAGCGGACCCGGTTGGCCACCGCCCAGGTCTCCTGCCGGGCCGGGGTCAATCCGTTGGCGCCCACGGTGATCAGGAACTTCACCGCCTCCGAGCGGGTCGCCGCCAGGGGCGCGACCCAGCCGCCCTCGGAGAAGCCGAGCAGGCCGATCCGGGCCGGATCCACATCCGGGCGGTCCTTGATCAGCTGGGCCATCCCGGCGAGCGCGTCATCGGCGAGCTGGGTGTAGTCGCGGTGCACCTTCGAGTAGCCCACGGTGCGCTTGCGGTAGGTCAGCGCGACGATCCCGGCCCTGGCGAATGCCTGCGCCTCGGGCAGCATGTTGTCCGCCTCGGTGGCCCCGGAACCGCTGATCAGCACCACCGCGGGATGGCGGCCGGGGGTGCCGGGGGAGGTGACGATGGCCGGGAAGGACAGCCCGTCCCTGGTGAAACTGGTCTGCTCGGCCTTGGCCGCGGGTTGAGCGTTCCCTGGTAAGGCGGTAGCGAGGGTGGCGACGGTCGCCAGCAGCGTGGCGAGCTTGATCCGGAGCAGCACGGAGTGCTCTCCTTTCCTTGCGGAGGTTGCGTACACGGGAAATGGCGCGTGCTTCCGTTGCTCCGGTGTCGCCGAGCGGCAACTCGGCGACACCGGCCTTACTTCTTGCTCAGCCGTCCCCCGGATCGGGGAAGGCGACCCACCTGACCAGCAGCCGGCGGGAGTTCTGGGCGTCCGGGTCGTGGTTGTCCCGGTAGCGGTTGAGCAGGTCGAGGTAGTCGGCGAAGAACCGCATGAGTTCCTCCGGGGTCAGCGTGACCGCGCCCCGCGAGTAGGGCACCGCGTCGGCCCACTCGCCGAACTCCGCGCGACGCTCGGCGAAGCGCGCGTAGGTGGCCAGGTCCGCGGCCAGTCCGTCGTCGGCGAGCTTGGCCAGCACGGCCTGAACCTCCGGCGACTGACCGGCCGAGCGCGGGAAGCGGATGTCGGTGGAGACCGGCCGCCACCAGCGTTCCTTGCCGTGGCCCAGTTCGGTGTCCTCGCGGACGAAGTCGTGCCGGGCGAGCTGGCGCAGGTGGTAGCTGGTGGCCCCGGTGTTCTCCCCGAGCGCGGTGGCCAGGGTGGTCGCGGTGGCCGGGCCGTTGCGGTGCAGCTCCCGCAGGATGCGCTGCCGCAGCGGATGCGCATAGGCCTTCAGCGCCGCTGGGTCGGTCAGCTCCCGGGGAGGCTCGGTCATGCCGCGACCATACCTGTGCAAAGAAACCTGTGCACACATTTTTCTGCAAGTCGCGCGGAGAAGTTGTGGACAGCTCCGCGGCCTGTGGACAACCTCCGCCACCGTCCCGAAGATCGTGGTAAACCCTGGGTATGAACGAGTTCAACCGGAAGCTGATCGAGGAGTTCCGGGCCAACGCCGGCCAGGTCGGCGGCATGTTCGCCGGATCCGACCTGGTCCTGCTCACCACCACCGGGGCCAAGTCGGGGCTGCCCCGCACCAGCCCGACGCTGTACTTCCAGGAGGGCGACCAGCTCGGCGTGGTGGCCTCCAACGGCGGCGCGGACCAGCACCCGGCCTGGTACCACAACCTCAGGGCCAACCCGGTCGGCACCGCCGAGATCGGCGCGGAGACCTTCGCCTTCACCGCCACCGAGATCGCCGAGGAGTCCGAGCGGGTCCGCTGGTACGCCAAGGCGGTGGCGCACAACAAGTCCTTCGCCGAGTACGAGGCGGGCACCAGCCGCCGCATCCCGGTGCTGTTGCTGCGGCGGCACCCGTGAGCGCGCAGGAGGTCACCGAGGCCGAGCGGCCGCGCGATGAGGAGGCGGTGGCCCGGTTCGTGGAGCGCTTCGCCCTGCTCATGACCGAGGGCGGCATGCCGAGGATGGCAGCCAGGGTGTTCGCGCTGATCATGGCCTCCGAACAGGGCGCGCACACCGCGGCGGAGATCGCCAAGCGGCTGGAGATCAGCCCGGCCGCGGTGTCCGGGGCGGTGCGCTTCCTGACCGAGACCCGCCTGGTCATCCGGGACCGGGAGCCGGGGCAGCGGCGCGATGTCTTCCGGGTCGGCGACGAGTTCTGGTACGACACCCTCTCCCGCAAGAACCGGGCCATGGACGACCTGCTGGCCGCGGCCAACGAGGGCGCGGCCGCACTCGGCCCGGACACCCCGGCGGGCAGGCGGATGGCCGTCACCGGCGACTTCCTGTCCTACCTGCGCGAGCAACTGCCCAACCTGATCACCCGCTGGCAGGCGGAACGAGCCCCCCGGTGACCGAGATCCACATCCGGCCCGCCGCCACCGAGGACGTCCCGGCCCTGACCGGGCTGCTGGTCCGCGCCTTCGCCGGGGACGAGTTCATCAACTGGGTCTACCTCGACCCGCCCAGCCGCCCTCGGGTGCACGGCGGCCTGACCGCCGACGCACTGCGCCGCCAGTACCTGCCCGGCGGCGGCGTGCAGGTCGCCGTCGACGAACAGGACCGATTACTCGGCGGCGGGGTGTGGGCCCCGCCCGACCCGGCCCACGGCGGTCGCTGGCGCAAACTCCTGCTGATCCCGGCGATCCTGACCGCCATGGGCCCGGCCAACTTCCGCGAGTTCCTCCGCCGTGGCAAGGCGGTCGACCACGCCCTGGCCGCCGCCCGCCCGCGCGAACCGCACTGGTACCTGTCCCTGCTGGCCGCCGACCCGGACCGGCAGCGCTCCGGCGTGGGCGGCGCGCTGCTGCGGGCCCGCCTCACCGGCCTGCACGCGCCCGCCTACCTGGAATGCGTGCGGGACAACGTGGCCTACTACGAACGGTTCGGCTTCACCGTCACCGAGAAACTCGACCTGCCGACGGCGGCGCCGGCGCTGTTCGGGATGTGGCGGGAGCCGAGCTGAGGAAGGCGCGCCGGCGGGCGATCGTCCATCGGCGCGGCTCCCTCACGCCTGTTCGTACTGCCTGGCCAGACCGGCGATGAACTCCACCGACCTGGCGGGGCTCAACGCGACCTCGATCAGCTTGTCCACCTCGTGCTGGAAGAAGGCCAGCTCCTCCGGCTTGTCCAGGAACAACCCGGAGATCTTGTGATCGAGGAAGGCCACCGGCCCCTGCTCGGCGAAGTCGAGCAGGGTGAACGGCCCGTCCAGCCCGGCATGCCCACCCAGGTCGAAGGGCAGCACCTGCAGGGTCACCGACGGCCGCTCGGCGGTGTCCACCAGCTGCCGGAGCTGGCGGGCCATCACCCGAGGGTTGCCCAGCACCCGCCGCAACGCCATCTCGTCCATGATCGCGTGGTACTCCGGCGGCACGTCCCGGCTGAGCACCGCCTGCCGCCCCATCCGCACCGCCACCCGCCCCTCGACCTCGGCCTCCGGCATGCCACCGGCCTTCATCAGCGCCCGGGTGTAGTCGGCGGTCTGCAACAAACCCGGCACCAGCAGCGGCTGGCAGCTGTCGATCCGGATCGCCTCGTTCTCCAGCCGGATGAGCGTCTTGACCTCCTCCGACAACGGCCCGCTCAGCTCCCACCAGGCGTCCTCGCCATCGCGTTCGGCCAGCGTCAGCAACCGCTGCCGCTCCACCCCGACCACCCGGTAGATGGCCAGCATGGAGGCCGCGTCCGCCGGATTCACCCCCTGCTTGCCGGTCTCCATCCGCGAGATCTTGGATGCCTGCCAGCCCAGTTCCGCGGCCACCTGGACGCAGGTCAGCCCACGCTGTTTGCGCAGGGCACGGAGTTCACCGCCGACACTGCGCCCAGGCAGGATGGCGTGCTTCGGGCTGGACATGATCCCACGTATACCTGTACGCAAATTTGCGAGCAGGCTCAGCCCGCCCCGTGACCCGATGAGGTGATCACGCCGTCTGCCCAGGCCGATCCACCACAGCCCGCCGCATGATCAGCACCGGCCCGAAGCTCTGCCCCTCCTGGTTGAACTGGTCGGCCTTGAGCGCCACACTGTGCTGCCCGAGGTACTCGTAGGTGCTGCGGTCGAACAACCATTCGACCCGCGTGTCGCCCACGACGAACCCGACCGCGACCGCGGGACGCCGCTTCACGTCCATCGTCTGGCCCACCAGGTGCACGCCGGGAATCCGGGCCGCGGCCTGGTACAGCCCGACCAGCAACTCCGGCGGCGCGTTCCCCATCATCAGCAGCTCGTGAATCCGCTTGAACACCCGCCAATCCCGGGGCTGCTGATCGGGCTCGACCTCCCCGTAGAACTGGGCGAGCAGCTTGTCCGGGTCCGTGGGCAGTGTGCTGACCGGCGGAATGTTGCGGTCCGACTCATCCCAGCTCTGCCCTTCCCGCAGCTCACCCCCATCGTGCCGGGAAGCGCCCCGGACACTGGTGGCCGCCGGATACCAGTCCTCCCTCCGGTTGAACTCCGGCCCGGGAAGCACCCGGACCTGCCCGTCCTGGCCTATCTCGTGCCCCCGCCACTGATTGAAGCTGTCCACGTAGAGGTACTGATCGGGCCGAACCACCAACGGCCGGGCCCGCACCGCCTCCACCGCCTTGCTCAGCAACTCGGCCGCGTTCCGCACCGACGACCCCGCCACCTGCGAGTTCGACCCCACCGGCGCCGCCTCCCGAATGGCGGGAGCCACCAGCACCACCGCGGCCACCGCGGCCGCCACCACGAACGGAACCACCACCACCGGCCACCGCACCCACGACCACCGGAACCGGGGCGTGGGGGAGTGCACCCGGCGCAGGAACTCCGCCCGCAACTCCGCGTGCCGCTGTTCGGACAATCCAGGATCCCCCGGCGGCGGCAACAGCCGGGTCAACTCAACCCGCTCCTGATCAAGGCTCACAGTCCACTCTCCACAGGTGAAATTCCCAGGTCACCCGCTACCTGTCCGACCCGGCTCCCCGGTTCCGCCGCCCAGGCCCGCAACCGCGTACGGGCCCGCGAGAGCCGAGATCGCACCGTCCCCACCGGAATCCCCAACGCCGAGGCGGTCTCGGCATAGTCGAGACCGGCCCACACGCACAACGTGAACACCTCCCGCTCAGCCCGCCGCAACTTCCCCAACGCCGCGGTAGCCCGAGCCACCAGCTCCCCATCATGCAACCGCCCAACCACCTCCTCAGCGAAGTCCGGCACCACTTCCGGCGGCGGCAGTTTCCCCAGCGCGACCTGATGCCGCCGAGCCGCCCGAGTCACATTGCGCAAGACGTTGGTGGCGATCCCGAACAACCAGGGCCGCACCGAGTCGCCCTCCGGATCCAGCCGGGCCCGAGCCCGCCAAGCCTCCAGAAAGGTCAACGACACCACATCCTCAGCCACCGACACATTGCCGGTGACCCGCGCCGCGTGCCGATGCACCACCCCCGCATGCTCATCGAACAACTCCGCAAAAGCGCCCGGATCACCCGCACGCAACCGAGCCCGAATGGATATCCCCACACCCCCTCCTGTCCGCTCCCCACCCCAGGTTCCCACCACCCCCAAAAAATCTCGCCCGCCCCCCAACCCCCACCACCTCCCCACCCAGAACCGCCCCTCCCACAAGGCCCCCACCCACCCCACCCTCAAACACCAAGCCCCTGAACAGCCAAAACACGGACGTACGAATCACCGCCCCCGCCACCAAGCGCTTCAACCCAACATCCCCCAGGAACGCCAAAGCCCACGCCCCACCCCAGCCTCCGAACAGCGCACCTCCTGCTGTGACCCAGCCCACAATTCCACGGTAAACTGGCCCCCACACACGCCTGGGCCAACCCACTCCAGACCCGATCGAGTGACAAGATCCAAACATCAAGGCAACCAAAACAGCCGTTTCTGCGTTCCGCAGAGGAACGGTGGCGGCGGCGGACCCGGCACGGGCTCACGGCACACAGCAGCCCAGGCGACCGACAATGCAACAGCCCCAGCGACGCAACGACCCGACCAAGAAGACACAGCACGCCCCGGCCAAGCACCAGCCCCGGTCCCAGCCCAGCGGCCCAGCCGCCAGCACCACCCGGCGCCCACCGCTACCCGGCCCCGGAGCGCGCCGACCACCAGGCACACCTGACCACCGAGCCCCGGTCAGCAGCCACGCCCGGCTGGCAGCCACGCCTGGCCAGCAGCCACGCCTGGCCAGCAGCGTGGCGCAGCCCAGCCGCGAACGCCGCCAGGTGCCAGGCACCAGGCATCGCCACCTGCCCCGCTCAAGCCCTCGCATGGTTGGGCAGGGGCAGCGCGCCGAGGAGTCCGGTGACGGGATCATCCAGAGAAGCGGTGCGGCATAGCCCGAGGGAAGCGGCGTAGCCCGGCGGTCGGCTGACCCGCCCGCCAGCCCCCAGCCCCCAGTGAGGTCCCGCTCCGCTCCACTCACCAGGCCAGGCTTACCGGGCAGTCGCGCATCGACGCGCGACAGACGTTCCGCCCGCCCCCCGGCCCCCCGGCCCCCGCGATCGGCGGCCGGCGCTCCGCGAAACGCGCCCTGCGCCCGCCCGCCAAGCCAGCCGACCCTGCCACCCTCGCCGCCTGCACGGGGCGCTCCGGGCGGGCCCAGCAAGGGCGATCCGGGTGGCGCGTCGTGAAACGGCCGCCGCGCGAAACGGCTGCCGCCGCACGCACCGCCAGCCGGCCGGCCGAGGCGGCAAGCAGGGTGGGTCGAGCGGGGCAGGTCGAGCGGGGCAAGCCGAAGCTGGGAGCCGCAGGTCACGATGGAAGCCGGGGATGCGGGCCGGCCGGAACGGGACGATCATCGATCAGGTGGACCGGGAGAAGATCGACTATCGCGAGGTGCGGGAGACCAATCTCGTGACCCTCTATGGGCGGGCGTTGCACAGTCGGGAGCCGGAGCCGATTTTGCGGGATGAGGTGGCTGAGTGGCTGGTGGCGCGGATCGATTACGACTTCGACGGGTTGCGGGTTGCTCGGGCCTCGGCGATGGCGGTGGCGATGCGGGCCCGGCAGTTCGACGAGTGGGTGGGGACCTTCTTGCGGCGGTATCCGGATGCTGTGGTGTTGCATCTGGCCTGTGGCATGGACAGTCGGTACCTGCGGCTGCGGCCGCCGTCCACTGTGGACTGGTTCGATGTGGACTTTCCGGATGTCGTCGAGTTGCGGCGCAGGCTCTTCCCGCTCGCGGCGTTCGCGGCTCCTGCGGCACCCGGGTCGCCTGACCGGTATGGGTCGCCTGGCGAGGCCGCGGCACCCGGTCGGCCTGCGTTGCTCGACCGGTCCGCGTCCCTCGACCGACCGGCCCCGTTTGAGTCGCTTGATCAACCTGCGGAACCCGGACAGCTCGCCGCACCCAGCTCGCCCAACTCACCCACCGCACCCGCTTCGCCCACCGCGCCCAGGCAAGCCGACCAGGCCGGACCAACCACCCAACCCGGACCAAGCACCCAACCCGGACCAACCGGCCACGCCGAACCAAGCAGCCAACCCGGCTACCACCTGATCGGCGCCTCCGTCACCGACCCCGCCTGGTTCGACCAGATCCCCACCGGCCGCCCCGGCCTCATGGTCGCCGAGGGCCTGACCATGTACCTCACCGAAGCCGAACTGCTCCCACTCCTCCGCCGGGTCACCGGCCACTTCCCGCACGGCGAACTCCACTTCGACGCGATGAACCGCCTCAGCACCCGGGTCGGCAACCTCAGCCCACTGTTGCGGCGGATGGGAGCGCGGTTCCGGTGGGGAGTGGACGACGCGCGGGAGCTGGAGCGGCTGGTGCCGGGGGTTCGGTTGGCTGAGGAGTTGGCGGCGGTGCGGTTGCGGGGGCTCAATCGGTTGCCGCACCTCTATCAACTGGTGGCGCGGTTCGCGGATCGGGTCGGGCCGTTGCGGCGGGTCAGTCGGTTGGTCCGGTATCGGTTCTGATCATGGTTAGGATGATTCCTGTGCCGGAGCGGTCGATGCGTGCGGACGCGCGCCGCAACTATGACCGGATTCTCGCCGCGGCCGAGGTGGCCTTCGCCCGGGACGGGGCCGAGGCGTCGCTGGAGGAGATCGCTCGGCAGGCCGGGGTTGGGTCCGCCACGTTGCACCGGCATTTCCCGGCTCGGCGCGCGCTGCTGGAAGCCGTCTTCCGGGATCGGGTGCAGGGGTTGTGTGATCGGGCCGATGTGTTGGCCGAGACCCTGGAGCCGGGGGTGGCGTTGGTGGGGTGGCTGCAGGAGTTCGCGGCGTTGGCCACCGCCAACCGGGGGTTGGCCGCTTCGGTGTTGCCCGGGGTGGGGGATGGGGTGGGGTGGCACGCCATGATCAGCGAAGCCGGTGGTGAGTTGTTGCGGCGGGCTCAGCGGGCCGGGGTGGTTCGGGACGGGGTTGGGCTGGGGGATTTGTTGACGTTGGTCAACGCGATCTCCCTGTTCACCGAGCCGGCCGCGGATGGCGGGGTCACGGCGAGCCGGGTGTTGGCGCTGGCGCTGGACGGGATTCATCCGCGTTAGCCGCGGCGGAAGCCGCCCTCGCTGTTGAGCACCTGGCCGGTGATCCACTCGGCCTCGTCGGTGGCCAGCCAGGCGATCAGGCGGGCCGGATCGTCGGGGCGGCCCCAGCGGCCGGCGGGGAAGCTCTGTGCGACGAACTCGTCCAGGTCCGGGGTGGCCCAGCCGGTGTCCACCGGGCCGGGGTTGACCGCGTTGACGGTGATGCCGGACCCGGCCAGTTCGTCGGAGACGGTGGCGGTGATCGCGGCCAGCGCGCCCTTGGCGGCGGCGTAGGCGACCTCGCCGCGCATCGGGCCCAGTTGCTGGCCGGAGGTCAGGTAGACCACCCGGCCGCCTCGGTCTGCCTGGAAGTGGTGGGCGAAGCGCTGGGTGAGCAGCAGGGTGGAGCGGGTGTTGACCGCGTAGTGCTCGTCGAGTCTGGCCGCGGTCATCTCCTGCAGGGTGCCGTCGCCGCCGCTGCGGGCGTGGTTGCAGATGAGGATGTCCAGGCGGCCGAATCGTTCGATGGCGGCGTCCACGATCCGGGCGGGCGCGTCGGGGGCGACCAGGTCGCCGCTGATCTCCTCGACCCGGCCCTGGCCTGCCGCGCGCACCCCGGCGAGCACCTCGGCCATGGGCTGCGCGCCCCAGGGCTGGGCGGCGTCGTGCGGGCTGTGGTGGTGCAGCAGCAGGTCGGCGCCGTAGGCGTGCAGGCGGCGGGCGGTGGCGTAGCCGATGCCGGCGACGCGGCTGGCGCCGGTCACCAGGGCGACTCGGCCACGCAGCGGGAACGGGTCACGTCCAAGATCAGCCACGAGGCGGCACGCTAGTGCGTCACCACGACTGTGGCGAGCTATTTTTCCGTGCCCTGACCAGGCGGTATCCGGGGAAGTACCACAGGTGCGGTGGTCAGCAGCAGGGCGGCGGGCAGCAGGAACGCGGCCAGGGGGTCCAGGTGGTAGACGGGGACGAAGGCCACTGGGGAGAGCGCGCCGCCGCCGAAGCGCAGGGACTGCACCACCGAGACGGCGCCGCCGCGGTTGTCGCCGTTTCCGGCCAGGACCAGCGCGTTCAGGCCGACCATGATCAGTTGCATGGCCGGTCCGGCCGCCGCCCACAGCAGGCCCACCGCCAGCAGCGAGGGCACCAGGCCGACCCCGGCCAGCAGCACGCCGCCGAGCACGGTGCCGGTCAGCACGCAGCGGCGGGCGCCGAAGCGGTCGATGGCCCGGCCGACCGCCCGCGCGGTGAGGATCCCGGTCAGCCCGAACCCGGTCAGCACCAGGCCCCTGGTGCCCGCGGAGAGCTGGAAGTCATCGTCCAGACGCAGCGCCACCAGGTAGGACAGGCCGCCAAGGCAGCCCCAGCCGATCCCGGCGACCAGGCCGGCGCGCAGCACCGCGGGTCGCCACGCGGTGCGCAGGCTGGCCGAGCGGCGCGGGCCGGACTCGCCGCCCGGCAGGCCCAGCACTGCCAGCCCCGCCGCCACCACGGCCACCCCGAGGAAGGCGTAACGCCAGCTCACCTCGGCCGCCAGGCCGCCGATCAGCGGGGCGGAGGTCTGGCCTGCGGCCTGCATGGAGGCGAACCAGCCCAGCGTGCGGCCCAGCCGGGTCGGTGGGGTGATCGCGGCCAGCGCGCCCAGCAACAGGGGAGTGACGAAGGCGTTGGCCGCCCCCTGCACCGCGCGCCCGGCCAGGAACAGGTACTCGTCCTGGGCCAGGGCGCAGCCCAGCGAGGCGGCCACGTACACCAGGTAGGCGGTGATCACCGTGCGGCGGGCGCCCCAGCGCTGACCCCAGGTGCCGGAGAACAGCATGAACCCGGCAAAAGGGATCATGTACACCGTGAGCGAGGCCGAGGCGGCCCCGGCGGAGAGCTGGAACGCCTCGCCCAGCTCCGGCAGCATCGAGGCCACCACGCCTCCGCCGAAGGGCCCGAGGAACCCGCCCGCGTACAGCCCGGCGACCGCGAGGCGCCCGGGTAAGCGGCTCAGCGCGCGCCCGGCCCGTGCGGCCCCGGCTGATCACCGCGTCCGCCCCGGCCGCCACGACGGCGCAGGTACCGCTCGAAGTCCGCGGCGATGGCGTCCCCGCTCAGCTCGGTGAGCCGGTCGTTCATGTCGCCGTCAGGGTCGCCACGTTCTTCGAGGGACCGGACGTAGCTGGCCACGTCCTCGTCCTCCTCGGCCATCTCCGAGACCGTGCGCTCCCACTCCTCGGCCTGTTCCGGCAGCGCGCCCAGGGGCACCTCCAGGTCCAGGACCTCCTCCACCCGGTGCAGCAGCGCCAGGGTGGCCTTGGGTGAGGGTGGCTGGGAGACGTAGTGCGGCACCGCGGCCCAGAAGGAGATCGCGGGCACGCCCATCTGCACGCAGGCGTCCTGGAAGACCCCGACGATGCCGGTGGCCCCCTCATACCGCGAGCGCTCCAGGCCGAAGGTGGCCGCCGACTCCGCGTCGTAGGCGGTGCCGGTGACCTGCACCGGGCGGGTGTGCGCGATGTCCATGAGCAGCGCGCCCAGGGTCACCACGGTGGTCACGCCCAGGCTCTCCACGTGGTGCAGCAGCTCGGCGCAGAAGGCCCGCCAGCGCATGTTCGGCTCTATGCCGTGCATGAGCACGACGTCGAAGTCCGCGCCGGGCGGGCGGCACACCGACAGCCTGGTGGTGGGCCACTCGACCCTGCGGGTGACCCCGTCCACCATGTGCACAGTGGGCCTGGTCACCTGGAAGTCGTAGTAGTCGTCCGGGTCGATCTCCGCCAGCGGGGTGGCGTCCCAGGTGAGCTGGAGGTGCTCAATCGCGGTGCTGGCCGCGTCACCTGCGTCGTTCCACCCTTCGAACGCCGCGATGAGCACCGGGTTGACGAGGGTCGGCGGGTCAGCCTGGGTGTCCTCGGATGCTGCGGGGCGCTCTTCGGGATCTGTCACCGGGCAAGACTAAGGCCCAGCACCCCCGGTGCGGGCCCGTAGGCTGTCGGCATGTCTGATCATGACGTGTCGCCGCTGTTAGAAGCGTTGCCGCGACCCGCAAGGAGCACGGGTTTCCCGGCCGCGGTGCTGTGGGACATGGACGGCACCCTGGTCGACTCGGAGAAGGTCTGGGACATCTCCCTGGACGATCTGGCCGCCGAACTCGGCGGCACGCTGTCCCTGGCCACCCGGCAGGCGATGGTCGGCTCCAACCAGGAGCGCACCATCGCGATGCTGTTCACCGAACTCGGTCTGGCCCACGTCGAGTCGGAGCTGGCCGCGGCCTCGGCCTGGCTGACCAGGCGCACCGCCGAGCTGTTCACTCTCGGCCTGCCCTGGCGGCCCGGCGCCCTGGAAGCGCTGCGGATGGTGCGCGCGAGCGGGCTGCCGACCGCGCTGGTGACCTCCACCCAGCGGGACCTGACCGAGCTGGCCCTGGACAGCATCGGCCGGGAGTTCTTCGACTTCACCCTCTGCGGTGACGAGGTCAGCCGGACCAAACCGCATCCGGAGCCGTATCTGACCGCGGCCGCCCGGCTCGGTGTCGCGCCGGCGGACTGCCTGGTGGTGGAGGACTCGCCCACCGGCGCGGCCTCGGCGGCCGCGGCCGGCTGCACGGTGCTGGTGGTGCCGTGTGAGGTGCCGGTCGAGCCAGGCCCCCGACGCGTCTTCCGGGACACCCTGGAGAACCTCGACCTGGCCACGTTGGCCGGATTGCGCTCGGAACAATATGACGACACCGCGCGCTGATAAAAGGTTGCCAAGCTTCGCGTAACGAATAGATCACCGTTTCCGGCGGCCGGAGAAACGCAACATGCATTTCCCGGCCGCCGGCTCGGTGTCCAGGTCAGGTGATGGTCACCTTCCACCCCTCTGCCTGCTGGTACGGGCTGACTGGTCCCAGCCCCGCGTGTGCTGTCGCGCCCGCCGGCTCTGCCTTCCCCTGGCATTGCCGAGCGATCCCCATTTTTCCCCCATGGAAACGCTCCCCAGTTCTGTTGTCACCAAACAATGTGGTGCAGCACCAATAATGCCCAACTCGCCGGGTGGCTGCCATCGAAATTAGTTGGTTTTTCGATATCCGCAGGTCACCGGGAAATGATGCGGCCGGATGGCTCAGCCCAGTGCCTGCATCAGGGGGCTGTAGAGGCGACTCCGGTCAGCGGGCAGCCGACCACCGTGGGTCATGATCGTCGGGGCGAAGCCGGGCGTGAGCCCGCGGGCCACCACCCACTCGGTCAGGCCGGTGTGCACGTCGTCGACGTCGATGCGCACGCCGGCCTCGCCCGCTTCCAGGGCCAGGTCGGTGAGCAGGGCCTGAGCCAGTTCGGGGCGCTGGGCGACCACCGGGCCGAGCACCAGGTGGTCGTCGTTGCGCCAGGCCGCGGCGAACCCGGCCAGCCCGCCGTCGACCTCGATCACCCGGAGGTGTTCGGCGAAGGCGTGCAGGCGGCGCAGCACCGGGGAGCGGTCGGCGCCGAACACCGCCAGGTCCAGTTCCAGGATCGCGGTGAGGTCGGCCGGGGTGGCCGGGCGGCTGTGCCCGGCGGCGCCGGGTTCGGCCTGGAAGCGGCCCCGGTGGGACTGGATCCGGCCGTGCGAGGTGAAGCCCAGCTGCTGGTACAGGCCGAGGCCCTGGGCGGTGGCGGTCAGCGCCAAGGTGGCCCCGTCGGCCTGGTCGATGGCGTGCCGCATGAGGCGTTTGCCCAGGCCCTGGCGGGTGAAGCGGGCGGCGACCAGGACCATGCTGACCGCGATCAGCTCGGCCCGGTAGCGGGTGAGCACCACGGTCCCGGCCAGGCCGCCGTCGGGGTCGCGCAGCGCGTGCACCTCGCCGACGGCCATCAGGAACCGCCACTTGCGTTCCTCCCTCGGCCACTCGCGGTCCAGGGCCAGCGCGGAGCAGGCGGGCAGGTCAGCCGGGGTGAGCCGCTCGAACGGCGTGGTCGGGGCGATCATGCGAGCAGCATCGCCCCGGGGCCGTCGGCGGCAAATTCTTTTAGTCCACGCTGAACCATGGCTCCACGACGAGGCCGCCGTCCCCTGGCACGGCCTGGTACTCGCCGCGCCGCAACTCGACCCGGAGCAGCCGGGCCCCGACCCGCGCCCAGTCCCGGATATCCACCGGCAGCACCACCTGCGCCGGGCCTTCCCACACCAGTCCGTGGTCGGGCCGGGTCCCACCGGGCAGCCAGCGCACCACCCCGGTGGGATCGGCTTCGGCCAGGTCGAACCAGGTCAGCGCGGGTGGGGCGTGGCTGGTGGTGAACAGGCCGGCGCCGCCGGGCGTCAGCCGCACCGTGCCGGGCAGCCACAGTTCCCGGCGCAGCCCGCCGGGCCCGGTGATCACCACGTCGTCGGCGGAGGCGACGGTGAGCATGAGTCCGGATCGCGAGTCGGCCTGGCTGACCGGCCCGGTCGGCCATTCGTACTCCGGCAGCCACTCCAGCCGCTGGGCGCCGTCGAGCAGGTCCAGGTGGTGTCGTCGCCGGTAGGACTGGCGGCCGATGTGGTGCTCGTCCACGCACAGCCGCCTGCCGTCCGGGTCCAGCCGCGCCGTGCCGGGTAGGTGCCCGCTACCCAGCCGGAGCAGCTCGCCGTCGGGCCGCACCAGCACGGTCTGCTCGCCGAAGACGACCACGCCGTAGGGGGTCTCCAGGGCCCGCCGCGGATTCGGCACGGTCGGGCAGGTGACCGGTTCGCCGTCGAGCCAGCGGGTCAGCGTGCCGTCCGGCCCGAGCAGCCCGGCCCGTGGCGGCGGACCCGGTGGCGGCCGGTAGCCGGGGGAGTCCCAGGGCGCGCCGGGCGGCGGGAGCTGGACGACACCGCCGCCGGTGTGGCCTGCTTCCCTCGGCGGGTTCGTGGTGAGCGCGAACTCGCCGAGGAGGTCCCCGGTGGAGACCACGGTGCCGCGGTCGGCGACCTGTTCGAGCGCGTCGAGCACGGTGGTGCGGTCCACCAGCAGCCAGTCGGCGAGTTCGGCCAGCCGCCAGCGCCGCCCGGTCAGCTCGCTCCACGCGCCCATCATGATCAGGTCGGTGACGAACCACTTCATCCGGCCCTGGCCGCGCTCGCCACGGGCGTACCAGCGTGGTGGTTCCGGTTCGGCGGGCCAGAACTGCAGCCGCCAAAGCAGCCCCTGGTCCTGCGCTGCCCGGCTGGACACCCGCACCCGGTAGGCCCCTGGCGCGCCCAGGTCCAGGCCCTCCTCGATGAGCCCGCCGGTGAGGAAGGTCAGCCCGACGAACCCGGAGTAGCTGAGGTAGGGGGTCTCGACCACCTCGGTCCAGGCCACCCGCTCCGGCGGCGGGGCCGCGTCGTGCAGTTCCAGGGCGACCCGGTGGTAGCCGTCGAAGGCGTTGCCGTGCAGCCACCCCCACCCGGCCACCGCCACCGTCCCGCCCGGCAGCAGGTCCAGGGCGCCGTCGGTGAGCTGCTCGCCGCCCTCCGGTGGTTCCGGATCGCCGCCGCGGAAGGCGTCGATCACCACCAGGGTGCTGTACTCGGGCAGGTAGTCGTCCTTGATGAAGATCCCCCGTAAGGCCACCCGGGGAACCTAGCGGTCGGCACCGACAGCGCCGGGACGGTCCTACTCGCCTCGGATGGGCTTGACGATGGTGTGGGTGATCACCTGCCCGGAGATGTGCTTCGTCTCCAGCCTCTGGGTGCCCTTCACGACCTTCTTCTCGGTCTGCGCGGCAGGCTTGTCGGCGCCGGTCTCGGTGGGTTCCTCGTTGTCCGCCATGGCTCTCCTCTCCTCGGGGGGTACCTCGACCTTTCCATCGGACCGAGGCGGCGACTAGCGGCCTACGGGTGACACCAGTGCCGCGAGCCGGGCCGGGTCGACCAGGATCGCGATCGCGGTGATCCGGTCCTCGGCCACGGTGAAGGAGATCAGCGAGAGCGGGGTGCCGTCCGCCTGCCAGGACAGGTACCCGGGCAGTCCGTTGACCAGCACCGCCTGATGGCGGGCGACCGCACCGGCGCCCATGCGCACGCCGGCGGCGACCGCGGTGGCGCCCAGGGTGATCACCACCCCGCCCGGGGTGTCCACCGCCAGCCGCACGTCCGGGTCGAGCACCCGCAGCAGCGCCGCGAAGTCACCGCCCGCCGCGGCCGCGCGGAAGGCCTGGACCACCGCGCGCTGCTCCCGGCTGGGCGCGGTCGGCGGCTCGGTGGCCCGCACCTTGCGGCGGGCGCGGCTGGCGATCATCTTGGTGGCGTCGGCGGATTTGCCCAGGATCTGGCCGATCTCGGCGAAGGGCACCCCGAACAGGTCGTGCAGCACGAAGGCCAGCCGCTCGCCCGGCCCGAGCGAGTCCAGGACGACGAGCAGCGCGAGCCCGACCGAATCGGCCAGGGCCACGTGCTCGGCCGGTTCCGGGCCCTCGTCGACGGTGACCACGTATCCGGGCACCTGTTCGCCGTAGGAGGTCTCCGGCCGGGTCTGCCGGGAGCGCAGCACGTCCAGGCTGATCCGGCCGACCACCGTGGTCAGCCAGCCCGCCAGGTTGCCGATGGTCGCGGTGTCCTGGCGGGCGACCCGCAGCCAGGCCTCCTGGACGGCGTCCTCGGCGTCGGCGTGTGAGCCGAGCACCCGGTAGGCCAGGGCGCGCAGCCGGTCGCGCTGGGCCTGGAACGCCGCGGCCACCAGGTTCGCCTGACTGGGGTCGGTCATCGCGTCACTGTCCCCGGCGCGGTTCGCGCAGTGAGATCCGGTTGCCGTCGGGGTCCACCGCCGCGATGCGCACGCCGAAGGGGTAGTCCTCCGGTTCGGACCGGTCGAAGATCACCCCACGCGCACGCATCACCTTGAAATCCTCGCGCAGGTCGTCGGATTCGAGGACCAGGGGACCGGGCGCGCTGACCTGCCACGCCGCGGTGCGCGGGTCCGGTTCGTGCGCCCACAGGATGATCTGCACCGGGCCGCCCGGCACGCCCACGGTGAGGAAACGGCCCTCCGCGCCCGGGTAGTCGATCTGTTTCTCCAGGCCGAGCCCCTCGGTGTAGAACTCCAGCGCGCGGTCCTGGTCGGTGACGCAGACCGTCACGAACATGATGTTCTTCAGCATTCCGCTCTCTCCACTCCACTTCTCGGTGTCGCCGGTATGACGGGAGCGGGCGGGCGAAGGTAACCAGGGGATCCCCGCACCACCACGACGGTAGGTCCACCACCACTGCGCCGGTCCGGGGCGACCAGCGAGAATGGGCGGGAAACAGTCGCACTGGGGAGGATCTGACGGATGGCCGTGGCACACCGCGTGGGCAGGTTCGCCCTGCTGAGCTGGACGATTCCGCTGGTCGTCTACGCGGGGCTGGGTATCGCGTTGTTCGGGCTGGTGGTGGCCTCCTTCGCGTTGTACACGGTGTGGCTGGGCCTGCCCATGTCGATCCTGTGCTTCGCGATCCTGCGCGGCTACAACGACCTGCACCGCCGCTGGGCCGGCACCGTGCTCGGGGTCCGGATCGGCCGCCCCTACCGGCAGCGCACCGACAAGGGGTTCTTCCGGCTGCTGCGGCACGTGGTCAGCGATCCGGCCAGCTGGCGGGACTTCGCCTGGCTGCCGCTGAACCTCCTGGTCGGCAGCGCGGTCTGCGTGCTGGTGCTGGCGCTGTTCTTCGCCGGGCTGGGCGGGATCATCGCGCTGCCCTGGTTCATCTGGCCGTTCCTGCCCGAGGGCAGCAGCTTCACCCTGACCTTCTGGACCATCGACTCCTGGATCTCGGCCTTCTTCGTCGGCACCGGACACGGTCTCGTCTACCTGGCGCTGTGGTACATCGGCAGCCAGTGGATTTTCCGCGGCTACGCCATCCTGGCCAGGGCGCTGCTGGCCCCCACCGAGAAGACCATGCTGGTCACCAGGGTGCGTGAGCTGGCCGAATCGCGGGCGGACGCGGTGGACACCCAGGCCGCCGAGCTGCGCCGGATCGAACGCGACCTGCACGACGGGGCGCAGGCCCGGATGGTCGCCATGGGCATGAGCCTGGGTATGGCCGAGCAACTCATGACGAAGGATCCGAAGGCCGCGCAGGAGCTGCTGGCCGAGGCGCGGCACGCCAACACCCAGGCGCTCTCCGAGCTGCGGGACCTGGTGCGCGGCATCCACCCGCCGGTGCTGGCCGACCGCGGGCTGGCCGGGGCGGTGCAGGCGCTGGTGCTGGCCAACCCGCTGCCCACCGACGTGGAGATCGAGCTGCCCGGCCGGTTGCCGGCGCCGGTGGAATCGGCCGCCTATTTCGCGGTGGCCGAGGCGCTGACCAACGTGGTCAAGCACAGCGGCGCGGCCAAGGCGTGGGTGCGGGTCACCCACACCGACGGCGAGCTGCACGTGCTGGTCGGCGATGACGGGCAGGGCGGGGCCAACCCCAGCGGCGGCACCGGCCTGCGCGGCATCGAACGGCGCCTGTCCGCCTTCGACGGGCGGGTCATGGTGACCAGCCCGCCGGGCGGACCGACGGTGGTGGTGATGGATCTGCCGTGCGAGCCGGTGCCGACCGTGGTCGGTGGCGAGGCCTAAACGCGGCCGGGTAGCTGGCTGAGGATGCTCGGGTCGGTGATCCGGTCGTCCTTGGCCAGCAACAGCACCTTGGACAGGATCACGCTGAGCTGGTCGTCGCCGTCGAAGGGCAGCAGCACCTTGCCGCCCTTGCCACGGCTGCCGGGCACGATGCACAGGTAGCGGTCATCCGGCTCGATGAGCACGTTCGTCGAGCCCAGGTGCACCCGGTAGCTGGCCAGCTCGCCGCGCACCCGGACGAACCGCTCGGTCAGCTCGACCCGGTCGGCCACGGCGAGTTTGGGCAGCAGGTGCGCCAGCACGTCGCGGCGGACCTGGGCCCGCGCGCTCAGTTCGCCGAAGCTGACCTGCTGCCAGTAGCCGAAGTGCGGGTCCTCGCCGCGGTCCACCCAGTTGGGGTCCAGGGCGATCGAGCAGACCCCGACGAACAGGTCCGCGTCGCGCATGGCCTCGGCGAAGACCAGTTCCGGGACCTCGTCCAGGGTGAGTGGGGTCTTGGCGCGGTCGGTAGTGCGGTGGAACCAGATCCGGTCGGTGGAGCACAGTTCGGCCGGGCCGTGCGCGTTGGCGTCGGTGGCGAAGTGCTCGAAGACCGCGGTCAGGCCGGCGTCCCGGAACTCCCGGCGGGCCCGGCCCTCGTAGCCGCCGTCGTAGGGGCCGAGGTAGTTGGCCACCCAGCCGCGTTCCTTGAACAGCGCGTAGGTCTGGTTGTACCGCAGCACGTGCGCGGCGAACCGGTTCGAGTAGGTCCCGGTCACGCGTTCGGCGTCGGTGAGCAGGTAGACCTCGCGGAAGGCCTGCTTGAACGGCTGCCGGAACTCCTCGGCCAGCAGCCAGTTCCGCCAGGCCGCGACCTGTTCGGTGGCGGCCCGCGCCGGGTGCCACAGCCGCACCCGGCCCGCCGGGAACCCGACCGCGCCGTCCAGGGTCAGCAGCCGTCCGTCCCTGGGCAGCCCGGTGGTCTCGCCGACGGTCCACAGCAGGCGCGCGGCGATCCGGCCGGTGATCGGGTGCGCCAGGTAGTACTGGCGCCACTCCGCCTGGTCCCATTCACGGTCCTCGGCGAAGAGCCCTTCCACCCGGCGCCGCTCACCCGCGACCACGGCCTTGACCTCGGTGATCCGCCGCTTGAGTGCCCGCACCGCCGAGGCATCGGCCGCCACGGGCGGTTTGGCCACCCAGTCCGCGCCGTCCAACCAGCGCACGGTGATCGCGAGATCCTCGCCCAGCAGCACCCGCGCGCGGAGGTCGTCGTGGCTCAGCTCGGCGACCCCGTCGGCGTCGAATCCGGCCTCGTCCACCATCCGCTCGGCCAGCTGCCCTGGGGAGAGCCCCAGCTTCGCACCGGCCGCGGTGAGTGCGGCGGCGATCAGCTTGCGGTCGCCGTTGTTGCGGGTGGCCGCGTCCAGGCGCAGCAACGCCTGCACGGCCTCGGCGCTGCCGAGCAGGCCGAGTGCGAAGTAGGCGGAGTTGGGCACCTTCTGGCTGGTGATCCACCCGTCCGCGGTGCCGAGCGAGCGCTGCGCGACCCGCACCAGCGCGGGCACCGCCCACTCCGGCCGGAGCTGACCGGCGGCCCAGGCCGCGGCGCGGACCAGGTCGGCGTTGCGGTCGTGCACGATGGTGGGCAACTGCTCGCCCCAGATGCTGTCCGCCGGGACGGGTCCGGCGTCGGCCACCCGGTCCAGCAGGGTGCGCAGCACGTCCACCGCCCCAGGCTGTTCGAACACCGCGGCGGTGGCGGTGGTCCAGGTCTTGGTGGGTTTGGAGCCGGTCGCGGTGGCCAGTTGCCGCAGCACGGCGGTGGCGACCGCGGGATCGTGCCCGGCCAGGTCCGCGCGCACCGCGATCGCCCAGCCGTCCGCGCCGAAGAGCACCGACAGGTCCAGCTCCACGCCCTGTTCCCCGGGCAGCGCCGCGGCCAGCCGGGACCGCAGCGAGCCGCGGTCCTCCGGGGCCAGGTCGGACCGCTGGTTGAGCGCGCTCAGCAAGGTCCGGATGGCCTCGATCGAGCCTGCCTGCCTGGCCAGCGCCGAGGCGACCCGGAAGGGCACCACGACGTCCCCGTGCTTTGCCTTGATCGCCACCGCGACCGCCTGTTCGGCGTCGGCGGGGGTGACGGTGAACGGGATCCGCAGCACCGCGGTGACCAGTTCGCGCAGCTCCCACCAGTGACCGTTGCTCACCCGCCCGGCCGCGGTCAGCCGCACCAACGTCATCAGCGCCGACCCGACCCGCTCCGGCGGCTCTCCGGCCAAGCCCCGCGCCCACTCATCGAACCGGCCCTCGCGCAGCGGGACCATCAGCTCCCTGGCCTGGTTCTCGTGCTCCTTCCAGGACACCTCAGCCCCCCACCAGCGGAACCAGCCGGACAAAGCTCACCTCGTCGGCCTCGGTCAGGGTCAGCGACTCGTCCAGGTCGCCGACCTGGCGGTCACCGACGAAGACGAAGAACCCGTTGCGCCCGAACGCCCGCACCGCGGTGTCCGCGGCGGCCTCCCAGTCCACCCGGCGCGGCGGCCGGGACCGGTAGCCGTTGAGCGCGGTCTCCGCCGCCGAGGGCGTGATGAGTCCGGCGAAGCGGGCCGCCGGGCGCGCGTTGTGCCGGGCGACCTCCTCCCGCACCCGGAAGCGGATCAGCTCGCGCAGCGTGATCGGGCTGGGCACCCCGGCCAGCAGCAGCCGGGCGGTCTCCTGCCCGGTCGGTGTCGCGTCGGTAATCATGATGTTCATCCCCACGGCGCGGACTATGGCAGCCGCCACCGACAATCCCGGGCGCAGGGCCTCAGGGCCGGGGGTTCTTCCGGTGGTTGTCCTTGACCGCCTCGAACCGGCTCTTCTCCACCACGGTGTTGGTGGCGAAGCAGAACCGGTAGACCACGATGCCGCCGCGTCCGCTGGGCTGTTCGTCCTTGGACAGGAAGTGCCTGCAGCTGGCGCCGCGGGGTTTCGGCGGGCCCTGCTGGCGGTAGCTGGCCAGCATCTTGGAGCTGCCGTGCGGCAGGATCCGGTCGGCCTCGGCCTTGGTCTGACCCACGCTGACCGCGTCGTAGGTGCTGCGGTCCAGGGCCATGCCGTCCCAGGCCTTGAGGATCCAGCAGCCGGCGATGAAGCCGACCAGGGCCACCGTCAGCACCACGCCCACACCGATCCCCAAGGCGTTGCGGACTCTCCGGTTCATCACCCCGACCGTTCCTTCCCCCACCGCTGCCGACGACTCAGCCAGACTCCTCCGGCGAGGGCGCCGACCACATCACTCTGAAGTCTGGGTCCGCGCTCACGAAGGTCTACCCGAGGGTCCATCTCAGGTGTCACCGAGCCCGGCCTCGTGCGCCAGGATCGCGGCCTGCACCCGGTTCGAGCAGTCGAGTTTGCCCAGCACCCGGCTGACATACATCTTGACGGTGGCCTCGCTCATGTAGAGCCGCCCGCCGATGTCGGCGTTGGACAGGCCCTGGGCGAGCAGTTCGAGGACCTCGCGTTCGCGGTCGGTGAGCACGTCCAGGCGGCGCTGGGCGTCCACCGCCTTCGCGGTGCCGCCGGTGGCCGAGACCCGGCCGATCACCCACTTGGTCACCGACGGGGACAGGTATGCCTCGCCGGCGGCCACCACCTGCACGGCGCGGATGAGTTCCTCGGGCGCGGAGTCCTTGAGCAGGAACCCGGCCGCCCCGGCGTCCAGCGCGCGGCCGATGTACTCGGACTCGCCGAAGGTGGTGAGGATGACGACCCTGGTGTCCGGGGCGAGCTTGGTCAGCTCGGCCAGCGCGGTCAGGCCGTCCATGCCGGGCATCCGGATGTCGAGCAGCAGCACGTCGGCGGAGCGCGCGGTGACCTCGGCGATGGCCGCGCGGCCGTCCCCGGCCTCGGCGATCACCTCGATGTCCTCGGCCGCGGACAGCACCAGCTTGATGCCCGCGCGCACCAGCGGTTCATCGTCGGCGACGATCACCCGGACCACGTGTGCCTCCCACTTGGCCGCGCCCGGCCCTCGCCCTTTGCTGGGAGATGCTCGCACATCGAGACGGGGCGAGCCGCGGCGACGGGGAAGATCAGAAGGGCCGCTTGACCACCAACCGGTCTTTCTGGGCCAGCTGGCCGTCGCGGAAGCAGTAGCGGAACGCCTCGGTGCGGTTGCCGGGCAGCTCGGAGCCGTCCACGTAGTAGTACCGGCAGCGCATGCCCTCGGGCGGCGGGCCCGCCTGGTCGCTGATCCGCAGCTCAGCCCCTGAACTGGCCTCGCCGAAGCGTTCGATCACGACCTGCTCGGTCTCGCCGATCCTGGCCTCGTCGAAGCGCTCCGCCGCCAGCATCTCGCCGTTGCGGATGACCATCCAGATGACGGACCCGATGAAGGAGAACATGCTGAACATGACCAGTCCGACAATGGTCACGCCGATGAGCACCGGGCGGTGCCGGATGGTCCGCATCAGGGTGCTGACCTCGGTGCGGGCCAGCGGATGGGTGGCGGGCGCGGTGGTCGGCGGGGCGTCGAGGTCCTCCTCGGGCTCGGCGGCGGGCTCACCGTGGAAGGGCAGCACCGCGGCCACCCGGAACCCGCCGTCGGCGGTGTGCGCGGCGTGCAGCACACCCCCGGCCAGCCGCACCCGTTCCCGCAGCCCGGTCAGCCCCTGCCCGCTGCCACCGCCCCGCGGCGGTGCGGTGGCCAGGGTGTTGACCACCTCGATGATCACCGCGTCGGACTCGTAGTTGAGCCGGACGGTGACCGCGCCGCCGGGGGCGTGCCGCAGCGCGTTGGTCAGGCCCTCCTGGGCGACCCGGTAGATCGCGTTCTCGATCGGCCTTGGCAGCGGCACCGGCTGGCCGGTCTGGGCCTGGCTGACCCTGGCGCCGCTGGTGCGCGCGGATTCCAGCAGTTCGGGCAGCTGGTCCAGGCGGCGGGCGTGCATCGGCACGTCCTGGCTGTCCTGGCCGAGGACACCGATGATCTCGCGCAACTCCTCCATGGCCCGCCGTGCGGTGTCGTGCAGGATCCCGGCCGCCTCGGCCTGCGCCGGGTCCTGGCTGGCGGCCAGTTTGAGCCCGCCCGCCTGCAGGGAGATCAGGGTGAGGTGGTGGCCGAGGCTGTCGTGCATGTCCACCGCGATCCGGGTGCGTTCCCGGATCCGCGCCTCGGCGACCAGCGAACGGCGTTCCCGCTCCAGGTACACCGCTCGTTCCCGCAGCGCCTCCACCAGCAGGGTCCGCCGGGCGCTGCTGCGGCCGAGCACCGCGGGCAGCAGCACGAACCACAACGTCATGATCACGTTGAGGCCCAGGGACATCATGCTGGACACCACGCTCTCCCCGTAGAGCGGGGACACCGCGGCGGCCACCGCGAAGTGGCCGAGGGAGGCGGCGAGCAGCTTGTGCAGCGGCCCGATCCGCCTGCCCGCGGCGTAGGCCAGCGGGATGCCCACCGCGCCCACGCCGAGCGCGCCCACGACCAGCGCGCTGGCCGGGAAGCGACGGCGCAGGAACAGCGAGACCGCGGTGAAGGTCACGGCCGGGATGGCGATCTCCGGTGGCATCGGCCAGGGCGGCAGCACCAGCACGGAGATCCCGACGAGTACGTAGAGCGCGATCTCCAGGATCCACTGCTGCCAGCCGGAGATGCCCAGCCATGGCTGCCGGGCAGTGGTGTCCATCTGAGCAGTCTAGTTTCAGCGCAGGTCGGCGGTGGCGTTGCGGCCCACCGCGATGACCAGGGGGCCGCCGATGGCCAGCACCGTGATGGTGATCGCCTGCCACAGCGGCAGGGCGCCGTCGTGGAAGAGCCGGGCGAAGGCGGCGTTGACGTTGAGCCAGGACAGGATGTCGGCGGCCAGCGGGGACAGGGTGGCCAGGCCGTGCACGGCGCTGAGCACGAACGGCACCGCGATCGCGATGAGCAGGCTGAACAGCACGCTGCGGGTGGCCGCGCCGAGGGCGAAACCGAAGGCGTAGCTCAGCAGCAGGCTGCCGAAGCCCTCCAGCAGCAGCCCGTCCAGCCGGGCCAGGTTCTGTCCGTCGAGTGCGGCGAAGGCCGCGGTGGTGATCCCGCCCAGTGCGGTGGCCAGGCCGAAGCCGAGCACGCCGGCCAGCAGCGCGGTCAGCGCCTGGGCGCTGAACCAGCGGCCGCGGTCGGAGCTGACGCCCAGCACCACGGCGACACCGCGCCGGGCCCAGGGGTCGACCGCGAGCACCGCCCCCGCGACCGGGGCGAGCAGCACCAGCAGGCCCAGGTAGAGGGCGAGTCCGGTGGTCTGGGTGTCCGGGGTGAGCGCGGTGATGTTGGCCAGCACGGTGCCGAGCACGACGGTGCCGGCCACCGCGGGCAGCAGCAGTGCGATCAGCCCGGCGCGGTGCGCCCGGAGTGCGCCGAGGTGGGTCTTGACCAGCCGGGGCAGGCCGATGGGCGTGGGGGTCAGGGTGGTCATCCGGCTTTCCTCAGCTCCGCGTCGTGGGCCTGCAGGTACAGCTCTTCGAGGCTGGCGCCGGCGGCGCGCAGCACCTTGATCGACTCATCCAGCACGATCCGGCCTTCCCGGATGAGCACGACGCGGTCGACGTAGGTCTCCAGGGCGAGCAGGTCGTGGCTGGAGACGAGCACGGTGGCCCCGGCCAGGGCGCGTTCGGCCAGGGTGTCGCGGACGAAGCGCTGGGCTACCGGGTCCAGGCCGTTGGTGGGTTCGTCCAGCATCAGCACCGGCCGTTCACCAAGCAGTGCGAGTCCGAGGGCCAGGCGCTGGCGCATGCCCAGGGAGTAGGTGCGGATGCGGTCCCCGGCGGCCTTGGTCAGATCGACGCGGGCGAGCATCTCCTCGGCGGCGTGCGCGGGCAGGCCGAGCAGGTCGGCGATGAGGGTGGCGGCCAGGCGGCCGGTCCAGTTGGGCGGCAGCGCGGAGGCGTCCAGGGAGCTGCCCACGACCCGCCCGACCGAGGGGTAGTCCCGGACGTTCTTGCCGAGTACGAGCAGCCGGCCGGCGTCGGGCCTGGCCAGCCGCAGCGCACTGCGCATCAGGGTGGTCTTGCCCGCGCCGTTGTGCCCGACCAGTGCGGTGACCTGTCCGGGCGCCGCGGCGAAGGACACCCCGTCCAACACCGTGCGGCGCCCGAACCGCTTGCTGACGTTCTCTGCCTCAAACATGACACCAAGGTAGAAAAGCGCAGGTCACTTCGTCTGTTGCCCAAAGTCGAGCCGATCGCTGACCTTCGTCTGGGCTTAACGGGTGATCGGCAGCGTGGCGGGCAGACCAAAGGCGGTGATCAGCTTCGCCTCGAAGGTGACCACCTCGGCGACCAGCCCGTCCTCCACCCGCAGCACGTCAAGGGCGACCGCGGTGTACTCGGTGGCGCCGGGCTTGAGCACGTAGTTGGCCAGCGCGGGCTGCCGGTTGACCCAGGTGGGCAACGCGGTCCACTGGCCCCAGGAGTCGGCGCCGCCGGGCATGACGGCGCTCCACTGGCTGATGAGTTCCTCCCGGCCGCTGGCGAAGAACGGGTGCGGCGGCATCGTGTGCAGCGCGTCGGCGTGCAGGAGTTCGGCCATCGCGGCCATGTCGGCGGATTCGGTGGCGGCGATGAAGCGGGCCAGGATGTCGCGTTCCTCGGCGGAGGGTTCGGCTGGCACGGTCCAGTCCGCGCGGCGCCGGGGCAGGTGTTCCTTGAGGGTGGCGCGGGCGCGCTGCAGGGCGCTGTTGGCCGAGGCGACGGTGGTGTCCAGGGCCTTGGCGGTCTCGGCGGCGGCCCAGCCGAGCACGTCCCGCAGGATCAGCGCCGCCCGCTGGCGGGGCGGCAGGTGCTGGAGCGCGGTGAGGTAGGCCAGCTCGATGGTCTCCCGCGCCACCACCACGGCGTCGGGTTCGTCCGCGGCGGGCGCGGCCAGCTCCAGGAGCTGATCCGGGTAGGGCTGGAGCCAGCTCACCTCACTGGTGGTGGCCGTCTCCGGACCGGCCACCGCGGTCTGCTGCTGAGCTGGCCGCTTGGCGATGGCGTCCAGGGTCGCGTTGGTGGCGATCTTGTACAGCCAGGCCCGCAAGGTGGCCCGCCCCTGGTAGGTCTCCCGGCGGTGCCAGGCCCGCAGGAAGGTCTCCTGCACGAGGTCCTCGGACTCCTCGAAGGAGCCGACCATCCGGTAGCAGTGCACCCGCAGCTCGTGCCGGTGCCGTTCGACGAGCTGCCCGAAGTCCTGCTCGTTCATGGTGGCCACGACGTCCACAACGCCTCCCCGTTACGTGCGCCGCTTGTCCGGCGCGTCACCACCTATGACCGGCACACGCCACAAAAGTCATCTCTTCGCAGCTCAACCCCGGTACGACCCGCCCCAAGCCTGGTCACCGCCCGACCGGCTGTGCTCAGACAGGCCGCAACCCGATCGCGGCGAAGGCGGACCGAGGCGCGGGCTCCTCACCACAACTGGCCGGCGCCGCGGGCAACGCCCGTTCCGCGACCTCCACCAGCCACCTCCGCCCATCCAGATGCTCAACCCGGACCGGCTCATCCTGTTCCTCGAACACCGAGAGCGCATCCGGATCCAGCTCAGCCAACAACTCCCGCACCGCCAATTCGGCCGCCTGCCCCCGCCGACTCCACGTACTACGCCCCCGCAACCCCACAGTCTCAACCACCCCCTTACGAGCCCCCAACAACGCGGCCTGGGCGATGGCCAGATCAAGCCGCCCGTAGCTGTAGCCCGTGGGCAGCAGCAGTCCCGTTGGCGCGAACCGATGCCCACCAAGGTGACTGCACTCCCAGATCGAGGGCCGGAACCCCTGATCGAGTTCCTCGGCGATGGGCCGGCCGAGCTGGGTGCAACAGCGATCGCGGCGCCCGTTGGTGCAGATCAGGAGCAGGGGTTCGGCGGTGGGTTCACCCAGGTGGGGGTCGGTGAAGTCGAGGTCGAGCAGCTCACGCGGGTCGGCGAGGGTGGTGGTGTGCAGACTGGTCGCACCGGGCACGGTCCGCGCCAGAAACACCCGCCGCGGCCGATTCGGCTCAGTCCGCCCCGGCGCCCGAACCAGCAACACCCTGACCCCGGTGCCTTCGCTCCGCCGGATCAACTCGGCCCCTAGCGCCGGATCCAGCCGGCTTTCCAGGAGAGCCTTGCGCCCCCAGGGGCCGGGCTGTTCCAGGCAAAGCCAGGTCACGGCAGTGGGCGCGGTAGCCGCCACCGGCTCGGCCAGCCACGCCGCGCAGCCGGTCATGCGCGCTCCGTGACGGTGTTCTCGCTGGTCACGACGCCAGTGTGCACTGTTGGCGGCGGGTGGTGGGTGGCGGGCGGCGGTGTCAGACCGGCGTGGTGGCTGTTCGCCCGGCGGCCCGCGCATCGTCCGCGCATCGCCTCGCGAGGGCCGTCCGCGATGGCTGTGCTTGGTGGCTGTCCGCAGTGGACGGTGGTTGTTCGCGATGGCTGGCCTCAGCGCGGATTCAGCGCGGCCTCAGCCGGGCGGCGGCGGGGAGCGTCAGCCGGGGGCGCTACGCGGGGGCGCGGGGCGCTGCGAGGTGCGGCGGGTCCGGGCGCGGGGAGTCTCAGTCTCAGAGGCAGGGCGGGGCAACCGCGGGGCGGAGGGAGGGAACCTGGGCGGGGCGCTGGGGTTGGCGAGCCGTCGCCTCAACCTGGCCGACCCGGTCGTTGGCCGGTCCCAGCCCCTGCCGCACGGTCGGGCAGCCTGGTCGGGCAAGCGCCAGAGGCGCGGGCGTTCCGGTGCCGCTTCGCTGCTTCCACCTCAGCGCCTGCCCAGCACCCGGCAGGGTCCTTGCCAGCCTTGCCGCGGCCGGGCCTGCAGTTGGAGCGTGCCTGCCCCCAGTCCGCGATCGCTGCCCCGACCGGGCTGGCAGACCTACTCGGGCCGGGGGCCTGCCGGGGCCGGGGCCGAGCCCATTGCCGATGGGCCGAGTCGCTTTGCCCGAGCCGCGGGCCCTGGCCGCTTGCCCTCCGCGCGCGGGCGCTGCCTCTTACCCTTGCTCCTACCTCTGGCCACTGGCGACCGGCCGTTGCCTCCGGTCGTGGCTGGAGCCTGTCGCGTCCTGCTCCGTCCCGTGCCGGGGTCCGCCGCCGCCACCGTTCCTCTGCGGAACGCAAAAACGGCTGTTTTGGTTGCCTTGGCGTTTGGATCTTGTCGCTCGATCGGGTTGTTCGCGATCCGGCGCGCCTGTCCGACTATCCGCGACCTAGCGCACCTTACCGCCTCAACCAGCCGAAACCTGCCAGTCCGCCGCACTTATCCACACCCACCGCATCCCGGGCCTCCACCGAAAGTGTGCCGAACCCTCGCAGAGTCGAATCCCAGCAGCACAGCCGAAGCGCGGCCGAACCGAGAACGCTCGCCGCGCACCCCAGCCGCGCCTAACCGCACCCCGCAACCGCGCAACCCAACCACTCAACCCAGCTGCGAAACCGCGCCACGCCAGCCCAGGCAGCACCGCCCCGCGCCCGCGCCACACCGCACCGGGCGAGCCGGGCTGGGCCGGACCACGCCAGGCCGGAACCCAACGGCTCAGGCCACACCCGCGCCCCAAGCCCCGCCGCCAGTCAGCCACTGACCACCAGTCACCCAGCCACCAACCAGCCGCCCATCAACCCCACCCAACAACCCCCACCCCGCAAGCCCTGCTCAACACCCCCGCCACCGCGCCTCCCGCTTCTCACTGAACGCCACAGCCCCCTCCCGAGCATCCATCGACGCCGAAACCTTGTGATACCAAGGATCCTGAACCGCGAACGCGTCCCGCTCCACCACCGGACGCACGATCTGCTTCACCGCCGCCAACGCCAACGGCGCATTCCGGCCGATCCGCCCCGCCAGCTCCAACGCCACCCCCAACGCCTCCCCATCAGGCACCACGCGGTTGACCAACCCGTAACCCGCCGCCGCGGCAGCGGGCAGGGGATCGCCGGTGAGCAGGAGTTCCATCGCGATGTGGTGGGGGAGGTGTTGGGGGAGGCGGGTTACGCCGCCTTCTCCGGCTATCAGGCCTCGTTTGACTTCGGGGAGGCCGAAGTGGGCGGATTGGGCGGCGATGATGAGGTCGCAGGACAGGGCCAGTTCGAAGCCGCCTGCCACGGCGTAGCCCTCGACGGCGGCGAGCAGGGGTTTGGTTAGGGGGCGGCGGGTCAGGCCGGCCAGGCCGTACTCGCCGACGATGGGGATGTCCTCGCCCGCGGCGAAGGCGCGGAGGTCCATGCCGGAGCAGAAGTGGCCGCCCGCGCCGTGCAGGACCCCGGCCGTCAGGGCGGGGTTGGACTCGAGGTGGTCCAGGGCGGCGCTGAGGGCGAGGCCGGTGGCGTGGTTGATGGCGTTGCGGGCTTGGGGGCGGTTGAGGGTGATGATCAGGACGGTGTCGGCGGTCTCGGTGTTGACGGTCATCGGCTTGTCACCGGGAGGCTCTCCAGTCCGCGCATGACGCGGGAGGGGCGCCAGCGCAGTTCGTGGTCGGGGGCGGCCAGGCGGATCTCGCCGAGCCGGTGCAGCACCAGGTTCACCGCGAGCGCACCCTCCATTCTGGACAGTGCGGCGCCGATGCAGAAGTGCGGGCCGCGGCCGAAGGCCAGGTGGTCGTTGGGGTTTCGGGTCAGGTCCAGGCGGTCGGGGTCGGGGAAGTGGGACGGGTCGCGGTTGGCCGAGCCGATCAGCAGGCTGACGATGTCGCCGGGCTGGATCAGCCGGCCGTGCAGGCGGATGGGTTCGGTGGCCACCCGGAAGGTGGCGTCGCGGACCGGGGAGTCGTAGCGCAGCAGCTCCTCCAGGCCGGTGCCGATCAGGGCCGGGTCCGCGCGCAGTGCCTGGAGCTGGTCGGGGTGGCGGAGCAGGGCGAGCAGGCCGTTGCCGATGAGGTTGACGGTGGTGTCGTGGCCGACCAGCAGCAGCAGGTACGCGGTGCCGAGTAGTTCTTCCTCGGTGAGCTGTTCCCGTGCGCCGACCAGGGCGCCCAGCAGGTCGAGTTCGCCGGTGGGGTGGTGGCGTTTGTGTGCGATGAGTTCGGTGAGGAAGGTGCGGAGCCGGGCGTCGGTGCGCTGGCCCGCGGTGGGCACCACGGTGTTGGTGAGCATGGTGCGGGTGGTGGGGGTGTTGAGGTGTTCGGGTACGCCCAGGATGGTGCAGATCAGGGTGAAGGTCAGGGGGAGCGCGAACTCGCCGATGAGGTCGACGCCGGTGTCGGGGTCTAGGCGGTCGAGCAGGTCCTCGGCGGTGTGCTGGACGAAGGGTTCCAGTGCGGCGATCCGGCGGGGCAGGAACGCGGTGCTGACCAGGCGGCGCAGCCGGGTGTGCTCGGGTGGGTCGGCGTGCACGAGGTGTTTGTTGAGTCCCTCGGGGCCCGGCCGGTAGCCGGGGACGGTGTCGGGGTTCTTGCTCAGGCGTTCGTCGCCGAGCAGGGCGCGCACGTCGTCGTGGCGGGAGATGTGCCAGATGGTGCGGCCGTCGCGTTTGCGTTCGGCGAAGACCGGGGCGTGCTCGCGCAGCCAGCGGAAGTACGGGTAGGGATCGCTGGCCCGGCTGGCCAGCAGCTCGGCGGGTGGGGCCGCCTGCACCAGGACGTCGGTCATCTGCGCGTCGGCGCCTTTCGCTCCTGCGATCGACCCCGAGGCGGGTCCGCTCTCCCCGATCGAAACCCATCCGGGCGGCACTGCGGCGCAAGATCACCCGATCTCGTGGTGATCGCCGCAGTGGACTTGCGGGCGAAATCGGCGCGTGCCATCCGATCATCCGCGACTAGCCTGGGCGGCATGACTGGGGACCTGTTCGCCGACGCCATCCGCTCACCCGAGCAACTACGCTCGCTCTACGAGGCGCCCTCGCCGCTGGCCGCACGCAAGCAGATCAGCGAGATCGACGAGATGGCCCGCCGGTTCATCGCCTGCTCCCCGCTGGTGTTCATCTCCAGCACCAGCGCGGCGGGTGACTGCGATGTCACCCCGCGCGGCGGCCCGGCCGGATTCGTCACCGTGCTCGACGACAAGCACCTGGTCATCCCGGACGCCACCGGCAACAAGCGCCTGGACACCTGGCACAACGTGCTGGAGACCGGGCGGGCCGGACTGCTCTTCCTCATCCCCGGCCGCGGGCAGACCCTGCGGATCAACGGCGCCGCCTGCGTCAGCGCCCGCCCGGAACTCCTGGACTCCCTCACCGCCGTGGGCAAGGCCCCGCGCAGCGCGCTGGTGCTGCGTGCCGAGGAGGTCTACGCGCACTGCCCCAAGGCGTTCGTGCGCTCCAAGACCTGGCAGCCGGAGAGCTGGCTGGACCCCAGTGCCCAGCCCAGCCCGGCCGAACTGACCCACGCGCACCTGCGCTCACCCGAGATCACCATCGCGATGGTCGAGCAGAGCCAGCGGGACAGCCTGCTCTACCGCTTGGAATGATCGTCGGGTAACCGGGTGCGCACCAGTTCCACCAGTTCCTCCTTGTCCTTGATGTGGCGGTACAGGGCCATCGGGGAGCAACGCATCCGCTCGGCGACCCGGCGCATGCTCACCCCCGCGAGCCCCTCCTCCGTGGCAATGGCCACCGCGGCGGCGACCACCGCCTCCCGTGTCAACCTGGCCGGGCGACCCGGCCGGCGTGGTTGCTGGCCCCCAGGCGTCATCACATGAGTGTGCCTGAGACAAGCCAGTCCCAAACTACGCAAAACGTGCACCAGCAGAACCGTTGTGTTTCGGTCTTGACACCAGGCGCCCACCAGCGCAACCGATTGGAGCAGCCCATGCCACCCGTCACCGTGATCACCGGCGGCAGTCGCGGCATCGGGGCGGCCACCGCCCGCCGCCTCAGCGCCGACGGCCACCGGGTCGCCATCAGCTACGTCCAGGCAGGCGGACCAGCCGAGGAACTGGCCAGGGAGATCGTCGGCGCGGGCGGCCGGTGCGTGGCGGTGCGCGCCGACACCACCATGCAGGCCGACGTGGACCGGCTCTTCGACCTGGCCGGGCAGGAACTGGGCGTGGTCACCGGGCTGGTCAACAACGCCGGCATCACCGGACCGCTGGGCAGGCTGGCCGACCTGTCCGGGGACACCCTGCGCCGGGTGGTGGAGGTCAACGTGGTCGGCTACCTGCTCTGCGCCCAGCGCGCCGCCCGCCAGATGGCCACCTCCGCCGGCGGTGCGGGCGGGGCGATCGTGAACATCTCCTCGGCCGCGGCCACCCTGGGCAGCCCCAACGAGTACGTGCACTACGCCGCGTCCAAGGGCGCGGTGGACTCGATGACGGTGGGCCTGGCCAAGGAACTCGCGCCCGAGGGCATCCGGGTCAACGCGGTCGCCCCCGGCATCATCCAGACCGAGATCCACGCCGCCATGGGCGATCCGGACCGCCCGCAACGCCTGGCCGGGCGCATCCCGGCCGGACGGCCCGGCGAACCGGCCGAGATCGCGGCGGCCATCGCCTGGCTGCTGGGCCCGGACTCCTCCTTCACCACCGGTGCGGTGGTCCGGGTGGCGGGCGGCCTCTAGCCGGTCAGCGGGCTGTGCCCGCGTTGTGTTCGCGGTAAGCGCGACGTCAGAACTGCCGCCTACGCTGCCGCCATGACCTACCTGAGCAGCGCGAACGCCGCCGAGCGCACGCTGACGCTCGCCGCGGGCCCGGAACGGCCGAAGCTGACCTACCACACCGATGGTGACCGCCTGGTCGTCTTCGCTGCCGTCGGTGGGGCGCCACAGCACCCCAACTGGTTCCACGAGGTCCTCACCCACCCGGAGGTCACCGTCGAACTCGACGGCGAGACCTTCCCCGCCGTCGCCGCGGTCACCACCGGCCCCGAGCGGTACCGGATCTGGTCCACCGCGGTCCGCCGCACCCCCGCCCTGGCGGAGTACCAGGTCAGGGCCGGGGCGCGGACGATCCCAGTGATCACGTTGCGCCGCCGGGAAGTCTGAAGACGAGGGTGTCGGTGCGGGCTGGCAAGATCGCCGTGTGCGCTTCTACGCTGACCTGCACATCCACTCCAAGTACTCCCGCGCCTGCAGCCGCGACTGCGACCTGGAACACCTGACCTGGTGGGCCAGGCGCAAGGGCATCGCCCTGGTCGGCACCGGGGACTTCACCCACCCCGCGTGGTACGCGCACCTGGCCGAGACCCTGGAGCCGGCCGAACCCGGGCTGTACCGGCTCAAACCCGACCTCGACCGCGATATCAACCGGACCCTGCCCACCAGCTGCGCGGGCACCGATGTGCGGTTCATGCTCTCAGTGGAGATCTCCACCATCTACAAGCGCGGTGACAAGACCCGCAAGGTCCACCACCTCATCTACATGCCCGACCTGGAAGCCGCCGCCCGGTTCAACCAGCGCCTTGGCAAGATCGGCAACCTCGGCTCGGACGGCCGCCCCATCCTCGGCCTGGACTCCCGCGACCTCCTGGAGATCACCCTGGAGGCCAGCCCGGACGCCTACCTGGTGCCCGCCCACGTGTGGACGCCGTGGTTCGCGGTGCTGGGCTCCAAATCCGGCTTCGACGCCATCGAGGACTGCTACCTCGACCTGGCCCAGCACATCTTCGCCGTGGAGACCGGCCTGTCCAGCGACCCGGAGATGAACTGGCAGGTCTCCGGCCTGGACAAGTACCGCCTGGTCAGCAACAGCGACGCGCACTCCCCGCCGATGCTGGGCCGGGAGGCCACCGTCTTCGACACCGACCTGGACTACTACGCGCTGCGCCGGGCCCTGGAGACCGGCGAGGGCTTCGCAGGCACCGCGGAGTTCTTCCCCGAGGAGGGCAAGTACCACCTCGACGGGCACCGCAAATGCGATGTCCGCTTCGACCCGGCGCAGACCCGCGCGCACGACGGCCGCTGCCCGGAGTGCAAAAAGCCGCTCACCGTCGGCGTGCTCAGCCGGATCACCGACCTGGCCGACCGGCCACTGGGTTTCCGGCCGCAGGGCGCGGCCGGGTTCCGCAACCTGGTGCCGCTGCCGGAGATCATGAGCGAGATCGTCGGGGTCGGACCGAAGTCGAAGAAGGTGCAGACCGAGCTGAACGCGCTGACCACCGCGCTGGGCCCGGAACTGGCCATCCTGGACGAGGTGCCGCTGCACCTGATCGCCGAACAGCACGAGCTGCTGGGTGAGGCGATCGGCCGGTTGCGGCAGGGCAAGGTCTTCCGCGACTCCGGTTTCGACGGCGAGTACGGCGTGATCCGGATGTTCGAGCCGGGTGAGCTGCGCCGCCGCGCCGAGGCCAACACCTTCGCCCTGTTCGAGGACTCCCTCTTCGCCGCCGAACCCACCGCACCCGCCCGCCGCGCCGATCCGGAACCGGACCTGTTCGCCGACCCGGAACCCCAGCCCGAGCCCGCCGCGCCGATCGAGCCCGCCGACCTCGCCCCCGCAACCCCCGCGGCCGAGCCCGTCGCCGTGCCCGCCCTGCTCGACGGCCTGGACCCCGACCAGCGCGCCGCCGCCGAACGCCTGGACGGCCCGCTGCTGATCATCGCCGGACCCGGCACCGGCAAGACCCGCACCCTCACCCACCGCCTGGCCCACCTGGTCACCGCGCACGACGTGCCACCGGAACAGTGCCTGGCGATCACCTTCACCCGCCGCGCCGCCGAGGAGATGCGCGAACGCCTCGCCGCCCTCGCACCCGAGCACGCCGGGCGGCTGACCATCTCCACCTTCCACGCCCTCGGTGTGCGTTTCCTGCGTGAGCTGCACGAACGCCTCGGCCTGTCCGCGAACTTCACCATCGCGGGCACCGAACAACAGCTCGCCATCCTCACCGAGATCACCGGCGCGGAGAAGACCGCCCGCGAACTCCTCGACGGCAAGACCGAGTGGGACGCGGACCTGCGCGACCGCTACACCAAGACCCTGCGTGCCAGGGACCTGGTCGACTTCGACGACCTGATCACCCAGCCGGTCGCCCTGCTCGAAGCCGACGACGCACTGGCCGAGTCCTACCGCGACCGGTACCGGTGGATCTCGGTGGATGAGTACCAGGACGTGGACGAACTCCAGTACCGGCTGCTGCGGCTGCTGGCGGGGGAGCGGGCCAACCTGACCGCCATCGGCGACCCCGACCAGGCCATCTACCGCTTCCGCGGCGCCGACGTCGGCTTCTTCCTGCGCTTCCGGCAGGACTTCCCCGGCGCGGCGACCGTGCAGCTGACCCGCAACTACCGCTCCGGCAAGCACATCATCACCGGCGCCCGCCAGGCCATCGAACCCACCACCCTGGTGCCGGGCCGGGAACTGCACGCCTGCGGCAGCCACGCCGAGCACGCGCTGATCGGCCTGCACACCGCGGCGGATGAGACCACCGAGGCCGCCTTCATCGCCCGCACCATCGACCAGCTGCTCGGCGGGTCCTCCTTCCACTCCCTGGACAGCGGCCGGGTCGACGGGGACGGCGACGGCGGCCTGTCCTTCAGCGATTTCGCCGTGCTCTACCGCACCGACAGCCAGGCCCGCGCCGTGGTGGAGGCGCTGACCAGGGCCGGGGTGCCGTTCCAGAAACGCTCGCACGACCGGCTGCTGCACCGTCCCGGCGTCGCGGAGATCCTGCGCGAGCTGGGTTTCGTCAGCCCGGAGCAGGCCGCCGACGTCCCGGCCAGGGTGCGTGGTGCCGCCGAGGCCGCGTTGAGCCGGATCCCGGCTGCCGAACTGGACGAACGCGCGGTGGACATCCACACCGCGCTGGACCTGCTGGCCCCGCTGAGCCGGGTGCACGAACACGACCTGGACGCCTTCCGCACCGAGCTGTCCCTTGGCGCGGAGGTCGACTCGATGGACCCGCGCGCCGACCGGGTCTCGCTGCTGACCCTGCACGCGGCCAAGGGCCTGGAGTTCCCGGTGGTCTTCCTGATCGGCTGCGAGGACGGTCTGCTGCCGCTGCGCTGGCAGGGCGCGACCGACCTGGGCGCCGAGCACGTCAACGAGGAGCGACGGCTGTTCTTCGTCGGCATGACCAGGGCCCAGGACCGGCTCTACCTCAGCCACGCCGCCCAGCGGCACCGCCACGGCGCGGACCGGAGCCTGCCGGTCTCCCCGTTCCTGGCGGTACTCGGCCAGGACCTGCTGGAGCGGCATGGCGAGGCGGTGCCGCGCAAGCGCAAACCGCGGCAGATCAGCCTGTTCTAGTCGGCCGGGTGGCGGCTGATCAGCACGATCACCACGATGGCCAGCCCGATGGCGAGCACGCCCTGGTAGAAGCCGGTGAAGGCGGTGATCGCCGCGGTGACCATGCCGATGACCTGCATGGTCACCGCCAGCGGCCGCGCCCAGTCCGGGCCGGCCAGCAGGCGGAGTGCGGCCAGGAACAGCAGCACCGCGATCGCCGGGTTGGCCACGATGACCACCCAGGCGAACCCGGAGACGTGCTGGCCGTGGTCCAGGCGGGTGGAGATGGTCAGCAGCTGCACCACCCAGACGCCCAGCGTGGCCACCGCCTGGGCGAACATGATCACCCTGGCCACGGTCAGCCCCCGTGGTGTGCCCACCGCTGTGTCCATCGGGACCCCTCCCCTCGCACCGTGGTTAACGTCGGCACGGTAACCACCGGCGAGGGGGAGGGGTCCCGATGCGGCGAGGCTGGATTTCCGCGACCGTGCTCGTGACGACGGTGCTGCTGACCGCCACCGGGTGCGCGGCCGAGCAGCCGACGGTGTGCAGTGGCGGGTTCTGCTCGGGGCCCGCGTACAGCCCGTCCACCGCCACCCGGATCCAGACCGGCATCGTGCACGTGCTCAGCGCCATCGGCTTCGCCGCGGTGGTGCCCGGCACCGCGGCCGGGCCCGCCCGCCGGGTCCAGCCACTGCCCACCCGGCCGCTGCGTGGCTGGACCCCGACCGGCTGAACCGGGTGATTCCGCCGATGGCGTAACCGATCCCGGGCCCGCGGCGGTGGATCTACGGTGGCCGCATGCGCAACTCACCGATCACCGGCTGGGCCGCCGGTGTGCCCTACACCGCCCTGCCCCCGGCGACCGACGGCCCGGCTCCGCTGATCGTCACCTGGCACATGCTGGACGCGCCACGCTCGGACGCCGCCTTCGCCGCCGCGTTGCCGATGGAGGAGCTGCCTGCCTGGCGGGTGCACCTGGGCATGCCGATGTGCGGCCTGCGAATGGTCGACGGCAGCATGGACGCCGGACTGGCGCTGGTACAGCAGGACCCGCTGATGTCCTTCCTGCACCCCTTCGTCGCGCAGGCCACCGAGGAGTTCCCGGCCGCCCTGGCCGCGCTCCGGGAGCAACTCCCGGTGGATGACGGTCCGATCGGGGTGCTCGGCGGCTCGCTGGGCGGGGCGGTCGCGCTGCGGGTGCTGGCCGACACCCAGACCCCGGTCTTCGCCGCGGCCGTGGTGAACGCCGCGATCCGGATGCGCTCGGTCGTGGACCTCTTCCCCGGCGACTACCCCTACGACGAGCAGTCCGCCAAGGCCGTCGACAGCCTGGACTTCCTGCCGCGCGCCGAGGTCCTGGCGCGCCGGGCGCCGCTGCTGGTGGTCAGCGGCGAACTGGACCACCCGGCACTGCGGGCGGACGCGCTCGCCCTGGTCGAGGCGGCCGGGGACCGGGCCGAACTACTCTCCATCCCCGGGCTGGCGCATCCACTGGCCGAGGAACCCGGCATCGAACCCGCACCCCAGTCGCCGACGGCCCGCGCGGTCGACCTCGGCCTGACCAGGTGGTTCCGCCGCTACCTCGCAGCGGTCAGCGCCGGGACCTCGATCGCGCCCAGGTAGCCGTCCGGGCGGACCAGCACGGTCGAACCCACGGGCACGCCGTAGACCGCGCGCACCGACTCCTCGGTGATCACGAAGCTCCGCTCGCCAGGGCTGTCCGTGCCAGGCCGGGATCCGCCGAAGATCAGCCGGGTCTGGTGCGGCCCCTGGAACAGCTCGAACAACCGGCCGCCCCCGGCCAGCCGGGCATCCGGCGCGCGGTCCCCGGCCGCCAGCCCGCTCGCCGTCTCCACTCCGGCCGGGGCGAGCGGGCCGCCGCGGTAGCTGATGTCGAGCTGGTGGGTTTCCCGGCCACGCCGCAGACCCTCGGTGGCATCGCGCTGGAGCAGCCGGGAACTCAGGCCCAGCACCGCCGCGGCCACCGGCAGCCGCTCCCGCTCGTAGCTGTCCAGGAGTTCCTCGGTGCCGGCGGCCAGTTTCCAGCCGAGGTTGTAGGCGTCCTGCACGCCGGTGTTGAGGCCCTGGCCACCCGCGGGGGAGTGCACGTGCGCGGCGTCCCCGGCCAGGAACACCCGCCCGACCCGGTATCGGTCGACCATGCGCACATTGGCCCGGTACAGCGAGAGCCAGACGAGTTCGGTCAGCCGCAGCTCCTCGCGGCCGGTGGTGGCGGTGACCAGGTCCTGGAGTTCGGCCAGGGTGGGCAGTTCGGCGCCGTCGGCCGGAGGTGGGGCGTAGAGCTGGAAGGTGTCGGTGCCGGGCAGCGGACACAGCGCCAGCGCCCCGGACTCGCCCGGCCAGGCGTGCCAGAACTCGCGGTCCAGCCCGGTCAGCCGGACATCGCCGACCAGCATCCGCTGGGTCTCCAGGGTCTCGCCGAGGAAGTCCACACCCAGGGTCTTGCGCACGAAGCTGCGCCCGCCGTCCGCGCCGATGAGGTAGGCCGCGCGCATCGAGCGGCCGCCCACGGTCGCGGTGACCCCCTCGGCGTCCTGGGTGAAGCCGGTCAGCGGGGTGCCGAACTCCACCCGGCCGCCCAGTTCGGCCAGCCGGTCGCGCAGCAACTGCTCGGTGCGCCACTGCGGGCTCATCAGGATGTTCGGGTAGGGCACCTGCTCGGTGGGTTCGCGCAGCTCGTCGATGCGCTGGTCGCCGAGCACCTCGCGGCCGCGGTAGGCGCGGATGAGCGGGTACTGGCCGCCGTGGGCCAGCAGCGCGTCCAGCACGCCGAGGTCCTCGAAGACCTCCTGGGTGCGCGGCTGGACGCCCTTGCCGCGGGCGCCGGGGAAGGGTTCGGTCCTGGCCTCGACCAGGCGGAACGGCATCCCGCGGCGGGCCAGGTCCACGGCAAGGGTCAGGCCGGTCGCGCCGGCGCCCACGATGAGGACGGGGTCCATGACAACTCCTTAACGACGTTAAATTTAACGTCGTTAAGGTTGCTTGAACGGCGTTAAGCTGTCAAGCATGGCTCTGGATCGCGAGACTGTGGTGCGCACCGCACTCGAGGTGCTCGACGAGGTCGGCCTGGACGCGCTGACCCTGCGCCGCATCGCCACCAGCCTGGAGGTCCAGGCCCCCGCGCTGTACTGGCACTTCAAGAACAAGCAGGAACTCGTCGACGAGATGGCCACCCAGGTGCTGCGCGCCGCGCACGAACCCCCCGAGGAGGGCCTGGACTGGCGGGAGATCGCCCGCCGCTCCGGGGTCGGCCTGCGGCGCGCGCTGCTGGCCCACCGCGACGGCGCGCGCATGGTCGCGGGCACCCACCTGACCGACACCAGCGCCTACGACTCGATGGAACGAGCGCTGTCGACCTTCACCAAAGCCGGGTTCAGCCTGTCGGCGGCGATCTCCGGGCTGACCACGATCTACCACTTCACCGTGGGCTTCGTGATCGAGGAACAGGCCGTGCACCCCACCCCGGCCGAACGCGATCCGCGCTATGACTTCGCCGCCCGCGCCGCCCGGATGGACACCGCCGCGACCCCACTGGCGGTGGCCGCGGGCAAGGAGCTGTTCAGCGACTTCGACCGCCGCTACCGGCAGGGCCTGGAACTCATCGTGCGCGGCCTGGCCGGCTGACCACCCCAGCCGTGGTGCCACAGCCGTGGCAGTGTGCGTGACTCAGTGGCCGGGAAATCAGTGGCCCAGCAGGCAGAACGGGTGCCCGGCCGGATCGGCGTAGACCTGCCAGCCCCGGCCCAGCGCACTGTCCAGCAAGGTCGCCCCCAGCTCCAGCACCCGCTCGTGCGCGGCGGAGAGGTCGGCGACGTCGATGTCCAGGTGTGCCAGCTGCGGCCGCTGCGAGTCACCCCAGACCGGCCGCCGGTGCCCTGGCTGACGCTGGAAACAGAGCACCCGGCCATCAGGCAGGTGCAGCGTGGACCAGTCGGCGTTGACCGCCCAGCGCCGATCGGGCCGGTTGACCTCCCCGCCCAGCAGCTCCTGGTAGAAGGCGGCCAGCCGGCGCGGGGCCGGGCAGTGGAGGACGAGGCACTGGAGCACACCCAAGGGACGCACCCGCCGGAGGCTACTGCCATCCTTGTCGCCATGACTCGCACGCTGTGCCTGGCCCAGGACCCGGCCGCGGACGCCCTGCTCACCGAGAGCCACCTGGCGCTGCTCTTCGGCATGCTGCTGGACCAGCAGATCCCGATGGAGAAGGCGTTCAAGGGCCCCAGGGTGCTCGCCGACCGGCTCGGCGAGCTGGACGTCCGGCAGATCGCCGAACTCGACCCCGAGGCATTCGCCGCGGTGATGTCCCAGGTCCCCGCGGTGCACCGCTTCCCGGGCTCGATGGGCAAGCGCCTGCAGGACCTGGCCCGTTTCCTGGTCGAGCACTACGACGGCCAGGTCGACCGCCTGTGGACCGAGGGCGAGCCGGACGGCAAGGAAGTCCTCAAGCGGCTCAAGGCGCTGCCCGGCTTCGGCGACCAGAAGGCCCGGATCTTCCTGGCCCTGCTGGGCAAACAGCGCGGCGTGACCCCGCGAGGCTGGCGGGCGGCCGCGGGCGCCTACGGCGAGGACGGCTCACGGCGCAGCGTGGCCGATGTGGTGGACACCATGACCCTGACCGAGGTCCGCGAGTTCAAGAAGGCGGCCAAAGCCGCGGCCAAGGCTTAACCGCTGGCTGAAGAGGACCGAAGTTGTCCTCTTCGGTGGATAGCGTGGGGTCATGAGCGAGATCGACCCCTTCCGCATCGACATCCCGCAGTCCCAGCTCGACGATCTGCACGCGCGGCTGGACCTGACCCGCTGGCCGGACGAGCTGCCCGGCACGGGCTGGGACTACGGGGTCCCGCTCGACTACCTGCGCGAGCTGACCGAGTACTGGCGACACGGTTACGACTGGCGGGTGCACGAGCAGCGGCTCAACTCCTTCCCCCAGTTCACCACCGAGATCGACGGCCAGCACCTGCACTTCCTGCACATCCGCTCCCTGGAGCCGGACGCGGTGCCGTTGATCATGACCCACGGCTGGCCCGGTTCGATCGTGGAGTTCCTCGACGTGATCGGCCCGCTGACCGACCCGAGCGGCCACGGCGCGCCCGAGGGCAGCCCCGCCTTCCACCTGGTGCTGCCCTCCATCCCCGGCTACGGCTTCTCCGGCCCCACCCGCGAGACCGGCTGGAACGTCAACCGGATCGCCACCGCCTTCGCCGAGCTGATGCGCCGCCTGGGCTATGACCGCTACGGCGTGCAGGGCGGGGACTGGGGCTCGGCGATCAGCCAGGCCATCGCCATCGCCGACCCCGCGCACGTGCACGCGGTGCACCTGAACATGCTCATCACCCGCCCCGATCCCGAGGTCACCGACCTGACCGAGGAGGAGCTGGCCAAGCTGGCCACGCTCAACCGCTACCAGGACGAGCTGTCCGGGTACATGAAGATCCAGTCCACCCGGCCGCAGACCCTCTCCTACGGCCTCACCGACTCCCCGGTGGGCCAGCTGGCCTGGATCGCGGAGAAGTTCAAGGAGTGGACCGACTCCAAGTCGGTGCCCGAGGACGCGGTGGATCGCGATCACCTGCTGACCAACGTGATGCTGTACTGGCTCACCGGCACCGCGGGCTCCTCGGCCCGGCTGTACTACGAGTCCGCGCGCAGCTGGGGCAGCCAGCCCCCGCTCACCCAGCCGCTGGCCGTGGCGGTCTTCCCGCACGATCTGACCCAGCCGGTCCGGCGCCTGGCCCAGAAGCAGTTCCCCACCCTGACCCGGTGGACGGAAATGCCGCGTGGCGGGCACTTCGCGGCCATGGAGGAACCCGACCTGTTCGTGTCGGATGTGCGGAACTTCTTCCGCGACCAGCTCCCGATGTGATCAAGTAAGCCTCTACGGGGCCGGTCCCGGCACCCACGGGACCGGCCCCGTAGATCCCGCTTTCCCCAGCTCCGCCCCGGTATCCCGAATCGCCCAGGGAAACGGAATACGGCATCTCCTCGCCGCGGCGCCCTCCCGATGGGAAAACTCGGAGGATGCGCGCCTTCGCGCCAAGGGATGACCAAGGGGAGATCACCGTGTCAGGACAGCGCGTGCGGCGCTGGTGGGGGCTGCTGCTCGCACCGGCGCTGGCGGCCGGGATGCTCGTGCCCAGCGCCGCGGCCGCACCCATCACACCGCCACCACCCACCCCCGCCCCACCGGTCGCCAACGCGCCGGCCCCGGCCTGCGCGATCACCGCGGGCGGCCTGATCGGCGACCGCTGGCAGGCACTCAACGCGGGCGCCGGACCGCTGGGCTGCCCGACCGGCCCGGAACAGGACGTGCCCGGCCGCCGCGGCCGCAAGCAGGGCTTCGAGCGCGGCGAGGTCGTCTGGTCCCCTGACCAGGGCCCGAACCTGGTCGTCTCGGCCTACCGGGTGCGCAACGACGTCACTCTGGACTGGGGCCCCACCAACGACCCCTGGAGCTACGACGGCTTCCTGATCGGCTGGTCGCACAACGGCCTGTCCAGGGTGGAGGACGTCTACGGCGGCCCGCGCACCTGGGGCACCTTCACCATGCCGCTGACCCGAGGCCCCGGCCGCTACGACTTCACCGTCACCGGCTGCGACAAACGCCCCGGCCAGTCCGGCTTCAAATGCGCCCAGGGCGCGGCCATCCCGGTCAGCCTCACGCTGCCCGACCTGGCAGGCACCCCCACCGGCTGTCCTGGCCCCGCGGTGGAGGGCAACCTGGGCCGCCGCTGGCGGGAACTGGGCGGCGCCACCGGCAAACTCGGCTGCCCCACCGGCGCGGCGTTCAACGGCCCCAAGGGCCGGGTGCAGGGCTTCGCGCACGGCCAGCTCGCCGAATCACCGGGGCAGGGCGGCAACCTGGTGGTGGCCACCTACTCGGTGCAGAACCGGGTCTATGTGGAGTGGGGCCCCACCGACGGGTTCTTCTACGACTTCTTCATCGTGCGCTGGTACCAGCCCGGCCGCGATCCCCGGCAGGCCGATGTGAAGTACCGGCAGGACCGCCGCCGCGAGGGCCACTTCAGCTTCGACGCCGAGGTCCCCGGCGAGATCCAGGTCGAACTCCAGGGCTGCGACAACGCCGTCGGCGGCGCGAAGTGCAATCAGGGCTGGACCCAGCGTGCCGCCACCACCGTCCGCTCCTCCGGCGGGGTGGACCTGCGTGGGTTCACCGCCACCCAGCCCGCCGAGGCGCCCCGGCACCTGGACAAGCGCCGCGAGCTGGTCACCGAGTTCCAGGCCTGCCAGAGCGTGCTCAGCCCGACGGGGGAGAAGGCGGGGGAGGACACCGGCATCGCCTGGATGGCACACCTGGACCGGCTCCGCCGCAAGGGTGTGGCCAGCCAGTGCGAGAACCAGGCCCCCAGCCAGGAATTGGTCAACCGGGCGTTGCGGCAGACCCAGCCGTACATGACCGGCTCCTCCACCGACGACATCCCCACCTGCCACCGCGACGCCGACTACGACGCCGTGCTCAAGAGCCTGGTGGTGATCAGCAGCAAGTACTGGGACCTGCTCTACCCGCTGACCCGCACCCACCTGCTGCGGCACCTGCTCACCGAGAACGGACCGCATTCGGTCGACGACGAGAAGATCACCGTCTGCGGGCTGGTCGACGTGCCCGAGACCGAGAACCACCGGCTGCTCATCGAAAGCTCCCGCTACCTGAGCAACCAGCGCCTGCGCGAGGCCACCGGTGACGCGCGCTACGACAACGCCGCCAACGGGATGCGCGAGCACCTGCTGCGCCAGTTGCAGACCTTCGCCAAGCACGACTTCATGGAGTACAACGCCCGCCCGTACCAGCGGTACTCGCTCAACGCGCTGCTCAACCTGTTCGACCACGCCCAGGACCCGGCCATCCGCACCGCCGCCCAGATCGTGCTCGACTACGCCACCACCAAGTTCGCCCTCAGCAGCAACCAGCTGCGCCGCGCCGGCCCGTTCCGCCGCATCGCCGACCGCGCCGACGCCGACAACCAGAGCTACTACGCGGCCAACTCCGACCCGCAGACCGGCTTCTTCCAGCTGTGGACCGGCCTGCTGGCCAACACCGGCGACCACATCCCGCGCCACTACAGCGGCGAGGCCCTCATCGTCGGCGTCTCGGGCTACCTGCCGCCGCGCGCGGCGATCCAGCGCGCCATGGACAAGTCCGTCAGCTACCAGCACTCCTTCCAGCACGGCCCCCGCCCGAAGCTGAGCTTCTCCGCCGACTCGGCCATGCCCGGCCTGGAGATCTACGCCAGCTCACCCTCCTTCCAGCTCACCGCGGGCGGGATCTGGGGCAACAGCGGCTACGGCATGGACGAGGTCCGCGGCAGCAAGCTCTACGGCCGCGCCCAGGCCACCACCCTGATGCCCACCCGCAACACCCCCGGCCGGGAGACCCGCACCGACGACCTGATCCGCTTCGACGGCTTCCACAACAGCGGCGGCCCCGCCGACCGCGACCGGGTCAACACCTGCGTGTCCGGCGGCTTCGCCTGCGGCCTGCGCCTGGTGGTGCCGCAGTTCCTGCGCGAGTGCGCCCAGCGCGTGGTCGAGGCCCGCTGGGAGTTCCTCAACCTCAACACCCCTGCCTGCGGCAACCTGGGCGTCTACGTCGCACTCAACTCAGTCGACAAGGCCAGCGCCTCGCACGGGGTGGTCGGCGTCCTGCACGCCGTGGAGTCCACCACCATGGACTTCACCGCCTTCCACACCCGCACCCGCGAGCTGAACCCCAACCTCACCAACGAGATCAGCACCCAGGAGGCCGGCCTGATGACCACCGCAGACGGCCACCGCTACCAGTTCAAGCTCAACACCAACGACAACTACGACCCCCTGATCAAGTCCGTCGACGGCCAGCCCCAACCCCACTGGACCACCGCACCCCTGGCCGCAGGCCCGATCCTGCGCAGCCGAGGCCACGAAGGCTTCCTGGAGATCACCCACCCGGAATGCCGCGCCACCACCACCCTGGACTACCGGGACCCACTCAACCCCAGGATCACCACCCAGCCCGGCACCTGCTGAGCCCCGCACCGCCCACCACGCGGCTGCCCTGGTTACCCGCTATCGGTAACCGGGGCAGCCGCTGGCCGGGATCACCCGCAGGTCCTGAAGCGCTCGTGGCCCATGGGTCACTCGTAGGTCCTGGCCGCGGACAGCTGCTGGGCCAGCGCCCGCCAGCTCGGCGCCACCGTGTCGTGGCGCTCCCAGCGCGGATCCAGCTGCGACCGCGTCGCCAGCCAACTCGCCCACGCGTCCAGGAAGCTGCTGACGGTGGGGTTCTTCCACCCGTCGTTGGGATCATCGTCGAGGTAGGCGACGTAGGTACCGGCCGCGATCGCCGCGTGCCGGGCCTGTTCCTGCGGTTCGATGTCCTCGGCGAGCAACGCCAGGTAGGCGACGAAGTCAGCGGCGGTCTCAACCAGGTCGCAGTCGTGCACGTTCTTCGGGGTGGCCACGGTGCCACCGTACAAAATCAACCAACCCACCGGACCGTTGTCCGCGCATACCCCGATCACCAGTGGTCGTAGATCCGCATCTGCGCCGAGTACACCGGAACCGCATCCGGCGCCGGGTCGGGCACCGTGAAGCAGTCCACCCGCACCTCGCCGTCCAGATCGGCGAACTCCGCCGCGGCATCCTCCAACAGGATCGCCACGCACTTCTCCAAGGACTGGATGGCCAGCGAGGAGTTGGGCACCTGGGACGTTGGTTCATCACCAAACAGCCGCCAGCCCCCGTGCCCCCGGTCCTCCAAGATCATGATCCGCCACCAGTAGTTCTGCCACTTCTTCCACTTCTCCCAGTCCTCCACCGCAATCCCCCTCCAAGAGAACGGGCCGTCCCCGTCATTCGTCGTAGATCCGCGTCTGCTTCGAGACCACCGGGACGTCATCGGGTCCCGGGTCGGGCACGGTGAAGCAGTCCACCCGCACCTCCCCGTCGAACTCGCTGAAGCTGTCCGCCGCGTCCTCGACCATCGCCGCCGCCCACTCCTCCAGCGACATGACCGCCATGGCGGCGTTGGGCACCTTGAGCAACGGGCGTGCGGCCCGCATCGGCTGCCAGCCCCCGTATCCGTTGTCCTCCAGCATCAGCAGCTGCCACCAGTAGTCCCGCCACTTCGTCCACTTCTGCACCGCTGCCCCCTCCAAGAGAACGGTCCATCCCCGTGTCAGGCGTCGTAGGTCCGCATCTGCGCCGAATACACCGGAACGTCATCCGGCCCGGGGTCGGGCACGGTGAAGCACTCCACCCGCACCTCCGCGTCCATCTCCCGGAAGGAGTCGGCGACGTCCTCCAGCAGATAGGCCACACACTCCTCCAGCGACATCCGCGCCAACGCGGAGTTGGGCACCTGGGACATCGGATCGGGCCCCAACGGCTGCCAGCCCTCGTAACCCTTGTCCTGCAACATCAGGGCCCGCCACCAGTAGTTCTGCCACTTCACCCACGTCACCGCTGAGTCCCCCCTCACGACGCGGCCGATGCTCTCCTCCGGATCCCGGCCAGGAGGAAGCCTGGCTGACCGGCACGCCAACCGATCACAACTTCCCGTGCCTGACCCCAGCGACCGCAGACGGCGACCCCATCGGGACGGGGCGAAGTGACGGTGGTCGGGAATGGCCGCGACGTACGATCGCGGTGAGGGCGAAGCGCCAGGCCGAGATTCCGGCACCGGCGTGCGGGGGAGGGGTCAGGATGTTCGGTTGGAAGAAGAAGCTCGACGATCTGATGGAGCAGCTCAGGCCCGACCTGAGCCGTGAATCGCTCGGCGTCGGGCCCGCCTTCCCTGGCGTCGCCCCGAACCCGCACATGAGCAGTGCTGCCCGGAAACGCAATGCGGAACTGCGTACGGGGGCGCTCGCGCTCGGCGTTCTCGTCGACTGGCGGGAGGTCAACAGCAATCCACGCGTGGTCCTGATGTTCGATGTGGAGACCGCCGACGGCATCTCGTTCCGCGGTATCGCGGACGAAGGCCTCACGATCACCGAACTCATCCGGCTCGCCCCAGGACAGACGTTGCCCGTGCGCTACCGGCCGGCCGTCCTGGACCACTACGTCTGCCTTGCCCGGGACGCGGACCCCGCCCACGTGCGACAGCTCTCTGACGAGATCGCGAGCCGCAAACGGACCTGACCCGAAGTCAGCGGCCGGGCCGCCTGATCACGGGATCGGCCGCTCGCGGGGTGGGTTGCCGACGAAGATCCGTCACCTCGTCGATGGCAGCGGGCTGCCTCTGGTCACGCTGATCATGCCCGGCCAGGCCGGGGACTCCCCGATGCTGCCGCCGGTTCTGCCAAACGAAGCAATGGCCCGGCCTCGTCACCCGATACGACACCCACCGCGAGCACTCGCTGTGTTGTGGGGTGCCAGGGACTGTGTTCGATGTGTCGTCCGTGGGCCGCCGTGCCCGCGCACTCTCCGGCGCTGACTTGGTGCGCACAATCCCGATCGTCTAGAGCTTGTCCACAGCGGACTCGAAGTTCTTCCACTCCAGCTCTAGCGCGCTCCACATCGAGCCGCAAGCCTGCGCCACGCTCTGGCCCGGCAGTTTGTTGCTGCCGTTCACGCTGTCACAGTTCTGCTGCAGCAGCTCTACCCGCCGCACCACCGTCTCGCCCGCTTCCTTGACCTTGCCTGGCTCCCGGTCCGGGAACCACCTCGCCAGGCCCACTTGCACCTGCGACACGGCCGCGCCCATCAAGGGCAGGAGCCCGCGGCACGCCGGATTGGTCGGCGTCGATGCGATGTTCTGGCCGCAGGACCTCCTCAGCCTGTCGAGATTTCTGGTGTGCATCTGCCGGACCTCGGTGGGCGTGTTCGGTTTGGCCGACCCCGCCTTGGGGTCGCTGCCCGACGGCGCAGCCTGCTGTTGCGTGGCACATCCGGTCAGCGCTAGGCAGGCCAATAGCACCAGAGCGGTTCGACGCATGCACGCACAGTAGCGGGCCGGGAGGGGCCTCGCCTCAGTTCCGGGGCAGTCGGCTCGAGCTGACATCCGGTGGCGCCGAGGTGCGCGCGGGCAGCACCGTCCGGTGGGCCTCCGCGTGGGGCAGTGGGGCCGGGTGGTGCTGGACAGCCCCGCGTGCGCGGGGATCGGGGTGTTCGAGATGGTGCTGGGTTCTCCACCAAGGTGGGCGTGGCCGCCTCAGGCTAGGAGGGAGCACCGACATCCCGTCCGCGCCCACCCCGCCCAGCCGCGAGTCCGACGGGTAGCGGCGAGCCCAGCCGCGCACCGGCGGCCGTGCCGAACACCGCGGCGGAGGGCGCGGAGGGCCCGGGGTGTTCGTGGACACTGTGGCCGCCTCACCGGCGCCTCGGGCCGCGTGGCGTACGGCCGCAGCCGGCGGTGGCGGGCTCGTCCAGGCCCAGCTTGGTCAGCACTTCCAGCGTCGCGCGGACCCCGCCGAGTTGTTCGCGGACAAGACGGATCCAGTCGTCCTGCGGACCGCGCAGGTAGTGCGGCTCGATCGTGGCCGAGGCCAGCCGGGTGAGCCGGGGCAGCTGCGCGGCGAACTGCGCCCGCTCGTAGTCGATCAGCTCCGGCAGGTCCGGGTTCAGCCGGTAGCCGTCGCCCCGGGTGAAGATCAGCGGGGTGGCGGGCCAGCACCACCCGCAGGTGCACCAGCCCGCGCCGGACCTGGTGCGCCGAGAGCTTCGTGGCCGAGACCAGCTGGCGCCGGGTCAGCGCCGCAGGCCAGGCCTCCGGCAGCGCGACGCGGACCTGCTCGCCGCAGACGTGTTCCGGGAGCGCGCGGCGCATCGCGGTGTCACTGTCCGCGCAGCAGCTTGGCCAGGCCCTCGTCCAGGCTGGTGTTGCCGGTGTCGACCGCGCTCTCCGTCCACTCCAGCGCCGCCCGGACCCGGTGGTGTGGGCCAGTTCGCGCTGGATCGGGGAGCGCTGGCGCACGATGTCCACCGCCTGCATCGAGTGATCCACCTGGGCCCGGTTGATCGCCCGTTTGGCGGTGGCCTCGGCCAGGCCATGCTGGCCGAGGCCACCGACGGGCGGCGCAGGAAGTCGGTGGGTAGGTCGTGGATGGCCGCGTCAGTGGTCCAGCGGCGCGCGCCGGTGTGTTCGTGCACCGGCGCGCTTGATCATGGCGAAGCGGTCTCGGTCCACCTGGACCGTGGCCAGGATCCGGTGCACCGCATAGGAAACCCCGTCGCGGCGCTGGGAGGCCGGCCACCGCGCGGCCACCCACCGGTGCTTCTGCCGGGCGCATCGGCTCCAGCTCCGGGTAGCGCGTCTCGGTGACGTTGCGGATCATGCCGGTCCGGGACATCTCCGGTCTCCTTGATCCCGCGGTGCGTGGCGGGCGCGGCAGCCAGTGTGGGCGCGAACGCTTTCGGTCCGTCATCGCCGATCGGATGACATGTTTTCGCAGATCAAGGCATGTTTCTCTTGGTGTGGCGGAAGCGTTCGGGTGCCAGTCACGGTGACGGCGTGCCGAATGGATCCGGTGTGCTGGAGCGGCTTCGCCAGGCCCGGGTTCGGCACGCCGGGGAGCGGGAACGGGCGTCGGCGCGGCGTTCCGGGCCTGGGGTCCAGGCGGTGTCGCACACCGGGCACGCGGTGCTGCCCTCTGCCGCGGTGTTGCGCACCGCGGGTACCCGGGTGGCCAGGCCCCGCCGCCACCTCCAGTGCTGGGAGCGGCAGTGGGGGAGCAGTTGACGGCGTGGGCGCGTTTGCCGGGAACCAGGACTTGGCCGCGGGTCGGGCAAGACCGCTGGTTGGGGACGGGTTCCGCGATCAGGTGCGGGGTGGTGCCGGTCGAGGTTGCTCGTCGTCTCCGGCCGCTGGTGCGGGGCTGCCTCCCGCTCACCAGGCCACGGTAGGGCGGCCGGGTTCACCAGCACGACGGCCGGACGAGCGACCTCGCCGGCTGCTGCTCGAACTTCTCGGACAGGCACTCATCCACGCCGCGATCACATGGATCCACGCTTTGTCAGACACGCCCTAGCCGCGGCGGCGGATCGCGGTCACCATCCCGCGACGCCGCGATCAGCAGGCCACCGGTGTTCGAGTCGGTGATCTACAGGCGGTGCTTGGCCACGCTACTCATCTGGCTTTGAGGACACGGGCTGGCGGATGCCGTGGGAAGCCGGAGCCCACGTAACGCCGTTGGCCGCCCCCGTGGTTCTGCCAGCCGAACCACGGGTGGGAGTGCCCGGCCTCCGGCTGGGGCTGCCGGAGGTTGCGGGCCGGAACGTGGTCGCGTGGACCGGACGGGCTGGGGGAGGGGACCGGAGGCTTACACCTGCGCACCTGCGCACCTGCGCACCTGGGCTCCGGCGTCGCCGAGGCCAGGTGGGCGAATGGGCGGGGGAGCTGGAGCCGGTAGGCGGCTGGTTGGGTCAGGTGGGGGTGGGTTGGGTGGTGAGGGTGGCGTCCAGGGCGTCCAGGCACTTGATCCAGCCGGTGGTGTAGTTCTCGTAGCCCGCGGTCTCGGCGAAGGTGTGGGTCAGGATCAGGCGGCAGCCGGTGGGCTCCTCGTGCAACTCCAGGCTCAGGTGGTCGTCGACCTCGCGGAAGGCGAACAGGCGGGGTGGGTCGACCGCGATCACCTCGCCGTCCAGGGTGCCGCCCTCGCCGTTGTCGAAGCGGATCACGCCGCCGGGGCGCAGGTCCAGCTCGACCGCGGGGAAGGGGTACCAGACGCTGAGGTGTTCCGGGGTGGTCAGGGCGCGCCAGACCTTCTCCCGGGAGTGGGTCAGGTGGCGTTCCAGGCGCAGGGCGAGGCGGCCGTCGGGCAGGCGGGTGGTGTCGTCGGCGGGGGATGGGGTGGTCATGGGGTTTCCTTGCGGGGCTTGGGGGTGTGGCCCTCGGGCATGGTGTCGAGGTGCTGTTCCAGGACGTTGAGGCGTTCGGTCCAGAGCTTGCGGTAGGGCGCGATCCAGGCGTCGATCTCGGCCAGGGGCTCCGGGCGCAGCTCGTACCAGCGGCGCTGGGCTTCCGGGCGGACGTTGACCAGGCCGGCCTCGCGCAGCACGCGCAGGTGCTTGGACGTGCCGGGCTGGGTGAGGCCGAGCTGCTCGGTCAGCTCTCCGACCAGGCGGGGGCGTTCCAGGAGCAGGTCCAGGATGCGGCGGCGGGTGGGTTCGGCGAGTACTTCGAATGGGGCTGGCACATGAGCAACATACCATGGGGTTTATATAATCAAAAATGGATTCACCTGGTGGTGGCGAGGGTGACCCCACGGAACACCCGCACCGGGAACACCAGCACCAGCAACCCGACCCCCACCGCACCCAACCAGAACGGCGCGGCCAACCCAAAATACCGCGCCAGCACCCCACCCAGCGCGGACCCCGCCAGCATCGCAGCCCCGGACAGCCACCGATAACTGCTGTGCACCCGTCCCAGCAGCTCAGCGGGCACCAACGACTGCCGCAACGAGGCCCCCACCGTCGAGGACACCACCAGATAACCCCAGAAAACCATCAGCGCCGCGGCCACCACGACCACCTCCCGGCTCACCGCCAGCACCAGGTGCGCCACCGCCTCCAGCGCGAACCCCGCCCGCAGGAACACCGGCACCCCAAGCCACCCGATCAGGCGATCCGCCAGCAACCCACCCAGCACCCCGCCCACCGCCGCGGCCACCAGCAACAGGCCGTACCCGACCTCCCCGAGCCCCAGCCGCTCCCGCGCGATCAGCACCAGCACCGCCGCCATCGCCCCCAGCGCCACATTCGACACCGCGATCACCGCCGTCAACGCCCGCAACACCCGGTGCCGCAGCAACCACCGCACCCCACCGGCCATCTCCGCCCACAACGACCCCCGCGGCCCACCCCGCTCCGCCACCCCCGCAGGCAACCGCAGACACAACGCCGCCACCAGCAACAACGCCCCGGCGTCCACCAGGAACGGCACCCACACCGCCACCACGAACAACATCGCACCCACCGGCTTGGCCAGCAGATCCCGCCCCACCACCGCCGACCCCAGCAACCGCCCATGCGCCCGCGCCAACCCCGCGGGCCCCACCAACGCGGGCACCATCGTGCTCGCCGCGTTCTCGAACACCACCCCCGCACACCCGACCACGAAGAACACCAGGTACAGCAACCACAACGACGCCTGCCCGGCCAGCAACACCAACCCCAGCACCGCCAGGGCCACCGACCGCGTCAGCGCCGCCACCACCAGCACCCGCCGCCGACCCACCCGGTCCACCAGCGCCCCACCCGGCAACCCGAACACCAGCCCCGCCGACTGCTGCGCCACCGCCAACCCGGCCACCTGCACCGGATCCCTGGTCAACGCCGCGGCCAGCAACGGCCCGGCCACCATCGTCACCCCATCGCCGACCGCCGAGACCGTGCCCACCACCCACAACCTGGCAAAACCCGCACCCAGCCCCATGATCACTGGACGCGCCGGAACCAGCACGGGTTGCACCAGGCCACCACGGACCGCCCTCGCCCATCACCCGCGCGGGGGAGCCTCACCATCACCGACCCACGAACGTGGCCTTCCCCGGCCCTTCGCTCAAGAACGATCGCACCCCGCCCCGCAGATCCTCGGTGTCCCACAACGCCGCCGCGATCCCGGTCACCTCCCGGTTCGCCTCCGCCACCCCACCACGCTCGAAATGCGCCAGCACCCGCTTGGTCGCCGCGTGCGCCAGCGTCGGACCACTCGCCAACCGCGCCGCCAACGCCACCGCCGCCTCGGCGAACCCCTCAACCGGCAGCACCCGGTTCACCACACCCCACTCCCGCAACGTCTCCGCCGGATACCGATCCCCGGTGAACACGAACTCCTTCGCCCGCGCCACCCCGGCCCGCGCCGCCAACCGCTGCGTGCCACCCATCGTCGGGGTCAACCCGATCACGTTCTCCACCAGCCCGAAACCGGCCTTCTCACTGGCCAGCAACAGATCACAGGCCAGCGCCACCTCCACCGCCCAGGTCAGGCACAACGCGTGCGCGGCGAACACCGTCGGGAACGGCAACGCCGCGATCCGCTCCGGCACCGCCAGCATCTCGTCGAACAACGCCTTCGCCGCCACCGCATCGGCCTGCGCGGCGAACAACGACACATCCACCCCGCCACTGACCACCTTGCCCTCCGCCCGGATCAGCAACGCCCTCGGCGGATCCGCCTCCACCCGGGAGATCGCCTCGACCAGCTCCTCCTGCAACTGAGCGGTGTAGAGGTTCAACGGCGGCGCGTCCACGGTCAGCACGGCCAACCCGGCCGAACCCCGGTCAAGGCGAAGCAACTGCACGTGTGACTCCCGTCAACTGCGGGGGACCAGACCCCCGGAATCGGGCTCAATACCCAACAGTGGATCACACGATCAAGCAGACCCGGGGGACCACCTGATGATCATCCGCCTCGCCGCGGCCACCACCACCGCCCTGCTGCTGGCCACCACCCCGGCAGCAGCCACCCCACCGCGACACCCACGCGTGCAACAAGCGGTGGACAACCTGACCAGGAAACACGACCTCCCCGGCGCCCAGCTCCGGCTCAACGGCACCCACGTCTTCACCAGCGGCAAGGGCGACCTCGGCACCGGCGCACCCATCCCGCGCGACAGCACCGCCCGCATCGGCAGCATCACCAAGACCTTCGTCGCCACCGTCGTACTGCAACTCGCCGCCGAAGGCCGCCTCACCCTCGAGGACACCGTCGGCCAACACCTGCCCGGCCTGATCAACCGCAACGGCAACGACGGCAACCGCATCACCGTCCGCCAGCTCCTCCAGCACACCAGCGGCCTGCCCGAACACGTCGGCGAACTCGAAGGCCGCGGCTACGAGAAGGTCCGCTACGGCCACTTCACCGCCCAGGACCTGCTCGACATCGCCCTCAACCACCAGCCCGACTTCGCCCCCGGCACCCAATGGCGCTACAGCAACACCGGCTACGTCGTGGCCGGCCTGCTCATCGAGAAACTCACCGGCCACCGCTGGGGCGAGGAAGTCACCCGCCGCATCATCAAACCCCTCGGCCTGCGCGACACCAGCGTCCCCACCGAGGACGACCTCGGCCTGCCCGGCCCACACGCCCGCGGCTACCAGATCCTCGAAGACGGCCGCCGCGCCGACTTCACCCGCCTCAACACCACCGCCTTCCACGCCGCCGGCGCCATGATCTCCACCAGCGCCGACCTCACCCGCTTCTTCGACACCCTGGTCAACGGCGACCTCCTGCCCCCGGCCCAGCACGCCGACCTCACCCGCACCGTGCCCTCCGGCGACGGCTGGGGCTACGGCCTGGGCATCAACGCCCGCGACCTGCCCTGCGGCGTGCGCTGGTGGGGACACGCGGGCAGCGTCTTCGGCTGGTTCACCTACAGCGCCGTCACCACCACCGGCCGCAAAGCCTCCATCATCGTCAACCAGGCCTACCTCACCGACGCCCAGTCCAACGGCGTCGGCGAGGCCATCAACGCCGCCTTCTGCCCCTGACCGACCCCGCCGCCGGTCACCCTCACCGCGGGGGACCGGCGGCCACCACCGCCCGCAACTCCGCCACCGAACGCCGCCACCCATCCCACAACAACCAGCTCACCCCGGCATCGGCGTACTCCGACACCTGACCGGCCGACGGCTGCACCCCACTGCCCCACAACGCCAGATCCACCTCCACCCGACCACCCGAAGCGACGAAATCCGCCTTGATCCGCCCCGCCTGCTCCGGCGTCGGCAACACGAACCCATCCTCATCCCGCACGATCGGGAACAACCCGTCCACCCGCGCCGCGGCCAGGAACGGCGCCTTGCGCGGCCACAACCCACTCGTCCACAACGGCACCCGCACCGGCGCGAACTCCACATCACTGACCTGGAAATTCGCCCCCTCATGGTGCACCCGCTCACCGGCGAAGAACCGCCCCAGCAACTCCACACCCTCGCGGAACCGCCCGGCCCGCGCCGCGGCAGGCTCAGCCTCCCCGAACTGCGCGTAGTCCCGCGGCACCCCCATACCCAGCCCCAGCAACAACCGCCCACCCGACAACCGCTGCAACGTGCCCGCCTCGGCCGCCAGCTTCCACGGCCGACGACGGGGGAGTGGCACGATCATCGGCCCGAACCGGATCCGGCTGGTCCGCGCCGCCACCGCACCCAGCGTCACCCACGGATCAGCCACCGGCGGCGCCGCCACCAGGTGATCCCACATGAAAAACCCGTCCCACCCGGCCTGCTCGGCGGCCACCGCCAGCTCCACCAGCAACGCCGGATCCCCATACGGGCCATAACAGGGCACATAGATCGCGAACCGCATACCGCGCATCCTGCCCCAGACAGCAGTGTGGGGCGGCCCCGAAGGACCACCCCACACACTCACACCAGGTCGACGCGCTCCATCTGCACCGGATACCCGGCACGGGCGAACGTCGCCGCCATCGGCGTGTTCGTCTGATCGGTGGCGGCCGCGATGCGGTCCACCCCGGCCTCGGCATGCACCTGCGTCGCCTCGACCAACAGGTCAAACGCATAACCATGCCCGCGTTGTTCCGGAACCACCCCGATATACCCGACAACCGGGTCCGACGGGGTATGACCGGGCACCGTGATCCCCACCAGCTCACCCGCAGGCGTGTACGCCAGCAACCAGGCGCTGCGCGGACTCGGCAGCCACTTGAGGTAGTCCAGCTCCTCCTGCGCCGCCGCCTCCAGGCCGTCCTCCTCGACCCGCAACCGCACATGCGCGTCCAGGCTGCCCTGGTGGATCAACCGGAACGCCTGCAGCACCGATTCCTCATCCGGAGCAGGCCGGAACACCAACCGCCCCGGCCGATCGGGCACCCCGCACTCCGGCGTCCACAGGTACCGGAACCGTTCCACCAGCACCCGGTACCCGGCTGCCTCCGCCGCGGCGATCCGGCTCTCACCAGCGGCCCGCGCCGCCGGATCGGCCCGCCAGCCCGGCGGCAACCGCAGCTCGTACTCGGCCCGCAGGGGAGAGGTGTTCAGCAACTCCGTCGCGGCCGCGCCATCGATGAAGTCGAACCAGTCGAGCGTGATCGGCTTACTGTCCTTCGGACCACCCCACCAGGCAGCGCGCGCCACGACCACGTCCTCGCGCAGCGCCACCCAGGTCCACTCCGGACGATAAGCGCCGGTAGCGGCCATGGTGAGGTAGTCCTGTCCGAACCGCGCCCTGCCCACCAGGGCGGGATCCGGGAGCGAGGCGAACAGCCGCTCCTCGCCGGGCTCGATCGAACGAATGACCAGATCGGTCATGAGAAGAAGTCCCTTCGGAAAGCTCAGCGCTCCCCAGTCAGAACTTCGACGCCCTCGCAGCGAAGGGGGAGCACCAGATCGGCAACGAACGTGCGATCACGGTTACCACCTCCCTTTCCTCGGCTCGGAGAGCGTGCCGGAACCCTAACAAAGCTCACCCATCCGGTACGAACGCTTTATCCGGGCCGATCCACCTCGAAGGTCCCGTTGGCCCCGCGCACCGTCACCCGCACCTGCTTGGACTCCCCGGACAGCACCGCCAGGCAGGAGAAGATCCGCGCGTCCTCGATCGGCTGCCCACTGGGACACCGCACGATGTCCAGCCCGGTCACCTCGTACCGGTCCACCAGCACCGACCGCACCCCGAACTCCAGCCGGTCCTGGTCGAACACCGGCACCGCGGGCTTGCCCGGGGGAGTGGCCCCGCGAGGGGGACCGGCGCACCCGGCCAGCGCCGCCGTCAGCAGCAGCACCCCGCACCTGGCCAGGCCGTTTCCGATCATGAAGTAAACGGTATCTTGCTGGCCTGAAGCTTCGCTGTCGTCTGACTGCCGCCCGACTCAACCCCGCTCGGCCATCGCGGTGATCGTCTCGGTCATGTGCTCCCGGATCTGCCCCAGCCGCTCCCGCACCCCGGCCGCGGCCACCACCGGTGACAACCCGGCGACCATCTCCCGCAACCCGGTGTCCCCGGGACCGTGCAGGAAGGTCTGCCGCACCACCGTCCGCCCGAACGCGGCGCCGGACAGCTCATAACGCCAGGTCGTGCCGGGTAGCGCCGGATCCTCCGCGTCGTCGAGGACCACCCAGCCGAAGACCCGGCCCGGCTCGGACTCGGTCACCACGCACAGCACGTCGGAGGAGAAGCCGTCCCCGTACTCGTTGTGACCGGCGAACCGGGCACCGACCCGAGGGCCGGGGGAGTCGGAGTCAAGCCAGGCCCCGCCGGTGCACTCCGGACTGAACTCGCCGATCCTGGCGACGTCGGTGATGATCTCCCACAGCTTCTCCGGCGCGACCTCGACGGTCAGCTCGACCTCGGTCCGCGCGCCGGTCACCTTGTCAGCCACGGGTTTCCTCCCAACGGATCTTGGCCGATGGTAGGACCGCCGTGCACGTGGTCGGCCGGGCTTCACCGGCCTGGGCAGCCGCTCCACTCGAAGGAGTGGGCCCCAGAACCACTACTTAACATAATGTAGATTATCGGTCAGAAACCAGCAGGCGCCGAAAGGGGCAGATCAGGCTGGTTTTCGACTTGTTCGCCAACGTGCGCGTTGCCTTCGCGTGCCGTCGCACGGCCGCGTCGCTAACGCGCCGACCCACGGCCCGGCCGTCGTCCGTCGCGTCGACACGCGGCGGAATGCCGGGCGGCGCGGCGATGGGCGAGCGTTCCGGCGACCAGCCGAGCCGATGGGTGCCTTGAGCGGCCGCTGAAGCCTCAGATCCTCGGTTTCCGGGTAACCCGGGCATACCGGGTCATTACGTCACTGTGACGCTAGTTGACCCTGGGGCCCGGCGAATTCGAGGTGATCCCAGCTTCTGCGGCGACACATTCCCCGTCGGGCTCCTCCGGGCCGCCCACTGAGAGCCGTCCAGCGGCAGGTCGGGCTGGCGCGTCGGCGGAGTTTCGTCGGAGGAAGCGTTCTGGCGAACTCGGGCGACCAGCGGCACAACGCATCCCCCGCGGGGCATGGAGCCGGTATCCGTGCTGGTCAGATGGGCGTTTCGTGCATAACCGCTATTATGCACGAAACCAGAAGAATCATGGGGGAGTCAGCAGTCTGGCGGATTTGGTCACGCCAGGGCGTACAGGACGGTGGCGCCGAGGCAGGCGATCGTGCGCAGGTGGTTCCACCCGGTCCAGCGGCGCAGGAAGCCGCGCCACAGCTCCTGCCCCGCCGGCGTGGCCGGGTCGGCGGCGTCCAGGGCGTTGTTCATCGGCACGTTCACGATGGCCGTCACCGCGAGCATCCCCCCTACCACCAGCACGGCGGCGATGGTGGGCAGCAGCGGGAAGCCCTCGAGCACCGCCAGCACCGCGCTGCTGATCGGCGCGCCCAGGAAGGCCAGCAGGAACAGCGGGTTCACGATGGTGCGGTTGACCTGCCGCATGACCTCGGCGGCCTCCTGCGCCGGGCGTTTGGCCAGTGCGGGCATCACCACGGCGGAGAAGGTGAAGAACAGGCCGGTCAGGATGGCGGTGGTGCTCTCGGCGACGACGGTCAGCGCGATCATGGTGTCCTCCCAGTGTTGTGCAGTGCGTCCAGTCTGAGTGCCGTTCGGCGGATGATCCATGCCTGAAGCGCGCGTTTTCCTGTTCCTTCGTCCAGCCGACGTGGACGCCGGGCCAGTCGGGTGCGGATACTCGGACGGGTGGACCTCACCTCTCCCCCGGCGCCGCCGGCCGATCCGCTGGGCGCGGCCCTGCACCACCTGCGGATGGACGGGGCCTGGTACTTCCGGTCCGAGCTGACCGAGCCGTGGCGGCTGGACCTGCCGCCGATGGGTGACTGCCTGTGGTTCCACGTCGTCACCGCGGGCCGCTACTGGCTCTCCGTACCCGGCCAGGCCCCGCGCCAGGTCTCCCCCGGCGAGCTGGTCCTGGTGCCGCACGGGCAAGGACATGAGCTGTGGAGTGAGCCGGGGCTGCCCGCTCCCCCGGTGATCCAGGACATCCCGCACGAGTACGTCAGCGAGCGGTACGCGATCCTGCGGCACGGTGGTGGTGGCAAGTCGACGAGCCTGGTGTGCGGGGCGGTGCGTTTCGACCACCCGACCGGATATGGGCTGATGGCGCGGCTCCCCCGGCTGATGGCGGTGGCCGACCCGGCCCTGGACGCCACGCTGCGACTGCTGGCGGCCGAGGCGCGGGAGCTGCGGCCCGGTGGCGAGACGGTGATCACCCGGCTGGCCGATGTGCTGGTGATCCAGGCGATCCGGAGCTGGCTGGGCACGGATCCGGCGGCGCGGGCGGGGTGGCTGGGGGCGTTGCGGGATCCGCAGGTGGGGCGGGCGGTGGCGCTGGTGCACCGGGAGCCCGCACGGGCGTGGACGGTGGCGAGTCTGGCCGCGGCGGTGGCGATGTCGCGGTCGGCGTTCGCGGCGCGGTTCACCGAGCTGGTGGGTGAGCCGGTGATGCAGTACGTGACGCGGTGGCGGATGCACGTGGCGGTGGGGCGGTTGCGGTCCGGGGAGGTGCCGGTGGCCGTGGTGGCGCGGGAGCTGGGGTATCTGTCGGAGGCGGCGTTCAGCCGGGCGTTCAAGCGGATCGCCGGGGTCTCCCCCGGTTCGGTGCGGCGGGCGGGGCCGTTGGCAGGGTTGCTGGGCTAGTTCTGCCGGAGGTGTCTGCCGGAGGTGAATGCGGCGATATTCGGATCGCGGTGACGGGGTCGGCCGGTAGCGTCCGGGTGGTGGCGAGGGTGTTGGAGCTGAACTACTTCCCGATCAAGGGGTGCGCTGGCATCTCGGTGCCGGATGCGCTGGTGAACCCGGCTGGGCTGGCGTTGGACCGCAGTTTCATGGTGGTCAGCCCGGAGGGGGTGTTCCGGTCGCAGCGGCGGGATCCGCGGCTGGCGCTGGTGTGCCCGCAGGTGCTGGGTGGCGGCGAGGTGCTGCGATTGTCGGCCGAGGGGTTCGAGTCGGTGGACGTCGAGGTCGACGCGGTGGGTCCGCGGCGACCGGTGGAGATGTTCGGCGATCCGTATCGGGCGATCGATCAGGGCGAGGCCGCGGCGGCGTGGTTGTCGGCGGTGGTGGGTGATCCGTGCCGGTTGGTGCGGGTGCCGCCGGAGCATGACCGGGCCACCGACGGGTTGACGCCGGGGACCTCGGGTTTCGCCGACAGCAGTGCGGTGCACCTGTTGTCGGTGGATTCGCTGGCCGGGTTGAACGAGCGGATGGTGGCCGCGGGGGCGGTGGCGCTGCCGATGTCGCGGTTCCGGGCCAACATCGTGGTCGAGGGGTGGGACGGACCGCACGTGGAGGACGAGCTGCGGCGGTTGCGGATCGGGGATGTGGAGCTGGGGTACACCAAGCTGGCCATCCGGTGTGCGGTGACCACGGTGGATCAGGAGTCCGGGGTGAAGCAGGGACCGGAGCCGTTGCGGTCGCTGGCGAAGTACCGGCGGGCGGCGCAGGGCGGGGTGGCCTTCGGGGTGAAGTTCGCGGTGCTGCGGTCCGGGAAGCTCTCGGTGGGCGATGAGCTGTCGGTGCTGGAGTGGGGCGCCTCGGAGCTGTGAGTCCCCCGCTGGATCAGCGGAGGTGGCCGACCTGGTCCCAGGCTGGGTCGGACTGGGTGTCCAGGGTGGCGGTGGGCTGGCCGTGCACCCAGGTGGTGATGGTGGCCAGGGTGGCGGTGTCGGTGGAGTCGCAGTAGAGGTGCAGGGTGCGGGTGCCGCGGCCGGTCTCGTGCGCGACGAGCAGGGCGGCGGCGTCGAGGTGGCGCATGAGGTCGTCCTCGAGGTCCTGCAGGTCGGTGAGGCCGGCGCTGGTGGGCAGGTCGCGGGGGTCCTGGGTCGGGTAGCGCAGGGTGATGCCGGCGTGCAGGTCCAGGAGTGGGTGGTCGATCCAGCGCATGGGGCGCATGGCGATGGCGGTGAGGCGGGCGCCGTCCTGGCCTTCGCCTTCCATGACCACCCAGCTGGGTTCGGGGTGGCGGGCGGCCATGGCGTGCACGGTCTCGGGGAGCGCATCGGCCGGTAGGGCGTCGGCTGGTTGTTCGGCGGCGGTGTTGACCTCGCCGATCCAGCGTTCGAGGTCGTCTTCGCCGAGTAGCCAGGTGAGGGTGAGGAAGGCGATCTGGAGGGCGGCGTCCTCGGGCATGTTGGGGAACTGCGGGTGGTGCACGGTGACGTCGACCAGCAGGGACTGTTCGTCGACGGTCAGGGAGAGCCGGGTTTGTTCGAGGTCGAGTTCCCAGTCGGCGAAGTCGAGTTGCTGGTTGAGCACGTTGGGGTCGGCCTGGCGGGCGGCGCGGTACTCCCAGGTGGCGTCAGGGGCGGGGGCGGCGCGCAGCCAGCGTTCGGTGAGCGGGCGCAGGGCCGGGTCGCCGTTGGCGGTGACGCAGAGTGAGTGCTGGGCGTCGCGGCCGGGGCCGAGTTCCCATTGCAGGTCCTTGTTGATGGCGTTGACCAGGTGGGCCATCTGTTCGGGCAGGTCGGCGAAGTCGCCGGAGTGGATGGCGTTGGCGAGCAGGGTGGCGCCTTCCTGCTGCCACCAGTGCCAGAACTCCTCGATGCCCTGCATCTCCACCATCCAGCCGTGCGGGTGTCGGACGCTTGCGCGGTCAACGTAACCGATGGGGCGGGCGATTGCCCTGTGGTTCGGGGGTGTGGCGGAGTGGCTCTCGGTGTTGACGCTGGGTGAGCGTGGCCGGGGGTGGGTAGGGGGTTGGTCACCGGCCGTGTCGATCTTTGTCGGTGGTGTGCGGTATTCCTCTGGGTGTGTTGTTGTCGCAGGCCCAGGAGTCGTTCTTCCTCGCGCGTCGCTCCCGCAAGGATTCCCCGCACACCACTGCCGCGTATCGGCGTGATCTGGCGGGGATCTCGGTGTTGCTGGCCGGGGCCGCCGGGTGCGCTCCCCCGGCGCTGGAGTTGGCGGCGGTGGGTGCGGGGGCGTTGCGGGAGGCGTTCGGGTCTTTCGCGGAGACCCATGCCAAGACGTCGGTGTCGCGGGCCTGGTCGACGTGGAATCAGTTCATGAACTTCTGTGTGGCCGATGGTCTGGTGGCGGGGAATCCGATGGGGGCGGTGGCGCGGCCGCGGCCGGCGGCGTCGATGCCGAAGCCGTTGCGGGGTGAGGACACGCCGGAGCAGTTGCTCTCGGCGGTGGCCTCGGGTGAGCGGAAGTCGCGGGATCCGTGGCCGGAGCGGGATCTGCTGGTGGTGGGGTTGGGGCTGGTGACCGGGTTGCGGTCGGCGGAGATGCGGGCGTTGCTGGTCAGCAGTGTGGTGGGGCGGCCGGGTGAGCAGCGGTTGCATGTGCGGGGCAAGGGCAGCCGGGAGCGGTCGATTCCGATCAGTGCGCCGATGGAGGCGGTGCTGGGGCGGTATCTGGCTTCGTGCCGGGCTCGGTTTCCGCAGGCGCGGTTCGGGCGGGAGTCGGCGTTGTTGCTGGATCTGCGGGGTGAGCCGATCGGGCGGGGTGCGTTGCAGTATCTGGTGAGCTGTTGTTATCGGGCGGCGGGTATTCACGATCGGGTGCCGACGGGGGCGAACCTGCATGCGTTGCGGCATACCTTTGCCACCCGGTTGGCCGAGGACGGGGCGAACGCGGCGGAGATTATGGCGTTGCTGGGGCATGCGAACCTGAATACGAGCCAGAACTACATCGAGGCGACGGGGCGGGAACAGCGGGCGGCGGTGATGGGCAACCGCACTTACCGGGCGCTTGCGGAGGCGGCGGGGGTGGGTGGTGAGCCGGCTGTCGGTGACTGATGCTGGGTGGGTTTCATCCGGAATTGGGTCGGATTACGGTCGTTGTTCACCGAGTTGCGGAAAAGATGCTTGGGAATGGGTGCGCCGTCACTTATCGTGGTTGGGTAACCACAGTTGTGACGCTCCCCCGTTCACCTGGAGGTGGCGCCGTGACCAGCCCAGGGCACGGCTTGACGCAGGGTTCGACCGCGGTTCGGTCGTGTCCGGAATGTGGCCGGGTTGTTTCGCACCGGATGGAAAGGGAACAGCTGCGCGCTGACCTGTCCGTGGTGTGGCTGCTGGTGGATGCGGCGGGTGTGGTTCGGGTGCGGCGTTTCTGTGTGGGTTGCGCGCCGCGTGCTCCGGTGCTGAATGTGGAATGCCATGGGTGTGGTGATGGCCCGTTGGTGTGTGCGGCGGGGCCGGATTTGCCGGGGCCGGTGGTGTCGTGGTTGTCGGCGGCGGGTTGGTTGTTGGACGAGCCGGTGGCGTGTGCGCGTTGCGCGGCGCGGTCGGTGCCGGAGCAGCGGCGGGCGCGGTAGCCCGCGGGGAATTCCCCGGGGCCGCCGCGACCTTTTCCGCTGTTGTTGTTTCCGGAATCGTTGCGGGGCAACGGATTCAGCCGAGTACCTCGCGGAGTTTGGCGGCGAAGGCCTCGGGCTGTCCGGGGTAGCCGTATTCGCCGCCTGCGAAGCCGCCGTGGTGGCTGGGGAAGACGGTGGCTTCCTGGCCGAGCAGGGCGGCGGTGGCCACGGCGGTGCGTCCGGTGAATGCCTCGCCGGTCTCCTCCCCCACCGCGATCACCACTCTGGTGGGTGCGGCGAGCAGTGCGGTGAGGTCGGGCTGGTAGTCGGCGACGGCGCGCGAGCGGTCGGAGAGCAGTGGGTCGTCGCGCTTGCCGTCGTCCTCGGTGGGCATGCCGAACTGGGCTGGGTCGGCCGGGGGCTGGGCGAAGTACTCCTCGGTGAACTCCCCCTGCCAGGAGGTCATGGCGATGAAGGCGGCCATGCCCGCGCCCCAGCCCTTGGCCTGGTATGCCTGTGTCCAGCCGTTGGCGGCGCGTTCGGCGGCCGCGGCGTCGGGCACCACCCGGGTCAGCGGCGGTTCGTGGGCGACCAGGGTGGTCACGTCCCCGGGGTGGGCGGTGACCAGGGCGAGGGCGGTGATCGCGCCGCCGCTGCTGGCGAACATCTCCACCGGGCCGGCACCGAGGGTTTCGATGATGGCGTGCAGGTCCTCGGCCTGGCCGGTGGGCGTGTGGTCGACCCGGCCGTCCTGACGGGTGCTGCGGCCGAGGCCGCGCGGGTCGTAGGTGATCACGGTGCGGTCGGTCAGGTAGGTGGTCAGGGTGGCGAAGCCGTCGGCGCTCATGGGCTGGCCGATCAGGAACAGCGGTGCTCGGCCGTCGGCGGCCGGCAGTGGTCCGTGCACGTCGTAGACGAGCTGGGCGCCGGCGAACTCAAGGGTGTGCGTGGTCGTCATGGCAGTAGAGACCCTTCCGGGAGCGGAAACTCATCGGCTCCGGAGCATCATCGTGGTCAGGACTGTCATTGGTAGGACGGTGGCGCGGCGTCGGGGGTGATTGCCCAGTTCGTGTCGGGGGTGGCGCGCAGGCGGAAGTCGAGGTGGCCGCCGGTGCGCACGAGGTGTTGGGGTAGCCAGGTGCGGGCCCAGTTCTCGCCGTTGAGGCGGAGCTGGGTGGTGTAGGGGCGGGCGGCGCCCGCGCCGGGGGCGGTGATGTGGAGTTCGCCCGCGTTGGGTGGGCGGATCTGGATGGCGGGGAACAGTGGGGTGTGCACGGACAGGTCGGCGGTGCCGGGGGTGACCGGGTAGAGGCCGAGGGCGGACCAGACGTACCAGGAGGACTGGGCGCCGAGGTCGTCGTTGCCGGGCAGGCCGTCGGGGGTGGGGGCGAAGAGTTCGCTCTGGATGCGGCGGATGACGGCCTGGCTCTTCCAGGGCTGACCGACGTAGTTGTAGAGCCAGGGGGTGGAGAAGTCGACCTCGTTGCCGGACCACTGGTAGGGCTCGTTGGGGCCGACGTTGACCTTGGTGAAGAACTCGTCCATCAGCGGCTGGGCCTTGGCCTTGCCGCCGAGGGCGGTGATGAGTCCGGCGATGTTGTGCGGGACGAACCAGCGGTACTGGGCGGCGTTGCCCTCCTCGAAGCCGTCCTGGCCGAACTGGCCGGGTGGGGGTGGCACGAAGCCGGGTCCGGGCGGGAACTGGCCCTTGCTGTCCTTGGGGCGCAGGTAGCCGGTGTTGGGGTCGAACAGGTTGCGCCAGTACTCGCCGCGTTTGGCGTAGGTGGCGGCGGTGGCGGGGTCGCCGAGGGTGCGGGCGAAGCGGGAGATGGTGAAGTCGTCGACGGCGTATTCGAGGGTCTGGGAGGCGCCTTTGCGGACGTGGCCGACCAGGGCGCGGTCGTTGGGGACGTAGCCGAGTTTCTGGTAGTCCTCGATGCCCTGGCGTTCGATGTAGCCCCACTGGACGGGTTCGGCCTTGGTGGCGCCTTTGAGCATGTATTTCAGGGCGGTGCGGGTGTCGAAGCCGGTCGCGCCGTAGGCGTGCAGGTTGACCAGGAGCGGGACGCTGTTGTCGCCGTTCATCACGCTGGTGTAGCCGTTGGCCATGGGCCAGCGGGGCAGCCAGCCGCCCTGGACGGCGGCGAGCACGAGGCTTTGGGCCATGTCACTGGCGCGGTCGGGGTAGAGCCAGCCGTGCAGTGGGGCCAGGCTGCGGTAGGTGTCCCAGTCGGAGAAGTTGGCGTAGTGGGTGCGGCCGGGTTCGACCTGGTGGATCTGGCTGTCGAAGCCGGGGTAGCGGCCGTCGAGGTCGTTGAAGGTGTTGGGGTGGATCAGGGAGTGGTAGAGGGCGGTGTAGAAGGTGGTGCGGTGGGCTGGGGTGCCGCCGCCGATGCGGATGCGGCCGAGGTGTTCGCGCCACTGGGCGCGGGTGGCGGCGCGGACGGGGTCGGGGTGCCAGCCGGGGATCTCGGCCAGGTTGGCGCGGGCGCCGTCGGCGCTGACGTAGGAGAGGGCGACCTTGGCGCGTAGCTGGCGGTTCTGGCTGGTGTCGAAGGTGAGGTAGGCGCCGGATTTCGGGTGGTCCGCGCTGGTGCCGCCGGGGGTGACGGTGCTGCCGTCCCAGGTGCCGTGGGCGGTGAAGGGGCGGTCGAACTTCAGGGCGAAGTGCACGGTGTACTTGTTGCCGCTCTCGCCGCAGAAGCGGCCGGTGGTGGCGGAGCCGGTGATCTCGTCGGGGGCGCTGATCCGCACGGTGGCTGCGCTGTTGCCTGCCAGGCTGGCGCCGGTTTTGATCAGGACCTGGGCGGTGGCGCCCTCGGGGTAGGTGAAGGTGCCCAGTCCGGCGCGGGTGCTGGCGGTGAGTTCGGCGCGGATCTTGGAGTCCTCGAGGGTGACGCCGTAGTGGGCGACCTCGGCGCGTTCGGTGCGGTGGGAGAACTTCTCGGTGCGGTTCCACGGGGCCGGGCCGATCTCGCCGGTGACCGGGAGGATCGGGATGTCGCCGAAGGCGCTGCAGCCGACGGAGGCGTGGGTGAGGCTGAAGCCGCGGATCGGGCCGAGGTGGTAGTTGTAGCCGGCGTAGTTGCCGTTGTCCGGGCTCCACTGGATCATCCCGAAGGGGGCGGTGGGGCCGGGGAAGGTGTTGATCTCGCCGACGACCGGGCCGCCCTTGCCGGTGCCGATCATGGGGTCGACGTACTGGGTGGGGTCGGCGATGAGGGTGTCGTCGGTGGTCGCGGCGCCGGGGATGGCGGTGCCCAGCAGGGTGATGGCGGCGAGTGCGCCGATGACAGCGCGACGGTTGCGAGATCTCACGCGTCCTCCTCGACGGTTCTGACAACGTTGTCAGTCCGGTGCGAGGATAAGAATGGCGCGCCGGGGACGTAACGGACAAGCGTCGAACGGGTGGTTGGCCGCACCACCCATCGGGAGTCTTCCGCCTGGCAGGGGCACGAACTCAGACTTGCCCGTGCTCATCGAGGGAGAAGGGGCGCCGGTGCCGCCGACCCGCGCTCAGGACCAGCCGACGGCGGTGGTCACGGGCGCTTCCCGGGGCATCGGCGCGCGGATCGCCGCCGCTCTGGGGGACAGTCACCGGCTGGTGCTGGGTGGCCGGGGATCGCCCGCGCTGACCCGGCTGGCGCGGGAGTTGCCGGACGCGCAGGCGTGGCCGGTGAACCTGGCCGATCCACGCGCGCTGCACGTGCCGCCAGGGATCGAACGGCTGGACGCGCTGATCCACAACGCCGGGGTGCTGGCCACCGGGCGGATCGATGAGTGCGACGGCGGGCTGTGGCGGCGGACCTTCGAGGTCAACGTGTTCGCCGTGGTCGAGCTGACCCGGCTGCTGCTCCCGGCCTTGCGCAAGGCGGGCGGGCATGTGGTGCTGATCAACTCCACCGCGGGGTTGCAGGCCAACGCGGCCCGCGGGGCGTACTCGGCGAGCAAGTACGCGTTGCGGGCCTTCGCCGACTCGCTGCGTGCGGAGGAGCCGCGGTTGCGGGTGACCACGGTGTTCCTGGGGCGGGTGGCCACCGACATGCAGCGGGACGTGTGCGCGGTGGAGGGGTTGCGGTATCAGCCGGAGCGTTACCTCTCCCCCGCCACCGTGGCCGAGACCGTGCGCGCGGTGCTGGCCGCACCGCGGGAGGCCTGTGCGACCGAGCTGGTGCTGCGGCCGGGGGCTACCCGGGGAAGCGACTGACCCAGCGCTTCTGCCAGGGGGTTTCCACCGCGTGCTTGTTGTGGTGGGCCCGTGCCCAGGCCACCGCCTCGGTGGGTGGCACGCCGGCCAGGATGGCCAGGCAGGCGATGACGGTGCCGGTGCGGCCGACGCCGCCGTTGCAGGCGACCTCCACCCGCTGTCCGGAGCGGGCTGCGGCGTGCAGGGCGGTGATCCGGCGGATGGCCTCGGCGTGGTCGCGGGGCAGCCGGAAGTCGGGCCACTCCAGCCAGTGCCGGGTCCAGGTCAGGGAGTCGTCGTGGCGGGCGCGCAGGCGGGGGCTGCCCAGGTAGAGGCCGAAATCGGGTTGTGGGCCCTCGGGGATGGGGTGGCGCAGGCCCCGGCCGCGCACGACCGCTCCGTCGGGCAGGGTGATCGCTCCGGTCAACATGATCAAACCCTAGCCGGGGCGGAAACTCCGTCGACCGGGTTTCGCTCAGGGTTGTAGCCTGCCGCTCGTGCGCAGCCCCGAGGCTTCCAGACGGTAGCCACCGGTCCCCCGGTGGCGTGCCTCTTCACGGCCACCGGCCGGACCGCGGTCGATCACCCTTGTCGATCCACTGTGGTTGCGGAGTCCTGCTGTGCCTGTTGTGTTGTATTTGCTCGCCCTCGCCGTGTTCGCGCAGGGCACTTCGGAGTTCATGTTGTCCGGCCTGCTGCCGGACCTGGCCGCTGATCTGCACGTCAGTATCCCGGCCGCGGGTGCGCTGACCTCGGCCTTCGCCGCCGGGATGATCGTGGGCGCGCCGCTGATGGCGATCCTGAGCCTGCGCTGGCCGCCCCGGCACGCGCTGCTGGCCTTCCTGTCGGTGTTCCTGGTGGTGCACGTGCTGGGTGCGCTGACCACGAGTTATCCGGTGCTGCTGGCCACCAGGGTGGTGGCGGCGCTGGCCAACGCCGGGTTCCTGGCGGTGGCCCTTGCCACCGCGGCCGCTCTGGTGGCGGCCGACGCCAAGGGCCGGGCGACCGCGGTGCTGCTGGGCGGGGTGACCCTGGCCTGTGTGGCGGGGGTGCCGGCGGGGGCGTTGCTGGGTCAGGCGTGGGGGTGGCGGTCGGCGTTCTGGGCGGTGGCCCTGGTCTCCGCGCCCGCGCTGGTGGCGATCCTGCGCTGGGTTCCGGCGGGCCGGGCCGAGGACGCGCCGGGGGTGCGTGGTGAGCTGCGGGCGTTGCGGCGGCCGCGGCTGGCACTGGTGTTGCTGCTGGGTGCGCTGGTCAACGGCGCGACGTTCTGCACGTTCACCTATCTGGCGCCGATGGTCACCGAGGTGGCCGGGATCGGGGCGGACTGGGTGCCCGCGGTGCTGGCGCTGTTCGGGATCGGCTCCTTCCTGGGGGTGAGCCTGGGTGGGCGGATCGCGGATTCCCGGCCGCGGCTGGTGCTGGCCGGGGGCGGGGTGGCACTGGTGTGCGGGTGGACGCTGTTCGCGCTGACCGCGGGTGCGCCGGTGGTCGCGCTGGTCCTGGTGCTGGTGCAGGGGATGTTGTCCTTCGCGGTGGGCGCCACGTTGATCTCCCAGGCGCTGTACGCGGCCGTCGGTGCGCCGCGGCTGGGTGGGGCGGGGGCGACGGCGGCGTTCAACGTCGGCGCGGCGCTGGGTCCGTGGGCCGGTGGGCTGGCCATCGCGGCCGGGTACGGGTACCGGGCGCCGCTGTGGGTCAGCGCCGGGCTGGCCGGGGCGGCGTTGCTGGTGGGGCTGGCGGCTCACCGGGTGGCGGTCTCGGAGCGGTAGGAGTGGCCCAGGTGCTCGCCGAGGCCGAAGTAGTGGCGGAAGTTGTAGATCAGCGGCTGCCACCGGGCCGGGTCGACGTGCTCGGTACCGGGCACGACCAGCCCTGGATCGGCGTGCACGGCGAGCACCTGGGCTTCCACGATGACGAAGTCCCCGTCGCCACCGGGCCGCGACTCGGTGGCGACGGCTTCGAGCTGCAGCGGGCATTCGGCCACCCGGGGCGGCCGGACCTTGAGCGCGGGCAGTTCGGTCAGTCCGGCGGCGGCGAACTTCGCGGGCTCGAAGCGATGGCTGGGTTTGCCGGCCGGAACCGGGTCACGGCCGGTGAGCGGCGCGAGTCGTTCCACCGCTTCCCACAGGCCGGGGCCGGGCAGGTTGATCACCAGCTCGGGGCGCTCACGCAGGTTGCGGGCGGTCTGACCTTGTTCGCCCAGGCCGAGCACGATGGTGTGGCCCAGGGCCCAGGCCGAGGACATCGGGGCCAGGTTGGTGCTGCCGTCGGGGTTCTCCGTGCTCAGCAGGACGACCGGGGTGCCGAAGTAGAGGATTTTCGGGTGGATGGTGCGCATGGCGGGGACGCTAGGACCGGGACCCTTCGGCGGCGGCCGAAGCAACCGGCGGCCTAGAGTCGCGGGGTGATGTTGCGAGCCGACTGCGCCAACTGTTTCGGACTGTGCTGTGTTGTGCCCGCCTATGCAGCCTCGGCCGACTTCGCCATCACCAAACCCGCGGGCACGCCGTGCCCGAACCTGCTCGCCGACTTCCGCTGCGGCATCCACACCAAGCTGCGCGACCGCGGTTTCCCCGGCTGCACCGTCTATGACTGCTTCGGCGCCGGTCAGCAGGTCGCCCAGCACACCTACGGCGGCCAGGACTGGCGCTCCTCCCCCGCCCGCGCCAAGGAGATGTTCGCGGTCTTCCCCGTAGTGCGGGAACTGCACGAACTGCTCTGGCATCTCACCGAGGCCCGGCGCCACCCCGCCGCGGCGTCCCTGCGCACCGAACTCGACGAGTTGCGGGCCGAACTGGAGCGGCTGGCCGGGCTGCCCCCGGCCGAACTGCTCGCGCTGGATGTGGCCTCCCGGTGGCAGCGGGCGGATCCGCTGCTGACCCGGGTCAGTGAGCTGGTCCGGGCCGAGGCGCCAGGGCCGGAACGGCGCGGGGCCGATCTCATCGGCGCCGACCTGCGCCGAAAACGACTGCGCGGGGCGAACCTGCGGGGCGCCTACCTGATCGGGGCCAACCTGCGCGAGGTCGACCTGGCCCTGGCCGACCTGATCGGGGCTGACCTGCGCGGCGCCGACCTGCGGGGCGCGGATCTGTCCGCGGCGTTGTTCCTGACCCAGTTCCAGGTCAACGCCGCCCAGGGCGACACCGCGACCCGGCTGCCAGCCGGGCTGGACCGGCCCGGCCACTGGATCAGCGCGTCTCCGGCCCGGTCTGGCCGGGTGGCGGGGGCCCGGCGGCGGCGCTGAGGTCAGTCCGGCCAGCTCCAGCGGATGCCGAACTCACCCGGTCCGTAGCCCAGGGCCAGCGCGTGCACCCGGTGCGGGGCCGACTCTCCGGACGGGTTGCCGCACCTGCCCTGATCGGGCGGGGCGCTGGAGCGCGTGCCTCCCACACCATCGGGACCGGGGCGGGAGGCACGCGTCAGTGCTTACAGCGGGGTGACGTAGGCGCCGGTGAGGCCGCCGTCGACGAGGAACTGGGAGGCGGTGATGAAGCTGGAGTCATCGCTGGCCAGGAAGGTCACCGCGGCGGCGATCTCGGCGGGCTCGGCGAAGCGGCCCATCGGGATGTGCACCAGGCGGCGGGCGGCGCGCTCGGGGTCCTTGGCGAAGAGTTCCTGCAGCAGTGGGGTGTTCACCGGGCCGGGGCACAGGGCGTTGACCCGGATGCCCTCGCGGGCGAACTGCACACCCAGCTCCCGGGACATCGCCAGCACGCCGCCCTTGGAGGCGGTGTAGGAGATCTGGCTGGTGGCCGCGCCCATCACCGCCACGAAGGAGGCGGTGTTGATGATCGAGCCCTTGCCCGCGCGCTGCATGTAGGGCAGCACGTACTTGCAGCACAGGTACACCGAGGTCAGGTTGACCTCCTGCACCTTGCGCCATGCCTCCAGGCCCGTGGTCAGGATCGAGTCGTCCTCCGGCGGGGAGATGCCGGCGTTGTTGAAGGCGATGTCGATGCGCCCGTACTTCTCGAACACCGTGGCATACAGGGCCTCGACGTCGGTGGGACTGGTGACATCGGCGCGCACGAACAGGCCGTTGACCTCATCGGCGACCTGCTTGCCGGTGGCCTCGTCGATGTCGACGACCACCACCGTGGCGCCCTCCTCCGCGAAGCGGCGGGTGGTGGCCAGACCGATGCCGCTGGCCGCGCCGGTGATGACCGCGACGCGGTCGGTGAGCCGTCCCATCAGTTCTCCTCAGTGCTGACGAACACGTTCTTGACCTCGGTGAACCCGTCCAGGGCGTCCGGTCCCAGCTCACGGCCGAGCCCGGACTGCTTGAACCCGCCAAACGGCGTCCAGTAGCGCACCGAGGAGTGCGAGTTGACCGAGAGGTTCCCGGCCTCCACCCCGCGGGCCACCCGCAGCGCGCGGCCGGCATCGCGGGTCCAGATCGAGCCGGAGAGCCCGTACTCGGTGTCGTTGGCCAGCCGCAGCGCGTCGGCCTCGTCGGTGAAGGGCAGCACCGAGACCACCGGTCCGAAGATCTCCTCGCGCCAGGCCCGGTCCTGCTCGTCCTTGGGCAGCAGCACGGTGGCCGGGTACCAGAACCCGTCGCCTGCGGGGGCTTGGCCGCGGTAGGCGACGGTGGTCTCATCCACGTAGGAGGCGACCCGGTCCCGGTGCGCGGCGGTGATCAGCGGGCCCATCTCGGTGGACTCGGCGGCCGGATCGCCGACCACCACGCCCTTGACCGCGGGTTCGAGCAGCTCCAGGAACCGCTCGTAGACCTCGCGCTGGACGAGGATCCGGGAGCGGGCGCAGCAGTCCTGGCCCGCGTTGTCGAAGACCCCGTACGGGGCGCTGGCCGCGGCCTTGTCCAGGTCGGCGTCGGCGAAGACGATGTTGGCGCTCTTCCCGCCCAGTTCCAGGGTCAGGCGTTTCACCTGGTCGGCGCAGCCGGCCATGATCTGTTTGCCGACCGCGGTGGACCCGGTGAAGACCACCTTGCGCACGCTGGGGTGGGTGACGAAGCGCTGGCCGACCACCCGGCCCGCGCCGGGCAGCACCTGGAAGACGTCCTCGGGGATCCCGGCCTGGTGGGCCAGTTCGGCCAGCCGCACCGCAGTGAGCGGGGTCAGCTCGGCCGGTTTGAGCACCACGGTGTTCCCGGCCGCGAGGGCGGGGGCGAAGCCCCAGGCGGCGATCGGCATCGGGAAGTTCCACGGCACGATCACCCCGATCACGCCGAGGGGTTCGTGGAAGGTGACGTTGAGGCCGCCCGCCACCGGGATCTGGCGGCCGAAGTGCCGTTCGGGGGCGCCCGCGTAGTAACGGATCACGTCCCTGGCGTTGCCCGCCTCCCAGCGGGCGTTGCCGATGGTGTGCCCGGCGTTGCGGACCTCCAGCGCGGCCAGGTTCTCCAGATCGGCGTCCACGGCCTCGGCGAAGCGGTGCAACAGCCGGGCCCGGTCGCCGGGGCTGACCGCCCGCCAGGCCGGGAACGCCTTGGCCGCGCGTTCGATCGCGGCGTCGGTGGCGGCCGCGTCGGCCAGCGCGATGGTGTCGAAGACCGCGCCGGTGGCCGGGTTGATCAGGTCGTGGGTGGCGCTCACGCGGTCGCTCCTCGGGCTGCGCTCACCAGCGCGGCGAACAGCGGCGCGCTGGGGTGTGCTGGGTCGGTGGTGTCCTCCTCGGGATGCCACTGCACCCCGAGCGCGAACGGGTGGCTGGGTTGCCGGACGGCCTCGATGGTGCCGTCCGCGGCGTGCCCGACCGCTTCCAGGCCAGGGGCGAGCCGGTCGATGGCCTGGTGGTGATAGCAGGAGACCTCGATCTTCTCCCCGAGCAGGGTGGCCGGCGGGCAGCCCGGTTCCAGGTGCACGGTGGTGCGGCCGAAGCGGCCGGGCGCGGGCTGGTGGTCGCGGTGGCCGAGCACCTCGGGCAGGTGCTGGTGCAGGGTGCCGCCGAGGCCGACGTTGAGCAGTTGCGCGCCCCGGCAGATCGCCAGCAGCGGGGTGCGCCGGTCCAGTGCGTGGTAGAGCAGTGCGAGTTCGGAGCTGTCCCGGTCCGGGCGGATACCGGTGCTGTGTTCGGTGGGTTCGGCCTGGTAGCGCCGGGGGTCGATATCGGCGCCGCCGGCCAGGATCAATCCGTCCAGCCGGGGCAGCACCCTGGCGGCGTTGCCGCCCGGTGGCAGCAGCACCGGGATGCCGCCCGCGGTGGCGACCGCGTCGAGGTAGCTGGCGGGCAGCAGGGCGGCCGGGCGTTGCCACACGCCCCAGGCGGTGGTCTCCAGGTAGCAGCTGATCCCGATGACGGGGGCGTCAGAGGCGTTCGAAGCCACGGAACAGCTCCCAGTCGGTGACAGCGGCCTGGTACGCGGCGATCTCGATGCGCGCGGCGTTGAGGTAGTGCCCCACCACGTCCTCGCCGAAGGCGGTGCGGGCCAGCTCGCTGGCCTCGAAGGCTTCCACCGCCTCGGGCAGGGTCGAGGGCACGTGCTCGGCGTCGCTGTCGTAGGCGTTGCCGGTGAGCGCCTCGCCCAGCGGGAGTTCGTTGTCGATGCCGTCCAGCCCGGCCGCGATCAGCGCCGCGGTGGCCAGGTACGGGTTGACGTCGCCGCCGGGCACCCGGTTCTCCACCCGCAGGCTGGCCCCGCCGTGCCCGACCAGGCGCAGTGCGCAGGTGCGGTTGTCCGGGCCCCAGGCCACCGCGGTGGGGGCGAAGCTGCCGGGCACGAACCGCTTGTAGGAGTTGATGTTCGGTGCCAGCAGCAGGGTCAGCCCGCGCAGGTGGGCCAGCTGCCCGGCCAGGAAGTGCTCGGCCAGCGCGGACATGCCGTGGCGGCGATCGCCTGCGAAGACCAGGTCGCCGTCGGCGCCGCGCAGGCTGATGTGGATGTGGCAGGAGTTGCCCTCGCGCTGGTTGTACTTGGCCATGAAGGTCAGGCTCTTGCCCTCCTGGGCGGCGATCTCCTTCGCGGCGGTCTTGTAGATGCTGTGGTTGTCGCAGGTGGCCAGCGCCTCGGCGTAGCGGAAGGCGATCTCGTGCTGACCGGGGTTGCACTCGCCCTTGGCCGATTCCACCCGCAGCCCGGCGGTGGTCATCTCGTTGCGGATGCGGCGCAGCAGCGGCTCGATCCGGGAGGTGCCCAGCAGCGAGTAGTCCACGTTGTACTGGTTGCTCGGGGTCATGTTCCGGTAGCCGGCGTTCCAGGCCTGCTCGAAGCTGTCGTCGAAGACGATGAACTCCAGCTCGGTGCCGACCTGGGCGACCAGGCCGCGTTCGGCCAGCCGGTCGAGCTGGCGGCGCAGGATCTGCCGCGGTGAGGCGGGTACCGGGGTGCCGTCGGCCCAGACCACGTCGGCCAGCACCAGCGCGGTGGCCGGGTGCCAGGTGGCCAGGCGCAGCGTGTCCAGGTCCGGGCGCAGGGTGAAGTCGCCGTAGCCGGTTTCCCAGGAGGACATCTGGTAGCCGCCGACGGTGTTCATGTCCACATCCACCGCGAGCAGGTAGTTGCAGGCCTCGGCGGAGTGCGGCACGACGTCCTCGAGGAAGTGCCGGGCGGCGATCCGCTTGCCCTGCAACCGGCCCTGCATGTCGGTCATGGCCAGCAGCACGGTGTCGATCTGGCCGATGTCGACCAGCTCGTGCAGCCGCGCCAGCGAGAGCGGGGCTGTGGTTCCCGACTGCGACACGACCGCCTCCGTAATGGTCTGCGATTGGACCTTTGCAGGATGGTGGGTGACCAGCGCCACTGTCAAGCGCGCAGGTCAGCCAGTGTGGACAGGCTCAGCTCAGGAAGGCCCGCAGCAGCGCCGCGGTGCCCGCCAGGTGCTCGGCCATCGCCGCCCGCGCCGCCGGGCCGTCCCCGGCCAGCACCGCCGCCACGATCCGCTCGTGCTGTTCGTGCGAGTGCTCGATGTTGTGCCCCAGCAACGGGATCGCGTCCAGCAGCTCGTTGATCCGCATCCGGTTGTCGGCCACCGCCGAGGCCAGCGAGGGCGACCCGGTGATCTGCGCGATGGCCAGGTGGAACCGGGAGTCCAGGTGCCGGTAGGTCTCCGGGGTGGCGGTGCGGACCTGCTCGTGCACCGCGCGCAGCAGCGCCCGCTCCGGCTCCGGCAACGGCCGGGTCGCCGCCGCACCCGCCGCGCCGGTCTCCAGCACCTCCCGGAAGGTCAGCGTGTCCTCCAGGCCGACCGAGCCCATGCCGACCACCAGCTTGCGCAGCCGGGCCTTGCCGCGCGGGGCGTCCTCGGCCCGGTTGACCACGAAGGTGCCGCCGAAGCGCCCGCGCCGGGACTCCACGTACCCGGACTGCTGCAACGCCCGGATCGCCTCCCGCAGCGTCATCCGGCTCACGCCCAGCCGCACCGCCAGATCCCGCTCGGCGGGCAGCCGCTCGCCAGGGCCGACCACGCCGAGCTTGATCGCCTGCAGGATCCGCTCCACCGCCTCCTCGAAGGCGTTGCCGCTGCGGACCGGGCGGAAGACGGCCTGGTCGGCCAGGGTGGCGGGTGGCTCCGGTTCGGAACTCATGACCGCCACGATCTCACGGGTCCTCCAGTTCGGCCGTGGCGCGACGCACCGCCTCGAACTCCTCTTCCGGGGCCTGCGCCACCAGGTGGTGGCGGCTGTAGAACCAGAAGTAGGCCAGCGCGAGCAGGAAGATCCCGGCCATGACCCCGGCGGCCAGGATGTCCACCAGGAAGGTGGCCACCACCGCCGCGGCGGCCAGCACCAGCGCGATGCTCGTGGTGACCACCCCGCCCGGGGTGCGGTAGGGACGCGGCAGGTTCGGCTCGCGGATCCGCAGCACGATGTGCGAGACCATCATCAGCACATAGGACACGGCAGCGCCGAAGACCGCGATGTTGATCAGCTTGGCGCCGTTCTGGGTGATCGCGGCCAGGATGAACCCGATCGCGCCGGGCACCAGCAGCGCCAGGATCGGCGTCTTGCGCTTGCCGGTCACCGACAGCTTCCGCGGCAGGTACCCGGCCCGCGACAGCGCGAACAGCTGCCGGGAGTAGCCGTAGATGATGGAGAAGAAGCTGGCCACCAGTCCGGCCAGGCCGATGTAGTTGACGATGTCGGCGATCACCGCGTTGCTGCCGTAGACCGCGCGCAACGCCGCGGGCAGCGGGTTGTCCGAGGACTTCAGCGCGTTGCTGCCGGCCCCGCCCGGGGCGGCGATCAGGATCAGCGCGGCGAAGACCAGCAGCACCAGCATCGCGGCCACGATGCCCTTGGGCATGTCCTTGCGCGGGTCGCGCGCCTCCTCCGCGGCCAGCGGCACGCCCTCGATGGCCAGGAAGAACCAGATGCCGTAGACGAAGGCGGCCAGGATCCCGGCGTAGCCGAAGGGCAGGAACGGGCTGGCCCCGACCGCGTCGGTGGGTGGGATGTCGGTGAGCCGGGACAGGTCGATCATCGGGATCATGGCCACCACGAAGATCACCAGGCCGACCACGGCGATGGCGGTGATGACGAACATCAGCCGCAGCGCCTCACCGACGCCGTAGAGGTGCACGCCGACGAAGATGGCGTAACAGACCAGGTAGACCGGCCAGCCGTTGGTCAGCCCGAACAAGCCGAGCGCCTGGACGTAGCCGCCGATGAACACCGAGATGGCCGCGGGCGCGATGGTGTACTCGATCAGGATCGCGGTGCCGGTGGCGAATCCGCCCAGTGGTCCCAGCGCGCGCCGGGCGAAGCCGTAGCCCGCCCCGGCCACCGGCATCGCCGAGGCCATCTCGGCCAGGCCGAAGACCATGCAGGTGTACATCACCGCAACCAGGATGGTGGCGATCAGCAGACCGCCGAACCCGCCCTGGGCCAGGCCGGAGTTCCAGCCGGAGAAGTCCCCGGAGATGACGTAGGAGACGCCGAGCCCGGCGAGCAGGACCCAGCCGGCCGCGCCTTTCTTGAGCTGGCGTTGCTCCAGGTAGGCCGCCTCGACGTGGGTGTAGTCCACTCCCCCGCCCTTGGGCTGTTCTGTGCTCACGCGCGCCTCCACCTGGGGTCCGGTCAGCGGCTGATTGGTCAACGGTCAGACCATTGCCTATATGTGTGAGCGAGGCTACAAAGCCTGTCAAGCCCTCAGTGGGCCAGTTGCAGCAGCCGGCCCAGCCCTGGATCGGTCAGGGCGGCCTTGGCCCGTCCCCATTTGCCCGCGGCCTCACCCCAGTAGTCGAAGGTGCTGCCGGGCTTGCTGAGCAGGCCGTGGTGGATGCAGAACCACAGCGTCCAGGTGAAGTCCGACATCGCCTGGAACAACCGCGTCCTGGCGGTCAGCCGCGGGTCGGCGCCGCCGGAGTAGGCGTTGGCGAGCAGGGCGAGGCGATCGGGGTCGAACTGGCCCTCCGCGGCGATGTTGCCCAGCTCGAACCCGGGATCGCCCATGCCGCTGAGCTGGTAGTCCACGATCCGGATGCCGCCGGGCTCCTCCAGGAAGTTCTCCGCCAGCAGGTCGTTGTGACACGGCCGCGCGGGCGGCGGATCCGCGGTCAGGACCTGTTCCAGCTCCTGCGCGATCGGCAGGTGGTCGAGGTAGTCGGGGAAGACGGTCAGCCCGTGCCGGTGGCAGATCTCCAGCAGCCGACGCTGTTTGGCGAAGATGTCGAAGTCGTTGACGAAGGGCCGCGGCGCGGCGTGCAACCGGCGGCAGGCCGCGGCCAGCTGCGGGATCCGGCCGGGTTCGCGGGTGTCGGCGAAGCCGAGCGTGCGACCCGGCAGGTACTCCAGCACCAGCGCGGGCAGCGCCTCGATGATGTGTAGAACCCGTGGCCCCGCACCGGATTCGGCCGCCACCACGGTGTTGGCGATCTCCTCGGCCAGGGGCACGCCCAGCCCGGCCTCGGCCACCGCGGGGTCCAGCACCCGCAGCACCTGGTCCACCCCGTCCACCCGCAGGTGCGCGACCAGGTGGCTCAGACCGCCGGTCATCGGCAGCAGTTCCACCCGCCGCCCCGTCCACGCCGGGACCTGACTGATCGCGTCCTGCACGGTCGCCGACATAGTCGCCGAGTGTGTTGGCGCACACACTTGTCCGTCAAGACACGCGGCCGCACGGTTCCCCCGACCGGCCCACCTGCGCTACCAAGGACTCGTGTCCGTGGACCGAACGCTCCCAGCCCGCGCCCGCATCGTCGTGATCGGCGGCGGCGTCGGCGGTACCAGCATCGCCTACCACCTCGCCAAACTCGGCGAACGAGACGTCGTGCTGCTCGACCGGGACGAGCTGACCAGCGGCTCGACCTTCCACTCGGCGGGACTCGTCGGTCAGCTGCGCGCCGATGTGACCCTGACCAGGATGAACATCTACTCCGCCCAGCTCTACGCCGAGCTGGAGGCCGGGGAGAACCCGGTCGGCTTCGTGCCCTGCGGCGGCATCCGGCTGGCCTGCACCCCGGAGCGGATGGAGGAGGCGCGGCGGCAGATAGGCTGGTCCCGCACCGTTGACCTGCCGCTGCAGGAAATCAGCCCGGCCGAGGCCAAGGAGCTGTTCCCACTGCTGGACACCTCCGGCGTGCTCGGCGGCACCTACCTGGCCACCGACGGCTACGTCGACCCGGCCCAGCTCACCTACTCCCTGGCCGCGGGCGCCCGCGCCGGCGGGGTGCGGATCTTCCCGCACACCAGGGTGCTGGGCATCGACGTGCGCGAGGGCCGGGTCCGTGGCGTGCGCACCGACCGCGGCGAGATCGAGGCCGAGATCGTGGTCAACTGCGGCGGCATGTTCGCCGCCGAGATCGGCAGGCTGGCCGGGGTGCGGGTGCCGATCGTGCCCATGTCGCACCAGTACCTGATCACCGAGCCGGTCCGCCCGCGCGACGGCAGCCACCTGCCGACCCTGCGCGATCCGGACAACCTGGTCTACTTCCGCGAGGAGGTCGACGGCCTGCTCATGGGCGGCTACGAACGCGACTCCGCGCCCTGGGCGCAGACCGGGGCGAACTTCGACGCGGTGCCGCCGGACTTCAACGGCAAGCTGCTGCCCGAGGACTGGGACCGCTTCGCCGAGATCGCCGAGGCCGCCCAGCTGCGGGTGCCGACCATGGCCACCGCCGGCATCCGCAAGATGATCAACGGCCCGGAGGCATTCACCCCGGACAACGAGTTCTGCCTCGGGGAGACCGAGGTCGGCGGGTTCTTCGTGGCCGCAGGGTTCTGCGCGCACGGCATCGCCGGGGCGGGCGGCATCGGCAAGGTGATGGCCGAGTGGATCGTGGCCGGGGAACCGGAGTTCGACCTCTCGCACATGGACATCCGCCGCTTCGGCCGCCAGTACCGCTCCCCTGGCTACACCCGCAAGCGCACGGTGGAGAACTACGAGACCTACTACGACATCCCGTTCCCGCACCGGGAACGCGGCGCCGGGCGACCGCTGCGGGTGTCCTCGGCCTACTCCTGGCACCGCGAGCACGAGGCCAGCTTCGGCGAGAAGTCCGGCTGGGAGCGGGTCAACCACTACGAGCGCAACGCCGCCGCCGGTCAGGAGTCCTGGCGCCCGCACGGCTGGGCGGGCCGCAACTGGTCCCCGGCCATCGGCGCCGAACACCTGGGCACCAGGGAGCGCGCGGGCCTGTTCGACGAGTCCTCCTTCGCCAAGATCGAGGTCACCGGCCCCGGTGCGGCGAGGTTGCTGGACTGGGTGTGCGCCAACGAGGTCGCCGGTCCGGTCGGCGCGATCACCTACACCCAGGCGCTCAACGCCCGTGGCGGCATCGAATGCGATTTCACCGTCACCCGCTGGGGCGAGCACGAGTTCCAGGTGGTCACCGGCACCGCCTTCGGCTCGCACGACGCGGCCTGGCTGCGCCGGCACGCCCCGGCCGACGGTTCGGTCCGCATCGCCGATGTCACCGGCGCCTGGTCCTGTTTCGCCCTGTGGGGCCCGCGCTCGCGGGAGATCCTGGCCGGACTCACCCCCGCCGCCCTGGACAACGAGGCGTTCCCCTACCTCACCGCCCAGGAGACCACCGTCGGCGACGTCCCGGTCCGCGCGCTGCGGGTGACCTTCGCCGGTGAGCTGGGCTGGGAGCTGTACTGCTCCAGCGAGTACGGCGCCGCGCTGTGGCGCACCCTCTGGGCGGCCGGGCAGGAACACGGCGTCATCGCCGGTGGCTACCGGGCCATCGACAGCCTGCGGCTGGAGAAGGGCTACCGGCTCTGGGGCTCAGACCTGACCCCGGAGCGCACGCCGTATGAGGCGGGCCTGGGCTTCTGCGTGAAGCCGGACAAGCCCGGCGGCTTCCACGGCCGGGAAGCCCTGTTGCGGCGCAAGGAAGCCGGGTTCACCCACCGCCTGCGCTGCCTGACCCTGGACGATCCGCTGGCCCACCCGCTGGGCAGTGAGGCGGTCCGGGTCAACGGCGAGGTGCTGGGCCGGGTGACCACCGGCGGGTACGGCTACACCGTGGGCCGTTCCATCGCCTTCTGCTACCTGCCGGTGGACCGGGTCAAGATCGGCACCGAGGTCGAGGTGGAGGTCTTCGGCCGCTGGGTGCCCGGCGTGGTCGAACGCGATCCGCTGCTCGACCCCAAGGGCACCCGCATCCGGGCCTGACCCCTGGCTGGACTCGGTTCGACGCCGCGCATGGCGCCGAACCGAGTCCGGACTGCTCAGGCGCGGACCAGGCTGCCCACGAACTCCAGCACCCGTGCCAGCACCGCTTCCGGATCATCCAGCGACATCGAGTGCCCGGTGCCCGGCAGCACCTCGACCCTGGTCACGCTCGACATCCGTTCGAGGCGTTGCCTGGCCAGCGCGGAGTCGTGCATCTGGCTGCGTTCCCCGAGCAGGAACAGGCTGGGCACGCTCAGCGCCAGCAGTTCCTCGTCGCTGAACACCGGCGGGTTCGGCAGTACCCGGCGGAAGGCGAACATGGCCGGGGCCAGCGGCATCAGCCAGTCCTCGGTCAGCGCCGCGTTGGTCAGTGACCGCGCCGCCCACTCCCGCATCTCCCTCGGCGCGCCGAAGAACGCCGAGCAGGCCATCGCCCAGGAGATGAACCGCACCCCGACCTGCTCGAACCCCGGCGGGTCCAGCAGCGAGATCGAGGCCACCCGCGCCGGGGCGTGCACCGCGGTGTGGATCGCCGTCCAGGCCCCGTAGGAGGACCCGACCAGGCTGGCGCGCGCCACGCCCAGCCCGTCGAGCACCTCGACCAGCCAGGCCGCCAGGTCCCGGCCATCGCGCACCGGCTTGTCGTGGTGGTGATGCCCCGGCTCGCCGATGGCCTCCACCGCGAACACCGGATGCGCCGCGCTGAGCTGGTGCACCAGACCGCGGAACATCAACGGCGCCCCACTCGAACCCGGCAGCAGCACCAGCGGCACGCCGCACTCCTGGCCACTGCGGTGCACCCGGGTGGTGCCGAAGGAGGTCGGCACGTCGGTGGTCACCGTCAGCGGCGGCCAGTGCTCGGCCAGCAGCCGGTCGTAGATCCGGATGTACTCCTGCCGCGCGTCCTCGCTCGGAAACCGGCCCACGTAGTCAGTCGTCATGAGTCCCCACCGTTGAGTCGCCGGGCCGGCCGACGCGCGATCCGACGAAGTCCAGCACCAGCCCGACCGTCCGTTCTGGATCATCAATGTGCACCACGTGACCGGCCCCTGGCACGACCACGGCGCCGGTGATGTTCGGGAAGGCGGCCACTCGCGCCCGTGCGGCTGCCGCATCGTGCAGAACGCTGCGCTCACCGAAGAGGAACAACGTCGGCACCGCCAGCGCGGCCAGTTGTTCGTCGGTGAGGACCACCGCGTCCGGCAGCACCCGCCGGTACCGGACCATCTTCGGGAACAGCCGCGGCACCCAGTCCTCCAGCAGCGTCCCGTTGGGCAGCCAACGTGCCGCCCAGGCCCGGATCGGCCGGGGCATCGGGGTGAACACCGCGCCCAGCAGCAGCCAGCGGATGGCCCGCCAGCCCAGCCGTTCCAGCGCGGGCGGATCGATCAGCGTCGCCGAGGCCACCCGCTCCGGCGCGTGCAGTGCGGTGTGCACCGAGATCAACGCGCCGTAGGAGCAGCCGACCAGGTGCGCGCGTTCGACCCCCAGCGCGTCGAGCACCTCCACCAGCCAGGTCGCGAGGTCCGCGCCGCTGAGCACCGGCTTGTCCTGCAGATCATGTCCAGGCTCGCCGATGGTCTCCAGCGACAGCACCGGATGCACGGCACTGAGCTGCCGGATGACCGGCCGGAACCCCAGCGGGGTCCCGCCGGCCCCGGTCAGCAACACCAGCGGCACCCCGTCGCCGGACCCGTTGTGCTGCACCCGCGTGCGGCCGAAGGAGGTCTCGACCTGCACGAAGTCCCGGGCCGATGGCCAGTACTCGTCCATCAGCTCGTCGTGGACCCGGATGAACTCCTGCCGGGCCCGCTCACTCTTGAACCGTCCTACCCGCTCCTTGCCCATGTCGCCCCCATCACTCTCGGTTATGATACGAGCGTATCAGAAGTCGAGGTTGTCGTAGGGTGTGCGCCGTGCCAAAACGGGTTGATCATGAGCAGCGCCGCACCGAGATCGCGGAGGCCCTGCTGCGCATCGCGGGCACCCGCGGCCTGCACGCCGCGAGCATGCGCGAGGTCGCCGCCGAGGCTGGGGTGTCCCTGCGCCTGGTGCAGTACTACTTCCACACCAAGGAAGAACTGCTGCTCGACGGCATGGCCCGGCTGGTCGACAAGCTCAACGACCGCATGCTCGAACGCATCCGCGCCGCGGGCCTGCCTCCGACTCCGCGCGGCATCCTGTACGCGGCACTGACCGGTCTGCTGCCCACCGACGAGGACAGCCACCGCGTCCAGCTCACCTTCGTCGCCTTCCAGACGCTGATGATCACCGACCCGGCCTTCGCCAACCGCAACTTCGGCACCACCCCGGACAAGATGGAGCGCTACCTGGCCGACCAGATCAGCCAGGCCCAGCAGGCAGGCGAGATCGCCCCCGACCGGGACCCGGCCCTGCTCGCCACCGCCCTGATGGCCCTCACTGGCGGCCTGGTCTCCAGCGTGATCGCCGGCCAGCGCGACGCCGAAGCCGCCGAAGCCGTCCTGCGCGACCACCTGGACCACCTGTTCACACCCGATCGAGGTTGATCACTAGCGGGAGGAAGCACTCATGGCGTTACTCGCGGGCAAGACAGCGATCATCACCGGCGCGAGTTCCGGGATCGGCGCGGCCGCGGCCGTGGTGTTCGCCGGGCACGGGGCGAACGTGGTCCTGGCCGATGTCAACGCCGACGCCGGGGCCGAAGTCGCCCAACTGGTTCAGGACGGTGGCGGACAGGCGTTGTTCGTAGCCACCGACGTGACCAGGGAAGCCGAGGTGGCAGCCCTGGTGCGGGCGGCCGTGGCACGGTTCGGGCGGGTGGACTGCGCGTTCAACAACGCCGGCATCGACGGACCCGTTGCCGGGCTGGAGGAACACACCGAGGAGAACTGGGACCTGGTGCTCGGGGTCAACCTCAAGGGCGTGGCCCTGTGCATGAAGCACGAGGTGCGGCAGATGCTCGCCCAAGGCGGCGGTGGCGCCATCGTGAACACCGCCTCGGTCGTGGCCCTGATGGCGGTGGACGCCGGCATCGCGCCCTATGTGGCCTCCAAGCACGCCGTGGTGGGCCTGACCCACACCGCCGCCCTCGAGTACGCCACCCGGGGGATCCGGGTCAACGCGATCTGCCCCGGCGGAGTCCGGACCCCACTCGCCGAACACGTCCAGCAGCAGGGCGCGGGGACCGATGAGCTGGCCCTGGCCATGATCCCGATGCGTCGCCTGGCCGAGCCCAGGGAGATCGCCGAACCGGCGGCCTGGCTGTGTTCGGACGCGGCTTCCTACGTCACCGGCAGCACCTTCACCGTGGACGGGGGCATGACCACCGGCCACCCGACCCCGTTGCGTGTCCCGGTGCCGGAGCCGAGGAGCTGACGCGCCACGGCCTGCCCGCCGCGCCGGTCAGGCGGCGGGCAGGTGTTCCTCGGCGAAGGCGGCCGCGTCGGCGACCGCCTTCGCCGCGGCCGGGAGGTGGCCGGCGAGCAGATGCCACACGTGGCCCATCTCAGGCGCGACGTCCAGGCGTACGGGCACGGCGTCCTCGGCCAGCTTGGTGGCCAGCCGGATGGCGTCGCTGAGCATGACCTCGTGACCGCCGATCTGGATCAGGACCGGCGGCAGTCCGCGGGTGTCGGCGAAGACCGGCGAGGCCAGCGGGCTGTGCCGCGGGGTGCTGCCCAGGACCAGGTCCGCCGCGCGGCTCAGCCCCGCACGGTTGACCGACGGGTCGATGCCGTCGAGCGTGCGCATCGTGGCCCCGGTGTGTTCGAGGTTCGCCCAGGGGGAGATGGCGATCGAGGCGGCCGGCAGCGGCAGCCCCTGGTCACGGGCCGCGACCAGGGCGCTGATCGCCATCGCGCCACCGGCGGAGTCGCCGGCGACCACCACGTTCTCCGGCCGGGCGCCGTGTGCCAGCAGCCAGCGGTAGGCCGCGACCGCGTCCTCGACAGCGGCGGGGAACACCGCCTCGGGCGCGAGCCGGTAGTCCGGCACCAGCACACCGGCGCGCAGGCGCTGGGCGAGAGTGCCGACCAGGCCGCGGTAGCCCAGCGGGTCTCCCACCAGGTAGGCGCCGCCGTGCAGGTAGACCAGGTACCTGCCGGTGACGGCCGCCGCAGGGGTCGCCCACTCGGCGGCAACCCCGTCGGCGTCCACCGCCTCGAAGCTCACCCCGTCCGGCGCCGGAAAGCTGTCCCGGAAGAACTCCCGGTAGGCGAGCCGGATGTCCGCCAGGGTGTCAGGTCCCACCCCGGCGGCCGCGTCGAAGACACCACCGCTGCGGGCCGCCCACTCCCGGTAGAAGGCAGGGACATCGATCGAGACCATGACGGGTCCTCCTCAGCGCGGCTGCACAGCGGCTGAGTCCCAGCCGCCCCGCGAGTCTTGGACCGTCACACCAATGTGAAGGTCAAGCGGAGGCGGCCAGAGGGGGGCTGTTCCGTAGTTCACTCCTTTCGGGTGCGCATCCCCAGCAGCACCGGTGTCGGGGAGCCGCCCTCCCCGAAGCGTTCGAGGACCAGACCGGCGGCCAGGAACTCGTTCAGCAGGTCGGGCAGCGGGAGATGGGTGGCACCGACCTTGTCGCGCAGACCGTTGGCGGTCCAGGACGCGGTCGTCCACTGGGTGTCCCGGTAGCCGGGGTTGATCACTATGGCCGCCGGATCGGACCGGTCGGCGAAACCGCCGCAGAAACACGGGTGCACCCCGAGGTGGACGAACACGCCGCCTGGGCGCAGGACTCGGGATACCTCGCGGAGTACCGCCGGATAGCCGGGCATGTCGGTGTGGGTCAGCACCGTCACCACGGCAGCCAGGGAACCATCTGCGATGGGGAGACATTCGGCGTCGCCCTGGGTCACGGGCATTCTCGCCGACGCGTGACCGAGCATACCCCAGGAAATGTCGAGTCCGACCGGCGTCCAGCCCAGCGCCCGGAGTCGACCCGCGTTCGCACCGGTTCCGCAGCCTATTTCCAGGCAGGGGCCACTTCCGGGGCCGAGCAGGTCGGCCAGCAGCCTGGCCAGTTCCAGCAGGTCAGCGCCCTGCTGGGCGGCGAGGAAGTCGTGTTCGTACCAGTCCGCGATGTCATCGTATCGGGCACGCATGCCCCAATCGAACACGCTGAGTTTCGATTCTTGCCCGCCATTGCGCCAAGGGCGAACGCTGAATAACTCGATTGGGGCTGATGGGCTCAGGGAGCTGTAGTCAGGTCGAATTGGCCCTTGCGGCCGTGTACAACTGCTCTCAGGCCGACGCGGTTGGCTGGACGGATCGGCAGTGCCTCGTCCAGTGCAGCCAGGGTGGCGCGCAGCGGGTCTGGATCCGGAGACATCGCGTGCAGCTCCACCAGCGTCGCCATCGGAAGGTTCCTGGCCGCTGGGTGTGTTGTGCCGCCCCAATCAATCAGGAACGGGACGACTCCAGTGCCTGGCGGGGTGAGCCGCCAGCTCAGTTGTCGTCCGTCGGTGGTGAGTCGCCCCATCGCCTGCGGTGCGCCCGGATCGGCGCCGCGGGCACGGGCGGCGGCCACGCTCGCATCGATGTCCGTGGTGCGGGCGGCCCAGGTCACCAGGCTGGGGCCGGTCAGCGTGTCGAGTCCGAAGATCGTGGGCTCGGTCCCGCCGGCCGGATCCGGCCCGATGATCTCGAGAAAGGCCTGCTCACCCAGGCCGAGCAAGTAGTTCGCGGTTCCCCACGCAGCGTGGTGACCGCCTGGTACCGGGCGGTCACCGGAAAGGAGGTGGATCAGGTCAACGGTGCCGGCCAGGTCCGGCGTCGCCAGCACGAGGTGGTCAAGCATGGGTCTCCGTCCCTCTTGACATCCCGCTACAGCCATACCAGATTGCTGCTGACTGATTGATCAGTCACTTAGTGGCGGAGGTGGCTGTGCGGCAGGTGCGGGACGGGCTCGATCTCACCGCGGAACAACGGGACTTCATCAGCCTCGCCCGGGATTTCGCCGCGACGGAAATCCGTCCGGCTGCGCGCACGGTGGATGAGGCTGACACGGAGAGCCCGCTTGAACTGTGGACTCGTGCCGCGGCGCTGGGCCTGACCGACCTGATGCTGCCCGCCCGGCTGGGTGGCGGCGGGATCGAGGACCTGCTCACCCAGGCCCTCATCCAGCAGGAACTCTGCTACGGCGACATCGGCATCGGCAACCTGCTGACCTCCAGCGGGTTCACCGCCGGTCCGCTGCTCGCGCTGGGCACCCCGGAACAGCAGGCCCGCTGGCTGGGGCCGCTGTGCGGCAAGAACCCACCGCTGACCGCGGTCGCGGTGACCGAACCGGACATCGGCTCCGATGCCGCAGGCCTGCGGACCAGGGCCGTGCGCGACGGCGCGGAGTACGTGCTGACCGGGCAGAAGACCTGGATCTCCAACGCGCCCTACGCCGAGTTCTTCGTGGTGTTCGCGACGGTGGACCCGGCGCTGCGCTCGCGTGGTGTCACCGCCTTCGTGGTGGAACGGGACCGGCCGGGGCTGACGGTCGGCCCGCCCATGCGCAAGCTCGGGCAGCGGGCGATCGTCAACGCCGAGGTCTTCCTGGACGAGGTGCGGGTGCCGGTGGAGCACCGGCTCGGCGGGGAGGGCGAGGCCTTCCGCGGGCTCATGCGGACCTTCGACGCCTCGCGGATCCTCATCGGCGCGGCCTGCACCGGCCTGTCCAGGGCCGCCCTGGACACGGCCACCGACTACGCCCGGCAGCGGGTGCAGTTCGGCACGCCCATCATCGAGCACCAGGCGGTCGGCTTCCGGCTGGCCGACATGGCGGCCAAGGTCGACATCTCGCACCTGCTGACCGTGCGCGCGGCCCAGCTCTTCGACCGGGGTGAGCCGGTGGCGGCGGAGTCGGCGATCGCCAAGGTCACCGCCTCGGAGAACGCCATGTGGTGTGCCTGGGCCGCGGTGCAGACCCTGGGCGGCTGGGGCTACTCGCGGGAGTTCCTGGTCGAGAAATGGCTGCGTGACGCCAAGCTGGAGGAGATCGAGGAGGGCACCTCCGACATCCAGCGACTGATCATCGCCAGGTCGCTGGCCAGGCCGAGGTGAGCACGCTGGCCCGATTCACCGATCCGGCCTCGGTGGCGGTGGTCGGCGCGTCGGCCGACCCGGCCAAATGGGGTCACTGGCTGGCCCTTGGCGCGCTGGCGGGCGCGCACCGGCGCCGGGTGCACCTGGTCAACCACCGCGGTGGCCTGGTCGCCGGGCGGGAGTGCCTGACGAGTGTGCGGGCACTGCCCGAGGTGCCGGAGCTGGTGGCGGTGTGCGTACCCGCGCGGGCCGTATCAGAGGTGGTGGAGGAGGCCCTCGCGCTGGGGGTGCGGGCGTTCCTGGTGATCACCAGCGGGTTCACCCCCGCGGCCGAGGCGGCTCTGGCCGACCGGGTCCGGCGGGCTGGGGCCCGGCTGATCGGCCCGAGCTGCCTCGGTCTCTACGACGCCGACACCGAGCTGCGGCTGCTGTGGGGCGAATGCGCGCCGGGTGCGCTGGCCATCGTCTCGCAGAGCGGTCAGCTCGGGCTGGAAGTGGCCGGCCTGGCCGCCGCGGCGGGTCTGGGGGTGTCGCGGTTCGTCTCGGTTGGCGCCCAGTGCGATGTCACCGCGACCGACCTGCTGCACGGCCTGGCCGGTCACGCCCGCACCCGGGTGGTCCTGCTGTACCTGGAGGGCTTCGGCGACGGCCGCGCGGTGCACACGGCCCTGGCCCGCCTGCGTGCGGCCGGTAAACCGGTCGTGGTGCTGACCGCCGGGGCCAGCCCGGTCGGCGCGGCCGCGGTCCGCTCACACACCGGCGCGCTCAGCTCCACCACCGATGTGGTGCGCGCGGCCCTGCGCGCGGCGGGCGCGATCCTGGCCCGCACCCCGGCCGAGGCGGTCCGCGCCGCCGCCCAGCTCGCCGCGGGGATCCCGCGCGGCGACCGCGTCGGCGTGGTCAGCGACAGCGGCGGCCAGGGCGCCTTGGCCGCCGACCTGATCAGCGAGGCCGGCCTGACCCCAGGCATCCCGGTCGACCTGGCCGGGGCCGGCGAGGGGGACCTGGGCAGCTACGCGGTGGCCATCGAGCGGGTTCTGGGCGGCGGGGATGTCGACGCGGTGCTGCTGACCGGCTACTTCGGCCGCTACGCGGTGGACTCGCCAGGCCAGGCCGCCGCCGAGATCGCGGTGGCGCGACGCCTGGCCGAGCTGGGTCGCGGTGGGTGTCCACTGGTGGTGCACAGCATGGCCGCGCACGAACCGGACTCACCCGCCGTGGCCGTACTGCGGGCCGGCGGGGTGACCGTGCACGCCGAGATCGACATGGCGGTCGAGGCCCTCAGCCTGGCCGCGCAGTGGCGAGCCGGGGCCGCGCGGGACCTGTCGGTGCGTGGCGTGGACGCCAGGGCGGTGGGTCACGGAACCCAGAGCACCACGGCAACGGTGAACACCTCCTGGAGTGACTCAGCGCCGAGTGTCATCACCTACTGGAGTGCTCGGGAGTTGCTGTCCGCGTCCGGCGTGCCGTATCCGGCCGCTCAACCGGTGGCCTCCCGGACCGAGGTTCTGGCAGCGACCGCACGGCTGCGCGGGCCGTTCGTGCTCAAGGCGGGCTGGATCGAGCACCGCACCGAGCAGGACGCGGTGCGGGTCGGGCTGGCCGATCCGGTGGCGGTGCTGGCCGGTTACGACGAGCTGGCCGGACGGCTCGGCGAGCACGGGTACGTGGTCGAGGTGCAGGATCAGCGTGCCGGGGTGGTCGAGCTGATCGTGGGGTTCCGGCGGGATCCGGCGTTCGGGCCGGTGGTGCTGGTCGGGATCGGAGGCACGTTGGCCGAGGTGTACCGGGACGTCACGGTGGAACTGGCGCCGGTGGATGCGGACCTGGCCGGGACGATGCTGCGGCGGTTGCGGGGGTGGCCGTTGCTGGCGGGATGGCGGGGTCGTCCGGCGGTGGACGTCGAGGCGGCGGCCCGGGTGGTGGCCGCGGTGTCCCGGGTCGCGCTGACGCGGGGTGACCTGGCGGAGGGTGAGATCAACCCGTTGCGGGTCGGGCCGTCGGAGGCGGTCGCGGTGGACGCGCTGCTCGTGCCGATGGCGGGGCGGGATCAGCAGGCGGCCGAAGCTCGGGCGGATGTGGCCGGGGTGGCCGAGGCGCGGATGGACCTGGCCGGGGCGGTCGAAGCGCAGATGGATGTGACTGGGGCGGCTGAAGCGCAGATGGATGATGCTCAGGCGGATACGGCCGGGGTGGATACGGCCGGGGCGGATTCGGCGCGGCCAGATGTGGTTGGGCTGGATGTGACCGGGCTGGACCTGACTGGGGCGGATGTGGCTGGGGCGGACGTGACTGGGACGAGCTGGCGGGGAGAGCGGATGCCAGGGGTGTCGTGGTGAAGGTGACCGGCGGGCAGGCAGTGGTGCAGGCGTTGCTCGCGCACGGGGTGGACACCGTGTTCGGGATCCCGGGCACGCACAACCTGGAGATCTACCGGCACCTGGCCGCCGAGGGCGTGCGGCATGTGAGCACCCGGCACGAGCAGGGCGCCGCCTATGCCGCCGACGGGTACGCGCGGGCCAGCGGCCGGCCGGGAGTGTGCCTGGTGACCTCGGGACCGGCGACCCTGAACGCCGCGGCGGCGATCGGGCAGGCCTACTCCGACTCGGTGCCGGTGCTGCTGATCTCTCCCGGCCTGCCACTGCGGCATCCGGGCCGTGGCAACGGCTACCTGCACGAGATGAAGGACCAGTCGGCGGCGATGCAGGCGATCGCGGGCTACAGCCTGCGGGTGACCTCGGTGGCGGAGATCCCGGGGGCGGTGGCGGAGGCGTTCGCGTACTTCCGGGCCGGGCGGCCGCGGCCGGTGCACCTGGAGATCCCGGTGGACGTGCTGGGCGAGGTCGCCGAGGTCGTGATCGGGGGGCCGGTGGCGGTGGGGCGGGTGCTGCCGGAGTCGGGGGTGCTGGCGCGGGTGGTCGAGGTGCTGGGGGCGGCTCGGCGGCCTGGGCTCCTGGTCGGTGGCGGGGCCAAGGGGGCGGCGGGGCTGGTTCGCGAGCTGGCGGAGTCGCTGGGGGCGTCGGTGATCAGCACGGCCAATGGGAAGGGGGTGCTGGCCGAGGGGCATCCGTTGAGTCTGGGCGCGGGGGTGCATTTGCCGGGGGTCGCGGAGTTCGTGCGGGACTGCGATGTGCTGGTGGTCCTGGGCAGTGAGCTGGCGCCCAGTGACTTCTGGGTTGAGCCGTTGGCCCGGCCGGGGTGTTTGGTGCGGGTGGATGTGGATCCGGGGCAGTTGCGGGTCAACGCCATGCCGGAGGTGGAGGTGGTGGGGGATGTCGGGGCGGTGCTGGCCGAGCTGCTCCCCCGGCTCGCCGGACGGGAACGGCGGGATGACGGTGGCGGGGATCGGCTGGGCAGCGGGGGGCTGGCGGGGGGCGGGCCTGGGTGTGGAGCCGGGTTGGGCGATGAGTCGTCACCTGGCGCCGAGGTCTCATTGGGGATCGGGGGGTCATCGGGCGGTGGGGTGTCGGCAGGCGATGGGGTGCTGGCGGGTGGCGGGGTAGAGCGGGCCGCCTGGTGGCGGGAGCGGTTGCGGGGGCAGGGGCGGGCTGAGGGGGCTCGGTGGTTGTGGTTGCTGGAGGTGCTGGGTGAGGCCCTTGGGGATGGGATCTTGGGCGCGGACAGTGCGATGGCCTGCTACTACGGGGCATTGACGAACTTGCCGGTGCAGCGGCCGGGTGGGTTCTTGTATCCGACCGGGTTTGGCACCTTGGGGTATGGGTTGCCCGCTGCCATTGGGGCCGCGGTGGCTTGTCCGGGGGTGCGGACGGCGGCGTTGCTCGGGGACGGTGGGGTGATGTTCACCGTGGCCGAGTTGGCCACCGCCGCGCAGCTTGGGCTGGCGTTGCCGGTGCTGGTGGTGGACAACGCGGGGTACGGGGAGATCCGGGCGGAGATGGTGGAGCGGGAGGATCCGGTGCACGCGGTGGATCTGCCCTCGCCGGACTTCGCGGCGTTGGGGCGGGCGCTGGGGTGTCATGGGGTTCGGGTGGCGGATGCCGACTCGTTGCGGGTGGAGCTGGCGCGGGCGTTCGAGGCTGACCGGCCGACGGTGTTGCACCTGCCCGAGGTGTTGGAGCGGGGCTGAGCTGAGGCGTCCGGGCCCGCTTGAGGTGGTGGGGCCAGCTGTCAGTGCAGGCGTTGGCGGGTTACCTCGGTCAGGGTGGTCTCGGTGGCGCGTTCGAAGGTGATGGTCGCCTCGGTGCTGGTCAGGTCCAGGGTGGCGAGCAGGTTGCCGAAGTAGGGGCCTGCTGTTTTGTGCCAGTGGGTGGGTTGGGCTGGGACGCCGGAGAGGCGGGTCCACGCGTGCATGAGCGCGGCGGGCAGGCGCCACCAGCCGAGGTGCAGGGCCGGTTTGAACAGCGCGGGTTCGGCGTTGCGCAGGGGCGAGCAGGTCAGCTGGTGCACGGGGGTCTTGCTGGTGGTGCGGGCCACGTAGCTGTGGTGGACGTCGCCGGAGAGCACCGCGACCGTGCCCTCGGTCTTGGCCGCTGCCTCGTGCAGGACCTGGGAGAGCTGGTCGAAGGACTCGCGGAAGCTGGCCCAGTGGTCGAAGTCGCCGAGCTGGCGGATGCGTTCGGCCAGCCTGCCGCGCCGGCCGGGGCGGGTGGCGGCGTGCTCGTTGCGGGCCTGCAGGTGGTGGATCACCGGGGGCAGCAGCCAGGGCAGGGAGCTGCCCAGGAGCAGGTGGCGGTACTCGGTGCCGGCACCGGCGAGCTGGGCGGTGAGCCAGGCGAATTCCTCGTCGTCGAGCATCTTGCGGCGGCCGTCGCGCAGGATGCGGCCCGCCCGGCTGTCCACCATGAGCAGGCGGACCGGGCCGAAGTCGCGGCAGAAGCTCCACTGGGCGTGCTTGTGTTCGCCGATCTCGGTGTCCCAGCGCTGCGCGTGTGCTTCCAGCAACTCCTGCGCGTCCGCCCCGTGCAGGGCCTGGACCTGCTGGTACACCTCGTCCTTTGCCAGTGCGGTGGGGCTGAGGTTGCCCAGGTGCTGGTACACCCAGTAGGAGGCCAGCGCGCCGCGGACCCGCTTGGCCCACCACGACTTGGCCGCCATCTCGGTGCGCCAGGTCTCGGAGGTGTTCCAGTCGTCGCGGACGTCGTGGTCGTCGAAGATCATCGAGGTCGGGACGGTGGAGAACAGCCAGCGGATCTCGGGTTCGGACCAGCTCTCGTGGTAGAGCTGGGTGTACTCCTCGTAGTCGGCGACCTCGATGCCGGGCGGTTCGGCCAGGTCACGGCGCTGCTTGAGGTACTGCTGGGTGCGGTCGGTGGTCTCGTCGGCGTAGATCTGGTCGCCGAGCAGCAGCAGTGCCTCGGGGCGTTCCCGCACCGGCAGCTCAAGCAGGCGGGTGGCCAGGGCGGACAGTGCGCAGTGGCCGATCTTGGCGCGCTGGGCCGGGTCTTCTGGCCGGGCGAAGCGGCAGGAGCCGAAGGAGACCCGCACCGAGTGGTCGGCCTGGCCGGGCAGGGTGCGGATGACGCTGGGCGGGAAGTCGGACTCCGGCAGCGGCCAGGCGGGTTCGCCGTCGAGGTGGACCTGGTACTCGTGTTCGGTGTCCGGGGTCAGGCCGCTGAGCACGACCAGCGCGTAGTGGTGGCCGCCGACCTGGAAGGTGCCGCTCTCGGCGTCGAGAACCCGGACCGTGCCGGGGCCGTCGGTCTCCACCCAGACGGTGGCCGAGTTGTCGTCGACGTGGCGCAGCAGCGGTCCGAGCACGAGGTTGGGCACGGCGCCTTGTCTATCGCATCGCGGTCACCGGCGGGGCGGCGAGCCAGGCATCGATGCCGCGGTGCAGCTCGGCCTTGGTCTCCGGCGGGGCGAAGGAGGCATCGGCGGCGTCGCGGGCCAGGTCGGCCAGTTGCGGGTCGGTGAGGCCGAAGGTGTCCCGGACGCGCTGGAACTCCTCGGTGAGGGTGACGCCGGTGAAGTTGGGGACGTCGGTGTTGAGGGTGACGACCAGGCCGGCGGCCAGCAGTTCGGGCAGCGGGTGGCTGGGCAGGTCGGGGACCAGGCCGAGGGTGACGTTGGAGGAGGGGCAGACCTCCAGGGGGATGCCGCGGTCGGCGACCTCGGCGGCGAGTTCGCGGTCTTCCAGCACGCGGAAGCCGTGGCCGAGGCGTTCGGTGAGCCCGAGGGTGAGGGCCTCGCGGACGCTGGGCGGGCCGCAGGACTCGCCCGCGTGATGCACCAGGTGCAGGCCCGCGTCCCTGGCTTCCGCGATGACCTGGGCGAACGGCGCGAGCGAGTAGCTCTCCTCCCCCGCCATGTCCAGGCCGATGACCCGGCCGGGGAAGCGGCGGGCCAGCTCCAGGGTGCGCTGGGCTCGTTCGACCGAGCGGCGGCGGGAGTGGTCCAGGATGATCTCGACCTCGATGCCGTGCTCGGCCTGGCCCTCGTCGAGTCCTTCGAGCACAGCGGTCAGCGGCATGGCCAGGTCGCCGAGGCGTTCGCCGTGCGCAGCCGCGGTGAACCGGATCTCGGCGTAACGGGTGCCCTGGGCGGCCTCGTCCGCGCAGAACTCCCGGGCCATCCGGCGGAAGTCGGCCGGGATGCGCAGGCAGTCCCGGATGTGCGAGTTGGCGTCGGCGAAGGCGCGGAAGCCCTGGAAGGAAGCGCCGTCACTGGTGAGGCTGTCCGGCAGCTCGATGCCGTGGGTGGTGGCGATCTCCTGGAGGGTCTCCCTGCGCAGGGTGCTCTCCAGGTGCACGTGCAGGTGGGTCTTCGGCAGCGTCAGCAGGTCCCGCATGGGCGCAGCGTAGGCAGTCCGGGCGGACGGCGCCGCTCAATATCGGCTCAGGCGGCCGCGGTCGCCTCGGTACCGGGCGCGGGCTCGAACCAGCCGAGCCAGGGGCATTCCAGCGCGAAGAAGTACTCGACCACCACAGCTGGGGTATCCGGCGGGAGATCCTCGGAAATCGGCATGTCAGAAGGGTGCTACCTCCAGCGAGGTGGAGGTCAAGAGCGCTGGGTCAAGGCAGTGGGGTGAGGTGTTCGGCCGCGGTGCGGACCACCGCGTCGGCCAGTGCGGACAGCGGGGGTGAGTCCAGTTTCCACTGCTGCCAGTACAGCGGCACGTCCACCGGGTGCTCCGGGGCGAGGGCGACCAGCAGTCCGTTTGCGGCCTGCTCATCGCCTTGCACGTCCGGGATCATCCCCCAGCCAAGGCCACGCAGCACCGCGGCCAGGAAGATGTCCGAGGCGGGCACCAGGTGCTGGCGGCTGCTCGGCTCGCGCCGGGTGAGGTCGCGGGCGAAGCGGTGCTGCAGGTCGTCCTTGCCGTCGAAGACCACCACCGGCGCCTGCGGCAGCAACTCGGTCAGCGGGCCGCCGGTGAGCCAGCGGCGGATGAAGGCCGGGCTGGCCATCGCCTGGTAGCGCATCCGGCCCAGCGGGCGCACCGAGCAGCCCTGCACGGGTTCGGGGGTGGAGGTGACCGCGGCCAGCACCAGGCCCTCGCGCAGCAGGTCGGTGGTGTGGTCCTGGTCCTCCCTGCGCAGCGCGAAGCACACCTGGAGGTGCTCGGGGACCCTGGTCAGTGTGGTGAGGAACCAGGTGGCCAGGGAGTCGGCGTTGACCGCCACCGGCAGCACGTTCGGCCGCCCGTCCTCGGGCAGTCCCAGTTCGGCGCGGGCGTCCTGGGCCAGCAGCGCGAGCTGGCGCCCGAACCTGGCCACCACCTCGCCGGAGTCGGTGAGCCGGATCGGTTTGGCGCGTTGCAGCAGCACCCGGCCGACCCGCTGTTCCAGGGCCTTGATCCGCTGGCTCACCGCGGACGGGGTGACGTGCAGGGCTCGAGCGGCGGCCTCGAAGGTGCCCTCGTCGACCGCGGCGAGCAGGGTGCGGACCTGGTCGAACGGCAGGTCGTCCATCACGATGGCTAATGATAGTGAAGAATCTTTAGCTGGTCTGCTGGATCTTCACTCCTTAGCGTCAAGAACGTGTACGGATACTTGACACCGCTGGCCGCCGGTCTGGGCACCGGGTTGTCCCTCATCATCGCGATCGGTTCGCAGAACGCCTTCGTGCTGCGCCAAGGGCTGCGCCGCGAGCACGTGCTGCCGGTGGTGGCCATCTGCGGGATCTCCGACGCGGTGCTCATCGCCGCCGGGGTCAGCGGCATCGGCGGCCTGGTGCAGCTGTGGCCGAGCGCGCTGACCGTGGTCGGCTGGGCCGGCGCGATCTTCCTGCTCGGCTACGGCCTGCTCGCCGCCCGCCGCGCCCTGAACCCCTCGGCCATGCAGGCCGGGGTCAGCACCAGCGGATCGCCGCGCGCGGCGATCCTCACCTGTCTGGTGCTGACCTGGCTCAACCCGCACGTCTACCTGGACACGGTGCTGCTGCTCGGCTCGGTCGGCAACGGCTACGGCGCGGCCCGCTGGGTCTTCGCCGCCGGCGCGGTCGCGGGCAGCCTGCTCTGGTTCGGCGCGCTGGGCTTCGGCGCGCGCTCGCTGTCGGGGTTGTTCGCCAAGCCGGTGGCCTGGCGGGTGCTGGACTCGCTGATCGCGGTGACCATGCTGGTCCTTGGGGTCACGATGGCCGTGCGCGCCTCGGCGTGACGGCCATCGTGACCAGGGGTTCAGCGCCGCCGGTACTGCGCGGCCGAGCCGATCGTGGCCGGGTCCTCGTAGCTGCCCGGCTTGCCGCGGTCGACGTGGAAGGTGGTCAGCGTGCTCACCGGCGAGTCGGCCACCTTCCGGTCGCCGATCACCCGCATGTGCGTTGACCAGCGCCGCGGCGTGACCTCGTAGACGTCGTAGCCGTAGCGGTTGCCCTCGAAGTACTTCAGGTGCGGGTTGGCCTTGCCCATCACCGGCCCGTTGGTGGCGTTCCACTCCGCGGAGTAGGCGCCGGAGGTGACCGAGTGCGCGGTGAACTCGGTGCCGATCACCGGGGCGTCGGGGTTGTCGAAGTCCGGGCGGATGTCATCGACGAAGGCGGAGTGCCAGTCGCCGGTGATCACCACCAGGTCCTGCAGGTTCTTGCGGTGGGCCTGGCCGAGCACGCTGTTGCGCTCGGTCCGGAAGCCGTCCCACTGGTCGGTGAAGTAGTAGCCGCCCGCGGGTTTGGCCAGCTGGCTGAGCATGATCGAGTTGACCCAGCAGTGCCAGGCGTCGCTGGGCGAGTCGATCTGGCGGCCCAGCCAGGCCCGCTGGTCGGCGCCCAGGATGGTGCCATCGGCCAGGTTCTGCGCCGAGCGGTACTGGCGCAGGTCCAGGATGGTCAGGTCGAGCAGGTCGCCCCAGCGGCGCTGCTGGTGGATCCGGATGTCGGGCAGGCCGGTCTCCGCGCGCGCGGGCATGTGCTCGTACCAGGCCTGGTAGGCCGCGGCGCGGCGCTTGACGAACGGGGCGTCGCCGGTGGTGCCGCTGTGGTCGTTGACCACCTCGTGGTCGTCCCAGGTCAGGAACCACGGGTGCGCGGCGTGCGCCTCGCGCAGCGACGGGTCGCCCTTGTAGAGGGCATGCCGCTTGCGGTAGTCGGCCAGGGTGAGGATCTCCGGGCCGTCGTGGTCGCGGATGTGGCTGCCGCCGACCTGGCCGTGCTCGTAGATGTAGTCGCCGAGGTGCACCACGAAGTCCAGGTTCTCCCTGGCGATGCCGCGGTGCGCGGCGTAGAGGCCGTCGTGGAAGGCCTGGCAGTTGGCCGAGGCGAACCGGACCTTGTCCACCTTGCCGACCGGGGCGGTGCGGGTGCGGCCGACCCGGCTGCGCTGGCCGAGGGCCTCGAAGGCGTAGTAGTAGGTGCGGCCGGGGCGCAGCCCGTGCACCGGGACGTGCACCGCGTGGCCCAGCAGCGAGGTGGCCGGGGCGGTGCCGCAGACGACCTTGCGGCGCAGCTCGCGGTCCTCGGCCACGGTCCACTTGACCTCGACCGCGGCCGGTAGCGGCTGTTCGGCGGCCAGGGGGTCCGGGGCCAGGCGGGTCCAGAGCACCACGCTGGTGGGCATCGGGTCGCCGGAGGCCACGCCGAGGGTGAACGGCTTGGGGTCCCAGCTCACGCCGAGATCGGCCGCGGCGGCGTAGGCCTGGGCCGGGCTGAGCGCGGCCGAGAGCGGCCAGACCGCGCCGAGGGCGCCTGCGGTGGCGGCGCCGCGGAGCAGGGTGCGTCGGTTCAGCATCAGCGGGCTCCCACGGTCAGGCTGAGGTTGTCGGCGTAGCCGTCGTTGGAGCTGCCGCTGCCGGAGCGGGTGAACAGCAGCGTGATCCGGGCGTGCGTGCTGCCTGCGGGCACCGGTCCGGTGGTGGTCTGCTCGAACAGTCCGGTGCGCAGGCCGCGTTCCTGGGCGGTGACCGGGCCGAGCACGGCCAGGCCGATCGGGTAGCCGGTGCGGTCGAGGAACTCCACCGACAACCGGACCCCGTCCTGCTGGGTGGCGAACCCGCCGAGCCAGCCGGCGAGCCGGAAGACCGCACCCGCTGGCAGCCGGACGGTCTGGGTGAGCCGGGTGCGCGGGCTGGTGCCGCCGCCGAGGAACTGGGCGCCGCGTTCGGCCGGGCCCGGGTCCAGTGCGGTGGGGTAGCCGCCGCCCGCGGCGTACCGGATGATCGCGGGCGCGCCCTCCACGGTCTGCCAGCCCGGCACCGCCGGGGTCGGCTCCCCCGTGCCGCCGGTGCCGCGTTCGACATCGCCGTTGTCGATGAGATTCACCTGCTACCTGCCTCCTAGTTCGGGAACGGCGGGATTGTGCCGACCGTAGGAGGGGAACAGGTGAACGGAACATGGCTCTTTGGTCGCTGGTTTTTCAGTATTCAGCCGATCCGCAGGTCCCGCCGCTGCACCAGGACCAGTCCGGCGCCCGCCAGCACCGCGGCCACCGCCAGCAGGACCAGGGCGGAGGGCAGGTCGAAGGACTCGGCGGGCAGCAGGGCCAGGTGCCGGAACGGGGAGAGGTCCAGCAGCCAGGTCGGCAGGTCGATCAGCGGGCCGAACAGGGCCAGCACGAACCCGGCCAGTGGCAGCGTGGTGCCCAGGGTGACCGCCCAGCGCGGCAGTACCGCGATGAGCAGGGTGGCCAGTCCGGCGAAGACCGCGGCCGCGGGCAGGCTGTTGAGTGCCGCGGCCACCAGCACCGAGGTGTCGTGGCCGCCGGTGGCCCACCAGGACAGCGCGGCCGCCGACCCGGCCAGGGTGGCCACCAGGGTCGCGGCCAGCAGGCCGGTGAGCAGGTGCGCGCCGAGCCAGCGGGCCCTGGTCAGCGGGCGGGCCAGCAGCACCTCGGCCTGGCCGGTGCGTTCGGCCTCCCTGGCGCTGACCACGCCCTGGGCGGCGACCAGCGCGATGAGCAGGGCGATGATCTGGAACAGGGTGGCCAGGAACGCCTCGGTGAACCGGCGCTCGCCACCGGCCACGGCCGCGAGCATGGCGCTGAACTGCGGGTTGCCCGCCAGCACGGTGGAGACGCCGTCCACGATCGCGCCGATGGAGGCGGCCAGCACACCCAGTCCGGCGGCCCAGCCCAGGATCATGCCGGTGTGCAGGCGCAGGGTGAGCAGTTCGATGGTGCGCAGCGAGCGGCCGTGCGCGGGGCCGGGGCGGGCGTGCAGCAGTCCGGCGCCCAGGTCGCGGCGGGCCTCCATGGCCAGTGCGGCGGTGGTGGTCAGCACGGCCAGGCCGAGCAGCAACAGCAGGGGCCAGGCGCGGTTGGTGGTGTAGGCGTCGACGTACTGGGCCCAGCCGAGTGGGCTGAGCCAGCGCAGCCAGGACACCTCGGTGTTGGCATCGGCCAGGGTGCGCAGCACGTACCCGGTGGCCAGCGCCGCGCCGGTGAGGCCGCTGACCGCGCGCCGGGAGGTGGCCAGCTGGCTGAACAGCGCGGCGATGCCGAGGTGGGCGAGTCCGGCCCCGGCGCAGGCCGCGCCGAAGAGCACCGCGCCCAGCGCGGGGGTGCCCTCGACGAGCATGACCAGGGTGATCACCGCGCCCAGCAGCAGCGTGCCCGCGCCGACCACGAGCAGTGCGGCGGTCAGCGGGGCGGTGCGCCGCACGGATCCGGCCCACACCGCCTCGCGCAGCCCGTTCTCCTCATCGCCCCTGGTCAGCACGGCGAGGGTGAGGGCGGCGTACAGCGCGATGACCACGCACTCGAACTGGCCCATCCGCCAGGTCACGAACCCGCCGAGGCTGCCGATGTCGCCGGGTTTGCCCAGGGTGGCGTACAGCGCGGGCTGACTGGCCAGTCCGGCGATGGCGGCCTCGCGCTGGGCCGGGTCGGGGAATGCCTCCTGGTAGGCGGCGATGCCGACGATCATCAGCACCGCGATGGCCGCGCCCCAGGACAGGGTGCGCACCCAGACCCGGCCCAGGGTCAGCCGCAGCAGCAGCGCGTTCACTTCCCCGCCTCGGTGTAGTAGCCGAGGAAGAGTTCCTCCAGGGTGGGCGGGCGGCTGGTCAGGGTGTGCACGCCCGCGGTCGCGAGTGCGGCCAGCAACCGGTCCATGGTGCCGGGCTGGGCGCGGCAGGTGAGCCGGTAGCGGCCGGTCTCCGGTTCGGTGAGGATCGCCTCGGTGACCCCTGGCAGCCCGTCGACCTGCACCGGTCCGGCCAGTTCGGCCTCCACGGTGTAGGCGGAGAGGTGCCGCAGCTCGTTGAGCGTGCCGCTGTCCACGAGCTGTCCGGCGCGGACCACGCCGACCCGGTCGCAGATGGACTCGACCTCGCCGAGGATGTGCGAGGACAGGAACAGCGTGCGGCCTTCCGCACGGGCCTCACGCACGCACTCCCGGAAGGTCTCCCCCATCAACGGGTCCAGTCCGCTGGTCGGCTCGTCCAGGATGAGCAGTTCGGCGCCGGTGGCGAAGGCGGCGACCAGGGCGACCTTCTGCCGGTTGCCCTTGGAGTAGGTGCGGCAGCGCAGCGAGGGGTCGAGCTGGAAGCGTTCGATCAGCTCGGCGCGGCGGGCCTGGTCGCCGGGGGTGCCGTGCAGGTGCAGCAGGGTGTCGATGGCCTGGCCACCGGTGAGCTGCGGCCAGAGCGCGACATCGCCTGGCACGTAGGCGATCCGCTGGTGCAGGGCCATCGCCTGCCGCCGCACGTCCAGGCCGAGCACAGTGGCCCGGCCGGACGTGGGGCGCAGCAGATCGAGCAGGATCCTGATGGTGGTGGTCTTACCGGCCCCGTTGGGACCCAGGAAACCGAAAACCTCGCCGGTGCGGACCTGGAGGGTCAGCGCGTCCAGTGCGCGCCGCCGCCCGTAGTCCTTGGTGAGGCTGTCGATCTCGATCGCGACATCGCCCATGGGCGAGATCATCCACCTCGCGAGTTCAGCTCGCGCGTCGGATCGGTATCCAGGTGGACACGGCGTCGTTACGCAGGAACTCGCCGACGATCTCCCGGCACAGCAGGGGTTTCTCCTCCAGCAGCGCGTGCGAGGTGCCGGGCACCACGGCCAGCTCCGCGGCCGGGATGCCGCGGTAGAGGGCGAGGGTGTGTTCCAGGCTGATGATGTCGTCGTCGGCGGCCACGACCAGGGTGCGCGCGCTGATCCCGGCCAGCTCCGCGGTGCCGAGCAGGGTCTCCTGACTGGCGGACTCGGCGAGTTTGCCCGCCACCACCTGGAGGTGCTCGGGTGGGTGCGGGGCCACCTCGGCGTAGGCCCGGGTGATCACCTCGGGGATCTCGCCGCCCGGTTCGGGTGTGAACAGCCAGCCGGTGTGCTCGTGCACCCCGCTGACCAGCACCAGTTTGCGCACCAGGTCCGGCCGCCGGTGCGCCAGCAGCAGCGCGACCACCGCGCCGTCGCTGTACCCGGCCAGGTGCACCGGGGCGCCGATGACGGTGTCGATGAAGGCGATCATGTCCTCGGCCATGAGGTCGTGGCTGATCGGCCCGCCGACGTCGGGGGTGTGGCCGTGGCCGCGGCGTTCGGGCAGGTGCACCCGGAAGTGCTCGGCCAGGCCGTCCAGGTTGCCCGCGAAGCAGCGGGCGTCGGTCATGCCGCCGTGCAGCAGCACCAGCGGCTCGCCGTCACCGCGGACCTCGTACCAGGTGGGGACTCCGTTGACGGTCACCGTGTTCGGCATGCTCGCCTCGCGCCCTCAGTCCGCGAGCCGGTAGGCCAGTTCGGTGTCCCAGTTGTTCATGTCGGGTTCGACCTGCGGGTTGGTCAGGTAGCTCTCCATCCGGCAGCCCCAGTGCTCACCCCGCTCGGAGGTGGTCATGTCCCAGGTCAGGCCCTGGGTCTCGGCCCAGGCGAACAGGCCGGTGATCGTCTCGATCAGCCCGTCCACGTGCCCGTGGTGGATGAGGGTGACGTAGCGCCCGGCGGGCAGCTCGCCCGGTTTGATCTCGCCCTCGCCGGGCTGTGGTTCGGCCACCGGCACCCCGGCCTCCACCACCAGCTCGGCCTCCATGTCGATCACGTGGTAGCGGAGGAACGGGGCACCGGCGATCTCCTGACCACGGCCCAGGAGCAGGCCGACGATCTCGCCGATCCGGTCGGCGACGAGATGGAAGGTGGTCATGGTGACCGTGGCGGTCACCCCCAGGTAGGGCTGGGCGGCGCGGGTCTGGATCTGCGGCTCGGTCAACGGAGGTCCCCTTCGAGTTCGGGTGTCGCTCACCCGACGAACGAGCCTGCCGCAGATCGACACCCCGCGCCGGACAACTCAGCCCAGCGTGTCGGCCAGCACCGCGGCGGCCTTGGCGACCAGCGGACTGTCCGGCTTGGCCGCCTGCTCGGGTTTGGTGGTGTAGACCGCGAGCAGGATCGGCGTGCCCGCCGGGGTCCAGGCGATGCCGACGTCGTTGTTGGTGCCGTAGGAGCCGGTGCCGGTCTTGTCGGCCAGCTTCCAGTCCTTGGGCAGTCCGGCGCGGAAGCGGTCGCCGCTGGTGGTGTTGGCCAGCATCCAGTCGGTGACCCGCTGCCGGTCGGGTGCGGTGAGCGCGTCGCCGAGCAGCACGCGGCGGTAGGTGCCCGCGATGGCGCGCGGGCTGGTGGTGTCGGTGATCCGCCAGGGTTCGGCGGTGTTCAGCTCGGTCTCCCACCGGTCCAGCCGGGTGCGGTGATCACCGATGGAGCGGCAGAACCGGGTGATGCCGGTGGGGCCGCCGATCTCGCGGAGCAGGAAGTTGGCCGCGGAGTTGTCGCTGTAGCAGATGCTGGCCGCGCTGAGTTCGGCGATGGTCATGCCGTTGGCCAGGTGCTCCGGGGTGCCGGTGATCGGCGAGTAGGTGACCAGGTCGGCCTGGGTGTAGTGGATCCGCTTGGCCAGCACCTCGCCGTGCTGGTCAAGGTCACGCAGGATCGCGGCCGAGACCAGCGGTTTCCAGCTGGAGCAGAGCGGGAACAGCTCGTCGGCCCGGTAGGCCACGGTCCGGCCGGTGCCCAGGTTGCGGCCGTAGACACCCAGGCGGGCGCCGTGTGCGCGTTCCAGCTCGCGCAGCCGTCCGGTCGCGCCAGGGGCCGCGGCCGCGGCGATCCCGCCGGGGATGGCGGCGGCCAGTGCCGCGCCGGTGGCCAGTCCGAGAAACGATCGCCGGGTCCGCATCCGCACGTCCTTCACCTTGTGGATCATTGCCCTCGCCATTGAACACGTCCGCGGCGCAGTGCGGTGATCCACTCCAGCGCGCTGTCCGGACCCGGCAACGCGGCGATCCGGCCAGTGCCCGGGTGAACAGGTCGCCGGACTCGCGGTTGAAGATCGTGCCCAGGGTGAAGTAGAAGCCCGGCCGGCCGGGGATGACCCAGTCCGGGACCTCGGTCCGCGGCCGAGGGAGGAGTGGGCGGAAGGCGCGGGCGGTGGCGGGCAGTGGGTCGGCCGGATCGCGGAAGGACAGCGGCAGCCCGGTCAGCACCAGGTGGCGCAGCATGTCCAGCCCGGGATCCGGCGGCAGTCCCTGGGCGGCCCGCCACTCGTGCAACGGTCCGCCGACGACCGCGTCGGTGGCGAAGCCGCCCGCGGGCATGCAGGTCATCGAGGCGCAGGGCAGCCCGAGCCGGTCGGCCGCGATGGCCGCCGCGTAGTCGGTCTCGTCCCGGACCAGGACATCCGGCTGCCACTGCGCGAGCAGGTCCAGCAGGCCGGGCAGGCGTTCGCCGGTGAGCCGCCGGGCGAAGCCCTCCCGCAGGTCGCGGCGTTCGCGTTCCGGGTCAAGGGGTGCCAGCGCGGTGATCGCGGCGGCGTTGTCCGGGCTGCCGGAGCCGACCGCGAAGGCGGTGAACCCGGCCGCGGCCACCACCGCACGCAGTCCGGGACCACTGGCGAAGGCCACGGTGTGCCCGGCCGCCAGTGCCGCGGCGGCCAGTGGGGTCAGCGGGTCGAAGTGGCCGTTGCCGCCGGCGAAGGTGAACAGGATGCGCACGACGGATCAGCCTGCCGCCTCGACCCGGCGGCCGCCACGGTTGGCAGGCCGGCCTGAGCCGAAGACCTCGACCTGGTCGGCCAGCCAGTCGGCATAGCTTCGTGGTGGGCGGCCGAGCACGCGGGTGACGGTGGTGATCCCGAGGTCGAGCCAGCGGCGGTAGTCCGGGTCGTCCAGGGTCGCCGCCCACGTCGCCTTGGCGGCCAGCCACTGTTCGATCTCCTGCTCGGCCATCCCCTGCCGCCGGGCGTGCTCGGCGGCCTGCTCCGGGGTCTGTTCCGCGAAGGGGATGTCCCGGCCGAGTGCCTGTCCGATCAGCCGGAGCTGCTCGCGCAGGCTGATCGGCTCGCCGTGCACCGTCAGCGTCTGACCGGCGTGCCCGTCCTCGAACAGTGCCGCCACCGCGATCGCGGCCAGGTCGTCCTCGTCGATGAAGGGAACCGCGCTGTCCGGGTACGGCTCGCGGATGACCTCGCCCGCGCGGATCGCCGCCGCCAGGCTGGCGCGGGAACGCGGATAGCCCGCCCGCAGGGTCTGGTTCATGATCGGCGAGGGTTGCAGGTGGGTCCACCACGCCCCGCTGCGTTCCACCACCACCTCGATCGCCAGCCAGTACCACGACTCCGGCTCGAACTCGATCTCCATGTCGGGCCCGTGCGAGGACAGCACCGCGATCCGCGCCACCCCGCCCGCCCTGGCCAGCGTGACCGCCTCCCGGACCGTTGCCGGGAGTGCCCCGGCCAGGAACAGCCGCTCGATCCCGGCGAAGGCGGCCGGAGTTTCCCCTGGCCGTGCGACATCGCCCACCACGATCTCCGTGCCCGGCGGCCAGCCCGCTGTCTCCGACGGCGGCGCCAGCACCCGCGCCGGTCGCCCCTCGGCGAGCAGGCGGGCGGCGAGCCGGCGTCCGAACGTCGGTTCGCCGTCCTTCCTGTTCGAGGCTGTCAGAACACACTGTCCCCCAAGGAGATCAGCAGGGTGCGCAGGATGGCGGCGAGATCGGTGCGCTGCGCCGGGGTGAGCGCGGCGAGCAGGTATTCCTCGGTGGCGAGGTGATCGGGCAGGGCCTGGTCGATCAGCGCCTTGCCCTCAGGGGTGAGCTGGACGTGCACCACCCGGCCGTCGGTGGGGCTGGGTTCGCGGGTGATCAGGCCGCGGGACTGCAGGCGGTCCAGGCGCTGGGTGATGGCGCCGGAGGTGACCATCGAGGAGCGCATCAGCTCGGCCGGGGTGAGCCGGTGCGGCGGGTTGTTGCGGCGCAGGGTGGCCAGCACGTCGAAGGAGGGGCGGTCCAGGCCGTGCGCGGCGAAGGTCTTGTCCATCGAGGCGCCGGTGAGCCGGTTCGCCCTGGCCAGTCTGCCGAGCACGGCCATGGGTGAGACATCGAGGTCAGGACGCTGGGCGGCCCACTGGGCGAGCACGCGGTCGACGTGATCTGTCACATCTCCATCCTAGATGTCTTAGCGATGAGATACATTGTCTTAGTGCTAAGCAATCGCCTGGGGGTCGTGCTGGCCACCGCACTCGCCCCCGCAGTCTGGGGATCCACCTACCTCGTCACCACCGAACTACTGCCACCCGACCGACCACTGCTGGCCTCGGTGCTCCGCGCCCTGCCAGCGGGTTTGCTGCTCATCCTGATCACCCGGCGATTACCGCGCGGCCAGTGGTGGTGGCGGGCGGCGATCCTGGGCGCGCTCAACATCGGCGTGTTCAACGCGATGCTGTTCATCGCCGCCTACCGGCTGCCCGGGGGTGTCGCGGCCACCCTGGGCGCGATCCAGCCGCTGCTGGTGGCCGGTTTCGCCGCCGGACTGCTCGGCCAGAAGCTCACCACCCGGACCCTGGTCGCCGGGCTGGCCGGGTTCGCCGGGGTCAGCCTGCTGGTACTGCGCGCCGACGCCCACCTGGACGGGGTCGGCATCGCGGCCGCACTCGGCGGCGCGGTGGTGATGGCCCTGGGCGTGGTGCTGAGCAAGCGCTGGCGGGCCGACGCCCCGATGCTCGCGGTCACCGGCTGGCAACTGGCCTTCGGCGGACTGCTGCTGGTCCCGGTCACCCTGTTCGTGGAGGGCCCACCGCCCGCGGTGCTGACCGGGCCCAACCTGCTCGGCTACGCCTACCTGGCCATCATCGGCTCGGCCATCGCCTACGCGCTGTGGTTCCGCGGCATCCACGCCCTCTCCCCCACCGAGGTCACCTTCCTCGGCCTGCTCAGCCCACTGGTGGCCACCCTGCTCGGCTGGCTCGTGCTCGGCCAGCAACTCACCCCGGTCCAGGGCCTCGGCGGCCTGGTCGTACTGGCCGCGGTGGTCACCGCCCAACTCCCCTCCCGCACTCTCGTCAGGAGCTGATCTCCCTTGCGTATCACCGTGTTCGGCGCCACCGGAGCCACCGGCAGCCGCGTTGTCGCCGAGGCCGTCACCCGCGGCCACCAGGTCACCGCGGTGGCCCGCTCGGCCGCCCGCTTCCCGGACCTGCACCCCGGCGCCACCCACCGCGCCGCCGACGCCACCGACCCGGCCGCGATCGCCGCCCTGGCCGCCGAGACGGACCTGGTGATCACCGCGACCCGCCCGCGACCAGGCAGGGAACCCGAACTGGTCCAGGTCACCGAAGCCCTGTTCACCGGCCTGCGCGAGCGCGGTGTCCGGCTGCTGCTGGTCGGCGGCTCGGCCAGCCTGCGGGTGGCCACCGGCGAACTGCTGGTCGACACCGCCGAGTTCCCCACCCACCTGCGGCCGATCGCGTTGGCCTGCAAGGACCAGCACGCCGTGGCCGAGGCGAGCACCGGGGTGGACTGGACCTACCTGAGCCCGCCGATGCTGCTGGAGCCCGGGGTGCGCACCGGCCGCTACCGGGTCGGCAAGGACGACCTGCTGATCAACGAGCAGGGCGAGTCCGCGATCTCCATGGAGGACTTCGCGGTGGCACTGCTGGACGAGGCCGAGCAGCCGCGGCACCGGGGCCGGTTCACCGTGGCCTACTGACCGGCCGCGCTTGACCTTGACCTTGGGTCAAGCCCAATCCTGAAGCGCATGACACACAACATCAACTCCCGGATCTCCCGGCGGGTGGGGGCCACCGCGCTGGCCGTCACCCTGCTGGCCGGAGCGGCCGTCGGCAGTGCGTTGCCGGCGGCCGCGGGCCAGCCGCACCGCCCCGAGCTGCAGCAGGCCATCGAATCCCTGGTGGACGCCGGTTTCGGCGGGGTGCAGCTGCGGGTGCACGACCAGCGCGGCGACTGGGTCGGCAGCGCCGGACTGCGCAAGCTCGGCGAGCCAGGGAAGCCGCCGACCAACGGGCGGTTCCGGATCGGCAGCAACACCAAGGTCTTCACCGCCACCCTGGTGCTGCAACTGGTGGCCGAGGGCAAGGTCGGCCTGGACTCCCCGGCCGCGGACTACCTGCCGCAGTTCGCCCTGGACCGGCGGATCACCGTGCGGATGCTGCTGGCGCACACCAGCGGACTGTTCAACCACACCGGCGAGTACTACCCCGACGGCACGGTCGTACCGGGAATCCCCTGGCAGGGCAAGGAATGGGTGGACCTGCGCTTCCACACCTACCAGCCCGCCGAGCTGCTCCGCTACGCACTGGCCAAGCCGCCGCGGTTCGCCCCCGGCACGGACTGGAACTACGCCAACACCAACTACGTGGCCGCCCGGCTGCTGGTCGAACAGGTCACCGGCCGCCCATTCGCCGAGGAACTCCAGCGACGCATCCTGCGCCCGCTCGGCCTGCGCGACACCGTGTCCCCGGGCGCCGCACCGGAGATCACCGGACCGCACGCGCACAGCTACTACCGCTACCAGGACGCCGGGCAGTGGCAGCTGATCGACGTCACCCGGCAGAACCCGTCCTGGATCTCCAGCGCCGGTGACATGATCTCCACCACCAGGGACCTGCGCACCTTCTTCGCCGGACTGCTGGGCGGCAGGCTGCTCCCGGCCCCGCTGCTGACCCAGATGCGCACCCCGCACCCCAAGAGCGGCTTCGGCCTCGGCCTGCGGGTGCTGGAAGCGGGCCCGAGCTGCGGCGGCACCCTGCTGTACCACAACGGTGGTGTCATCGGCTCCGGCACGCTGCTCTACAGCACGCCCGACGGCAGCCGGACCATGGAGGCATCGCTGACGGCAGGGGACTCCGCGGCCGACCCGTCGGCGGTCTTCCAGCAGGCGCAGGAGAAGCTGGTCAACCTGGTCTTCTGCGGCAAGCTCAGCTGATCCGCAGGTGTGCCAGGTAGGCGGCCGGTCCACCGCGGGCGTGGCACTGCGCCCCGGGCCGGACGTGTTCGATCCCGGCCCGGGTGAGCCGCAGGGTGGTGGTGGCGCGTCTGCCCCAGCTGGGGTGGCCGTCTCCGGCGTCCAGGACGTGTACTTCCGGCGGGAACTCCGCTCGCGCACTCGCCGGGTCGGCCACCGGTGCGTGGCCGGTGCGGTTGGCGCTGCTCACCCGCAGTGGCTGGGTGAGCAGCGGCCGCAGCGGTGCCCAGCAGGAGCCGAAGACCAGCACGAACCCCTCCCGCGCCGCGTCCAGGACCCAGCGCGGCGCGGCCGGGGTGATCGGGAGCAGCGCCGTCACCCGCTCCTCGACCAGGAGGTGCCTGGCCAGGGCGAGGCCGCGGGAGTCGAGGTCGAGGGCCGCGGCCAGTTCCGCCCACGGCCCGTCCCCGACCAGCCACAACGCCACCGCCTGGCCGGCGGGGCGGCCCTTGGCGGCGTTGACCGCCTCGGCGGTGGTGGCGGCCACCACCGAGGTCAGCGGGTACGGGTTGGGCAGGACCACCGCCGCACCCCTGGCCAGCGCCGCCACCACCCCGGTCACCTCAGTGACGACGGATCACCGCTGGAAGGTCCAGAAAGCGCGGGCGCCGGGGCCGACGGTGAGGGTCGAGTTGCCGAGCCGGTGCTCCTGCCGCGTGCCCAGGGGCCGGTTCAGGGTGAAGTCGATGCTGCGCAGGCCGATCTCGGCCGGCGGCACGGCGTCCAGGCGCATCGTGGTGCCACCGCGGGTCACCAGCACCCCGCTGGGAGTCGGCACGACCACGAAGCCGCCGTTCTTGAGCAGCGGCAGCGTGACGTTGAGGTCCCGCGCGGTGATGGCGAGGTGGATGGCGGAGACGTCTCGCATCAGGAAGTCGCGGTACTTCTCCGAGAGGTAGCGGTCCCGGCTGACGTCACCGGGGTAGGCGGGCGGTCCGATCTTGGCGCGCGGATCGCTGAGGAACTCCTCCCGGTACTCCATGCCCCAGGCGTTCAAGGACTCGTACTTCTCGGCGCTGGTGAAGATGGCGTCGAACCACGGCACCGGCTTGCCGTCGCCCCAGTCAATGGTCTGCAGGAAGTCCACCGGCTTGCCGCCCTGGTCGATCAGGCGCTGGCGGACCGTCTTGAGGTCGCCCGCGTGCTCGGGGGAGACACCGAAACCGGTGGCGCCGAGCTTGCCGTCCTCGCCCGGCAGGTCACCCACGCCGAACAGTTCGACGTAGGTCTCCCGGCCCATCAGGTAGCGCCCGGTCCACTTCTGCCCACCGGCGCCGGTGGTGGTGCGCACACTGAAGTTGGCGAACTCCTTCATGTACGCGGAGTGCTCGATCGCGTCAGCGGTCTCCCGGTCGAGCACCCCGTAACCGTGGTTGAAGAACAAAAGCTGCCGTCCGGGGGTCTCCGCCGAGGCCGTCCCGGTGACACCGGTGAGGGCGAGCGGGACGGCCAGCGCGGCGGCCGTGAGCGCGCGTAATACCCGTCGAAGCATCATGGCCGGATGCTAGGTCGCGTTGACCTGCGCCGTTGGCGGTTCGGGTAAACCCGGACCCCTACTTCGCGCCGAGCCCGAAGTCCTTGCGCTTGATCTTGGCCCGGCGACCGTCCGGGTGGTGGAAAACGATGCCCTCGGCGAGCTGTCCCGGGGCGAACCTGCTGTCCAGCGTCGCCAGGAACTCCCGGAGCTGCTCGAAGTCACGCGGCACCTCCGAGATCGTCGGCGCCTGGAGGTTGAACGGCACGCACAGGTGCTCCGCCAGGGCGAGGGGATTGCCCTGGACCCGGGGGCCGAGTGCCTCGCACGGGTGCTCGCCGTCGGGCCAGCCGGAGACGTCGGTGTTGTCGGCCGCGGTGTGGATCCACTTGTCCTCGGCCGAGTCCTCGCTGGTGTCGACGTACCAGCCGTCGACGATGCCGAGTTTCCTTTGCTCCTTGCTCGGGTTGCGCCGCTTCTCCACCCGGACCAGCCTGCCTGCCCGCACGGTGAGCCGGACGTTGGTGCCGTCGAGCTTCTCGGTGCCGACGCCCGCGCCGTCGAAGACCCACGCGCACTCCGCCCGCGGCCGGTCCACCACCCGGAATCGTTCGTCCCGCTCGAAGAGCGTGGGGATCTTCTCCATGACCTGCTTTCCCTTCGAGACTTGCCCGATCAGTTCCTCATAGGTGATGACCCCGCCGACCAGCCCGGCGGCCAGCGCCCGCACCAGGTCCGCCACCGAGGTGTCCGCCTCGACGGCGACGTGCTTGAGCGCCTTCTTCTCCGCCGGGGAGATCCAGGCGACCAGCCGCGACCAGCCTTCGGGTGGCGTCCACCGGGCCAGCGCGGCCGGATCTTTGCGGGGTCGTCCCCTTCCCCTGGCCTCATCCATGGGGAAACCGTAGTTCGGTCTTTGCTGCTGTGTCAATTGGCATAACAGTAAATGGCGAGTCGCCTGAACGGCCCAAGCTGCCTCAGTGCTGCGGGCGGGAGGATGGAGCCGAGCGAGCCTGAGGGGGAATCGCTTGATGGCGAGGTCAGAGCCGGACCGGGTGCACAACGAGATCACCACGAAGACCGCGTCCCAGGTGACGCAGATCGGGGTGGTGCACGGTGGCCAGCACATCCACCTGACGGTCGGCGCGCCTGCCGACCCGCTGGTGGCGGCCGCCGAGGACCTGGCCCGTGCGGTGCGGGCCCAGTGGCGGGCGGAGGAAGAGCGGCTGCGGATCTCGGTGCCGTTTCCGCTGCCGGTCCGGTGGCGGCGCGCGGATGAGGTGCCGGCCGACCACTGGGCCACCATCCGCTGTCTGCCTGCCGGGGCCGCCGCCGAGCCGTTGGCCCTGGACGGCGGGCTGGACAAGGTCGTGGAGGTCTACCAGCGGGTGCCGTCCGGGCGGCTGGTGGTGCTGGGCAAACCTGGGTCCGGCAAGACAATCCTGACCCTGCGGTTCGTGCTGGATCTGCTGGCGGAGCGCACCGGCGCCGAGGCCGTGCCGGTCATCTTCAGTCTGGCCGCCTGGGATCCGACCGCGATCACGCTGGAGAGCTGGCTGGTCAGCCGGTTGCGCAACGACTACCCGGTACTGGCCGCCGGGCGGTCCGCGGCCGTCGAGCTGGTCAGGGACCGCCGGGTGCTGCCGGTGCTGGACGGGTTCGACGAGATCGCGCACGGTCTGCACGCCACCGCGCTGGCCGAGCTGAACGCCACCGCGATGCCGCTGCTGCTCACCGGCCGCACCGAGCAGTACGTGGCGGCGGTGGCCAATGCCCGGGTGCTCTCCGCCGCGGCCGTGGTCGAGCTGGCCGATCTGACCCCGGCGGATCTGACCGACTACCTGTCACGCATCGCTCGTGCGGACGGCGGATGGGCTGCGGTCCTGCACGAATTGCACGACAGCCCCCGGAGCGCGGCGGGAACGGAGCTGGCCGCGGTGCTGAGCACCCCGTTGATGGTCGCGATGGCCCGGGGTGTCTACAGCGACGTGCCCGGCAAGGACCCGGCCGAACTGCTGGACCGTGGCCGGTTCGGTTCCCGCGCGGCCATCGAGACCTACCTCATCGGCGCGTTCACCACCGCCGCCTACCAGCGTCCGCCGGAGCCCGGCCACCGGCGCTGGGACCCTGAGCTGGCCGAACGCTGGCTGGGTTATCTCGCCTGGCACCTGAACCGGCTTGGCAAACCCGACCTCCAGTGGTGGCAACTCGGCGGCAGCCTGCGCCGCTGGATCCGGGTACTGGTGGTCGGGCTGGTGTCCGGTCTGGCGACCGGGCTGATGGTGGCGGTCGTGGACACCCTGGGGTCCGGGAGCGTGCGCGGGCTGGCCAACGGGCTGTTGCAGGGTCTGTTGACCGGGACAGCCTTCAGTGTCGTGCACTGGGGAGTGCTGTGGCTCGCCCCCGGCGCGCTGGAACCGGCCAGGGTGCGGATGCGACTGCGTGGGGCGGCCGGTCTGCCGCGTGTGCAGCTCTGCCGGCGCGTGCGGTGGGCACTGGTGCTCGGGCTGCTCTTCGGTGTGGCGTCCGCCTGCGTGCGTCAGATCCAGACCGCGCTGGTCCTGGGCACTTTCGAGCCGTTCGGTGTCCTGATCGTGGACGCGATCGTCTATGTGCCGCTGTACGGGCTCGCCGCCGCGGCCACCGCCCTGGTCACGGCCTGGCTGGAAACCCCGCTGGATACCAAGGCCGCCCTCAGCCCGACCTCCCTGCTCCGGACCAGCCGGGAGCACGAGACCATCCGGCTGCTCGTCGTGGTCCCGGTGTTCCTGCTGGTGATGGGGTTCGGCACCGGAGCTCTCGTCGCACTCATCCGGGCACCCGCGGCCGAGTTCGGGATCGGCGTCCTCTGGAACCTGCCCTTCGCGCTGGCGGTGGGCACCAGCACCGGTCTCAGCGCGGCGTTCGGCTATGTGCTCAGTGCGACCGCCTGGGGTCAGTGGCTGGCGCTGTCCCGGGTGTGGCTGCCGCTGACCGGCAGGCTGCCCTGGTCGTTGCCCGCCTTCCTGGCCGACGCGCGTCAGCGGGGTGTGCTGCGGCAGGCGGGGTCGGCCTACCAGTTCCGTCATGCCCGCTGCCAGGACCACCTCGCCCATGCCTACCAGGCACGACGGCAGGAAGTGCCACTCGGTGGCGAGGTGGACCGGGCCTGACGGCGAGTCACTTGGCCATGAGTTGGTCCAATTGGCGTTCGGCGCGTTCGGCGCGGGCCAGGGTTTGGGCGCGGGCCTCGTCCAGGGCAGCCAGGCGTTCCTCGGCGGTGGTGCGGGCGGATTCGACCGCGGCGGCCAGGTCCCTGGTGTGGGTTTCGCGCAGGGCGCGGAGTTCGGCTCGGGTGTGGTCGAGTTCCTCGCGGGCGTCCTTGGCGGACTGGTCGGCGCGGTCGGCTCGGGTGATGGCCTCGGTGCGGGCCTGCTCGGCCTTGGTGATCTGGATCTGGGCGGTGCGTTCGGCGTGCTGGGTGGCGGTGGCGGCTTCCTGTTTGATCTGGGCGATGGTGTTGGTGGCCTCGCGCTGGGCGCGTTCCACCGCGGCCGCGGCATCGCGTTGTACCTGGTCGATGGAGGCGGCGGCGTCGCGCTGGGCTTGTTCGACGTCCTTGGCGGCCTGGCGGCGGGCCTGTTCGGCCTGGGCCACCGATTCCTCGCGGGCGCGCTCGATCTCCGCGGCGGTGTCCCGGCGGATGCCCTGGATGAGGACCTCGGCCTCGTTGCGGGCGGCGAGGACTTCTTCGGTGGCCTGACGGGTGGCGGTCTGGGCCTGCGCCTCGGCGTGGTCGCGGGCGGCCAGGGCGGTGATCGCCTCCTGCTCGGCGGACTCGGCGGCACCGGCCGCGTCATCGGCGGCGGCTTCGGCCTGGGCGCGGGCGGCCTCGGCTTCGCGGCGGGCAGAGTCGGCGGCGAGCGCGGTGGACTCGGCCTCGGCGATCCGGCGGGCGGCGTCGGCCTGGACCGCCTGCATCTGAGCCTCGGCGGCGCTGGGGTCGGCCAGGGTGGACAGTTCGGTGACCGCGGAGTTGAGGGTCTGGTTGAGCTGGCCGGCCAGGGTGCGGAACTGGGTCAGAAGCTCGTCAGCGCGTAGCCGGGCCGCGGTAACGGGTCCAGCCTGTTTCGTCACGGTGACGATGGATTCCGCAGCTTCTTCGCCCTGTTGCTGGCGTTGACGTTCTCGCCAGGCCCGCCAGCGGGTGTGTTCGGGCAGGTCGCAGTACTCCGAGGGGCGTCCTGGGCCGCCGGTGCGGGCGATCGGGCGGCTACAGCCCGGGTAGTTGCATATTCCGGCCTCACGGGTCACTTCGACGTTCACCGGGGAATCGTAGCGTTGTTTACGTCGCGAGCACACGTAACGACACGAAACGAAACCGGATGTCGGGGATTTGGGCGATGCAGACGAAAGCCCTGGTTGACCTCCGATAAGTGAACATTATCGGAGGTCAACCAGGGCTGGGTTGAGCTGGTCGGTCAGGTTGACTTTGGTTTGCGTTGCGTTGGTGCGACTAAACGTTATTGTGACGTATCAGCGTTGTAGCGACGGAGCGCGCAGAAGTAGCCGATGGCGGTCAGGAGTAGGCACCAGCCGATGGCGAAGATCCAGCTGGTGCCGATCGGCGTGCCGGTCAGCAGGCCGCGCAGGGTGTCGATGATCGGGGTGAACGGCTGGTACTGGGCGACCAGCGCCACCCCGTCGGACATGGCCGCGGTCGGGATGAACGCACTGCTGAGGAACGGCAGGAACTGGAGCGGGAAGGCCGCGGTGTTGGCGCCGCCCACGGTCTTGGTGGCCAGGCCGATGGCCACCGCGAGCCAGGTGAAGGCGATGATCACCAGGGACACCAGGCCGAGCACGGCCAGCCACTCCCCCACGCCCGCGGTCGGCCGGAAGCCCATCAGCACGGCCAGCACGATGATTAGGGCGACGCTGACCAGGGTGCGGATCAGGCTGCCCAGCACCTGGCCGCTGAGCACCGAGCCGCGACTGATCGACATGGTGCGGAAGCGGGCGATGATGCCCTCCTGCATGTCCATGCACACCTTGATCGCCACCGCACTGCCGCTGGCGCTGCCGATGGCCATCACGATGATGCCCGGCGTCAGGTAGTCCAGGTAGTTGCCGGTGCGGGCGACCGGGGACATCGCGTTGCCGAAGACGAAGACGAACAACAGCATCATCAGCAGCGGCATCATGATCGAGCTGACCGTCATCAGCGGGTAGCGCTGGGCGTGCCGGAGATCGCGGCGCAGCATGGTGATCGAGTCGCGCGCGGCGTAGGTCAGGGTGCTCATCGGGCCAGTTCCTTGTCAGCCTCGGCCGGGTGGCCGGTGAGGGCGAAGAAGACGTCGTCCAGGTCGGGGGTGTGCACGGTGAGCCGGTCGACCTCGATCGAGTGGCCGTCCAGGCGGTCCAGCACCGCGCGCAGCTCGGTCACGCTGCCGTCGCTGGGGATCTGCAGGGTGCGTTCGTCCGGATCGCCGCTGCCGGCCGGGAAGATCCGCGCGGCCGCGGCCAGCTCCTCGCTGGTGGGGAACTGGAGCCGGACGAAGCCACCGGGGATGCGGCGTTTCAGCTCGTCCGCGGTGCCCTCGGCGACCAGCCTGCCGTGGTCGAGCACGCCGATCCGGTCAGCGAGCTGGTCGGCCTCGTCCAGGTACTGGGTGGTCAGCAGCAGGGTCACGCCCTGGTCGGCGACCAGGTCCCTGATGATCTGCCACATGGTGTGCCTGCTGCGCGGGTCCAGGCCGGTGGTGGGCTCGTCGAGGAAGATCACCCGTGGTGAGCCGACCAGGGTCATGGCCAGGTCCAGGCGCCTGCGCATACCGCCGGAGTAGCCCGCCGCGATCTTGTCCCCGGCCTTGACCAGGTCGAACAGCTCCAGCAACGCGGCGGCGCGGCAACGGCCCGCGGCCGGGGCGAGGTGGTTGAGGTCGGCCATGAGCTGGAGGTTCTCCCGGCCGGTGAGCAGGTTGTCCACCGCGGAGAACTGTCCGGTGACGCCGATCGCGGTGCGCACCTTGGCCGCCTCGGTGACCACGTCGTGCCCGGCCACCCGCAGCCTCCCGCCGTCCGGGCTGATCAGGGTGGACAGGATGCGGACCGCGGTGGTCTTGCCTGCCCCGTTCGGGCCGAGCAGGGCGTAGATGGTGCCCTCGGCGACGTCGAGGTCCAGGCCGTCGAGCACGAGGTGGTCGCCGTAGGACTTGCGCAGACCGGTGGCGGTGATCGCCGACCGGCCGGTCGGGATGCTCATGATGAACCCATTTCGTTTCCGTTTGCGAATGTCGATGGGTGCGCTGAACCGGCGTCGCCAGTGCGGACACGGCGAACTCAGGGCAGCGCGAAGAAACCTGGTTTATCGGCCGTGCTCACGGCCGGGTGCGAAAACCGCCGGTGCGACAGCGGATCAGATGTCGAGGTCCTCGACCGGCGGGTGCTCGGCGGCGCGGGCGATCAGCTTGTACAGCTCCGCCGGGATCTTCTCCCGCAGCTGCTCCACGGTCTCGACCACCTCGAGGGTGGCCTCACCCTCGGCGAAACCCCAGGTCTGGTCGCCGAGGCCGAGGAAGCTGGTCCAGCTCTGGTTCTGGCCCATGCCGATCAGGCCGCGCCAGCCGCCCGCGGTCGAACTCGCCCCGGCCGGGTCGGCCGGCGTCCAGTTCGAGGTCCAGTCCGGCGAGCGGTCCACGTGCAGCGCGAACTTGCCGGTGCGGGAGCGGTAGACGCGGTAGACCTCCATCCGCTGATCGGAGGCCGCACCCCACTCCCCGAGCAGCACCCCGGAGAAGCGCACCTTGCGGCCGACCCCGGGTCCGACCTTGACCACGATCTCGTCGAAGCCCGCGGCCCGGCCCTCTTCGATGTCTACGTACCGCCGCAGGGCGGCCACGATCGCGGCGGACAGACTGCCCCCGGCGAGTGCCTGCGCTCGCTGGAACAGCTCCAGATCCTCACCGGACACGTAGATCGTCTTGTTCGGCACGACTGCATCCTAGCCCCCATCCCCTGGCTTGCTATACGTATGAGTGTACGTAGATGGCGTGGACAGCGCAATGCTCGCGTTGTCCACGCCATTCATGCAGGTGAGTGGGTTGGGAGTGGATCAGGCGAAGGCGTTCACGCCGGTGAGTTCGGCGGAGAGCGTCCACAGCCGGGCGGCCTGGACCGGGTCGATCGCGTAGTCGCGCACGCCCACCCGGGTGCCGTCGGCCGGGGCGGGTCCGGCGATCTCGCAGTCCTCCAGGTAGACCCCGCCGAGGCCGTCCAGCCGGGGCGCGGTCGCGGCCCAGACCTGGGTGGCCGCACCCTGCTCGATGGTCTTGACCGCGCCGATGAAGTTGCCGTCCTCGTCGGTGGCCGGGTGCGCGCGCAGCTCATCCCGGCTGAGGTGGCGGATCAGCGGGGTCTGGATCAGGCCGGGGTGCAGGGCGAAGGCGCGGATGCCGCGGTCCTTGGCCAGGGCGTCCAGGTGGATCGCCAGCAGCGAATTCGCGGTTTTGGACTGGCCGTAGGCGGCCCACTTCTCGTAGCCCTGCTCGAAGTGCGGGTCGTGCCAGCGGATGCCGCTGTAGAAGTGGCCGCGGGAGGAGACCGAGACGATCCGCGCGCCCGGCCGCACCGCCGGCCAGAGCCGGTTGATCAGGGCGAAGTGGCCGAGGTGGTTGGTGGCGAACATGGTCTCCCAGCCGGGGCCGACCGTGGTCTGCGGTGCGGCCATCAGGCCGGCGTTGGTGATCACGATGTCCAGGCCGCGGCCGGTGGCCAGGAAGCGCTCGGCGAAGGCGCGCACGCTGTCGAGGTCGGCGAGATCGACCTCACCGACCTCGACAGCGGGGATCCCGGCCAGCGCCGCCCTGGCGGTGTCCGGACGGCGGGCCGGGACCAGCACCTGGGCGCCGGCCGCGGTCAGGGCCCTGGTGGTTTCCAGTCCGATGCCCGAGTAGCCGCCGGTGACCAGGGCGAACTTGCCGGAGAGATCGATACCGGCGAGGACTTCGGTGGCCGTGCTGGTCGCGTCGAACCCCGAGCCGATCTTGTGCTGGGCGGTGGTCATGACTCGACGCTAGGGGCTGGAGCACGCTCCAGCGCAAGCCCGGCTCAGCCGGCGGCGAGCTTGTCCAGGAACTCCGCGATCAGGGTGGCGATCTCCTGGAGGTGCTCCTCCAGGGCGAAGTGGCCGGTCTCGAACAGGTGGAACTGGGCCTCGGGCAGGTCGCGCAGGTAGGCGCGGGCGCCTGCCTCGGTGAAGAACGGGTCGTGGCGGCCCCAGGTGATCAGGGTGGGCGGGGTGTGCGTGCGCAGCCACTGCTGCCAGTCCGGGTAGCGGGTCAGGTTGTGGTGGTAGTCGAAGGTCAGTGCGAGCTGGACGCGCTGGTTGAGCGGGAGGTCGAGCAGGCGCAGGTCCAGCGCGGAGCTGTCCGGGTCGACCAGTTCCGGGTTCCGCACACCGGTGAGGTACTGGAAGTCCAGGCCGGCCCTGGTGAGTTCGCGGCGAATGATCTCCTCCGCGCCGGGCTGGCCGGGGCGCAGGTCGAGGAGCTGCTGGAACAGCTCGGAGATGCCCTCCTGGTAGGCGTTGCCGTTCTGCACGATCAGGCCGGTGACCCGCTCGGGGCGGGCCTGGGCCAGGCGGAAGCCGACCGGGGCGCCGTAGTCGAAGACGTAGAGGGCGTAGCTGCGCAGGTCGAGGACGTCGACGAAGCCGGTGATCACCTCGGCGAGGTGGTCGAAGGTGTAGCTGAACTCCGCCGGGTCGGGGGTGTCGCTGTGGCCGAAGCCGGGCAGGTCAGGGGCGATCAGGTGGTAGTCGCTGCCCAGGGACTCGAACAGGCGGCGGAACTGGTGCGAGCTGGTCGGGAAGCCGTGCAGCAGCAGCAAGGTCGGGGCGTCGGCCGGTCCGGCCTCGCGGTAGAAGATCCGCAGCCCGTCCACCTCGACGTGGCGGTGGGCGATCCGGGGCAGGGTCAGCGCGGTCATGTCACATGCCTTTCAAGCGGTTGGATGCATTAGTCATAGCCGGTCGAGACCTAATGGGTCAAGTGGGTGCGGTAGCATTAGGGGCATGGTGGACTTCCCGCTGACCGGCGAGCAGCTGGCATTGGACCTGCTCAACACCCGTCCGGTGCTGCCGACCGGGCCGACGGATCTGCTGGCGACACCGGCGGGTCTGCGCGAATGGCTGGCCATCCAGGCCGACCGGCTGACGGTCCCGGCGGAGGCCGAGTCGGTGCGCGCGGTGGTGCTGGCGGTGCGGGAGCTGGCCGCGAGCGGGCTGACCGCGCTGCGTCAGGGGACGCGGCCGCCGGAGTCGGTGCTGGCCGGGTTGACCGAGCTGCAGCGGGCCGCGCCGGTGTTCCTGGCGTTGAGCTGGGACGACGGGGTGGTGGCCACGCCGGAGCGGGCGGGGTCGGCGCAGCGGCGGGTGGGCGCGGAACTGGCGCAGGCGGTGGCCGAGTTGTTCGCCGGGCCGGTGGAGAGCGTGCGCGAGTGCGAGAGCGAGGACTGCGTGCTGCTGTTCCTGCCCGCGCATCCGCGGCGGCGGTGGTGCTCGGCGCAGCGCTGCGGGAACCGGGCCCGGGTGGCCCGGTATTACCAGCGGCACAAGGGTTAGCCGCGGCGGTACCGGCCGGGCGGGGTGCCGAAGGCGCGCTTGAACGCGGTGGCGAAGGCGAACTCGGAGGTGTAGCCGACCCGGGCGGCGATGCTGGTCAGTGGGTCGGTGCCGGTGCGCAGCAGGCGGGCGGCCGTCGTCATTCGCCACCAGGTGAGGTAGGTCAGTGGGGGCTGGCCGACCAGTGTGGTGAAGCGGCGGGCGAAGGGGGCGCGGGAGAGTCCGGCCTCGGCGGCGAGTTTCGCGACGGTCCAGGGGTGGGCCGGGTTCTGGTGGATGGCTTGCAGGGCGGCGGTGGTCGCGGGGTCGCGTAGGGCGGCGGACCAGCCGGGGGTGGTGGTCGCGGTGAGGGTGGCGCGGAGCAGGTAGAGCAGGAGGGTGTCGAGTAGGGCGGGGATGAGGGCGGTGGTGCCTTGGGTGGGGGTGGTGAGTTCGTGGGCGAGGAGGGTGCGGGCGGCGGTGAGTTCTGGGGATTGGGTGTGGGCGGGGAGGTGGATGGCCGGCGGGAGGGTGGGGAGGAGGGGGTGGGTTTGGGTGGGGGTTAGTTCGTAGGCGCCGCAGAGGGTGATGGTGGTGATGGGGCCGGTGCCGGGGGTGGTGGCGCGGATGTGGGTGGGGAGGGGTTTGGGGAGGGGCGGGGACTTGGTGGTGCGGCCGGAGTTGGCGGAGGCGAGCTGTGGTGGCGCGGGGGCAAAGAGGCTGGCGCCGGTGGTCTCCGGTGGCGTGAACATGGGGCGGCCGAGAGTGGTGATCGGGTTGGCAAGGCTGGGGTCGGTGGTCTCCGGTGGGGCGGGGGCCTGGCTGCCGGGGGCGGTGTTGGAGAAGGTGGCTTGCGGAGCGGTGGTGCTCGGCGGCGCGAGGTAGGCCGCTGGAGGCAGGCTCTGTTCGGGGGTGAGCGCGGCGAGGGTGTGGGCGGGGCTGTGGGGTAGGAACAGGATGTCGCCGGTGGACAGGGTGAGCTGTGTGGGTGACTGGAGTTGGCAGGTGCCGTCCAGGATCACGTGGAAGCCGATCGCGCCGGGGACCTCGGGGTAGTGCTGGTGCCACTGGCCGTGCCAGGTCACGTGGGCTGACCGGGGAGTGCCGGTGCGCAGGGCGGTGATCACGTCGCTGAGTACGTCCACGCGAGTCAGGGTAGGAGACGATCGCGTAGGAGAGCGCGCTTTTCACACATTGTTCGTCTTGGGTGGGGCTTCTAGGTTCGGGGTGTGTTGAGTGTGCGCGTGCATGAGCACGGTGATGCGTCGGTGATCCGGGTGGATGAGGTGCCGATGCCGGTGCCCGGTCCGGGTGAGGTGCTGGTGGCGGTGGTGGCGACCTCGTTCAATCCGACCGAGGTGGCGTTGCGGAGTGGGGCGTTGCGGGAGTTGTTCCCGGTGCCGTTGCCGTTCACCTTGGGCTGGGATGTCTCGGGAGTTGTCGCTGCGCTTGGGGATGGGGTCGCGGAGTTCTCGGTTGGGGATCGGGTCGCGGGGTGGGTGGATGGGGGTGCTGCGGCGGAGTTCGTGGCCGCGCCGGTGGATCGGGTGGTGCGGGTTCCGGATGCGGTCGAGCTGGTGTCGGCGGCGGGGGTTCCGTTGGCGGGATTGACCGCTTGGCAGGTTGTTGCGGCGGCGGGGATTGTTGCGGGGGAACGGGTTTTGGTGAATGGGGCTGGGGGTGGGATTGGGGGGTTTGTGGTGCAGTTGGTCAAGCGGGCCGGGGCGTATGTGATCGCTACGGCCAGTGCGCGGAGTGCGGACGCGGTGCGGCGGTTGGGGGCCGATGAGGTGGTCGACTACACCGTGGCACCGGTGGATTCGCCGGTGGATGTGGTGTTGAACCTCATGCCGGTCAGTGCGGTGGAGGGGGTTCGGCTGGCGGGGCTGGGGCGGCGGTTGGTGTCGGCGGCGACCGTGGTGGACGCGCCGAACGCGCGGCATGTGGTGGCGCGGCCGGATCGGGGGCAGCTGGCCGAGTTGTTGCGGGTGGTGTCGGTGGAGGTCGGGGCGGTGCGGGGATTGGCCGAGATGGCCGAGGTGCATCGGCTCAGCGAGGCGGGGTTGGTGCGGGGGAAGGTGTTGCTGACTACTGGGCGCCGGGGTGATCAGGCCGGTTTCGTAGGCCAGGACCACGAGCTGGGCCCGGTCGCGGGCGTGCAGTTTCGTGAGCAGCCTGCTCACGTGGGTGCGGGCGGTGGCCGGGCTGATGTGCAGCAGGGCGGCCATCTCGTCGTTGGAGCAGCCCGCGCCGACCTTGGCCAGGACCTCGCGTTCGCGGTCGGTCAGGGTGGCCAGCCGGTTGGGGTCGGGGCGGGGTGGGCTGGCGGCGGCGGCCTGCATGACGCGGCGGGTGACGGCCGGGGAGAGCAGGGCGTCGCCGCCGGCCACGATGCGGACCGCGGCGCGGAGTTCGTCCGGGCCGGTGTCCTTGAGCAGGAACCCGGCGGCGCCCGCCCGGACGGCTTCCAGGAGGTGGTCGTCGGTGTCGAAGGTGGTCAGCACGATGACCTTGACCTCGCGCAGGGCCGGGTCGGCGACGATCCTGCGGGTGGCGGTCAGGCCGTCGGAGCCGGGCATGCGGATGTCCATCAGGACCACGTCGGGGCGTTCCTGGCGGACCAGGGACAGGCCCGAGTCGCCGCTGTCGGCGTCGCCGATCACGGTGATGTCCTCGGCGCGGTCCAGCAGCGCGCGCAGGCCCTCGCGGACCAGGTACTGGTCGTCGACCAGGACTACCCGGATCATGGCCTGCCTCGCATCGGGATCTGCGCCTCCACCAGGAATCCTCCCCCGCCCGGCGCGCTGGTGCGCAACTCGCCGCCGAGCAGGGCCAGGCGCTCGCGCATGCCCATGATGCCCCAGCCGCCGCCGTCCGCGGTGGCCGACGGGCCGTGGCCGTCGTCTCGGATGCTCAGGTGCAGGTGTTCGGGGCGGTAGGTCAGGGTGATCTCCACGGTGCGGGCCGCGGCGTGGCGGCGGATGTTGCTCAGCGCTTCCTGGACCACGCGGTAGGCGGTGGCGTCGGCCAGGGCGGGCAGGGGGCTCGCGGGACCTTCGGTGCGTACCCGCACGGTCAGTCCCGCGGTGGTGGCGGAGTCGGTGAGTTCGGGCAGCCTGGCCAGGCCGGGGACCGGGGCGTCCGGGTCGGACTCCCCCGCGCGCAAGGCACCCAGGGTGGCGCGGAGTTCGTGGACGACCTCGCTGCAGGCGGTGCGGACGGCGGTGAGTGAGCGTTCGGCCCGGTCGGGGTCCTCGCGCAGGGTTTCCCTGGCCACGTCGGTGTGCAGGGAGATCACCGCGACGGTGTGCGCGAGCAGGTCGTGCAGGTCGCGGGCGATCCGCAGTCGTTCCTGCTCAACCCGGGCGGCGGCCTCACGTTCGCGTTCCAACTCGGCGGCGTGGGCCTGTTTGGCCAGTTCGGCGCGCCAGCCGCGGCGGGAGCGGACCGCGTCGCCCAGGGCGATCACCGCGGCGAACAGGGCGATCCAGCCGCCGAAGTCCAGGCCCAGCACGTAGGCCGGGTCGTCGCCCTCGCCGAGCCGGGCCACTGTGGAGATCACCATGACCGCGGCGGCCACGCCGATGGCGGCGCGGGTGCGGCCCTGTTCGGCGGCGGAGTACAGCGGGGCGGCCAGTGGCACGGCCAGGCCGATCGGCGGCAGTTCCAGGATGTAGTAGCCGATCAGCGTGGCCGTGCTGAGCAGCATGATCAGCACCGGGTAGCGGCGGCGCAGGAACATCAGTCCGGCCAGCACGCCGACGAAGACGAAGGCGAGCGGGCTGGGCTGGCCGGTGCGGCCGATGTTGGCGATGATCGGCGCGCTGACCGCGATCACCACCAGCACCGCCAGGGCCGCGTCGGTCAGCAGCGGGCGGCGGGTCAGCATGGCGTCCACTGTGGACCAGAGCGGGTGCTCACGCCACGTCCCGGCCACGCTGGAAGCGGAGCAGGCCGGTGAAGGCCAGGGCGGCGGTGACGATGGTGAAAGCGATCCGGAAGTAGTGGCCGAAGACGAACTCGTCGGCGGTCTGGCGCAGGAACTCCGCCGAGTGCACGGCAAGGCCCTCGGTGAACATGATCGTGTTGCGCGGCCAGAAGTACAGCGCGGAGAACACGAACTCCCCTGCCAGCAAGGTGATCAGGCTGGCCACGAACCACCAGCGGGCTCGCGGGCGCCGCCACAGGGTGATCGCCGCGAGCACCGCGGTGAGCGTGGTGGCCATGCCGAGCGGGCGGAAGATGTGGCCGGGGCCGACGACCTGGAAGAAGGCCATCGACTCGGCGAGGGAGGTCGGTGGGTCGCGGAAGATGTTGGGGTAGAGCAGCGCGGTTTCCACCAGCACGCCGCCGCAGGCGATCATCGCGACCCAGACGTAGGTGATCGAGATCGTGCCGGCGAGTCGGGCGCGGTTCATGGGGTCCCCCTGGGTGTTCTGCGTGTGTTGTGTCCAGAACGGTAGGGAGTCCGGGGCGGGTTGGCGTCCGTTGTGGATCTCGGGTGCGATACGCGTTTCGACGTACGGGTGTACGTGCCGGGGTACGTCAGGTTGCGAGGGTGGCGGCGAAGCGGCGGAACTCGGCCTGGAGTTGCTCGTCGGGCCGGCCTTGCTGATCGGCCAGGCGGTCGAGCAGGCCGATCAGCTCCCGCACCCCGGGCTCGTCGCCGGTCTCGGCCATGGCGCCGAGCAGGCGGTGCGCGCCGGGGTTGGCGTCCAGGGTGCCCGCGGCCAGCTTCGCGGCCAGGTCGGTGGTCACCAGCCGGGCGGCCTGGCGCGGGTCGGGGGCGGGGTGGGCGAGTTCGGTGAAGAAGTCCGCCAGCAGGGGCTGGGCGTCCACGGCGGTGAGGGTGCGGGCGGAGTGCCCCGCGAGGATCTTGGTGGCGGGGCCGTCCTGGCCGGCGACCAGGAGGTCGCAGGCCAGGTGGACGGCCGCGGCGGGATCGATGTCCTCGAGCACCAGGTGGCTGTGCGCCAGGTCGAGGCGGTGCTGGAGTTCCGCGGGCAGGGTCACGGTGTCAGGCCTCCGGTGTGGGCTTGGTGCAGGTGGCGGAGCTGGCCGATCTCGGCGACGTTCTTGGTCAGTTCGACGGTGACCCAGCCGGCGATGTCGACCAGGGTGAAGTCCGGGCCCCAGGGCAGGGTGGCGGTGCGCTCCTTTGAGTCCAGGTCGGCGTCGGTGAGCGGGAGCAGGCTGGCCCGCCAGTCCTCCTTGAGCCCGCGGAGCCAGGCGATGGTGGACTCGGCGGTGCCGGGCCAGGTGATCTCCGCGCGGGCCGGGGCGCCGTTGGCGAAGAGGTGGCCGTGGGTGGTGGTCCACCAGAAGCCGATGTGCCAGGTGAGCCAGCCGATGGTGGTGGGTGGGGCGGGACTGGGTTCGGGTTCGGACCAGTCGGCGTGCCAGGTTCCGGTCTGGTCCGGGCGGACGGACCAGCTGCCGGGGGCGGGTTCCCACCGGCAGGCGGCGTCATCCAGGTCGGTCAGGTGGTGCTCGAACAGGGACCAGGCGATGTCGAGCTGCTTGAGCAGCAGTTCGACCCGGGCGGCAGTCATGCGTGCAGCGTGTCGGCGGCGCCCGGGGTCGGCAACCTGATTTGTCAGTCCGTCAGCAGGACGAGCTTGCCGCGGACGTGGCCGCTGTCGCTGTCCCGGTGCGCGGCGGCGGCGTCCTTGAGTGGGTAGGTGCGGGCGATCGGCAGGGTGATCTTGCCCTCGGCGACCAGGGCGACCGCGTCGGCCAGGGCCTCGGGGACCTCCTCGGCGGGGCCGCCGTAGCTGGCCCGGACGCCGAAGTCGGCGGCCTGGCCGTCGGCGATGGTGACCACCCGCTCGGGGCCGCCGGTCAGGGTGAGCAGGGCGGGCAGGCCGCCGCGGCCGGAGAGGTCGATGGCCGCGTCCACGCCCAGCGGGGCGATGTCCTTGACCCTGGTCACCAGGCCGGGGCCGTAGCTGACCGGGATCGCGCCGAGTTCGCGCAGGTAGTCGTGGTTGGCCTCGCCCGCGGTGCCGATCACGATCAGGCCCTGGTGCCTGGCCAGCTGCACGGTGAGGGTGCCGACCCCGCCCGCCGCGCCGTCGATGAGTACCGTCTCCCCCGGTTGCGCGCCGACCAGGGCGAGCACCCGGTAGGCGGTGGTGGCCACCACGGGCAGGCCGGCGGCGGTGGCCCAGTCGAGTTCGGCGGGTTTGCGGGTGAGTTTGGCCGGGCTGGCCAGGGTGTAGGTGGCGTAGCTGCCGGTGGCGGCCGAGCCGAGCACCTCATCGCCAACGGCGAACTCGGTGACGTCAGGGCCGAGGGCGTCGATCACCCCGGCCACGTCGGAGCCGGGCACGGCGGGGAAGGCGGCGGGCAGGCCGGGGAAGGCGCCGCTGCGCACCTTGCTGTCGAAGGGGTTGACGCCCGCGGCCTTCACCCGCAGCCGGACCTGGCCGGGGCCTGGTTCGGGCCGGTCGATCTCGGTGGGGTGCAGCACCTCGGGGCCGCCGTGTTCGGTGAAGACGATGGCCGGGTCGCGCTCTGGCATGGGGGTCCGTTCGGGGCTCGGTGGGTGGGTCTGGTCCGAGCCTGCGCTGTGCCGGGGTGGCACGCCAGCCACGATCGGGTCGAGTGGGTCAGGTCGGGTATTGGGTCAACGCTTCGGCGATGGTGCGCTGTTCCGGGTCGATCCGGAGCTTGCCGTCCTCGATGTCCCACAGGCAGTTCTGCAGCACCCGGCCCAGCGTCCAGCGGGTGGCCCGCTCCCGGTCCAGGCCGAGTCGTTCGGTCATCAGGTCGAAGCGGCGGCGCAGTGCGCGGTGCGGGTCACCGGTGGCCACCAGGTCGGCCCAGCGGTTGCTCAGCGCGGGTTGCAGGTCGAATCCCGGGTCGCCTGCCAGGGGTTTGGGGTCAATGGCGAGCCAGGGTTCGCGGTCGGTTCCGGGCAGCGGGGCCAGCACGTTGTCGTAGTGCAGGTCCCAGTGCAGCAGCCGGTCGCCTGGCTCGTCGAGCACCTCGGCGACCGCGGCCGCGTACCCGCGCACCAGTTCGGCCTCGGCCGGGTCGGGCAGCTGGGCGGCCGCGGCCGGGGTGTCGGCGACCATGGCCGCGGCGATGTCGGCCAGCCGCCGCAGTTCCGGCGGGGCTGGCAGGGCGACCAGGCGGCCGAGCAGGTCGGTGAGGATGGTCAGGGCCTGCTCGTCGTCGGGAAGGACGGTGAGCGGGCGGGTGGCGTCCAGGCGTTCGAGCAGCATGGTGCAGGTGGGCTCGTCGTGCCTGAGCAGCCGCACCACGCCGTCGCCGTCCCAGCCGCGCAGCCCGACGGGTTCGCCGATGTTCTCCTCGTTGACCCGCTGCAGCTTCAGCACGGCCAGGCTGTCGTCGGCCTGGCGCACCGGCAGCACCAGCGAGGCCATACCGTGCGCGGGATCGCCGTCCAGGCGCAGTTCCCAGCGGTCCAGGAAGTCCGCGACCAGCGCGGGCAGGGCTTCGATCCACGCCAGGCCGTCGGCCCCGTCGTGTTGCTGGTGCAGGGCGGCGAAGGCGGGCGGTACCTCGATCAGCGTCATCAGGTCCGATTATTGGACCCCGGCCAAACGGTTTTTCAGGCGCGCTTGCGGCGTTCCAGCACCGCGATCAGCCCGAACCCGACCCCGATCACCAGCAGCGGCACCACATAGCCCATGGTCCCGGTCTGCTCGCCGAAGATCCACCGGAACGGCCCGCTGTGCTGTCCCTCGATGAACCAGCGGATCAGCGGCACCGCGCCCAGGGTGATCCCGACGATCGCGATCACGCCCTGGGCACCGTCGATCGCGCTGACGCTCTTGGCCATGTGCACTCCTCCCTCGGGTCAATACGGTCGTACTGTAGGGCAGACCGCGTGGATCTTCAATACGAGCGTATTGGTAGGCTGGACCGGTGGCACGGACCGATGTCGAGGAGCAGAAGGCGCAGATCGCCGAGGCGCTGTGGCGGCTGGCCGCCCGCGCCGGGCTGGAGGCGGTGAGCGTGCGCGAGGTGGCCGCCGAGGCCGGCGTGTCGGTCGGTCGGGTGCAGCACTACTTCCGCTCCAAGGACGCGATGCTGCTCTACGGGCTCAAGCTGGCCGGGCAGCGGATGGAGACCCGGATCGCGGACCGACTGACCGGGCTGGCCGGGTCACCGGAGCAGCTGCTGCGGGCCGCACTGGAGGAGGTGCTCGGCGACGATGCGGACACCCGGCAGGCGATCCGGGTCAACGTGGCCTTCCTCGGCCGGGCGATGGAGGACGTGGAGATCGCCGACGTGCTCTTCCAGGACAACGCCGAACTGCGCGCGCTGGCCGCCTACGTGGTGCGGATCGCCCAGTCGCAGGGCCGGGCGGCCGGGCTGGATCCGGAGCGGGAGGCGCGGATCATCTGGTCGCTGGCCGACGCGCTGACCATCGAACTGGCCTGCGGTCAGCTCAGCGCGGCCGAGGCGGGGGACACTATGCGCTACCACCTGGACCGGGTGCTGCGGTAGCGAGTACGGCCTCAAGCAGGCCGGGGCACAGCACGTCCAGGTCGTCGTAACGCAGCCGCAGGTAGTGCCGCCGACCGTGCACGCGCTGGGAGACCACGCCGCTCTCCCGCAGGATCCGCCAATGCGTGGTCATCGTCGACGGGGCGGCGCCGACGTCGATCGCCCCGCAGTAGGTCTCGCCCTGGGCGGCGAGGATCCGCACGGCCGCCAGCCGGATCGGATGACCGAGCGCGGCCAGCACCTTGTCCACGGACATCTGGCCGAGATCGGGATGGAGAGCGGACACGATCCGACTATACCTCCGTACGACATTGTCGTAATGTACGACTCTCTCGTATATCCGTACTGAGAACTGGTCGGAGAACTGAACCATGACGCCTGCGAACAGCGGCCTCGCCAACCGGACCGCCATCGTCACCGGCGCGGGCAGCGGCATCGGCCGGGCCACCGCCCGTGCCCTGGCGGACCAGGGCTGCCGGGTCCTCGCCGTCGGCCGCACCCAAGCCCGGCTGACCGGGACGGCGGGCGATCGGGACACGATCCGCCCGTATCCGATCGACATCACCGCTCCTGGCGCCGCCGCCCAGGTGATCGACACGGTCGGCCGGGAGTTCGGCGGCCTCGACATCCTGATCAACAACGCCGGCGTCGTCGACCAGACACCGATCGGCGGCATCGACCCCACGGTGTTGCAGCGTCACCTGGCCGTCAATCTGATCGCGCCGATCGCCCTGACCCAGCAGGCACTCCCCCTGCTCGAAGCCGCGCACGGCACGGTGGTGAACGTCAGCACCGCCGTTGGGCAACGCGGCTGGGTCCCGATGTCCTCCTACGGCGCGAGCAAGGCCGCCCTGGACTTCCTCACCAGAACCTGGGCGGTCGAACTGGCTCCCAGGGGCATCCGGGTCGTCGCCGTCGCACCGGGTCCCATCAACACTCCGATGCTCGCCAACAACGACTACGGCGAGGCGGACACCGCCGAGATGCACAAGAACCTCGGCCGGGTGCCCCTCGGACGCCCAGGGCGGCCCGAAGAAGTCGCCTGGTGGATCGTGAACATGGTGCGACCGGAGGCCGGCTTCGTCACCGGCGTGGTGCTGCCCGTCGACGGCGGCTACAGCGTCGCCTGATTCGCCAGGGGTGGCGGCGGGGGCGACCTGGCAGCCATTAGGGTTTCCGCATGTCGGTGCGCGTGGAGCGACAGGGCCCGGTCAGCACGGTGGTGCTGTCCCGCCCGGACAAACGCAACGCGGTGGACGGTCCGACCGCGGCGGCGCTGGCCGCGGCCTTCCGGGAGTTCGACGCCGATCCGGCTGCGGCGGTGGCCGTGTTGTGGGGCGAGGGCGGCACCTTCTGCGCCGGCGCGGATCTCACCGCGATCGGCACCGAGCGCGGCAACCAGGTCAGCGCGGACGGGGACGGGCCGATGGGGCCGACCCGGCTGCGGCTGGGCAAGCCGGTGATCGCCGCGGTCAGCGGGTACGCGGTGGCCGGTGGGCTGGAACTGGCGCTGTGGTGCGATCTTCGGGTGGTCGAGGCCGATGCCACCTTCGGCGTGTTCTGCCGCCGCTGGGGGGTGCCGTTGATCGACGGCGGCACGGTCCGGCTGCCCCGGCTGATCGGCGCCTCCCGGGCGATGGACCTCATCCTCACCGGGCGGCCGGTGGACGCGGCCGAGGCCGAGCGGATCGGGCTGGCCAACCGGGTGGTGCCGCCGGGACAGGCGCGGGCCGCGGCCGAGGAACTGGCCGAGCGGCTGGCCCGGTTCCCGCAGACCTGCCTGCGCCAGGACCGGTTGTCGGTGCTGGAACAGGACGGCCTCACCGAGGAGGCCGCGATCGGCAACGAGCTGCGGCACGGCCTGGTCTCGTTGGCCACCGACACCCTGGACGGCGCGCGGCGGTTCACCGCCGGGGCCGGGCGGCATGGCGAGTTCGAGTAGGGATCGGGTGTGCGGCTGACTGAGGAAGAACTCGGGCAGTGGGTGGCGGAGTTCCGGCCGGGCTCGCCGCCGCGCACCGGGCGGGTGCGGCTGGCCGAGGACGAGTGGCTGCCGGTGGCCGAGGCGTTGCCGGTGCTCAGCCGGGCCCGGCGCAATCCGGCGGCGCATCCGGCCGCGGCCTACTGGGGCACGGTGGCGGTCTTCGGGCTGCAACTGGTCACCGCGGGCCGGGCCAGCGCGCTGACCACGGCGGATGAGGAACGGGTGCGGCGCTTCGCCGAGGCGATGCCGGAGCGGGCCGGGTTCGGCGATCCGGTGGACCTGGTCCGGGAGTTCCTGGACGCGGTGGCCGACGGCATGAACGCGGCCGCGCCGGTGCTGCCGTCCCTGCCCGCGCTGACCTCGCTGTCCGAGCTGACCACCTGGAAACCCAAGCCGGAGCCGCCGGTCGCGCCCGAGGTGCGGGTCTCGCTGCGGATCGAGTTCGGGCGCACCCGACTGTTCCGCGCGGTGCTGCAGGTGCACAGCCTCATCGACCCGGCACTGGTCGCCGACGCCGCCGAGGTCTGGGCCGGGCGGGTGGACGGGCTGGGCCCGGAGGTCAAGGCCGGGGTGCTGGCCGCGATCCGGCGCAGCGCGGTGGCCTGGCCGCCGGTGGGTCGGCTGCTGGAAACCGAGGCGCCCGAGGACATCCAGCTCGCCGACGAGGAGGTGCTGCGACTGCTCGGCGGGGTGCCGGGGATCGAGGTGCACTGGCCCAAGGAGCTGGGGCGCGGGCTGAGCGCGCGGGCGGAGGTGGCGGCCACCGCGGAGCGGCCGTCCTTCTTCGGCGGGGACAAGGCATTCGCCTTCCAGTGGCGGCTCGCCTTGGGTGATGACCCGTTGACCGAGGCCGAGCTGGAGCAGCTCACCGAATCGCGGCGGCCGGTGGTGCGGCTGCGCGAGAAGTGGACGCTGGTGCCGCCGGACCTGCGGCGCAAGGCCGACAAGCCGACCATCGCGGTGCTCGGCGGGATGGACGCCCTGGAGGTCGCGCTCACCGGGTCGGCGGTGGTGGCCGGGCAGCGGCTGCCGGTGCGGGCCGCCGGGTGGCTGGAACACATGCGCGGACGGATCGCCGAGCCCGACACCGGCCGCGAACCCGTGCAGCCGCCGGTGGAGCTGGCCGCGACGTTGCGGGACTACCAGTTGCGCGGGTTGCGCTGGCTGGCCCGGATGACCGAACTCGGGCTGGGCGGCTGCCTGGCCGATGACATGGGACTGGGCAAGACGATCACGGTGATCGCGCTGCACCTGCACCGCCGCCCGGACTTCCCCGGACCGACGCTGGTGGTGTGCCCGGCCTCGCTGCTGGGAAACTGGGAACGGGAGATCCACCGGTTCGCGCCAGGGGTCGAAGTCCGCCGCTACCACGGGAACGGGCGCAGCCTGGAGGGTGTCGAGGGCGGGTTCGTGCTCACCACCTACGGCACCATGCGCCTGGACTCCGCGGTGCTGGCCGGGTTCGCCTGGGGCCTGGTGGTGGCCGATGAGGCCCAGCACGTGAAGAACCCGCGCTCGGGCACGGCCAAGGCGTTGCGCACCATCCCGGCCCCGGCCCGGGTCGCGCTGACCGGCACGCCGGTGGAGAACACCCTGGCCGAACTGTGGGCCGTGCTGGACTGGACCACGCCTGGCCTGCTGGGCAGCCTGCCCGCCTTCCGCACCCGGTGGGCCAAGCGGATCGAGGGCGCCAAGGACACCGCGGTGGCCGACCGGTTCGCCCGCCTCGTGCGGCCGTTCCTGTTGCGCCGCCGCAAATCCGACCCCGGCATCGCCCCCGAGCTGCCACCCAAGACCGAGACCGACCAGCCGGTGTCACTGACCAGGGAACAGGCCGCGCTCTACCAGGCGACCGTGCGGGAGAGCCTGGCCGCGATCAAGGACAGCGACGGGCCGATGGCACGCCGGGGCCGGATCGTCTCGCTGCTGATCGCGCTCAAGCAGATCTGCAACCACCCGGCGCAGTTCCTCAAGGAGGCCGAACCCAAGCTGGAGAACCGCTCCGGCAAGCTGGAACTGCTCGACGAACTCCTGGCCACCATCCTGGCCGAGGACGGCGCGGTGCTCGTCTTCACCCAGTACGTGACCATGGCCCGGCTGCTCGAACAACACCTGGACGCCCGCGGCATCCCCACCCAGTTGCTGCACGGCGGCACCCCGGTCCCCCAGCGCGAACAGCTCGTGCAGCGGTTCCAGGACGGGGAGGTGCCGGTGTTCCTGTTGTCGCTCAAGGCCGCGGGCACCGGGCTCAACCTGACCAGGGCCGATCACGTGGTGCACTACGACCGGTGGTGGAACCCGGCGGTGGAGGACCAGGCCACCGACCGCGCCTACCGGATCGGGCAGACCCGGCCCGTGCAGGTGCACCGGCTGATCGCCGAGGGCACGGTGGAGGACCGGATCGCCGAGCTGATCGCGGCCAAGAAGGACCTGGCCGACTCGGTGCTCTCCGCCGGTGAGGCCGCCTTCACCGAACTCACCGACGCCGAACTGGCCGACCTGGTCGAACTGCGCCGCTAGCTGCCCGCCTCGGCGGCGATGCGATCCAGGGCGGCCCGCCACTGCTCGCGGGCCCACTCGCGGGCGTCGGCGTCCGGGAGCTTCTCCACCTGGGCGTGCACCGCGGTCCTGCGCTCGCCGAGCAGGCTGACCTGCACCGTGGCCGGGGTGTCCCAGTCGGCCGGCTGCCAGGTGAAGCGGACCCGGTCCACCGGTTTGACCACCCGGATCTCGCCGCTGACCCCGCCGCCCTCGTACCGGTTGCCCGGCTCGAACCGGACCGGGCCGCCCAGCCACAGCTCCGGGCGCTCGGTGATCACCTTCCACACCACGTCCGCGCCCGCGGACACACTGCGCTGCACGCCGACCTGGAAGCCGGTGGCGGTCTGCCCGACCGCCCGCTTGCCGCGTGCCTGCTCGTAGGTCACCGTGATCGACTGCTGCCACCAGCTGCTGACCTGCGGGTACACCGCGGCCAGGTGCGCGACGATGCCCTTGTGGTCCCAGTCGGCGGCGCCCGCGGCATCCAGCAGGGAGAGCCACTCGGTCCAGTCACGGCCGGTCGCGGTGCGGACGGCGTCGTCCTTGTTGGTCATGGTCCTCAGCCTCGTTCGGGGGGAAGAAACCCCAGCCAGAACAGTCTTGCCGGTAGTGCGCATTGTCGCCTCCGGTGCCTAGTCAGGGCCACGTCCAGGGCTGACTCGGACCAGCCTGACCGCCGGAATTCACCATCCGGCCACCAAGACTGCCTCATTCTTCCCTATCACTCCCTATCGCGTGCTACAGTGGCGTTCGTACGGGAACCAAGGGAGTTGTTGTGGACGACGAGCTGTACACCGTGGACCACGTCGCCGACGTGCTCGGGCTGCACGTGAAGACCGTGCGCAACTATGTGCGCGAGGGACGACTCAAGGCGGTCCGGATCGGCAAGCAGTACCGCATCGCCCGCCGCGACCTGGAGGCGTTCACCGGCCGCACCGCCGAAGCGCCCGCCAGGGAGACCGCGGTGCGGCACCGGCACGCCGAGGCATCCACCGTGGTGCAGATCGAGGCGATCAGCTTCGAGCTGATGAGCGCGGTCAGCGGCGCCATCACCGGTTCCCTGCAGGGCCGCGACTTCCACGCCCAGCCGATGCGCGTGCAGACCTACTACGACCAGGAACGAGCCAGCATGAAGATCATCCTCAACGGGCCGGTCGGCGACACCGCCGCGCTGCTCGACCTCGTCAACCACCTGCTGACCCGATGAACGCCATCTACCGCACCCCGGAGAGCCAACGTCTGCTCGCCGAGCGCTACCGCGCCCTGCTGACCCGCTGGCCGGTACCGTCGGACCAGGAGACGGTGTCCACTTCGGACGGTGACACCTTCGTCATCTCCAGCGGCCCGGCCGACGCGCCGCCGCTGGTGCTGCTGCACGGTTCCGGCGGCAACGCCACCGCCTGGCTGGAGGTGGCCGCGGCGTGGTCGGAGCACTTCCGGCTGCACGCCATCGACATCCCCGGCGAGCCCGGCCTGAGCAACCCTGACCGGATGCCGATGACCTCGGGTGCGCACGTGCGCTGGCTGAGCGAGGTGCTCGGGGCGCTGGGGGTGCGGCGAGCCCCGTTCGTGGCCACCTCGCTGAGCGGGCAGATCGCGCTGGACCAGGCGGTGCACCGGCCGGAGCAGGTGGAACGGCTGGCCCTGGTGTGCCCCAGCGGCATCGGCAGGCAGACCTTCGGCTGGCTGCCCAAGGCGCTGCTGTACGGACTGCAGGGGGAAGCCGGGCGGCGCAAGCTGTTCCGGCTGATCATGGGCACCTCGACGCTGCCCGCGGAGATGGAGGAGTACCTGCTCTTCGTCAACCGGCACTTCCGGCCGCGCCGGGACAAGATCCGGGTGGCCACCGACGAGGAGCTGGCCGGGCTGGACCTGCCGATGATGGTCGGGATCGGCGGGAAGGACGTGCTGCTGGACTCGGCGCAGACGCAGAGCAGGCTGGCCGGGTTCGTGCCGCGGGCGAAGGTGCACCTGTCGCCGGGGACCGGGCACTATGTGCCGGTGTCCAGCCTGCCGGTGCTGGAGTTCCTGCTCTCCCAGCAGGAATCCCGCGCCTGAGCCGAGGGAGTCGGGGTGTATCCGGAGATCGAGCCGCACGAGCACGGGTTCCTGGAGGTCGGCGACGGCCACCGGGTGTACTGGGAGGTGTGCGGCAATCCGGCTGGCCTGCCCGCGGTGGTGCTGCACGGCGGTCCCGGCTCGGGCTGCACGCCGAGCTGGCGGCAGTACCTCGACCCGGCCAGGTACCGGATCGTGCTGTTCGACCAGCGTGGCTGCGGGCGCAGCACCCCGCACGCCGGTGAATCCGAGTCGGCCTTGCGGGCCAACACCACCGCGCACCTGCTCGCCGACATCGAGGCGCTCCGCGAACTGCTCGGGGTGCGGCGGTGGCTGGTGTTCGGCGCCTCGTGGGGTTGCGTGCTCGGGCTGCGCTACGCACAGACCTTCCCGGAACGGGTGGCCGCGGCGGTGTTCTTCGCCCTGGCCACCGGCAGCCGGGCCGAGACCGACCTGCTCACCCACGGTCTCGGCCCGGTGTTTCCCGAGGCGTGGCAACGGTTCTCCGCCGGACTCGACGGCGATCTGTCCGCCGCCTACCACCGGTTGCTGACCGATCCGGACCCGGAGGTGTGTGCCGAGGCCGCGCGGCGGTGGTGCGCATGGGAGGACGCGATCGTGCCCACCTCGCCGCCGTCCCCTCGGTTCCGGGACCCGCGGTTCCGGCTGGGTTTCGCCCGGCTGGTCACCCACTACTGGGCCAACGGGAGTTTCCTGGCCGACGGGATCGCGCTGCGGGAGGCCGGAAAGCTCGCCGGGATCCCGGCCGTGCTGGTGCAGGGGACCATGGATCTGTCCAACCTGCTCGGCACGCCGTGGCTGCTGCACCAGGCCTGGCCGGGCAGCGAGCTGGTCATGATCGAGCACGCCGGACACGGCTCGGGCGGCGGCATGGCCGCGGCCCTGGTCGCCGCGACCGACCGGTTCGCCGGCTAGAGCAGGCGTTCCAGCAGCAACAGGGCGCCGATGAGGATCATCGCCACGCCGGAGATCCGGGAGACCAGGCGGGCGACCGCGGGCCGGGCGCGCAGCAGGCCGTCGGCGGCGGCGCCGACCGCCAGGTAGACCGCGCCGCAGGTGGCGGTGAAGGTCAGGCCCAGTGCGGCGAGCTGGAGCGGCAATGGCCAGCTCGCGGCGGGGTCGGTGAACTGGGGCAGCATGGCCACGAAGACCAGCAGGCCCTTGGGGTTGAGGCCGCTGACCGCCATGCCCTGGGCGAGGGTGCGCAGCCTGCCGCCGGCGGGGACCTCGGCCGCGCCGGGTGGTGTGGCCGGACTCCGGACGATCTTGGAGCCCAGCCACACCAGGTACACCCCGCCGACGACGGTCAGCGTGGCCAGTGCCGCCGGGGTGGCGGAGATCAACAAGCCCAGTCCGGCGGCGACCACCAGGGTCATCGCCAGGTAGCCGAGCACGATGCCGCCGGCGGCCGGGACCACCTGGCGGCGCAGGCCGGCGTTGATGGCGAAGGCCCAGTCCGGGCCGGGCACCGCGATAAGCAGGGCGGCCACGCCCCAGAAGGTGAGCAGCGAAGCGACAGGCACGGGGTTTCCACTTTCCGCGGGGGATCTGGTTGTGCCTGAAAAGCTATGCGTCAACTCGCCAAAGGTGCTTCCAACAATTGCCCCCGCGGACCTGCTGCATGGAAGAATCTTCCACATGGACGCCGTGGACCGGAAGATCCTTGCCGTGTTGCAGGAAGAGGGGCGGCTGACGCTCACCGAGCTGGCCCAGCGGGTACAGCTCAGCGTCTCGCCCTGTCACCGGCGGCTGCGGGCGCTGGAGCGCGACGGCACCATCCGCGGGTACCGCGCGGTGGTGGACCCGGCGGCGCTGGGCCTGAACTTCGAGGCGCTGGTCTTCGTCACCATGCGCCAGGAGGACCGGGAGACGCTGCTGAGTTTTGAGGACGCGCTCACCCGGATCCCGAACGTGCTGCTGGCCCAACGGCTTTTCGGCGATCCCGACTACCTGCTGCGGATCGTCACCGCCGACCTGGCCGCCTACCAGCAGCTGGAGGACGATGTGCTCTCCGCGCTGCCCGGGGTGCAGCGGCTCAACTCCACCCTGGTGATGAAGCGGGTGGTCAACGACCGGTCGCTGCCGGCTTCCTGACCGCGGTCTCCCGCTGCGCCTCGGCCTGGGCCAGCCGCGCGGCCAGCGCGGTGGTGACCTGCTCGTAGGCGTCCGCGCCCAGCAGCAGCCGGGTGGGCGGTTCGGGGCTGGCGACCGCCTCGATGATGGTCTCGGCGTAGTGCGCCGGGTCGCCGAACTCGTAGCCGGAATCACCGGAGAGCAGCGCGCGCAGCTGGGCCACCGGGCCGTCGGCGTAGGCCGGCAGCTCCTCGGTCACCGCCATGCCGGCGCCGATGAACTCGGTGGCGGTGCCGCCCGGTTCGACCAGGGTGGTGCGGATGCCGAAGGGGGCGATCTCCGGGGCCAGGCTCTCGTAGAAGCCCTCGATGCCCCACTTGCTGGCGTGGTACGGGCTGGACCCGGCGAAGGCCATCTGCCCGCCCATGCTGGAAAGCTGCACCAGATGCCCGCCGCCCTGGGCGCGCAGGTGCGGCAGCGCGGCGCGGGCGAGCTGGATGGAGCCGAGCAGGTTGGTGTCGAGCTGGCGGGTCAGCTGCTCGTCGGTGAACTCCTCGGTGGCGCCGAGCACGCCATAGCCGGCGTTGCTGACCACCACGTCGATCCGGCCCAGCTCGGCGAAGGCCGCGTCGACCACCGCGCGCAGTTGTGCGGTGTCGGTGACGTCCAGGCGGCGCACCCAGAGCTGCTCGCCGTAGCGGGCGGCCAGGTCGTCGAGCTGTTCGGGGCGGCGCAGGGTGGCCGCGACGCGGTGGCCGCGGGCCAGGAGTTGTTCGGTGAGCACGCGGCCGAAGCCGGTGGAGGTGCCGGTGATGAACCAGGTGCTGGCAGACATGGGGACCTCTTCAGGAGACGTACCTAACTGGGTAGTTACAGGTAAGCACAGGATCCACAGTGTGTCCATAACCGGTTAGTTACCCCTGTTGACCGGGTAGAGTCGCGGTATGCCACCGGACTCCACCGCGACCAAGGCCCGTCTGCTGGACGCGGCCAGTGCCGAGTTCACCCGCTACGGCATCGCCGGCGCCAGGGTGGACCGGATCGCGGAGCAGGCCAAGGCGAACAAGCGGCTGATCTACGTCTACTTCGGCAACAAGGACGAGCTGTTCGACATCGTGCTGGCCCGCTCCACCGCGGCCATCTCCGACCTGGTCCCGTTCACCCCTGAGGACCTGCCGGACTACGCGGTGCGCCTGTTCGACGCGCTGCTGGTCAACCAGGACGTGTTGCGGCTCAACGCCTGGCGGCAGCTGGAGCGGCCGCTGACCGCGGCCGAGCGAATGGCCGACCTGGCCTACAAGCAGGCACCCCTCGCCGCCGCGCAGCAGGCGGGCGCCCTGGACGCCGGGCTGGATCCGGAGGATCTGCTGATCCTGGTGATCGGGCTGGCGATGGCCTGGTTCACCCACTTCGGCTCGGCGGTGGCCGAGAGCGTGCACGACGAGGCGGCGCGGGTGTCCCGGCACCGGGAGGCGATCCGGGAAGCCGTGCGCCGCCTCGTCGGCGGCTGACCTCAGTCCAGGGTCAGCACGACCTTGCCGCTGCCGTGGCCGGTCTCGACCTCGCGGTGGGCGTCCTGGATCTGGTGCATCGGGTAGGCCCGGCGGACCGGGAACCGCAGCCTGCCCTCGGCGTAGAGCTTGGCCAACCTGCCGAGGCGTTCGGCGGACCTGGTGCCGTTGACCAGCTGAACTCCCAGGTCAGCCGCCCTGTCGTGGTCCACCAGCGTGACGATCTGCCTCGGCTCGGACACCAGGGTCAGCGACAGGTCCAGTGCCACTCCCCCGGCCCCGTCCAGCACCGCGTCCACCCCGTTCGGGACGAGGTCCGTCAGCTGCGCGGCCAGGGTGTCTCCGTAGATCACCGGGGTGGCGCCGAGCGAGCGCAGGTAGTCCTGGTTGGCGGCACTGGCGGTGCCGATCACCCTGGCGCCGCGGAGCTGGGCGAGTTGCACGGCGGCGGTGCCCACCGACCCGGCGGCGGCGTGCACGAGCAGGGTGTCGCCGAGCTTGATGTCGAGCTGGTCCAGGGCGAGGGTGGCGGTCTGGGTGCCCGCGGTGAAACCACCGGCGACCTCCCAGGGCATCTCCGGGGGCTTGGGGGTGACCGCGTCGGCGGGGACCACCACGTACTCGGCCTGGGCGTTGAGCACGGAGAAGCCCAGCACCTCCGCGCCCGGCGCGATCCCGGTGACCTGCTCCCCCACCGCGTCGATCACCCCGGCGAACTCGTTGCCCAGTGGCTGGGGGAAGGTCACCGCGCCATACGGCGGGGTCCAGCCCGCGCGCACGGCCAGGTCGAAGGGCTGGATCCCGGCCGCCCGCACCCGCACCCTGACCTGACCGGGGCCCGGCTCCGGCAGCGGCATCTCCACCACGTCCAGTACTTCGATCCCGCCGAACCTGGTGGCCGCGGCGGCTCGCATCGTTTTGGTTGTCATGACTGGAAGTCCACTACCTCCAGTTAACTTGAGGTCAAGCGGTGAAGGCGCGCCGGTAGTCGGTGGGTGCGATGCCGACGTGCGCGGTGAAGTGCCGCCGCAGGTTCGCCCCGGAACCCAGCCCACAGCGCTCGCCGACCTGCTCGACCGAGAGCGCTGTCGTCTCCAGCAGGGCCTGGGCGTGTGCGAGGCGCTGGCTGAGCAGCCATTGCAGCGGGGTGGTGCCGGTGGCCTCGTGCAGGCGGCGGAAGAAGGTGCGCTGACTCATCCCGGCGCGGCGGGCCAGTTCGGCCACGGTCAGCGGCCGGTCCAGGTGGTGGGTGGCCCATTCCAGCACCGGGGCGATGCTGTCGTCGTCGGTGGCGGGCACGTGCCGGGTGACGAACTGGGCCTGGCCGCCGGTGCGGTGCGCGGGCACGCACAGCCGCCGGGCGAGCTGGTTGGCCACGTGCGCGCCGAGGTCCTGGCGCACCAGGTACAGGCACAGGTCGAGCCCGGCGGCCGCGCCCGCGCTGGTCAGGATCTGGCCCTCGTCGATGTAGAGCACCGAATCGTCGACCTCGACCTTCGGGTAGCGGCGGGCGAGTTCGGCGGTGTAGGACCAGTGCGCGGTGGCCCGGCGGCCGTCCAGCAGCCCGGCCTCGGCGAGTACGAACGCGCCGTTGCACAGCGCGGCGATCCGGGCGCCGCTGTCCGCGGCGGCCTGGAGTTCCTTGACCAGCAACGGATCCAGCGGCTCGGTGCCGTGCAGCACGGTCTCGGGGACCGAGGGCACCAGGATGGTGTTCGCGCCGTGCAGGCCCTCCAGGCCGTGCTCGGGGTTGAGCACGAAACCACGACTGGCCCTGGGCAGGTCGGGGCGGGTGCCGCACAGGCGCATCTCGTACCAGGGGTCGGCCAGGTCGGGGTACTCGACGCCGAAGACCACGCAGGCCAGGCCGACCTCGTAGACGTCCCACAGCGTGGGTGCGTTGTCGTCGGTGACCACGATCGCCACGGTTCCCACGCTCATGCCGCCAGCCTATGGCAGTAATCGTGCGGATATCGGCATTTCTGCCACTGTCGATCGGGATCGCCGGGTGTGAGGCTGATCGGGTCAGTCAGCGAAACCCTTGGGGGACAACACCATGACGAACTCCGACGTGACCGTGCTGGGCCTGGGTCAGATGGGCTCGGCACTGGCCGCCGCCCTGCTGCGCGCCGGTCACCAGACCACCGTGTGGAACCGCACCGCGGCCAAGGCCACCGCCCTGGCCGCCGAGGGCGCGCAGGTCGCGGCCACCGCGGCGCAGGCCCAGGCGGCCAGTCCGGTGATCATCGCCTGCGTGCTCGACTACCCGGCCCTGCACGAGATCCTGGACCCGGCCGCGCTGGCCGGACGCACCCTGGTCAACCTCACCTCCGGCTCCCCCGAACAGGCCCGCGAGACCGCGGCCTGGGCGGCCGGACACGGGATCGGCTACCTCGACGGCGGGATCATGATCACCCCGCCCGGCATCAGCAACCCGGCCTCCATGCTGCTCTACAGCGGCCCCCGGACCGCCTTCACCGACACCGGGAAACTGTTGTCCGCCTTCGGGGAGGCGATCTACCTCGGCGCGGACCCCGGCGTGGCCTCGCTGTACGACACCGCGCTGCTGGGGATCATGTGGGCGAGCATGACCGGCTGGCTGCACGCCGCCGCCCTGGTCACCGCCGACGGCGCCACCGCGGCCGAGTTCACGCCCCTGGCCATCCGCTGGCTCGGCGATGTCAGCGGGTTCGTGCGCGCCTACGCCCAGCAGGTCGACGAGCGGGCCTACCCCGGCTTCGACGCGACCATCGACGTGCAGGCGGCCACCATCGAGCACCTGGTGCACGCCAGCGAGGTCCGCGGCATCGACGCCGCACTGCCGAAGTTGTTGCGGGACTACGCGAAACGCGCGGTCGCCCAGGGCCACGGCGGCGACGGCTGGGCCAGGGTGATCGAACTGCTCCGGGCCGCCTAGTCCGGTTCGGCTGCCTGGAAGGCGGCCAGCAGGGCGTGCGGCACGTCCTCGCCGAAGAGGGACTCCTGGAGCCGATCGCTGTCCGCGGCGGTGTCGGCGGCGCGCGGGAACATGGCCTGCTCGTAGGCGGTGAGCGCGGCCTCGACGTCCCCGGGGTGCGCGGCCAGGGCCTGGCCGAGTTGTGCGCCGTCGAGCATGGCCAGGTTCGCGCCCTCGCCGTTGGGGGCGGTGAGGTGGGCGGCGTCGCCGAGCAGGGTCACCCCCGGCACCCGCGCCCACCGGTGCCCGTCCGGCAACGCGTGGTGCGGGCGGTGCACCAGCGGGGTGTCGCCGTCGGTGATCAGCGCGGTCAGCTCAGGGGCCCAGCCGTGGAACTCCTGGGCGATCCGCGCGGCCGCGGCGGCGTCGGTGAAGTCGATGGCGGCGAACCAGTCCAGGGCCTTGGTGAGCAGCACGTAGGTGTGCAGGGTGTCGCCGCTTTCCCGGTGCGCGTGGATCTCCCGGTCCGGCTCGACCGCCATCAGCGACCCGCCGCCGACCGCGCTCGCCGCGGCGGGGTGCCGGGTGTCGGCGTTGTACAGGCAGGTCTCGACGAAGGAGGTGCCGGTGTACTCGGGCACGGCGGCGGAGAGCAGCGGCCGGATCCTGGACCACGCGCCGTCCGCACCGACCAGCAGTCCGGTGTGGACGGTGCTGCCGTCGGCGAAGGTGACCTCGTGCCGGCCATCGCCGAGGGTGCGGGCGGCGCTGACCTTGTGTCCCCATTGGACGGTCCCGGCGGGCAGCGAGTCGAGCAGCAGCTGCCGGAGGTCGCCGCGCTGCACCTCGGGTCGGCCGCCGGTGCCGTCGTCGAGCTTCTCGAACAGCACGGCGCCCGCCCGGTCCAGGATCCGCATGGCCTGGCGGCCGTCCAGGACCAGGCCGCGGAACTCCGCCATCAGGTCGGCCGCCTGTAACGCGAGCTGGCCGTTGTAGTCGTGGATGTCGAGCATCCCGCCCTGGGCTCGGGCACTGGGTGCGGGTTCGGCCTCGTGCACGGTGGCCGCGATGCCGTGCAGGTGCAGCACCCGGGCCAGGGTGAGTCCGCCGAGTCCGGCCCCGATGATCGTGACGTGGGTGGTCATGAAACCCCTCTCTGGAATGTCGTTCCAATGTTGGAACGGCATTCCAGATGTGTCAAGATGGCGGCATGGCAACGCGGTCGGGCCGATCCCAGCGACGTACCGAGGCACTCTCCCGGGAGCGCATCGTCACGGCGGCGATCGAGCTGCTCGACGCGGCGGGTGAGAGCGGGCTGACCTTCCGGGTGCTCACCGAACGCCTGGCCACCGGGCCGGGGGCGATCTACTGGCACGTGGCGAACAAGGGCGAGCTGGTCGGCGCCGCGACCGAGGCCGTCATCACCGCCGCGCTGGCCACCGCACCCGCGGACTCGCCGCGGGCGGAGATCCGGGCCGTGGCGCTCGGGCTGTTCGAGGCGATCGAGCAGCACCCGTGGCTGGCCACCCAGCTCTCCGCACAGCTCTCCGGCAACCCGTGGGGCGCGGTGACCCCGCGGATCTTCGAGTGCGTCGGCCGCCAGATCCGCGCACTGGACGTGCCAGAGCAGGACTGGTTCACCGCGACCTCCGCGCTGGTGCACTACATCCTCGGCGCGGCAGGCCAGAACGCGGCGAACGCCCAGGTGGCCGGATCCGAGTCGGACCGGGCCGAGTTCCTGGCGAACGCCCAGGCGGAGTGGGACAGGCTCGATCCCGGGGAGTACTCGTTCCTGCGGGCCGTGGCCGGGCAGATGCGCGAGCACGACGACCGCGAGCAGTTCCTGGCCGGGATCGACCTGGTGCTCGCCGGGGTGCACGCGCTCCGCCCGAAGGGGTAGACCCGGCGTTATTGGTTGGACTCCCCCGCCGGGCCCGGACTTCACTGTCCGGATGCGCCTTCCCGACGGCTACTCCCTGGAGCGGCCCAGCCTCGCCGAGGTCCCGGAGATCCTCGCCCTGGTCCACGCCAGCGATATCGCCGCGGTGGGGTTCCCCGACTTCGACGAGTCCGAGGTGACCGCGACGCTGACCGCCCCCGGCTTCGACCCGGCCACCGACTCCTGGCTGGTCCGCGACCGCGAACGCGAGCTGACGGGCTGGGGCTATCTGGACAGTCCCAATGACAGCGCCGGGGAGATGTTCTGCGAGGCCTACGCCCGGCCAGGCGCGGACCCGGCGGTGCAGGCCACGTTGATCACGCTGCTGCTGGACCGGATCGCCGCCCGCACCAAGGCCGCGGGACGATCCGAGGTGATCGCCAAGGCGGGAGCGGTGCCGACCGAGGAGGCGTACCTGCGGGTGCTCGCGGCGGCCGGGTTCGAGCTGGAACGCCAGCACGCCCGGATGGCCAGGCCACTGACCGGGACCGAGCAACCACCCGAACCCGTGCCGGGCTACACCCTGCGGCCGCTGCGGACCGAGGAGCTGCGCGACTGCCACGAGGTGCTGCGCACAACCTTCGCCGAGACCGCCCACCCACTGCACAGCACCTTCGCGGAGTTCGCGGCCACGCCCGGCATCCAGTGGGCGGACAGCCTGGCGGCCGAGGCGGACGGCGGTGGCCTGGCCGGGGTGTCGGTGTGCTCGAACCAGGCGGTGGCCGACAACGAGGGCTGGATCAAGTGGCTCGGCGTGCTGCCCGAACACCGCGGGCGTGGCCTGGCCTCGGCGTTGCTGCGCGCCGGCTTCGCCGGGTACGCGGCCGAGGGCCGAACCAAGGTCGGGCTGGGCGTGGACACCACCAACCCGACCGGCGCGTACCGGCTGTACGAGTCCGTGGGCATGACCGCGGCCTACCGGACGAACATCTACCGGCAGACCATCCGCCGCTGACCTGCACCGTCAGTCGATGGTGCGCGACTGGTCAGCGGCCCCGGCCAGGCTGCCGCCATGACCAGCAACCGCAACGTCCTGATCTCCGGCGCCAGCATCGCCGGACCCGCACTGGCCTTCTGGCTGCGCCGCTACGGCTTCAACCCCACCGTCGTCGAACGCGCCCCCGTGCTGCGCCCCGGCGGGTTCGCGGTGGACTTCCGCGGCCCGGTGCACCTGGAGGTGCTGCGCCGGATGGACATCCTGGCGGAGGTCAGGGCCAACCAGACCGATGCCGGCGAGATGATCGTGGTGGACCGGGACGGGCGCCAGCAGGCCAGGCTGCCCGCCTACCTCACCGCGGGCGAGGTGGAGATCCTGCGCGGCGACCTGAGCCGGATCATCCACGACCGCACCAAGGACGACGTGGAGTACGTCTTCGGCGACTCGATCACCTCGCTCACCGAAACTCCCGACGGCGTTGAGGTGACCTTCGAACGCGGTGCGCCGCGCACCTTCGACCTGGTCGTCGGCGCGGACGGGCTGCACTCCAACGTGCGGCGGCTGACCTTCGGCGCGGAGGAGCAGTTCCTGCGTCACCTCGGCTACTACGTGTGCGGCTTCTCCATGCCCGGCCACCCCGGCCTGGACAAGCACAACCGCATCTACAACGAACCCGGTCGAGGGGCCGCGCTCGGCGGTGTCGAGGCCGGCACGCTGATGGTCTTCGCCAGCGACCCCCTCGACTACGACCGGCGGGACCCGCAGCAGCAGATGAAGCTCGTCGAGCGGGCCTACGCCGGGATGGGCTGGCAGGTGCCCAAGATCATCGACGCCATGTGGGAGGCGCCGGACTTCTACTTCGACTCGATCAGCCAGATCCACCTCGACCGGCTCTCCCAGGGACGGGTCGTGCTGCTGGGCGACGCCGGGTACGGGGCGACCTGCGGCGGGCTGGGCACCGGGCTGGCCGTGGTGTGCGCGCACGTGCTGGCCGGGGAACTCCAGGCCGCCGACGGTGATCACCGGGTGGCGTTCCGGCGGTACGAGCAGATCGTGCGGGACTACGCCACCGGGTGCCAGAAGACCTCGGACAACGCCGGGCCGTTCCTGGCCCCGCGCACCGCCTTCGGCATCCGGCGGCGCAACCTGATGTACAAGGCGCTCGCCTCGCCCAGGCTTAGTGCATTTTTCAACAAACTGACCACGAAGGCCGCTTCCGGTCTGCAACTTCCGGCCTATCCGCGTTGACCTGGTTCGCAGACCTCTCACTAATTGCTCCAGCTGGTCGTATTCGCATGTGAGCCTGATCGCCCCGTCAGGCCATCCATGCAGGTCAGGGCTTTATCAAATCATGGTCAAGCCTTTTTCCGGGCTAGTGTTCGGACCGTTGCCGGAAGGCTGCGGACTTCTGGCCACATTCTGGGACACATCGTGGGACACACCTGCCGAGCAGCGTGCTGCCCCGAGAACGGAGAGCTGAGTTGGGGCCTGTGTTCGAGCCGGCGAGCGTCGACGACATCGACGAGTTACTCCGGCTCTACCGCAAGGTCTACGGCCGCGCCTACGCGCTGCCGCTGGGCACCGATCCGCAGGTGATGGCCGCCGAGATCACCTCTGACCGGACGAGCTGGCTGGTGGCCAGGGACAACGGCGACCTGGTCGCCTCCATCGTGGGCAACGTCGAACCCGCCGACCGGCTCGGCAAGATGCAGGGCCTGGTCGTCCACCCCGAGCACCGCGGTGGCGGCCTGGCCCAGCAGGCGGTCAGCTCGCTGGCGGAGCTGATCCTCTCCGATGGGCGCGCGGACTCCGTCTACGGCACCGCGCGCACCACCTCCACCGCCCCGCAACGGGTCTGCCTGCGCAGCGGGTTCAAGGCGCTGGGCATCTTCCCGAACCTGCGCAAGGCCGCCCGGCACGAGACCATGGTGCTGCTGGCCCGGCACCAGGACGGCGTGCTCGAACAGCGCCACCCGGTGGAGCGGGTCCCGGCCAGCCTCGGCCCGTTGCTGGACGCGGTCGAGCAGGTCGTGGGTCTGCCCACCCGGCCAGAGCTGGTGCCGGATGTGGAGGTGCCGGTGCGGCGTGGGGAGAGTGCGCCGGAGGTCGAGCTGATCAGCGCGCCGCGGTTCGTGCTGCGCCGCTACAACGAGCAGCTCACCAACGCCGACCGGCGCTTCTATCCCTTCCACACCCCGAACGTGCTGCTGGCCGCGGCCGACGGCTCCTACGAGGTGTTCGCGCACCTGTCCGGCAACGACGGCTACTGCACGCTGATCGGGGCCAACCCGGACGCGATGGCGGTGGCCCGGCACCTGGACCTGCTCATCGAGCAGCTCAACGACTACGGCGCCTTCTACATCGAGACCCTGGTGCCCCTGCACGCCTTCGACGAGCTGGGCCAGCTGCTCGCGCACGGCTTCCTGCCCGCGGCCGCCTACCCGGCGATGCGCCGCGACGGCGAGCTGTTCCGGGACTACGTGGTCATGGCGCGCACCATGCAGCCGCTGGACTTCCGCGGCCTGGCCATCGACGCGGCCTTCCAGCCGTTCACCGAGCAGTACATCGAAGCCTGGAAACAGATGTATCTCAACACACGCGGGGTGTTCCGGTGAGTTCCTACCTCGGACCGGTCACGGTCCCCGACCCGGCCGCGCTGGACGCGGTGCAGCGGCTGTGCGACCTGGCCGCGCCGTACGCGGCCGGCGCTGACGCGGACGAGTTGTTCGTGGCGGCGATGAACGAGTCCAACGCCTGGCATGCCGCGCGCTCGCCGTTCTTCGCCTCGCTGTGGCAGAGCAAGGGCCGCGCCGTGCTGGAGTCCGCTGAGGACCTGGCGCGGCAGCCGTTCGTGCACGCCAACTTCTTCAAGATGCACGAGGTCGTCTCCATCCCGCGCGATGAGGTCAAGTTGCACGTGACCTCCTCCGGCACCACGGGCCAGAAGTCGCAGATGTTCTTCGACGAGTGGACCCTGCGCGCCGGGCAGCGGATGGTGGCCCGGATCTTCGACCACTACGGCTGGATCGACGACAGCCGCGCGGTGGACTACCTGATCTACACCTACCAGCCCCGGCCGGGCCTGAACCTGGGCGCCTCCTTCACCGACAACTACCTGTGCGAGTTCGCCCCGGTCAACCGGGTCGAGCACGCCCTGCCCAGCACCGGCACCGGACACGAGTTCGACGCCTTCGGCGCGATCCGCTCCCTGCTGCGCTCGGCCGAAGACGGTGTGCCGGTGCGGATCCTGGGCTTCCCGGCGTTCCTGTCCTTCACCCTGGACCGGATGCGCAACATGGGCATGAAGCCGATCCAGCTCGACCCGGCCTCGCTGGTGGTCTTCGGCGGCGGCTGGAAGGGCAACGCGGACAAGCAGATCAGCAAACCCGAGCTGTACGGCAAGATCGCCGAGCAGCTGGGCATCCCGGACGAGCGGATCCGGGACGGCTTCGGCTCGGTGGAACATTCGGTGCCCTACATGGAATGCGCCAACCACAACATGCACGTGCCGGTCTGGTCCCGGGTGCTGATCCGCTCGGTGCGCGACCTGTCCCCGCTGGGCTACGGCGAACCCGGTTACCTCCAGTTCGTCTCCCCGTTCATCACCTCCGCACCCGCGCAGAGCGTGCTGATGGGCGATCTCGCCTCGCTGCACACTCCCGCGGAATGCGGCTGCGGCGCCCCGACCCCGTGGATCCGGATCCTGGGCCGCGCCGGGCTGAGCCGCAACAAGAGCTGCGCCATCGCCGCCGCCGAACTCTTGAAGGACAAGTCGTGAACCAGCACTACTGGCAGGGCGAGTGGGTCGAGGACGCCGAGGCCGACCGCAGGCTGGACACCCTGGAGGAGCTGACCCAGCAGGTGCTCGGCGGGGAACCGCTGAGCCCGCTGCTGGTGCTGGCCGCCGCCGACAAGCTGGTCACCCAGCTCCGTGACACCCAGAGCCCGGTGCGCCGGCGCCTGGCCGACCGGCTGGCCGCCTGGCAGGTGCCCGCGGCCGAGATCGAGCAGACCCTCACCCAGCTCACCGGTGCGCTGGGGCGGGACACCCTGGAACGCAAGGTGGTCCGCGAACTCGGCGGCATCGACCCTGGTCGGCTGACCCGGTTCGACTTCCGGCAGGAGATCTTCGAGGCGTGGGCGCCGGTCGGGCTGCTCGCGCACATCGCCCCCGGCAACGCCCCCGCCGCCGGTGCGATGAGCGCCCTGGAGGGGCTGCTTTCCGGCAACCTCAACGTGATCAAGACCAGTGGCGACGACTCGCGGTTCACCGCCGAACTGCTCGCCGCGCTGGCCGAGGCCGACCCGACCGGGCAGATCGCGCGCCGGGTGATCGTGCTGCACTACTCCTCCAGCCGCAAGGACTGGCTGGAGCGGATGTGCGCGCCCGCCGACGCGGTGGCCGCCTGGGGTGGCGAGGAAGCCCTGGCCGGGGTGGCCTCGGTGCTGCGCCCCGGCTGCCGCCTGGTCGACTGGGGCCCGAAGCTCTCCTTCGCCTACCTCACCAAGGCGACCTGGGCCGAGCCGGACACGTTGCGCGCGGTCGCCGGGGACGTCTGCCTGCTCGACCAGCAGGCCTGCTCCAGCCCGCAGGTGATCTACCTCGACACCGAGGACGACGCGGAGGTCTTCGCCTTCGCCGAGCGCTTCGCCGCCGTGCTGGCCGAGACCGTGGCCGCCACCGAGGTCCGCGCGCCCAGTGACCCGGAATGGGCCGAGATCACCAACACCGTGCTGGTCACCGAGCTGGAGGAACACCTCGGGCTGACCAAGGTGCACGCCGCCGCGGACGGCTCCTGGCGGGTGCTCGCCGACACCCGCTCGGCCCTGCGTGCCTCCCCGCTGTTCCGCACGGTGTGGGTGAAATCGTTGTCCCGCAGGAACATCGGCCAGGTGCTGCGGCCGATGCGCCGCTACCTGCAGACCGTGGGCCTTGGCGCGGACCGCGACGAGGTGGCCGCGCTGACCCGGGCGCTGATCGGCGCGGGCGTGCAGCGGATCACCATGCCCGGCCGGATGCTGGGCAGCTACGACGGCGAACCGCACGACGGGGTCTACGCCCTGCAGCGCTACAGCCGCCGGGTCGATGTGCAACTGGACGCGCGGTTCACCGGGCACGCCTGCCTGGACGACCTGGTCTCCTCCCGCCCGCTGCCGCCGCCCGCGGTGCCGGTGACCACCAAGGCCCGCTTCGATGAGTTGCAGACCGACCTGAGCCGGGCCGAGGTGTTCTTCCGCAGCGGCGGCACCACCGGCGAGCCGAAGCTGTCCGCGTTCAGCTGGGCCGACTACGACGAGCACATGCGGCACGGCGCCGAGGGCCTGCTCGCCGCCGGGCTGGACCCGCGCACCGACCGCACGATGAACCTGTTCTTCGGCGGTCAGCTCTACGGCGGGTTCCTCAGCTTCTTCTCCGCGCTGGAACGCCTTGGCGCGGTGCAGTTCCCGATGGCCGGTCAGCAGAACCTGCACGACCTGGTCGCCAAGTCCATTGTGGACAATCGGGTGGACACCCTGCTGGGCATGCCCAGCTATCTGCTGCGGTTGTTCGACGAGTCCGGCGACACCCTGCGCAACTACCGGGGTGTGCGCAAGATCTTCTACGGCGGCGAGCACTTCAGCGAGGCCCAGCGGCAGTGGCTGACCGAGGAGTTCGGCGTCGAGGTCATCCGCAGTGCCGCCTACGGCAGTGTGGACGGCGGCCCGCTGGGCTACCAGTGCCCGGACTCCCCGGCCAGGGTGCACCACCTCTTCGCCGGCATCCAGACCCTGGAGATCCTGGACCGGGAGGAGGATCGCCCGGTCGGGCCCGGTGAGACCGGCCGCCTGGTGTTCACCGCGCACACCCGCCGCGGGCAGCGCCTGGACCGCTACGAGATCGGCGACCTGGGCCGCTGGCTGGCCGACGACTGCCCGTGCGGTCGCCGGACGCCGCGGTTCGAGTTGCTGGGCCGCTCCGGGGATGTCTTCCGCAGTGGCGGGCACTTCCTCAACTACCGGCGGTTCGTCGCGGTGGCCGATGAGGCCTTCGCCTACGCCGGTGACCTGCAGATCGTCCTCGATGAGCAGGACGAGCGGGAGAGCCTGACCATCCGCCTGGAGCGGGGCCGGGCCAACCTGGACCCGAACGCGGTGCAGGCGGAGTTCCTGGCCCGCTACCCGGAGCTGACCATCACCGCGGTCCGGGACAACCTGGTGGACCTGCGCGTGCAGCTGACCGATCCGAAGACCTTCGACCGGACCGGGGCCAGCGGCAAGCTGGTCGCGGTGGTCGACCGGCGCGCTCGCAACAGCTGAGCGCGCGGAGGGCGGGCCGGAACCCCGAGCCCGGTCCGCCCTCCCTCAACCTTCAGCTCGTCCCGAGCCAGCGCTTGAGGGCGACCGCCAGACCGGCGAGGTCGCCGGAGTCCGCGGCCCAGGCCACGAAACCGTCCGGCCGCACCAGCAGTCCGCTCAGTCCGGCGCCGTTCGCCTTGCCCCGCACCAGATCCAGGCGGTCGGCGTAGGGCCTGGCCAGTTCGGCGAGGTCCTCGTCCCCGGTGAGATCGACGAGCAGGGCCCGGCCGCCGCGGGTGTGCTCGGCCAGCCGGGTGCCGTCCTCGAACTGCAGGGCGGGCATCAGCGCGCCGGTCAGTGGATGGCCCTCGCCCAGGTCGTAGTGCTGCCACAGACCGGAGACCCGCCGCGCGTAGTAGGTCGCCCCGTCCCCGGTGCCGAGGAAGTCGGCGACCAGACCACGCAGCGCGGTGCTGTAGGGGTCACCGCGCATCACCGCCACCTGGGACCGGGTCCACTCCAGCACCCAGGCGCCGATCGGGTGCCGCTCGCCGGTGTAGGTGTCGAGCAGGCCGTCGGGCGCCCACCCGTGGACGGTGGCGGCGAGCTTCCAGCCCAGGTTGACCGCGTCGCCCAGGCCCAGGTTGAGGCCCTGGCCGCTGAACGGCGGGTGCACGTGCGCGGCGTCCCCGCACAGCAGCACCCGGCCACGCCGGTAGGTGCTGGTCTGCCTGGTGTGGTCGGTGAAGCGGGTGCCGCCGGGGGCGACCTCGGTGACCCGGACGTCCTGGCCGCTGACCCGCCGCAGACTGGCCTCCATCTCGGCCGCGGTGACCGGTGCGGCGCGGTCGGCCGGGGGCCCGTCCAGCTCGAAGGTGCGCATCCAGCCCGGTTTCGGCCCGTAGACGTACATGCCGGTGGGCGTGTGCTGCCAGCCGCTGCCCAGCAGGTCGGCCCCCACCACGGTGCCCGCCGCCTGGCGGGCGGTCATCGTCGGTTCGGCGCCGGGGAAGTCGAATCCTCCCTGACGGCGCACCAGACTGCGGCCGCCATCGCAGCCCACCAGCCAGGCCACCCGGACCTCGCCATCGTCCAGGTGCACGGTGACCCCGTCCTCGTCGGCCTCGAACCCGGTCACCTCGACCCCGCGCCGGACCTCCAGCCCCAGCTCGGTCGCGTACTGACCGAGGAAGCGCTCCAGCTCGATCTGCTGGATGTGCAGGTACCAGTCCGGGCCGTGCCCACGCAGGCTGGGATCGTCCGGGTCGACGGGCGCGGCCGGGACCAGGATCCCGCCGAAGTGCCCGACGAACGGTGACCGCTTTCCCTTGTCCAGGAACGGCGACTGCTCGGCCGCGGCCAGCAGTGCCGGGAGCAGTCCGCGCCGCTCGAAGGCCGCCACCGAGGCGGTGTTGATCGCCCCGGCCTTGTTCGTGGTGTCCAGCTCGCGCAGCCGTTCCACGACGAGCACCCGCACCCCGGCCAGCCGCAGCTCGGTGGCGAGCAGCAGGCCGACCGGCCCGCCGCCCGCCACCAGCACGTCGTAGTCCAACCGCGTCGACATCCGACAATGTCCTTAAGATAGATCGATGTATCTTACGGCCTTCACGGTAGGACACTGCGATAAGATAGGCAAGTCTATCTACGAGGGGTGTACGGATGGCTGAGCGACGTCGCGGCGCGGCACTGGAGCAGGCGTTGCTGGACGCGGCCTGGGCGGAACTCACCGCCAACGGCTACGCCAGATTCACCATGGACGGCGTCGTCCAGCGCGCGGCCACCAGCCCACCGGTGCTCTACCGCCGCTGGTCCGACCGCGAATCACTCATCCGGGCGACCATCACGCACGTCCTGGCCCGGTCCCGGCTCGCCCTGCCCGACACCGGCAGCCTGCGCGGCGACGTACTCGCCCTCCTGCGGGAGATCAACGCCACCCGGGTCCAGCTCATCACCGTGATGAGCGCCCACCTCGCGGGCTACCACCAGCAGACCGGCGCCAGCCCCGGCGACCTGCTCAACACCGGCGAGGACCCCGACCTCGACCTGCTCTACGAGCGCGCGATCAGCCGCGGCGAGATCACCGGCGAGGGCCTCAGCGACCGGGTGAAATCCCTGCCATTCGATCTGCTGCGGCAGGAGATCCTGGTGACCTTCGCCCCCGTGGCCGACCACGTGCTGACCGAGATCGTCGACACGATCTTCCTGCCACTGCTGCGCTGAACGCCGAAAGGACGAGTAACGCCCGCGGTACCGGCTGAAAGTACGAGGGGCGCGCGCCCCGGCCCGGCCAGGGTGGGGCTTATGGCGTTCTTGTCTGGAACAGCGCACCGCCGGACGCGGCGGTCCGTGTCCTGGTTGCTCACCGGGGCCGCGGTCGCGGCCCTGACCCTGGCCGGTGCCGCACCGGCATCGGCGGCCGCGATCCCCGTGGTCCAGCCTCTGGTGTTCGACTCGCCGGGCTGGCGGGCGCTGCCGTTGTCCGATCGGCAGCTCTTCACCCAGTTCGCGCACGTCGCGACCACCTTCACCCGGCACGCGGCCGGGGTGTGGGCCCCGTCGTTCCGCCCCGACCGGATGCCCCGCGTCATCGGCGCCCTGCCCGAGGGTGCCGGGCCCGGCACCCGGCCGCGGTACGCCTACGCGATCGGCCACCCGGACCCGGCCAAGCTGGGCACCGCTACGCCGGTGGATCTCCCCCGCGAACTGGGGCTGCCCGCGGTGCACCGGATCACCGACGGGCCCGCGCTGGACAAGCTGCGCGATCTCCCCTTCTACGAGGTCGACGACGCGGCCGTGGTGCACTTCAACTACGGGACCGGGGCCTCGTTCGATCCGGGCACCTGGCTGCTGTCCCGGATCGACGTGCACGAGGCGTTCCACCACTTCCAGTCCACCTTCCGCCCCGCGGTGCCCGGCCAGCCCAACCCGCTGGACTTCCCGAGGGGACCCGCCGCGGTGCACGCCCTGGCACTGCTGGAGGACCGGGTACTGGCCGCGCCCGGCCCGGCCCGCGAACGCCTGCGCACCTTCCTGGCCATCCGCGCCACCCGCTACGCCATGGTGCCCGCGGTGGTGGACCTGGAGCGGCAGCAGGACCAGTGGGAGGGCACGGCCCGCTTCGCCGAGGACCGCTACGTCGAACTCGGCGGGCAGACCGTCGTGCACGAGGACCAGACCCCCACCGACCGGCGCGGCTTGTTCTTCCACTTCGCCGGCAACCGCAGCTACGCCGTGGGCACCGCCACCGGCAGGCTCCTGGAACAGCTCACCGGCGAGGGCTGGCGGTGCCTGATCGCCGAGGGGAACGCACCGGCCGACGCCGCGGCCAAGCTGGTCGGCACGCCCGAGGGCGCCGACCGTGAGCGGCTGATCGAGCTGGCCAAGCAGCGGCACGACTACCCGGCGCTGCTGGCCAGGGTCACCGCGGCCGACCTGCCCGGACTCGACCTGGGCCGACCGGCCCGCTGACCACGCCGGGACGGGAACCCGTTACGCCGCGGGCGGGTTCCCGTCCCGGACCGCGTCCAGGTACTCCGCGATGGCGTCCCGGTTGCGCACCAGCGCCTCGATCCGCCCCGACATCCGGTCCCGCTCACGTTCCAGGGTGGTGATCATCTCCGGGGTGGCGTCCGGGAAGTGGATCGCGCGGGGTTTGTTCAGGCAGGGCAGGATCTGCTTGATCAGCCGGGTGGGCAGACCGGCATCGAGGAGTCCGCGGATCTGCAGCACCCGGTCCACCGACGGCTCGTCGTAGGAGCGGTAGCCGTTCTGGCAGCGCTCGGCCAGGATGAGGCCCTGCTCCTCGTAGTAACGCAGCAACCGCCGGGGGGTGCCCGTACGCTCCGACAACTCTCCGATCCGCACGTCAGCCCACCTTACCGATGAGGAGCAGGCCCGATGCCCACCGCGGAGAACGCCCCCCTCAACGCCCTGCTCGGTTTATGGCGCTCCAGCGGTCAGACCCTGGACATCCCGTCGGTGCGGATCATCGGCACCGATGAGTACACCTGGTTCCCCGGCGAGCACTTCCTGCTGCACCGGGTGGACGTGCGCTTCGGCGGCGAGCACGTCGAGGCCCTGGAGATGATCGGCCCCTACGACCCGGCCACCGGCGGCTACCCGATGCGCGCCTTCGACAACCGCGGCGTGCTCTCGGAGATGACCGCGGCGGTGGACGCCGAGGGCGTGTGGACCTTCACCGGCCCGGACACCAGGGCCACCCTGCGGATCGCCGAATCGGTGATGGCCGCCCGATGGGAACGACTGGTCCGCGGGGAGTGGACGCACTGGATGGACATGAGCTTCAGCCGCGCCTGATCACCCGCGGTGCGCCCCCGGGCCGGGGTTGAGGTCCACGTCGGCCCTGGTCAGCTGGTCGTGCCCGGCGCCGCAGGTCAGCACCGCGTGCACGGATTCGCCACAGTCGTGGTGGGTCAGCAGCACCGAGGGCCCGGCCGGGTCGGCCACATACCGGTCGCCCCACTGCATCAGCGCCACCAGCACCGGGTACAGCTCGCGGCCCTTGTCGGTGAGGTGGTACTCCGGGCGGGCGCGCTGACCGGGCTCCTGGTAACTGTCGCGGTGCAGCACACCGTGTTCGACCAGGGTGGCCAGGCGCTGGGTGAGCAGGTTGCGGGCACAGCCGATCCGGCGCTGGAACTCCTCGAACCGGGTGATGCCGAAGAATGCCTCGCGCAGCACCAGCAGCGACCACTTCTCGCCGACCACGGCGAGTGTGCGCGCCACTGAGCAGTTGTTGTCGGTGCTGACCTCGGCGACCTCGGGCATGCCACCAGCCTACCCTTGGGTTGTGAATCCGAACTGAGGTCGGGGCCACAGCGGACTCACACCCGGTTCATAACTTCCTGACAACTGCCTCCTACTGTCGGTGACGGCCACCCCACCGCCGAAGGGACCCCGCTGGTGCGACACGAAGTCACTCCACCCCAAGTAGACGGTCCTTGAAAGGAGCCTGAACATGAGGGCCGTCTCGGATCAGTGTCCAGATCCGTCCCCACGCTCGCATGCGTCGCTGGTAACGGCGGGGTGTGAAGCCGAGTGTGAAAGCCCAAGAGCGGCCCGTGCCATCGGGCCGCAACAGGTGAAGGGGAAGATTGGACGGGCAAACGCAAGTGAACCCTCGATGACGCCTCGTTATCCCTACACCACGCCGATGGCGACGTTCTCGGTGGTGCTAGGGCCTGGCGCGGAAGAGCGCGAAGCGGCCTCCATCCTTTGCGAGATGGAGGATTGGACACCGCAGGCCCCGGGGTTAAGAGGGTGCCCTACCCCAATCATGTCTTGAAGGAGTGGAACGTGGAAACCCCGATGGAGTCCGGGAACAACATGCCGGTAGGCCAGAGGCGACAACGGCTTAATTCTCCAGCGGGAACAGGATGATCCGAGAAGCAAAGGCCGGTAGGGCGAAAGCTCAGGGGAAACCGGGAGCAGCGGCGGCTCCGCCGTCCCGCATAACCCGCCGGATACGGGCGGATGCCCGGCCCGAAAGGGAGCAGACGCGGATCAGGTAGGCCCGTGAAGACCACCTGTCAGGAAGTCGGAACCGAGGGACAAGTTAGATGCCGAAACAGGCGGGAGCGACCGCCGAGGCGGCGCCTCTGCCAGCATCGGTGAACGGACCCAAGGACTACGCTCGGCAATGGCACAGCATCGACTGGGCTAGAGGCGAAGCGCGAGTACGGCGACTGCGGCAGCGAATCTTCAAGGCCGCGCGGGAACAGGACCTGTCCAAGGTCCGGAACTTGCAAAAGCTTATGCTGCGGTCACACTCGAACACACTTGTCAGCGTGAAGAGGGTGACTCAGTTGAGCACCGGCCGACGAACGGCGGGCATAGACCAGGAGACGGCACTGACTCCGACGGAGCGGGGACGGATGGTGGCGAAGATCGCTGCTGATCCGCTGTCTCGTGGAGCCCGCGCGGTCCGTCGCGTGTATATTCCGAAAGCGAATGGGAAGCAACGCCCCCTGGGGATTCCCGTGCTGCTCGACCGCGCACGTCAAGCGCGCGCCAAGAACGCACTGGAACCCGAGTGGGAAGCCCGGTTCGACGAACGAACCTACGGTTTCCGCCCTGGGCGAGGCTGCCACGACGCGGTCGAGGCCATCTTCAACACCTGCGGCACGAAACGAGCCAAGAGGGTGTGGGTTCTCGACGCCGACCTGTCAGCCGCGTTTGACCGCATCAGCCATGAACACCTGCTCAGAGCCATAGGATCGTTCCCCGGTCGGGGGCTGATCCGAGCCTGGCTTCGAGCGGGAGTCATGGAGAACGGCCGGTTCTCTCCCACCGAGGAGGGGACGCCGCAGGGTGGCGTTATCAGTCCTTTGCTCCTCAATATCGCGTTGAGCGGGATGAGCACGGCCGTCGGCGGCCCCAGCAATTCCGAGTCCAGCTGGGCGCGGCGGGGCAGGCCGACGCTGGTCAACTACGCCGACGACTTCGTGGTGCTTTGTCACAGCGAAGCGGAAGCGTATGGGATCAAGGAGTCGCTGGCGCGATGGTTTGCTCCCAGAGGGTTGAATTTCAATGAGGAGAAGACGCGAGTCGTCCACCTTCGTGATGGATTTGATTTTCTGGGGTTCAACATCCGTCGCTACAACGACAAAATGATCATCAAGCCCAGCAAAGAGGCCGTCAAGAGGGTCCGGAAGAGGCTCCATGACGAGGTGCATTCCCTGCGGGGAGTGAACGCCAAGGCCATGGCGAAGAGGCTCAATCCTATCATCAAGGGATGGGCTACTTACTACCGGACGGTGGTGTCCAAGAAGACGTTCAAGTCCTTGGACAGTCATATGTACAGACTCGCTTTGAAGTGGGGAAAGCATACGCACCCGAAGAAGTCGATAGCCTGGGTTGTCTCCAGGTATTTCGGCCGGTTCAATTCACTCAGGCAGGACAGGTGGGTGTTTGGTGATCGGGAAACCGGAGCCTATGTTCACAAGTTCGCTTGGGTCAGGATCGAAAGGCACATTCAGGTCAAGGGGGACAGTTCCCCTGACGATCCGAGCCTGGAGAGATACTGGGCGAGTCGCGTACGCAAGAAGATGCCGACGACCGCGGACAGAATGTCCGTTGCGTTGGCGGACCGCCAGAAGGGGATCTGTCCGCTGTGTAAACAGCCGCTGGTCGCCGGTGCCGAGTATGAACCAGACAATGTGCGCGACTGGGCGCGATGGTTCACGGCATCCATGAAACCGCTGCAACGGCAGCGGCTCGTGCTTCGGCGGGATGGCGGCTCGGATGAGAAACCGAATCTTCGCCTTGTACACGCTGAATGCCTGCGTCAGCTTCATGCTGCGCAAGGCAGGAAGGTTGGTAAAGCATGATCCAGCGCGACCCTGGGGGCCCACTTGAGCCGTGTGCCGCGACGAGTGGCACGCACGGTTCTGAGGGGGGACCGCCGCAGCAATGCGGCGGTCCTACCCGACTGCCCCTGCGCAAACCCGCCGTGTCCACCGTCACCGCACTCCTGCTGACGCTGAGCCCGGTGCTCGCCCAGGCCGAGGCGGAAGGACAGGGCGTGGGCATGGTGGCCTACGACCTGGGCCGGGCGGCCTTCCGCACCCCGGCCATGCCCGAGCCCCTGGAGCTGACCGCGGTGGTGCACTACCCGGTGCGGCGCAGTGCCCGGCCCGCGCCGGTGGTGCTGATGCTGCACGGCTCCTGGCACTCCTGTGTCGACGAGGCGGCCTGGCCGTGCACCACCTCCGCGCCGATGCCCAGCCACCGCGGCTACGACTACCTCGGCCGGGCACTGGCCGACCGCGGCGTCATCGCCATCTCCATCGCGGCCAACGCGATCGAGGGCCAGTGGAACCGCCCCGGCGGCAACGGCCCCGCCCAGCCGATGCAGCCCTACCAGGCCCGCGCGGACCTGATCAACAAGCACCTGGCGATGTGGCAGCGGCTGGCCGCCACCGGGGACGGCGAACTGGCCGGGCGGTTCACCGATCCGGACACCGGCGCCGCCCGCGAGGTCGACTTCCGCGGGCGGGCCGACCTCACCAGGGTCGGCACCCTCGGCCACTCCCGGGGTGGCAAGGGCGTGATGTGGCAGGCCGCCGACCGGGAACGGGCCAAGATCCCGGCCGGCGTGCGCATCCGCGCGGTGCTGCCGGTCGCACCGGTGTACTTCCCCCTGGTGGAGGGCGATGTCAGCGACGGGCTGGTGACCACCGCGCCGGTCCGGGTGTTGATCAGCAGCTGCGACGGCGCGGTGGGCGAGGCCGGTCGCGGGTACGTCCGCGACGCACTCGCCGCCGGCACCCGGTATCCGGCCGCGGCCAGCACCTACACCGGCGGCAACCACAACTTCTTCAACACCCGGTGGTCGCCGGGCAGTGGCCAGCAGCACGCCTATGACGACGCCCCGGGCCGGGAGGAGAACCCGCCGCTGCCCGAGGGCCAGTGCCGCGAACCCCAGTCCGGGAAGGTGGTCGCCCAGCTCGACGAGCCGAGGCAGCGCGGCCGGGCCCTGGACGAGGTGATCAAGTTCTTCACCCGCGCCCTGACCTGAACTCAGACCGGGTACACCGCGACCTGCTTGCCGTGGTGGCGGGGGGTCTCGATCTCCTCGACCACCGCGGCGACGAAGTCCAGCCCGGACAACGCCCCCTCGGTGCGCGGCCAGCCCGGCGCGACCAGGCCACCGTCGATGCGGTGCCCGGACCGCCCGGCCTCGAAGTCGAACTCCCCGATCGGGCTCAGCACCAGCCAGTCCAGGCCCTCGGTCTGGGCCAGCGCCTGAGTTCCGGCCAGGTGGCCCAGGCAGAACGGCTTGTACTCCGCCGGGAACTCCGGCGCGTCCATCAACCGCACCCCCGGCGCGGACTCCAGCAGCACCGCGATCCCCAGCACCAGCACCCGCACCCCCGGCACGGCGGCCAGGGCCTTGGCGGCGGCGGTGTAGATCGCGGACGGGTCGGCGCTGACGTCGTAGACCGTGCTGACCGCGACGTCGTGGCCGGGGACCAGCGCGGCCACCGAGGCGGCGTCGGTGACATCCCCGGTGACCACCTGGCCGGGCAGGTCGGGGTGGCGGGCCGGGTCGCGGACCACCGAGGTCACCTGGTGGCCGCGGGCCAGTGCCTCGGCCACCACCAGCCGGCCGACCCGGCCACCGGCACCGAAGACGATGATCTTGCTCATGGGTTCCCCAGTTCGTCAGTGCCGTGCTGATCACGGCGCTGACCTGGACGCTATCCACGACATACTTGTTACTTCAAAGGTACTTGGCTACCGTTCGGGAAGTGACCAAGCCACTGCGGCCGGACCTGTTCGACCCGGCCTGCCCCTCCAGCGCACTGCCATTCCGGATCGGGGACAAGTGGACGGCGCTGGTCATCCGCTGCCTGGAGGACGGGCCACGCCGGTTCACCGAACTGCGGGTGCCGATGGCCAGGGTGACGCCGAAGGTGCTCACCGAGACGCTGCGCGCGATGGAACGCGACGGCATGCTGACCCGCACGCACTACCCGGAGATCCCGCCGAGGGTGGAGTACGAGCTGACCGGGCTGGGCCGCTCGCTGCTGGGGCTGCTGGAATCCTGCTGCACCTGGGCGGATGAGCACCTGCCCGAAGTCCTCGCCGCCCGCGCCGAGCACGAAACGCGGACCGGCTGATGAGCGAACTGTGGCGGTCCTCCCGGGAGCACTGGACCGATCACCAGGGCCGGGTGTGGATCCGGTCCCAGCCGCGCTGGCTGGTGGAGAAGGACGCCCGCCGGTTCGTGCTGCGCGGCTCCACACTGGTCGCGGTGGAAACCGCCGAGCCCGAGCTGACCTGGCTGGATCCGGCCGCGCGCCCGGGGTTCTGGGCCGAGCGGGTGGCCGGCCGCCTCGACTGCGAGCAGACCGCCCACCTCGACCCGACCTACCGGGTCAGCATGTGGCGCAGTGCCACCGGCGCCCGGCTGGTGCTGATCACCGAGAGCTGCTGAGGGGAACGGGCGTGACCAGCGAGACGGCCTACGACCACGCCGAACTGGCCGGGCACCTCGGCCTGCGCGACTGGCAGGTGCTGGCGGCCCGCGAGTTCGGCCTGCTCCCCGCACCGGATGCGGCCGGGCGCTGGTCCGCCGCCGCGGCCGCCGCGCTGACCGGCGAGGTGGACCGCATCCTCGCGGCGGTGGGCGAGGAGTACCCGGTGGGCGGGCCGCGTTCGGCGGGCAGGCTGGCCGCCCGCAGCGGCCTGCCGGTCACCCCGGCCGATGTGGCCGCGCTGGCCGAGCGCGGGGTGCTCACCGTGGCCGCGAGGTACACCGGCAACGGCCAGTCCCACGACCTGTTCGCCCCGGCGCAGCTCGACCGCGTCGCCGAGGAACAGGCCGGGGCGCTGGCCGCGGTGGTGGCCGAGCGCACCGAGTGGATCGCGGCCGGCCTGTCCGTCGAGGAGGCGGCCAGGGCGCTGGGCTGGCAACGGCAAGACCAGTTCCTGGAGTTCGCGCAGCGGCGCGGCCTGGTCGGCAAGCACGGCCACTACGCCCGCGCGGACATCGAGGCGCTGACCCGTTAGGCCATCACCGGTTTCGGCTCGCGCAGCCGGGACAGCGCGAGCGCGAGCACCAGCAGTCCCCCGGCCTGGGCCAGGGTCAGCAGCTGCGGGCTGACCGCGTCGCCGAACGCGCCGAAGGCCAGGAAGGCGATCGGGAAGGTGGCGCTGATCGCGGCCTGCAGCGCGGCGAAGAAGCGGCCCTTGACCTCATTGGGCACGACCTGCTGGAACAGCGCGGTGAACTTGACGTTGGACACGCCGAGGAACCAGCCGCTGGCCGCCAGCGCGATCGCGTACACCCACTGGTCCACCAGCAGTCCCGGCACCGCCAGGCACAGGCCGAACAACGCGATGCAGACCGCGCCGAAGCGGATGGTGCGGCTGCCGGTGGGAATGCTCGCGGCGAGGAAGGCGCCCAGCAGCAAACCCAGCCACAGCGCGGCTTCCAGGATCGCCAGGGTGCCCGCGCCCTGCTCCAGCACGAGTTTGGTGTAGAGCGGCAGCACCAGCAGGGTGGGCGCGGAGAAGAAGTTGGCGGCGGCGAAGCACACCAGCAACGGCCGCACCCCGGGCATCGATCCCAGGAAGTGCCAGGTGCCGCCGTCGGTGGCGGGTGCGCCGGCCGGGGGTGCGGGCGGGGCGGGGACCGGGGTGAATTTCGCCGCGGTCAGGCAGAGGGCGGCGATGGCGTAGCTGGCCGCGTTGAGCCAGATCGCGCCGGTGAAGCCGACCGTGGCCAGCAGCACCGCGCCGAAGGCCGCGCCGGCGAAGTTGGCCACCGACTGGGTGGCCGCGCCAAAACCGACCGCGCGTTCGAGGTCCTTGCCGTGCACCAGTTCCGGCAGTGCCTTGAGCAGGCAGGGGTCGAAGAAGGCCTGGCAGGTGGCCAGCACCAGCGCGACCGGGTAGACCATCCACGGCGAGACCGCGTCCTGGGTGGCCAGGATCGCCAGCACGGTGACCACCGCGCAGGCGATGATCTCCGCACGCAGCAGCACGGTGCGGCTGGGGCGGCGGTCCAGGCGGCGGCCGATCTGGCGCACCAGCAGCAGTGGCGGCAGCGCGCCCATCACCAGGAACGCGCCGGAGGCCAGTCCGCGGGTGTCGGCGGGCAGGCTGCCCAGCAGCCACCACAGCAGCGCGATCTGGTAGACCCTGGTGCCGCCCTGGGAGAGCACCTGCCCCACCCAGACCAGGGCGAAGTTCTTGTTGCGCAATAACATCAGGCGCCACGCTCGTCGAGCAGCCGGACCAGTTTGCCGGTCCGCGGGTTGATCTTGAGCCCGTCCGGCCCTGCCCATTCCACCGCGAGGGGCTGGATCAGGCCGCGTTCGACGTGATCGGCGAACATCGGCCGCAGCTCGTCCAGGGACACCGCGATCGCCTTGGCCAGCTCCTGCTGCCCGGTGACCGTGCCGCCCAGGCGCAGCACGAGCTGGTCCTTGGCCTCCTTGCGCCGCAACACCACCTGGATGCCGGTGATGGACTGCCCGGCCGCCGCACCCTCCACAATGGAGCGCAGATCGTCCAGGTAGACCGTGACCGGTCCGACCCGCGCGCCCTCGTCGGAACGCCCGAGCAGCCGGAAGGTCCGGGTCTCGAAGTCGGTCCACTCGGCCAGATCGCCCACCGGGTACCGCACCACCGGCTGCAGTGTGCGCACCAGGTCGGTCACCACCACCCGCCCGGGACGGCCCGCCTCCTGGATCGGCTCGCCGGAGTCGATGTCCAGGATCTCCATGATCCTTCCTGGGAAGACCCGGTGGATCCGCGCGTCCTCCTCACCCTCGACCGGCCCGCCGAGGATGCCGCCGTCCACGCTGGCGTAGCCGATGGAGCGGACCTTGGCGCCGGGGAAGGCGGCGTTGATCAGCGCCCGCTGGTCGCCGTAGAAGGCCTCGCCGCTGAACAGCACGATCCGCACCAGCGGCAGCGAGCCCACGGTGTCCACCACGTGCTGGGCCAGCTGGCACAGCGAGGTGGGCGGGGCGGCCAGCACGGTCGCGCCGAACTCGGCCAGGGTCCCGGCCACGAACTCCAGCGGGGCCGACCCGGCGATGGGCAGTTGCACGGTGTCCACCGGCGCGTCCTGCAGGGTGTTGAGGGTGAAGATGAAGCTGGAGTACAGCTCCCCGGCGTAGAACAGGTTCGCCACCCGGTCCCCGTCGACCAGGCCGGCGCCGACGAGGCCGGTGGAGAAGGTCTCGCTCATCTCCCGCCACTCCGCGCGGGTGTAGACCGAGACCCGGGGCGCGCTGGTGGTGCCGCCGGTCTTGAACACCAGTCCGCCGATGTGCTCGCCGGTGTGCAACCGGTTGTCCCGCAGGGTGTTCGCCGCCCAGTAGCCGGCGTGGTCCACGATCGGCAGGTCGGACAGGTCCGGCGCGGGTGGCAGCTCCGCGTAGAGTTCCCGGTAGTAGGGGGAGCGCTCGCGGACCAGGTCGACGAGTGCGGGAAGAGACAAGCCAGCCACCTGTGCGGAACCTCCAGCCGGGTCAGGACAAAACACCTGAGGCTAGCGCCCGCCGTTCGGTGTTTTCCCAGCTCGCACAAGGCGTGTGCGCATCACCACCCGGTGACCTCGGATACCCCCGACCGGCCTAACTACTCCGCCACGACCAGCCTTAGCGCGCTGTCGTAGGCCGGTTGGGTGCGCAGGTGGCCGAATCGCCGGTCCCATTCCCCCGACTCCAGGTCCGCGCTCAGCGTGGCGACGAACCGCGCCTCGGCCTCAGCCCCGACGAAGCCCCAGCCGGACTGGGCGCGGCGCACCTCGGGGTCCAGGAAGCGTTCCGGGCGGCCGTAGAAGGCGTCGGTGAACCCGTCCACGCAGTCGAAGGGAACCGACACCGGGGTGACGGTGGCGCCGCCGAGGACCTCGACGATGTGCTCGATGGGTTGGTAGCGCCCGCGTTCGACGCTGATCACCTCGGGTGCGTACTCGGCGAACCAGCCTTCGGCGAGGGCGTCGCCGTCCATGCACAGGATGACCACCCGGCCGCGGCTGACCCGCCGCATCTCGCGCAGGCCGCGTTCGGCGTCGGGCCAGTGGTGCACGGTGATGGTGGCCATGGCCGCGTCCACGCTGTCCTCGTCCAGGGGCAGGTCCTCGGCCACGCCGTTGATGGCCGGGGCCAGGTGCGGTGGCCGCTGGGCGCGCATGGCCGCGGCGGGTTCGATCGCGATGACGTGCCGGTCCAGCGGTTCGTAGGAGCCCGCGCCCGCACCGACGTTGACCACCGTGCGAGCCTCGCCGAGGGCGGCCTGCACGAGTTCGGCGATGCGCGGGTCGGTGCGGCGATGCCGGGCGTAGCCGGAACCGTGGGTCTCGTAGTCGAAGTCGCCTGCCGGCTTGGTCCGCATGTGGTTCCCCCAGGATCCAGTGAGTTCCTTCTGGGAACGCACTATGCTGGCCGGGGCAAGCGCTAGTCAAGGAGGACTGGGTGCGACGCACGGACCTCTCCGACGCCGACTGCGCCATCGCGCAGGCCCTGGACGTGGTCGGCGACTGGTGGACGCTGCTGGTGGTGCGCGATGTGGCCCGCGGCGTGCACCGATTCGACGCGCTACAGGCCGAACTGGGCATGTCCCGCAAGGTCCTGGCCGAACGCCTGCGCTGGCTCCTCGATCACGGCGTGCTGCGCCGCGAGCGCTACCACGAGCACCCGCCGCGCTATGAGTACCGGCTGACCGAGCGCGGCCGCGCCCTGCTGCCGGTGCTGGTGGCCCTGCAGGACTGGGGCGCGACCTGGCTGCTGGGCGACAGCACCCTGTCCGCGACCAGCGAACCGGACTCGGCCGAGGCCCGCCGGGTGCGCGACCTGGTCGGCGTCCGGGTCCCGGAGTTGCTGCTGCCCGCAGCGGACAACACCCACCGGGACCCGATCGCCGACTCCGCCCGCACCGTCCTGTACTTCTTCCCCGGCGCAGGCGGCACCCACCCACCCGGCTGGGACCAGATCCCCGGCGCCCCCGGCTGCACCCTGGAAGCCTGCACCTACCGGGACCGGCACGCCGAGTTCGCCGCACGCGGGGCCACCGTGCACGGGGTCTCCACCCAGCGCCCGGACGAACTGGCAGCCTTCACCGCCGCGGAGTCACTGCCCTTCCCGCTGTTCTCCGACGCCGAATTGACGCTGGTCACCGCATTGCGCCTGCCTACCTTCCGGGCCGGCGGGGTGGACCGGCTCAAGCGGCTGACCCTGGTGGTGGACCGGCAGCGGATCGTGCGCGCGGTGCTCTACCCGATCCCGGACGCGGCCGGTTCGGTGCAAGAGGCCCTGGCACTGCTCGAGTTGTGGCAATCTGGGCGGGATGCCGCATTTCGAGAGCTATGACGGACTTCGGCTGTCCTACACCACACTCGGCGACGGCCCGCCGTTGATCTGCCTCTCCGGCGGACCCGGCGCGGAAGCCACCAGCCTGGGCGATCTCGGCGGCCTGGCCGAACACCACACGCTCATCCGGCTGGACGCCAGGGCTGGCGGGGATTCCGAGATCCCCCAGGATCAGGCCAGCTGCGCGTTTCCGGCCCAGGTCAAGGACATCGAGGCGCTGCGCGCCCACCTCGGGATGACGCGGATCGACCTGCTCGCGCACTCCGCGGGCACGCTGACCGCCCAGGCCTACGCCGCCGCCGAACCCCGGCGGGTCCGGCGGCTGGTGCTCATCGCCCCGGCCGGCCGCGGCGCCCGCGAGCCGGACGCCGCGGAAGTGGCCCGGATCCAGGCCAGGGGTGTGCGGACCCAGGAACCCGCGGACAACGGCAGCCCACCGAGCTGGCTGCGCGGCGCCTTCTACGTCGAGCACCGGGCCAAGGCGCTGCCGCATCCGGTGCTCGCGGTGGCCGGGGCCGAGGACGGCATCGCCGGACTGACCCCGGCCAAGCTGGTCGCCGACCTGCACCCGGCCGGGGTGCTCGCGGTGCTCCCCGGCTGCGGGCACTGGCCGTGGCTGGACGCCCCGGACCCGTTCACCTCGGTGGTATCGGGGTTCCTGGCCGGATAGGTCAGTCCAGCACCGCGGTCGCCTCGATCTCCACCAGCAGGTCCGGCTCGGCCAGCGCGGCCACGCCGATCCCGGTCAGCGGCGGCAGCGCGGTGATGCCCAGCTTCGCCGCGGCCCGGCCCGCGCCCTCGACGTAGTGCGGGATCAGCTCCGGGCTCCAGCCGACGAAGTACACGGTCACCTTGGCCACGTCGTCGAAGGTGGCGCCGACCTCGGCCAGTGCGATGCCGAGGTTGAGGTAGCACTGCTCGACCTGGGCGGCCAGGTCGCCTTCGCCGATCTTGCCGCCTTCGGCGTCGCGGGCGACCTGACCGGCGATGAAGACCAGCCGGGAGCCGGTGGCCACGGCGACCTGCCGGTAGAGGTCGACCTTGGGCAGTCCGGCGGGGTTCACAAGGGTGATAGCCATGCCGCGACAATACATAACATTGCAATGCTATGTATCCTGGGGGCATGGCCAGGACGAAGGATCCAGCGGTGCGCACCCTGCTGCTGGAGCGGGCGGCGCAGATGCTGCGCACCCGCGAGCCGATCACGCTGCGCTCGCTGGTGGCCGGGACCTGCGTGTCCACCATGGCCGTCTACACCCACTTCGGCGGCATGGACGGCCTGTGGAAGGCGTTGCGGCAGGAGGGTTTCACCCGCCTGGCCGCCCGCTTCGCCACCCTGACCACGTCCACGGACCCGGTCACCGACCTGACCGCGCTGGTCGCGGCCTACCTCGGCAACGCCCTGGACCACCCCGACCTGTACCGGGTCATGTTCGACGCGAGCTTCGACCTGGAGGACCTCAAGGCCGCCGACGCGACCCTGGAGTACCTGGTCCAGGCCGCCGACCGGGGCAGGCTCGCCGACCGCTTCCGGGCCGAGGTGGTGCCGCTGGAACTGGCCACCCAGAGCTGGGCCATCGCGCACGGCCTGGTCTCCCTGGTGGCCAACGGCCCGCTCCCCCGCACGACGCTGGACAGCGGCGTGCCCATGCTGACCGCGCTCTACGTCAGCATGGGCGATGAGCCGGACCGGTGCGCCCGATCCGTCACCCGGGGCTGGGCGCTGGATCAGCGGTAGCCGGTGGTGTCGGCGGGCTTGCCGGGGTCCTGCACCTCGACCAGGTAGCGCCAGGCGTCGGGCTGGGAGCCGTCCAGGTCGGTGAAGCCGTAGACCTGGGCCAGGCTGCCCGCGTCCAGGGACTGCTGGTTGAACCGCGCCACCTCCGGGTCGGCGGCCAGCGCGGCCACGGCCCGGCCGCCGTAGCGGGTGGTCTCGGAGATCGCGAAGTGCGGCACCTTGACCAGGGCGTCCCGCCAGTTCTCCTCGGTGACCTCGTAGGACTCCAGCATCATCTCCGAGCGCAGCCAGCCCGGGGTGAGCGCGACCGCGGTGCCGCCCTTGTCCTTCATCTCGTGGCCCAGGGTGAAGGCGATCCGGTTGCAGTTGGCCTTGGTCAGGTCGAAGTAGGTGCTGACCCGGTAGTTGTCCTGGTTGTAGGCGGTGGTGCCGTCGGTCAGCTCGATCAGCAGGCTGCCGGGGTGGCGCAGCATCAGCGGCAGCGCGTGGTGCGCGGTGATCAGGTGGGTGTCCACCGCCAGCCGCAGCATCTGCAGCCCGCCCTCGAGGTCGTGCTCCCAGATCGGCTTGTCCCACTCCAGCAGGGAGTTCCCGCCGAAGATCGCGTTGACCAGGATGTCCAGGCGGCCCTGCTCGGCCTCGATGCGCTGGATCAGGGCGTGCACCTGCGCCGGGTCCAGGTGGTCCACCGCCGCGATCACCGCGGTGCCGCCCTCGGCCTCGATCAGGGCCGCGGTCTCCTCCAGGGACTCGCTCCGGTTCTCCGGCGACTTCGCCCCGCCCGCGGTGCGGCCGGTGATGTAGACGGTCGCACCGGCGGCGCCCAGTTCGATGGCGATGCCCCGACCTGCGTTGCGGGTGGCGCCGGCGACCAGGGCGATCTTTCCGTTCAGTGACTTGCTCATGCCGGTCACCGTGCCAGCAGAGACTGACACGTTCTGGCAGGTACCGGCGAAACCAGTTGCGGAAGATTTCTTCTGGAACTTATCTTCTGGAACATGGGGAACCGTCGCATCACCGATCCCGAGGTGCTCAAGGGCCTGGCCCAGCCACTGCGGCAGCAGCTCTACCAGCTGCTGACCCAGAGCGGCCCGGCCACGGTGAGCACGCTGGCCAAGCGGGTGGACACCGATCCGGGCCTGGTCAGCTACCACCTGCGCGAGCTGGCCAAGGCGGGCTACATCGTGGCCGCACCCGAGCTGGCCAGGGACCGCCGCGAGCGCTGGTACCGGGCCACCGGGGAGAACCAGTCCTGGGCCTGGACCGACTTCACCACCCCGGAGGCGCGCACCGTGGCCACCGCGGCACTGGCCCAGATGGTGACCAACCAGTTCGAGCGCTCCCGCGCCTTCCAACAGACCCGCGACGGCTGGGAAGGGCAGTGGAACAGCTCCGCCTTCATCGCCAACCACTACCTGCGCCTGACCGACACCGAACTGCGTGAGCTGGAGGACGAGCTGCACGCGGTGATCGACAAGTGGAGCCAACCCCGCAAAGACCTACCGGCCGGTCCGGCGGCCGAGGACGGCCGCGAGCACGTGTTCCTGTTCCTGCACGCCTTCCCGGAGCGCCCGTGAGCACCGCGGTCGCGGTTCGCCCTGCCTACCGCGAACCCGCCTACCTGCGTTATCTCGCCGGGCACGGCACCTCGCTGCTGGGTGATCAGGTCTGGCACGTGGCGCTGTCCTTCTCCGCGGTGCAGCTGGCCTCCCCTGGTGTGGCCGGTCTGGTCATGACCGTGGCTGCGGTGCCCAGGCTGGCGTTGATGCTGCTGGGTGGCGCGCTGGCCGACCGCTTCGACGCGCGGCGGCTGATGATCGGCAGCGACCTGGCCCGCGCGGTGGTCATGGTGCTGGCCGCGGTGCTGGCCTTCAGCTCGCCGAGCGTGCTGTGGCTGGTGCTGGTCGCGCTGGCCTTCGGCATCGCCGACGCGGTGTTCCTGCCAGCGGCGGGTTCGCTGCAACCGCGGCTGCTGGAGGTCGGGCAGCTCTCCTCCGGCGCCGCGCTCAACGAGGTGGTGGCCAGGGCCGCGCTGCTGCTGGGCGCGCCACTGGGCGGCGTGCTGGTGGCGGTGGGCGGGTTGCCGCTGGCCTGCGTGGTCAACGCGGTGACCTTCGTGATCTCCATGGTCGCGGTGACCTCGGCCCGGCCGCGCCGGGAGGTCGAGCCCAGTGGCGAGCCGATGTTCGCCGCGATGCGCTCGGGTTTCGCCTTCCTGCGCGGGGACCGGGTGCTGCGCACGGTGATCCTGGCCGCGCTGGTGATCAACCTGGGCTTCATCGGGCCGATGAACCTGGGCATCGCGGTGCTGGCGGACTACCGCGGCTGGGGCTCGGTCGGCATCGGGTTGCTGGTGGCCGGGTTCGGCGGCGGCGCGGCACTGGGGTCGCTGGTGCTGCTGCGGGTGCACCTGCGTGCGCGGCTCGGGCTGATCGTCGCGGTGGCCGCGCTGGTGGAGGCGGTGGCCATGGTGGCGATGGCGGTGTGGCCGAGCCTGCCGGTGGCGGTGCTGGCCGCGGTGCTGGTCGGACTCGGCGGCGCGCCGTGCGGGATCGGCGTGCGCACGCTCATGCAGGCCCGCACGCCGGATGCCTTCCGCGGCCGGGTCAGCAGCGTGCACACCCTGTGCAGCCTGGGCATCGCGCCGCTGGCCATGGCGTTGTTCGGGCTGACCGTGGACGCCGTCGGGGTGCTGCCCGCCTTCCTGTTCAGCGCCGCGCTGGAGCTGATCGGGGCAACCTTGTGCCTTGCTGTGCCGGACCTGCGGCAAGCCTCGATCAAGCAGGGATAACCTGGTCACGGTAGGTGGGCGTGACTGAACAGGGAGACGATGTCGGCGACGAGGCTGCTGCTGCTCGGTGTGGTGCGCTGGTGCGGGACCGCACACGGCTATCTGGTGCGCGCCGAGCTGGAGTCCTGGTGGGCGCACGAGTGGGCCAACATCAAGTGGGGCTCGATCTACCACGGCCTCAAACAGCTCACCAAGCAGGAGCTGATGACCGCCGCCTCGCCGCCGAGCAACGTGGGCCGGGTCGACTACGCGCTGACCCCGGCCGGCGATGCCGAGTTCCTGCGCCTGTTGCGGGCCACCCTGCGCGAGCCGGAGCAGCACAAACCCGATCTGCTGGCCGCCGCCCTGGTGCTGATGCCGACCCTGCCGCGCGATGAGGTGATCTCGCTGCTCAAGGAGCGGCTGGCCGCGCTGGAGGTCAACCGGGCCCAGGTCGCCGGGCAGGCCGGGGAGCTGACCGAACCCGCGCACATGAGCGAGCTGTTCGGGGTCTGGCGGCGCTCGGCCGACAGCAGCATCGCCTGGACCCAGGACCTGGTGGAACGGATCGAGGCCGGGGAACACACCTTCGCCGGCGAGGCCCCGCACGTCTTCGGCATGCCCGGCGGCGCCACGTTCAACAGTGACGGCACCCCTCGGCCCCGGCCGCGCCCCGACATCAGCTGCGGCTGAGACTTTTTCTCCACTCAAACTTGTATGTAGGGTCCGTTTTGCCCTACCCTCGCCCGGCGACTCAAGTTTGAGTAGGGAGCTGGGGATGATCCACACCAGGGATCTGGTCCGTCACTTCAAGGCAAAAGGGGAGGTAGTGAAGGCTGTCCAGGGCGTTGACCTGGACGTAGTGCAGGGCGAGATCGTCGCCTTCCTCGGCCCGAACGGGGCAGGCAAGAGCACCACACTGCGCATGCTGACCACACTGCTGCCCGCCACCTCCGGCGAGGCCAGGGTGGCCGGGTTCGACGTGCGCGCCAACCCGGACGCGGTGCGCGGCCGGATCGGCTACATCGGGCAGAAGCACGGGGCCAGCGAGGGCCAGCAGGTCCGCGACGAGCTGGTCGCGCAGGGCCGAATCTACGGGCTGGCCGCGGCGGATGCGGGCAAGCGGGCCGACGAGCTGCTCGAACAGCTGGAACTGGCCGAGCAGGCCAAGCGGTACGTGGCCACGCTCTCCGGCGGGCAGAAGCGCCGCCTTGACGTGGCGCTCGGGCTGATCCACCGCCCGGACCTGCTGTTCTTGGACGAACCCTCCACCGGACTCGACCCGCACAGCCGGGCGAACCTGTGGACGCACATCACCGGGCTGCGCGAGCAGTACGGCACGACCATCTTCCTGACCACCCACTACCTGGACGAGGCCGACACCGCGGCCGAGCGGGTGATCGTCATCGACCACGGCCGGATCATCGCCGAGGGCACCCCCGACCAGCTCAAGGCCAAGGTCTCCGGCGATCTGGTCACCGTGGAGTTCGGCGAGCCGGAGGCCGCCGCCCGCGCGGTGGCCATCGGCGAAGCCCTGCCCGGCGCGCACGAGGTCAACGCCGAGGGCAGCCGGCTCACCCTGCGGATCGAGCACGGTGACGAGGCGCTGCCGACCCTGGTCCGCGCCCTGGACACCGCGGAGATCCGGCTGCGCGGGCTGAATGTCTCCCGGCCCAGTCTCGACGACGTCTTCCTGTCCCTGACCGGCCGCAGCCTGCGTGAGGAGTCGGCATGAACCTGATCACCGCGACCGGTGTCATCTACGCCAGGGAGATGCGGCCGACGCTGCGCAACCCGATGGCGATCATCACCGGACTGCTCCAGCCGCTGCTCTACGTGGCGCTGTTCGGTCCGCTGCTGTCCACCTTCAGCCTGCCGGGGGTGCCCGGCGGCGGCACCCCGTGGGCCTGGTTCATCCCGGGCATGCTGGTCTTCACCACCCTGTTCGGCACCGCCTTCGCCGGGGCGGACCTGATGTACGAGCGGGACATGGGCTCGCTGGAACGGCTGCTGGCCTCGCCGGTGAGCCGGATCGCGCTGCTGGTCGGCCAGGTCGGCAGGCAGGTCAGCACGCTGCTGGTGCAGGCGCTGGTGCTGATCGTGGTGGTGCTGCCGTTCGGGCTCTCGGTGGATCCGCTGGGCACGTTCCTGGGGCTGGTGATGCTGATCCTGCTCTCCGCGGCGGTGGGCATCGCCTCGCTCGGCCTGGGGCTGGTGATCAAGCAGGCGTACCTGTTCTACACCGCGGTGCAGACCGCGATCCTGCCGCTGATGCTGACCGCGGGCATGTTGCTGCCGATGGACACCGCGCCGGGCTGGCTGTACGTGCTCTCCCGGATCAACCCGCTGACCCACGTGGTCAACGCCGAACGCGCGCTCTTCGCCGGGAACTTCAGCCATCCCGCGATCCTGATCTCGGTGGGCATCGTGGTCCTCGGCGGCGCGGGCGCCACCGCCTTCGCCCTGCGCGCGATCCGGAAACTCAGCGCCTGACCCCCTCTTCCCGACAAGTCCAGAAAGTCCGCGAAGTCAAGAAAGGGCACCGTGACCTCAGTCGACGTCCTCGACTCGACCGACACCCTGCTCCCCGACCGACTGATCGTGCGTGGCGCGCGCGTGCACAACCTGCGCGGCGTCGACCTCGACCTGCCGCACCGCAAGCTGATCGTGTTCACCGGGGTCTCCGGCTCCGGCAAGTCCTCCCTGGCCTTCGACACCCTCTACGCCGAGGCGCAACGGCGTCAGGTGCAGTCGCTGTCCACCTTCGCCCGCCAGTTCATGGACGAGATGGGCAAGCCCGACCTGGACCGGCTGGAGGGGCTGTGTTCGGCGGTGGCGGTGGACCAGCGTTCCTCGGCCACCCGCAGCCCGCGCTCCACGGTGGGCACGGTGACCGAGGTGTATGACCTGATGCGGGTGGTGTGGGCCACCGCTGGCCTGCCGCACTGCACGGTGTGCGCTGAGGAACTGTTGCCGGACAACGGAGTCCTGGTCTGCCTCGACGGGCACGACACCGAACTGCCCGAGCTGTACAACCGGTCGTTCTCCTTCAACCTGCCCTTCGGCCAGTGCCCGGACTGCCTGGGCCTGGGGGCGGCGGCCGAGGAGGACAGCACCCGGCTCCGGTTGTGCGCCAGTTGTGCTGGCGCACGTCTTCGACCCGCCCAACTGGGAGTGCGGGTCGGCGGCCGGAGCATCGCCGAGGTGACGGCGCTGCCGGTGGCGCAGTGCCTGCGCTTCTTCACCGAACTGACCTTCTCCGACCGGCAACGCCAGGTCCTGGCCCAGGCGTTGATCGAGATCACCGACCGCCTGCGCTATCTCACCGAGGTGGGCCTGGGTTACCTCAGCCTGGACCGCCCCGCCCGCACCCTGTCCGGGGGCGAGGCGCAGCGGATCCGGCTGGCCACCCAGCTCGGCACGCAGCTGTTCGGGCTGTTGTACGTGCTCGACGAGCCCACCGCCGGCCTGCACCCGCAGGACGTCGAAGAGCTGATCGGCACGCTGAAGTCGTTGCGAGACCGGGGAAACACCCTGATCGTGGTGGAACACGACGAACACCTGATCCGGGCCGCGGACTGGGTGGTCGAACTGGGACCGGCCGCCGGGGAGCACGGCGGGCAGCTCATCTTCACCGGCACCGCGCAGGAAATGCTGTCCGATCCGGAGTCCCTGACCGGGGCCTACCTCAGTGGCCGCCGCACCGGCCACCGCCCGGCCCGCCGCCGCACCCCGGTGCCGGGCCGGGCGCTGACGGTGCGCGGCGCCAGGGAGAACAACCTCACCGGCCAGGACGTGACCTTCCCGCTGGGTTGTTTCGTCGCGGTCAGCGGAGTCTCCGGCGCTGGAAAATCCACCCTCGTGGACACCATCCTCTACCGGGCCGCCGCCAAAGCCCTCGGCACCGAAGCCCCACCCCCGGGCGAACACGACGGCGTCGTCGGCCTGCACCAGATCGACCGGGTCATCCGCGTCGACCAAACCCCCATCGGCCGCTCCGGCCGCTCCACCCCGGCGACCTACACCGGCATCCTGGACTCCATCCGCAAACTGTTCGCCCAGACCAGCACCGCGAAGGAACTGGGCTTCATTCCCGGAAGGTTCTCCTTCAACTCCCCCGGCGGCCGCTGCGAGGCGTGTGCCGGGGACGGCACGGTCCGCATCGAGATGTACTTCCTGCCGGATGTCTTCCTGGAATGCGACACCTGCCACGGCACCCGCTACGACGCGGACACCCTGAAGGTGACCTACCGCAACCGCACCATCGCCGAGGTCCTGGACCTGCCCATCGAGACCGCCGCGGAGTTCTTCGCCGCCGCCCCGGCCATCGCGGGCCCACTACGCACCCTGTGCGAGGTAGGCCTGGGCTACCTACGCCTGGGCCAGGCAGCCAACACCCTCTCCGGCGGAGAGGCCCAGCGAGTCAAACTGGCCGCCGAACTCCAACGCAGGCCCGGCAAACACACCCTGTACCTACTCGATGAGCCCACCACCGGCCTGCACGCCAGCGACGTGGCCCGGCTGATGGGGGTGCTGCACCGCCTGGTGGCCAAGGGCCACACGGTGATCACCGTCTCCCACCACACCGAGGTGATCCGCACCGCGGACTGGGTGATCGACCTGGGCCCGGCGGGCGGTGACGGCGGCGGCCAGGTCGTCGCCACCGGCACCCCGGAGGAGATCGCGGCGAACCCGGCCAGCCGAACCGGCCGCTACCTCGCCGGATAGTCCGCCCTCCGAATAGTCCGTTGCCCTGGCGGGCCGACTCCCGGTGCCGCCAGGGCAAACCTCCTCATCGCCCCGCCTGACTGTCCTTCGTGGACAGTTCCGCTGTGGGCAGGAGCACGCTTTCCCCGGGCTCCTGCCCGCCTAGGCTGTTGCGGTGACTGGTCTGGGTACGGGCATCAACGTCCTGGCGATCCTGGTGGGCACCGGCCTGGGCGCGGTGCTCGGCGACCGCCTGCCCAAACGCTGGCGCGAACTCATGGTCTCCTCGCTGGCCCTGTTCCTGCTGGCCATGGGCGTCTACCAGGCCACCCAGGCATTCACCGGCGAGTTCGCCACCGCCGCGGGCGGCGCCGCCACCATCCTCATCCTGGCCGCCCTGGTGCTCGGCGGCGGCCTGGGCTCGGCCATCGACATCGAGTCCCGCCTGGACAACCTGGGCGGCTGGCTGCAACGCCGCTTCTCCCGAGGCGGCAACGAGGACCACCGCTTCGCCACCGGCTTCGTCACCGCCACCCTGCTGTTCTGCGTAGGCCCGATGGCGGTGCTGGGCGCCTTCGCCGACGGCGTACAGGGCGACCCCGGCATCCTGGCGATCAAGTCCATCCTGGACGGCTTCATCGCCCTGGCCTTCGCCGCCAACCTGGGCTGGGGCGTAGGCCTGTCGGCTGCCGCGGTGCTGATCTACCAGGGCGGCCTGACCGCGCTGGCCTCAGTGCTGAGCACCGTGATGGTCCCCGCCGTGATCGGCTCCCTCACCGCCGTCGGCGGCATCCTGATCCTGGCCATCAGCCTGCGCATGCTGGAACTCCGCGAAATCGCCGTAGCCAACCTCCTGCCCGCCCTCCCCCTGGCCCCCATCGCCACCGCGGCCTACCTCGCCCTGACCTGACCTCACCCCACAGCCCCAAAGGTCAACACTTCCCGCCGATACACCGGCGCCAACCCCGACCCCACCGGCGGCACCCGCGCCCCAAGCCGATAATCCAGCTCCAGCAACACAACGAAGTCCGGCAACGCATCCGCAGTCGGCTGCCCATCGGCGTCCCGGCTACCCGGTTCGGCGTCCCACTCGATGAGATGCACGGAGACGGAGTAGCGCCCAGGCGGCAACGGCAGCCCGGTGTCGGCGGGCCGCCCGGACACCTCCTCGATCCCGCCAACGTGCACCATTCCGTGGCACACCAACAGGTAGGGCTCGGAACTGAGCATCACATAACGCTCCTCCCGCGCACTCAAACCCATGCCACCAGCGGGCGCCTCCGGTCCGCCGACCCGCAGCACCACCTCCCAGGCCCCGTTCCCGCCGATGTTGATCGGCACCAGCCCGCCCGCCGCGATCCGCGCCCGGATGCCCTCCTCGGTCCCCAGTTCCGCCACCCAGCTCTGCTGATCAACGATCCCGGCGAACTCCTCCGGCGCCCAGATCGCCAGCATTCCCGCCTCTGTCGACGCCACTCCGGACAGCTCGGCCACCGCAGTTCCCTTCCGTGTCACCGGTCTACGGAGTCGATCATGACATCCCGCTGTGGCAGGCTGGTCGGGTGGAGCACCCCGGCGCAGCGTCCCAGGTCGTCGACCGTCTGCCCCAGCTCGTGCGCGCCCGCCTGGACCAGGGCCCGCGCAGTGTGCTGGTGGACACCCAGCAGTTGCTGGCGGTGCGCGCCCGCTTCGACGCCGAACAGTCCGAGTCCCTGGCCCGCTACCTGGAAGCCAGCCAGTCGCCCAACACCCTGCGCGCCTACCGCTCCGACTGGCTGGCCTGGTCGGCCTGGTGCGCCGCCGAAGGCCGCCAGGCCCTGCCCGCCGACCCACTCGACGTCGCCGTCTACCTCGCCGCGGCCGCCGACACCCGCAAACCCACCGGCGCCCCCGCCTTCAGCCCGGCCACCCTGGAACGCAAGTCCGCCGCCATCGCCGCGGTGCACGCCGCCAACGGCCTGCCCAGCCCCACCCGCTCTGACGTGGTCCGCCTGACCCTGCGCGGCATCCGCCGAACCCGCCGTACCCAGCCCACCCGCAAACGCCCCGTCCTCCTGCACACCCTGGAAGAACTGCTCGCCGGTCTGCCCAACCCAGGCTGGCCCACCGAACCAGCCCGCCGCCGAGACCAGCTACTGCTCCTGGTCGGCTTCGCCGGCGCCCTGCGCCGCAGCGAACTGGCCGCCCTGACCCTGGACGACGTCACCGTCGACACCGACCTCACCACCGGCGAACCCCTGCTGCTGGTCCACCTGGCCAGCACCAAAACCGACCCCACCGGCATCCACGAACAACGCGTCGCCCTGCCCCGGGGTCAACGCCCGCACACCTGCCCCGTCTGCGCCTTCGCCAACTGGGTGGCCTTGCTGGAAGTCAACGCCGCCAACGGTTCCACTGCCCTCCAGCACCACCTCACCCCGCAGTCCCCCACTGCCGCCCAGCCCGCCGCTCCACAGACCTCGACTGCCACCCAGCCCGCCGCTCCACAGACCTCCGCTGCTGCCCAGTCCGCCGCTCCGCAGCCCCCGACTGCCGCCCAACCCGCTGGTCCACAGTCCTCAGCCGCCTCCCGCTCCCCCTCCACCACGGTGCACACCTGCCACGCCTACCAAGGCACCCACCTGGCCAACGGCTCCGCGCACCCGCTCTTCCCCGCCATCACCAAACACGGCCACCTGGGCACCACCCCCATCTCCGGCCGCGCGGTCGCCGAACTGGTCAAACGCTATGCCGCGCGCGCGGGTCTGGACCCGGCCCTGTTCTCCGGGCACTCCCTCAGAGCGGGCTTCGCCACCCAGGCCGCCCTCGGCGGCGCCAGCGACCGGGAGATCATGCGCCAGGGCCGCTGGTCCAACCCACGCACCGTGCACCGTTACATCCGCACCGCGAACCCGTTGGAAGACAACGCGGTCACCAAACTCGGCCTGTGACAACCCGCCCCGGCTACCGATCCCCGCGCAGATAGCGGGTCACCATGGCGACCAGTTCGCGCTCGAAGGTCTCGACCGGGATGGTCCCCGGTGCGGCCATGAACTTGTGGGTGTTCATCTCCACGGTGAACAGGATGATCTCCGCGGCGATATCGACATCGCCCACCCGGATGTCGGGATGCCGGAGCAGGACATCGCGGATCTGGGCCGTGCGCAGCTTCCCGTGCCGGTCGATGGTGTCGAGCAGCTCCTGGGAGACCGGTGCCTCCTCGATCATCACCCGGAGCAGCCGGGGATCGTCGCTGTGGTTGTCGATCGCGTCGCGGATCAACGCCCGCACCGTGGCCTCCAGCGTTCCTGGCGAGAGGTCGAGTTCGGCGGCACTGGTCCAGGTGCCGCGGTCGACGTGCTGGATGAGGAGTTCGGCGAGGATGGCGTCCTTGTTCGGGAAGTACTGGTACAGCGAGCCGATGGAGATGCGGGCGCGCTCGGCGATGCGGTTGGTGGTGCCCGCGGCGTAGCCGTGCTCGGCGAAAACGTGAGCAGCCGCGGTGAGGATGCGCTCGCGGGTGAGTTCGGCACGCACCTGGCGGGGCTTGCGACGTGGTTCCAAGCGACGGTCCGCCGATGGCATCCGGGTCCTCCTAGATGGTGACAAAAGCGAGTAGCAAATACCTGAGCTAATGCTCACAATAGTGCTATGAGCTGCACAGACGAGGTGCCCGACTGCACCTGGAGTGCAGGTTGCCAGCGGCACGGCCGGTCCACGCCGGGATGAGGGGGATTCCCATGCAGTTGAGCGCATTGCACCGGATGACAACGGCCGCCGAGGTCGAGGCGACCGTGGGACCGCCGCCAGCGGTGATCATGATGAAGCAGATCAGCGCCCTCGACCAGGGCTGCCAGAGCATCTTGGCGCACAGTCCGCTCGCCGGCTTCGGCTACCGCGACGCGGAGGGAGTCAGCCGCACGACGTTCATCGGCGGCACCCCGGGATTCACCCGCGTCCACTCGCCCACCCGGATCTCCTTCACCCTGCCCGACGGCCAGGCACACGGCCCGGTGTCGTTCCTCTTCCTCCTGCCGGGCGTCGGGGAAACGTTGCGCGTCAACGGTTCCGTGACCAGGCGCAAGGGCGCCGAGACCTTTGTCGACGTGCACGAGGCGTACGTGCACTGCGCCCAGGCGGTCATCCGCTCCCGCCTGTGGCAGCCTCCCACTCCCCCCGATCCCGCACCAGTTCCCGACTTCGAGGTCGCCAACAGCGAGGTCGCCGACAGCGGCAGCGGCGCCAAACGCGCCAATGGCGACAGCGGCAACGATGACGGCCCGCTGCACGGCCCTGGCGTCGCCGATTTCCTGGCCGCCGCCCCATTCCTCGCACTGTCCACCTGGGACACATCAGGCGGCAGCGACACCAGTCCCCGCGGGGACTGGCAGACCGTCGCACGGATCCTGGACAGCCGGACCCTCGCCATCCCGGACCGCAAGGGCAACAAACGTGCGGACAGCCTGCACAACCTCCTCCAGGACAACCGGCTCTCCTTCGCCGCCCTCGTCCCGGGCCGCACCGGGGTGCTGCACGTCCGCGGCCGCGGCTCGATCACCGACGATCCGGCGTTGCTGGCGACGCTGGCCCTGCGCGGAACACCCCCGCACGCGGCGCTGCTCATCGAGGTCGACCACGCCGACATGACCGCGGGCACCGCCCTGGCACGGTCCCGGCCGTGGACCGCGGCCGCGCACCTGGCACGCGGCACGGTGCCCGACCTGATGGCGCTGGCCGGAGACCACCTCGCCACGAACCTGGCCAAGGCCGACGGCAGCCGGCTCGCTCGGGTGTTCCAGGTCGTCATGAAGATCCCCGGGATCAACCGGGTGCTGCGGCTGGTGATGAACCGCGCCTACCGGTCCGCGCTACAGAAGGAGGGCTATCAGAACTTCGAGGTCGGCTCCCGCCGTGCCGGGCGAGACCAGCGTCCCGCCGGCGGGCCCGCGGCGGAGCACCCGGTGCGGGAGGTGCGGATCGCCGAGGTCCGTCCGGAGACGCCCAGCACGGTCACGCTGGTGCTGGAGGACGCCAAGGCCCCAGCCCCCTTCCACTTCCGCCCCGGACAGTTCTTCACCCTGATCGCCGACATCGACGGCCGATCAGCACGGCGCGCCTACTCCGCCTCCTCTGCACCCGGGACACCACGGCTGGAGGTCACGGTCAAGCAGGTCAACGGCGGCCGGTTCTCCACCCACGTCCACCGCACCCTGCGCACCGGGGACCGGCTCTCGCTCCGCGGCCCATCCGGCGCCTTCCACGCCGACCCGGCGGCAGCGCACGAGGTCGTCCTGATCGCCGCGGGCAGCGGCGTCACCCCGATGATGAGCATGATCCGCGCCTTGCTGGCAACGCCGGCGACCAACCGGATCACGCTGCTGTACAGCAATCGCACCGGGCCGGACATCATCTTCGCCGACGAACTCCACCGGCTGGAGAAGGAAAGCCCCGAACGCCTGTCGGTCACCCACATCCTCACCCAGCAGCACGGACGGCTCGACGCCACGAGTACGCGCGACTGGCTCACCGAGCTGAACCCCGCCGAAGCCGCCCGGTACTACCTGTGCGGCCCCGAAGCGCTGATGGACACGGTCCAGGGCGTCCTGACCGAGCGCGGTGTGCCTGATGCCCACGTGCACCAGGAGCGCTACGCCAGCGGCGCGGACACCGCCAGCCCAACCACCGCACCGCAGGAGATGGTGGTCGAGGACGGCGCGCACGAAGTCGGCTCCACGATGGTCGAGCCAGGCCAGACGCTCCTGGACGCCGGTCTCGCGGCGGGACTGCCGATGCCCTACTCGTGCACGGTCGGCAACTGCGGAGACTGCATGGTGAAACTCCGTACCGGCCAGGTCAGGATGAACGAACCGAACTGCCTGACCCCGCAACAGAAGGCGGAAGGCTACGTCCTGACCTGCGTGGGCTGCCCACTGGCCAAGGTCACCCTGGACATCGCCGAGCCGCGCTGACCGACGATCCACTGGCAGGTGCTCGGCCGGCCAGTGGATCACGCTCACCCCACCGACGGGGTCCCGGCGACTGCCCTGGTGACCCGCCCAGCCAGCTCCCGCAGGTACTGCGCCAGCTCCGGCGGGGAATGCACCTCGAACTCGCAGCCCAGCATCGCCAGCCGGAAGGCCAGCCATTCCAGGGTGTCGGTGTGGCTGTGCAACCGGCAGGTGTTCTCGTCCACCACCTCCAGATCAGCAGGCCGGTCACCCAGCACCCCCGCCAGCTTGCTGGCCGGGGCGTGGATGGTGGCGACCGCGCTGTAGGTCGGCACCAGCGAGTACAGCTTGTTGGTCACGTACTCGGCGGCGTCGGCCGCGGGCAAGGTCCGTTCCAGCGAACGCGTCCCGATGGCCCGGGGCTCGGTGACCCGGTCCACCCGGAAGATCCGCCAGTCATCCCGGTCCACGTCGAAGGCGACCAGGTACCACCGCCGCCCGGAGGACACCAGCCGATGCGGCTCTACCAGGCGTTTCGACTCGGCGCCGTCACCGGCCTGGTAACTGAACCGGACCCGCTCGTGATTGGCCACCGCCGCGGCCAGCGCGGTCAGGTTCTCCGGATCCACCAGTGCCGCCGTGGGTCCGTACATCGGCACCGTGGCACTGCCCAAAGTCGCCACCCGCCGCCGCAACCGGGACGGCAGCACCTGCTCCAGCTTGGTCAGCGCCCGGACCGATGCCTCCTCGATCCCCTGCACCGCCTGGCCCGCCGCGGTCCGCAGCCCGACCGCGATCGCCACCGCCTCCTCGTCATCCAGCAGCAGCGGTGGCATCGCCGCCCCCGCCACCAGCCGGTAGCCGCCTTCGGCGCCGAGCGTGGCCTGCACCGGGTAACCCAGTTCGCGCAGCCGGTCGATGTCCCGCCTGATCGTCCGGGTGGTGACGCCCAGGCGTTCGGCGAGCACCGTGCCCGACCACTCCCGCGGCGTCTGCAGCAGCGAGAGCAGGGTGAGCAGTCGGCCTGGTGTGTCGGTCATGGCCACATCATCTCAATGCATGCGGACACCTCCTGTCCTAGTTGGAGCGGTGGTTGGGTGGTTTGTTGCTCAATTCGGCGAAGGCGGGTGGGGCCAGGCCGGATCTAGCCGGGTGGCGAAGCGTCGGCACCGAGGTGGAGCCGGTGCGGGGGCGGCGAGCATGGTCAGTGCTGGAGACGCGGTGTTTGGTGCGGAATGGGGTGCCGGTGGCGCTGCGCGCGACGGTGGGGCGTTTGGGTGCGCGAGAATGCAGGTTCACCTCCGTTGTGGTGTCCGGTGGGCGTGGTTGTGCCGCAGGTGGCTGGGGTGGTTGTGGCCGGGGCACCTCGGCTGGGGTGAGGCTGGCCGGCCGCGGATGACGAGCGCGCGTGGTCAGTGGCGGCGCTGGGCTGTGGCTGGCACGTCGTCCTGGCCGCGCACCCGGTGGGCGTCATCCGTGGAGCGGGTCTTCCCTGAGCGGCCGCGCGGTGGGTGCTGGTCGCGACTGGCCCGGGAAATGTGCTGGGGTGGTCGATGGTGTGGGCGCCGGATGGGGCATCGGCGGCGATCCGGGCGGTGGATCGCTGTCACCATCGAGCTGCGGTGCCGGTGGTCAGCCGGGTGGCGGTGGTTGCCGGTGCAGCGGGTGCGGGTTGTGCTGGGACCTGTTGTTCCGGGGTGGAGCGTGGCGGTGTCGGTGGTGGGGATTGGGTGGTCGGGTCAGCGGGTCAGGTGGGTCATGCTGCGTTCGATGCACTGGCTCCAGCCGTCCTCCATTTCCAGTAGGGCGTCCTCCGGGAGCAGGCCGACCTGGTGGAAGACCATCTCGGTGCGCTCGCCCAGGTCGTTGAACTCGATGGTGATCACGGGCTTGTCCTCGTCGGCGTCGCCCTGCTCGCCCCAGCTGAACACGAGCTTCTCGTTGGGCACGACCTCGCGGTAGACACCGCTGCTGAGGAACTGCTTGCCCGTGGCGTCCTCGACCATGCACGCCTGCCATTCGCCGCCGGGGCGGACGTCGAAGGACATGGTGGCGCGCGGGGTGGTGAACCCGTGTGGGCCCCACCAGTGGGTGGCCTCGTCCGGGTCGGTCCAGGAGCGGTACACCAGCTCGCGCGGAGCGTGGAACACGCGGGTGAGGGTGAACTCCCTGGCGACTGCTACCTCAGTCATCGTCCTGTCCTTTCTGTTGCCGGGGCGCCTGCTCCTGCAGCCGGCGCAGGTGGTCGTCGAGGCGGTCGAAGCTGTCGGACCAGAACTTCCGGTACCGCTCCAGCCAGTCGGTGGCCCCGGCCAGCGGACGTGCGTCCAACCGGCAGGGCCGCCACTGGGCCTCGCGTCCGCGGGTGATCAGTCCCGCGCGCTCGAGCACCTTGAGGTGCTTGGAGATCGCGGGCAGGCTCATCGCGAACGGTTCGGCGATCTGGTTGACCGTGGCCTCCCCGTCGGCCAACCGGGCCAGGATGGCCCGGCGGGTGGGGTCGGACAGCGCCGCGAACACCACACTGAGCTGGTCCTCGGTATCGGGGTTCGCGTTGCCAGTCATGTATTCAACCGCCTCGTTAATTAACCGCTAGGTTGAATGTAGTCCTGGTCACTTCGACTGGCAAATGCGCAGGTCAGGCGATGCGGCGGGCGGCGGTGACCGAGGACTGGGTGGTCCAGCCGAGGGCGTGGTAGAGGCCCTGGCCGTCCGTGGTGGCCACCAGCACGGCCCGGTGCGCGCCCCTGGCCAGGGCCTGTGCGCCCAGGCTGGCCATGACCACCCGGCCCAGGCCGCGGCGCCGGTGCGCTGGCGCGGTCTCGACCTGGTCGACCACGACGGCCGTGCCGGCCAGCCCGATCCGCCCACTGGCCGCGACCGAGCCGTCCGGCGCGCGCAGCCGCACGTCGACCACGTGCGCACCCTCGGCGATCTCCACCGGATAGGAGGTCTCCGGCGCGGGCTCCGGCGCGAGGTCCAGGCTCATCAGGAACTCCGGCGCGCCCACCGACCACTGCCCGGACAGGCAGGACGTGACCTGATCGGGTGGTCCGCAAACTTTCAGCCAGGTGTCCACTGTGGTCAGTCCGGCGGCCAGCTCCCGCAGTCTCACCGGGTCGAAGCCGGGCAGGACGTGGCGGACCAGCTGCCCAGGCCGGTCCACGCGCAGCCGCCACCCCTCGGGCACGGCCACCGGCGGCGCGACCTCGCGGCAGCGCGCCCAGCCGTGCACCCAGTCCCGCACCAGCTCCCCGACCAGTTCGGTCACAGCAGTTCCTCCACCACGTCCGCGGCCACCGGCGCACCACCCGCGGCCTGCGAGCGCTTACGGTACGCCGCAACACGTTTGGCCATCGCACCGTCACCGAGCACGGCCAGTGCGGCCGCGAGCAGGCTCTCCGCGGTGACCTCGCCGGGCGCGAGCTGACGCCCCAGTCCGAGTGCCTCGATCCGGTCGGCGTTGACCCGCTGTTCGGCCATCTGCGGCACCGCCAGTAGCGGTACTCCCAGGTGGAGTCCCTCCATCGTGCTGCCCATGCCCGCGTGCGTGACGAACAGGTCGACCTGTTCGAGCACGGACAGTTGTGGCACGAACCGGTGAACTTCGACGTGCGTGGGCGCGGGGCCGAGGGCGGCGCGGTCGACCTGGTCGCCGATGGCCAGCACGACGTGGATCGGCAGTCCGTCGAAGGCGTCCATGCAGGTGCGGAAGAACTCCGGCTGCCGGTTGTAGGCGGTGCCCAGGGAGATGAACACCCTGGGGCGCACCGAGTTCGGCGGTTCCCACTCGCCCTGGAAGGAGCGCTGACTCAGGCACGGGCCGACGAAGTGGTAGCGCTGGTCGAAGGTCTCCCCCGCGGGCTGGAACTCCCTGGGCAGGAAGACCAGGTTTCGCGCGCTGAGCGAGTCGTCGAACAGGCCGCCGAAGTCGAAGCTGGCTTTCCGTTGTGCGGCAAGGGCGCCGAGCCTGGCGAGCACCTCGGCGAAACCGGGGTGCGCCGGGTCGAACTCGACGTGCTCGTCGGTCATCGACCAGTGCTGGTTGCTGACCAGCGACGGGCAGCTCTGCACCGTGGGCACGCCCCAGCGGTCCCCCAGGAACGGTCCTACCCAGCGCATCAGCTGCATGCCGTCGTAGAGCACCAGATCGGGTTCGTCACCGGCCAGCGCCTGTTCCAGCACCGGCAACTGGGTCTCGGTCTCGGCGACCCCCATCCCCATCAGCCGGATGATCTCCTCGCCGGTGAAGTCCGGCGGGTCCTCATCGGCCCAGGACTCCTCGATGACGGACTGGTAGACCACCGGTTCCGCGCCTGCGTCGGCGACCCTGGCGGCGTAGTCCTTGGTGGTGGCGAAGGTGATCCGGTGCCCGCGCGCGCTCAGTTCGCTGACCACGCCGAGCAGGGGGTTGACGTGTCCCGCCGCACCGGGGGCGAGACAGAGGATGTGCGCCATGCGAGGTTCCTCCCCAGGAAAAAGTGATATCACAATGCTAGAGGGTGGCCGGGCCGGTCGGCAAGCGGCGTCAGCGGATTGCCAGCGGCAGCGCCGAGACTGCCGATCATGGGGCGGAACTACGACGGACTCGACGCGAAGCTACGGCGCTTCATCACCGAGCAACCACTGTTCTTCGTGGCCACGGCGCCGCTGGCCGGCTCGGGGCACGTCAACCTCTCGCCACGGGGCCGGGCCGGGACGCTGCGGGTGCTGGATCAGCACACGGTGGCCTTCCTGGACTTCGGCGGCAGTCACGCCGAGACCATCGCGCACCTGCGGGAGAACGGCCGGATCACGCTGATGTGGTGCGCTTTCAGCGGTCCGCCGATGGTGCTGCGGGTGCACGGCGCCGGCGAGCCGGTCTTCCGCGACGACCCGCGTTTCGCCGAGCTGGTGGCGGGTTTCGGCGAGGCGGACGGGCCGGGGCTGCGCGCGGTGATCCTGGTGGCGGTGCGGCGGGTCAGCGACAGTTGCGGATTCGCGGTGCCACTGCTGGATTTCCGGGCCGAGCGCACCCTGCACGCGGACTACTTCGGACGGCGTGCGGACGCCGATTTCGCCACCTACTGTGAGCGGGTGCCGACCAACGGCACCAGCATCGACGGGCTGCCCGCGCTGCCCTTGCCGCTGCCCCCGCGTTGACCCCTTAATCGCTCTGACCTGGGCTTGCCACGTGGCAGGCTCGGGTCATGCCGATCACTTCCTTCCAGCGCCTGCTCGGCACCACGGCGTTGTCGGACTCCGCGACCGGGGTGGTGATCGTGGCGGGCACGCTGATCGCGGAGACCACCACCGGATCGCCGCTGGCGGTGGCCGCGGTGAGCACGGCGGCCAGCCTGCCCTGGCTGCTGTTCGCGGTGCCCGGCGGCGTGCTGGTGGACTCCACCGATCGCGGCCGACTGCTCCGATTGGCCCAACTGGGCCGTGGTCTGGTATTGCTATTAACCGGGTTGTTGCTCAGCACCGGCATCTCGCCGGTACCGGTGCTGGTGGTCTCGGTCTTCCTCGTCGTGTGTCTGCAGTTGTTGTCCGACACCGCCGCCGAGGTGACCATTCCGGAGCTGGTTCCTCCGGACAAGCTGACCGGCGCCAATGGCGCGATGTCGGTGGCGACCCGGTTGTCGCAGCAGGCTTTGGGGCCGGTGGTGGCCGGCGTGGCGGCGAGTCTGGCGATCGGGTTGCCCGCGGTGGCGGCGGGCGTGGCCTGTCTGGCGGCGGCGTGGTTGTTACGCGGGATCGCGTTGCCCGCGGCGCCGGTGACGCGGAGCAGGCCTGGGCTGCGGTCCGGGTTCCGGCCGGTGTTGCGACAGCCGATCCTGTTGGCGCTCTTCGGTGTCAGCGGCACGGCGATGGCGGCCTACGCGGCGTTCCTGATCCCGTTCCTCGGGTTCGCGCGTGGTCCGCTGGGGCTGAGCGAGACCGGATACGGGCTGTTGCTCGGGGCGACCGGGGTGGGTGCCGCGGTGGGGTCGTTGCTGTCCGGGCGGTGTGAGCGGTGGTGGGGCCGGGCCCGGCTGTTGCAGCTCACCCGGGTGGGCTGGGCGGTGTACTTCGCCGCGCCGCTGGTGCTGCAGGGCTGGGCGCTGGGTGCGGTGATGACGCTGGCGAGTGTGCTGGGCGGGATGTGGCAGGCGGTGTCGATGTCGGTCCGGCAGCGCACGGTGGTCCGGGCCGAGCTGGGCCGGGTGGGCGGCGCGTTCCGGATGATCAATTACGGCAGCTCGCCGATCGGCGCGGCGCTGGGCGGGGTGCTGGCGGTGCTGGTGCCCGCACAGGCGGTCTTCGCCGGGTGCGCGGTGCTGATGCTGGTGACCATCCTGCCGCTGCGGCGGTGGGTGTCGGAGTCGCGGCTGGTGGCAGCCGAGGAAGGAGTACACGCGAAATAACGGTTTGATAACGCGAGGCAACGAGGTGAGCTTTCGCAGGTTCCGACCCGTATTTCCCATGTCGGGTTCACGGGTGCCTTGGAATCCCGGCGAAGTTATGCACACGCATGTTTTTCATGCACCTTGACCTGTGAGGTGACCTCGCATGGCCTTGCACAGACTCCCGTCCCGACGGGCCGCTTTCCTCGCCGCGTGCATCACGATGACGCTGCTCGCCGGAGTGGTCGCCGTGATCACCTCCTCGGTGCAGCCGGGCTCGGCGCTGGCTGACGGGCAGGGGCCGGAAGACCAGTACGTCGACATCCGAAAGGTCAGACCGAACGTACGCACCCCCCGAGGGGAGAACGACGCGACAAAAGGCACGTTCACGGTCAACTGCGGCCGCAACGAGAACGGGCACTTCAATCCGGACAACTTCATCGCCCAGCCTGGCGTGCGCAACGGCGCCCAGCACCTGCACGACTATGTTGGAAACCTTTCCACGAATGCGGACTCGACGAATGAGAGCCTGAAACGAGCAGGCACGACCTGCAAGAACGGCGACAAGTCGACCTACTTCTGGCCGGTGGTGCGCATCGACCGTGACGACGACGCGCAGAACCAGAAGGGCCAGCGTGGCGGCGGCAACAACACCCAGCAGGCCAAGGCCGATGTGGTGACGTGCCCGGACGTGGCCAGCAAGCTGGAGGACGTGCCGGATGAGTCCCAGCCCGCGGTGGAAGCGCGGCTGGACCAGCTCGACGGGCAGGTCGAGGAGGCCAACGAGAAGTTCCGCGGCGTGGACGCGGCCAACCAGGGCCAGGTCCAGCAGGAAGTGCTCGCCCCGCTGGCGCAGCAGCGCGAGCAGGCCATCGACGGGATCAAGCAGGAGGCCGCGCGCAACGGTCAGCAGCCGGAGCTGGACGGGCTGGCCCAGTGCGAGGTCAAGCAGGACAACGCCGAGGTCTTCGAGTCACCCAAGGCCAGCCTGCTCGACGCCGACGGCAACAACGAGTTGCCCGGAAACGGCGGGGAGATCCAGCGGCCGGAGGTGGTGGACCTGACCTTCCGCGGCAGCCCCACCGGCAAGGTCTCGGCGATGCCCCGCTTCCTGCGCATCCTCTACGGCGACGCGAAGGTCTCCACCAACGGCACCAAGAACGCCCGCGCCTCCTGGACCTGCACCGGCTTCGAGGACCGGCTGCTCAACAAGTATCCGATCTGCCCACAGGGCAGCAAGATCAAGCGGGTGCACGACTTCCCGAGCTGCTGGGACGGCCAGAACATCGACAGCAAGAACCACCGCGACCACATCCTGTTCCCCGATGCCGGCTCCGGGCGCTGCCCGCGGGGTACGCGCGCGGTGCCGCAGCTGCGGATCTCCCTGACCTACAACATCCCGCAGGACATCCAGCAGCAGCGCCGGTTCGCGGTGGACTCCTTCCCGGAGGAGAAGCACAACCCCTTCTCCGACCACGACGACTTCGCCAACGTGATGTCGCAGTCGATCATGAACCGGGTGGTCAACTGCATCAACAAGAACAAGCGGTGCCGGGAGTGAGGCCGGGCAGGGCCTGATCAGTCGCGCCGGTGTCGGGACCGGCGTGGCGGGGTCGGGTGCTCCGGCTCCGGGTGGTCGGCGGGCGGCGATTCCCACTGTTGCGAGGGTGACGGTGGGAATCGCCGCTGTTCGCGTGTGGGGTAGGGCGGCTCGCCGGGGGGTGGGGCGGGGTGGGGTGGTCGCGGCTGGTCGGGGGCGGTCCACTCGGGGACTGGCCACTGGCCGGTGCCCGGGGTGGGGGCCGGGCCGCGACTGAGGTTGGGTGCTGGAGCGGGGTTGGGGCTGTTGGGTGGGTTGTGCGGGTGGGCGGGGGCGGGCCAGCGGCCCGAGGCGGGGTTGAGGGCCGGGTGGGAGCGTTCGCTGGGGTGTACTGGGCCGGGCACCGTCGGGGCAGGCGGTGGAGCCAGGCCAGGGGGTGCAGGGTTGCCGGGGGTGGTGGGCCGGATCCTCGGATCTGAGGCGGTTGGTGATGGCAGCCTCGGTTGGGTGCCCGTGGCGGGGGAAGTCGGTCGCGGGTGCTGGCCGGTCGTGGTCGGCGGCGGTAGGTGACTCGTGCCGGGGCCCGGCTGGCCGGGAAGGCGTGGGTGGGTGCCGGTGGCCGATGGTTGTGGCTGGCGGGGCTGGGTGCCAATGCCGGTGGCGGGACCGGGACCAGAGCCGGGACCAGTGCCAGAGCCAGAACCGGGGCTGGGACCCGTGCCAGCGCCCGTGCCAACGCCGGGGCCGGGACCCGTGCCAACGCCGGGGCCAGCGCCGGGGCCGAGGTTGGGACCCGTGCCAGTGCCGAGTCCAAGGCCGTGGCTGGCGCCCGTGCTGTGGCTGTGGCCGGGAGCTTGATGGAGGGGATCGGGGTCTGGAGTGGACTCCGGGATGTTGTCGCGGTCCTGGGTGTGGTCGGGGTCCTGCGGGGTGTCGACGGGTTCGCGGACGGCGACCAGGGCGGCGAGCAGGGTGGTGACCGGGACCGCGGCTACCAGGCCGATGCTGCCGATGAGGGTGCGGACGATTTCCTGGGCGAGGGTTTGGGTGGTGGCGATTTCGGTGAAGGTGCGGCCGGAGACGGAGAAGGTGATGAGCATGGGCAGGGCGGCGCCCGCGTAGGCCATGAACAGGGTGTTGACGGCGGAGCCTGCGTGGTCGCGGCCGATGCGCAGGCCGGCGGCGTAGAGCTTGCGCCAGTTGAGGCTGGGGTTGGCGCGGCGGAGTTCCCAGACGGCGCTGGCCTGGGTGACGGTGACGTCGTCGAGTACGCCCAGGGCGCCGATGATGATGCCGGCCAGGAGCAGGCCTCGGGTGTCCACGGGGCGGCCGAGCAGGGTGATCAGGTTGGTGGATTCCTCGTCCAGGCCGGTCAGGTGGGTCAGGCCGACGAAAGAGGCGCCCAACAGGCCGATGAGGACCAGGCTGACCAGGGTGCCCAGGACAGCGGTCGAGGTCCGGGCGCTGAAGCCGTGGGTCAGGTACAGGGCGGCGAACATGATGATCCCGGCGCCGACCACGGCCACGGCCAGTGGGCTCTTGCCGGCGAGGATGGCCGGGAGCATGAAGTACATCAGGACCAGGAAGCTCAGCGCGAGGGCGCCCAGGGCGGCCAGGCCGCGCCAGCGGGCCAGGATGAGCACGGCCACGGCGAAGATCGCGGCGAGCACGCCGAGGGGCAGGCCGCGCTGGAAGTCGACGAGTTCGTAGGCGGCGCCGTCGCGGGGGTTGCCCTCGCCGGAGAAGGCCAGCACCACGGCGTCGCCGATGGTGAACTTCGGTGCGCTGGGACCCAGTGGCACCGGGACGCGCACGGTGGCGCCCGCACCGGGGCCGTCGGTGAGGGCGACGGTGACGACCTGGCAGTTCTCGCCCTGGCCGCCGGTGGCGCAGGCTTGCTGGGCGACTGCTTTGACCTCGGCGTGCACGGGGGTGCGGTTGAGGCCCAGTTCGCCGCCGGTGGCCTGCTGGCTGCCGAAGGGGTAGAGCAGGATGCCGCCGAGCACCGCGGCCAGCGCCAGCGGGGCGAGCAGGATCGTGAGCAGGGTGCGGACGCGGCGGGAGACCGGTTCGGCGGGGCCGTGACCATGCCCGTGGCCGTGGCCGGTGGGTTGTCTCGGGCGGTCGCTGGCTGGCACCTAATCATCTTGACGGTCGCGGTCGCGGACTGTGGAGTTGGCCCCGTCACCGCCCACGAACGCCTGGAGCCATCTCGTGTCTGACCTGGCCATCGCCTACAACGGACTCTCGCTGGACCGCGCGGGCAGGCACCGCGGCGATCCGGATTGGCTGGCGGAGGTGCGGGAGCGGGCGGGGTCGACGGTGCTGCCGCTGTGGCGGGATCGGTGCCTGGTGCGGGATGGGGTGCCGGTGGCACTGCCCGCGGCGGTGGGGCACTTGGGGGGAGCTGGGCGCCTGGGTGGAGCCGGGCAGGCAGGTGAGACCGGGCACCTGGGTAGGGCAGGACAACCAGGCGAAGCCAGACAGGTGGGCGAGGCTGGGCTGCTGGGTGTGGTGGGCGGTCGGGTGGTGGGCGGCGATGGGGGCGGGCACGCGGGTGCCGCGGGCAACGGTGCGGCACACGAGGGCCGTGGCCCGGACGGCGTGGCTCGGAACGGCGGGAGCGGGGGTCGCGAGGGCCGGGGTGATGCTGAGTCCGTTGGCCACAGTGGACGGAATGGGGTTGAGCCCCTGGGCGGGCGGGAGCTGGTTTTCCTCGCACTGGATGGGGATTGCGGGCGGTTCGCGGTTGATCTGTCCGATGTGGACGAAGCGGAGGCACTGCGGCTGAGTGGGGCGGAGGCCGTTGTGGATGTTCGGGCGCTCTTCCCGGTGTTGTCCGCGAGCGAGTCCGCGCTGCTCGCCTACGCCAAGGGCATCCTGCACTGGCATCGGACCCAGCGGTTCTGCGGCGCCTGTGGGCACGGAACTGAGGTTCGGGAGGGTGGGCATCTGCGGGTTTGTGGCTCGGGTGGGTGTGGGCGGTTGTTGTTTCCTCGGCTTGAGCCTGCGGTGATTGTGCTGGTCACGGCGCCGGATGCGCCCCGGCGCTGCCTGTTGGGGCGGCACCGGGGCGCGGCGGAGGGGGCGTTCTCGACCTTGGCCGGGTTTGTGGAGATCGGCGAGAGTCTGGAGGACGCGGTCCGTCGGGAGGTCGCCGAGGAGGCCGGGGTCGTGGTGGGGCCGGTGCGTTATCTGGCCTCACAGGCCTGGCCGTTCCCGGCTGGGTTGATGGTGGGGTTTCAGGCCACCGCGGTGGATGAGGCGATCTTGGTGGATGAGAACGAGCTGATCGAGGCCCGGTGGTTCAGTGCGGCGGAGATCCGGGCGCGGGTGGCGGCGGATCCGGCGGCGTTCCGGGTGGACTCGATCGGGCATCACCTGATCGCGGACTGGCTGGCGGCGGACTGAATCGGCGGGCAGTTGACCGCCGGGGCCGCCCGGTTCGGGACTGACCAGGTCGGGACCGGCCTGCGCCGGGCCGGCCCTCCCCGGTGTGGGTCCGGCTCGGCGGCTGGTGCTAGCCGGCGTTGGTGGCGTTGGCCTTGACCGCGTCGCGGATGAACTCGGCCATGCCGGGGCGCTGGCGTTCTGGGCGGACCAGGAAGGCGAACTGTTCCGGGTCGGTGACGTAGCTTTCGGCGATGCTGACCTGGATCGGGTAGGAGCAGTCGAAGAACTTCTTCAGCATGTCCCGGTGCCGTTCGGCCAGGGCCAGTGCGGCGGTGCTGTCGGGTGCGGCGCCGCTGTCCAGGAGGGTTTCCAGGTCGGTGACCCAGTCGGCGACGCGCTGCTGGTCGGCGACCCACTCCTCCTTGGTCATGGCCGCGGCTTTGGGCATGCCCTCCTGCCACTGCTGGGTGTGGCCCCAGCGGGATTCGGCTCGTTCGGGGTAGCCGGGGGCGGGGCGCCAGGCGCCGAAGACCTCGAACTGCTCCTCGGGGGTCAGGTTTGTTCCCATGGCTCGTGCCTCCATCGTGTGTTCGACGGCCTTGACCATCTGCTGGAGGCGTTCGATCCGGTCGCTCAGCAGCGCGTGCTGACGGCGCAGGTGTTCCCGCGCGTTGACCGTCGGGTCATCCAGCAGGGTCGAGATCTCGTCCAGGGGGAAGCCGAGTTCGCGGTAGAACAGGATTTGCTGGAGGCGATCCAGGTCCTCCTGTTCGTAGCGGCGGTAGCCGGCCAGGGTGCGGCCGCTCGGGCTGAGCAGGCCGATCTCGTCGTAGTGGTGCAGCGTGCGCACCGTGACGCCGGCGAACCGGGAGACCTGGCCGACCGAGTAACTCAACCTTCCCCACTCCTTTCGTTGACGACTCCGAGCCTGTGGCCTCACGTCGCGTGAGGGTCAAGTGTGCGTACTTCCGGACCGGATTTCTCGCTCCGTGGTGTAACGCTCACGCTGCGCCGAACGACGAACCTGGCGGTCGGGCGTTACTCCGACCGGAAGCCGGTGCCCCGGCGTGGGAAGCTACCCCCCGACTTCCCTCGCCGGGGCCGGGCTGGCTCAGTGCTCGCTGGCCGCCACCAGCCGCGCCGCGTGCGCCCTGACCTCCTCCTTCAGCTCCGCCGGGTGGTGGATGCGGAAGTTCCAGCCGAGTCCGGCCAGCATCATCGCCATCCCGTCCAGGCGTTCGGCGCGGGTGCGCAGCAGCACGCCGTCGGCGGTGTCGGTCAGGGTGGCGGTGCTGGCCGGGATGCGTTTGCGGGCTTCGTCCAGGGTGGTGTGCAGGGTGACCTGGACCTCCCACGCGTAGGGCACGCCGGCCAGGGACTGGGTGACGTGCTGGACCGGGTTGAACTCCGCGGGCGGGGTGAAGGTGTGCTCGGTGATGGTGACCTCGCCGATGCGGTCCAGCCGGAAGGTGCGCAGGTCGGCGCGGTGGTGGTCGTACCCGGTGACGTACCAGCGGCCGTGGTGGAAGACCAGGCCGTAGGGGTCGAGTTCGCGTTCGCTGTCCTGGCCCTGGTAGGAGCGGTAGGTCAGGCGGACGGGGCGGCGCCGGCTGGTGGCCTCGCCCAGCACGAGCAGGGTGCCGGTGCCGGGGGCCTGGGCCTGGCGCGGGGCCAGGGTGAAGTCCAGGGCCTCGCGGACGGCGGCGGTGCGCTCGCGCAGCTGGGCGGGCAGCACGCGCTGGATCTTGGCCAGGGCGGTGTCCACCGCGGGTGCGGTGGTGGCCAGCCCCAGCCGGGCCCCGGCCAGGAGGCCGAGGATCACGGCGACGGCTTCCTCGTCGGTGAACATCAGCGGCGGGAGTTTGTAGCCGGGCAGCAGCCGGTAGCCGCCGTAGCGGCCGCGTTCGGCCTGCACCGGGATGCCGAGTTCGGCCAGGCGGGTGGCGTAGCGGCGGATGGTGCGTTCATCGACGTCCAGGCGCTGGGCGAGGTCGGCGCCGGTGAGCCGGTGGTGGGCCTGGAGCAGTTCCAGCAGCGCCAGGATCCGGGTGGTCGGGTGTGACACGGGCCACTCTCACAGTTAATCCGGGCGGAATCTGTCCGGATTTGATTCTAGCGTTCTCACCAGCGGAAACAACCGGAACAACGAAGCTGGGAGATCACAATGGCGAACATCGTGCTGGTGGGCGGGGCCTGGATCGGCGCCTGGGCGTGGCGGGCGGTCACCCCGGAACTGCGCGCGGCCGGACACCAGGTCTACCCGCTGACGCTGACCGGTTTCGGTGACCGCGCCCACCTGGGCACCCCGGAGACCGACCTGTCCGACCACGTCCAGGACGTGATCGCGGCGATCGAGGCCGAGGAACTCACCGATGTGGTGCTGGTCGGGCACAGCTACGCCGGCTCGGTGGTCACCGTGGTCGCCGACCGCATCCCCGAGCGGCTGGCCAAGGTGATCTACGTGGCCGGGGTGACCCCGGAGCACGGCAAGCGGCTGTTCGACCTGATCCCGGGCGTGGAGGAGATCATGCAGGCCATGGCCGACGCCGAGGGTGACGGGTGGCGGATCCCGTTCATCAGCGACGAAACGCTGGACCTGTACTACGGCGAGCACGGGCTGACCGGGCAGCACCTGGGCTGGCTGCGCACGCACGCCCACGGGGTGCCGATCGCCACCCACCGCGAGGTGATCAAGCTGGCCACCCCCGACAGCTCACCGGTGCCGCGGGTCTTCGTGCACTGCACGGGTGACGGTCCGGCGCACGAGCTGCCGCACTACGGGCGGGACTGGGTGCGCGCGGAGATCGCGACCGGGCACTGGCCGATGGCCACCAAGCCGGTCGAGCTGGCGGCGTTGCTCGACCGGCTGGTGGTCGCCTGAGCTGTCCCGGCAGACAGCTCGGAGGGCTCCCGCAGGGATACGGGATCAGGGCAGGGATGGTTGCCGAACCGGTGGCGGCCGGGTTGCAGGCCCGGAAAACCCGCCGCCACCGGGGCGGCTTCCCCGCGTAGTGGCTTGTGGCGCCTACGCGGGAGTTCGATGCCAGAACAGCTCGCCGACGGTGAAGTCGGGCACCGCGGCCACGCTGGTGACGGCAAAGGTCTGCATCTGCGCCTGGTCGGGGCCGCTGGCCCAGACCACTCGATAGCGGCGCAGCTCCCGGTCGTAGCGCACCGAGACCGACACCCCCGAGCGCGCCGAGAGCAGAGTGGCCAGCCGTCGGGCACTGCGGGCTCGGTGGCTCATGGTGCTCATTCCGGTGGGAACCGCGCGAAGCACCCTCTGGACAAGTTCCATAACGGAAGACCTCCCGAACACTCCGCGCGGTCGCTTGTGTGCTATCTGTGGTTAGAGCAGACCAGTGGTGAGCGGCTAGCGGAAGATGTGCGTGGACTCACGCGCCTCTCACGCCGACTCACGCCTCGGCGGTGGAGGCGGCGGCATGGTGTCTGACGAGGAGCCCGCGGGCGAGGATGTCGCGCATCTGGATGCGTTCATCGCCGAGCTGCGGCGGTGGCGTGACGTGCGCGGACTCTCCCGCACGGCGCTGGCCAACGCCATGGGCTACAGCCGATCCTATGTCTCGAAGGTGGAGAGCGCGCACGAGCGTCCCTCCCGGGAGTTCGCCAAGGCCGCCGACGAGGCGTTGCGCGCGGCCGGGGCGCTGCGGCGGGCCTGGCGGGACTACGACACCAACCGGCCGGTGGCGATCCGGCTGATCCAGCCCAGCCCCGAGATCGGGGTGGAGGCGGCCACCGGATCCAGCCTGCTGGTCGAGCACGATGACGCCGAACTGCACTTCGACGGCCACTCCTACCGGGCGACCATGCGCCGCAAGCTGGTCAACTCCGGCACCGAGCCGATCACCCGCTACCTGATCCGGATCGCGGTGGACCGCTACCCGGACAACCCCGAGCAGTCCAACCGGCTCTACCGGGACAACCCGCTGACCTGGAACGAGCTGGCACTGTCCGCCTGGTGGGGCGAGGGCAGGGCCGAGCCGATGCACTGGGTGGCCCAGCACGACCGGGACGCCTTCAAGGAAGTCTGGCTGCTCTTCGCCAACGACAGCGGCCACTTCCCGCTCTATCCGGGGCAGAGCACCTGGATCGAGTACACCTACTCCGTGCGCGCGGAGAAGTGGGGGCCGTGGTTCCGCCGCGCGGTCCGGCTGCCCACCAAACGCCTGTCGATGCGGCTGGACTTCCCGGCCGAGCTGGAGCCCACCGTGTGGGGGCTGCACACCTCGATGACCGCCGAGGCGATGCCCTTCCGCACCGCCATCGACGAGCGCCGCGAGCAGGGCCGCCGGGTGTACTCCTGGGCCACCGAGGACCCTCCTTTACATGCCCGCTACCGCCTCGAATGGCATTTCCGGGCCGCCGCCCGCATCGCCGCGGAAGCCCGCCAGCAACGCCCCAGCGAGGTCATGCAGGCCCTGGGTGTGCTGCAACGCGACGACCCGTTGTTACACCGCCCGGCCCGCCCCTTCGTGCTGCCCGATGAGGCTGAAGACGCCCGCCGGGTGCTGCACGAGTTGCGCACTGCGGCCAAGCGGATCTGCCGCGCGCACACCTTCGGCAAGGGCATGGGCCTGGCCGCCAACCAGCTCGGCATCGACCGCGCCGCCGCCCTCGTGCTGCCGCCGGGCAGCGAGGACCTGATCATGCTGCTCAACCCGCGCATCATCGAGATCGGCGACCAGACCGACGAGCAGTACGAGGGCTGCCTGAGCTTTTTCGACGTCCGCGGCCTGGTGACCCGGCCCCTGGCCCTGCACGTGGAGCACCAGGAACTCTCCGGGGCTCGGCGGATCACGATCTTCAGCCACGGGGTGGCGCGGCTGATCGCACACGAGGTCGATCACCTCCATGGGGTGCTCTACCCGGAGCGGATGCGCACCGACGCGGAGTCCATCCCGGTAGAGGAGTACCAGGGAACTGGGATGAACTGGGAGTACTAGTTCCTCTACGGTGCCCGGCATGAGCGAACCCCGGTGGTGGCCGCAGGCCGTGTCGTGGATCGAGGCGAACCTGGCCGGCCGGGTGCGCACCGGCGAGATCGAACGGGTCCGGGAACGGCCGTGGTCCACGGTGGCCACCGTGCCCACCACGACGGGTCCGGTGTGGTTCAAGGCCAACGGGCCGGGGCTGCTGTACGAGGCGGGGTTGCTGCGCGTGCTCGGCTCGCTGGCCCCCGACCGGGTGATCACGCCGCTGGTGGTGGATGTCGAGCGGGGCTGGGCGTTGCTGCCCGACGGTGGGACGACGTTGCGGGAGTCAGGGCAGGACGGGCTCGCGGCCTGGGAGCGGTTGCTGGGCGAGTACGCGGTGCTGCAACGGGAGCTGGCGCCGCACACCGCGGACTTCCTGGGGCTGGGCGTGCCCGACCTCTCCCCCGCCACGCTGACCGCCCACCTGGACCGGCTGCTCGGCGAGCACGAACTGCCCGAGGTCGCCGCGGCGCGGCCGCGGTTCCTGGACTGGTGCGCTGAGCTGGCCGGATCACCGGTGCCGCTGGGGCTGCAGCACGACGACCTGCACGACGCCAACGTCCTGGTCGACGCGCAGGGCCGGTACCGGTTCTTCGACTGGGGTGATGCCAGCATCGCGCACCCCTTCACCACGTTGCTGGTCTCACTGCGAGTGGCCGCCCGCAAGTTCGACCTGGACCAGGGCGCCCCGGAGATCCTGCGGTTGCGGGATGCCTACCTGGAGCCGTGGTCGGATCTGGGCACCCCGGCCGAACTGCACCGCACCCTCGCGCTGACCACCAAGGTCGGCGCGATCAGCCGGTCACTGGCCTGGGAACGCGCCCTCCTGGAAGCCGACGCGGAATCACTGGCGGAGTGGGCCGACGCCGTGCCGGGATGGCTGGGCGAGCTGGTCAAGGGACCCGATCTGGCGGCGCGGCGATGATGCCACTGTTCCAGGAAACCCCGACACCGGAGCTGGCGGCAGCGGGCCTGCGGCTGAGCATCGCGCCGCCGGAACGCACGCCGCTGTGGGCGGCGCACTGGCTCACCGAGGACCTCGACGGCACTGACCTGCGGTTGCTGGCCGGAATGAGCGGCCAGGACCTGGACGAGGTCCGTGCGGTGCTGCCCTGGGCCCTGGCCGAGGCCGGGGCGCCGGAACCGGAACCGGAGCTGGGCGCGGCGGCGCGGGTGGTGTTCACCGCGCTGGCCAGGGCCTGTGCGGACGGGCTGGCCACCGAGGAGCAGCTGCTGCACGCGGTGGACTGGATCTGCCGGGCGACCGGGTACGACGAGGCGGTGCTGGCGGCCCCCTTGGCGCAGGTCCTCGCGGTGGAGGGTGAGTGGACCGGCCTGGGTGGGCGGGACCGGGCGACGTTGCGGGCCGAGATCCGGGCGGCGGTCACCGCCCAGCTCGACCCGCCCGGCTGACTCAGGCGGCGTCGGACTGCGGGGCCGGTAAGGCCGCGCGCAGGGTGAGCAGGAACCGGCCGCTGGAGCGGGTGACGTCCAGGCCGGTGACCGCGGCCAGGATCAACGTCAGGCCGCCGCCGTGCGGGCGCAACAACGCGGGTGGGCAATCGGGACTGGCGGTGGCCGCGGGCACGAAACCCGAGCCCTGGTCGCTGACCTGGATCAACAGCTCGTCCTCGGCCAGGGCCAGGGTGATGCCGACCGCGGCGCGCGGGTCGGCGGCGTTGCCGTGCTGGATGGCGTTGGCCACCGCCTCCCGCACCGCCTGGCCCAGTTGCTCGGCCTCGGCGGGCGGGAACAGGCGGCGCAGCACCGGGTCCACCGCGGCGCGCACGGCGGGCAGCCGGTGCGCGTCGCTGCCGATCTCCAGACTGAGCACGATCATCGGGAACCTCCCACGGCGGCGGGAAGCGGACTACGCCTTGCCTCAGCCGCTGCTGCGCAGCCAGATCAGCTCGGCCAGCTCAAGTTCGGCGACCTCCTCGGTGTATTCGGCGGCCAGCTCGCGCATGGCCTCGCGATCAGGACCGCCGCTCCATTGCACCTGGTACCGAGCGGCTGACCGGTCGTAGCGCACCAGCACGTAGGCGCCGGTGCGGGCGGTCAGCAGACTGGCCAGACGCCGGGCGTGGCGTGCTCTCAGACTCATCGGCGCTCACCCCTTCCCTGCCACCACGCAACCATTCCGACCGCCCGCTCCGGGAGGTCGAGCCCGCCTTCACGCGCGTCTCACGCCGGTTCACTGCGCCGGGCGAGGCTCTCCTGACTACGCAGGTCCGCCGTGCGCGGTTCACCCGGCCCAGCACGATCGCGATCACCACAGCCGTGGTGGCCGCGATCCAGGGGAAGGTTTTGACCAGGTCGGACACCGCGGCCAGCAGCGGTGTTCCGGTGGCCACGACGGTGGCCACCACGGCCGCGGTGATCAGCGGAGGCTGCACGGCTGCGGTGAACAGGCCACCGGGGGCCACCAGCAGGGCGGCGGCCACACAGCCCAGTCCGATCCCCGCGGGCAGCCAGGCGCCGCCGAGCAGGCCGCCCGCGGCGCCGGGCAGGTAGGCGATGAGGATCGCGGCCCAGAAGGGGACGCGCGGGCGAGTGGCGCTCGGGTGCTGCTCGCCCGCGCGAGCGGTGAGGTCAGTTGACACAGGGGATCCCGGCGGCGTCGATGGGCTGCTGGGCGGTGTTGGCCACCGGCCGGACCTTCCCGGCCGAAGTGCCCGCGCCGGAGGCGTTGGCGGGGGTGCCATCGCCGGTGAGCAGGCCCTGCACGAAGCCCTTGACCTTGTTCGGGTCGACCTCCACCGCGACGCCGTCGCCGGGGGTGGCCAGGTTGGAGCGCAGGGTCGGGATGGTGTGGAACTGGATCTTCCCGCCGGAGAGGCCCTGGACCTGCTGGGCGAATCCGAGCAGGTCCCAGCCCTGGTCGAGCACGACCGAGCGGGTCAGGGCGTCGATGAGGTCCTTGACCTTGCCAGGGTCGGTCAGCGTCCCGGCACTGAGCACCTGGTGGGCCAGCCCGGCCAGGAAGGCCTGCTGGCGGCGGACCCGGTCCAGGTCACCGGCGGGCAGGCCGTGGCGCTGGCGGACGAACTTCAGCGCGTCCACCCCTTCCAGGGTCTGCTTGCCCGCGGGGAAGTTCGCGCCGGAGAAGTCGTCCTTGACCGGCTTGTTCAGGCAGACCGGGATGCCGCCGACGGCCTTGGTGATCTCGCTGAAGCCGTAGAGGTTGATCTCGGCGTAGTGGTCCACGGTCAGACCGGTGAGCTTGGCGATGGTGTTGATCAGGTTCTTGCGCCCGGCGGTCACCGACTCCTTGTCCACGGTGGCCGGATCCTTGCCCTGGCCGCGCAGTTCCTTGGCCTTGGCCACCTTGGCCCTGGCGTAGGCGGAGTTGAGCTTGTGCTTGCCGAACCCACCGGCGATGTCCACATAGGAATCCCGGGGCAGGGAGACCGCGAAGGCCTTCTTGCTCGGATCCGCGGGAACGTGCACCAGCATCATGGTGTCGGTGTTCTGCTCCCCGTTGGCATCCCCGGCCTGCAGCGCGTCCAGGACCTCACGGGAGAGCGGGCGGCCCTGGGCGTCGGTGCGGGAGTCGACACCGACCAGGAGGATGTTGGTGTCGGTGCCGGGGGCCTTGGGCAGCACGGGCTCGCCCTTGTCATCGGTGATGACGTTGTCGGTGGCCAGGCCGATGGTGGCCTGCCGGTAGGTCAGGTAGCCGGCGGCGGTGGCGGTGAGCGCGGCGACGGAGACCAGCACCAGGCCGGTCTTGCCTATCCCGGTCAGCACTCGGCGAGTCGACATGGAGTTCCTTTTCTCGGTGTTCGCGCTCACTTGAGGTAGTCGGTGAGCAGGGCGGGGGTCAGGTTGTTCGCGCGGGCCTGGTCCACGAATGCCTGGACGTCCTGCTCGAAGGTGTTGCGGAAGTGCATGAGCACGATGGAGCCGGGCCGGAACTCGCGCGGCCCGCTGAACTGCACCTTGCCGTTGATGATCTCCGAGCCCCACTGCACGACCCACTTGATGCCTGCCTCACCGGCGGCCTTGAGCGTGTTGTCGTCGAAGTTGCCGAACGGCGGGCGGAACAGGGTCGGGCGGGCGCCGAACTCGGTGCCGTAGGTGTCGGAGACCGGGCCGATCTCGGCGCGCTGGGCGTCGAGGGAGCGGCCCTTGAGGTTGGGGTGGGACTCGGTGTGGTTCTCGATCGCACCGCCGGTCTCATCCCGGAGCTTCTTGTAGAAGCCGGGGTCCTGCTTGACGTAGGAGTTGGTCAGGAAGAAGGTCGCCTTGACCCCGTTGCGCTTGAGGATGTCGATCATGTCGGGGCGGCGGGTGGCGCCGTCGTCGATGGTCAGGAACACCACCCGGTCCTGGGTGTCGACCTTGTAGGTCACCTTGGCGGGCTCGCCGCCGGGCACCGGGCGGGGCGCCGGATCGGGGGATTTGTCCGTGGACTCCGGGCCGGGGCTGCTCGCGGCGGGTTCGGGGGTCCCGGCGGTGTTCCGGTTGAGCAGCAGCGCCACCACGATCAACGCGAGCACAGCCGCGGCCACGTAACGGAACGGACCGAGACGCTTGAGCATGTGAACAACTCCCCGAAAAGTTGTCTGAGCAGGACGTTTCCGACGCTAAGCGCCCTTTGTCATGGCCGTCCGACGGTTCTGTAACAGCCGCCCGGCACTCCCCCGCCAGGCACGTAACACCCGGTGGGGCGGGTGCGCCGAACACGCCGGGGCGTGGTTGCCTGGGCACAATGAGCGGCATGCGAAGGCGGATCGGCCCCGCGGTGGCCCTGGGCGCCGCCCTGCTTGCCGCTGGATGCGCCACGGTCGGCGGCGTCCAGGTGGAGGGCCCGGCCAGCCAGGTCAAACCACCCCCGACCAGCCCGCCCACCAGCAGCGGCACCGCACCCAGCGCCGATGCCATCGCGATCCTGCGCGCCGACCCGCAGGTCGGGGAGAAGATCAAACTCCAGCTCAAACCGTGTGGGGACAGCCGCTACGCCGTGGATGTGCGCTTCACCGACATGACCGGGGACGGCAACGCCGAACTGCTGGCCTCCATCCGCGCCTGCGCGGGCAGCGTTTCCGGGGCCTACCCAGGTCGCGGGGTGCTGGGCAGCTACATCTACGACCTCACCGCCACCCCGCCGCGACGGCTGTTCGGCACCGAGGAACCGGGCAATGTGATCAAGGTCGAACCCAGCATCGGGTTCGTGCTCAGCCACCCCGTCTACGAACCGGCCGACCGCAGCTGCTGCCCCAGCGGCGAGGAGATCACCGTCTACCGCTGGACCGGAACCGCCTTCGAGGAGTTCAAGAAGTGAGCGGCTTGCACGTGCTGCTGGTCGAGGACGACGACGTCATCCGCGAGGCCACCCAGCTGACCCTGGAACGCGACGGCTTCACCGTCACCGTGGCCGCCGACGGCCTGGCCGGCCTGGCCGCCTACCGCGAACACCGACCCGATGTGGCCCTGCTCGACATCATGCTGCCCGGCCTCAACGGGGTGAGCCTGTGCCGCCAGATCCGCGAGGAGGGCCCCACCCCGGTGATCATGATGTCCGCCCGCGCCGACCCCATCGACGTCGTCCTGGGCCTGGAGGCCGGGGCCGATGACTATGTGACCAAGCCCTTCGACTCCACCGTGCTGGTGGCCCGCATCCGCGCGGTGGTCCGCCGGATGGTGCGCGCCGGGCGCGAGGTCGAGGACACCGTGCTGCGCTTCGGCGACCTGGAGATCCACAAGAACGGCCTGGAAGTGCGCCTCGACGGCGAACTGGTCGAGCTGACCCCGACCGAGCTGCGGCTGCTGCTCTGCTTCGCCGAGTCCCCCGGCAACGTGCTCACCCGCGATGTGCTGCTCGAACAGGTCTGGGACTACCAGTGGGGCGGGGACTCCCGGGTGGTGGACGTGCACGTGCAACGGCTGCGGGTCAAGATCGGGCAGGACCGGATCGAGACCGTGCGCGGCTTCGGCTACAAGCTGCGGGGCTGAGCCGGTGTTCCCGACAACCCTGCGCTGGCGGCTGAGCGCGGTCATCGCCGTGGTCGGCGCCCTGGTCGCGATCGGACTGAGCGTGCTGGTGCGCACCGAGTTCGAGCGCATGCAACTCGCCGATGCCCGCCGCCTGCAGGACGAACGCATCCAGCTGGTGGTGCGCGACTACGCCATGTCCGGCACCGCCACCCTGGGCGCGGACCTGGACTCCCCCGACCTGCCCCGCGAACTCCGCGAGGCCGTGCACGGCGGCCAGCGCGCCACCTACCTGGAACGCCGCCCCGGCCAGGCGTGGATCTGGGCGGCGGCGGAAACCGACGGCAAGATCCTGTCCATCCGCACCTCCTACGCCGACAAGGACGACGCCCTCGACCAGCTCGACCAGGTCCTGGTCATCGGCTCGGCCGCGGTGGTCGTGCTCGGCACCCTGCTCGGGGTGATCCTCGGCGCCCGCCTGTCCCGCCGCCTGCGCCTGGCCGCCGCCGCGGCCCGCCAGGTCGCCGACGGCGACACCGAGGTCCGGGTCCGCGACGCCATCGGCGGCCGCCCCGCCGATGAGACCGCCGAACTCGCCCAGGCCGTGGACGCCATGGCCGACGCCCTGCAGGAACGCCTGGCCGCCGAACAACGCGTCACCGCCGACATCGCGCACGAACTGCGCACCCCGGTCACCGGCCTGGTCACCGCCGCCGAACTCCTACCCCCCGGACGACCGGCCGAGATGGTCCGCGACCGCATCAAGGCGTTGCGCGGACTGGTCGAGGACGTCCTGGAGGTCGCCCGCCTGGACACCGCCACCGAGAAGGCCGAACTGACCGGGTTCGACCTGCTCACCTTCGTCCAGCGCCGGGTCACCGCCCTCACCCCCGAAGCGCAGGTGAGTGGGGAGTCCCAGACCGTGCTCACCGACCCGCGCCGCCTGGAACGGGTCCTGGTCAACCTGCTGATCAACGCCCGCCGCCACGGCAAACCCCCCGTCGAGGTCCACGTCCAGGGGCACACGCTGCGGGTCCGCGATCACGGACCCGGCTTCGCCGCCGACCTGCTCCGCGACGGACCCAGCCGCTTCCGCACCGGCAGCAGCGACCGCGGCACCGGGCACGGCCTCGGCCTGACCATCGCCGCCGCCCAGACCCGGGTCCTCGGCGGCACCCTGACCTTCGCCAACGCCGAGAACGGCGGCGCGGTCATCACCTTGGTACTGCCCGCGAACTCAGCCCTGGACGACGGCCTCGGCGGCGGGAGCGGTCTCGCCGCCGGTTGAGCCGCCCACCGTGGCGTCCTCCGTGGGCCGCTCCGCGCGCACCAGACCGGCCAGCGCACCGGAGTCGTTGACCTTCCACACATACGGCCGGTGCTCGGTGTAGTGGATCACCGAGGCCGAGCCCGGATCGACCAGGATCCGCTGGAAGGCGTCCAGGTGCGAACCCAGGGCGTCGGCCAGGATCGCCTTGATCACATCACCGTGACTGCACGCCACCCAGATCGCCTCGGCCCCGTGCGCCGCGCTGATCCGCGCGTCGTGCTCCCGCACCGCGGCCACCGCCCGCGCCGAGACCGCGGCCAGGCCCTCGCCGCCGGGGAAGATCGCGGCGGAGGGGTGCTGCTGCACGACCTTCCACAGCGGTTCCTTGAGCAGATCGGTGATCGCCTTGCCGGTCCAGTCGCCGTAGTCCACTTCGGACAGTCGTGGCTCGGCCATCGGGGTCAGCTCCCGCGCGGCGGACAGGGGTGCGAGGGTCTCGGCGCAGCGCTGCAACGGGGAGGAGACGATCTCGGCGATCGGCACCCCGGCGAAGCGCTCCACCAGGCCCTGGGCCTGGGTCAGGCCGTCCTCGTGCAGGCCCACCCCTTCGGCCCGTCCGGCCAGGGTCCCGGAACCGTTGGCCACCGATCGTGCATGCCGCAGAAGGATGAGCGTCGCCACCCCGGCAGCTTACGTGCCACCACCCGCGCCACCGGTTCCAGGCACCCAGCGGGTGAGGATCGGTCGTTTCACCGCACGCCGGCCGGGCCCGGCTGCTAGGAACGAGGTCATGTCGAACAGCACTCGCCTCGCCCGCGGCCTGCTCGCCCTGGCCGCCTTCGGTGCGCTCTTCACCGCACCCGCCGCCGCGGCCTCCCCGGCACCCGCACCCGCCGCCGCCTGCGCGGAGGACGCCGCCGCGGGCCCGTGTGTGGACGGGTGCCGCCGCAAGCGCGAGGACGGCTTCCGCAACTGCGACCTCGCCTACGACCGCTGCCTGCGCGCCGGCACGCCCGCGGTCAAGTGCCGGGAGCAGAACCGCGCCTGCCGGGCCCAGGCCGAACAGGCCTACCGGCGCTGCCTGGGCACCTGCACCCGCCGCGACGGTGGTCAGGTCGCCGAGATGTAGCCCGAGGACAGCATCGCCAGCACGAACAGGCCCAGCACCACCCGGTACCAGACGAAGACGTACACGCTGTGCTTGGCCACGAACTTCAGCAGCCAGGCGATGGTCACATAGCCGATGGCGAAGGCCACCACGGTGGCCACGATCATCTGCGCGATGCTGGGCGCGTTCGCCCCGGCCCGCTCGAAGACATCCGGCAGCGAGAAGATCCCCGCCGCCACCACGGCCGGGATGGCCAGCAGGAACGAATAGCGGGTCGCCGCCTCGCGGTTCAGGCCGATGAACAGGCCGGCCGTGATCGTGCCGCCCGAGCGGGACACGCCGGGGACCAGGGCCATCGCCTGGGCACAACCCATGATCAGGCCGTCCTTGAGCGTCATCTGCTCCACCGAGCGCTTCTGCCTGCCGTACAGCTCAGCGGCACCCAGCACCAGGCCGAACACCACCAGCGTGGTGCCCACCACCCACAGGTTGCGGCCGCTGGTGCGGATCTGCTCCTTGAACAGCAGCCCCAGCACACTGATCGGGATGGTGCCGATGATCACGTACCAGGCCAGCCGGTAGTCCTGGGTCTTGCGCACCGCGGCGTTGCCGAACCCGCGGAACCAGGTGCCCACCAGCCGGAAGATGTCCTTGGCGAAATAAATCAGCACCGCCGCCTCGGTGCCCAGCTGGGTCACCGCGGTGAAACTCGCGCCCGCGTCCCGCCCGAAGAACAACTCCGAGACGATCCGCAGGTGACCGGAACTGGAGATCGGCAGCATCTCGGTCAGCCCCTGGACCACGCCGAGGACGAGGGCTTCCAGCCAGGTCATGGCTCAGACCACCATCCCGCGGTCGCCAACTGCTGCGATGACTCGGTCGGCGACCGCGAGATGATGCGCCACTTACCCCACTCCAGCTGCTTCCAAGGCTTCGACCGCGACGCGAAGGGACAGCGTCGCCTCGTCAAGATCTTGCAGCATCGCCGAAACGGTCAGCGTGGTGACCCCCGCCTGCGCGAAAGCCTTGATCCGCTCGGTGATCCGCTCCTTGGGCCCCAGCAGCGAGGTGGCGTCGATGAACTCCAGCGGCACCGCGGCCAGCGCGCCCTCGTAGTCCTTGGCCAGGAACTTGTCCTGGACCTCCTGGGCCTGCTCCCCGAAGCCCATCCGGGTGGCCAGGTCCTTGTAGAAGTTCTTCTGCCTGCTGCCCATCCCGCCCAGGTACAGCGAGGCGTAGGGCCGGACCTTGTCCGCGCAGCTCTGCCAGTCCTCCCCGACCACCAGCGGCACGGTGGGCACCACGTCGAAGCCCTCCATGGTCTTGCCGACCCGCTCCCGGCCGAGACGGATCGACTCCAGGCTCTCCGCGGAGTGCTCGGGAGAGAAGAACACCCCGAGCCAGCCATCAGCGATCTCGCCGGTCAGCTCCAGGTTCTTCGGACCGATCGAGGCCAGGTAGATCGGGATGTGCTCACGCGCCGGGTGCACGGTCAGCGTCAGCGCCTTGCCGGGACCATCCGGCAGCGGCAGCGTGTAGTGCTGCCCCTCGTACTTCAGGCGCTCCCTGGCCAGCGCCTTGCGCACGATCTCCACGTATTCCCTGGTCCGGCCCAGCGGCTTGTCGAAACGCACGCCGTGCCAGCCCTCCGAGACCTGCGGTCCGGACACGCCCAGTCCCATCCGGAACCGGCCGTCGGAGAGGGTGTCCAGGGTCGCCGCGGTCATCGCGGCCATCGCCGGGGTCCGCGCCGGGATCTGGAAGACCGCGGAACCGACGTCGATGCGTTCGGTCTGCGCGGCGATCCAGCTCAGCACGGTGGGCGCGTCGGAGCCATAGGCCTCCGCGGCCCAGACCACGGAGTAGCCGAGCCGGTCGGCCTCCTTGGCCAGGTCGAGGTTCTCGGCGTCGTTACCGGCGCCCCAATATCCGAGGTTCAGCCCAAGTCGCACCCGACGAACCTTACTCGCTAGTAACAAACCGGGTAGGCCACCGTGACACCGGTCACACTGACGAGTGATGCGCCACCACGGCCCAGCTACCCACAACCGGCGTACCAACCACCTAGGGTAGATCGGCGTGGAACAGCGACAGCTCGGCCGCAGCGGCCTCCGGGTCTCCCGCACGGCCCTCGGCACCATGTCCTGGGGACGCGACACCGACGCCGACGAAGCCGCCAACCTGCTGCTCGCCTTCTGCGAAGCCGGCGGCACCCTCATCGACACCGCCGATGTCTACAACGACGGACTCGCCGAGGAAATCCTCGGCAGCCTGCTCGGCGAAGCCATCCCACGCACCGACATCGTGCTGGCCACCAAAGCCGTCGCCCGCCGCACCGAAGGCCCCTTCGGCGGCGGCGCCTCCCGCGGCGCCCTGCTCACCGCCCTGCACGACTCACTCCGCCGCCTGAACACCGACCACATCGACCTCTGGCAACTCCACGCCTGGGACGCCAGCACCCCCATCGAGGAAACCCTCGCCGCCCTCGACACCGCCGTCACCAGCGGCAAAGTCCGCTACACCGGCATCTCCAACTACTCCGGCTGGCAAACCGCCACCGCAGCCGCCCGCCAGCACGCCCAGCACAGCCCAGCCCCCCTCATCTCCACCCAGGTCGAATACTCACTCCTGGAACGCGGCGTCGAACGCGAAGTCATCCCCGCCGCCACCCACCACGGACTCGGCCTGCTCCCCTGGGCCCCACTCGGCCGCGGCGTCCTCACCGGCAAATACCGCAACGGCACCCCAGCCGACTCCCGCGGCGCCAGCCCGCACTACGCCCCCTACGTCGAACACCACCGCACCGAACGCACCGCCCGCATCGTCCAGGCCGTGGCCACCGCCGCCGACGGCCTCGGCACCTCACCCCTGGCCGTCGCCCTCGCCTGGGTCCGCGACCGACCCCAGGTCATCGCCCCCGTCATCGGCGCCCGCGACACCGCCCAACTCGCCGGCTCCCTCGCCGCCGAGGACCTCACCCTGCCCCCGGCCATCCGCGCCGCCCTCGACGACGTCAGCGCCGTCGAACTCAGCTACCCGGAACGCCCGCTGCCGTGAGCATCGACCGCAACAACGCCCCCACCGCCCGCCGATCCCGCGGCGCCACCCCATCCACCGGAGCCTCCCGGGTCAACTCCACATGCGCCCGCCCCGGCACCGCGGGCGCGTCCGCCCGATAAACCACCAACCGGGCCACCCCATGCCGCAACACGAACGAGAACTCCCGGCCATCGGCCAGGTGCCCATGACCATGCGCGTGCTCCCCCACCCGCAACCCCTCCAGCACAAAGGAACCCCGCGAGCTGGTGCTGTTCATCCGGGGCTCCTTCAAGGGTGGGGCGGCTCGGGGCAGGTACGGCCCACACGGTAATACTTCGTTCAACAACTACTACGAGTTACAAGTCGTGGAGTTGTTCACACCCGGAACGTGACGAGCGCGTGAACTTCCGGGATGCTGAACGCACCGCGGTCAACACGGGAGGAAACGAGTGCGTCGGCTGATGGCGGCCCTGCTCACCGGAACAGTCCTGCTCACGGCCTGTTCAACCAGCCAGGGCAACACCAACGAACAGCCACCCGACGAGGTCATCCCCGCAGGCCCCGCGGTCGCCGCGGCCCGCGGCGCCATCCCCGTCGGCACCGTCACCCCACTACCGGGCAAGGCCACCGCCCTCACCCTGGACGAGACCACCCGAACGGTCGCCATCGCGGTCACCGACCCCGCCCGCCTACTGCTCTACCCGGCCGACAACCTCGCCGCCACACCCCGCGAGATCCCACTGCCCGGCCCGGTCGAACACCTCACCCTGGCCGACGGCAAACTCCTGGCCCCCGTGCGCGCCAACGGAAAACTCCTCCGCATCACCCTGCCCGATGGCGCCACCGAAACCCTCGACGTCACCGGCGGCCCACTCTCGGCCACCCAGGTCGGCGACCGCACCATCGTCGCGCTGCGTGAACCCGGCCAGGGCATCGCCGTCCTCAACGCCGCGGGCAAACTCGAACGCACCATCAACACCGGCTTCCGCGGCGTCAGCACCGTCCTGCCCGCGGGCAAGAAGGTCGTCGTCCTCGACGAACTCCGCACCGCCGTCATCGAGGTCGACCCCGCCACCGGCGAACTCGGCGCCGGCCTGCGCTCCGGCGACGCCACCACCCACGCCATCACCGACCGATTCGGCCGCGTACTCGCCGTGGACACCCGAGGCGGCGAACTACTCGCCTTCTCCACCAACCCACTGATCATGCGCCAGCGCTACCCCGTGCCAGGGGCGCCCTACGGGATCGCCTACGACCGCACCAGGGACCTCGCGTGGATCACCCTCACCGAACGCGACGAGGTGGTCGGCTACAACGTCGCCACCGGCTCGCCAGAGGAGAAGTATCGCTTTGCCACCGTCCACCAGCCCAACTCGGTGACGGTGGATCCGAAGAGCGGACGCGTACTGGTCGCCTCCGCGGACGGAGGAGGGGTACAGGTGGTGCAACCATGAGTGCTGCTGCCGACGAGGCGGTGGTCGACGGAGACTGGGAGTACCAGCCGCTGCGCATCCCCCCGGGAGTCTCCCGGCGCGCCGCGGCCACCCAGCTCGCCATCCACGCCGAGTTCGCCGGATGGGAACTGTCCAGGGTACTGCTGTTCTCCGACGGCACCCGCAAGGTCTGGCTCCGCCGCAAACGCCGACCGGCCCACGCCGGCCTACCCGGAATCATCATCTAACCCACACCGGGTTCGACGGCGCGGCGCTGCCGGCTCACCACCGACAGCGCCGCGATCCTGCTCGGGCTCAGGTGACGGGCTCACCAAACCAGCGGGACAGGTGCTGCTCCAGCTCCCGCTGATCATCGCCGACCCAGGCGACGTGACCGTCAGGGCGCAGCAGCACGGCCGGAACACCCAGCGCCACAACGGGATCCGCGATCAGATCGACCCGATCCGACCAGCCCCGCACACTAAGCCCTCCCGTGCGATCGAGCACCAGACCACGACCCCGACGCAGCCGCTCGTAGAGGCGGCCATGCGCCAGATCGAGATCACGCAGGCGACGGCCGAGCAGATCAGGACCCGCACCGAAGTCATAGCGGATGCCGATCGCGGTGATCTTCTCGATCAGATGCCGGTTCACCACCTCGAAATCCATCAGCTCGGCGAGCAGCCCGCGCAACGCCTGCGCCCCAGGCTCAGGGGAATGCAGCGCCACCTGGGCACGGGTGTTGTCCAGCACCTCCTCGGCCACCGGATGACGCTCGGCCTGATAGCTGTCCAGCAACGCCCCCGGCGCCCAGCCCCGGACCTGCCCGGCCAGCTTCCAGCCGAGATTGACCGCGTCCTGGACCCCCAGGTTCAGCCCCTGCCCACCGGCGGGCGGATGGATGTGCGCCGCATCCCCGGCCAGCAGCACCCGGCCGACCCGATACCGCTCGGCCAGCCGGGTGGCATCCCCGAACCGGGACAGCCAGCGCGGCGAGTGCACCCCGAAATCGGTCCCGGCCACGGCCCGCAACCGCTGCCGGAAATCTTCCAGCGTGGGTGGTTCCGTCCGATCCTCACTGACTCCCGCCGCGGGCACCACAACGCGGTAGACCCCTTCGCCGAAGGGCCCCAGGCTGAAACTCCGGTTGGCCGCCTGGATCTCGGCCACCCGGTCGGCGATCTCCGCCCACGGCACACCCACCGCCAGCTCACCCATCAGCGTCTCGTTGCGCGCGGGCTCACCGGGAAAGCCGACGCCCAGCCGGGTGCGCACCGTGCTGCGCGCGCCGTCACAGCCCACGAGATAACGCGCACGCAGCCGCTCCCCGCCGGCCAGCTCGACGGTCACCCCCTGCTCGTCCTGGGTGAACCCGGCCACCGCACAACCACGCCGGACCTGCGCGCCCAGTGCGATGGCGTGTTCCTCGAGCAGCCGCACGATGACCGGCTGCGGGATGCCCAGCAGGTAGGCGTGCGCGGAATCCAGGCCCGCCGGCACCGGTTTGTCGATGGCGGCGAAGAAACCGGCGGCCGGACGCTGTCGTCCCTGTGCGCGAACACGGTCGAGCAGCCCGCGCATGGCCAGCAACTCGATACTGCGAATGTGCAGCCCGACCACGCGGACGAACGACACGGGCTCGGTTTCCCGCTCCAGCACGAGCACCCGCACCTCGTGCAGCCGCAACTCGGCGGCCAGCATCGCGCCGGTCGGACCGCAGCCGGCGATGATCACATCGAACATGTGTTGCCTTTCGGGAGTGCCTTGGTGGCGAGGCGCTCCCGGCGACAACTACGTCAATCGCCCGACCATGACGGGAAGGCGGAGCACCCACAGCGTTGCAGCGTTCATGGGTCTCACCTCCTCGGGCGGTGTCACGATCAGCCGCAAACTACTGGCCAGCGCGCCCTCCGGTCCAACCATTTCCCCTCCTGGCCTGGTTTGGTTTTTCTTGGGCCTGAGTGATTAATTTCAGTGGACACTGAACTCATCGATCCAAGAAAGATCAATGGGTACGGCAGCTCCGCCGCGTCCGCCGCTGGTACGACACCGCCGTCACCGCCAGGGCGACCCCGAACCCGGCGAAACCCAGCACCCCCACCAGCGCCACCCACCAGCGCGGCAACCGCTCCCCCCACGGCCGCACCAGCGCCAGCAACAGCACCATGCCCACCACCGCGGCGACCGCGGTCGCGTCCACGCCGTAGCTCGCCAGCAACCCGTACAGGCCCTCGCTCAGCTCCGGACCCGCGCCGAAACCCAAGGCCCACCACGACTTCAGCACCACATACGGCACAAACGCGGCAACGCCGAGGTAGCCGATCCACCGCACCAGCCCCGAAACCGGCCCGGCCTCCCCACGACCACGCCGCCGGTAGGACACCGCGGTCGCCGCGAACAACCCAGCCCCCACCAGCGCACCCACCTGCCGCACCAGTCCAGCCCAGTCCGCCAGCTCCCCGGAGATCAGCAACGACACCAACGAGATCACCGTGAACATCCCGGCCGCCAACGCCAGCGCGCACATCAGCCACGCCCCGGCAGGCACCACGCGGCCGGACCGCGACCAAGGCGAACACCACCACCGGGGACAGCCTCGCCGGTGCGCGCCGCAGCGGACTCCCGCCGTGGGAGGAACTGGTTCCCGCGTCAGGGGGAGGCCGGTGTGGCGGGGGTGATCTCGTACTCGACCTCGACCTGGCCCGAGGAAAGGAACTCCCGGACGAAGGTGAGGCCGACGGAGGTCATGGTCGCCCGGGAGGCGGCGTTGACGGCCAGGGTCTGGGCGAAGATCCGATCGAGGCCGAGGTCGGTGAAGCCGTAGCGGATCAGCTCGCGCGCGCCCTCACTCGCGTAGCCACGGCGCCAGTGGCTGCGCGCCAACCGGTAGCCGAGATCGGCCTCCCCCGCGACCTCGGGCTGGTCCGGACCGTGCGGCGGCTGCAGGATCCACCAGCCGACGAAGCCGTCCTCGGCGAAACCCACCCAGAACCCGAGGCCGGGCACCTTCGCCGCGGCGGCGAGTCGCCTGCGGTGCGACCGCTCGACCTCGGCGCGGGTGTGCGCCCGGCCGCCGAGGTAGCGCATCACCTCGGGGTCGGCGTCCAGCTCGGCCTCCAGGTCGAGGTGCTCCTCGGCCAGTGGCACGAGGGTCAGGCGCGGGGTGTGCAGGGTGGGTTGGGCCATGCGCTCGATCATCGCGGCGAGGGCAAGCCAATTCGCCCGCTCCCCGGCCGGGTTCTGGGGTTGGGTTTGGCTCGACCGGTTAATTTCACTCGACACTGAAGTGATCGTGACGAGAGAATTTTTGATCGGGCGAAGTGGGGCGCCGGTTGGGTCGATCTTGCTGGGCGGCCGGAACTAGCTCGCGGCCTGGATCGCCGCCATCACCTCGGCCCTGACCACCAGGCCGACGCCGTGCGCCTGCCCCTCGATCACCCGCAGCGTGCAGTCCGGCAGCTCCCCCGCCAGCCGCCGGGCCACCGGCAGCGGCACGTTGGTGTCCTGATCACCGTGCCAGGCCAGTACCGGCGCGGTGATCTCCCCCAGCCCGAACCCCCACGGCCGGGCGATCATGACCAGCTCCTGGGTGGCCGCGCGGCCACCGTCCCGCAACGCGCCGACGGCCGAACCCGCCAGCCAGCCGGTGTCCACGCCGGCCAGTGCGGTCCGATCGGCGGGCGAGGCGCGGCGCAGCATCGACTGCTCGAACCGGCGCGCCGCGGCCGGGTTGCGCACCATCCGGCTCAGCACACCCAGCTGCAGGCGCAGCAGCCAGGGCGCGTGCTGGGCGAGCAGGAACAGCCAGCGGTTGCCGCCGCGCATGCCTTGGCGCACCTGGCTTTCGTGCCCTGGACCGATGGCGGCCAGCAGGATCGTGGTGGTCAGCCGGTCCGGTAACGCGTGTGCCAGGGCCAGCGCATGCGGGCCGCCGCCGGACTCCCCCACCGCGGCGAACCTGGCCAGGCCGAGGTGGTCGGCCAGGCAGGCGATGTCGGCGGCGTAGCGGGCCAGCGAGCGGCGCGGGTCGAGATCCGAGGCGCCGCAGCCTGGCTTGTCCACCGAGAGCCAGCGCACCCCGGCCACGCGGGCCGTCTCGTCGTAGACCCCGCCCAGCAGGCCGGAGGCCGGCCAGCCCGGCGAGTACACGCAGGGCGTGCCCGCCGGGTCGCCGAACTCGTAGTAGCCCAGCCGCCGTCCGTCGGGCAGGGCCACCGTCCGCACCTCAACCTCGCGCATGACCCCGATTCTGGCTCAGATCATGGCCAGCCGGTCCACCAGCAGCTCCACCCGCCGCTCGGCCTCCCCCGGCGGCAGCCGTCCCGCCCGGGTCAGGGTGGCCAGCCCGTGCAGGCACGCCCAGAACACCTCGGTGAACAGGCCGGGGTCGACGCCCTCCCCCGCGACCTCGGCGAGGCTTTCCAGCAGGGCCGCGAAGCCGTCCTTCAGCGGCTCGGGGGTGTCCTCCTGGGCGAAGGCCAGGCCGCCGTCGAGCTGGAACATGGCGTCGTAGACCGCCGGGTTGCCCTCGGCGAAGTCGAGGTAGGCGCGGGCGAGGGCGGTGACCCTGGCCCGCGGACCGGCCACGGCGGCGGTCGCGGCCCGCAGCGCCGCGGCCAGCTCGGCGGCGCCGTCGAGGGCGACCGCGCCGATGATCTCGCGCTTGCCGCGGAAGTGGCTGTAGAGCACGGGCTGGCTGTACTCGATGCGCTCGGCGAGCCTGCGGGTGGTGACCGCGTCCCAGCCCTGCTGCTCGGCGAGTTCGCGGGCCGTGGCCACGATGAGCCGCTCGCGGGCCGCCTGTTCGCGCTGCTTGCGTTCCGGTACCGACACAGCTCAATGCTAGCAGCGCTAGACAAACGAGCGACGGCAGAGCTAGCGTTGCCTTATTACCTAGCAACGCTAGCCTCAGAGAGGGGCACCATGCTCAGCGCACTCGCGGTCCTCACCATCGTGGTAGTCGGCGTGATGGTGGGGGTGGAGTTCGCCGTCGCCTTCGTCATCAACCCGATCCTCAACGCACTCCCCGAGGACAGTGCCCAGCTCGGCCGGGCACACGGCGGCCGGATGCTCGGCGCTCTCATGCCGTTCTGGTACGTCGGCTCGCTGGTGCTGAGCGCGGTCTGGGCCATCGCAGGCTGGCATCGCCCCGGCGTCGTCCTCGTGGTCATCGCCGCCGCGCTGCTGATCGTGAGCGTGCTCATGTCGGTGCTGTTGCTCGTCCCGATCAACAACCGGAGCAAGACGTGGACCGCCGAGAACCGGCCTGCCGACTGGAAGGAGCAGCAGAACCGCTGGGACCGCTACCACTACGTGCGGGTCGCCGTGATCATCGCCGCCTTCACCCTGCTGGCCGCCGCGCACGCCTGAGCGGGCGGTCCTCCGGTCAGCCGCCACTCCCCTGCCACTTGGCGAACATCTCCCGGACCTCCGGCGGCGAGGCGGCCAGCGCCTCGGCGTCCGGCTCGCCCGCGCTGACCACCGGGACGTGCACCAGCGCGTCATAGGCGACCAGCGGGTCCAGCTCGTTGTAGTAGGTGCCGTTGCGCTGCTGGTTCGCCGCCCGCACGGTTTCCCGGTCGGCCTCGCCCAGGGTGCGCAGGTTGGTGGCGAAGGGGCCGTCGTGGCTGGCCGCCATCAGCGCGTCCAGGCTGCCAGGCTGGGGTTCGGGCAGCTCCTCGAAAAACTCGCCCGCGAAGAAGCCGCTGCCCAGCACCTGGCCGGTGCCCGAGGTGGTGCCGATGACCCGGTAGTCCGCGCCCAGCCGGTCGGCCAGGTGCACGCCGAGGCCAGTCATCGGCGGTGTGCCGGGGATGGCGCCGGGGACTCGCTGCAGGTGGCCGTTGTGCGCGCCGAGCACGATCCGGTCCTCCCGGCCCAGCACCCACGCCACGGTGTCGGCCAGGGTGGCCTCGCGGCTGAGCGAGGCGGTCTCCAGGTCGCCCTGGGCCATCGCGCGCACCATCACGTCCAGGGTGATGGCGGCGTGCAGTGCGCGCTGGGCCCGCTGGTAGGACTCGGCGCCGGTGCGGGCGACGTAGTCGATCCGCTTGGCGGACAGGCGGGCCAGCAGCCCGGCGAGGCCGGCGGTGAGCGCGTTCTTGCGGTCGGGTTCGAGGGCGCCGTACGCGCCCACCGCAGCCGGGATGCCGAAGGCGGAGGTGGCGGCGAAGGTCAGCGCGATCTCCCTGATCACCGGGTCGGGGCGGTAGCCGGGATCGGCCTCGGCGAGGTAGCCGAGCACCGCGTCCAGGCTGGGCAGCGGGGTCACGTTGGAGCCGCCGAGGTCGATGCCGTAGTAGCGGATCGGGTCGGCGGCGGTGCGGTTGTGCTCGCGCAGCCATTCGAGCTGGAGCCGGACCGGCCGCCACAACCCGGTCAGCGAGCCGAACCCGTCGGCCAGCACCGCACCCACCGCGCCGGGGCCGCCGTTGATCCAGTCCTGCACCAGCTGCCCCTGGACGAACCCGTTCTCCTCGGTGCTGGCGACGAACCCGTGCCGCCGCACCAGGTAGCGCACGACGCGGTGCCGCAGCTGTGGGAACTCGGTGCTGTAGTGCGAGCTTTCGCCGATCGCGACCACCCGCGCGTCGCCGATCACCTCATCCAGCCAGGCCAGGTCGTCCAGCGGCGCGGCCGGATCCAGCGTGCGCAGTGGCCGCACCGCCGCGTCACTGAGCCTGGCCTGGGTGGAGATGTTCGTGCTCACCGGGAACCCCCTCTGTGCGTTTCCAACTTTGGGAACGGTACCAGATGTGGAATCGTAGAGCGGGTGGACACCCTCGACCTGCTGCTGCACCCGGTCCGGCTGCGCATCACCTGGTGCCTGTCCGGCGGCCGCACCGTCACCACCTCCGACCTGTGCGCCCAGCTCCCCGACGTGCCCAAGACGACCCTCTACCGGCACGTGGGCCTACTCGCCGAGGGCGGCATCCTGGAGGTCGCCGACGAACAACGCGTGCACGGCGCGGTCGAACGCCACTACCGGCTTCGCCAGGACCGCACCGTGGTCGATCCTGCGGCAGCCGCGGCGATGACGCTGGATGATCACCGGCACGGGTTCGCGGCGGCGATGGCGGCACTGCTGGCGGAGTTCAACGCGTATCTGGATCGGGATGGGGCCAATCCGCCCACTGATGGAGTGGGGTACAAGCAGGGGACGCTGTGGCTGAACACGGCCGAGGTGGCGGAGCTGGCCGGTGAGATGGTGGCGTTGCTGCGGGCGCGGGCGGGCAATCAGCCCGAGGCGGATCGGGCGCCTTACCTGGTGAGCCCGATCTTCTTCCCGATCGCGCGGGCCGGGCAGCCGGAGGACGGGCAGTAGACGCCAGGCCGCGCGACCCGGACAGGGCCTGACGCACCGCTCGCCCGCCGGGCCGCTTCCCTCTTCCCGGCTGTCTTTGATTTGTGGCCGCCCACCCATTGACTTCAGTCGACACTGAAGTCATCGAGATGCCAAAGAATGCAGAACGGGCGACAGCGCTGCTGCTCAGTGGCTTGATCGACTACGGCAGCTGGTCCACCAGGGTCGCGATGCGGCCGGTGACCTCGTCCGGGCGTTCCAGCGGCAGCATGTGGCCGGCGCCCTGGACGATCACCTGCTCCCCTCCCCCGAGCACCTTGGCGATCTCCGCGACGTGACTCGTCGGACACAGCCGGTCCTGGTCACCGGTCATGATCACGATCTCCGCACCGCCCAGCGAGGCACCTTCCACCACCGCCATCGCGGCCTGCCGGTCGTGCCGGTCCAGCGCGGGTTTGAACTGGGCCACCGTTTCCGGCCAGTTCGACCAGACCATGTCCGCGGTCAGGTCCACGTCCTCGGCCCTGGGGTCCGCGCCGAAGAGGAACCAGCGCAGGCCGGCGGTCTTGGCCGGTTCGATCTTCTCCCGGACCTTGCGCACCACCGGGCCGAACAGCCGTTCCAGCTCGTGCACCAGCCTGCCCACCGGCTGGGCCAGGCCCAGGTTGGCCTCGGCGAACCCGCCCGCCGCGGTGGAGAGCAGCACCAGGCCGCCGATCCGCTGGGAGAACAACCGCGGCCGCCGCACCGCCAGCGCGAGCGCGGCCATCCCGCCCATGGAGTGTGCGACCAGCACCACCTGCCCGCTGGGCACCGCGCGTTCGAGCACCACCGCCAGGTCGTCGGCCAGCTGGTCGATGGTGGCGGTCTCCGGGGTGGCGGGACTGGACTCGCCGTGGCCGCGGTGGTCGTAGGCGATCAACTGCACCGGGCGGGCCACCGCGGATTCCAGCACGTCGAGCTGACGGTGCCATTCGCGGTGGTCCAGGGCGTAGCCGTGGGCGAACAGCACGGTCAGCGGGGCGGCCGGGTCGCCGCGGCGGAGCAGGTTCAGCACGGTCCCGTCTTCGAGGAGCAGGGCTTCGCTCATGTCCGCCCTAACGACGTCCGGCTGGATCGGTTACGGCGAGTGGACGCACATCCCCTGGTCGTGGGTTTGGCAACGGGGACGAATATTGGGGTGCACTCCAAGTTTGGGGTGTGTTTCACTTCGCTGGTGAGCACGCCCGGACTGCGTGAGCGGAAGAAGCGGCAGACCGCGCGGCGGATCACCGAGGTGGCCCTGGAGCTGTTCGTGGCCAGGGGTTTCGACCGGGTGACCGTGGCCGAGGTCGCCGAGGCGGCCGAGGTCTCGGTGAACACCGTCTACAACTACTTCCCCGCCAAGGAAGACCTGGTGCTGCCGCCGGATCAGGCCTCGCCGGACCGGCTGACCGAGATCGTCCGGGTCCGGCCGGCCGGGATGTCGGCGGCGCAGGCCGTGCTCGCGCACCTGCGGGCCGAGGTGCGGCGGCGGGACCGGGCGGTCGGCCTGGCCGACGGTTTCGGCCGGGTGCTGCCGATGATGCTGGCCGCGCCGACCCTGGCCGCCCGGCTGGACCGGCTGGGTGCGGAGATGGTGGATTCGCTTGCCGCGCAACTGCTTCGGGAGACCGGGGACCGCGGGCTGCTGCCCAGGCTGGTGGCCGGGCAGATCGGCTGGGCGCACGCGCTGGTCTTCGGCGAGATCGGGCGGCGCACGGTGGCCGGGCAGCGACCGGCGACCATCGCCGCCGCGGTGCTCCGGCTGCTGGACGGGGTGCAGGACGTGCTCGGGGACCGGGTGCTGGGTTATGCCGTACGAGAGGACAGAGTGGTGTTCCGGATCAGTATCCGCGGGAAGTTCGAGCCGTTGTCGGAGGCGCAGCGCGCGGCGCTGGCCGCGGCCAGCGGGATCGGGTTCACCGAGGCGGGATCGTTCAGCCACGACGCGGGCGCGACCGTGTTCACCTTCCGCTGCCAGCTGCCTGCCGAACCGGACGACGATGACGAGGTCGCCGAGCTGAAGGCCCTGGATGTGCTTGCCGCGCACGGGCTTCCGGTGCGCGATGGGTACAAGGTGGCGGTCACCGACATGCGCGATATCAAGATCAACCGCAAGGGCCGTTGAGGGTCAGCTGGCGCGCAGTCCGTCCACGGCCAGGGTGAGCAGCCGGTCGGCCAGGCCGGGTTCGTCCGGGTGTTCGTCGGCGACCAGGCCGATCGCGGTGGCCAGCCGCATCAGGTCGCGGACCTGGGCGTCCGGGCGGGCCGAGCCTGACTGCTGGGCGCGGGTCAGCAGGTCGGCGCCCGCCTGTTCCACCGGGGCTTTGAGGTCGGCCAGGATCGCCTGGGACTCCCCCGTGGCCTGGGCGATGGCCAGGCAGGCGCGGTGCCGGGCGAGCACCGCGCGCAGCCAGGTGGCCAGGTCGGCGAACGGGTCCGCGGTGCGCAGGTCGGCGGCCAGGGTGAGCAGGGCCTGGGCTTCGCCGTGGAAGACCGCGTCGACCAGGTCGCCCCTGGCCGGGAAGTGCCGGTACAGGGTGCCGATGCCGACCCCGGCCCTGCGGGCGATCTCCTCCAGCGAGGCGGTTGTCCCGGCGGCCAGGAACGCCGTCCTGGCCTCGGCGACCAGCCGGTCGCGGTTGCGCTGGGCGTCCGCCCGCATCCAGTCCTCCCCTGGTTCCCGATCCAACCGGAGGGTAGCCTCCGGTCATGGGTATTTCCAGTGCGCAGGCGATCGAGCACCTGATGCTGCGCTATGCCGAACACGTGGACGCCGGTGAGTTCGACCAGGTCGGCGAGCTGTTCGCGGAGGGGTCCTTCCGGGATGGCAGCGAGGCGAGCGGGGCGGCGGCGGTCGCGGCGAAGTTCCGGGAGATGCTGGTGGTCTACCCGGACGGCACGCCGCGGACCAAGCACGTCACCACCAACATCCTCATCGAGGTGGACGAGGACGCTGGCACCGCGACCGCCCGCGCCTACTTCACCGTGTTGCAGGCGGTGCCGGAGCTTCCGTTGCAGATCATCGCGGCCGGGCGGTACCGGGACACCTTCCGGCGGCGGGAGGGCCGGTGGCGGTTCGCCGCCCGGCACGCCCAGGCCGAGCTGCTCGGCGAGCTGCGGTTCCACCTGAGTCCGCGGGTGCTCGCCGGGATCGCGGGGCGCTGAGCGGGTCAGGTGGTGCGGTGGTTGCGCACGGCCTGCTCGAAGCCGGCCAGCCGCGGCGCGAGCAGGGCGTCCACGTCGAGTGGGTCGATCGCGTTGCGCCGCTGGACCTCCTGCCGGGCGGCGGTGCTGGTGTTGATCTCGTGCGTGCCTGATTCCAGCGCGGCGATGATCTCGCCGACCACCTCCTCCAGGGGGCGCAGGCCCATGCCGTACTCCTCCCCCGCCTCGGTGCTGGTCATCATGTCGGTGTCGGTGGCGCCCGGGTAGGAGGTGGCCACGTGCAGGCCGGTGCCGTGCAGTTCGCGGCGCAGGGATTCGCCGAACCGGGCCAGGCCGGCCTTGGTCGCGGCGTAGACGCTGTAGCTGGGCAGGCCGAGCAGGGCCATGCCGCTGGCGATGTTGAGGATCAGGCCGCCGTTGATGGGTGCGGCCGCGCGCAGGGCGGGCAGCAGGGCGCGGGTGAGCAGGATGGGCGCGGTCAGGTTGAGGTCGATCATCGCGTGCACATCGCGGATCTCGTGCTCCTCCAGGCGTCCGGCCCGCACATTGCCGGCGTTGTTGACCAGCAGGTCGACCCGGCCCAGCCCTTCGCCTGCCGTGGCGACCTCCTCGATCGCGCCCTCGGCGGTGAGGTCCGCGGCCAGCACGTGCGCCTTGCCACCGGCCGCGGTGACCAGTTCCGCGGTGTCCCGCAACAGGTTCTCCCGGCGGCCGACCAGCAGCAGCTCGCCGCCGCGACGGCCCAGTTCCACCGCGAGGGCCCGGCCGATCCCGCTGCCGGCTCCGGTGACCACGCCCGCTCGATCGTGCAGATCCATGACACTCCCTCTGGATAGGTATCACCAACCTAGCGCACTAAATAGGAGTGGCCAACCCAGTGGGGTACCCTCGGCGCCATGACGCAGGCGATCAGCAGGCAGGCGCGGTGCGCGGTGGCCCGCGGCGTTGACCTGCTCGGTGAGAAATGGGTGCTGATGATCACGCGGGAGGCGTTCTGGGGTCGCACCCGGTTCTCCGACTTCCGCAAGAACCTCGGCGTGGCGCCGGATGTGCTGGCCAACCGGCTGGCCGCGCTGGTGCACGAGGGTGTGCTGGAGCGGCGCACCTACCAGGTGACCGGGGCCAGGGCGCGCGAGGAGTACGTGCTCACCCCCGCCGGACTGGACCTGGTGTTCGTGCTGGCCGGGCTGGCTCGCTGGGGCCAGGAGCACCGGCCGGTGGACGCCGGGACCGCACCGGTCTACACCGACGCGGAGACCGGCGAAGCGGTCGAGTTGTGCTTTGTCACCAAGGACGGCCGCCGGGTCGAGCCGGGTCAGCTCGCGGTGCGCACGGGCGAACCCGCCTAGGGTTCCCCTGGCCTGGGTACCCAGCGCAGGGGCACGCGCGGCGCCTGGCGCGCTGTCAGCGTGGGGGCATGAGCGAAAAGACGATCACCGCGGGACCGCTGAGCGGGCGGGTGGCGCTGGTGACTGGTGGGTCCAGAGGTGTTGGCGCGGCGGCGGTTCGCCGGCTGGCCGCGGATGGCGCGCGGGTGGCGTTCAGTTACCTCAACGCCGCGGACAGGGCGCGGGAGGTCGCCGAGTCGGTGCCGGGTTCGGTGGCCTTCCGGGCGGATGTGGGCGAGGACGCCGAGATGGTCCGGCTGGTCGAGGACACGGTGCGCCACTTCGGCAGGCTGGACATCCTGGTGCACAACGCGGCGCTGTTCCACGGCGGCCCGCTCACCGATCCCGGGCGGGACGAGGCGTTGCTGGCCCGGCAGTTCCGCACCAACCTGCACGGGGTGGTGGCCGGGACCAGGGCCGCGGCCGCGCATCTCGGCGAGGGCGGGCGGATCATCCTGATCAGCACCGCGGGTTCGGACCGCAGCAACGGCCTGCTCATCGGGGACTACGCCGCGACCAAGGCGGCCCTGGAAGCCTACGGGCGGGCCTGGACGCACGAGTTCGGACCGCGTGGCATCACGGTGAACAGCATCCGGCCGGGGGCGGTCGACACCGACATGCTCGATCGGGCCGGCGCCGCGGCCGCGGTGCCCAGCATTCCGCTGCGCCGCATCGGCACCCCCGAGGAGATCGCCGACGCGATCGCCTACCTGGCCGGTCCCAGCGCCGGCTACATCACCGGGGCCGTGCTGCGCATCGACGGCGGCCTGTACGCCTGAGAAGTGGTTGGGCACGAATCGGACACAACCCCGAATTCCCGTTGGCCGGACTGGATACGCTTCGGCCAGGTAAGCGTCAGTGGGGGTGGGGGTTTTGGGAATCGTGCTGGGTAGCAGGCTGCCCGTGATCGCTGTGGTGGCCGGGGTGCTGGTGGTCGTGGCCGGGTGTGGCGCCGGGGAGGGCGGGGGCGGGACCACGCCGCCGAGCACCTCGGCCACCGTGGCCGCGATGTCGGTGCCGGAGTACCAGGCGGTGCTGACCGGGGTGGAGCAGGCGGTGCGGCCGCTGATCGACCGGATCAACTCCGCCGGATCGGTCGAGGATCTCGCCGTGGTCCGGGAGGAACTGGCCAAGCTGCTGGAGGCCAAGCGCGCGGAGATCGACAAGGTGGTGCCGCCTGCCGCGGCCAAGCAGGCGCACACCCGCCTCGCCGCGTTCGTCGCGGGGTCGGCGTCGTTGCGGGTCGCGCCCAAGCTGGACACCGAGGCCAACGAGTGCGGGATCGCGCCGGGGCCGGAGGTCCACGTGCCCCAGGCCAAGCGGTACGTGCGGACCGCGCTGTACACCGCGCTGACCGGGGTGGCCGAGGAGCTGGACAAGCAGAACCTCAAGCTGGGCAACCTGATCCCGGCCGAGCCGGAGACCCCGGCCGAGCAGAGCAGGCAGGCCAAGAACGGCGAGGTGGTGCACCGCAGCGGGCCCAAGGGCCGGGCCCGGCTGGAGATCAGCAACGACGGCGACGGGGATGTCGCGGTGTCCGCGGTGGTGGGCAAGCCGGACAACCCGAGGGCCACGATCTACGTGCGGGCCAAGTCCAAGGCCACGCTGAGCAGCCTGGCCGGGACCTACGAGGTGTACTTCAAGACCGGCACCGATTGGGACGGCAAGCGGCGCGGGTTCACCAGGGACTGCGCGTACCAGAAGTTCGACCAGTCCTTCAGCGGCAACGCGCACTGGCAGATCACCCTGACCCCGGTGATCGGCGGCAACGCCTCCACAACCAAGATCCCCGCCTTCTGACCGGTGTGTTGGCCGTTCTCGTACGGTGTGTTGGCCGAACTGGACGGTGTGTTGGCCGAGGGGTGTACCAGTTCGGCCAAGACTGTGTACGAGAACGGCCAACACGCCGGCGGGGGGTGGACCGGATCTAGGTGGGGAGTTCGGCGGCGATCTCCAGGAGCCAGTGCGCGATCTCGGCGGTGTCGTCGAAAGTGGCGTGCGCCGGGCCGTCCGGGGACCAGTTCCCGTCGGGGCCCTGCAGGGACAACAGGTGGTCGGCGATGCCGGTGGCCAGTGCCGTGTGGCTCTGGTCGCCGGTGTGCCGGGCCAGGATCGCCGCGCCCCAGCCGACCTTGTGGCTGAACGGGGTGCGGATCAGGTTCTCTCCGCAGAGATGCGCGTACTCCGCGTAGCTCTGCGCCGCGACCAGGTGATTCGGGTGCTCGCTGACCTGGTGCAGCCGGATCAGGAAGGCCAGCGGGTAGCCGATCATGAAGTAGGGCTGGTCCGGGGCGCCGGTGGTCAGCACGTGCAGTGGTGACTCGTCGGACTCGCGCGGGCCGTTCTCGTCGGTGCGCAGGTAGAACTTGGCGAACGGATCCGGTTGCGCGGCGAGCAGGTGGAACAGCCACTCGGCCGCGGTCGCGGCGGTGTCCACATCGCCGAGGGTCAGTGCCAGGTAGCCCAGGTGGGCGGTGCTGATGGCGTCCGGGATGCCGGAGTCGTTGGCGCTGAACGCGCCTTCGGGTGTCCGGTACTTCAGCAGGTGCGCGTATGCCTGGTAGGCCACGCCCAGCCGCCCGAGCCGGGCCGCGCCCAGGGCCAGCCAGCCGTTGGGGTAGGACCAGAACTCGCCGAAGATCGGGTTCGCGCTCTTCACGCCTGGGCTGGTGACGAAGTCGCCGTCGCCGGTGCGGAAGCGCTCGACCGCGACCTCCAGCAGCCGGCGGGCCTGGCGCGGATATCCGGCCAGGCCCAGGGCGGACGGGGACTTGTAGTAGCAGGCGAGGTCGGCTTCGCCGTAGGAGCCATCGGGCCTGAGCTGGGCCAGCAGCCAGTCGACACCCCGGCGCGCGGCCTGCTCGTAGCGGTCAGCCGAACTCATCAGACACCCCTCACCCCGACGGTGCGGCCAGTGTTCCAGCAGTGCCGGGGTTCCGTCAGCGAATGGCGTCCCAGAGGGTTCGTTCGTCCGCCCGATCGTCCGTGGTGATCGCCGGGACGGTGTCGAAGAGCCTGCTGACCCGGTTGTCCGGCCGGTAGGCGGGCCAGCCGGGATCGCCGGTGGTGGCGAAGTCGACCCAGGCCCGGTGCACGCTGTCGGCCAGCGCCTGCGGGGGCTGCTCGCCCAGCAGGCGGCGCAGCCCCGGATCGGCCAGGGTGTCGAAGACGAAGCCCAGTTCGAGGGCGTGGCAGGAGCCGAGCGTGCCGTCGAAGGCCGGGGACCGCCAGGCGAACTCGTAGACGTGCGTGCGCGGATGGGTTTCGGCGATGCGCAGCAACGGGATCCGGTAGAACCAGTCGGTCATGACGGCGGAGACCAGCTCCCCCGTGCTCGCTCCCGGCCGGTTGGCGCGGTAGCGGTCCAGGCTCTCCGCGGGCAGCCGGTAACCCGCCGCCATGCCGAGCAGGAGCGGTTCGGTTGCCAGGCCGAACAGGCCGGTGGGCACCAGGAACAGCCGGGCCTCCTCGGTGTTGCTGCCGATCAGGATGTCCACGTCCGCGCTCGCCCCGGCCGCGATGCACTCGAACGGCGGCGCCGGCAGCAGTTCGCCGTCCACGACCGGCTCGAACGGCATGAGCTGGCGGGTCACCTCACCCCAGAGCGCGGGATCGGGCTTGGCCTGGACCTCCATCCCCACCTGGTCCTGGGCCGCGACCAGCCTGGCCGGCTCGACCTCGGCGATGGCCTCGCGGGTGGGCGCCACACCGAGGATCTCGGCCAGCCGGGTGCCGATGAGCCCGGCGGTGGCGGGGCTGAGCACCAGGTGGGCGGCGCCGGATTCGGCGATGGCGCGGTGGAACAGCCCGCGGGCGGCTGGCATCGCCAGCAGCGTGCACACGCTCATCCCGCCCGCGGACTCACCGAAGATGGTGACGTTGGCCGGGTCCCCGCCGAAGCAGGCGATGTTGTCCCGCACCCAGGTCAGGGCCGCGATCTGGTCGAGCAGCCCCAGGTTGGGCGTGCCCTGGCCGAACCACAGGAACCCGTCCGCGCCGAGCCGGTAGTTGATGGTCACCAGCACCACGCCGTCCCTGGCGAACGCGCTGCCGTCGTAGCAGGGCACCGAGCCGGAGCCGCTGGTGAACGACCCGCCGTGGATGAAGACCATGACCGGGCGGCGCGCGTGGGTGTCGGCGGTCCAGACGTTGAGGTTGAGGTAGTCCTCGCCGGGGATCACCACCCGGGGCAGCAGGGCGAGCGCGGGGTCCTCCGCAGGGGACTGCGGGGCGGTCGGGCCGTACTGGGTGCCGTCCCGGGGCGTTGACCAGGGCTGCGGCGGGCGCGGCGGCTGGAACCGGTTCGGGCCGACCGGGGGCGCGGCGTAGGGGATGCCCTTGAACGCGAGGATGCCTGCCGCGGTGCGGGTGCCGCGGACATCGCCGTGCCGGGTGCTGACGAGGGTGTCCATGATCAAAGGTTCTCGTGGGTGCCGCCGACCCGCCACCGGACCCGAGGAAGCGGCGCTGAAACCACGGTGAAACCGGCCGCGGACAACCTCGGCGGCATGACCACGAACCCCGTCCTGACCACCGTGCACCAGCAGTTCCCGTGGATGCGCGGCGAGCACCCCGAGGAGTCCGTCCGCTTCAACGCCCAGCAGGGGCTGTGGGAGGTCTTCATGCACGCCGAGGCCGTCGCGGTGCTCGGCGACAACCAGAACTTCTCCTCCAACTCCCTCAAGTTCCTCGCCGGGGAGGAGGCGGCGGCCGAACTCAACGACGGCAACCTGATCCAGACCGACGCACCCGAGCACCGCAAGCTGAAACGGCTGATCAGCCACGCGTTCACGCCGAAGACCGTGGCCGACCTGGAGCCGCGGATCGCCCAGCTCACGCACAAGATGCTGGACGAGGTGGAGGGGCGGGACGGTTTCGAGTGGGTGGCGGAGCTGGCCTACCCGCTGCCGGTGACCATCATCGCCGACCTGCTCGGGGTGCCCAGTGGCGACAAGGAGATGTTCCGGTCCTGGGTGGACGAGCGGTTCAGCGGGGACATGGAACTCTCGCTCAACCCCGACGACGCCGAGCAGCAGCAGGTGCTCGGGCAGCGGCAGTACGAGCTGACCACCCAGCTCGGCGCGTACATGTCCGAGCACGCCGCCGAGCGCCGCCGCAGGCCACGGGCCGACCTGCTCACCGAGCTGGTGCAGGCCGAGGTGGACGGGGAGCGGCTCAGCGACCGGCAGGTCTCCACCTTCGGCTGCCTGCTGCTGCTGGCCGGGCACATCACCACCACCATGATGCTGGGCAACACGGTGCTGTTGCTGGACGCCAACCCGGAGCAGGGCGCGCGGGTGCGGGCGGACCGGTCGCTGATCCCGCCGGCCATCGAGGAGGCGGTGCGGATGCTCAGCCCGTTCGCCAGCGCCTACCGGATCACCACCGCCGACGTGCAGGTCGGCGCCGAGACGATCCCGGCGGGGCAGATGGTGCGGTTGTGGACGGCCGCGGCCAACCGCGATCCGGAGGTGTTCGCCGACCCGCACGGCTTCGACGCGGGCCGGGACCCGAACCCGCACCTGGCCTGGGGCCGGGGCATGCACTTCTGCCTTGGCGCGCCGCTGGCCCGGCTGGAGGGGCGGGTGGTGCTGGACATCCTGTTCGACCGGTTCCCGCAGCTGCGCACCGACCCGGACCGCCCGGCGGAGTTCATGCCCAACCCGGAGACCCTTGGCGTGCGCACACTGCCGCTGCTCACCCGGTGAGGCACAGCTCGACCAGCGCGCGGGCCGCCGCCTGCAGCTCGTGCAGCGAGCGGCCCGCGTAGGCCAGCGCCGCCTCGGCGTAGGCCGCCGGATCGGCCCGCACCGCGGTGTCCCTGATCCGCTCGGCGGACATGGTCGGCTGGAACGCGCGGGCGTACCGGAACCGTTCGGCCAGCGCGATCAGCCGGGCGGCCACCGCCGGGTCGCCGCGGTCCAGCCGCACCATGGCCAGGGCCACCAGCAGCACCCCGGCGGCCGGGAACTCCTCCACCTGGGTGCGCGGCCCGGCCGGGTTGGCCAGCAGCGCGGACAGCCGTGCGGGCAGCACCCGGACCAGTTCGGTCACCTGGTCCAGGCGGCCGTGCTGGGCGTGCGCGACCACCGCGACCCCCTGGGCCTGCAACGCCCAGGTCTCCCGCACGGGTTCCTCGGCCGGACCGGCGAGTTGGCGGTACTGGTCGAGGGCGGCCTCGATCTCGCCGCGGGAGAGCAGGATCTCGGCGCGCACACCGAGCCGGAAGCCCTCCTGGTAGTCGGCCTGGTCGCCGGGTTCGGCCGGGGGCAGCCACTGTTCGGCCTCTTCCAGCGCGCCCAGGTGCAGGCTGGCCAGCATCAGTCCGGCCCTGGTGCCGACGAAGTCCGGGCTCAGCCGCAGCGCGTCCAGTTCGGCCAGCGCGGTGCGCAGCTGGGTCAGCGCGAGGTCGGCGCGGTCGAGCTGGAGGTGCAGTTCGGCCAGCCTGCCCCTGGCCAGCACGACCAGCAGCGGGACCTGTGCGGGCAGCGCGGCCAGCATCCTCTCGGTGCAGCACAACGCCCGTTCCGGCACGCCGTCGCGCTCCCACAGGTAGCCGGCCAGGAACTCCGCGGCCGCGGCCAGCAGGGGTTCCTGGCGTTCGCACAGCGCGCGCAGCAGCGGGTCGTCCGCGCCGCTGACCTGGACCAGCACGGTCAGCACCTGGGCGAAGGCGCGGATCGGCGAGTCCGGCGGCCCTGGAGGCAGGCGGCGCAGCGCCACCAGCGCCCGCCCGGCACGCAGGCCGCTGCCCTGGAAGTTGTAGAGCGAGCACAGGGTGAGCGCGGTCCGGGCGAGTTCGACCAGCTCCGGCGGCGGGCGGTGGCGGACCAGCACCGGGCCGGACAGTTCGACCACCTGCCGCAGCCGCAGCAGGTTGTTGTCCAGCAGGCCCAGGGTGGCCAGCAACGCGGTGGCGGCGGTGGCGGCCGGTCCGTCGGCGAGTTCCACGGCCAGGCGCAGCGCGTGCGTGAGGTTGTCCTGTTCGGCGCGGATCAGCTCGGCCGGTGTGGCCGGGTCGGCCAGGAACACCGTCTCGTGGTGGCGGCGGCCGAATTCGGTGGCCCAGGCCAGGAATCCGGCGCTGACCCGCTGCCGCTCCCCCGCCTCGACACGTTGGGCCGCACCGAATTCGCGCACCGCGGCCAGCATCCGGAACCGCGCGCCCAGCGGGGTGTCGACCACCTTCAGCAGCGACTGGTCGACCAGGTGTTCCAGTACCGCCAGCACATCCGGCACGCCGAGCAACTCCGCCGCGCTCGCCGCGGTGAACCCGCCGGGGAAGATCGACAGTGCTCGCAGCGCGGCCTGTCCGGCCGGTTCGAGCAGCGTCCAGCTCCAGTCCAGGGCGGCGCGCAGGGTGTGGTGGCGGGCCGGTGCGTCCCGGGAACCCCCGGCCAGCAGGGAAAACCGGTCGTCCAGGCGGCGGGCGATCTCGGGCACCGAGAGCACCCGGACCCTGGCCGCGGCCAGCTCCACCGCCAGCGGCAGGCCGTCCAGGCGCCGGCACAACTCGGCCACGGTGTCCGCGGGCAGCGGCACCGCGGGCCGGGCGGCGCGGGCGCGCTGGGTGAACAGCTCCACGGTGGCCGCCGGGCTCAGCTCGGGCAGCGGGTAGACCGCCTCGGAGGACAGGCCGAGCGGGGTGCGGGTGGTGGTCAGGAACCGGGCCTCGGGGGTCAGCGCGACCAGCGCGCCGACCAGTTCGGCCACCCCGCGCACCACGTGCTCGCAGTTGTCCAGCACCAGCAACGCCGAACCGCCGGAGAGCATCCTGGCGATCCCGCGCACCGGGTCGGTCCGGTCCGCGCCGAGGGCGGTGGCCACGGTGAGCGCGACCTCCTCCTCCGCGCCGATCCCGGCCAGTCCGACCACCTGGACCAGGCGGTGCCCGGCGGCCCGGCTGACCGCGTAGGCCAGCCGGGTCTTGCCGAGTCCGCCGGTCCCGACGATCGAGGTGACCCTGGACTCCCGCAGCAGTTCGGCCACCCGGGCCAGGTCGTCTTCCCGGCCCAGCAACGGATTCGGCTCATGCGGCACCCCGCGCCGAACCACCGGCTGGGTAGCCCGCAGCAACTCACCGTGCATCCGGCGCAGTGCCTCGCCCGGCTCCGCGCCCAGCTCCTCGCGCAGCCCGCGCCGGTAGTCCTCGTACCGGGCCAGCGCCGCGGGCACGCCGGCCGTGGCCTGCTCGGCGCGCAGCAGTTCGAGCAGGAGTTCCTCATCCCGCGGCCGCTGTCCGACCAGCCCGCTCAGCGGCCCCACCGCGGCGTCGAACCGGCCCAGCCGGGCCAGCGCCAGCGCCCGGACCCGGCCCAGCTCCACCCCGGTGGCCGCCCGCCCGGCCCGCAACCGCGCCACCGGATCATCCCCGCTCGCGGGCTCGATCCCTTGGCACAGCGCGATTCCGGCCTCCGCCGCGGTCAGTGCCGCCAGGTGTTCCCCGGCCAGCGCGCACCGGCGGGCGGTCTCGGCGTGGGCCAGTACCGCGGCCGCGTCCACCTGCTGTTCGGACAGTGCCAGCCGGTACCCGGTCGGCAGGCTGTCGATGACCTCCGTGCCGAGCCGCGCCCGCGCCCGGGAGACCAGGATCTGCACCGCCTTGACCGGGTGCTCGGGCCGGATCTCCGGCCACAGCCCCGCGATCAGCGAGCCGACACTGCGCCCGGCCCGCAGGTCCTCGGCGAGCAGGGCCAGCAGCGCGTGGATCCGCGGTCCGGTGATCTCGTTGCCGCGAAAGGAAACCCGGCCCAGCAGGGTCAGCTCGGGCAGCCCATCCCCGGCCACGGTTTCCGGTCCCCCCAGTCCCATGTGGCCGGAGTCTAGTCCGGCGCGTCCGTCCCGGATCCGGCCCGGACCTTGAGGTTCCCGCCGGTGATCGCCCGGTCCGGGGCCGGGCCGAGGCAGTGCGCCGCCTCCTGCTGCCAGGCCATCCCGATCCGGTCCCGCCGCCCGTGGTCGTACACGCTCAGACTGAACCGGTCCCCCGGCTTGAGCCAGCCGATCCGGTGCACCCGGTCGACCTTGCCGGTCACCACACCCACCGGTCCGCCGGTGCGCACGCAGTCCACGATCCCGGTCGCCCAGCCCGACTCACCCTGGAAGCGGTGCTCGAACCGGATCGTGCCCGCGTCACCCCTGGCGTCCACGGTCACCTCGAACACACTGTCCGGATTGTGCACCTGGATCAGCGCCGTCCCCTGCACCGAGGCGCCGACTGGCACTCCCGGCATCGCCAGCAACGCCGCTGCCAACATCGTCCCGATCATCCTGACTCCCCTCAACGTCCGTCAGGACCAGGGTCGTCCGGAAACGGGTGCGCCGGTTCCCACCAGAGCGGGAACCGGCTCACCCGCGGGGGTCAGACCCGGCAGGCTGTCCGGTTGGACCAGGCGAACCGGATGACCGCGGAGTGACCGATCTTCGTGGTGCCGGTGTTCACGCAGGTCTGCCGCTTGCCGCCGTTGTGGTCGTCGATGTAGACCTCGACCGGCCACTCGTCGTGCGGACAGTGGTTGTACAGCGCGTCCTCGCCGCGTTCGAAGTAGCCGCACGGGTCCGCCACCGGTGCGGCGCTCGCGGTGCCCGCGAGCAGCCCGGTGGTGGTCAGGGCCAGCGCCGAAGCGACGGCGGCGAGCTTGGACATGCGCATGTCTGCCTCCCAAGATCGGATTCCATCCGAACATAGCGAGGCGAAACCCACACTGAACAAGGGTTTCAGCGGTACATGAACCCGTTGACAGTCGATCAGGTGGCGAACTTGCGCCGGTAGGCGGTCGGGGTCAGCCCGGTCTGCCGCCGCATCAGCACCCGCAGGTTCGAGGCCGTGCCCAGCCCGCTCGCCGCGGCCACCCGCGCCAGCCGCAGCTCCCCGCGCTCGATCAACCGGCAGGCCAGCGCCACCCGCTCCCCCGTCAGCCAGGCCAGCGGCGTGCTGCCCAGCTCGGCCTGGAACCGCCGGTGCAGGGTCGCCGCGCTCACCGCCGCCCGCGCGGCCAGGTCCGCCACGGTCAACGGGGTGTCCAGCCGCGCCCGCGCCCATTCCAGCACCGGCCCCAGCGACACGTCCGGCACCGCGGCCACCGGCCGTCGCACGAACTGCCGCTGCCCGCCTTCCCGGTGCGCGGCGAAGACCAGCCGCCTGCTCACCGCGTTCGCGATCTCCGCCCCGTGATCGAGCCGGATCAGGTGCAGCCCCAGGTCCAGCGCGGCCGCACTGCCCGCCGCGGTGAACACGTTCCCGTCCTCGACGTAGAGCACATCCGGCTCCAGCAGCACCGCCGGATACCGCGCCCGGAACGCCGCCGCCCACTGCCAGTGCGTACTCGCCCGCCGCCCATCCAGGACCCCCGCCTCGGCCAGCACGAACGCCCCGGTGCAGAAGCTCACCAGCCGCGCCCCGCGCTCCCCCGCCGCCCGCACCGCCGCCACCACCTCGGGTGCCGCGCCCGTCTCCGGATCCGGCCGGTTGGGCACGATCACGGTGTCCGCCAACGCGACCGCGTCCAGCGCGGCCACCCCCGACATGGTGAACATCCCGCCGTGCATCACCACCGACGGCTCCGCCGCGCACAACGCGAACTCGTACCAGGCCCGATCCAGCTCCGGCCGCCGCAACCCGAACAACTCGGTGGCGATCCCCAGCTCGAACGGGTTCGAGCCGTCGTCCACGATCATGACCACCCGATGCGAGGATCCACGCGACATACGCGATTCCTAGCACTCCCCCGGCCGCCCCGGCCAGCCACAAGATGAACCCATGACCAACCCCATCGCCCTGTCCACCGCACTGGCCGCCTTCCAGGACCTGTGGAGCCCGCGCATCCTGACCCACGTCAACGACTACGACGTCCGCCTGGCCAAGGTCCGCGGCGAGTTCATCTGGCACACCCACACCGACACCGACGAGTTCTTCCTGGTGCTGGAGGGGGAGGTCGGCATCGGGTTGCGGGAGGACGGGGCCGAGCGGGTGGTGACCCTGCCGCGCGGGTCGGTGTTCGTGGTGCCGCGCGGGGTGGAACACCGGCCGTTCTCGGCGGCGGGGGCCTCGGTGCTGCTGTTCGAGCCGACCGGGACGGTGAACGTGGGTGACGCGCATGAGGAGGTGCCGGGGCACATCACCGCGACGACCGGGGAGCGGCTGGGCGGTGCCGGGTAGGTCAGATCAGCGTGGGTGCGGTGGGAAGGTCGAGTCCCTGCACCCAGCTGCGCTGCTGGCCGCGGCGGGAGATCCGCCAGCCGCGCGGGGTGCGGACGTACTCGTCGGTGTACCACATGCCCAGCAGCGCGACCGGCGGTTCGCCGCTCCCGGCCCCGACCGGCAGCGCCATCGAGTTCAGGCACATGACCCGCCCGGTCGCCCGGTCGCCGTCAACGCGGATTTGCGGGTTGACCATCAGGTGCTGGAACGCGGGGTACTGCGCCATGCTCTGCCGGAGCCATTCCTTGACTTCGGGGAAGGTGGTCGCGATACCGCCGAAGGCCCGGTAGTCGATTGGGGCGCCGTCCTCGAAAACCTCGTCCAGGGCGTCGTAATCCCGGCTGTCGATCGCGGTCGCGTACGCCACGATCAGTTCCTGGATCTCCAACCGATCGGAAATTTCCTGAATGCCGAGCATCTGTTCTCCTAGTACATTCGTCATCCGCGCAATGGCGGCGTCTCTCATCTCGCCGCGCCGGACCTTGCCGGCGTCATCGCGCAGTGGTTCGTCGATGAACTCCACCGAGCGCGGCACCTTGTAGCGCACCAGGTGCTCGCCGAGGTGCTGGAGCAGGTCGTCCACGGTCAGTCCGGGCCTGGCCTGCACCAGCGCGTGCACCCGCTGGCCGAGGTCGGTATCGGGCAGTCCGACCACCACGCTGGACAGGACGAGCGGGTGCGCGTCGAGGGCGGCCTCCACCTCGGCTGGGTAGATGTTCGCGCCGCCGGCGATGATCAGGTCCGTGCGCCGGTCGCTGAGGTAGAGGTAGCCCTCGGCGTCCAGCCAGCCGAGGTCGCCGAGCGACTCCCAGTCGTCCCGCTTCCTGGCCTCCGCGCCGAGGTAGTGGTAGCTGGGCGGGGCGCCAGCCGGTCCGCGCAGGTAGATCTCGCCGATCTCGCCGGCCGGCGCCTTCTTCCCGTCCGCGTCGAGCACCACGATCTCGCCGAGCGCGGCCCTGCCGACCGACCCTCGATGGGTGAGCCACTCCGGGCCGGTGATGAGGGTGGCGGCCTGGGATTCGGTCCCGCCGTACATCTCGAAGACCTTCTCCGCGCCGAGCAGGGTGATCCAGGCTTCCTTGAGCCACGGCGGACAGGCCGAGGCCCCGTGCCACAGCGCGCGCAGCGAGGACAGGTCATACGCGCCAGGGCTTTCCTCGATGAGCCGCAGCATCCGCAGCATCATCGTGGGTACCAGCTGCACCCAGCCGATCCGGTGCTCGGCGATCGCCGTCAGCGCGCGATGGGCGTCGAACCTGGGCAGCAGCACCAGGTGCTGCCCCACGAGCAGCCCGGTGATCGAGGCTGTCAGCGGGGAGTTGTGGTAGAGCGGGCCGGCGACCAGCTGGCTGTCGGCCGACCGCATCCGGGCGATGGCGGCGGCCAGTGCCGGGGTTCCCTTGGCCGCGGCGCCTGCCACGATCAGTTTCGGCCGACCGGTGCTGCCGCCGGAGGTCGATGCCTTCCACGCCGGTGACACCACCTCCGGCAGTGGACCATCGGCCAGGACCGGGTCGGGCTGGAAGTCCGCGGCGACGCAGGTCCGGCCGGGGTGATCGGCCGGGTCGGCGCCGACGACGAGCGCGGAGTCGGCCAGTTCGACGATCGCCGCTCGTTCGGCGGCCGGCAGCCGTGGGGAGAGCGGCTGGGGCACCGCGCCTAGCTTCCAGCAGGCCAGGACGGTGACGAAGAAGTCGATCGAATTCGGCAGGCCGATGGTGACGAAGTCGCCGTACCTGACCCCGAGTGTCTCGAACGCCCGTGCGAGCCGGTTCGACCGTGCCGCCAGTTCGGCCCGTGTGATCGTCTCGCCGGCGCAACTGATGGCGAGCTGTGCAGGATCCTCGGCTGCCAGCCGACCCAGGATTCGCACATAGGGCTCAGCGTCGCCGGCATAAAGCGCGGCGGCGAGATCCAGCTCAGCGTCATCAGCAACATAATCAGCAGGCACAGCACATCAACCTTTCCAACGGCTTTGCTCCCCAAGTCGCGGCGAAACACGGCATTAGCCTGCCGAGCCGCGGCTTACGCCACCAACGCGGAATGGGGATGCATACTATGCGTATGCCGCATAGTGATCTCGGGCTCTTGCACGACCTGCGTGCGCTCTCCATCCTGCTCGAGGAGCGCAATGTGACCCGGGCCGCGGTGCGGTTTCACCTGAGCCAGTCCTCGATGAGCCGGACGTTGCAGCGGCTGCGCGCGCTCTTCGGGGACGAGCTGCTGGTCCGCTCCGGCGGCGACTACGAGCTGACCCCGAGGGCGCGGGAGATGCAGCGTGAACTCGCCCTGCTGCTGCCGCGGCTGGAGAGCCTGGTGGCGGGCCGCGGCTTCGACCCCGCCCAGGCGACCGGGATCGTGCGCATCATCGGCACCGACTACAGCACCGCGACCCTGGGCCCGCACCTGCTGCCCCGGCTGCACCTGGCCGCGCCCGAGCTGGAGATCCGGATCGAACCGCGGGACCAGGACTCCTACGCCGAACTCGAACGCGGCCGGGCCGACCTCGCGCTGTCCGTGCTCCGCCCGGCCGAGCCGCTGCGCTGGGAGCGGTTGTTCACCGACGACGTGGTCTGCGCGGTGGACCGCGATCACCCGGTGCGGGACCGCTTCACGCTGGCCGACTATGTCGCGGCCCGGCACGTGGTGGTGGCCCTGATCGGACAGGAGCAACCCATGATCGAACGGTGGTTGCAGGCAGTCGGCCGCAGCCGCACGGCCGCGGTGCGGGTGACGCACTTCAGCGCGGCCTTCGGCGCGCTGCCCGGCACGGCGCTGGTGGCCAGCATTCCGCGGCGGCTGGCCGAGGTGCGGGCGGCCACCGATCCGCGGGTGCGGCTGGTGGAGGCGCCGGAGGGGTTCGACGCGTTCCCGTACGGGATGATCTGGCATGCCCGCCTGGAATCCGATCCGATGCACTCCTGGTTGCGGGAGATGATCCGGGCCGCGGCGCGGGATCTGACCGGCTGACCACTGTTGCCTCACAGCAGCTTGTCGAGGGTGATCGGCAGGTCGTGCACGCGGATCCCGGTCGCGTTGAACACCGCGTTGCCGATCGCCGCGGCGGCCGAGACCAGGCCGATCTCGCCCAGTCCCCTGGCGCCGAACTCGCTGATGTGCGGGTCGGGGCGGTCCAGCCAGTGCACGTCGATCTCGGGGGTGTCGGCGTGTACCGGGACCAGGTAGTCGGCCAGGTTCGCCGCGGCGAACCGGCCGTCCGGTTCGATCGGGTCGGCCTCCAGCAGGGCGTGCCCGATGCCCCAGATGATCGAGCCGACGAGCTGGCCGCGGGCCGCCTTGGCGTTGACCACCCGGCCAACGTCGAAGACCGAGGTGAACCGGTTGACCCTCGGTTCGCCGGTGAGCCGGTGCACCCGCACCTCGCAGAAGTGCGCGCCGAAGCAGTGGAACCGGTACTGGTCCGCGCCCGCGGCCGGTCCCGTGCTGCCGAGCGCCTCCACCGACGGCATTCCCATGGTGCGCAACAAGGAGCGGAAATCGGTCGCCCGGCCGCCCGCCTCGATCCGGCCCCGCCGGTAGCGCACGGTCGCGGGGTCGAGTCCGGCGAAGGGCGACTTCGGGTTGTCCACGGCCGCCTTGACGAGTGCGGTGACGGCTGCCCGGCAGGCGGCCTGGACCGCGGGCACGGTGCTGGTGGTGACGCTGGAGCCGTAGGCGCCGACGCCGCCGGGTGGCAGTGCGGAGTCGCCGACCTCCGCCTCGATCGAGCTGACCGGCAGGCCCAGTTCGTCCGCGCCGACGGCGGCGAGCATGGTGCGGGCGCCGGTGCCGATGTCGGAGGTGGCCGAGGCGATGGCGACCATCCCGTCGTCGCGGAACCGGGCGCGCGCCGAGGCGGCCTGGCGCCAGGCCGGGTAGATCGCGCTGGCCATGCCGAGGCCGATCAGCCAGTCGCCGTCGGTGCGGGAGCGGGGGCGGGCCTGGCGGCGGTGCCAGCCGGATCGTTGGGCGCCGAGCCGGTAGCACTCGTCGAGGTGCTTGCTGGAGAACGGGCGGCTCTCGATCGGGTCCGCGCTGGCGTAGTTGCGCAGCCGCAGTTCCACCGGGTCGACCCCGGTGCGCACGGCGAGTTCGTCCATCGCGGTCTCCAGCGCGAACATGCCGGGCGCCTCGGCCGGTGCCCGCATGGACCAGGTCGGCGGGGTGTCCAGGGTGACCAGGCGCTGGTCGATCCGGATGTTCGGGGTGCGGTAGGCCACCGCGGAGGTGTCCCGGCCGGGCATCATCTGCCAGCCACCGGCCGCGGGCAGTTCCCCGTCGCTGTCGTGGCTCAGCGCCAGGAGCCTGCCGTCGGCTTCGGCGCCGAGCCGGATGGTCTGTCGGACGGCTCCTCGGTGGCCGATGGCGGTGAACACCTGTTCCCGGCTGAGCACGAGTTTCACCGGCCGTTTGAGCACGCGGGCGGCGGCCGCGCACAGCAGCGCCTCGTTCCACACCGGTGAGCGCTGGCCGAACCCGCCGCCGGTGTGCCGGCAGATCAGCCGGACCTTGGCCCGATCCACCCCGAGCCGGGCGGCGATCGTGGCGGCGGCCCGTTGCGGCGCCTGCGCTCCACAGTAGACGGTGAGCTGGTCGTCGACCCAGACCGCGGTGGTGGCGTGCGGTTCCATCGCGATGTGGTGCTGGGCGTGCTGGCTGACCGTGGTGCTGACGGTGACCGGGCTCGCGGCCAGCGCGGCCTCGATGGAGGGCACTCCCGGCGCGAGCTTCTGCAGCACGCCCTGGGACACCCCTGGACTCGCCGCGGCCAGCGAGGTCCGCGACGGGGTGATCGTGTAGTCGGCGGTGACCAGCGCGGCCGCGTCCCTGGCCTGCTCGAAGGTCTCGGCCACGACCAGGCCGATGATCTGCCCGCGGAAGCGCACCGCGGTGTCCTGCAACGCGCTGTAGTTCTCCCCGCTGTGCCCGGGTTGCGGCGAGCTGAGCGGGAGCGAGCGGAAGGGCGTGAACACGGCCAGGACCCCTGGCGCGGCCTCGGCGCGGCTGACGTCCATGCCGCGCACGGTTCCCCGGCCCACGGTGGCCTGCACGAGGTAGCCGTGGAGCAGGCCCTCGGGACGGTAGTCGGCGGCGTAGGGCGCGTTGCCGGTGACCTTCAGCGGTCCGTCGACGCGATCGATCTCGCGCCCCAGCGGTGAGCCGGTCATCGGGTTCGCTCCAGTTCCAGCAGGGCACGCACGATGGTCCGCTTCATCAACTCCGGCTTGAACGCGTTGTGCCGCAACGGACGTACACCCTCCACGGCGGTGGCGGCCGCGGCCGCGTAGGTGGCCTCGGTGGCCGGTCGCCCGGCCAGCGCCCGTTCCACCGCGGGCAGCCGCCAGGGCCGGGTGCCCATGCCGCCCACCGCCACCCGCGCCTCGACGATGGTGCCGCCCGCGGTGCGCAGGGCCACCGCCGCGGACGAGAGCGCGAACTCGTAGGACCGCCGGTCGCGGACCTTCAGGTAGAGCGAGTGCCGGGCCCAGTCCAGCCCCGGCACGTGCACGCCGGTGATCAGTTCGCCGGGCCGCAGGTCGTGCTCATGCTGGGGTGTGTCGCCGGGCAGCAGGTAGAACTCGCGCAGCGGCACGGTGCGCTCGCCGTCCCGGCCGCGCAGCCGCACCGTGGCGTCCAGCGCGACCAGTGCCACCGCGAGGTCGCTGGGATGGGTGGCCACGCACGAGCCGCTGGTGCCCAGTACGGCGTGCATCCGGTTCTCCCCCTCGACTGCTGGGCAGCCGCTGCCGGGCCGCCGCTTGTTGCAGGGCGTGCTCACCTCGCGGAAGTAGCCGCACCTGGTGCGCTGCAACAGGTTCCCGCCGATGCTGGCCATGTTGCGGAGCTGACCGGACGCGCTCGACTCCAGCGCCTGGGTCAGCATCGGGTAGGCGCGGCGGACGCGGGGATCCGCGGCCACCTCGCTCATCCGGGCCAGCGCGCCGATCCGCAGGCCGTCAGCCGTCACGTCGATCCCGTGCAGTGGCAGGCGGTTGATGTCCAGCACCCGGCCCGGGTTCATGACCTCGAGCTTCATCAGGTCCACCAGCGTGGTCCCACCGGCGAGGAAGGCGGTGTCCGAACCGGAGCGGCGCACCGCGTCCTCGACGGTGCCAGGACGCTCGAAGACGTAGCCGCGCATCAGGCAGGCTCCGTCCGGGCCTGGCGGATCGCGGCCAGGATGCCAGGGTAGGCACTGCACCGGCAGATGTTGCCGGACATCCGCTCCCGGATCTCCGCGTCAGTGCCCGCGCCCCCTTCGCTGATCAGCGCCGCCGCGGACATGATCTGCCCCGGGGTGCAGAACCCGCACTGGAGGCCGTCCTGCTCGATGAAGGCCCGCTGCACCGGATGCGGGCGATCGCCGTCGGCCAGCCCTTCGATCGTGGTGACCGCCGCACCGTCCACTGTGGCCAGCAGGGTCAGGCAGGACAGCACCCGCCGCCCGTCCAGGTGCACGGTGCAGGCGCCGCACTGACCGCGGTCGCAGCCCTTCTTGGTGCCGGTCAGCCGCAGCCGCTCGCGCAAGGCGTCCAGCAGCGTCACCCGCGGGTCCACGGTCAGCGAGGTGGCCGCCCCGTTGACCGTCAGGCGCACGGTGACGTCCCCGGCCGCCCCGGCCGGCGTCGCGGCCTCCGCACTGCCCAGCGGAACGGTGGCGGCCGCGGCCGCGGTGCCGACCAGGCCGCCGAGCAGGCCACGTCTGGTGATGCCCTCGTACTGCGTCATGCGGGTCAGCGTTCCCGGCGGATCAGGTCGCCACCAACGCGAATCGCGGATCATCGGGATGCGTCCGGCGCATGGCGCGCGGGGTCAGCCTGCCCGCGGTCAGGACTGGTTCAGGGCCCGTTCGATCGCGCGGCGGGCCCGGTCCCCGGCCGTCCGGTCGTGCTGGAGCTGCATGGCCGCGTTCAGCGCCAGCCCGGCGGCGATGATCTCGAACAGCGCCTGGTCCACGTCGAACCCGGCCGGTAGCTCGCCGCCCTCGACCGCCGCGATCAGCTCCGCCCGCAACTGTTCCCGCCAGCGTGTCCACACCTCGGCCACCGCGTCCCGGACCCGGCCGGGGCGGCCGTCGTACTCACTCAGCGCCGCGGTCATCAGGCAACCGCCGGGCAGCAACGGCGCCTCCAGGTAGTCCACGGACTTCCCGCACACCGCGCGCAGCCGCCGCAGCCCCGGCGGCTCGGCCAGCGTGGGCTCGACCACCCGGTGCCAGAAGTCCACGAACGCCTTGTCCAGGGTGGAGATCTGCAGCGTCTCCTTGGTGCCGAAGTGCTTGTGCACCCCGGACTTGCTCATCTCCAGCTCCTCGGCGAGGCGGCCGATGGTGATGCCGTCAAGACCTTCGGTGGAGGCGATCTCAGCGGCACGGGTGAGGATCCGGCCCCTGGTGGCCTGGGCTTCGGCCGCCGAGCGTCGTGGTGACATGCGACCAGGATAGCGTACGTACGTTCGCTAACTTCCAGTGCGGCCACGTCGCGCGGTGCGTTTCGGGTCGGTTGTGGCGGCGACTGGAGCACTTGCCGGGAGCATTTTTCCTTTACTGACCGGCTGGTCGAGGATGGCGTGGCCGGAGTTCATGTCGCCCGCTCCGGCCACGCGTGCCCGACGATGCCGGCGCGATTCCTAGGCGTAGTACCCCTCCACCGGGACCTTCGCCTCCTCATACAGATACGGCCCGTCGATGGGCACCTCCGGAAAGCCGCCTGCGGTCTTCAACCCGTTGAGCTGCTCGCCCGACAGCGCGAAGACCACCTGCCCGATCCCCGAGCGCGCCAACGCGCCCGCGCACATCCCGCACGGCTGGCAACTGGTGTACATGGTGGTTCCGGCGGCCGTGTCCGCGTCCAGTGACCGGGCCGCCCAGCGGGCCAGCTTCAGCTCGGGGTGCGCGGTGATGTCGTTGTCGGTGAGGCTGGAGTTGCGTTCCTCCGCGAGCACGGACCCGTCCGGCCCGACCAGCAGTGAGCCGAACGGCGGGTTCCCGCCTGCCCGAGCCTCGGCCGCCAGCGCGATGGCCCGCCGCAGGTGTTCTTCGTTCACCGGAATTCCTTTCGTACCGCGGCCAGTGCCTGCCAGGCGGGTTCCGGATGCCGCGTCTCCTCCGGATCGCCGACGAACGGGTCCAGCACCACGGCCCGCGCGCCGTCGGCACGCAGCCGGTCCAGATCGCCCACGACCTGTTCGAGCGTGCCCTCGCCCAGCCGCCGCTCCGCCAGCGACCGCTCGGTCAGCCGCAGCAGGATGCGCGGTGCCGGCTCGGGCAGCGGGCGTTCCTCGGCGGCGGCGACCTGTCCCAGTCGGGCCAGGGATTCCCGCCACTGCTCGGCGCTCTGCCGCAGCGGGTGCCAGGCGTCGCCGAGCCGGACCGCGCGGCGGAGCGCGGCGTCGCTGTTGCCGCCCACCCAGATCGGGATGCGGCCCGCGCGGTAACCCGCGTCCCGCCACGCCGCGCGCACGGTGGTGATCAGCTCGTCGGTCAGCGCGCCGCGGCGCTGGAACGGAATCCCGAGCGCGGCGAACTCCTGGCGCGCCCAGCCGATCCCCACCCCGAGCACCAGCCGGTCGCCACTGAGTTCACTCAGGTTCGCCGCCATCCGCGCGACCAGCAGCGGGTGCCGGTAGGGCGCGATCAGCACGGTCGTGCCCAGCCTGATCCGCTCGGTGACCCCGGCCAGCCAGGACAGCGTGGTGAACGGCTCGTAGAACGGGGCAGGGTACTGCTCGGCCACATCGGGTGTCACCACCACGTGGTCGGAGACCATGAGCAGGTCGAAACCCAGACCCTCCACCGTCCGCGCCCAGTCGCGCAGCACGGCCGGGCTGGTGCCGGGACCGAAGTTCGGGACGTTCACGCCGATCAACACGCGATCAAGGCTAGGTCAGCACACCCCGGCCGCAGAAGGGACTGTTCCCGGCGTTCGACGGCGCACGCCAAGGATTCCACGGTAAATTCGCCAGATGATCGAGACCCTGGACCTGACCGACTGGGCGATCCTCGCCGAGCTGCAACGGGACGGCCGCATCCCGCTCACCGAGCTGGGCCGCCGGGTCAACCTCAGCGCCTCGGCCACCACCGAACGCGTGAAACGCCTGGAGAGCACCGGGATCATCACCGGCTACCGCGCCACCGTCGACCTGGACAAGGTGGGCTACCGGGTGCTGGCCGTGGTGCGCCTGAAGTACCCCGGCAGCCAGCACGAGCCGCTGCACCGGCTGCTCGCCGAACGCCCCGAGATCCTGGAATGCCTGCGCACCACCGGCGAGGACTGCTACCTGCTCAAGGTCGCCGCCCCGTCAATGCCCTACCTGGAGCAGGTGGTCAACGAGCTGACCGCCTTCGGCAGCACCACGACCAACATCGTCTACAGCCAGACCCTGCCCTACCGGGGCGTAAGCCCAACGCCGCCGGACCAGCCTTCCTGAGCGCCCATCAGGTTTCGGCGACCACCGTCAGCCCCGCCAACTCGGCCGGTGCCGCCGACGGGTCCAGGCCGCGGACCGCGATGCCGTACAGACCGGCCGGGCTGCCCTCGGTGAAGCGCACCTCCGCGCCGGGCAGAGCCACCGTGTCACCGACGGCCGGACACCCGACGAGATCGGCGAGCAGCCGGGCGTCGGCCGCGGGCTCGGGGCTGCGGGCCAGCAGGGCGACCAGGTCGGGGCGGCTCGCCAAGGTGATGCCCTGGCTCGCCCGGTGCTCCGCGCGCATGCGGGCGATCTCGGCACGGGGCGGGGAGTAGGTGATGAAGAAGGGGAAGTACGTCGGCGCGTCCCGGACGAACACCTCGACGAACCCCGCGTCCCGCTCCTCGAACCACACCTCGATCTCCTCGACCTCCCGTCCGGCCTGGCGCAACCGGGCCGCGGTCGCCCGCGCGTCCGGCACGTCGACGGCGAAGGTCAGCAGGCCAGGCCCGTCGAGTACGTCGACGGCGGGCTTGAGGATCCGCAAGCCCTCGGCGTACTTGGAGTTCGCCACGGCCGCCCAGTCGTCCACCGCGGCCAGCTCGACGTACCGTTCATCGTCAACGCCCCAGGCGGCGTTGCGGAACCCGGGCATGGTGAGTGCGGCGTGGGTTGGCAGGCCGAGCGCGTCGTAGGAGGCCATGGCCGCCCCGACGTCGCCCACCCAGTGGATGAGGTGGTCGAAGGTGGCGGTGTGTTCTGACATCGGCCCTCCCAGGAAGCACTCGGCACTTAGGCAAGCCTAACTTCTGGATCAGCCTTCCCCGGTCAGCCGGAACGAGTACGGCCCGGTCCGGCCCTCCGCCGACCACACCGCCAGCAGGTACCGCCGCCCAGGCTCCAACCGGCCCATCCCGACGCCGTAGCAGACCCCGTGCGGCGTGTGCGCCGACGGCGCCGCGGAGTCCTCGACCAGGGCCATGGTGATCTCGCAGCCGGTGCCGTCCACTGGAACCAGCTGCACCGCCTCGGTGGCCTGGAAGGCGTACAGGTCGACCCGGCCCGGCACGTCCAGCCTGCCCCGCACCGTCTCGCCGAGGCTGACCGGCAGGCGCCGTTCCTTGGCGGTGTTGAGCCGGAAGGCGAAGGACCCGGTCGCGCCGTCGTCACCGGTCACCGTCAAGGTGTACTTGCCGCCCTTGACGATCCGGTACTGGTACACGCTGGTGATGGTGAAGCCGGGCGAGTCCGGATCGTAGTAACCCTCGAGTTTGATCTCCAGTTTGCCGCGGTCCAGGAGGTCGCCGCGGACCTCGTGCAGCCGGAACACGGTGGCCTCGCCCAGTTCCAGCCGATAGGTGTGCACCATGCCGGGCTTGCTCACCCGGCCGGACACCGTCGAGCCGTCGCGCAGCACCCCCTGATCACCGTTGACCCGCTTGGGTTCCGGGCCCCGGGACAGGGTGTCGGCCATCGCGGCCGCGCTGCGGGCGAAGGCGGGCTGGCCGGTGAGCGCCAGGTCCAGCGTGCAACCGTCCAAAGCCTGGCCGGACAGACCCAGCGCGGCGCAACGGCGAGCGGCGGCCTCGCGGCGCGGCGCGGGCAGGTCGGCGACCACGACCTCCTTGTCCGGGAAGGACCGGTCGGTGTAGTCGGCGGTGCCGCGCCCGCCCGGATAGTCCAGCAGCGACTCGGCCCCAACCCGCCAACGATCGGCGAACTCACCGTAAAGCTGTTCCCTGGAAGGCTTCTCCGGCAATGGCCGACCATCCTTTGTGGACAGATCGTTGCCAGGGTCGCCATTGAGGTCGCCGAGCAGTCCACTGAGCTTCCCAGCCAGTTCCGGACGCGGGAACAACAGCACATGCAGCCCCCAGCGACCGATCGGGTCGATATCGGCCTCACTGCCATCCGGGAAGCGCACGGTGTGCCCCGAGTCGGTGGCCACGATCCGCCCACCACCGGGCAGCCGCTCATCGGCCGGACTGATCTGCTTGCCGTTGACCAGGATCCGCTGCTCACCCGAGTCGGCGGCGAGGTCGAAGACCACCCGGTCCGCACCAGCGCGCAACGCGACCTGCTGGTTGACCGAGACGGTGCGGCTACCGGCGAGCGGACTCTGCCGAACCTGCACCTCCCACTGCGGCGACTTGGCGAGCACGAACTCCCCCACTGCCTGGAAGTCGTACTCCCTGCGGTCGAAGGTGGTCAGGTGCGGATCACCGACACTCCCGCCGGGCACCAGCTTGCTCCGATCCGACCCACCCTTGGCCGGCGTCTTGTTCTTGTCCTCACCACATTGGGCCTTGATCTTCGCCGCGTCCAGCTCCTTGCCGGGCGGGAGCTGGGCGCCACCGTAGTTGTTTCGCGGCGGCAAGCCCTGGCTGGCCCGGAACTCGTTCTCCGCCCGGACCGCCCGGACATCCTTGGTGGGCACCCGTTTGCCGGCCTTGGTGGGCTTGGCCGCGCCACATTCCCCTTCGGGCAACTGGTTGTTCCCGGCGTCGAAGGCGTGCGTCAGCTCGTGGTAGAGCGCCGAACAGGCGTCGTAGGAGACGCCGGGATCCCCGATCAGCGGACTGTTGTCACTGGGATCCCAGTAAATCGAGGACCACTCCGCGGTGCTGCGAGTCTCGACATTGGTCTGCCCCGTGACCGGCTTGATCCACACCTTGTAGGTGCCATCCAGGTAAGGCATGATCTTCGCCGGATCCAGCGCCCCCCGCGGCGGCCCCTTGGGATCATTACCCCGGAACATCGACAAACAGCCCGCGACCGCAGCCCCAAACCCATCATCACCCCCGACAACCTTGATGGTCGCCTGTGCCGTCCGCATCGGCGCGAACTGCCCGACCACCACAGCCAACAACACCAGCGCCACCACCCCGGTACGCCGACGCCGCCGCAACAGCAACACAACCAGCAGCACCAGTACCAGCGCACCGGCCGAGATCCCACCGATCACCAACCAGGACAAACCATTCCCACCAGGCTGCCCCACCACAAGCGCGGCCGTAACAGGCGCACTCGCCGCCCCGCACACCGCACCCTCGCCGATCTCCACGTCCTGCGGCATCCGGTAGGCGGCGGTCACCGCGTACCGACCAGCCTGCTCCAACGCCCAACGCGCACCAAGCCCGCCACCAGCCATCGGCGTCACCGTGTCCAGCACACCATCCCGCGTCAGCGAAAAGGACAAACTCTGCCCCGGCCCCACCTCCCGGGTAGCGGCAGCGAACATCCCATCAAACCCAGCGTGGTAAGCGGTCTGGATGAACTCCGGCTCCACCGCCTGCCCATCCCTGGTGACCGACAGCACCTCCACCGTGCCAGCCGGCGTGGCAGCCAGCTTGCACGCCCGCTCCCCCCGGTTGGTCACAGTCATGGTCAGCCCACCCGACCCGCCACCCTCACCCCGGCTCTGGATCGCCACCCCAACCGACGCCTCCGCCGCCACCGCAACGGCCGACGTAGTCAACCCCAGCCCACCCAGCAACAGCACCAGCAACGCAGCGCGCGTCGTTCTCCCCATGGCGCGCACCTTAGGGCCGCACCGGCCATAGTGGACGGTGTTGCCCGCGTGCCTGCCCACAGGGGCAGCGACTTCCGAGAGGCGGCCCAGCGCACGACGGGAGTGACCGTGTACAGGGCAAGCCGTGGTGGACGCGGAGCCTGCGCAGGCGTGATCGTGTTCGTGCCGAGGACGTGCACCAACGCCCAGGTCGTGCACTGACCGGGGAACCCCGGGAGAGGTGAAGGAAGTGTGTTCATGCGTGCTTGAACACGACAACGTCAGATGTGGCAAATGTGCCACAAGATTGTGTCCGAGGGGGGACTCGAACCCCCATACATAGCGTCCCCGTGGAGTCCACGGGTTCATGTGGAACACCGTACTGCGCTACCTGCGATTTGTCGAACAGGTGGATCCGCCAGAGGCGAGCGAATACGCGCCGGAGTGTCCCCGATCTTCAACCCTGCGCCTCGCCCCATTAGTGCCACCCCCAAGTGCGCCGTCGTCTGAACCGCACGACGTCGAGTGAACGCGCCGTTGTCCCGACTAGTCGGGGTCGTCGTGAATAACGAGCCTGTGCTTGCTGATGACCGTCTTGCCGGTGCCGAGGTCGGCTTCGCCGCGCAGGGTGGCCGCCGCCAGGGAGTGCTTGCGGCGCACAAGCGCTCCCATTTCGTGCAACCAGACCGCGTTCATGCCGATGGTGATACTGTCACCGGTCTCGACACGAGCGGGTAGCTTCGCCCCCCAGTCGCCTCCACCGAGGGTGCCGAATGCCTCCCGTGTCTCAGCGCGGAACTGAACCGAGCGGACAGTCAACGCTGTTCTCCCGACATTGCGCACCGTGATGAAGTACGCCAGGTCGCCGTCGACGCTGTTCCGCTGCATCTCTCGGCGCGCCTGGTCGATGCCGCCACGTGACAGCGGAAAGAGGACGTAACGCGTCGAGAGCCTTTCGACGAAGCCGACGGCGAGTTCGACCCGGCCGCGGCCTCCGGTCAACAGCCACGACGCGATGTTCCAGCCCAGTGCGAGCGCGGCTGTTACCCAGCCGGCCACGGCGATGACGAAGGTCGCGATCTGCATGTGCGATCTTAACCGCTGCGGGAGGGTCTTCCCAGTCGCTCCGCGGGTACTGGCACTTGAACCAAAGTGCGGAAGTGGTGGCCTCGCCGTCAACCGGTCCGTGGACAACTACACCAAATCTCGGCCTGCTCACCCCGGCCGAACGCACCGGCGGCAACTACCGCCCCTCCGACGTCGAGCACATCGCCCTGGTCCGGTGCATGGAAGATCAGGCCCTGCCGTTGGAGGAGATCGACACGGCCTAGGCCGACCGTCAGCACAACCTGGCCACCCTCCTAGGCCGGATCGACGACGATCTTCAGGCGTCACAGGCTGTGGCGGACACCACGTCACCGGCTGCGCAAGAGCCCATCGCCGCGGTGGTCAGCTGCATCCACTCGCTAATCCTCTTCGCCTTGCACATACCGCCGGATCTCCCGCTGATCTGACATTTAGTGTAAGGCCAAGCGAGAACGATCAAACCTCGTTCGCGCTGCGGGTCTCGGGTGGCTGTTCGAGATTTTGCTGTCGCTTGCGTTGTTCCGATTTCAGCCGATGCACCTCTTCGACGAAGTCCGACAGTGCCTGGTCTTCGTCCTTGGCCCGCTTATACCGCCCGACACCGACCTCAAACGCTTCCCATTCGTGTTCAATCGCATCTGCGGTTTGCTGCAGGTAGAAGCTACGCTCCTTATACTTGTAGTAGCCCATGAATCCGCTGGAGACACCGACAAAAAAGGTGATGCCGAACGTGACCCAGCGAAGCTGCTCAAGTTCTGCGGAGAGGGCCGAAGAGCCGGTCGCCGCCAGCGAACCAACGATCAGCACGCCCTGGAGGAGGTTGTTGACGTGACGATAGAGCTTACTGTCCTTGCGTAGCTTATCAATGTCTGCGTAGGCGTCTTCCTTGTAAATCAGCTTTCTGGTTCGCGATTCGTAAGTGCCGAGCGCAACTTTCAGCTTGCGGCTGTCGCGCGCTTTGGCCAGCTCAAGTTCCAGCTGACTTTCCGTTTGACGCCCCTGTTTTTTGTCCTGGAGAGTTCCGGCCGGGCCGCCAGGATTTCGACTCAGGAAGGCTGCGAGTACGCAGAAGCCGATGGCCAAAGGGAAGCCTGGAACACAGATGGCGGTGAGAGTGACGGCGTCGAACCACGGAAGCCAAAAGAGTACGTACAGCAACAGCAGCAGCACGGGGCCGAGGAAGTAGGACAAGATAGCCAACCGCCGTCGCCGTCGGGCGATTGCGATGTGGTGTTCGATCTGCCGGATCTGATGGTTCATTACGAGGAGTTGCTCGCTCGCCGCAACGCCCCGCTGCTGCTCTTGCTCGGTTGTCATCGTGCCCCCTGGCTTGGACCAGTCGTGTCAGTCGATCCGTGGCGTCAGCAACACCACGGTGCTGGACACCTGATAGAAAACCCCGCGTGATACCAGCGTTGTCCCGCTGCAGAAATCGACCAGGCGACAGGCCGTGGCCTCGTCCGCGGCGGCGAGGTCGACAATCACCACATGACCGGCCCGGAAGTGGTCGCTGATCTGTCGGGCGGCATCGCGATAGTCCGACGGGACGAGACGGATTGCCTGCTGCAGATGCACCACGGGATTCGCCGGTGGTGCAGCCTCCAGTGAGGCGAGTTCCTCAGCGTCCGCGATCGAGGCTGTCACCTTTCCGGCGCGGCCCTTGTTCAGCTCGTCCCAGGACACAGCGCGGGTACCTATCGCCGCGGACTCGGGTCTGGTGAGCCGGTGCGCAACCAGGGTGGCTGCCAAGTACAGCGCAAGGCCAATCGCAGCGGGCCAGATCAGGACCTTGACATACTCCAATATGAGGCTGGCCGTCGGCATGTCCGCATGCTAGGGCAGATAGTGGTACCCATTCCGGTGATCTGCTGCAGCTGTTTGGGTTGAAATCGAATAGAACCCTAGCACTTGAGCTGGCAATATGGTGATGGCGTTGAGCTATTCCGGTGAAATTCCCACCAGACCTTGCAGCCACCCCGGACAGTGATCTCACCACATGCTGCCTTCACGCCGACCTGATGCGCCCTGCCCGGGTGCTCCCACGCCACCGCAGCCAAAAGTTCTATAGCTGTGCGTCACCGGACTTCCGACCAGTTGGGCTATCGGAGACGCGTCTCGCTAAGCCGGTAAGCAGCCCAGGTGCTGGCAGCCTCGACAAGCCGGGCTCGTTGCGGCGCAGGGTATTTCACTCGAAGCCACTCCCACCAGCCGAACACCGTCACGGCGAAGGCCGTGAGTTTCTCGGGTGCGGAGCCGGACCCCCCACGAAGGGACGCCGCTCGCGCCTCCGCGTCCTGCGGTGCGTGCCCGGACGCGATGAGGCGGATCACCAGGTGGGCCGAATCGACCCAGGGGGCGGCTCGGTGGGCCCAGGCCCAGTCGATGATCTTGGCTCGGTCGGTGATGAGGATGTTGAGCGGGTTGAGGTCGGTGTGGGCCAACGAGTCCCCGCGGACCGCCTCGATTGCCACGCCCTCCAGGGCAATGAACTCGTCGAAGCGGTCCCGCCACGGCTCCAACTCCTTCGGCGGGGCTTGCCGAAGCCGGCGCCAGGGGGCGACCCGGGCCAGCTTGTCTGACAGGTGGGGTACCTCTACCGGAGGGCAAGGCGTAAGTGCCTCGGTGAGGATGTGTAACGCCTCCACGACGAGGTCGATGTGCGGGGACTCCGGCGAGAGGTCGGCGTGCTGCCCGGCGACGTGCTCGAAGCCGAGCAGCAGCCAACCTGATTCGTCGGTGTGCCAGAGAAGGCGTGGCGCCGCAACTGCCGGGAGGTAGGGGGCTACCCGCACCTCGGTGCGGTGGGCGGCCGAGGTGGTGTCGGTCGTGCCCTTGCAGAAGACCAACCCGTCCTCCGTGTGCAGGGTGGCGGCGAAGGCGGAGTTCACCCCGGTGGTGGCGTAGTCCACCGCGGTGACGGGACCGCACTGCTGCTGGACGGCTTCCCGCACGGAGGTGGGCAGGTCTTCCCACCGGCGACGTTGCATCACGCCTCATCTTCTCCGGTACGAGGTGTCGATCAGGCGGCGCCGTGCCGTGGGCGGTCGGAGCAACCGGCGTGACACTGCGAGCAGTCCTTCGCCCGGCAGTCCTTCGCCTCGCAGTCACCCGCGCACCTTTCCCACAGTTCCGGGTGGAGGGTCAGCCCGGTGGAGTGGATGGCCGCCACGGTCCGGGCGAGGGCCGCGGCTTGGTCTTCGCCGCCGTCCTCGCCTTCGCTGGGGTCGGTGGGGACGTGGTGGAGGAAGCGGCCGGCGAGGTTCCAGCAGAACCGCTCGTACTCCAGGGTGTCCAGGATGAAGGTGTGCCAGCCGATGTCGACCTTGGCGGAGGGCACCAGCGGGCGGCCGTGGGGAACCGAGCAGGCTTTGAGGAAGGCCAGCGCGTCGGCCATGACGGCTTCGGCCTCCGGGCGGTCCAGGCCCTCCCTGGTGACGATCCTGGTGACCAGCCTGTTGAACAGTTCGTCGGACACGAGCGATGCGCCGGTGACGCCGTTGTTGAGCACTGCGGTCATGATCTTCTCCATTCACCTGGGATGCGGCGATTCGGTCGGGTTCAGGTGGCTGGCGTACCCACGGCCGCGAGACCGCGGTCCCGCCGGGAAGGCACAGGTGTCGGTAACTCGGTGACTGGCCACAGCAACAGCCCGCAGCGCTTGCAAGGCCAGTACTTCCCGCCGGTGGCCGGGTCGAGGCGGGGAATGTCGGCCAGGTCGCACCAATCCCCGGTGACCGAGCACTTCTCGTCCGCCCCGCGTGGGCGGTCCAAGGGCGTCATGGCCGCTCGATCGGCGGGAAGGTGGCGTTGCAAGGTGGCTCGGGTCGGTCATCCGCATTCGCGCGGTGCCCGCCGGTCCGCGGCCGAGTGGCGCTGGGCTTGAGCTGTCGTAGGTAGTGGCCAACGGCGGAGGCGCTCCGCCCGAGGATGTAGGCGACCTCCGCGGTAGTGAAATGCCGTTCGTGGCGCAGATGCCAGGCAGTCAGTGCGGAGCGCACCTGTTCTGGGCGGGACGACCGGGCACCGTGGTTCTTGGTACTGAACAACGTGACGTCGACCAGGGGCCGGGTGCTCACCGTTGGGTGGACGGGCCGGATCGCGGGCGCGCCTGCTGCCGGGAGACCGATTGTGGGCGCCTCGGCGTGAGGATGAGCGCGTGCTGCACCGGTCATCGCTGTCGAGACCAACCCGAGCTGGTGCCGGCTGGGGTCCAGTTCGGAGAGTGTTGTTCTCTGGACAGGACGCTTCCGGCAGTGGGCACCACGGCGGCCAGGCAGGGGGACTTCGTGCTGGACAACCTGCTGCCAAGCGTGCCGTTCAGCTGTGGGGACGGTGCCGGTGTCGAATGGGTCGGGGAACTGCTGGAGGGCGTCAGCCTTCTCCTTCTCGCTCCACTGGTTCAGGTCCTCTTTCAAGCACCTCCGGATGGCCTGCGGCGATCGCCCGGTGACCTCGGAGAGGTCGTCGATGCTCATCGTCGGGCGCTTCTGGTTGAGCCACACGAGGGCCGCGATCCGCTTCGGGCCGGCGAGCCAGGTCCAGGTTCGCCGCGGCGGATCACTGCGGGTGACCCGGAGCAGCTTGTTGACCGCCCTTGGGGCCAGGCCGAGCCTCTCCCCGATCTGGCGACCGGTGAGTCCTGCATCCCACAGCCGGTCGATTTCCTCGGCCTGCAACTCGGCGGCCCGGAGCTGGGTGGTGCTCACCAGTCCTCCAGCGGCTTGAGCGCGGCGGCAAGCAGCTCGTCGTCGGGGGCCTCGGGCAGCACGGCCAGCGCGGCGTCGCGGAAGGCGATCGCCTGGCGCCGGTCATTGCGCATCCCCGACAGCAGCGCGCAGGCGGCGTGCACCTTGGCCAGCAGGTCCGCATGCTCGGGCTGCTGGAGCAGGGTGGCGGCGTGCTCCAGCACCCCGATGCCGCGGTCCAGGCGTCGCTGGTCGGCGAAGAGCACTGCGGCCGAAAGCAGCACCGCGGCCTTGTCGACCGGGTCAAGCAGGAGCTGGTCGGCGGTCTGGAAGGCGGTCAACGCCTCCTCGTCCTTGGCTTCGGCCATCCGGATCGTGCCCAGCACCCAGGTGTGCAGCCCACGCGCTCGCTGGTCGTCGCCGTGGTGAGCGTTGTCGATCGCCAGCCGGTGCAGGGTTTCGGCAACCTCGCGGTCGTCAAGGTGTGGCTGGGCGACGCGGGTGGCATCGGCCAGTGCCTTCACCACCATCGACTGTTGGCTCCCGGCCAGTTGGCGCGCCTGGTGGAGGTGCTGTTCGGTCTCCTGCACGAACTCACCGCGGTCGTGCGATGGGACGGCGCGAACTCCGCAGAGGGAGACCACGCTGAACATGGTCAGCATCTGCACCTGGATCGTGCGGTATCGGCCGGGCTTGCGCCGGTCGTGCTCGCGGGCGCCGTCCCGGATGCACTCGGTCGCCAACTTCAGCAGGTTCATGCCTTCCGGAACACCGCCGTGGCACAGGCACAACCGTCCCAACGCGACGGAGGTCATCCAGGCCAGCGACAGGTTCGACCGGTCGATGGCGGCGATCGTGGCCTGGATGACCGAGATCCTCTCGCGCTCCAGCCAGGCGTACGCGTCGGCGCCAGCGAGTTGGGTGGCGGGCGGGACAGCGCCCACTGGTGACTGGCGGTTGCCCAGCCACATGCGCAGGCTTTCGCGTTCGCCCGCCGCGCGTTGTCCGACGATCGCAGCCTCGTAGCCGAGCTGGGTGATGCCGTTGCTGATCACCTTGTTGCACGCCCTGAGCCCCTCCGCGGTGCCGGCCAGCTTGTGCAGCAACGGGCCGAGGGCATCGGGAATGCAGTAACGCGCAGGGGCCTCGCGGGTGAGTAGACCGCGGTCGGCGAGCGTTTCCAGTAGTTCGAGTCCTTCGTCCACCGTGGATCGGCCGAGTGCGGCCGCGGTGATCGACGGGCTCAGCGTGGTCAGCGGCAACAGGGACAGCCGCCGATAGTCACGAACCGTCGCCTCTGGCAGCCAGGAGCACGCCACCTGCAGTACCGCGTCGAGCGTGGAGTCGTTGCTGGACAAGGCGTTCTCCAGCGAGGTGGCCACCTCGGCGAGCGACACGGTCGGCTGGGGTGCCAGGCCAGCGGCAACGATCAACAACGCGACCGGGATACCCGCGCACACGTACGCGATACGCCGGGCCGCAGGCCGTTCCTCCTCAACTCGTTCGGTGCCCAGAACGTTGGCCAGCAGCGTGGTGGACACGGCGGTGGACAACCTGTCCAGGCTGATCTCGACCTGCCCGGCGCTGCAAGGCGGGAGCGCGTCGACACTGGTGACGATCACCATGCTGTGCGGCGATCCCGGCAACAGGAACGGGACCATCTCGGGATCAACGACGTCGTCGAGCACCATCAACAACCGCTTGCCCGCGGTCACCCGCCGGAACAGCGCGCGCTTGGCCTCCAGCGCGCTGGAGGCGTCGATCTCGGTGACCGGAACACCGAGCGCCCGCAGGAACTGGTCCAGGGCGATGCTGGTGGCCAGCTCCGGTGACAGCGCGCCGTGATCAAGCACGGCATGTAGAAGCCCGTCGGGGAAGCGGGCTCTGTCGCGACCGACGCCGTGGGCCCACCTGAGCGCGAGGGCCGTTTTGCCGATGCCGGTAAGGCCGCTGATCCCGACCACCATGGGCGCGGTCACCGTGATCGTGTCGCTGGCCTTGGTCAGCAGGTCCAGTTCGCCGGCCCGGCCTACGAGGCGCCAGGGCGACTGGGACGGGAGAACGCGGGCCACCGCGGGCGGTGCCGATGGTGAGCCGGCTGCCCGCGTCGAGCTATCGAGGCGCCGCAGGCCGGTGAGCATCGCCGCCTGCGGCAGGGACGCTGGCAGGTCCAGCACCTCCTGCACCGCCAGGGCCGACGGAGTTCCCGGCCGGACCAGCGCGAGTGCTTCGGCGCGCTCCTGGTCGGCCTCCGCGCGCTGGCCGAGTTCGTGGTGGATGACCGCCTTCCACGCCTTCGCCACGGCCAGGTACCGGGGATAGCCGAGGTATCGCAGCATCCGGACCGCGGTGACGGCATCCACCAGATGGTCGTGGGCGCGGAACTGGTGCAGCCCGAGGCGGCATCGAGCAGCGAACACCCGCGCCAGGCCGAGGTCATCTCCGGCGGCGGCCAACAGCCCCATCGCCGCGAAGAAGTGCTGCTGCGCTGCCTGATAATGCCCCTGATCGGCGATGATCTCCGCCAACAGCCACGTGTGCATCCCCTGCGTCTGCGCGTCCGACACCTGCCGACCCACCGCCACGGCGTCGATCGCGTACCGTTCAGCCGACTCCAGATCGCCCGCTCTACGGGCGATCTTTGCCAGGGCGCCGGCGGCAAGCTCCTCAGCTTCGTCGACATCCGCAGTTCCCGTGTTGGCTTTGATCAGCAGGGATGCGAGGTGGACTTCGTGCTTGGCGAGTTCAACGACAGACCGGCTGTGGCAGGAGTCGACCAGCAGGGACGCCAGGCCGGACCGCAGCCTGCTTTCGGCCAGGTTCGAGCCCCATGCCTGGGCCGACTGAATGGCGGTTCGGTAGCTGCAGATGCCCACCGTGACGTTGTCGAAGTGCGCCAGCAGGTGCTGCCCGAGCGCCTCGCACAGGTACACGGCCAGTTGGTATTCGCCGATCGCAGCGGCGCGCTGGACCGCGGTGATGAGCCGCGCCTGCAGCTGATGCAACGTGCCCAGAGCCACCCGGCAAGCGGCCGCGCGCTTGGTCTCTTCCCATGCTGAGGGTTGGGAACGCGCAGTGGCCGCGAGGACGTTGTTTGCCGCGCTCGCGACTTCGAGGATTTGGGCGAGATCCTCATGAGTCCACTGTGGACTGTTGAGGATGTCCGGAAGTTCGGTGGGCTCGTTCATGATGTTGCCTTCACAGTGGATCGGTGTCGTTCAGGGCCGCTGGGGATCGTCGCGATCTGTCGTCTGGCCCCGGTAAGTCCGCGCCTCCGGCCCGGGGCAACCGGTGGCTGAACGCGGGGGCTTGGCCCGCCTGGATGACGCCTGCGCCGTCAATGCTCACTCGTTCGGCAAGCTCGGCCGCGGACCGGAACCGTTCCCGCGCCGCCCGGCGGCCGGCCGCGGTGCCCTGGCGCAGGTACGCGGTTGCGAGCTGCCACTGCAATTCCGCTTCCACGGCCGGGTCATCGAGGGTCCTGGCCGCAATGACGCCGTTCTCCAACATCACGATCCACTCCGCGACCCCGCCGCAGTCCAGGAAGTACCCGTAGACCGCGTCGCAGAGGTGGCAGGCCAAGGCGGGCCGCCCGATCGACACGGCGGCCACGACAGCGGCGACCAGGTTGGGGCGCAAGTGGTCCATCGCGGTGCGAGCCGCGGCCCGACTTGGATACACCGGCCGTGTTCGGCTACGGCTAGCGAGGCGAGCTGTTGCGAACAGGTACTGGCGACCCGGGAACAGAACCAGGTCTGCGTCGAGCGCTGCGTGGTGGAGGACCATCAAGCAGTCCACCAGCACCGCAGACCATGTACTCCACGCCCAGGTGTCGTGAACGTGCTGCCGAACCAGGTCAGCGAACGAGGCGGAGAGCCTGTAGCGGTCCGGACCGTTGCGCTGCAACAACTTGCTCCGAGCGAGGGTGTCCAGCAGCTCCCCGGCCGCCGTCAGCAACAGCCCGGTGGCTCCGACTGCGACAGCGGAGTTGAGCACGGACCCTGGATAGATTGCCAGGCAGCACAAGGCGTTTGCCTGAGCAGGCGACAACTGGTCGAACGCCAGTTTCCTCGTGGCAGCCACGGCCAACGTCGCCGAGAGATTCGTCGTCAGGTTCCCGCGGTCCCGGTGGAACGCAGCCAGGTTCGCAATGACGTCGCCCACCTGAACATCTGGATGCTCCGCCAGGGTCGTGGCGGCGAGCACCAGGGCCAACGGCATCCCGGCGCAGAGGAACGCCAACTCCACGACGTAGTCAGCCCTGCCCGCGATGCGTTCCGGGTCGATCGCCGCGGTCAGCAAGGTGTTCGAGGAGGCCGGGTTCAGCGGCATCAGCGGCAGGTGGACTGCCCTGTCCCGGTCAGTCAGTCGAGCCGGTGACTCAGGGAGGACTGCCAGAACGAGGTTGCCGGGTTCAGCTGGGAGCAGGGCTTCGATCTGGGACTCGGCGTCGGCGTTGTCGATAACCACCAGTAGTTCCAGGCCCGCGGTCATGCTGCGGAAGAGTTCGGTGGCCTGCTCCATGCCAACAGCCCGGTCGACCAGGTCAACCGGCGTGCCGAGCGCGCGAAGCCACCCGCGAAGCACATGGTCGAGGATGACGCGCCCGCGGAGGATGCCGACCCGGCCGAGATCGGCGTACAGCTGGCCACCCGGGAAGGCGTCGGCATGCTGGTGCGCGGTGCGGAGCACAAGGCTTGTGACGCCGACACCGGCTGGGCCGCTGAGTACCACCAGGCTGTTGCCGTCAGCAATGCGTTCGGCGAGCCAGGCGAGTTCGTCGTCACGACCGATGAACGGCTCCTGCGGGTCCAGCTCGCCGAGCTGGTGGGGAGGAGTTGGAGGCCGCGGTGCCGATGTCTGACTGGCTGACGGGCTCAACGGTCCCGTGCCGCTCGCGCCCAGGGTGTCCACCTGCCTGCTGGCGATCATCATGCGCACCGGCCTTCCTGGGCCTGGTGCTGCTGCGCCACCTCAGCCGCCGCCGGGAGTACGGCATCCGCTCCGTTGTGGTCCGCGCTCTCCACAAAATGCGGCGCCGGAACAGGTTCGTCGATCCACCGGCCGTCTCTCCCACGAGGACAGGCGTGTGACGTGCGTAGGTAACGAAGGTCCTGGATGCGGAGCGTGCTGAGACCACCGCCAACCCTGGCCGCCGTTGCGCTCATCCACGCCACCGATGGACCAGAGGTCCAGTGGACAACGTAGCGACCTACCTGCCTATCGAAGATCGCCACCACAGGGGCGTTGGCCTCTTGTTCCAAACGTGTTGCCAAGACGCGGGAATGACGCGCTCGTAGGCTCATGCCAGCCGCCCACTCAGTCCATAGAGGACGGTCAAGCCGGATCCGAGACCGGCCAACATCGCTATGAGCACAAGGGCTCCGGCCAATGGCGTTCCCTCGCGCACCTGGCGGTGTCGGTGGAACAACAGCTCGAACGCCGCCAATGCCGCAACGGCGCTGGCGGCGCCGAAGAGGAAGCCGTTCGGTAGATCAGCTGGCGCGGACGAAGCTGCGACAACGGGGCCGGCGGTCATACAGAGGGTGGCAACCAGCAGGATGTCATTGCGGGAGAACAGGTTCGCGAGCAATCGCCCTGGCCGACTGCGCCGACGCGGGTAAAGGACCTGCGCCGCCTTCAGGTCGGGCACCTTTTGTGGCGCAAGGTGTTTGGGTGAGTACTGGCCCGCAGTGGACCGTTGCCGGGCAGTCTGGAGAAGATCGCGATTCATTCGATGCCTCCCTGGTGGGCTGCTTCGAGGACGCTGGTGTCGTTCAGGTCGTCGGTGGCGGCCCACTCAACGGCCACCCTGGCCGGGACGAGGAACCGGAATCGTTCGGGACCAAGCGCACGTGGCCGGTCCGCGGACCAGGAGTTCGGCAGTCGCACTACGACGGACGCGCCGAACCTGGGCAAGGTCATCGAGGTCAGCCACGGATGATCCGCCAGCGTCAGCGACGGCTCTACGACGCCAGCGAGTTGGACGCCCCACTGCCAGCCCGCTGCTTCGAGGGCGGGTGCGTAGAAGTCCACGAGATCGGGGTTGTCGACGTCCGGCATGGCCGCGCGGAGACATCCAACGCAGGCCCGGCCCCGGAAGTTCGGCTGGATCTCGATCTCATGGCGGTACCGCGGCCGCTCGGCACATCCCTTGCACAGCAACGGAAACTGGTCCTGCATACCTGGCTGCTCCGACGCCTCCCGGCGAACCAGGTGCACATCAACCTGCGCGCCCGGCGTCGGGGCGTACAGCTCCTGGACATAGGTCCAGCTGGCGGTGCCGTGGTTGACCATCCCGGCCGTCCTACGAGTTCACCGCGGTGCGGCGGACCGGCGACGCAGTTGCGATTCCCATTCCGTGTCCTCCCCGAGGCTGTCGCGAGGACCAGGGCGCCAATACAGCCCCGGTGTTGTTGCTGAAGCCAGCACGCTAGGTGACCGGAGGGCGGGAATGTAATAACGAATGCGGGTATCCGTGCTATCCTCAAATATGCGTGCGACGCATACCTATGCGAGTCCGTCTCATATGCTTTAATGAACAGGCATCGAGCCGGGGGTAGCCATGGAACAGCGGCCTGTGTGCTGTGCCTGCTGGGAACAGCCGACGATCCACGTGTCTGGGCTGTGCGAGGGATGTCAGATTGCACGTTGCAGACTGCCTAGGGCTCCCGCCGGATTCTGGGATCGCGCCTCCCTGAGAGGCGCCGTGGCCAGCCAGAACATCGGCCAGGTGGTCAAGGTCTACCGGAAGGAATCCAAGCCTCCGGTTTCGCAGATGTTGCTGGGCGAGGCGTTGGGCGGGCTCTCGCAATCCCAGGTCAGCAGACTGGAGAGCGAAGGCTCCTACAAGCCCGTTCGTGAACTCCAGTCGATTGCAGTGATGATTGGCATGCCGTGGGAGATTGCATGGTTCGCGCCGCCCCCACAGTTGCAACGGGGCATGTCCGCGCAGGCTCCGTGGGGAGCCTCGAACATGGACTTCTCCGGGTTCCGGAATTGCTCTCCCACGTCCACTGATGTGGCGATGTTCTCGCAGCGGGAAGATGAGCTTCAGCAAAAGACCGAGGCGCTGGACCATTTGACTGCGAGGTCCGCCCGCCTACCCAGGCGGGCCGCCGAGTACGACCCGGAGAACCTCAAGCACTTCGTGAGCATCCGAACAACGCTGGTTCGCGCCGACGCCTTGATGGGGCCTCGCACCGCGATGTCGTACGTGACCCAGGAGGTCCGCAATCTCAGTGCGTTGGTGAAGACCGTGCCCGAGGCGCTCCGCCCTGGGATCTACGAAGTCGCCGCCGCGTTCGCCGAACTTGCAGGCTGGCTCGCGGACGACCTCGGCAACCCCAAGGACGGCGCGGAATGGTCGAACACCGCGTTGCGCTGGGCCCACGCCGCGAACAGTCCGGAACTCGTGGCCTACGTCCTGGCCAGGCAAGCCCAGCAGGCTGCATCTGGTGGTGAACACGCCGATGCGGTAGCTCTGGCCAAGAGCGCGGCGGCGACCGGTGGAGTCCCCGGCCGTGTCGCGGCGATGGCCCTGCAACAGCAGGCCCGCGGGCACGCGGCCGAGGGCGACGAACGGGCGATGATGCGGGCGCTCGAAATGGCCCACCAGGCCCGGACCTCGAAGTCGAGTTCGCCATCCGGTCGCTTCGACCTGGCCAACTACTGCACCCTGCCGTACCTGCATTCTCACGAAGGCGCCTGCTGGACCGCCCTCGGCCAGTACGACCGCGCGGTGGCCGCCTACGACGAGGCGCTGGCGCACTGGTCGCCGGACTACCGGCGCGAGGAAGGACTGCTGCTGGCCCAGAAGGCTGGCGCACTCGCCGCAGGTGGCGAGGCGGAGTACGCCGCAGCGACGGCCCGTCAGTCGCTCAACCTGATGGAATCCACCGGGTCGGCGCGCACCCTTGCCGTGTTGTTGGAAGTCGATAAAGTGCTGGACAAGATCCCGACCAAGGACGGGGAGGTCGCGCTGTTCCAGCACGAACTCACCACCCGTCGTCCAGCGCAGCTCAACACACCGAAGGACAGTCCACCTGATGACCGGTCCCACCCCCATTGACATCGATGAACTGGTTGGCCGTGCGGAATGGTCGGGGGTGAACGAGCGGGAGCAGCGATCCTTCGTGGTGTACAAGTACGCCGCGACCATGGACGGGCGGATCGCCGCCGCGGACAGCACCAGCCAGTGGATCACCAGCCCGCACAGCCGACGCGAAGTTCATCTGCTGCGCGCTGGTTGCCAGGCCACCGTGGTTGGCTCGGGAACCCAGCAGGCCGATAACCCCAACCTCGCGGTGCGCGGCAACGACGACCCGCGGCTGGACCTGTCGATGATCGAGCCCGCCAACCAGCCGTTGCGCGTGATCGTCGACTCCAACGCACGCACGCCGGCGGACGCCACGGTGCTGAACAACGCAGCGCCAACCCTCATCGCCGTCAGCGAGGACGCCGACACCACGCATCTGGAAGGTCGAGCCGAACTGCTTCGACTGCCTCGTACTGGGCGTGGCCTTGATGTTCGGGCTCTTCTGGCCGGGTTGTACAAGCGCGGCGTGCAGGCCGTTTTCCTTGAGGGCGGGCCAACTTTGGCCGGTTCGTTTGTGGCCGCGGGCGTGATCGACCGGGTGATCAACTACGTCGCACCCGCATTGCTCGGCGCGGGGAAGCCTGGTCTCGGTGACGCGGGCATCACCACCATGGCCGACATCGTGCGACTGGAAGTCGTACGGGTCGACATGAGCGGACCGGACGTCCGCATCATCGCCCGCCCGCAGCGGTAGCCGTGCCGCGTTCACTCGGTCGGGCAAGGTCTCGGTCTTCACTGCGAGCAGGCCGTATACCCGATTACCCTGGATGACCGTGGGCCGATCCATCCCCCCGGATCCGCCCTCCTGGGGAACGCTGGTCCGCCTCCTCCCCCCTGGTGGACCAGCGTCCCCGCCAAGGCAGAACACCTTGGTTAGGTCGGCGTCGGTGCCAGGACGCGGAGTTCCTCTTCGCTGAACGGCGGCAAGGTCAGGCCGGGCTTGCGTGCGGTGCGTAGCGCGTTGAGCAGGATGGTCGGTCGCAGCATGTTCGTCGCCGGCGCGGACAGGGTGAACACGTCGATCTGCGCCTCGGCGATCTTGTCGTTGTTCATCGCCTTGCGGCCCAGCCAGTCCTGGAACGCGTACTGCATCCGGGCTGCTCGGCCGGGGCGTGGGCAGTCGGTCTGGGGATAGCGGACATCCTGGGTGGTGGCCATGGTCCAGGCATCGTCGGCCGCGGCGGCGATCGACTGCTGGATCTGCCGGGCGCCGTCCGCGCCGTGCTGGGCGAGTCCGTCCCGGAGTGCGATGGCGGCGCGCGCGGCCACGGTCAGTCCGTGGCCGTAGACCGGGTTGAAGGTCGCGTAGGCATCGCCCATGACGGCCAGGCCGCGCGGCCACTGGGGCAGCCGCTCGAAGTAGAAGCGCCGGTTCGCGTGAGCACGGAACCCGAAGGCCGGGCCGAGCGGTTCGGCCGCAGCGATCAGCTTGGCGATGGTCGGGTCCGGCAGGCTGGCGGCGAAGGCGCGCTGACCCTCTTCATCCAGGGTGGGCTGGGAGCCGGTGGCGCCGGAGAGGGTGACGGTCCACTGTCCGTCCTCGATCGGGACGAGGACGCCGGAGCGGCGGGATCGGGTGGTGATCACCGGGTTGGCCTGGATGTTCACCGCGGGGAAGTTGTGCTCGGCGCCGGCGGGGGCGCGGAAGAGCCTGGTGCTGTAGAAGATGCCGGGGTCCACGATCGCCTGGCGTACCGCGGGCAGGCCGAGTTCGGTCAGCCAGTCGACCGCATTGGAGCTGCGGCCGGTGGTGTCGACCACGATGTCCGCGGACAGCTCGATGACCTCGCCGGTGGCCCGGTCCTTGCACCGGGCGCCGGTGACCGCGGTCGCGTTCCCGGTCAGTCCGATGACATCGGTGGCCTCAACGAAACGGAGCTGGTCCCCGCGGGGCAGGCGGGACCGGATGGTCCATTCGAGCAGGCGCCTGCTGCTGCCGATGATGAACTGGGTGCCGGGTCGGCGGTGAAACCAGCCGTAGGGGGTCAGGGCCAGGAAGCGGTCAGGCAGGCCGATCCGCTGCGCGCCGGCGGCCAGCAGCTCCTCGATCACTCCGGGCATGAGGTCGTCCAGGGCGCGGGCGCCACCGGAGACCAGGGTGTGGGTGTGGCGCGCGTGCGGGGTGCCCTTGCGGTGGGTGGGTTCGTTGGTGAAGCGGTCGCGGTCGACAACCGTGACGGTGTCGGCGACCTGGGTGAGCACGTACGCCGCGAGGGTTCCGGCGAAGCCGCCGCCGAGCACAAGGGCGTGTCGGATCCGAGGTGTCGGCATGGTGGTTCCTTCGCTGGAGATCAGGGCGATGTGACCACGCTGGCGGGTGCCGGCTTCGTGAGGCCCGGGATGGCCGCGAGTGCGTCGTGGACACGGTGGTCGTGGAACACCGAGGCAATGCTCAGCAGGTAGGCGCGTTCGGAGGCGAAGGCGTGGTGGGCTGGTTCGGTGGCTCCGTGTACCGGCCGGGCTGACGCGTCGACGCTGGGGTCTCCTCGCCGGTAGGTGGCCAGGGCGGCCCGGATTTCCGCGGCTTCCTGCAATGACAGCGCCCGGGTCCTGGTCAGCCCGGTGGAATCGAGTCGCTCGCTGATCGCGGCGGCGACCGGTGCGGCTCGGTAGGGCTGGAGCACCTGGAGCCAGTCGTTGATCTCGATCATCCGCCAGAGCAACCGTAGGTCGAACTGGAGCCGGTCGGCGACCGACCGGTATGGGTGGACCATCGCGGGGTCGATCGGCAAGAGCGCCTGCCACAACGGCTGCAACCGGCGGTAGGCCCGGTAGGCGGCGGGATAGCCGGCGATCCGCTGCAGGCTGCCGGGCAGCTTGGGACCCCACACCGGGATGGACATGCCCACGATCACCAGCGGGGCGGACAGGATGTTCAACGTCGGCCCGACCTTGGTGCTCAGCAGACTCCAGTCGAGATCGAACCAGGTGGCGATGATCGACACGAAGGTCACCGCGCCGAACCCGACCGCGACGAGGAAGCCCGCCGCGGTGAAGCGCAGCCCACGGCGCAACCACACCCGGCCGACCGTGGTCTGCTCGGTCGACCACTTCCAGCACATGTAGGCCAGGCTGACCATGCCCACGGTGTAGGACAGGAAGTGCAGCGCCATCTGCTCGCCGAAGAACGGCGCGGCCGCATAGACGACCAGGAACTCCAAGTGCAGGTCGGCCGGCGGGCCGCCGAGGATGAACAGCGTCACCTGGGCCGCGGCGATCGTGCCGTAGATCGCGATGATCCAGCGTGCGATCCGCCAGGCGCAATCCGGGGAATGCCTCCAGTACAACAACATCGTCTGACCGGAGGCCACCCACGCCATCGTGGTCACGCCCAGGACGATGACCGACAGGCTGGGAATCCCGGTGAGCCAGTTGAGGTTCACCCCCACGATGGGCACGGCGACCAGGAACCCGGCGGCGACGAAAATTCCGGAGGTGCACACCGGAAGGATCGCGGGACGCTGTTCGGGCGGAGCAGCGATCCAGGAGCGGAACTTGTGCACCACGAGGACCACAGTGCCTGCGGCGCAAAGGAAATAGAAGATTCCGGAGATCATGTCAGCCTCGTTCCCCTGCGAAGCCCAGCGAGTACCAGACCCGGGTCGCGCCGTCGCTGCCGGTGGGCTCGAACGGTTCGACCGGCTGTTGGCCGGCCCAGGCCAGGATGTCCCGCATGAGGTCGCCGGCGACCGATTCGGCCTCCTCCTCGTCCCCGTCCGTCAACGCGGTCCGCCTGGCGACGATGTTGAGCAGCCCCGGCGGGAGGCTGGTGCCGGCCAGCTGTCTGCCTTCCTCCGCGCTGAGGTGAACGGGCTCGTGCTCACAGATCATGTGGGCCAGCTCGTGCAGCAGGATGAACAACCGGTGCGTCCAGCTGCGGGCCGTGGTGACCATGATGATGTTGACGCCGTTGGGCAGCTTCGCCCAGTACCCGCTGAGCCCGCGGGCTTGGAGGTCGTCGAACTTGAGCTGGATCGATTGGCGCAGCCGCTTGCCCACGACGTCGCACAGCTTGAGGCAGATGTCGGCCGTGTTGGCGGAGCGGTCCAGCTCCATTTCCTGGACAAGCCCTCTGCGTAGCTCCTTGAGCTGCTGGCGATTCACCGTTCCTCCTCGGCCGGCTCCTGCACAGTGCGCGACGGCCGGGCCAGGATCTCCGCGATCTCGTCTTCAGCTTCGGGCCTGAGCGCCTTGACCAGGGTCCGCATGATCTCGGTGCGCACGTCCTCGGTGAGTCCGGAAGCACGTGTGGCGAGCGCGCTCACCCCGAGTTCGGTCATCGTGCGATGGAACCGCAGTTCACTGTTGATCCGCTGGGCCAGTTCCGCGTCGAGGAAGTAGTCCGGCCCGAGGTAGAAGACCTCGGCCAGCATGACCACGTGCCGGAGCCTGGGGTTGGTGTTCTTGCCGCTGCGGAGGTCGATGATCGTGCTCGGCGAGATCGTCCAGTTCGTGTCGCCGCGTTCCTTGCCCCGGTCGCGAACCGTCGCGACCACCGCGTCCAGCGTCATCTCGCCCTTGCCTGGGGGGCGAGCCAAGTCGAACAGGCTGTTGAGCCGGGCGTGGAAGGAGTCCTGGGGCAAGCTCCCGGGGGCTCGGTCCCGTCGCCCACCCACGAAGTAGGCCGGGTGGATGTCGAAGAACCCCGCCAACGACTCGATTGTGTTGAGTGTTGGTTCGCGCTGCCCTTTGCGTAGCTGCGCGATGTAGCTGTGGCTCACGTCGATCGCCGCGGCCAAGCTGACGTTGGACAGCGGCCGGCCGTTGACGGACTCGGACTCGGCGCACAGCTGATTCAGGACAGCCGAAAATGGTGACTGACCACGCTCGGTCACGACGTCACCTCCCAGGCCGACGGTCGCTCACCTGGTCTCTCATCAAACGCTTGTACTGCCTCGGTGGCGATACCCCAATCGGGTCTACTTGAGTACAAGGTCTCCAGACCGGATCCGGACTGTGCTTATGCTGCCAATCTCGACAATCCCGCCGAAATGAAGATCATTTACTCAGAAGAGTTTCAGGGAGGGATGGCGGTGCGTACGACGCGAACAGCAGCCACGCTCGGAGACCGGGCTGCGGCCGAAGACCGCCAACAACACGCTGAGTTACCAGCGCCGCGTACACAACATAGGGAGGACCAGCCGACTGCCGCGGCGGGTGCCGAGCAGCCTGTTGGAGCGTGTTGCCGTGCCTGCGGTCAGGCGGTCGGGAGCGCGGGCGTCGACTTCGTGACGAGGTTGCCGGATCGGTGGGGCTGGACGATTGGGGCGTCACAGCTTGTCGCCGAGGCCGCGGCGCAGGGGGAAGCGCTTGTGTTGCTGGTGCTGGACCTCGATGACTTCAAGGCGGTGAACGACGTGCACGGGCACCCGGCAGGGGACGTGGTGCTCGGCGCCGTCGCCGACGTGCTCCGCGGTGCCGTCGGACCGCGGGACGTGCTCGCCCGGTACGGCGGTGACGAGTTCCTGGCGTTGTGCCTCGTGGCGGACGCGCACGAGGCGATCCGGGTCGCCCACCGCCTGGGAAAGCTGGTGCGAGACCTGAGCATCGTCACCAGGGGTGCGCCGCCGGACGACTTCGCCGTGCGCATCTCCGTGACGGCCGCGGTCGGGGCCGCCGCGTTCCGGCCAACGCGACCAACTCGCGACGGGCGCGTTATCTCTCTTCTTGCAGCGGCGTTCCGGCATGCGGACAGCGCCCTGCTGGAGGCGAAGGGAGCTGACGAGGACCGTGAGGACCGTGAGTGCCTGGTGTTCCTTGGTCCGGCGGGAGGTGAGTTCGCGATCGTGTGAACTCAGGCCCGGCGGGGAGGGGCCGAGCTTGTTTTCGGGGAAGCGGGATCCGGTATCGCCAGCGCAGCGGTGGTGTCGGGTCTCAGGACGGGGAGAATGATGGCCGGCGACGAGATCGACTGGGGCGAGGCGCAGGAGGCGCTCCGCGTTACCCGCATGGACTGGGCGGTGCCAGTGCTCGTGGCCTTGGCTAAAGGCCCACAAACATGGACCAGCTTGCGTGCGCGGGTCCAGCAGAGTGGCATGAAGACCGGCCGGCCTCTGTTGTACGACAAGGCGTACAACAGGACCTTGGATGCCATGGTCAAAGCAGGGCTCATCATTCGGAAGGAGAAGGGTGGGTTTCCGCGCACGGTGACATATCAGTCGACCAGTAAAGCAGGCGGCGTGCTGTTCGCCTTGAGATCATACAGCGACTGGTCGCACAATCACAAAGCGCAGTGACACGGACGGCTCGATCAGCATGAACTAACGTCATTGATTTTCACTTTGGATACCTTCCACTCGCCATCGGTGTTCCGCACGACCGCGGAGGTATGCCGCCGCCCAGCGGGCCGGTTCTCGGCAACCCCGCCTCTCGCCTTGTACTTTCGCCACGAGGTCGTGTCCACACAGTCGACAATGTCGGCCTCGATGGGCACCTCCGGAATCCGAACCGCGGCCACCCTCGGCGATAACGTCGGCTGCCCCAGGGTGACCAGGCCGGCGATCGAGTCGTCGTACAGCATGCCGCGCAGCGTGGTCAGCGCCTGGCCGGTCGCATGGCTGGCCAGCCCGTTGACCTGGTGATTGCTGCTCGCGGCGGCGATGGTGAGTTGGTGCCACATGCCGCGATACGCATCCAGTGCGGCTCGAACCGCATCTGAATCCCTGACCGGAGAAGTCGAGGTCGGCGCCGCGACTGTTGTCTGCGAACCGGGCGAAAAGCTCTGGTTTAGGACTGGGGTGTCTCCAGCCGGTTGTTTGACCGCGCCGCATCCGGACACCACGACCATGGCGCCTGCGGCGATTGCCACCCGGAAAAGAAGTGAGTTGGGTCGACCTGACTGCATGATCTCTCCTCCTAGTTTTGTTCTCTACCTCTGATACCAGCGCTGGGGTACCGGACCGCAAGGTGCGTAGCGCCGGACACTTCTGTCCGTACGGGGAATCTTGTCCGCCCGGCGTCCCCCGATCGGGTATTTACCCAGTACGGACACAAGTGTCCGCTCGTACGCACCTTGCGGTCCGTAGGGGGTGACCCGATAGACAGGGACACGAAGCAGAAGACAAAACTGATCTTGAAAGTCGTGGCAGCCGGAGGCGAGTACGGAATGAACACCGTTGCGTCAGAACCACACGCGATCGGAAAGCATGCCGAGAACCCGAGGCCGGGCCAGCCGTATCGAGGAGAAGTCCATGCTGTCGGTCGTCGCCTATCAGCTCGCCGGAGCTGGCACGGGGCTCCTGTGGGCCGCCTGTCAGGTCCGAATGGGACGAGCGCGGGATCGGCGCGAACTGTGGCTGCGGGGCATCGGGCTGTCCGTGGCGGGGTTGTTGCTGACCACCTGGTTGGCCTGCCGTTTACGCGACGCCCCGGCCACAGCGGCCTGGTGCTGGCTGGCGGTGTTCAGTCTGGTCTTGGCGGCCGTCGACCTGGAGCACAGGCGATTGCCGCACCCGCTGACCGCCGCGCTGGGGCTCGGCGGGGTGGTGCTACTCGCCTTGGCCTCGGTAATGCTCGGCGCGTTCGGCGGGCTGTGGCGCGCCCTGGCCGCCGCGGCCGTAGTCGGGCTGGTGACCGTAGCCGTGCACGTGCTCTGGCCTGCGGGGTTTGGCGGGGGCGACGCGGTGTTGTTGCCCGTCCTGGCCCTCTTCCTGGGGTTCCTGGGCTGGGAGCACGTTGTCCGCGGGCTGACGCTGTCGTTCTTGCTGACCGGGTTGGTCGCGGTCGCCCTGCTGGCCATCGGGCGCGCCCAGTGGGGGCACGGCGCCGGGTTTCCCGCTGGGCCGCCGCTGCTTGCCGGTGCACTGCTCGTGGTGATCACCCACTGACCGCGGCGCGGATGCCGAGGCAATCAGAACGGAGTCGACCATGACCACGCGCTACCTGCTCTGCAGGGCAGCCGCCAGCATGCTGGTGCCCGGCCTCTTGCTGGCCTCCGCCTGCACGCCGAAGAACTCCGCCGTACCGCAGCCGAAGCCGCCGCAGACCTCCTCGGCCTCACCCCCGAGTACGTCCTCCGATCCGTCCTCGTCGATCAGGTCGGCCTACCAGGAGTTCTGGCAGGTGGCTGGCACGATCGACAAGCAGCCCGAGTCAGAGTGGCAATCCCGCATGAGCACGGTGGCGGCCGACCCGCAGTTGCGCCGGACGGTGCAGGGGCTGGGCCTGTTGCGGGAGCAGGCGGTGGTCCTGTACGGCAGCACCACCGCGCGAATCACCAGCGTCGAACTCGACGGGGACCGCGCGACGGTGCAGGACTGCCAGGACGGCAGCAAAGCCGGGCAGGCCGACGCCAAGACCGGAAAGCCGAAAACCGTTGGCGTGGAACGGAACCCGGTCACGGCCACGATGCAGCGCGGCACCGACGGACGGTGGCGGGTTTCTGACGTGGTCTTCGGGGGAGGTGCGTGCCGATGACACGGGCCGCCGCCAGCACCGTGGCTATCGCCGCGGTACTCACCTTTGCCGTGGGCGCGCCGACGCCCGCTGAGGCAAGCCGGGATGGCCAGATCGTGGTGGTTCCCGGTGACCTCTTCGGCCACATCGGAGCCCCCTCCGTCGACCTCGGCGCCACCGCACCCAGTCAACCGGGCCGTCCAGGTCGCGGCGCGAGCGCCTCCACCGGCCGCGGCAGTGCGGCACCGACCTGCACCTACTCCCCCGCCGCGCACAGCCCGTCGGAGATGTTCGACCGGTACCGCGAGTGGCACACAGGCTCCCTGGGCGGGGACGGCAAGGCCGCCTACACCCGCACCTGCAACGGGGCGACCAGCGGCTGGGTCACCGGACCCGCCCCAGGCCCAGGCGCCCGGTCGGCGCCGGTCCTGCCCAGCCCCGCAGAGTTGGCCGAGCGGGCCTTCGAGCAGCTCGTGTTGCCGCTGCCGATGCCCCGGATGTCCCCGGACGTGCAGCTCGCAGACGGGCGCCGGGCCACCGTGGTCGGCGAGCACACCTGGCTGTGGACCGAGCCGACGGTGTGGCGGCCGCAGGTGGAACGGGTGCAGGCCGGACCGGTCTGGGCCCAGGTCACCGCGACGCCCACTAGGTTGTCCTTCGACTCCGGCATGGGCCAGGGCCGCACCTGCACGGGGCCCGGCACGCCGTACACCCGCGCGGCCGGGCTGCACGCCCCGTCGCCCACCTGTGACTTCGTCTACCCGCGCTCCTCCCACGGCCGCCCCGGCGAGCAGGTTCGCGCGCGGTTCACCATCACCTGGTCGGTGAGCTGGACCGGCTCCACCGGCACCGCGCCCGCCGGGGGCCGACTGCCCGATCTGATCTCCCGCGCCGAGCTAACCCTGGCCGTCGTGGAAGCCCAAGCCCTGCGGCGCGACCACGCAGCGAATTCCGCGTTATCAGGAAAGGGGTGAACACCATGGGACATCCCCTGCCCAGTGCACCCGCTGTCGCACGGAACAGTGCAGCGACCTCAGCAGCTCGGTCCGATCACCCGGCGCGGTTGCCGAGGCGGCGGCGCTGGTGGTTGCTGATCGCCGCGGTGGTGCTGGCCGCCGGGGCCGGCTACGGCAACTACCTGCTCATCTCCGCCCACGATGCCCGGGTCACGGTGCTGGTGCTGGCGCGCCAGGTCGAGTGGGGGCAGCGGATCACCGAGGCCGACCTGGCCACGGCCCGCATCGTCGAAGACCCCGCCGTGCACATGATCCGCGAGGAAGACCGCGCCACCGTGCTCGGCAAGACCGCGGCCACCGGGTTACCCGAGGGCAGCGTGCTCGCCCCGAAACACCTGACCGCAGACGCGATTCCCGCTGCGGGACAACACGTTGTCGCACTGGCGATCAAATCGGGCCAGTTGCTCGCCCGCGGTCTGCACCCCGGCGAACGGGTCCAGGTGACCCCGATCGCCGCCAACCAGACCAGCGTGGACGGGGCGCTTCGGGGAACAGGGTTCGCCGCCCGGGTGCTGGTCGTCGGTAAGCCGGATACCCAAGGTGCGCTCACCGTCGACGTCGTGATCACCGCCGACCAGCTCACCACGGCGACCGCGGCCGCGGCCGGTCCGGTGATCCTGACCCTGCTCGGCCCCGGGAACTAGGGAGGTGTGGCAGGTGATGGCCGTGATCGCGATCGTCTCCGGCAAGTCCGCGCCTGGCGCGACCACCACCGTGGCCGCACTCGCCCACGCCTGGCCGGCGCCGCTGGTACTCGCCGACTGCGACCCCCACGGCGGCGACCTCACCACCGGCTGGTTGTCACCGTGGTGGCTGCTGGGACAGCTGCGCCCCGAGCTGGGCGTGCTGTCCTTCGCCACCGCCACCCGGCACACCACCACCATCACCGCAGACCTGCTCACCAGCCACCTCCAGACCGTGCCACCGGCGCCGCTGGCCAGGTTGCTGGCCGGGCTGGCCGACCCGGCCCAGGCCACCGCGCTCGGCGACGGCGGCTGGCAGCGGCTGGCCGAAGCGTTCACCGCGGCGTCCACGAGCCCGTACGGGGCGGTGGACGTGCTGGCCGACTGCGGGCGGATCACCGGCGCCACGGTGCCCTGGCCGGTGCTGGAGGCCGCCGACCTCATCCTGCTCGCCGTGCGCCCCGTGCCCCGGCACCTGCACTCCGCCCAACCCGCCCTGCTCGCGCTACGCGAACGCATCCCGGCCGACCGACTTGGCCTGGCGGTCTGCGGCACCACCCAGCTCGGCGTACGCGAAGTCCAGCGCCTGCTCGGCGTTCCGGCGCGCCTGAGCATGCCCGAGGACGCCACAACGGCCAGCGTCTTCAGCGACGGAGCCGACCGGCGACGCAGCGAGCGCACCGTGTTCGCCCGGGTTGCTGAGCGCACCGCGCTGCGCCTGCACACCGCCGGAACCCTCGCCCGTCCCGCAACCGCGGCACTGACCACCGTGAACGGAGCCCTCCGATGACCGCGGAACGACCCGAACCCGCCCGGCCACCCCGGCGCGGCGGACTCCACGCCGTCCCCACCGATCCCCACACCCCGCCGACCGATGCACCGAGGACGAGACCGGACCCGGAACTGGTGCGGCAGCTCCGCCTCATCGTCGCCGCGCGTCGAGCCGAAGCCGACCAGGACGACGCCGATGGACAGGATCTCGCCGCGGAGCATGCCCGCGTGCTGGCGCTGGTGCAGGAGGAGATCACCGCCTGGGTGGTGCGCAACGCCCAGGCCGGGCACCCGCCGGTGACGATGACCTTCGAGCGCGAACTCGCCCAGGCAGTGGTCGCCTCCATGGCCGGGCTCGGCACCCTCTTGCCCCTGCTGGAACAGGAGGACGTCGAGAACGTCCACATCCACGGCTACGACCAGGTGTGGCTGGACCTGGCCGACGGCACGCTCCAACGCTGGCCGTACGCGGTGGCCGACTCCGACGCCACGCTCACCGCCATGGTGACCGATCTGGCCGCCCGCATGGGTCGCACCGCCCGCGAGTTCAGCTCGGCCAATCCCATGACCAGCTTCCGCCTGCCCATCGGCGGCGTGCTGGGCGCCCGGCTGTCCGCGGTGATCGGGGTGTCGGGCCGGCCGCGGATCGCCATCCGCCGCCACCGCCTGCACGATGCCGGCTTGGACGACCTGATCCGCGCCGGCACCGTCGACACGATTCTGGTGGCGTTCTTGCGGGCGGCGGTCCTGGCAGGGCGCAACATCCTGGTCACCGGCGGCCCCTACACCGGCAAGACCACCTTCTTGCGCTGCCTGGCCCGCGAGATCCCCGCCCACGAACACCTTGCCACCGTGGAAGATGACGCCGAACTGGGCCTGGACCTGCTGGGCACCCACACGCTGGTGACGCCGCTGGAGACCCGACAGGCCAATGCCGAGGGCGTTGGCGCGATCGACCTGGACGACCTGCTCAAGCAAGTCCTGCGTCACTCACCGGGCCGGGTCCTGGTCGGGGAAGTCCGGGCCGGAGAGGTCACCTCACTGCTGCGCGCCTTGGGCAACGGCGCAGTCGGCGGCGGCATGGCCACCCTGCACGCAGGCTCCGCCGCCGCGGTCCCCGACCGCATCGCCGCCCTCGGCCAACTCGCCGTGCCACCGCTGCCGGTGGAGGCCGCCTACCGCTGGACAGCCTCAGCGGTGCACCTGATCGTGCATCTGGCCAAGACCGACCACCACGACCCGCACTCCGGCCGATCCTGCCGCCAGCGCTACATCACCGAGATCGCCGAAATCGGCCCGGTCGGCGAGACCGGCCGCCCCGACCTCACCCGCATCTTCAGCCCCCGCCCGGTCGACGGCCGGGCGATCCCGGACTTCCCGCCCAGCCCGGCCCTGCTGACCGAGCTGGTCCGGCACGGCTTCGATCCCGGTCTGCTGCACCAGGTCGACGGGGACTGGCAACCTGCACAACTCCGCCGGGACCTGCCATGACCACCGTGTCGGTGGTGCTGGGTGTGGTCTTGGCGGCCGCGCTCGGACTCGCTGTCGCCGGTCTCCGGACCTCGCCGGTGCCTCCGGTGCGGGATGGTTCTGGTTCCCGCGGGGGTGCCGTGGCGGTCCGGCCGCGGCAGTGGGCCTGGCTGAAGCCGTTGATGCTGGGCCTGGTGGTCGGCGGAGTGGTGGGCTGGGCCAGCGGGTGGCCGGTCGCCGCCGTGGCCGCCGGACTCGGCGCAGTGCTGGTGCCCCGCGCGGTAACGCAACCGGGCAACCGCGGCATGATCACCACCCTGGAGGCCGTGGCCGAATGGACCCGCCGGTTGGCCGACCTGCTCGGCACCGGCGCCGGCGGCCTGGAAACCGCGATCACCGCCAGCGCCGCCACCGCCCCCGCCGCCATCGCCGAACCCGTGCAGGCCCTGGCCGCCAGCACCCGCGTCGGCGGGCTGGACCCGGCACTGTGGGAGTTCGCCCGCCAACTCGACCACGCCGCCGCCCACCGCGTGGTGGCCTGCCTGATCCTGCGCCACCGCAGCGGCGGCCGCGGCCTGATCCCGATCCTCAACGAACTGGCCAGCTCCCTGCGCCAGGATGTAGCCGGACGCCGCCAGGTCGAAGCCGACCGCGCCAAGATCCGCACCTCCGTGCGCGCCCTGCTGGCCATCATCACCGCTATGACCGTGGGCCTGCTGGCCGCCACCGAGGACTACCTCGCCCCCTTCGACACCCTCACCGGACAGTTGTGGCTGGCCCTGGTCATCGGCCTGATCGCCCTGGCCTGCACCTGGCTGGCCGCGCTGACCCGCCTCCGGCCCGAGCCGGGATTCCTGCTGCGCCCCCAGACCTCCGGCAGTGCCGCGCGGAGGTGGCGGTCATGAACTCCACGGTGGTGGTCGTGGCGCTGGGCGCCTGCGCCGGACTGGCGGTGGCGTTGCTGATCGCCGCATTGGTACCGGCACCGCGGATGGACCTGGTCGCGGCCATGACCCAGGTGCAGAACCGCCACAGCCCAACCGATGCAGCCGGGACGCCTCGTGCTCGGCGGCGGTGGCGACCAGGGCAGGTGCTGGAGGTGCTCGCCGAGCGCGCGGCCAGCTCGGACAGCCGGTGGTGGGGTGCCCCGGTGGTCGAGCTGGAGCTGTTGCAGCGCACCGTCATCGGCTACGTCGCCGCGCGCCTGGGATGGGGCCTTCTCACCTGCGCCTCCATCATCCTCATCGGCAGCGCGCTCGGTGTGGACGTGCTCACCGTCGTGGTACTGGCCGTAGCCGGTGCCTTCGCCGGGTCGCTGATCCCTGCGGCCCGGGTTCGGCGGGCCGCCGCCGCGGTGCGGCTGGAGTTCGCGCGCACCCTGGCCTCCTACCTCGAACTCGTCGCGCAGGAACGCTCGGCCGGTGCCGCGCCTACCGCGGCCCTGACCGAGGCCGCCACGATCGGCAACGGCCTGGTGTTCAACCGCATCCGGGAGATCCTCACCCGCACCCGACACACCGGAACACCTGCTTGGGACGCCCTTTCTCAGTGGGGGCAACGGTTCCAGATCCCCGCGATGGTCGAGCTGGCCGACATCACGGCCACCGCCGCGGACGGCGCGGCCATCTACACCACCCTGACCGCCAAGGCCGCCGCACTGCGCCAAGCCGCCCTGGCCAGTGACCGGGAAGAGGCCAACCGGCGCTCGGAAACCCTCGTCGGCCCCCTGGCCTGCCTGCTGTTCGCCTTCATGATCCTCATCATCTACCCGCTGTTCACTCGCCTGCTCGAAAGGATGTAACCAGCCATGCACCGCACACCCCGAGCCCAGACCGGAGACCCGAATCTCCGCATCCGGCTCCTCCTATTGCTCCTGCTCGCCACCGCGGCGGCTGACCAGATCGGCACCACTCTGCCCCGGCAGCTCCGGGGCCGCCGGGGCGGTGACGACGGGGTCGAGACCGTGGAGATCGCCATCGCCATCGCCGCGGGCGTCGTCGTCGCGCTCGGGGCCGTGGCCCTCTACAAGCTCGTTGTCCAGAAGTACCTCAACCAACTGCCCTGACCGGTGAACACCATGACCACCACCATCCACACAGGACAGACCCAGGCCAGCCGAGCCCGGCGGGATGATCGTGGTGCGGCGACGGTGCAGCTGGCCGTGCTGATGCCGGTCGTGCTCCTGCTGTTCGCCCTGGCCACTCAGCTCGGGCTCCTCTGGTACGCCCGCAGCCTGTGCCAAGCAGCAGCCCAAGCCGGACTTCAGGCTGCCCGCACCGTCACCGGCACCCCCGCCGACGGCCAGCAGGCCGCCCATTCCTTCCTGGAGCGGGCCGGCACCGGCCTGCTTACCAACACCGCGGTCACCGCGACCGCCACCACGAGCACGGTGAGCGTGGAGGTCTCGGCCACCGTGCCGCGCCTGCTTCCCTTGCCTGGGCTGGAGTTGCGGGTCATCCGAAGCGTCACCGGCGCCCAGGAACGCTTCACCACCCCCGCCGACACCGGGAGGCCACGATGACCCGCCGCCCACGCCACCGCGGATGGGACGCGGCCGGGTCGGTCAGCGTGGAGTTCGCCGCCGCCGCAGGTCCCGTGCTGCTGCTGACGATCGCGGCCATGATCGCCGCCGGGCGGATCATGCTGGCCGACAACGTGATCACCGACGCCGCCACCGCCGCGGCCCGCACCGCGTCCCTGGCCCGCACCGCTGCCCACGCACGCCAGACAGCCACCGCGACCGCGTACCGGGTACTCACTGAACAGCGACTGCACTGCCGCAGTATCACCGTCACCCTGGACACCTCCGGCTTCACCGTCCCCCTCGGCCAGCCCGCGACCGTGTCCGCGACGGTGACCTGCGTGGCCGAGCTGAGCGACCTGGCCCTGCCTGGACTGCCCGGCACCCGAACCCTGCAGGAGACCTTCACCAGCCCCCTGGACAGTTTCCGGGGCCGAACATGACACCCGCGGCTCGGCGGTTCGGCGACGAGGGGGCGGTCAGCGCGATGACCGCGATCCTGCTCGCCGCCCTCCTGCTCGTCTTCGCTCTCCTCGTCGACGGCACGACACGGTTGCAGGCGCTGTCCCGGGCGGATGCGATCGCCGCGGAAGCCGCGCGGGCCGCGCTGACCGCGGTCGACACCCGCAGCACCCCCATCCAATTGGACACCACCACCGCACACACCATCGCCCACAGCTACCTGACCCGGTCCGGCTGCCCCGGCACGGTGGAGATCACCTCCGCCCGTACCGTCCGGGTTGAAGTGCGCTGCACCGCCCCGGCCCGCACCGGCCTGGTCGGCTCCCACCACACCGTGACCGGCACCGCCACCGCCCAGCTCGACATCGGCACCACTCCACCACCTGGCCACGGTGCCCGGCCATGACCAGCACCCGCCCGCCGCGCCGTCCGGGCGATCTCGCCCGGGGCCTGGCCGCCGTTCTGCTGGTGGCCACGATGGTGGTGGGGCTCCCGGTCGGGTTGCTGGAGTTCGGTGCCGACCCGCGCCGCCTCATGCCGGACCCATGGCCCCGTTGGGCCGAGATCGATGTGTGGCTGGAACGAACCTGGCACGCCGCCCGCTTCGCCCTGGGTGACGGCACCCTGATCCCGGGCCTGCTGCTGGCCGTGCTCTGGTTGACCTGGCTGGTCATGCTCGGCCTGGTCCTGACCGAGACCATCCACCAACTGCGCCGCGGCATCCACACCGTGCGGTCGGGGGTCGGTCCGCGGCGGTGGATCGCCGGCCTGGTCGCCGCCATCCTCATAGTCCTGCTGCCCCAGTCCGCGGTCGCCCTGCCCGCCACTGGATCGACCCCAGTGGCCACCGCCCTCCACGACCCCGAAGGCTCCGGCAGAGGGACCGTCCGCAAGGCCACGGTGTCCACTGTGGACGCTGGGCTGGCGCGGCGCCGAACAGTAGACCCGGCGGTGCGCCCGGAGTGCCCCCGGCTCACAGTCCAGCCCGGCGACACGATGGCCAGCCTGGCCCGCACCCACCTGGGCGATCCCCGCCGCCACAACGAGATCCACCGCCTCAACGCCGACCGCATCCCCAACGCGCACGCGCTCTACCCCGGCGACGTACTCCTACTTCCACCACCAGCCTCGAACACGCCACCGGTTGGGACCCGGACCGTGACGGTCAGTGCCGGGGAGACCGCTTCCTCGATCGCACAACGGGAGTACGGCCACCACGGCGGCTGGTGGCGGTTGTGGAACGACAACCACCACCGCCCCCAGCCTGATGGCCGATCCTGGACCGACCCCGACCAGCTCCGACCCGGCTGGCGACTCTGGATCACCCAGCCACCAACCCGACCCGGCACCCCGCCACCTCCGACGCCGCCACCACCTCCCGCCACCACGACGACTTCCCCCAGTCCAAGCCCAGCTACCGTGGCACCCACCCCGAACCCCGGCCAGCCCAGCCCTGGCGCCCCGGCCGAGACCGTGGTGAAGATGCCCTCCGGCGCGATCGTGGGGATCGGCTTCGCCCTCTCGATCGCGGTGGCCGCCACGGCACTGCGCCTGCGCCGCCGGCACCGCCGCCGCCTCACCGGAACCCTGCAACCACCCGCACCGTCTCCGGCCATGCCGCCCACCGTCGCCCTCCTGGAACGCGCTGCCCGCCCCCACGACCCCGAGCCTGCCCCGCGCCGCAGTTGGCCGCCGCCACCAGCCGTGCTCACCGCCCACACCGACACCGGCAACGTCCGCACCCTCGACCTGGCCGATGCGGCCGGGCTCGGCCTCACCGGGGAGGGCGCCACCGCGGCCGCCCGCGCCATGGTGACGGCGATCCTGGCCACCGACACCCGCTACCCCGCCGAACTGCTCCTCGCCGGCGCTCCCGCCACCGAATGCCTGCCCGCCCTCGCCCCGGCTGAACAACCCGGGGTGCGCTGCTTTGCCGACCTCGCCCCGGCCCTGGAAGTACTGGAAGCCGAGGTCGCCCGCCGCACCCGGCTCCACGTTGACGCTGAACTTGATGATCACCGCGGCGCCCCGGCCACCGCGGAGACCGCGGAACGCCAGTTCGATCCGGACGAAGCCGTGCCCACCCTGCTCCTCCTGACCACCCCGGAGGCTGCGAGCACGCCGCGGCTGCGCAGCGTGCTGGAGTTGGGGCGCCAGCTGGGTGTGGTCGGCCTGTTACTGGGCTCCTGGTCCAGCAGGCTGGACATCGCCGCCGACGGCCTGATCGCCACCGCCAGCGGCGAGCACACCGCCGCCATGGTCGGCGCCCGCGCGGAAACGCTCACCGACACCGAAGCTGCCGAAACGCTCAGCGTGGTCCTGGCCGCTCGCGGTGGCGCAGACCCCGTCGCGAGCGCCCCGGAGGCGCGAACCGAGACCGCCACTGTCGAAGCCACGGCTGCGCCCACCCGGCCCGCACCGGTGCGGCTGCAGGTCTTCGGCCCACCACGGATCACCGTGGTGGGCAAGGAGATCACCCACGGGCTGCGCAACCTGGGCCGGGAAGTGCTGGCCTACCTGGCCACCCACCCCAGCGGCACAGGCGCGGCCGCCCTCCAGGACCAGCTCATGCCCGAGGTCGCCGCCGACACCGGGCGCGCGCAGATCCACACCGCGGTCAGCAACATCCGCACCGCCCTGCGCAAGGCCACCGGCATCGCCGAAGCGCAGTTCGTGCACAGCCGCGGCGGCCGCTACCGCCTGGACCCGGAACTGATCGCCGTGGACGCCCATGAGCTGGCCGCGACGATCCTCCAAGCCCGCGCCGCCATCGGCGAACAGGACCAGAGCCGCGCCCTGCGCCGGGTCCTCGACCTCGCCCGGCCCGGACCGCCCCTGGACGAAGTCGGCTACCTGTGGGCCGAGGAAATCCGCGAATCACTCCGGCAACAGGCGTCCAACGCGCTACTCCGACTGGCCACACTTGTTCGCGAACCCGACCCGGAAACCGCAATCGATGCCTTGTCGGTGGCCATCGCCCTGGACCCGTACGCCGAATCCGTGTACCAACAACTCGTCCAGCTGCACCTCGACGTCGGCCACCGCAGCGCGGCAGTCGCCATCTACCGGCAACTGAAAGTACGACTGGCCGACATCGACACCGAACCAACCCTGGAGACGGAGGCGCTCCTTCAGCAAAAAGTCCCGTCGAGCACAGCTTGAGGTGACCTGCCAGAAGATGAGACAATGAATCAGACCGTCGACACCTGCCGAACTCTGAGACCGTTGCCATGCATGTCGGTCGGTTTTTTCAGGCTTAGACAGATCGAGCGGCATGGGGTCCGAGATCCCGGTTACCCACGGGAGCCGTCGGGGACACCGTTAGGGGCACCGGCAGGACACCGCTTTAGAACCGGTGCCCTGCCGACGGCCCGACGGTGACCGATCAATCCGCGTCTACCCAGCTCACAGGCCATTCTGTCAGCCGAGGCGACCGGCCGGACTGATAACGATAGGTCACAGGGGGGCAGGTGTTGCTGCCAGCAACTGCGCCTGACCTACACGCACTCTCATTTCCCATTGTTCGTCACTACTTTTCCCATTTCGCACAGTTCGCTCTTCCTCCTATTCTCGTGCGGGGCACTTCTCGCACTGCCCCGCACTGCTCCGCCAGCCTCGACTGATCGGTTTCTCTGACTCGCGAGACATCAATGGGTCCCGTTTGCCCGCGGGTGCGCCACAGGCTGACGAAATGGGCGCCAGGCGACTTCGAAGATGCCCCTGATTTTCGGTTGAATGTAGGCAAACTCAGAGGGTTCCTAATGATGCCATACGCGGTGGAGAATAGCTCACAAATACACCATTGCGCTATTGAAATCACTCACCCGTCGGGCTACGGTCGAATTGTCGCCCAGGGCTTGACTGAATCCCATGGAATCCGGCCCCCGGCGTGAGCTATGTCCACCGGAAGGAGCCCGCCCATGCCTCACCACCAGCCCACCCAAACCCGGCAACCCGACCTCACCCCGGTGCCCACCGGGGGCCTGCACGACCAGCTGCGCCATCAGGAGGTGCGCATCACCGAGGACGTCCTCGCGCTCATCGACTACCTCTCCCGCATCGTGAGCGGCGCCGGCGCCGGCAACTGGTTCTACGTCCACGAGAAGCTGCCCGAGCTGATCCGCAGCGCTTACAGCCTCACCGAGGCGCTGTCCACAGCAGACGGCGAGGACTTCGAGGAACCCAACGTGCGTCCCGCCATGGTCATGGCCGCGATCACCAGCCGTGCCCACTACTACCTGTTGGGCTGCGCGATCAGCCCGCCGGAAACCACCAGGTGAACAGCACCTGGAGCGGTTGGACCCCATGGCGGCACGTGCGCGCTGGCCCACTTCCGCCACCGTCACAACCCGAACGGCAGGAGGTGTCGGCATGTCCGCCCAGCACTCGCGCATCCGGCTGGTGAACGGCCCGGCCGCGAACCTCGCGGCACAGGCGGCAGTCCGGGCCGCGGCGCTCCCCCAGCGCGCCCTGTTCACCTGCCCCGCACTCGACCACGCCGCTGCGCTGTTCGCCGCCGGCCGCCGCCGGGTGTGCGCCTCGGACCGGCCGGTGGCGGTCGAGGTGGCCTCCGCCTGCCTGACCGCGACCCACACCAGGTACCGGGTAAGCAGGCTCCCCACCCAGCACGCCGCGATCGAACTCCTGAACATCCTCACCCACGCGTTGCACACCCGAGGGCTGGCCGCCCGGCGCACCGGCCTGCTCGTGGCCTTGCCGTGGTCGGTGTCCCTGCTGGCCTCCAGGCGGCGCAGCGAGGCCCTCCAGCAGCCGAGTGTGTCCCTGGAGAGCGCCTGGCAACTGGTGCTGACCCGCGCCGCCGCCCAGCCCGCGATCACCGTCATCGCCTCCTATGACACCGCCGGCGCCCACGCCGTAGCCGAGCTGGTGCACGAACTCCTCACCGGCATGTACGGCGATCCGTTCGCCCGCGGGATCCCCGAACTGACCATCCGCGGCTGGTGGTGACCCGCCAGCTGTTCTCCGCGCCTGACAGCCGATGGCCGGACTCGCGCCTGCTGTACCGCACCAGCTCACTCGCCAGCACCTGTTCGAACGGGAGGGATCGCCATGCCCGCAACACCCACGACCACCGCACCCCGGGAGAGCGCCGCGCTCCGGTTCGCGGCAGGCAGAGCCGTCCTCACCGCGGCGACCCGCCTGCGGGCCCTCCTGTTCACCCGGCTCGCGCTGGAGCGGGCCACCGCGCTGCTGGACGACCTCTACGCCGTCGGCCAGAGCTACGACGTGCAACCCTCGCGCTGGGACATGGTGACCGACCTGGCGGGGGCGAGCCTGTCGGTGACCTGCTCCCAGTACCGCGCCTCGATCCCGCAGACCGCCGAAGCCGCGGCCGCGCTCCTCGACGCCGTCGCCGAGTCGCTGCGCGAGCACGGGGTGGCGACCCGGCGCACCGAGCTGCTGGTGCCCTTGCCCCGGCGGGAGAACAGCCCGCATTGGGGACGCACGGGCCAGGCGCGCCTGGCCCTGAGCATGACCATCGACAGCGGCTGGCAGCTTGTCCTGGAGTTGCCCAACGTCTGGCCAGGTGCTTGGCCCGAGATCACCGTGGCAGCTCCGCACGACGAGGCCGGCGCCCGCGCGGTCGCCGAACTGGCGCTGGAGATCCTCGCCGGTCGGCACGCGGATCCGTTCCTCCGCTGAGTCCACCCCGCGCACACTGACCGGCACTCCGGGCCCGAGCAGCCGACCACCAGCAACGCGATCCTGCCCAGACCTGTCCCGCTCGCAAGAAGGAGGCCACGCTATGTCGCGTCGAACCCGCGGCCACCATCCCGGCACCGGCGCCGCTCAGGAGGCCGCTGACGACATCTACCGACAGCTCCGTGGCGAGGAAGCCCGGGTGGCCGAGGACTTCGTGGAGTTGCTCGACTACCTCTCCCGCATTGAGGCGGGCATCAGCCGCGGCGACTGGACCTACACCCGCAGCAGACTGCCTGGGCTGATTCGCGCGGCTACCAACCTCACCGAGGTGCTGTCCACACCGGACGGTGCAGAGCTGGAAGAACCCGACGCGCGCCCGGAGTTCGTGATGGCGGCCATCAGCCAGTGGTCCCAACGCTATCGGCTCGGCCGCGCCGCCTATCCCCTGACCGCGGGCTGAACGACCACACCCACGGCCCTCACGCGCGCTGACTGCCTTCGGGCGGCGTGGCGGCCGAAGTCTGGACAGCACTGGGCGCAGGTTGGGTGAGCCTTCCGGGCTTCACCCGGCTGGCGGGGCAAGGCCGTTGCCCATTGGGGTCGCGCTCGGGCGGGTCGCACCGGCGTACCGGCCAAGAGTGGCCAGTTCGGCGATCTGCACGCGCTGGCCGAAGGTCGGAGCGTGGATGACCTTGCCGTCGCCGACGTGCAGCACCACGTGGTGGATCTTGGTTTTCGGGTTTCCGAAGAACACCAGGTCGCCCGCCAGTAGCGGCGCGCCGGGCGGTACCGGCGGTCCGGCGAAATAGTGGGTGTGCGCGGTACGCGGCAACGTGATCCCGGCGGCGTAGGCGGCGCGGGTCAGCCCGGAGCAGTCGAAGCCGCCTTCGGCCGGGCCGTCACCGCCCCACACGTACAGCTGGCCGATCTGGGCCTTCGCGAACTCGGTGGCGCGTTGGGCCGCCGCCGAGGACGGTGCGACGGAACGGCGGTAGCTGTCAACCAGCAGTAGCCGGTGTCCTGGACAGGCCGCAGCCATGCCGAGCCGCCACCACACCGGCCAGGCCCCGCCTGACTTGGCCAAGCATCGAGGGCAAGCGCGGCTGCGCATGAACAACGCCCACTCCCTGCGCATCAGCGGATGCATCGAGCGATCATCGGACAAGTCCAGGCCGGTGGAATCCAGCGCTGTCCCGGAAAACCTGGACAGACAGATCCTGTTGAACACCTCAGCAGGCAACCCGGTTGCCCCGGCCAGCCCCGCTCGGGACGCCACCGCCACCCCGTAGAACCGTGGCCGCAACGTGCTGCCGCCCGAACCCACCCGACACTCCAGGCCCAGCCACCGCGCCGCGTTCCCCGTCGACGTGCCATAGCTGGCCGCTACCCGATCGACCCACGACCCGAGGAAATCGCCCGTGCCTGGGCGCGGCACCACAGCCAACCGCCGTGGCCGCAACGCCATCAATGGAGCAATCGTTGATGTGGTGATCCGCAACCACCCGACTACCAAACACGATAGGAACCCGCCAACAAACACTCTAAAGAGTGAATTGGGTGCAATCCATTGCGATACGCCAGATTCGGGTCAGCGACCGCTCGACCTGGATCAGCAGTCGCGGAGTGCGAACGGGATCAGGGCGAGATGAATCTCCCGTTCTGGATCGTCCTGGGCGCACATGGTGAACTCGAACTCCTCACCCCCTGACCGAGCTGCACCGCGCTTGTAGTTCGGGTGATCCTCGATCTTCCTCACGGCCTTGTCGATCACCGCAGTGACGTCCTTGTTGCGGATGAACAGGAGGATGGCGGCCTTGGTGTCCCGCCACACGAGGTACCTGAAAAGTTGATCGAGCGCCTCGTCCATGGTCTTGGGGCCTGACCACACCTTGCATTCGCCGATGAAGATGTTGCGGTCGTCGACGCGGATGAGGATGTCGGTCTTGCCTTCCCCGTTGAACAACTCGCCGGCAGCGTCGCCCTCGAACTGGGCGTTCAGGCCGACTAGGAGAAGATCCCGGATCTGTTCTTCCTTGAGCGTGGCGGCAAGAGACGGAGTCCGTTCAAGCGCGTTGCGTTGGTTCCGCAGAACGCGCAGTGCGGCCTGGTAGTCCGGCTCACTCATGGCTGGCTCGGGCTTGAACGCGGCACGGCCACCGGCCGGTTGGGACCGTACAGGCTGCAGAGTGCGGCGCCTCACCGGAACGCTGTAGGTGTCGGCGTCGGACCGGCGGCGAACCGGGTACCCGATCTGGGCCTGCAAGTTTCGGGTGGCGAGCAGGTGCTCACGTCGCTTGGCGACCAAGCCTGGAACCTGCGCGCCGACCTTCAGGTTGTGTTGCTCTATCTGCTCACGCGACCAGGACAGGTGCTGCTGGATCCTATCGAGTTGCTCGTCGAAGGCGGCCCTCACTGCGGTCGGCTCCTCCGGCGGCTCGTCGATGACAAGGTGCAACTCGTTCTCGGTCAGGTGCAGTACCCGTGGCGGACTCATAGTGCCCCGGTTCGCCCGAAACATGAAGATCGCCTTCTCGCCCGTGAACGGCGCCACCAGCACGAGACGGGTAACTCGCCGCGCGTATTGCTGACCGAAGTCGCTGTACGCCACCATGACCTCGGTCGGCGCGGGCATCCAGACCTGGTCGACCAGCAGCTCAGGGCACCGCACCGAGCCCGCGTCGACCAGTTGGTCGACGACGTCCTCGACGGGTGCCTTCAGCAAGGCATCCGGGTCCCACTGCTGAATGCGCTCGACCATGGCGCGTTCCGTCCTGGTGAGGGCGGCGTCAAGGTGGCCGTCACGGTGGAACAGGAGAACATCGTTCATCGCACCATGGTGCCTCCGCCCACCGACAATGATTGACTCGCCCGGCCAGATCCACCTGTTGGTACGGCGAGCTGCCGTGATTCGGTAGGCAAGGTGGATCGGCCGTGATCGGTTTCGACCTTGCCGACCGCGGCCAGGACGCTCCAGCCCGGGGCGGGTGGCCGCGGCGGCGCGGTAGATGCTCAGGTAGTCGGCGGGGACGTCGGCCACCGCAGCCGGGCCCGGCTGCCGCCGAGGGTGCCGATCGTGGCGGCGATGAACAGGACCGGGACGGCCAGGTTCGACGTAACGGCGGGTGCCGATGACAGGCGGGCCTCGAACGGGTGCAATGTGGGCAACGCCGAATGGTGAGGGCGCCCGGCATGTACTGTGCTGTGCGTCAGCAGCGATCCACGGATCGTGACCACCAACCCCCGGCGAAGGCCGGGATCAACAAGGACAGCACCAGCGTGCTTGAAACACGTGGTGCTGGCCCAACGCGCGAATTCTGACAGAGCCCACACGTGCTGAGCGTGCGGGAACCCGGCTCGTCAGTGCCGCGCTGAAACACGGAGTCCGCAAAGGACTCTGTGTGGGTTCAGTATGTCCTGGTTGAAAGGTGTTGGTTGTGGGTCTTGACGTCCTGACGTCGCTGTTGAACGAGTGGTCGAAGCCGATCGCTGTCACCGTGATTGCGCTCGGGCTGGTGGTGAGTTTGGTCATCATCGTGGCTGTGGTCGTCCACCGCTCGGGCGATCGGGAGGTGCGTGCAGAAGCGTCGATGTTCCGGATGTTCCGGTTCACGCTGCACCTAGGCGCACGGCCGGAGCACCGACAGGACGAACCGGATCTGAAGTCCGGCCAGCGCCGGCGCCGTCCCGGCAGGACGCGTGGTCCGGCCCGTAAGAGGAGCGCCTACCTCAAATCGCTCAACTCCTCCAGCCCGGTGACACAGCCCGTCACCAGACGAGGTCGGGCGATTCGCCTGCCTCGCTCAGCTCAGTAAGGTCGGTCCATGGGCAAGCCCCGGTTGGACCCGAATCTGATGCGTGCGGCGGCCAGCGAGCTGGAGGAGTTCGCGGTCGCGCTCCGCTCGGCAGCGGATCAGGTCTCCACCCCAGAACGTGTACACGAGACACTGTCCCCGGTGCTGCTCGGCCTCGGCCCACTCCGGGAACGCGTTGAGCGGCAGTGGTTTGCGGCGCAGACCAGCGCATCTCAGCGCGCCGAGTAGGGCACTACGGCGGCATCACGGGCGCGATCTCGGCGCCAGCTCCGGCACCTATACGCAGGTTCACGCTGCTCGGCACAGCAGCGAAGATCCGGAAAAGTTGGGCTCCCACGCAGGACTCGTCCAGGGCGAGGCACTTTCCTAGCCGGCCGAAGCCGCCGAACTTTCGCCTCGACCCTGCGCGGGACGTGTGACACCGGCGTACGGGCCAAGGCTGGCCAATTGAGCGACCTGGACGCGCTGGCCGAAAGTCGGCGCGTGCACGACCTTGCCGTCACCGATGTACAGCACGACGTGGTGGATCTTGGTGTGCGGGTTGCCGAAGAACACCAAGTCGCCCGGGAGCAACGGCGCCCCGGGTGCCAGGCGCGGACCGGCGGTGTACTGGGTGTGTGCGGTGCGGGGCAAGGTGATTCCGGCGGCGGCGTAGGCGGCCTTGGTCAGGCCGGAGCAGTCGAAGCCGCCTTCGTGCGCACCGTCGCCGCCCCAGACGTAGCGATGGCCGATCTGCTGCATGGCGAACTCGATCGCCCGTTGCGCGGCCGGCCCTGTGGTGGGGGCACGGTTGTAGTCGCGGGCGATGGCCAGGACCTGGTCGACGTAGGCGGTGGAGTGGTTGTAGCTGAACAGGGCGGCGCGGATGTCGCGGTTGTCCTTGGCGCCGTTGTGGCAGAGCATGCGGGCGGCGGCGTGGATGGCGTTGACCGGGTGGTACGGCGAGGGTGGATCGATGCCGCCGGGCGGGATCGGGTTCCGGTAGGCGGCGAAGGTGGCGGGCAGGAACTGCATGGGGCCTTGGGCTCCAGCGGAGTTGGAGCCGCTGCGCACGCCAGGCAACGTAGAGCGGCCGTGGTTGGACTCGACCTTGCCGACCGCGGCCAGGACGGTCCAGTCCAGGCCGCGGCAGGTGGCCGCGGCGGTGCGGTAGATGTTCAGGTAGTCGGCGGGGATGTCGGCGACTGCGTTCGGGCTGGGGTGTGCCTGGTTTCCGCCGAGTGTGCCGATCGTGGCGGCGATGAACAGGACCGGGGCGGCCAGGACACCCGTGGCGCCCACGGCGATCTTGGCGGCGGCAGAAGCGAGGATGGGCACGGTCGGACTCCTCCCAGATTCATGGCGGCAGCAGAAGTCAACGCTCAGGCCGTTGCGGCGCAAGGCTTCTGGCCCGTCATGGCGGACCGGCGGACCGGCGGGGCTAGTGGTGAAGGTGCAGTGCGCGTAGCGGGCGGCGGCCGAAGGTGTTGAGCGGCAACCAGATCGGTCCGGCCGGGCTGTGCGCTTCGGCGAGTTCGGCGTGGGTAGTCGCGACGGCCCACCGCGCGGTGCCGGGCGTGGGCTGGATCAGCGCGGGCTGAGCTTGGGCACGTTGGCGCAGGTGGGTTTCCCGGGCTGCGGAGTGGAAGCGGAGCAGCACCCAGAACGATCCCGGCGTCCTCCGGTCCGCGTTCTGCGGCTCGGTGTCGTCGGCCGGGTCTTCGGCGCGGGCCGGAGGTAGTTGTGGGCCGCCGGACTGGGCGAGGTCGCGGTAGCCGTCGAGTTTGGCCTGGACCTGGCCGAGGTTTTCGGTGCCGGTGTCGTACTCCAGCAGAAACACCACCCGACCCTGGCCGTGCTGCCACACGCCGAGCCCGTCTGGGCGTGCCAGGTTGCCGCAGGCGCGGGCAGCGTGGCGTTCGCCGAGCCACCCGGCCAGGGTCTCGCCGGGGTGGTCCGCGGAGTAGCTGGCGAGGTCGGCGAAGAGGCCGTTGACGCCCAGGAGGTGGTTGAGGGCGGGGTGGGCGGCCAGGCGGAGCAGGCGGGTGCGCAGGGTGGCGGGGCGGGGTGGTTCGGTGCCGCGCATGGCGGCCAGGATCGCCGCGCCGGCCGGGCCGAGGGCGTAGCGCCAGGAGGTCATCGAGCCGTCGGGGCGGGGGTGGCGGAACCGGTCGAGGACGTGGGTGCAGTAGAGGGCGAGTAGGCGGCGTTGGGCGCGGTCGAGGGTGGGGAATCCGGCCAGGGCGGCCAGTTGTTCGGTGGTGAGCACCTGGTGGGCGTCGAGCAGGCGCAGGATGGTGCGGTCGCGGTCGGTGAGGCGGCTCCACAGTGTGATCGGGTCCAGTGGTGCCGGGCGGGCTGGGCGTGGAGCCCGGCGGCGTGGTGGTTCGGAGGCCGCGGTGGGGCGGGTGGGGTGCTGCATGGTCGGGCTCCTTCCCGGGTTAGAGGTCGGTGATCGGGTGGGCTGCCTGCTCGTCGGGGCCGGGGATCCTCCGGCGGCGGCGCGCGACGTTCTGCTGGCGGGTGGCGCGGGGTAGTCCCTGGCGGCGGGCGGCGTGGCGGAGTTGTTCGGCGCGGCCGGGGATGGCGGGTGGGGGTGGTTGGGTGCGCAGGGTGAAGCCGGTGGTGTTGGTGTTGGCCACGACCAGGCGGCAGGCGGCCTGGTAGGCGTTCAGGGTGTGCAGGTCCAGTGCGGACAGGTGCGGGCCGACGTGGGGTGCGAAGTGGCGGGCGTCTTCGGGTGAGACGCCCAGGAGGATCTTGTTGCGGGCGTTGGCCGACAGGGCGGTGCGGAGCACGGTGGTGAGTTGGTCGAGGTGTTGGTGGGCCAGGACCCAGGAGACGTGGTAGCCGCGGGATTCGGTCAGCGCATCGTCGAGTGGGGTGGGTAGGTGCAGGTAGTTCTGGCACTCGTCGACCAGCACGGTGGCGTCGCGCCGGTGCGGTTCGGGTTGGCCGGCGCGGGCGGTGGTGGCCTGCCACAGCGAGGACAGCAGCAGGGAGCCGACCAGGCGAGAGGTGTCCTCACCGAGTTCGCCCTTGGGCAGGCGGGCCAGGAGGATGCCGCCATCGAGGATGTCGGCAGGGTGGAAGGAACTCCTAGCCGTGCCGAAGAGGTCGGCGACGAATCGGCGGGTGGTTACCGCGCGGAGCTTGGACAGCACCGGTCCCATCGCGTTGGCTGCGGCGGTGGGGGTGAGTTGGTCGAAGGCGTGCCAGAACGCGCCGATGCCGGTGGGGTCCTCGGCGCGGACCGCGGCGGTGACCTGGCGGCGGTAAGCGGTGTTAGTCAGCAGGAGCGGGATGTCGGCGAGGGTGGCACCGGGTTGGCGGGTCAAGGTGAGGGTGGCGGCCCGGAGGGTGTCTTCCACGCGGGGGCCCCACCAGGCGTGGTAGAGCCGGTGCAGGGTGGAGACGAGCTGATCGGCCACGGTTTCCCCGCCCAGTCCGGTGGGGTCGAGGACGTTGAGGCTGGGCGGGGCCTCGGTCTCGTCCGGATCGATGAGCACGAGCCGTTGCCCGGCGTCGGCGGGCATGCGGTCGAGCAGGTCGCGGATGAGGTCGCCGCGGGGTTCGATGACGGCCAGGCCACGGCCGGCGTAGATGTCGGCCAGGGCCAGGTTGAGCAGCAAGGTGGTCTTGCCAGCGCCGGTTTCCCCGCAGATGTGCAGGTGGTACCGGGCATCCGGGACCCGCAGCACGACGCGCCGGGCGGGACCGGCATCGGCGTGCCCGAGGGGCTTCGGCGCCTGCCTGCGCCGGTCGTCGGCGGGGGTGAGGGTGAGCCGCCGCGGCCCAGCGTGCGCGGCGGTGTCGTTGTGTGCGGGCATCGTGGGCTCCTTCCCGGTCGCGGTCGTCAGGTGGCGGTGTCGGGGTGGTCGAAGACCTCGGGTGGGGCGGGGACGGTGCGGGCCCGGCCGCCGGTCAGCGCCGGGTTGCGCACGGGCAGGTGGGCGAGGGCGGCGATTTCGGTGGTGGACAGCAGCGCGCCGTGGCGCAACCGCCGCCGGGCCAGTGCGGCGGCCGGGCGGTGGAGGTGGTGGCGGGCCAGGGCGTTGCGTCCGGCCAGCACGGCGAACATCGCGAAGACCCCGTCGGCCAGCCCCCGCACCCGGGCGCGGGCCGCTGCTCCGGTGCTGGAGGTGGCTGCGGCGTAGCGCAGCTCGACCTCCCACTGCGGCAACACGGCCTTGGCCCGGATCTCGCGGAGTTCCTCCGCACGCTGCGGATCCGTGCCGCGGGTGCCGGAGGTGCTGGTGGAGCGGGTCGGGGTGCGGCTGCCGGTGATCAGGTCCAGCAACTCCCTGGCCAGTTCGGCAGGCAGCCTGGTCACTCCCGATCCGGTGGCGGAGTGGGTGGTGTGCAAGCGGCGCACGATGCGCCGGTAACGGCGCAGCCGCCCTCCGACACCGGGACGGAGCAGGACCTGCACGAGCGCGGACTCCCCGGGCCGCAGTGCGGTGGCCAGGGACTGCAAGGCGCGCACCGGGTCGGCGTCCTCGCGCGCGTCGGCGATGTGCAGTGGGAAGTACTCGGGGCGCTCCAGCCGGACCACTCCGCCGGTGACGGTGTGCGTGGGCGAGATCGGAGTGTCGGTAGCCGGGATGAGCAGCGTTCCAGGCCACGCCGCGCGGACAGCCGCTTCCACCCGGCCCGGCGGGATCGGCCCGGGAATCCAGATCCGGACCGTGAGCCGCTCGGGGGTGAGCAGGTACTCCAAGGCCAACGCGGGGTGACCACGTACTCGCCGTCGCCAGGCCGGTGGAGTGATTCCGGTCAGGTCGCGCCAGAGCCGTCGGCCGCCGGCAAAGGCGGTGGCCAGGTCCAGATCCGACGGTGGCAGCAGCTCCACCAGCCGGGCCCGATGCGACCACCTGCGTCGCACCCTGCGGCGCAGCACGACCAGGATCACCGTGGCCACCAACGGAATCACCGCGGCGACCACGATCAGCACGGCGTGCTGCTGCCACAACCCGGCCACCCAGCCCACCGCCCGGTCCGCCGCGGAGAACAGGGCGGTCCAGTCGAGGCCGTTCACTGCGGCATCCCGTCAGGGCTGTCCCAACCGAACTCCTCGTCCTCATCGAGAAGTTCGGCCGGATCGGTAGTGATCAACGGAGCCTCCTCAGCGGAGGCGACCACGCTAAAGGCCACCCGGCTGGAGCCCGAGAGCAGCAGCGCTTCGCCGGGCCCCGCAGCCAAAAGATGATCACGTTCGCCGTCGGAGAGGCCGAACGCCTCGGTGATCGCCTCGATCGCCTGTGGCGCTTGACGGAGCAGGACTTGGGTGGCGGAGTTGGCGGCGATGGCCTGGCCGAGTTCGGTGGCCAGGAGGTCGCCGGGGTCCTGGGAGACGAAGGCGAGTCCGGCCCAGAGTTTGCGGGCGGATTTGGCCATACGGAACAGGAACCGGGCTCCGGCGGGCTGCTGCATGAGCTGCCACGCCTCATCCACGATCACCAGCCGCCGGCGCCGGGCACGAGGGTTGAGGACCTGCCGCCAGATGGCATCCAGGGCAAGCAGGGTGCCTATGGGTTTGAGTTCCTCGGGCAGGTCCCGCAGCGAGATCGCCACCAGGTGTCCGGAAGGTCGGTGGGTGGTGGGGCCGTTGAACAGTCCGGCGTAGGCGCCGGTGACAAACGGCGCCAGCCGGGTGGCCAGCTCGTGTGCGACCGGATCCGGGTCGGCGGCCAGGACGTGGGCGAGGTGGCCGAGTTGAGGGGCAGGGCGGGTCCAGGTGCGAGAGTCGGTGGTGATGCCCACCGCCGCATAGGCCGCAGTGACGGCGCGGTCCAGTACGGCGCGTTCGGCCGGGGTGAGCGTGGTTTCCAGCAGGACGGCGACAGCGGTGTGGATGAACAGGCTGCGCCGGGTCACCGCATCCGGCATGTGCTGGGCGCCGTCGGGCAGGTCGAAGGGATTGAGCCGCACCTCGGGCGCACCGAGGGGGAGGTAGGTGCCGCCCACGGCCTGGCACAGCCGCCGGTATTCGTGTTCGGGGTCGATGACGAAGACCTGCACCCCGGGCGCATCCTGCGGGTCGGTGTCCCGGTAGTCGTACAGGCTGCGGAGGGCTTCGAGCTTGGTGAAGAAGGACTTGCCGGCGCCGCTGCGCGCCAGGGTGGTGCTGTTGTAGTTGTCCTGGCCCCACCGATCCCACAACACCAGCCCGGTGCTGGTGGCGTTGAGCCCGTAGAGGATTCCGGTGGGGCGCGCCGCAGGAGCGGGGTCGGCGGGCAGGTCGGGGCTGGTGAAGGGGAACGCGGTGGCCAGGGCCAGGGTGTCCAGGGTGCGGCGCATCTTCAGCCGGTCGGTGCCCATGGGCAGGGTGGAGACCCAGCCTTGCAGGGCGCGGAAACTGGTCGGCTGGGTCTTGAGCAGCAGGGAGCGGCACAGCGCTCGGACTTCGGCGACCTCGGCCTGCAGCTGCTGCTCGCTTTCGGCGTGCACGGTCAGGTACAGCCCGACCTTGAACAGGCGGGTGTAGCCGCGGGCCAGGGCCCGGGACAGGGCGTGGACGTCCTCGACCGCGGCCCCCAGTTCGGGATCGTCGTCGCCACCGGCGTGCTGGCTGCGGTCGGAGGAGCCGAGTCGGCCGCGCTGGGTGCGCAGGTGGCCGGCGGCGATCTCGGGGTCGACAGGCTCGATGTGCAGGGCGACGTCGAGGCGGCCGGGGTAGCAGAGCAGGGGTTCCAGCCAGCCTGCGCCGACCTCGGCCGGGTAGCCGGTGACCACCAGCGTCGTGGCGTATCCCGCACCTAGGCGTAGGTGTCGTGGGGTGACTTCCACGGCCTCGGGTCCGGTCAGCACCTCCTGCTCACCGTCGGCGGAGGTGTTGCGGGAGAACAGGTTTCGCATGGTGATCACCTCCCATCCGGGTCGTGGTCGGGGTGGAGCAGGGTCGGTGAGGCGGTGACGATTCCGGTGGCGGATGCCTCGGTGTCGAGCTGGGTGTGCTCGCCGTGGGGATCGGTGGCGGTGGCCAGCACCCGCTGCACGTCCGCGCCATCCAGTGGGCGGACCCTCACCTCGGCGGTGGCCAGGAGTTGCCGGGCCAGGGCGGCCTGCCGCAGCACCGCCTGCTGACCACCCGGGCTTCCGCGGGTGCCCGCGTCCGGTGTGGCGAGCACGAGCAGGATCTGGCGGCGCAACAGATCCCGCGACCCGGCCAGCTCTTCCAGGAAGGCGGCGTGGGCGTGGCAGGCATCTTCCAGGGCGGGGTGGGGCAGGCTGGGGGCGATCTCGCGCAACGTGGCGACGGCCGGGTCGAGGTTGAGGCGGTCGGCGCGCACCACGATCTGCACCGGCCCGGTCAGGGAGTGCAGCCAGCGGGCGAAGCCGGCGACCAGGACGCGTTGTTCGCCGTGGGTGCGTAGCCCGAAGTTCACCCCCGAGCAGGTGCACTGCACCACCTGGCCGTCCTTGCCCAGGTCCAGTACCCCCTCGGGGCTGATCGCGGTGACCGGCAGCCGCAACGGCGACGGCAACGCCCCCGCCCGGCATTGCACCCAGGACGGCGCGTCCGGCACCCGCTGGCCGGGCACGGCTTGAGCGGGGACCAGGCGCTGGGGTCCGCGGTGGTGCCGCAGGATCGCCCACAGCAGTTGGTCGAAGCCCTGGCCGTTGCGCCGCCCGACCACGGCCACGATGGCGATCCCGGTCAGCGGAACCGCGACGGTCAGGAACACCCCGAGGGGCAGCAGGTCGGCGGTGGCTTCGTACAGACCCCACAGCCCGACCGCGACCGAGCCGAGCACGGCGAGTTGGCGGGCGGTGAGCCCGAAGGCGATCCGGTCCGGGCGGTCGATGTCGGCCGGGACCGGCACGGCCATGGGCAGGTCTTGCTCGCGGCGAGCCATCCGTCTCACTCCTTCGGGTTGCTCGGGTTGGCGCGGCGGCGGATCCGCCGCCGGCCGGGTTCGGCCCCGTCGGCGGGCTGGACGTGCGCGCTGGGGGTGCTGGTGGAGATGCGGGCGGGTTCGGCGGAGATCCGCGCCGGGGTGTAGGCCGCTGGGTCCGGTGGCGGTGTCGGGCGCGGGGCGGGCGTGTGGGAGATCCGCGGCGGGGTCGCCGAGATCCGGGCCGGGGTGTAGGCGGCCGGGTTCGCCGCGGCGGACACCGGTATCGACGGCACCGGGGTCCGGGCCGTGTTCGGGGGCACGGCCGAGATCCGCGGCGGGACGACCGCACTCGACCGCGGTGTCCGCACTGTCGCTGTCGGCGGGGTGGAGATCCTGGCGGGCTGCACCGCACCCGGGATCGGCGTCGTGGACAGGCGCGCGGGCGTGGTGGAGATCCGGGTCGGTGTCGAGCCGATCCGCGCGACTGGCTGCGAGATCCTGCCGGTCGGCGGCGGTGGGCTCGCGGTGGCCTTGGGCGCGGTGTAGGAACGGATGGCCTGCGCACGGGCCCGCTCACCCGCGGACCGGATCCGGGCCTGGGCCTCAGCCAGGCGGCGTTGCGCCTTGGCCGGGGTCGGCTTGGCAACGAACTGCGGGGCCAACTGCCCGGCCGGAACCGCCGCGGCGACCACGGGAGCAGCACCCCGGCGAACCCCGCCCGCCACGCCCCCGGCTGCACGGCCCACCTTGCCCGCACCACGTGCCGCCGCGCCGCGGGAGCCTTTGCCGAGGCCGAGCATGCCGAGGGTCTTGGCGGCGATGGCGTATTTCACCAACGAGGTCAGCATCCCGCCGCGGCCGGCCCAGACCTGTTGGAAGGCCCAGAACGGGATCTTGATCTCGATGTAGAACAGCACCAGGAACACCAGGAAGGTCAGCGCCCCGGTGCCGATGCCGATCCAACCGGGGGTGGGGTCGGCGGTGGCGAAGAATGACCGCAACGCCAGCACGAGCACCAGGGCCTGGGCGATCTGGACGGCGAGCAGCGCGATCATCGCCTTCCACCACAGCCGCGCCATCCCCTCGGTGTGCGGCAGGGCGTGGGCGGACAGGGCCAGCGGTGCGGCGATGACCAGGACCGCGGTCAGGGCGATGCGCACGATCCAGATCAGCAGCAGGATCACGATCAGCACGATCAGCACCGAGGCCAGCAGCAGCAGGAAGATCCCGGCGGTCTGGACCTGGGTGACGATGTTGGTGTTGAGCTGGCCGACCAGGTTCGCCGGGCCGGTCCCTTCCCCGAGGATGGCTGCGGAGAGGGCGTTGGCCATGACGATGGCCTGGCCCACGATGGTCAGGCTGAGGTTGCTGGTCAGGAACCCGATCACCAGCCGCGGCAAGAGTTCCTTGATCGCATACCGGGTCTGCAGGCTCTCATGCGCCATGAGGATCAGGCCGGAGGCGGTGGCCAGCAGCACGTAGAGGGCGTTGGCGATGTGCCGGGCCCAGTCCCACAGCTCGGCGATGCGGGGCATCTCGGCCATCTCCGGGGTGGACAGCACCGTGTCGCCGAGCAGCTTGAGCACCGTCTGCAACCCGGTGCGAACCAGGCCCCGGACCCACTCGGTGATCGCCATCCCCGCCACATCGACCATGCCCACCCCGGAGAAGCCGTCCAGGATCGACGGGCCCGCCGGCACCGGTGTCGTTGTCGGTGAGGTCGTGGTCGGAGCAGGTGGTGTTGAGGAGGAACTCGGCGGCGGCGCGGTCGGCAGGATCGGAACCTGGGTCGGCTCGACCGGTTCAGCCTGTGCGGTCCGGCCCCCGGCCCCTGCAAGCAGCAGCGCCAAGATCAGGCCGGTGAGGGCGGCCAGCAGCCCGGCGGTGGGCAGGAGCCAGTGTGTCCGCAGTGTGCGCCGCCGCTCGGTAGCCAGGGCTGGGGTGGTCGGCATGGTCAGCTCACCACCGACTGCAAGAGCTTGACGATCAACTGGGCGATGGCCGCGCCGACGAACCCGACCGCGGCGCAGCGGATCGCTTTCTTGGCGCGCTCGGTCTCACCCGGGTCGCCGTCCGCGGCGGAGTAGCGGAAGAACCCGATGGTGATGAACAGCCCGACCAGCGCGCCACCCAGCACGAGCAGAGCGAGGCGGATCCGCTCGATCACCTGGTTGAGGTCGCCCGGAGGGGCAGCCAGCGCAGGCACCGCGGTGCCAAGCACGGCGAGGATCGCGATGACGGCCACGGCCACGCACCGTGACAGCCACCGTCGCGCCCGGGGACCGCGGACAGTCACACTGGGGCGGTTTCGCATGACGCTTCCCCCTTTCCGGAATGGCACTCTGAGATCGGCGACAGGCGGAGACGGAAAGCCGGAATCCCGGTCGGGGCACATCCGGTATGGGTCTCGTTCTGTCTGGCGGTGACGGGCCTTCTGCTCCCGCGTATTTCTAAAGCGCCCGCCTGGCGTCGGATTCACAACCGGCGGCCGGACTATCCTGTTCGCGACCGTCGGTCAGGTAGGCGACCAGGCGCTGCTCGGCCTTTTCCCGGAGGTAGCAAATCTGGCGATATGTCAGCCCAAATGCGGGTGCGAGGTCCCGGAGACGCTGCCCTTCCAGGCGGGTAGCGCCGATAATGGTCGCCTCGCGTTCAGTCAGGATGCCTTCCCGGACCGCGGTGGCCAGCACCAAGTCGGGATGCCGGGCCGGTGCGGTCGGCATCGCCGCATCCCGCCAGGGCACCATCCGGGCCACCCCGTCCCACTCCTTGGCGCGCAGCCGGGCCCCGGCACGCTGGGCGGCCCAGATCAGGCGGGCGGCGAGGTTGCCGGCATCGGGGTCGATGGTCTTGAGCCGGTCGCAGAACCCGGCCAGCACCTCGGCGTCGAGGTCCTCGACCTCGCCGGTGTAGCCGAAGGCCAGGTGCCCAGCCGCGGCCCGCAAACCGGGCAGAGCCATGCCGACCGTGCCCACCATCCACGCGGGCTTGGAGGTCTGGGCGCTGCGCACCAGGTGCGCCCAGACCCTCTCGCGCAGCGCATGCGTAGCGCCGGGCGCGAGCAGCAGCCGACGCAGCTCCGTCAGCGGCACCGGCCGCTCAGGCAGGCCGTGCCCAAGTTCGGCGCCCTCGACCGCCAGCGGTCCCGGCCCGGCGCACAGCAACTGAAATGCCTGCTCAGCGGCATCGAGAACGGACAGCGAGGCCCACGTGCTGCCGGTGTTGGTGGCCAGTGCCAGGTCCCGGGCGGCGGCTGTGCCGGGTGGGGCGGTGGTGTGGTCGGGCTGGTGCTTGCGGCGGCGGGTGGTGTGCGAGGCCATGGTGGCCCTCCTTCTGGCGTGGCCACCGCGCTGCGGCGGCCGGTCGGCGTTGATGACGCCCTCCAGCCAGCCCGCCCGGCCTGACACCGCCCGCACACCGCGATCTTGTGAGCCCCGCGCAGGAATCTGTCAGTCGCCGGTGATCGAGATCGCGATCTTGTGAGACATCGTCGCGATCAGGGGTGTCAGGCCACCCAGCCACCTATGTGGGCACGCCCGCGGGTGGAGATGCGGCGGCGAAAAGTCGATCCGGCGCGAACCGCTGCCAGAGACACCACGGCCGGGGCGTGCCCGCACACCAGCAGGCCGCCCGGCGGCGCCGGCACCAGACGTTCGTCATGGCCTAGGCGAGTTTCTCTCCTGGATGTGAATCCGCCGATTCCCGCGCGCTTTAGGTAGGCGTCGGAACAAGTGGTTGGCCAGGAGGTGAATTCGCGCCATGAACGCGATCCGCTCGCGAACTCAAACCGGCTGCCGAAACAGAACATGCCGATCCGCCTCAGCGCCGACTCCGCCGCTGTCGGTCTGGCTCTGCGACCTCACCCAGGAAGACAACAACAGCCTGCCACTCCTGGCCGAGTCGATTCCCCGATCCACGATCGCCCGCATCGCCGACGAATACTCGAAGTCCGCGGACACCGTCGTGGTCACCGGTCGCGACGCGGCACGAATCGCGGCGGTCGTCGATGCCTCCGGGCACCGACACGCCGTGGCCGACCCAGAGCACCCCGTCACCGCGGGTAGTCGCTCTGCTGGCTCCGCAACCAACGCCGTCCACACCCGGCCTGCGCGCAGTGGGTGGCCGCTGCCGCCGGTTGCCCCGCACAGTGCCGGACTCGTGCTGGCCGTCGAACTCCCGCTGCCCCACATCACTCCCAGCGGGCAGCCCTACCTCGACTGGTGCTCCTGGTTGCGGCCCGGCGGGGTCCTGGCCGTGCTCACCGCCAGCCCGACCGGCCTTGGCCGGTTCGTCAACTCCGCCGGCCTGGTCATCGCCGCGGCCACCGCGGCTGGGCTGACCTACCTCCAGCACATCGTCGCCGCTCCCACCCGCCCCGCCGACCAGCTCGCTGAGGTCGGCGAGCCGGTGCGGGTGCCCGCCCACCACGACCTGCTGATCTTCACCAGCACCCGCGGAGGCCACCGGTGACCCACTCCCACTCGGCCCCGCGCGAACCACACCTGCAGGACCTTCCGGTCACGGTCTGGCCCACGGCGCAGGAAGCCGACCGACTCCAGTGGCGGGGCCGCTACGTCCCCGGCAGCGGCACCTCCGGCCAGCTCCTGCCGGCCATCGCCCGTCACGCCATCACCACCTTCACCCGCCCAGGGGACCTGGTCGCCGACCCGCTGTGCGGCACCGGCGCCACCCTGGTCGAGGCCGTCCACACCGGCCGCAACGCCCTCGGCGTCGAACCCGACCACCGCCGGGCCGAGCTTGCCCAGGCCAACCTTGCCCTGGCCACCCAGCTCGGCGCGACCGGCACCGGTCGCGTGGTGCACGGCGACACCGGCGCCGCGCTGGCGGAGCTGGCCACCGGGCACCACGGCGCGGCGGCGCTGCTGCTGGCACGCCCGCGCCTGGGCCCGGATCTGAACGAGCTGGACCGCGACCTCGCTGGTCTCGCCAGGGTCCTCCGCAAGGCCAGGCCCCTGCTGCGGCCCGGTGCCACGATCGTCCTGGTCTGCCGGGCAATCCGGCGCGGTGCCGAGCTGGTGGACCTGCCGTCCATGACCCTGCACGCCGCGATCAACGCCGGCCTGGACCCGGTCGCGCGGTGCGTGGCCCTGCTGACCGGGATGCGGCACGGCCACCTGGTGTCCCGGGTACCGCGACGCCACGCCGAGCAGGTCTGCGAACTCCGAGCCCGCGGTGTTGCGGCTGCGGTGATCGCCCACGCCGACATCCTCATCCTGCAAGCACCGGCCCCCAACGTTCCGGCTGAGCAGACCCACCCGGCGCACACGGCCCCAGCGGACCGGCGGTCGCGATGACCCCGCCGATCCGGACCGAACCCGAACACCAAGCCCATCTTCCGCACCGATCGAACCGCCACTCCGTGTCCTTCAACGCCGGCGGCACGGCAGGTGGGGCGACGGCTGCCGGGCGCCAGAACCCAGTGCAGCCGGAGGCCGTTGCGGGCACGCCGGGGCCGCCGTCGATCGGAGACCGGCTGGTCGAGGCTGTGACCGCGCGGACCGCATACGGCCGTGCCCGCCAGTCGGGCCTGCCTGTCGCGCACCTGATCACGCCGCCGCGGATCCAGGCGCCGTGGTGCACCGTCACGAGCCTCGACGCGGGCGGGCGGCTCGCTGACCGCGCGCCGCTGCAGCACCTGGAATGGCCACCGGAAACCGCAGTCGCCCTCACCCCTGTGCAGGGCCTGATGATCGTGGTGACCCGGCAGCACGGGAGCACCCTCGCGATCACCCGCCAAGGCCACCTGTGGCTGCCCGCCTCGATCCGGCGTGCCTGCCACCTGGCCACCGGCGCCCGCCTGCTCGTGGCCGTCTATCCCGACCTCGGCCTGCTCGCCGCCTACACCCCGGCCGCACTCGGGGAAATGCTGCTGGCCTACCACACCGCCCTGCCCACGAGGGCGGACTGATGCACACCGACCTCGACACCGCCCGCCTGCTCCTGGCCCGCCTGGGCGTGCGCGCCGAAGAACTACTCGCCGAACCAGCACCCACCGCGCCGATGCCCTTGATCCGGGAGTACCTGCCGCGCGTGGCCAACGCCGTCCCCGTCGGCACTCGCCGCGCCTACCAGCCCTACTGGCAACGGATCATCACCGCCTGGGGCGAGCGGCGCTTGGACGAGCCCACCCCGCTGGAGATCAAACAACTCGCCGAACAGGTCAAAGCCAACGCCGTCCCCCGCCGCAACTCCCGCGGCGGTCGCAGCGCCGCCGAACACCTCATCGGAGCGCTGCGCTGCCTGTACCGCCACGCCGTCAACGACGAGCTGATCGACGAACGGGACAACCCCGCCCTGCGCGTGGCCAAGCCCCGCAGACTGGCCAGCACCCGCCGCGCACTCCCGGCCGCCCGGCTGGCCGAGATCAACGAGGTCACCGCCACCACCGGCAACGACCCCGAACTCGACACCCTGATCCTGCGCCTGCACACCGAAACCGCCTGCCGCCGCGGCGGCGCCCTGGACTTGCGCCCCCAAGACCTGGATGAGACCCAGTGCCTGATCTACCTGCGGGAGAAGGGCGAGACGGCCCGCTGGCAGCCGGTCTCGCCGACCTTGATGACCCACCTGCTTCGGCATGCCGAAGACCGCGGCGCCCCACCAGAAGGCCGCCTGCTCCGCTACACCAACGGCCAACCGATCACCACCCGCCGATACGACCACCTCTGGCAACGCCTCGGCCGGCACCTGCCCTGGGTGGCCACCCAGCAGGTCAGCACTCACTGGCTCCGGCACACCACCCTCACCTTCGTCGAACGCAACTTCGGCTACGGCGTGGCCCGCGCCTTCGCCGGACACGAAGGCAAAAGCGATGCCGGCACCACCACGACCTACATCCGCGCCGAGCTGGAAGAAGTCGCCGCCGCCTTGGCGGCCCTGACCGGCGAACCCCACCCCCTTACCCCGCTGCCTGTTTGACGAGTCCGAGACTGACCGACGCCGCCAGCCAGCTAAACCAGAACAGGGGCGAGCGGTGCCAGTAGCGGTAAGTGGGGTGAGGAACCACAACGCAGGGGGTGACTGAGATGTTCGTCGGTCCCCGGCTGCCGAGGCACCTGAAGATCACGGAAGGTGGACAACGGCGTCAAAACATGCGTGGTTTCAGGGTTGTGCACCTAATTGGTCGTCACCCAAAGGGGACGTTTCGAGGGCGTGCAGACGATCACGCAAGTCATTCGCCCTGTGGTCGCCGAAGTCTTCAAAGGTGCGCAGGGCTTGGCGCCAGCAGCGGAGTGCCCCTGCGGTGTCGTCAGTGTCCCGCAGCAGGGTGCCAAGTGTGTCCAGAGTTTCGGCGGTTGATCGCGGATGCCGGTAGTGTTCCTCGACGTCGAGGGCCTGCTCGCACAGAGTGATTGCCTTGCGAAGGTTCCCCATGCCGTGGTGGGCCTGTGCCATGTAGAGCAGAACGATGGTTTCCCCTTCGCGGTCGTGGGCTTGCCGGCGAAGGACAAGGCTGCGGTCGGCGTGGTGCAGCGCCTTCGAGTAGTCGCCCAGCCCGATGTATACGTGGCTGAGGTTGCTCTCAATTACGCCTTCCATGCGTCCGTGCTGGGCACCAGCCGCCAGCGGCAACGCCTCCAATAGGTAGTTCTTTGCCTGCGCATACTGCCCCTGCGCCTCATGCCCCAGGCTAAGTTGGTTGAGCGCGGTGGCTTCCCGCCACAGGTCGCCAAGTTCTCGGGCGAGTTCTAGCGCGGCTTGGTGGGCGTCGTGGGCCCTCTCCCAGTCTGCGACATCCAGATATGTCTGTCCCAGATCCTGTAGGGCGTGGACTTCGCCGAGACGATGGCCGCTGCGGCGAGCCGTGGCCAGGGCTCGCCGGTACACATCGAACTGACTGTCCCAGCGCCCCCGCCTCATCAAGATCATCCCAGTAGTGGTGGCCAGCAGGAGAGTGAGATGGGTCTGGTCGTGCCGGTCGGCATCGCGGACGGCCGCGACCAGGTTGTCCCGTTCGAGGTCGAACCACGCCCACGCCTCCTCCCGTCCAGCAAGCGGAATCTCCGGGCGAGTGTGGATAGTCAGGCGTTGTGCGGGATGCCAGTCGCGGTGCGCGGGAAAGAGGACTCGATGAGCGGTTCTGGCGTGGTGGGCGTACCACTCCAGTAACGCCCGTCTGGCATGTTCCCGCTCGGCGTAGGTGTCGTCCCGCTCCGAGCGGTCAGCGGCGTAGGTTCGCAACAGGTCGTGGAATCGGTACCGCCCACGCTTCGCAGCTGGTTCGAGCAGATGCGCCTGAGCGAGCATGCCGAGAACCCTTCGTGCCTCGGGTACGTCCAAACCGACCGACGCCGCAGCAGCATGCACGCTGAACTCCTGGCCGGGATGCAACCCGAGGCGTCGGAAAGCTCGTGCGTGCTTGGTATTCAAGCGCTGGTAGGACCAGTCGAATACCGCCCTCACCGCCGCCCGCTCATCCCCGCCATGGCTCAAGGCATCCAATCGAGACTCATCGTCGGCGAGTTCGGCAACCACGTCGGCCACTGTGGTGTGCGGTGCGGTCGCCTGAGCAGCCGCGATACGCAACGCCAGGGGCAACCGCGCGCAATACTGCACCAAATCCAGGATCGCGTCCGGTTCAGCGGCAGCGCGAACTGGGCCGAGGATGCCAGCCACCAGTTGCAGTGCCTCGTCTTCTGGAAGTAGATCGAGGGTGAGCCGGTTTGCCGCTTCAGTCACCACCAGGCCGGTCAGACTCTCGCGGCTGGTGACCAGAACAAACCCTCCCGGTGCTGCTGGCAGCAGGGGCCGCACCTGATCCGCGCTGTTGGCGTTGTCCAGCAGGATCAGCACCCGCCGCCTCGCGAGCAGCGACCGGAATAACCCAGCCTTGGCCTCGGTCCCCACCGGTATCCGCTCGGCCAGTACACCTAGTGCACGCAAGAAACCCTCCAGCACCTCACCAGGGGTAACTGGCTCACCTGGCCCGTAGCCTCGAAGGTTCACATGCAGCGTGCCATCGGGGAACCGGTCCTGCACACGATGTGCCCACCGCACCGCCAGTGTCGTCTTGCCGATCCCCGCAGCACCGTCCACCGCCGTAATTACTACCGTCGCACCATCGACCTCACTGTCTGTTGGAAGGAGCGTGTCCAGGGCGGCCAGATAGTCGGTGCGGCCGGTGAAATCCCGGATCCCCGACGGCAACTGCCGAGGCGGTGATCCAGCCTCATCTGGCTCGGCATGACGGGTGGTCAGGGAAACGTGCTGAATCGACCCGGCCTGCACCACCGGACCCGTTACTCCGCCTGCGGCTTCGTTACGAACACCCGCTCCATCCACCACGGATGCGAGTCTGTCGCCTCTACGACCGCTCCGAGGGGTGTCACCAGGCGAGACCACTCTCCTGGAGCACTCGCCCGACACTCAGGTGGGAGTGTTTATCTAGGCTCCGGTCTTGTCCTTGCTGTCCTACTGCGCACAGCCGTGCCATTCACGACGCGGTAGCAGTTCCCAGCGCGGACACATGAACGATCTTCAGTTGATGGCAGCCATCGGCTTCTGCTTGTCGGCCAGCCAGTCGAACTCCTCATCGGGCAACGCACGGTCGTAGACCAGCTGCAGGCTCGGTACACGGAAGACCACACCTCTGCCCACCGTGGCGTCGTCACGGGCCTCATGCCGTGTAGCGCTCCGGCCAGATCCGCCAGCGGATCGCAGGCAGCGCACAGATGGATGCTGCGCCGTCGGCGGTGTACCAGGGCTGCAGGGACGCGCAGTCGAACCCTCTGCTGGGCTGGCAGCAAAGGTGTTCGCAGTCGCAGTCGTTGCCCAAGGTGGTGCGCAGAACGGGGGTGTCTGTGTCGATGCCCCGGCTCGCCTCGGGGGGGGCACCGACTGCGTCCGCCGTTACGCCGATCCCCTGTTGGCCGACGTCGGCGATCCTCAACCATGGTCGTCTTTGATCGATCGTCGGCGACGAGCGCCATCTGGCGCTGGTGACACCCGTCTCGGAACCGTTACCGGTTCGACCACCTGGACTGTCGGTACTACGCCGTATGGTTGCCGCCGATCGGAGGGAACCATGACGAAGCGCACGGTCCAGCAGGAGGAGACCTGGTTCCTGCCGGACGAGCCAGTAGCCGCGCCGACCGAGGACGCGTTCAGCCACACCCACATCGCGGACAACCTCCGAACGATCATCCGCACGGTGCCCGGCCGACTGACGATCGGATTGACCGGCAGGTTTGGCGTAGGCAAGAGCACGGTCATCGAACTCCTAGCCCACAGCCTGAGCGGTAGCAGCGACTACGCCGTGGTACGTGTGTCAGCCGAACGGCACGCCACCACCGGCCTTGAACGAAGCCTCAACTACGCCTTCGCTGAGGCGCTTGTGAACGCCAAGATCGTCGACGCGGTCAAGACGCAGGATGTCCTGGCAAGACTGGAGACCAGTTCCGCCCGCGCCGCTTCGGACCCGTTTTCCACCCCCTTGGGCCGTGCCCTGGAAGGCATGCGCGCTGGGGCCCGCCGAACACTGTGGGCAGGATTCGGCGTTCTGCTGGTAGTGCTCGCCGTTGCCTCTGTGGTCGGTATCGCTAAGGGACACTGGTGGGAAGTGATGACCTCCGGCCTGGGCATCCCCCTGGCCACCGCCCTTGCTGCTGCCAGTGCCGTCGTGTCCGCAGGGATTCGTCTGACCGGCATCTCAGGATGGCTGGCCGAGCTTCTGAAACCGGACGTCGTCACCACCACCCGGCCACGCCCCGAGGCCGCGGACGAGTTCGAGCGGATCTTCGCGGACCTCACCCGACTGGCTGAAGGGCGACGCCTCATCGTCGCGGTGGACGACGTCGACCGCCTCACCCCTGAGCATGTGCTGAACGCGCTCAACGCGATCCGCAGCCTCCAGCAAACCTGCGCGGGCAAGAACCAGCCGGTCTTCATCGTCTCCTGCGACGAGGCGATCGTGCACGATGCCATTGTCAAGGCGGACCCCGGTCTCGCCGGCCCGGACGACCAGCAGTCCGCCACAGCCCGCGCTTTCCTGGACCGCCTATTCTCCCAACGGCAACCCATGCCCCCACACCCTCGCGCGGACATGCTCGCCTACGCACGACAGCAACTCCAGACGGTCAACCACGGAGGTCTGCGGCACCTCGGAGGTGACGCGGAGGCCGTGTTGTCGGTGCTCATCCACACCGGTGTCACCGACCCTCGACACGTACTCCGGCTGCTCAACCGCTTCTTCGCCGACTACCGCCTCGTGCTTCGGCGCGAGCAGTCCGACGCCAACCAGGGAATCCGGCAGGGAGAGGTCAGCAGCTACCCCGCGGTGCTGGCCAGGATGACCGTCTTCGCGGTCGACTTCCCGGACCTCCACAGAGCGCTGCACCAGGACGAGCAGCTGCTCGAACTACTGGAACGCCACATCCGGACGGCTGACCTCGGAGAAGGCGAAGCGAAGCGCATCTCGGTGTATCTGGGCAGGACCAGCCTCCTGAACTTCATCGGCCGCACGACCGACACCGACCAGGTACCCACCCTTCAGCCGTTCCTCTATCGCTCCCAGGACGCGCTCAGCCGGATTCTGGGTTCCGCCGACGCACGCGCGGTCCGAGACGACCTGGTCAACGCGCAGATGGCTGACCTACACAACAACGTATCCGCCCTGGCCGAGCTAGCGGCCACAGACTCGGAGTCCCGGCAACGACTCGATGCGGTCCTGCGGACCGTCGAGGAGGTGCTGGCAGAGTCAACCGGACTGGACCTATCCAACGCCGCGAACACAGCCGCCAACTTGGCCTCGATCGTGTCCTCCGAGGATAGGACCCGGTTGGCCGACGCCGTCTCCAACGCGCTGGCTCGCGCCCGCTCCTCCAACATCAACGCTGACGATCTGATCACGCTGGCTGTCGCTGCTTCGACCCCGCCACTCGCCCGCCGCCTAGCCGAGAAGGCGACGGCTGCGATCGACGATGACGACACGCGGCGGGCGCGGGACCTCGTCTTGCTGCGCCGCCGGTCCGAACTCGCCACGGTCATCGATCAGGGTCTCGTGAACGCGCATCTCGAAGCCGCGTGTGGTGCGCTCGCGGCCGATTCCCCGGACGCGCTCACCCCCTGGCTCACCCAACTCAGCCAGGACGGGACCGCTCAAGATCCCCTCGTGGCGCGCACTGCTGTGGCAGCCCTCCGCGCTACCGACGGCAGTGCCCACCATGTTGACGCTGAATGGGCGGAGCTAGTGCTTGGCCTGTTGCGCATCACCGAGGTAGCCCCTGCAACTGAGGTCGCGGTCCCGGCAATCAGCCTCGCGAGCAGCGGTGGAGAGGACACCACGCTTGGAGTTCTGGCGCTGACGCTGATCGACATCACTCCGGAACACATGGCGAGGTTCCTGACCACGATCGGCAGCGGGGTGCTCGCCTCGGAGAACTCCGCGGACATCTCCGACGACGTCGATCCTTACACCCTTCTCACGGTGCTGGAGTTGTGCAATCAATACCTGCCACTTGTGCACGGTCACGCCGAGGTGGCGGCGATCGTTCCAGTGCTCAGTGCCCTGGCGCGTTTCACTGCGGACCTGCACTCACCCGAACTGATCACCGCACTGCCTGTATCGCTGTGCCTCCTGGTGCAGCACCGCCCGAACTCCGTTGCACCGTTCGCCGAGAGCTTGGCCCTCTCCTGGACCAACACCCGTGGCCAGAACAACGCGCTGACCGACTACGCGCGTGTTCTCATCGACGTGCTCGACGACCTGCCCGCCGCCGCCGCGGAGCTTGTACTGCCGAAGCTCGTGGACGTTCTCAGCGGTCGTGTCAACGCTGACGCCGCCTTGATCGCCACCCTCCCGTTGGTGCCGGAACTAGTGCGCACGGACCGAGGTGCCAAGGCGGCAGCGGCGCAGGTGTCGTCCATGCACCAGCACATGACGGTCAACAACGCAGGCCACCTTGATGCCGGGGTTCAAATCCTGCGGCTCCTGCACGCAAACGCGCCCACCGCGATGGCAGCCACCGCCGGGACAACCGTGGCCCATTTGAAGAACCAGATCGGCTACGGCGGAACCATCACCTCCACCGTGCTCACCGCTCTCACCGGGATCACCTGGCCCGAAAATGTGCTCCAGGACGTCCTCCAGATGCTGAACCAGTACGCGACCAACCTGAGCGAGAACCACCGCGACGAATTGCTGATTCGCCTCCCCGAATACGAGCGGCTCACCGAGCTTCCCGAAGCCCTCGTCTCGGCTCTGGCCGAGCGCTGTGCGGAGGCCGCGAACTCCACCGCCGGCGCGGTACTGCTCCAGTTGGCTCCAGCCAGTCACCAGCCGAGCATCGTTACTCGCGTGCCAGGGATCAGCGAGGCACAGCACCAAGTTCTGTCCGCTCTCGACGGCGCGGACCTCACCAACATCGTGCACGACTGGTCCAGGGCAGCGGCCCATACTCTCAGCCGAACCAACACCAGCGTCGAGGCGCACGCCTGCCGTGAGACGCTCTCCGCCGTTTCTCACTACGAGGACGCCTACACGGCAGCGGTGGTGTCGTTGCTCGACGACGCGTTCAGTGGAACACCGCCAGAGCTGCCCGGCACCGCGTGGAAGGCCGTTTTCGTTGGCGGAGCTGGTACCGCAAACGCAGTCCTGGACCGACTGCTGGCTGCACTCGCCGACGACCGAACCTCGACTGTCCAGGCCGTCCCCGTCCTCACGGCCATCGCCGATCTGGACGAGAAGTTCCCCGCACCACTCCCACTGCCGCGGATCACCAATGCGATCATGCGTTGGATCCGCAACGAACGCGACACCGAGACTGTGGCTCTGCTGATCGAGGCTAGCCTGCCCAGCCCTGCGCTGACGACCAAGCTGAAGTCAGCTGTCGGAACCCGACGACCGAAGAGCGCCGACGAAGCCTTGCTCGTTGCGTGGAAGGGTCTGCGCAATGGGACCCGCGGAAATGCCGAATCTGCGTAGCAACAGGAACCGCGGAAGCTGACGAACCTCCAGATCAACAAGTGCAGCACGGAACCCGCGATCAACAACTTCGGCCGGGACAACCACCAACACCCACCTGGGGCCTGGCAGCGATCCCGGATCACCCCTCGTTCCTGCCCCTTGTCCTCCCACTCACACCGCGCAACCTCGCTAGTTGGCAGGCGCGGCCTGTTCTCCGGCGCTGAGTGCTGGCGTCCCGCTGAACGTCCTAGGCATTGCCCGCTCGTTGCCTGAGCACCGCGACCGCCGAGCCAGCCGCCTGCTGGTGGGCGTGCCCTGTGGCGTGAGCCAGCCGGGCACACCCACCGGATCGCGTTACGCGGCCAGCGCCAAGGGGTGGGGTTCCCCAGTCAGCGTCGACAGGGCGGTGGCGACCTCGTGGAGCTGGCCGCGGATGTAGGTCGTGGTCGATCCACCGTCACCGGCTTCGTCGGTGTGGCCGGCGAAGGCGTGCGCGATGCCGTAGCCAAAGTTGCGTTCCACCCAGGTCAGGGTGGTGTGCCGCAGCCAGTGGATCGAGACCTGCTGGGCCGCCGCCCACGGCAGGTGCTTGCCAATCCGCGTCCACAGGTAGTCATAGCGGCGCCGGGTGATCGGGCGACCGGTGACGTAGCGGAGCAACTGGCCGTCCTTGGGTGCGCCGCGTTGTTCGCTGTGCCGGACCAAAGCGCGCATGAGAGTGGGTGAGACTGGTTGCCAGCGGGCGGTTTCGCCCTTCTCACGCAGGTAGACCAGGCACTGGGTTTCGTCGAGATCCTGGGGTCGCAGGGCAAGGGCGCCGCTGCGACGGCAGGCGGTCTCGGTGTGCAACCGGAGCAGCAGCGCGTCCAACTCGGAGTCGTTGCCGGTGGTGGCGGCCACCTGGTTGATCTCGGCGAGCCGGTCGTTGGCCACCGCGCACCGGGTCGAGGGCAACCGCCGGGGCTTAGGCACCTTCAACGCCGGGTTGCTGCCCTTCGGGATGAGATCATCGATCTCGGCGCGCCGATACACACAGCGCAGGGCGGCGATGAGGTGTTCGGCGGCGCTGCGCCCGCCGCGGGAGTTGCGCCGCACCAGCGCCGATGCCCGGATTTCCTGGGTCAGCAGTTCGATCTCGGTCGGGGTCGGTTCATCCAGGCGGCGATCACCCCAGTGAGCGCGGATGCGTTTCCAGTAGGTGCCGTAGTTGCGGCGGGTGCCCTCGCCGACCGCGTCAGCGACTTTGGGGATGTATTCGTCGAAGGTCGGCACCGGCGGCCGATCCACGGGCTCGTTGAGCAAGTCCGTTACGGAGATGCCCAGGGTGTCCAGCAGCACGCGGGCGGCGTCGAGTTTGGCCGCGTCCGTGACGGCAACGCCTGGGGCGGGGGCGTTCACGAACGCACCTCCCCAGCGTTCACGAGTTCGGTTCGGGCACCGTTGAGCATCGGGGCGGTCGGGGGTGGTGCAGGCTCGGTGAGGAGGGTGGCGGCGAGCCGGGAAGACAGGCCGCGGGAGCAGCTGGTTACCTCGCGTACCCACGCCGGGGTAACCACCGTGTCGGGGGTGCGTTCACGGCGGGCGGTGTTGAGGTAGTCGTCGAAGGTGATCCGGACGGTGCCGGTCTTCTGCCGACTACGGCCGCGCTCGTGGGAGCGGGCGGGTTCACGAACGTCACCAGCATGGTGTTCATGAACGGCGGCCGCGACACTGGTGGAGGTGTTGCTGGTGGTGTTCACCGAGGGCGCGGCCGGGTTCGTGAACGGTGTGGGTGGGGTGTCGGTGAACGGGGTGTTGGTCGTGGTGGTGAACGCTTGGGCGCTGGCTTGGGTGAGTTTGTCGTTGAGGTCAGTCAGGGCTTCGGCGGCCAGGAACACCACCATCACCGGCACCGAGTGCAGCAGCACCGGACCCCAGGTGTCCCCGGCCCAGGCGGTCCAGGTGTTCATGGCGTAGGTCGCGGCCAGCGTGGCCCACTTCGCGCGCCGTACCCAGGGGCCGACGGCGACCTGGTGGCGGGCGGTGATCTGCTCGGCCCGCAGGATCGCGATCAACACCAGGCTGACCATCGGATCCAGCAACCAGGCCGCCCACCAGACCAGGGAGAAGGCGGGGGCACCGGCTGCGGCGAAGTGCTGGACGTTGGCCATGGTGAACAGCAGCCCGAGCACGATCCCGGTCCACAGCAGCACATCCACCTGGCGTCGGATGCGTTCCACGGTCTCCACGACGGTCGTGGCGTTGGTGTGGTGGGGGTTCATCTCGGCTCACCGCCCCACTCCTCGCCGTAGGAGCGGGACAGCATCCGGTCCAGCTCGGCGGGCGGGACCAGCACCAGCCGCCCCAGGGGTGGGTCAGCGGCCAGCAGGACCCGGTCCCCGGTGACCAGACCGCAGGCGCGGCGCACGGTGATCGGTAGCCAGAGATCGCCCTGGTTGCCGATCGCGAACGCACCGGCCTGGTCCGCGGTGAGCACAAGCAGGCTGCGGGCCATGCGCGCGGACAGCCGGGTTCCCGCCGGCCAGGTGAGAGCGGTGAGGATGGCGCGGTTGAGGACGTAGCCGTTGCAGTCCACCGCGGAGAGTCGGTACAGGGTGGTGGCGGTGCGAGCCGGTGGGCTGGCCACGGTGGCCAGCGGCAGCTTGCGAGCACCAGGGCCCTGAGCGCCAGGACGGCGGGCTGGATGGCCGGACCGTCCTGATGGGACGGTCGGTGGGATGAGCGGGGCGATCAGGCTGCCGGTCATGACGACCACCGCCACGAGCAGTGACGTGGGATATCGCCAGATGCAGCGGCGGGGTGTTCAAGCGTGCTTGAACACGACAACGGCTGATCTAGGGGGAACACTATGTGCTGGTGTCCGAGGGGGGACACGAACCCCCACACGTCGCATCCCTGCCACATCTGACGTATGCGTGCTTGAGCGCGCTTGAACCAGCCGATCCCGCGCTCCTGCGCTGTTCAGGCCATCGCTTGGGGCGGTGGTCGTCTTGACCAGCGTCGTGATCGCACCTCTCGTTCCGCCGGCCCCGCCACCAGCCGATGCCCGCGGCGGTGGCTTGTCATCCGGCCCGGAGTCGAGCACCAGCGTTCCGCCGTTGGCGGCTTGCCCGGCCATCCGCACCAGCAGCGTGGTGTACGGGCTTTCCGTTCTGGACCACCGCGGGCGGGTCACCGACCTCGTCGTCCTGCGCGCGCTCGACTGGACACCAGGAACACGACTGCGACTGCGCGAGGTCGGCGGCCTCCTGGCTGTCGAAGCCCACGCCGAGGGCGCGTTGAGCGTGACCAAGCAGGGCCACTTCCGGATCCCCGCCGCCACACGTCACCGGCATCGCCTGGCCACCGGAGACCGCGTCGTGCTGGCCGCAGCCCCGGCCGCGGGCCGCGTGTTCGTGCTTTCCCTAGTGGTGTTGGACGAGCTGTTCACCAACAGGTTCGCGGCGGCCGTTGGCGGTGATTCCTGGTGAACGCCGCGGACCAACTTCTCCACGATGCCCGCGAGGCCAGCCGGATCCGGGCGCACCAAACGCACCCGGACGTGATCGCGCTGCAGGTCGAGCGCATCCGGACCCAGGTCGACCGGCTGATGTGGACCGGGATCGTGCTCGGGCTGGCCTTCACCATGGCCAACGTCCAGCACTTCGCCGCCGCCGGCGCCCCGCAATTCTCCTTGCCCTGGCTCACCGCGTGGCTGCTGGACCCGATGGTCAGCCTGGTGCTCATCGCGATCCTGCGCGCCGAGCAGATCATCGCCCAGCACCGGCTGCGGACTGGGCCGTGGGTGCGACGGGCGAAGTGGGCGACCCTGGCCGCGACCTACGCCATGAACACCTGGTCGGCCTGGGCGAACGGGGACGGCAAGGCGGTGCTGCTGCACTCGGTGCCACCGTTGCTGATCTTCCTGGCCGCCGAGGCGATCACCGACCTGCGGGACAAGCTCACCGCCGCCGTCACCCGTGCCTGCGTTACTGCGGCCACCCCGTCGAACCCGGAGTTCACGACTACCAGCACCGGGGCGGTGAACACCAGCACCACCAAGTCCATGAACACCACCGCGACCGTTCGTGAACAGCCCGCGGCCGGTGTTCATGAACGACAGGGCGGCGCGAACAAGGCGCCCACGCGAGCCCGGATCCGCTTCGCGGACTACCTGGCCCGTGCGCAGCAAGCACTCACCGCGGACACCGTGATCACCCCGGCCTGGGTCCGGCAGGTGACTGACTGTTCCCGCGGCCTGTCCTCCCAACTCGCCGCAGCCCTGAACAACGGCACCAGCGCAGGCGCGAACGGCCCCACAGCCCCTCCGGTGAACACCGCCGCCAGCAGGCCCGTCAACACCACCTCCGGACAGGCGGTGGCCTCATGAACGCGGCCACCACCACGGCCAGCGCGCCGTCCGCCGTCGAGCTGGACGCCGCGCGCGTTCTCCTGGAGCGCCTGGGCATCAAGCCGGAGGACCTGCTCGCCGTGCCGAAGCCGAAGCCGCCGATGCCGACCTTCGCCAAGTACATCCCGGCCGTGTCCGGTGCGGTTCGAGAGGGCACCCGCCGGGTCTACAGCACCTACTGGAACCGCATCTGTGCCGAGTGGGGTGATCGTCATCTCGACGAGCCGACCGCGTTGGAGGTCGAGAAGTTCGCCGAGAACATCCGCACCTCGGTACGTGTTCGGAGCAACGCCCGCGGCGGCCGTGGCGCGGTCGAGCACTTCATCGCCGCACTGCGCTGCCTGTACAGGTACGCCGAGAAGGAGCAGCTGATCTCCGCGGCGGACAACCCGGCGCGCAAGGTCGACAAACCTCGCCGGCTGCCGTCCACCCGGTGCGCCATCGCTAGCAACCGACTGGCCGAGGTCAACCACGTCGCGGCCACCACTGGCGACGACCCCGAACTGGACTCCCTGATCCTGCGCCTGCATACCGAAACCGCCTGCCGCCGTGGGGGCGCGCTTGCCCTGCGCCTGCGGGATCTCGACCCCCAGCAGTGCCTGATCATGTTGCGAGAGAAGGGAGACACGGTCCGCTGGCAGCCGGTGTCCAGCACCCTGATGCACGGGTTGGTGGCTCACGCGAAGTCCCGCGGTGCAGGACCTGATGACCAGGTTCTCCGCTACCGCAACGGAAACCCCATCACCAGTCGCCGCTACGACCACCTCTGGAGACGAATCGCGAAACACCTGCCCTGGGCAGCGGCCCAGCAGGTCACCACGCACTGGTTGCGCTACACCACCTTGACGTGGGTCGAGAGAAACTTCGGCTACGGCGTCGCCCGCGCCTTCGCCGGGCACAACGATCAGGTCGGGGACACCGGATCTACTACGACCTACATCCGTGCCAACCTCCAGGAGATCGCCAGGGCGCTCGCCGCGCTCACCGGTGAGCCTCACCCATCGGAGTAGGCACCGCCGACGGCCCTGCGGGACTCGACCGGTCGCGGGACAGGCCCACCTGAGTTTCACCGGGTGGGCCTGTCTCCGGTTATGCTGTTGATGGACTGGCTCGGCGGTCGCGCCGCGGGGCTACCGAACTCACTCGTCACGTCAACGCCCCCGCGTCACTGGGGGTTGTTCGGCGACCCATAGTTCGGGAGAGATCCGTGACCAGTTACAGCGTTTTGCCGTCTGGGCCCCGCTACACCGTCCTGGCGACCTGGCGTGGCGAATCCGCCGACATCAGCACCAAGGTGACCACCCTCAACGGCGAGGAGGTGGCCTACCTGCTCGCGCCGGCGCTGACCCAGTTGTCCGAGAACGCATGGGACGCCGCCGCCTGGCTGGACACCGCGCCAGCCATGGAGACCGCAATCTCCCAGGTGATCGAGCAGCTTCGCAGCCCAGCGGAATCGGTGACCCCGATCGAACTGACCGCGGACACCGGTTCCCGCCACGGCGACCAGTGGAGCTTCATCGACACGCAGGACCTGCTGGCCACCGAGCTGCCGAAGATCATGAACTCGATGACCCGACCCCAGCGGCTGACCATCGCTGACGAGCTGGCCTTCGATGCGGCCGCCCGTGCGGAGGCGCTCCAGCTTCTGCCGACGGGATTCGACCCCGAGGACGTGACCTCCCGCATCTGGCAGATGTGCGAGGTGACCCGCTCCGAGCGCAACGGCCAGACCGGGCCGCTGCCCGAAGGCGCCGCGGGCTGGCTCGTGCGCAGCTGGGGACCGTACCTGGTGTCCCCTGCCATGCGATGGGGCGCGCGGGAACGCCTGGTCCGGATCGAACAGCTTGTCGCCGCCTGCCTGGCCTACGGCGGCGAAGGCGGGGCCGAAGACGACCCGCTGCAGGCTCATCTCGTGGTGCCTCGCCAGCCCGGTGATCCCACGGGAGAGGTCTACTACGTGTCGGTGCACGAAGGCCGATCGAACTCCTGGGATACGGACCCGTTCGGCCCGATGACCATCACGCGAAAGAACGTCGAGCAGGGAGCGCAGATCCTTGGCAAGCTGGATGCCACCGACGACGACGGCTTCGCTGAGGTGCTGGGAGAGTGGACACGGCTCGTGCCATTCCGGCAATGACCGGTAGCGGTGTTTCCGGTCTGGGCCTCGCTCACCGCGGCAAGTTGCGCTCGCGGGGTTGGATCACGGTCGGCCTATCGGTCGGTCGACGGGACCCTGACCCCGTCGCCGTCGGACGGCAGCGGCGAATCCCAGAGCTGGACCTCGATGGCTTCGGCTCACCGACCTTGACCTCTTGTAGCTGGTCGGTCTACACAGCGGGGAGCGCGGCCGCAGCGGCGGCGACCTTGGCCGCGACGTTGCTCAGTGTCGACTCCTTGGTGCTCAGTCCAGCGTGCGAAGCCAGCAGCGGGCTGACGTTGTTGAGGTCGCCGAAGCCCACCCCATGCAGGACAGGGATGACGCGACGAGTGGAAAGCAGTACGGCGAGCTCCTTCTCGGCCACGCCCTCGGACTCGATGCTCTTGAGCAGCGCAGGCGTGACCAGCACGATCCCGACGCGGGAGTTTCGTAGCCCCTTATCGATCTCGCGGATCATGAGCGAACCAAGTGGGAGGTCTTCTTCGCTAAACCACACCGAGGCGCCATTCGACTGCAGGTGGCCATACAGCTCTTTTGCGCTACCTTCTCGGTCGTCCCAGGCGTGGCAGAGGAAGAGGTCGCGGCGTTCCGGGTGCGCTTGAGCCTGCTCGCTGGCCTTCTGGCTGAAGGGCTCGACGGTGCGCCATTCGGTAGTGGTGTACGACACCGTCCTGCCGGTCCTGGTGCGGCGCGAGCCTCCGCCGCCCATCGAGCTGCCGTAGCCCCTGCCGCTACCACTGGACGACGACCCGCCACGGTAAGAAGTCTGTGGCGAGTTGTAGGAGGAGTAGGAACGATACGAACTTCTCCCACGACATGCCGGGCATCGCGCAGCTGCCGCTGACGAGCGGTGGCCTTCGACTGGTGCTGTGCATTGCGCCATACGCGCATGGTAGATGCAACCTCCGGCACTATTGAGTCGCTTTGCCGTCTGACGCTTTCCGTGTCGGAGCTAGACGGCGATCCGCTCGGTCACCGCCGCACACGCGTTCGCGGCGGTGACCGAGCACTCCCAGCACACCGTCCGCTGACTCCCCGAGGGCGCTGCCCGTTTCGGCGACGACGCCTCCGGTGACAGCACCGGGCATGGGGCCTCATGGTGGGTACGTCGCGAGCTTAGGGGCGGCGGCCCACCTTGCTCTCACCGCAGCTCTTCGCCACCGAATCCGTCAACTAGGTCCGGACACTTCTCCGGCCAGTTGTCCGGACCTAGTTGACGGAACGCAGTTCAGCAGCCTGGTCCTCCGTCAACTTCACCCGGATAGGACAGGGACTCTCAACTCGGGAGCAGTTGGGCACAGAATGCCCACGAGACTGCAGCTGGGGTACGGGACTCGGACAGGGCCGCGTCCACGAACACCGCTAGCCAGCTGTGACCCAACGACTCGGCCAAGCCCAGGAACCGGGCACCGCCAGGGAATGGCCGTCTCCTGTCGGATCGCTGACGTCCAGCGCGCAGAACTGCTCCGCCACAGCGCGTTGCTACCCAGGCATTTGGGCCAATGGATGCGGTTCTCCGGTGAGCGCGGCCAGCGCGGTGGCGACCTCGTAAAGCTCGGCCCGGATGTAGGTCGTGGTGGTCCCGCCGTCGCCCTTGCCGAAGTGCCCGGCGTACGCGCGGGCGACGCCGTAGCCGAAGTTCCTCTCGACAAACGTCAACGTCGTGTACCGGATCCAGTGTGTCGTGACCTGCTGGATGGCCACCCACGGCAAGTGCTTGCCCACTCGGATCCAGATGTGGTCGTAGCGGCGGGTCGTGATTGGGCGGCCGTTGCGGTAGCGGAAAAGCGGGCCGTCGGGTTCGGCGCCACGTGCCTCGCCGTGTGCGACCAAGGTGTTCATCATGGTGGAGGACACCGGCTGCCAGCGGGTCGTCTCTCCCTTCTCCCGCAGGCGAATGAGGCATTGCTGCGGGTCGAGATCCTTCGGGCGCAGAGACAAGGCGCCGCCACGGCGGCAGGCGGTTTCGGTGTGCAGGCGCAGCAGGGTCAGGTCCAGTTCAGGGTCGTTGCCGGTCGAGCCGGCCACCTCGTTGATCTCGGCGAGCCGAGCCGGTGGCAGCGCGCGGCGGGTGCTGGCCAGTCTCCGGGGCTTGGCCACGCGGATGGCGGGGTTGTCCCACTCGCGGAGGAGTTCATCGTTGACGGCGTGCCGGTACACACAGCGAACGGCGCTGATCAGGTGCTCGGCTGCACTGCGGCCGGACCGGGAGTTCTTGCGCACCACGGCCCGGTGCGTGGTCTGCTCGGCGAGTTGCTTGATCTCCAATGCGGTCACCTGATCCAGGGGCCGGTCGCCCCAGACCTCCACCATCCGCCGCCAGTAGGGGCCGTAGACCTCGCGTGTGCTGGCGGAGACGGCGCCGGCCACGCGCGGCAGGTAGTCGCGCAGGAGCGGCATCGGCGTCTCCGCGGCCGGCTCGGCGAGGAGCTGTTCGGCGCTGACACCGAGTTTGGCCAGGAGCAGTCGGGCCACTTCCAGTTCGGCGGTCACCGCCCCGGCTCCTGCCGTGCACCGACGTGGCAGGCAAGCAGCATCGAGCCCACCGCGGTCGGGGTGTAGATCGCGAGGAAGTCGTGTCCGGGCAGGGCCACCGCGAGTAGGCGATCACCTGTTGCCAGGCCGCACTGGTGCCGGATCGAGGCCGGCAGCCGCAGACGTCCTTGGCGGTTGAGGGTGTGTGGGCCGCGCCGCCCGGTTACGACGATGACCGCGGCGTTGAGCACGGTGAGGGAGATCCGGTGGCCGGGTGGCCAGCCGAGAACGCGCAGGGGCGATCGGTCGGCGAGTCGGCCTCGCTGGTCGACGGGCGAGACGACGCAGTACAGGCCGGTGGCTGGTGTGCTGGTTCGCATCGCAGGGACGGGCAGACCGCTGGGCTGGGGCCGCGCGGCCGAGGTCGGGGCGCGTACTGCTGCGGCAAGGCGTTCTGCGAGAGAGCAACGTGATGGCGGGGGCTGATCGGAGCCGGGCAACGTGGTGTTGGCAAACCCCGTCGGCGCGCTGCGGCGAGGCGCCGGGCTCATGGGGCACCCCCGTCGGGCAGATTCGCCACGGCGGCGCGAACGCGGCGGCCCAAAGCGGCCGGGCACAGCGTGGCGGCGTGGGCAATCCTGGAGTCGGGGTACTGGCCGAGGTGGCTTGGGAGAACCGGCGCGCTCATTTCCCGGCCGGAGTTCTCCACGTTTACCGACTCGCTGGCCAAGCCGGCCAGCGAGCCCGTGGAAGTAGTGGCGCCCGATCGCCCGACAAGTGCGAGCCGGACGCATCGCGCGAGTCGTGACGTCCTGCAGCCGACGTATGCCTGGTGCGGGTGGTCGTTCGACAGCGGTTCGCAGCGGTGGCGCCGGACCGCCCTGCGGGCTGCTGATAGGCGGCGGCAGGTCGGATGCCACCTGCATTCGCCGCACGGCAGGAGGGTCACGCCGCCCACCTCGCGCTCGGACCAGGGTTGGCGATGCCGTCCGGCCGCGACGAGGCGGTGGCTGGCGGCAGGTCGGTGGCCACGCCGTCGGCCAGCAGGTTGGCTGGCAAGATGCGAGCGCGGAAGATCACCACGTTGCAGTGAGCGGTCAGGGCGATCGGTGTTCCCGCTGCGCGGGCTTGCTCGGCGGCGCGGCGAGCGGCGAACCCGACGCGGGCGAACACCTCGTGCCCGCGCACCCGGGCGGTCATCGCGATGCCTCGCTGGATCGGGATGAGCCCGGCGGCGCGCCCGGCCTCCAGTACCTGGGTGGGCAGGTCGAGCAGCACGTCGCCGCAGCGGGTGGGCTGGATGACCACCACGGCATGGCCGCCTGGACGCAGCAGCGGATGGCAGTCGGACAGCGTGTCGGCCAGGCGCCGACAGCGGGCGGTCCACTCCGACCGCGCCCCCGCGTGGTCGAGCGAGGTGCTCAGCCGGTGGCCGCGGAGGCTGGTCAGCACCAGGTCCACCTGGCCGGCCAGACCGGTGGCCTCGGCGTCGCGAAGAAGTCCGGGCGTTCCGGTGAGCACAGTTCCGGGCCGTCGGGCGCCGTTGCGATGGGCCGCGGTGAGGTTCATGCGGGCGACCCGGCGCCAGCGCGGGTCGACGGTCAGGCCAATGGCCCGGCGGCCGGTGTAGAGGGCTTCGGTCAGGACGGTGCCCGCGCCGCAGTCGGGGTCCAGGATGAGGTCGCCGGGTTGAGTGCGGGTGGTGATGGCGTGTGCGGCGATCGTGGGCGGGACTTGGTCGTGGTCTGCCTGGGTGGCCGGGGCGTAGCCACCTCGGCGGAGCTGGTCGGTGAGGCTGCGCTCGCCGGTGAACCACACCGCTGTGGCTGCGGACTTCGACCTCTCGGCAGTCATCGGAGGTCTCCGCGGTGGTCCCGTGCGGTGGTTCCAGGCAGGGCGGCGGTGAAGACGAGGATGTCGGTGAAGGACTGCGCGTCACCGGCGTCGCTGACAGCGGGGTCGTTGGACTCGGTGTGCGGCAGTGTGGTGATGGTGCCGAGCACGGCAAGGTGATCGAGAAGGCGGAGTCCGTATTGCTCGGCTGAGCGGACTACCGCGCCGGTCGGGTCGTGCAACTCGGAGCCGTCCAGGTGGCTGTGCGTGATAACCGCGACGGTGCCGCGGCCGGTCAGGTGGCTGGCCCAGCGACGGAGTCCCGGGTGGTGCTGGACGGTCGGCTCAACCGCGGTGATGATCAGGTCGAACGAGCCCGTGCCGGGATCGGCAGCAGTGTGGAGCGCCTGGTCCGAGTTGTGCTCGCCTGCGCTGCGGGCCGTGGTTTGGGTGGTCCGGGGTTCTGGGCCCGGCTCGGTGTCGGCCACCTTGGGGGCGTCGTCGCCCGTGTGGTTGGTGCTGCCCGCGTCGGTGCGGGTTTGAGCGGTCCGCCCGAGGCGGAACACTGCCCACCGGGCGTCAAGGAGCCCGCTGTACTCCGGTTGTGCCCACGGTGCCTGGACCCGCGTCGCGCCGATGCTCGCCACCGGCTTGGCGGGGCGTGGGGCGGCGAGCAGCAACACTCGGTCGCCGGGACGGGTGTAGCTGGTGACGATCTTGACGATCGTGCACACCAGCCAGTCCTGCGGGGACCTGGCGGCGAGCCGGGGGCCGGGCCACACGGTCGTCAACCTGGCCTCGGTCGGCCTGAACAGGCAGGGACCCCGGCCGAACCACCGCCGCTCCCCGCAGCCGCAGCCGCCGGGCCATCGTGAGGGTGTACCAGGTTTGATGCTCGAATCAGTGGGTGAACCGGAAAAGCTGCGCGAATCCATCGGAGCCTCCGCAGGGCGAGTGGTGAGCTGCTGGACGCCCCTTAACTCCGGTTTCGTCGCACCTATTGGACAAGAGCCCATCAACTTTGCAGCCCAATCCCAGATGGCAAGCCGCAACAGCTCCGTCCCGACGCGGCCCCGTCGACGTCCGCCCTCACTGCCCGGTTCAACGGGTGAAGCTCTTCCAAGATTTTTTCGGCAGACAAGGGTGGATGTGCCTCAAGTAACCCGGCAGGCAAACATCCGGCTACTAGCTCACCACTAGCCCTGCGGGAACGTCACAGCTCATCGACTACTAGCGCCCACTAGGGATGCAACTTCTTGCCGCCAGGACGCGATGCCTATTTTTCGCAAAGTCGATGGAATCTAGTAGTTAAATAGTAGCCCGAAGGGACCGTAAATAGTATCCGGCTAGCATTTCGCTAGCAATCGCCGTGGCGTACTGGCGTCGTTGTTGAACACCTCGACGCCGCAGGAGCTACGTCATGTCCCCACGTTCGACCTCGCACCGCAGCGACAGCGACATGTATTCCGAGAATGCGCTCGATGTGGCACGCGGTGCCTTTGAGTGGCTGGTCACCGGGCCGCATCCGGTGTCGCTGAACGGGTGCCGGTTTCCTGGGCTCCCGGATCGCCAGATTCCCCTGGGCGAACTCCGGGATCTGGTGTTGGAGCGCCGCTGCCGCCAGTCCACCCGGGACGCGGTGTGGGCGCACCTGGTGCTGCGCTCGCGCACCGAGGGTGCGACCTGGACGGTGGCCGCGGTCGGCATGGCCCTGCCCGCGCTCACCTCGGTCACCGCGCGCTTGACCGACCGCTTCGCCGCCGACCCGGCCGATGTCGCCGGCGAGGTGCTGCGCGGGTTCCTCGCCGCGGTCAGCACGATCGATCTGCGCCGCTCGAAGATCATGTTGCGCTTGCGGTGGGCGGCCTTCCGCGCCGGGCACGCCGCGGTCGCCGAGGCCCTGGCCGCCCCGACACCCCTGCCCTCGGGGTTCTTCTCCCGGGCTCCGCACCCGCCCTGGGGACACCCCGATCTGGTCCTGGCCCGCGCCGTGGACGAGGAAGTCCTGACCCGGATCGAGGCCGCGGTCATCGGAGCGACCCGGCTGGAGGAAGTGCCGATGGCCGACTGGGCCGCTCGCAGCCGGATGAAGCTGTGGGCGGCCTACAAGATGCGCCAGCGCGCGGAGGCCCGGCTGCGCGCCTACCTGTGCGAGGACACCGTCGAGCCCACGGCTCCTCGCCGCCAACCCGGCCCCGATCGACCACGGTCGGTGACCAAATCCCGTGGGCGGTCCGGGCGGAAAGTCCGGCGCGGGATGTCCAAGACCGGCTCGGATTCCGGAGTTCAGGTGCATGAGACCACTCCATCCAACCCACGCCGTTCGGAGGTGCCCCCATGTGCCTAACTCCGCCCTCACGCACCAGCGAACAGCGCTCGGCTCCCGTTGCCCGGATCCAGCACCCCGACATCGACTTCGTATCCATGCCCGCGGGCTCCGCCCACGGTCATCGGAGGACTAGCCGTGGTCAGCTACCGCAACAGGTGGTGCGCCGAACGCTGCAGGTGGCGTTGTTGATCGCCGTGGGGTGGCTGGGGTCGGCCTCCTCGGTGCAGGCCGACCCGGCCGCGGTGCTAGCGCTGGCCAAGTCGGTGGAGGAGGTGCTGAGCAACATTCAGCTGTGGCTGCTGGGCATCCTCGGCAGTCTGGCCACCCTGTTCCTCAGCTTCGGCGGCGCCCGCTACCTCGCGGCCGGCGGGGACCCCGGTGAGGTCAGCAAGGCCAAGTTGGCGCTCAAGTGCGCAGGCGTGGGGTACGTGGTGGCGCTGCTGGCACCGCTGATCGTGGAGATCCTCAAGCGGATCGTCGGAGCCGGGCCATGACCGCCACCAGCCCTCCCCCCGCGGGCGCACCGGCCCGCCGCGGAGTACGCCGTTCCTGGGCCGGGTGGGCCCTGGCGATGAGCCTGGGCCTGCTGCTGGCCGCGGCCGCGGCCGTCTCCGCGAATGCCCAGCCGAGCACACCCCCACCCCCACCACCAACGTCGGCGAACCCGAGCACCACCACCTCCGCGCCGAGCACGACCCCGGCGCCGTGCACCGGACCGGGCTGCATCCCGCAGCCCACCACCCCCGGCCGGCCGCCGGGCCAACCGGGCGGGTCGGGAAAGCTGGCGTGCTCCTTGTGGGATACCTCGACCTGGTCGGTCTGCCTGGACACGATGCTGACCGAGTTGTTCCGGGACATGGCGGCCTCCGCGCTCAACCCGTTGCTGGAGCTGCTCGGCAACACCCTGCTCACCACCCCGACCCCGGCGTCGGTGCCCCGGATCGGGCAGCTGTGGCAGTCCTCCTGGGAGATCGTGCTGGCCTGCTACGGGCTGCTCGTGGTCGTCGCCGGGATCCAGTTGATGGCCTACCAAACCCTGCAGACCCGCTCCTCGGCGCAGGAGATCCTGCCGCGGCTGCTGACCGGGTTCCTGGCCAGCGCGCTGTCGCTGTTCGTGGCGGTCAAGGCGATCGAGCTGGCCAACGCGCTCTCGGCCGCGGTGATGGGGCCCGGGGTGAACCCGACCGAGGCCGCCGACGCGCTCAAACTCCTGCTGCTCAACCCGGCCTTCGGGATGAGCATCATCCAGGCCCTGCTGATGATCGCGGTGGCCATCGGCGTGATCGCGGTGCTGCTGACCTACATCGTGCGGGTCGCCCTGACCGTGATCCTGATCGTGGCCGCCCCGTTGCTGCTGATGGGCCACGCCTTGTCGGTCTCCGACGGGATCGCGGTGTGGTGGTGGCGAGCCTTCGGCGGCTGTTTGGCGGTGCAGCTTGCCCAGTCGTTGACCTTGATCACCGCGCTGCGGGTGATCCTCGCGCCGGGGTTCACGGTGTTCGGGCCGACCACCGGTGGTCTGGTCAACCTGTTGGTGGGGCTCGCGCTGCTCTACATCCTGGTCAAGATCCCCTTCTGGATCTTCAAGCCGCTCAAGCTCAGCCAGGGCCGTTCCCTGGTGGGCGGGCTGCTGCGCGCCTACATCATCGGCAAGACCTTCGGCGTGGTCAGCGGACGCCGCCGAAGCACCGCCTCCTCCGGCACCCGCTCCGCCGCCCCGCGGCCGCAGCCCGGCGCGGTCAGTGAGCCGCCGTGGCCGATGGCGATCCGCCAGTGGGGCGGTCTGGCCGGCATCGGCGGCCCGGAGGCCATCGCCCGCCGGCTGCGCGAGCAGCGCGCCACCGCCCTCGCTCACCGGCAGCCAGCCAGCCGAGTGGGCGCAGTCCGGTTCCAGCAACACGCCCCGCAGACCCCGACCCATGACCTGGCTCCACGTCACGCCTCGGAGGCACCCACCATGACCCAGTTCCAGGCCCCGGTCCCCGACCGGCCCACCACCGCAAAGCCCATTGCCCAGACCGCGGTTACCCCCAGTCCGCTGCGGTTTCAGACCGCCTCGGTCCCGGTGCCCGCACCGGTTCGCGTGCCCACCGCGGCGGTGCCCACACACCTGCGGTTCCAGCCCGCCACCCCCGAGCCCCTCCCCCAACCCCGCACCGCCGACGCCGCGCCCGCGGCCCCGGTGTTCGGGCATCCGGCAGTCGCACCCCTCGTCCGCCGCGCCCGCGCCCACACTCCCGCCCCGCCTCTGTTCCAGCCACAGCCCGGTGCGCCGGAGAACTCGGCGAGCAGTCCGGACCGCGCCGCCCCCGCGGTGGTGTTCCACCCGCCGCAATCTGCCCCGCGGACTCGACCTGGAGGTGAGAAATGACCTCGCCCATCCGCATCCCCGCTGATGTCGACCGGCCGGATCGCATCCTCGGCCCGCTCACCGGACGGCAGGTGCTCATCCTCACCGCCGTCGCTGGCCTGCTCTACGGCGCCTACTACCTCACCCGCGACCTGGTCCCGTTGCTGGTCTTCGCGCTGGCCGCGCTGCCGATCGCGGCGTTCACCGCCGTGTTGGCGCTGGGCCAGCGGGACGGGATCAGCCTGGATCGCCTCGCCCTCGCGGCGTTGCGGCAGGCGCTGAGCCCGCGGCACCGTGTCGCCGCCCCCGAAGGCATTCCCGCCGTCCCGGACTGGCTGACCCAGCACGCCACCACCGCGGGCGGGCCCGGGGCGGTGTCCCCGGTGCCGTTGGAGTTGCCCGCCGAGGAAGTCACCGACGCCGGGGTCATCGACCTCGGTCCTGACGGCCTGGCCGTGCTGGCCGTGTGCTCCACGGTCAACTTCGGGCTGCGCACCGCCGCCGAGCAACAAGCCCTCGTCACCGTCTTCGCCCGCTTCCTCAACAGCCTGACCGCCCCCGCCCAGATGCTCGTGCGCGCCCAACGGCTGGACCTGTCCACCCAGATCGCCGAACTGCACGAGGGCGCGCCCCGGCTGCCCCACCCCGCGCTGGAACACGCCGCCCGCGAACACGCCGACTACCTCACCCAGCTGGCCGCCACCACCGACCTGCTGCGCCGCCAAGTCCTCCTGGCCCTGCGCGAACCCCTCCATACCCCCGGAGCCAGCGGGAGCGGCTCGCCGCTGGCGCTGCTGCGACGAGGCCGCGGCCACCCGCCAGTGCGGCCCGATGAGGGGGCCCGCCGCGCCGCGGAAACCCGGCTTGCCCAGCGGGTGCAGGAAGCCACCGCGCTGCTGGCACCGGCCGGGATCACCGTCACTGCGCTGGAGCCCGGCACGGCGACCAGCGTGCTGGCCGCGGCCTGCAACCCCGACTCGCTCATCCCGCCCGGCACCACGTTGGCCACCGCCGACGAGGTGATCACCACCGCACCTGCCGGCGGCTGGAATCCGGCCGCCTTCGGCACCCCGGCCACCACCAGCTACCCGGACGGAGGTGACCAGCGATGAAGCGCACCAGCACCGCGGGCAGCGGGGTGTTCACCCCGGACTCGATCACCGTCGGGGCCCGGCACCTGGAGGTCGGCGGCGAACAGGTGGCCTCCTTCGCCGTCACCGGCTACCCACGCGAGGTCCACCCCGGCTGGCTCCAGCCACTGCTGACCTACCCCGGGCGTCTGGATGTCAGCCTGCACATCGACCCCGTCGACCCGGTCACCGCCGCCGACCGCCTCAAGAAACAGGTCGCCCGGCTCGGCTCCGGCACCGGCCTGGACCCGCACACCGCGGTCGCTCTGCGCGATGCTGAGGACCTGGCCGACCGGCTGGCCCGCAGCCAGGACAAGCTGTTCCGCCTCGGCCTCTACCTCACCGTGCACGCCCACACCGCAGCAGAGCTGGCCACCGAGGTCGCCGCGGTCCGCGCCCTGGCCGCCTCCCTGCTGCTGGATGCCAAACCCGCCAGCTACCGCAGCCTGCAAGGCTGGATCACCACCCTGCCCCTGGGCATGGACCAACTCGGGCTGCGGCGCACCTTCGACACCACCGCGCTCGCGGCCAGTTTTCCCTTCACCAGCCCGGACCTGCCCGCCTCCGACCCGGCCTCCGCCGCGGCGCCCACCGGGGTGCTCTACGGGTTCAACCTCGGCTCCCAAGGACTGGTCCACCACGACCGATTCGCCTGCGCCAACCACAACTCGGTCATCCTGGGCAGCTCCGGCGCCGGCAAGTCCTACCTGGTCAAGCTCGAAGCGCTGCGCTCGCTCTACCGCGGCGTGCAGGTGCTCATCGTCGACCCCGAAGACGAATACGCCCGCCTGGCCGACGCCATCGGCGGCACCCACCTGCAACTGGGCGCCACCGGAGTGCACCTCAACCCCCTCGACCTGCCGGTGCACACCCGCCCGGACGGGCGGCGCACCGCACCCCGGGATGCCCTGGTGCGCCGCTCCCTGTTCCTGCACACCGTGGTGGCCGTCCTGCTCGGCACCGAACTCGACGCCACCGAACGCCTCGCCCTGGACCGCGCCATCACCGCGACCTACGCCGCGGCCGGGATCACCGCCGACCCCCGCACCTGGCTACGCCCCGCGCCGCTGCTGGCCGACCTGGCCACCGCCCTGACCCGCGTACGCGAACCGGCCGCGGTGACGCTGGCCGCGCGGTTTCAGCCCTACACCACCGGCGCGTTCTCCGGGCTGTTCGCCAAGCCCACCACCCTGCGCCCGGAAGGCCACTTCGTCGTGTTCTCCCTGCGGGAGCTGGCCGAGGAACTCAAACCCCTGGGCACCCTGCTCGCACTGGATGCGGTGTGGCGGCAGGTCTCCAACGCCGCGATCCGCCGCCCCCGGCTGGTCGTGGTTGACGAAGCCTGGATGCTGATGCGCCAACCCACGGGCGCGGAGTTCCTCTTCCGCATGGCCAAAGCCGGCCGCAAGCACTGGGCCGGACTCACCGTGGCCACCCAGGACGCCGCCGACGTCTTGGGCTCGGAGATCGGCAAGGCCGTCATCGCCAACGCCGCCACCCAGATCCTGCTGCGCCAAGCCCCGCAGACCATCGAGGAGATCGGCCATGCCTTCACCCTCTCCGCCGGGGAACGCCAGTTCCTGCTCTCCGCCGCCCAGGGCCAGGGACTGCTGGCCACCGGCACCCACCGGGTCGCCTTCCAAGCCCTGGCCTCCCCGGCCGAACACGACCTGATCACCACCTCACCCGCGGAGCTGGCCGCCCTGGCCGCGAGCGCATCGGAGACCAGTCCGGAGACGTTCGTGGACCTGGAGTCCGCAGCCACTGGCACCTCGGGCGAGCTTGCAGAGGAGGTCGACCTTGACGTTGCCTAGCCTCACCCCGGATCCGCTGCCAGTCGAGAACCCATTGGCAGGCAACGGGATTTCGTACGCCTCGCCGATCGCGGACTACCTGCTTGACCCGTGGGGCGCTCTCCTCAACCTGGCGACCGCGGCCAGGGACTGGCTGGTGGCCTGGGGGCCGACGGCCGCCGGTGTCTTCGTCGGGCTCGTCACCGGGCTGGCGGTCCTGCGCCGGGCCCGGCGCCGCCGCAACCACACCCGACTGGCCACCGACGCCCGGCTGATCACCGTGCTGGCCCCGCCCACGGTCGAGCCCACCGGCGCGATCACCTTGTGGGCCAACCTCATCGGCCTGCTCCACCCCGCCTGGAAACGACTGCTACACGGCCAGGCACACCTCAGCTTCGAGTACGACTTCACCGTCAACGGACTGCAGATCCAGCTGTGGGTGCCCGGCCTGGTGCCACCGGGACTGGTCGAGCGCGCCATCGAGGCCGCCTGGCCCGGCGCGCACACCCGCACCACCCCGGCACCACCGCCGCACCACGGCGGTCACGTCGAGGCGATCGGCGGTGAACTCCGCCTGGCCCGCCCCGAGGCGCTGCCCATCCGCACCACCTTCGCCACCGACCCCCTGCGCGCCTTGCTCAACGCCGCGACCGGCCTCAGCCCGCATGAGCACATCCGCGTGCAGATCCTGGCCCGCCCGGTCACCGGGCGCCGCCTCGCGCGGGCCCGCCGAGCCGCCCGGCGCCTCCACACCGGCCGACCGGGCAACCCGATCAGCAGCTTCCTCGACCTACTCACCCCCGGCACCCACACCCACGGCACACGCACGAACTCCTCGGCGCCGCGGCTGGATCGGCAGACCAGCATGGACTACACCGCCCAGGACCGGGCCATCGTGGCCAAACAGCGCGAACCGCAATACGACACCCGCATCCGCTACCTCGCGGCCACCACCCTGACCGCCACCCCCACCCCGCAGGAACGCACCGCGGTCCAGGCCGGACTCCGCGGCCGAGGCCACGCCCTCGCCTCCGCCTTCGCCCCCTTCGCCGAACACAACCACTACCGCCGCACCCGCCTGCACCACCCGCAGGCCATGGTCGTCTCCCGGCGCCTGGATGCCGGGGATCTGCTCTCGGTGCCCGAACTCGCTGCCCTGGCCCACCTGCCCCTGGACGAGGCCGCCCCCGGCCTGCACCGCGCCGGCGCCCGCGCCCTCCCACCACCACCCGGGATCGCCACCACGGGGCCGCAGATCAAACCGCTGGGGATCAGCGATGCCGGACACTCCCGCCCGATCGGCCTGCACGTCGCCGATGCCCGCCACCACCTGCACATCCTGGGCAAGACCGGCTCCGGCAAGTCCGAACTGATCGCGAACTTGGTGCTGGCCGACGCCGAAGCCGGCCGCGGCGCAGTGGTCATCGATCCCAAAGGTGACCTGATCCACGACCTGCTGCAGCGCCTACCCGAGGAGGTGGGCGAGAAGGTGGTGCTCTTCGACGCCGACAGCCCCACCCGCCCACCGGTGCTCAACCCCCTTGAGGGCGCCGACACCGCCCGCACCGTGGACAACCTGGTCTCGATCTTCGCCCGGATCTACGCCTCCTCCTGGGGGCCTCGCACCGAGGACATCCTGCGCGCGAGCCTGCTCACCCTCACCGCCCAACCCGGCACTCCCACCCTGCTGGACGTGCCCAAGCTGCTCACCGTGCCCGCCTTCCGCGCCCGCGCCACCGAACACCTCCGCGACGAAGTCCTCCTCGGCTTCTGGGCCGGCTACAACACCCTGTCCGACCCCGCCCGCGCCCACATCATCGCCCCGCTGATGAACAAACTCCGCGGCCTGCTGCTACGCCCGTTCGTCCGCAACGCACTCGCCGCCGGACCCTCCACAGTGGACATGACCAAGGTCCTCGACGGCGGAATCTGCCTGGTACGCATCGGCAAAGACGCCCTCGGCATCGACACCACCAGCCTGGTCGGATCCATCATCGTGGCCGCGGTCTGGCAAGCAGCCACCCGCCGCGCCCGCCTCCCACAACGCCGACGCCGCGACTGCGCCCTCTACGTCGACGAATGCCACAACTTCCTCAACCTGCCCTACCCCCTGGAAGACCTGCTCGCCGAAGCCCGCGGCTACCGCCTGTCCATGACCCTGGCCCACCAGCACCTGGACCAGCTCACCAAGGACCTGCACGCCGGCATCTCAGCCAACACCCGCTCCAAGGTCTTCTTCACCGCCAGCCCCGAAGACGCCCGGCACCTGGCCCGCCACACCCACCCCCGCCTGACCGAACACGACCTCTCCCACCTGGGCGCCTTCCACATCGCCGCCCGCCTCCTCACCGACGGCGAGGAAACCCACCCCTTCACCGCCCGCACCCGCAAACTCCCACCCGCAGTCCCCGGCCGCGCACAGGCCATCCGCACCGCCGCCGCGGCCAACACCCGCCCACCCACCCCGGCACCCGGACCGGCACCCCGTACCGCCCGGGATCCACGCCGGGCCGCCTGACCACCGCCCAGGAGAACAGGATGATCACCAACGTCACGCCCCAACGGAAACTCCGCGGCCACCTACCGCAACGCCCCACCCCACGCGCCGCGGCCACCGGCGCCCACCACGCCCGCCTAGCCTCCCGCCTCACCCCACGCGACCGGTGGCTGGCCCGCATGCTCTTCGAGCACCGCGTGCTCACCACCCACCAGATCGAGCAGCTGGCCTTCCCCTCCACCCGCGCAGCCAACCACCGCCTCCGCCAGCTCTACCTCTGGCGCGTCCTGGACCGCTTCCAGCCCTTCGTCACCACCGGCACGATGCCGATGCACTACATCCTCGACACCGCCGGCGCGACCACGCTGGCCCACGAGGACGGCCTGGCCCCAGAAGCCCTCGGCTACCGCCACACCACCGCCATCGGCATCGCCCACTCCCTGCGCCTGGCCCACACCACCGGCGTCAACGGCTTCTTCACCACCCTCATCGCCCACGCCCGCCACCCCGCCACCCGCAGCCGCCTGACCGCCTGGTGGCCGGATACCCGCTGCGCGGCCCACTTCGGCGACATCGTCCGCCCCGACGCCTACGGCCGCTGGAAACAAGCCGGACGCGAGTTCGAGTTCTTCCTGGAGTACGACTTCGGCACCGAAACCCTCACCCGCCTCACCACCAAGCTCACCGACTACGCCCGCCTGGCCGCAGCCACCGCGATCCGAACCCCCGTGCTCTTCCACTTTCCCAGCCACCGCAGGGAATCCACCGCCCGCCGCGCCCTGACCGAGGCCATAGCCAGCCTGGTCCACCCCGCGTTGGTCCCCATCGCCACCACCACCGCAGGCAGCAACCCGACCGCTGGGTGGCTGCCGCTGGCCGTACCGGCCGCCGGCCAAGGCCGCCTTGAACTGATCGCACTCGCCGACCTCTGGCCGATCACCAACTCGGCCACCACCGCCGAGCAGGAACGCAGACACACCGTGGTGCAGACCAGGTTGACGCCCCCAACGCCGATGCCCCCTCCACCTGCAGCCCGCAGGGCTCAGCCGTGAAGCTCGTGCTCGCCGCGATGACCATCATCGTGGCGATCCCGGTGGCCCTTGCCGCCTTCCTGATCCACCTCGCCAGCGGCGTGACCGGCACAACCGGCAGCCACCCCGGCGCCGAGGCCCTAGCCGACATCCCCAGCGACTACCTCAGCATCTACCGCACCGCCGCGGCCACCTGCTCCGGCCTGGACTGGACCGTCCTGGCCGCGGTCGGCAAGGTCGAGTCCAACCACGGCCGCTCTACGTTGCCTGGCGTGCGCAGCGGCTCCAACTCCGCTGGAGCCCAAGGCCCCATGCAGTTCCTGCCCGCCACCTTCGCCGCCTACCGGAACCCGATCCCGCCCGGCGGCATCGATCCACCCTCGCCGTACCACCCGGTCAACGCCATCCACGCCGCCGCCCGCATGCTCTGCCACAACGGCGCCAAGGACAACCGCGACATCCGCGCCGCCCTGTTCAGCTACAACCACTCCACCGCCTACGTCGACCAGGTCCTGGCCATCGCCCGCGACTACAACCGTGCCCCCACCACAGGGCCGGCCGCGCAACGGGCGATCGAGTTCGCCATGCAACAGATCGGCCATCGCTACGTCTGGGGCGGCGACGGCGCGCACGAGGGCGGATTCGACTGCTCCGGACTGACCAAGGCCGCCTACGCCGCCGCCGGAATCACCTTGCCCCGCACCGCACACACCCAGTACACCGCCGGCCCGCGCCTGGCACCCGGGGCGCCGTTGCTCCCGGGCGACTTGGTGTTCTTCGGCAACCCACACACCAAGATCCACCACGTCGTGCTGTACATCGGCGACGGCAAGGTCGTGCACGCGCCAACTTTCGGCCAGCGCGTCCAGGTCGCTCAATTGGCCAGCCTTGGCCCGCACGCCGGTGCCACACGTCCCGCGCAGGGTCGAGGCGAAAGTTCGGCGGCTTCGGCAGGCTAGGAAGGCGCCTCCCCCTGGACGAGTCCTGCGTGGGAGCCTAATTTTGAGGATCTTCGTGGCTGTGCTGAGCAGCGCGGACCTGCATGTGGGTGCTGGAGGTGGCGCCGAGAACGTGCCCGTGACGCCGTAGTGCCCCCTACTCAGTGCGCTGAGATGTGCTGGATTGCGCCGCAAACCACTGCCGCTCAACGCGTTCCCGCAGTGGGCCGAGGCCGAGCAGCACCGGCGACAGCGTCTCATGCACACGTTCTGGGGTGGGGACCTGATCCGCTGCCAAGCGGAACGCTACCGCGAACTTCTCCAGCTCGCTGGCCGCCGCACGCATCAGATCCGGGTCCAGCCGGGACTTGTCCATGGACTGACCCTACTGAGCTGAGCGAGGCCAGCGTACTGCTCGACCCCGTCTGCGGCGGCTGCATCACCGGCCCGATGGGGTCGAGCGCAAGGGGGATGCGCTCCCCCGTCGGGCCGGGCCACGCTTCACGCAGGGGCGGCGGCGCTGGACGGACTTGGAAGCCGGTCCACCCAGGGCAGAGTTTGCACACACACATCGAAGTGGGTGGCCGACGGGCCGCCCGAAAGCGGACCCATTCAACAGGCGCTTCGTGGCGAGACCCATTGCACACGTCAACCGTTCACATCGGACGCGCTACTGAGTTGCGCCGCCCGCAAGTCTCAGGTGATCTCGCGGTTCACGGACGGAGCAGACCCGCCTGGTCGACGCTCCGCCGGGGCTCCGAGCTTGACACCGACCTTGATCACCCGGAACACGGAGGCATCGGCGGAGACCTCCCGCCCCTCGGTGTTCGCGCGGCGCAGCGCGGTCATGAACACGACGCACACCATGGCCCCGATTGCGCCGAGACCAGCGAGCATCGCCCACGGCCCAACCCCGGTGACGATGCCGATGACCTCAGTCCACATGAGTTGCCCCTCTCTGGTCGCCCTGTATCGGGCGGGTAAGCCGGACTGGAAGTTCCAGCTTCACTTGATCCCATCCCGGGCGGGGAGTGACCGCGTCGTGATGCGCTTACTGAACTACTTCACCCCATCAGGACTACTCCAGCCAAGGCACAATTCGGCGACCGTGATTCAGGTCGGAAGTACGTATTCGTTGTTGCGGGTGACCGATGTCCCGCGCCTTGCATGACCCATCCGGCAGCCCCCGACCTGCCCCCACCTCGGCCGCCTTGTCGTCCGCACCGGCTTCCAGGTTCAACCGCAGGTTGACCGTCCATATGGGACTGATCAACTCGGACCCTCGCTGGCGATACGCCGCCGGGCGCGGGTGCGCTTCCGCTGGCGGGATGTCCTTCGCGTCCCTGCCGGACTCGAACTTGCGCCGGTCTCGATACTGGGAGGCTGTTTCGGAACGGCGGGCGGCGGCTTCGCGGGGGCGCCGAGCTTCACGCCGAACTTGATCACCCGGAACACGGAGGCATCGACGGAGACCTCGCGTCCTTCCGCGTGGCTGCGCCGGAGTGCGATGGCGAAAAACACAAGCGTGCCAACGAAAACGAGCGCGAGAAACGCGACGAGGACCCAGGGGCCATCTGTCGCCAGAACGCTTAGAACTTCAGCCCACATGGGCAGGTACCCCTCATCCCGGTCCAGAGCAACAACAAGGCACAGCAGGAGAAGCAGCAGGCACGATGTAGCCCTGAGCTTCGGTCAGTCCCCCCGCGTTAGAAGCGGGGGAGTTCGATGACGTCCTGCAATCGGCCTTTCTGGACGGGGGCACGCAGCCCTTGCTTCTTTGGTACGCGCCCTGCTCCAACAGGGGGCGCACCAGAAGATTGCGGCAGTGTAGCAGTCGGACTAGGGCCTTCAAGCTCGCTGGCAGCCGATGCCTCGCTACCGGTACAGGGCCTCGGGTTCCCGTGCGCCGAGCTTCAACCTGAACTTGATCACCCGGAACACGGGGGTGTCGGCGGAGACCTCGCGGCCTTGGCGTTCACGCGGCGCAGCGCTGTGAGGTTGAGCGTGAGCTACCGCATCGAGAGCTGGTTGGCCGTCAGTCTGATAGCCCCAGCGTCGCCGTGTCTAAGCCGTCTGCGACGGCCACCACGCCCGCCATGGTGTCTACCGGTCCGAGACTGGGCTCCAAGTCCACTCTTGGCGGCCACCTTCCGGCGACTCACCGGGCCGACTGGAGTTTAGGACCCCAGTTCCGCCCGCCTAGTAAGAGGATGAGACTGATCAGTCATCCATTTGGGGCGGGGCGATGGTTGCGGATCTGGTCGTAACGAACGGTAGATGTGATCCATTCCCCGCCCGGCAGCTGCATGAAGTTGATCGTGACCGATTTCCTGTTCACGCGGACGACCTCGGCCCAGTCGACCTTGTCCTGCACCCGGTCGCCCTTCTTGATCGTGTCGGGGCCGTAGTCGGCTGCCGTGCCCTCGGTCTGCTGCTGTTGGCGCAGGGCACGCCAGTAGGCGAGCTGGTTCCCAAGGTGGGCAATCGCCTCCCGCGCCCGCGTGCTCCACCCGAGTGTGGAATGGCAGCCTTCTCGACCATCCTGGACGGCGGTGTCGGCGTGCTGGTCGTCGCTTCCGTTGAGTGCGCGTTGCCACCTGCGCAACTCCGCCTCCAGGGTGCGGATTCGGCGGGCGACGCGGAGCGGGTCCTGACGGTGCCGCATGTGCTTTCGCGCGGTGTCCGCGCGGCGGCGGGTGCGTTCGGCAGCGACCGTGAGTTCGGCGCTCTTGCCGAGTTTGGTCCAGCCCCGGTTCCGGCGGCGCAGATCGCGTACGTAGCTGTGGTGGCCGATCAGCAAGGGCTGGCCGTTGTCCGGGAAACAGCGCTCGGCCTGCTCAGACAGCCTGGCCGCGGTGTTGTTCTGGCCCGTGGCCTTGGCCTGCAGCCCCTCGGCGCGCTCGTGCATCCGGTCGGCGCGCTCGGCCTCGGAGACGCGCATGTCCCGCAGGGTGTTGTCCAGGTGCACCGTCACCAGGTAGCCGGCCTCGCGGAGACGCTCGGCCGCGCACTCGATCTGTTGGCGGCGGGCCGGTTTGTCGCGGCTCGTGCGGATGTACCAGGCGCCGTCGTCACCGTCGGGTGTCACGATGTTCCTGGACCACCTCCAGCCGAGTCCGGCGCGCCCGAGTAGCTCGCCGGCGCGGTCTCCTTTGGAGGTTCCGCCGAGGATGGTCCCTTGTTCGTAGGAGTGCCAGATGGTCAGTTCCTGCGTTGCGGACTCCCATGCCGGTGTCGATGCGTTCTCGGTGTTCATGTCGCTGTCCGTCCATTGTGGATCTGGGTGGTGTCGGTTCGAGGTAGCCCGCGGGCGCAGCCGGTCCTGTCTGCACATCGGATGTTGCAAGGCTGCGCGGGCAGCTTGGCGCACGAGGTTGGGACGCGCTCTAGACTGGGCACCTGGCGCCTTTGGGCGCTGGGTCGGTGCTCCTTGTGGGTGTCGATGTTTGGAGAGGCCCGGCGGGTGAGTTGCCGCATCCCTTGGGATGTTTCACCCGCCGGGTTCCACCGCCGCCCCGTTCACCATGGCTGGGTTCGGGGAACCTCCGGCCGGTCAGACAACCGCCATCTCCCTCACCGGCCGCTGCAGGTCACCGTCGAGTGCTTCGGTGTCGGCCAGGTCGGACGCTTCGGGGTTCGCCGATGGTGCGTCCAGTCGTTCAAGGATGCGGTCAGCGACGGCGAGTACCCGGTGCGCGCTGGCGTGGGCGGTGTCGCGGTCGGTGGCCCAGTGGGCCACGTAGGGCACGGAGTAGGAAAGGCTGTCCAGGCCGCAGACCGCAGTCACGATGCAGGCCACCGACTCCGCTTCCACCTCGCACAGATCCCGGGTAACTCCGGGTCGGGTGTCGTGCTCGCACAGGATGTGGGCGAGTTCGTGGGTCAGGGTCTTGGCCGCCTGCGCGCAGGCCAGATCCTCCCGGACCGTCACCTGTCGGCGGGTGAAGTTGGTCCGGCCGTTGGCGGGGCCGCAGTCGCCCCGCTCGACGGTGTAGCCCAGGGCGCGGATCTGGGCGGCGATGCCGTCCCACAGACCGGCCGGAGCGTCACCGGAGAGCGCGCGCGGCTGCGCAACGGGCGCCGGAGCGGGCGGGTTGCCTTGGAGCTGGGAGACGTCGACGACGGGCACGAGCATGAACCCGGACACGGCCTTGCGCTGCTCGGGCTTCTCCTCGGTGGTGGCCGCCGTGGGCGTGGCGGTCTCCTCGGGGGCGGGCTTGCGGAACACCGGCTTCCAGATTTGGATCTTGTGGGTTCCCTTGAGCATGTAGCCGTATCCGAGCTTCTTCCACTCCGAGTGGGGGCGGACGTCGGTGGCGCCGGGGCACTGCTCCAGGATCATGAGCAGGTTGTTGAGGCTGTAGCGGCGCAGCCACTTGCGGGCGGCGATGAGCTGGTGCCAGCCCTCGGCGGTCATCAGCTTGTCGACGCCGTCGAGTAGCTGTTGGCGGGCTACGGAGATCCGTTCTTCCCGTTCTTCGGGGGTGAGGCTGCGGCGGCTGGCGCGGTGGGTCTTCGTGGCGGTGGACATGGCGAACTCCCTAGGGGGTTGGGTCGGGATGTGGAGAGGGTGCGTGGTGGGGGTTGCCGTCCCCGGTCCGCGCACAGGTGTCCTGTGTGGACAGGGCAGAGGTGTTGTTGGGCGCAAGGTTCAGGGCCCGCGCGGGTCTGCGTAGTTGCGGGTGCGCGGTCAGGAGACGCAGAATCCGACCTGACCGGTCTTGCAGTGCGGGCACGGGACCGTGCCGGTGTCGCTGACCTCGCCGATGGTGTCGAAGTCCCAGCCGCGGGCGTCGGTGTCGCCTTCCGGCCGGAACAACCACGATCCGGACTCGGCACACCACCGGCTCCCGCACGCTCTGCACTCGGCCATGCAGTGCGCGGCGCCGAAACCTTCGGTGTCCAGGGCGCGCAGCGCCAGGCGTTCGGCGACGGCATCGGGGTGCTCATCGGAGTCGAAGGCCACGGCGGCCGCGCCGACGAGGGTGAAGAGGAACTCGCCGACCAGGCCGACGAGGTACCAGCCGGCCGGGACGATGTGGCTGCGCTCGGTCACCTCCCACCGGTCGGAGTAGACGTAGCCGTGCCGGGCCAGGCGGTCGAGCGCCTCGCGGGAATGCCAGTACCGCATGCCCAAGACCACGAAGGGCCGGAGCACGTGCACGGCGAGAAGTTGGCGGCCGGTGTTCAGGTAGGCATCGGTGTACGGCTCGGACCAGACCGTGCGCACCTCGGCCAACCCAGTTCCGGCCAGCGCGCGCAGGACGCCGGCTGCGTCGCAGGCGGCGATGTCCGGCCGGTCCGCGCGAGGCGGGACGTCCGGGCGGAGGGCGGCCACGGGGACTGGGGCGTAGGGCGCGACGGCGTAGGCCGTTGCTTCGGAACCGGCCAGCAGCAGCGCGTCGTTCAGGCGCCGGCCCCAGGGGCGGTCTGCCGCGGCGAGCACGGCGCGAATGGTCTCTTCGGCATCAACGTTCAGCGAGTAGTCGGAGACGTGGGTGTACACGCAGGTCATTGCGATCATCCCCTTTGAGGGGCCAGTCGGATATTTGGAGAGTAAACCGTCAGCTTCCGGGGTTGCCGTCCCTTTGTCTGACGCCTTTGATACTACTCCAACCCCCGGAAAGCACAAGCGGGAATTCGGGTGATTGTCATGATTCTTTTCGGTCTGAATATGTACGACATACGCATTGTCAATGATTCAATTCACTTCGATTTGCCCCGAGGGCGAGAGGGCGCGACGGCAACGAAAGGCAGGATCATAAAGGGGTGAAAATGTCGAATAGACATTTGCTGGGAGCGGGGTAGTCGACGGAGGCTGGTCGTCGACCACTACCGGACACACCGCCGACGCGCCCACCCTGTTCAGATGCCTGCCAGCAGGCGAGTCGGCTCCAGCATCGGCAGCCCCTTGGGTGGCAGTCACCAGCGACTTTGATGGTCGGCACACCTGCCTGCCTAGCTGGACGGGTGCGAGGAAGCCCGGATGGCACCCCATCGGGTCCGCAGGGCCGACGTCCACGAGATCGCACCGCCACGGGTCATTGGCACTACAAGTAGTCAGCCTGGGCCGGAATTCGACTCCGAATTTTTCCCTAGCCTGTCCTGTCTGATGACGCGCTCTGGCCGAGGCGTTTCATATCCTCAACGAGCTTCTCGGTGTCACGACTCGGTCGTAGTTCGATGTCGCGTAGGCTGGCGATCAGCAGTGCATGCGTGCGACCGATGGCATCGAATTGTCCTAGCTGAGCCTGCGCGTGGATGATGTTTCGGTAGATTTCTTCATTATAGGGGTCAAGCAGTCGTGTGCGCTCTAGTATTCGCAGGCGGATGTCGGGATTCTCCTCGGCGCGAAGGAGTAATCCGAGGGCGTCCAGGGCATCGCGCCGGGCGGCTTCCCGTGGCGCGTCCAGCCAGGTTCTGCTGAGGTCCTCGGCCAGGTCGCCGCGGTAGAGGTCGAGCACCTCTGCCAGCTCCCGGCGGTGGGCCTCGGCGGGCCGGTCTCGGCTGGTGATCGTGTTCTGGAAGCGGTGGTAGTCGGTGCTCACCAGGGTGTGGTCGAGGTGGTAGCGGCCGTCGTCGTTGCGGATCAGGTTGGTGATCTGGCCGCTGGTTGCCGTGCTCACGGCTTGGCGGAGCCGGGAGAGGGTGTAGTGCATGGCGTTGTAGGGGCGGGCGGTGGGACTGTCCGGCCAGATGGCCTCGTTGAGGGCCTCGCGGCGGACACCGCGCGGGTGCAAGGCCAGGAAGACCAAGACCTCCCTCTGCTTGCCGGTCAGCGCGCCGGTGAGGTCGTGCAGTCCGCCGTTGTCGAGCCTGCTCAGTCGGAGTTGCCCGAACACCTGGAGCCGGAGCGGAGCAGCGTCCTCCCCGGGTTCGCTGGGGCCGGCTGGAATCGGTGCGGTGGTGCTGGGTGCGGTGGTGCTGGGTGCGGTGTCAGCCGTGGTGGTCGTGGTGGACCGGGTTGGTGGCGCCTCCCCGATGTTGCCGGTGGTCTCGATGACAGCGGCTTCGGTTGTCGCCGGTTCGGGCGCGGTAGCCGGGTGGTCCTCCGGGCTGGCGGCCTGGTGCAGAACCGCGAGCACGTCGGCGATGTCGGTGGCGGGCAGGGTGAACAGGCGGGTGCCTGCGAGCTGATCTCCCTGGTTGGACTCGGCGGGTGCGGCGGCGCCGTCTGGTGCGACATGGACGGTGGCCCCGTCAGGCCAGGGGCCGAGAAGGATGGCAGCCGGGCCGGATGCGTTGCCGTGACTGAGGATCGCCTGGAGGCGATGCTCATCGCCGGCGGGCCGGGCGAGCAGGACGAGCTGTTCGTAGTCCGGTGGGAGATGGCGGGTTTCGGCGGTCAGGCGAGCGTGGGTGAGCAGGGCCGCCTCCATCTCCTCCAAGGCGGCCTGCAAGGTCGGGGTCACAGTGATCGCTGCGGACAGGGACGTGGTGTCGAGCCCGTCGAACACGGTGTCCACGTCGTTGCGCGGCAGGAGGATTCGAGTCCTGCGCTGGTGCTGGGTAGCAGCGGTGAGCAGGTGGAGCAGCAGGGCTCTGGCTGCCGCCGCAGCGCCGGGGCCCAGCAGGCCAAGGCCGTGAGTGGCGGCCAGGTTGAGGGCGAGTTCGTGGCCGTCGCGGACGCCGAGGACTACCTGGCCCGCGGGAAGGGCGGGCGGCGAGGCGGGGAGGGCGTGGTCGTGGGCGATGCGCAAGGCGCGGATGACCGGGGCAAGTGGCTGGTGCAGGTCGGTGCGGTCGCCGCTGCCGATGCGGTAGCGGCGGCGTTTGCGCAGGGCGAGGGTGGCCAGGGCGGTGGTGACCGCGGTGGCCAGGCCGAGGCTGACGAAGGCACCGGTGGACAGCTCAAAGCCTGGCTCAGCCTCAGCCGGTGCCGCATCGCCCTCGTCAGCGGGCTCGTTGTGGGACGGAGATGGTGGTGGTGAAGGGGGTGGTAAAGGCGGGGCCGGGGGTGGCCCTGGGGGTGGCGTTGGTGGTGGCGGCGGTGATGGTGCGGTGATCCGGAGTTGCCAGCCGGGGCGGAGGTGGTCCGGGTTGGTCCAGGTGCGCCCGTCGGGTTGGAGGTGGTGGCGGTTGTCGTTCCACAGCCGCCACCAGCCGCCGTGGTGGCCGTACTCCCGTTGTGCGATCGAGGAGGCGGTTTCCCCGGCGGCGACCGTCACCACGACCATCCCGGTCGCCGGCGGGGTGCGGGCCGGTGGTGGGAGCAACAGCACGTCGCCGGGGTAGAGCAGGTCGGGGTTGGGGATGCGGTCGGCGTTGAGGCGGTGGATCTCGTGGTGGCGGTGGGGATCGCCCAGGTGGGTGTGGGCCAGGCTGGTCATGGTGTCGCCGGGCCGGACGGTGATCCGAGGACACTCCGGCCGCACCGCGGGATCCACCGTCCGGTGCCGCGCCAAACCATCGTCCACAGTGGACACTTTGCTGCAGACCGTCGGCGTCCCGGCGGGGTGCTCGGGGTCGTGCAGGGCGGTGGCCACCGGTGCCGATCCGGTGGCGGGCAGGGCGAACGCGGTTTGGGGCAGCAGGGCGATCAGTGCCGCGGCGACCATTCCGGCGATCCAGCGCCGCACCCCGATCCCCGATCCCGGGGTCACCACGCCCTGCCGGAGTTGCCGGACGGTCTCGGTGAGAACCAGACCCAGCAGCAGTAACCAGGCCAACCAGACCGTGGCCAGCAGGAGGTACCGGATCAGCCTGCCGTCGCCATAGGCGAAACGCAGCCGGTGCCAGGCCGATTCCAGCAACGGGAGGATCTCCTCCCGCCGTGGCAGGTCATCCAGCCCCGGTAGTTCCTCGGGCAGTAGCTGGCGGGGGTCGCCGCCCAGGGCCAGCAGTCCCAGCGGCAGACCCACCATCAGCGTCAGCATGAACAGCGCCGCTGCCAGGCCGCGGGCGATGTCGGCCCTGCTGCGAGGTCCTGCCCGGCCGGCCATCACCGGCCCCGGCGAGCTGCTGGTGTTGGTCCGGTGCCGACGTCGAGTGCGGCGGTGGCGGTGCCGGTGACGGTGTAGTGGGAGCCGAGAATCCCGATGCGGGCCGGTTCCGTGCAGCGCACCTGGACGTGCACGGTACGGGTTGAGGTGATCTCCACCGTGCCGGGACACCCGGAGCGGGCCAAGTAGTCGCGGGCGGCGGTGTGCGCGGCGGGGACGTCGAGTTGGATCGGGGTGCTGCGGGTGTCCACGGCGGTCAGCGCCGCGCGGGCGGCTTCGGCGGCGAGGGCATCGGCGCGGGAGTAGGCGCGGATCTTCCCGGTGCCGTCCACGACCAGGGCGAGCACCAGCACCAGGGCGAAGCCGAGGATGGCGGTCATCGCGCTGACCACGCCGCGGTCGTCGAGGCGGCGCCGGGGCGCGGGGTTCATGTCCGGCCCCGGAACGGGTCCAGGGGGCTGGTGAAGGTGTCCTGGAGGATTCTGCTGCCGGGTAGGGGAAGGGCGAGGTCGGACAGTTCGGCCACGCAGGTCACCGTGGCGGCCACGGTCGCCGGTTGGCCGGGCGGGACGGTGAAGCCGGAGGTGTCCACGGTGACGGTGAGGCTGCGGCAGTGCAGGTTCTGCTCGGTGAGCACCCGGAACGCGGTGGCGGTAGCGGTGTCCTGTGCCTGGGTGGCGGTGCGGGCCAGGGAGGCGGTGCGGGCCGCGGCGGTGGCGGCGTCGGTGACCACGGTGTGGGCGAGCATGATCCGGCCGGCGGCGATCAGCGCGGTGGTGAACAGCAGCAGGACGGGGGCGGCCGCGGCGGCGAACTCCACGCTGACCGATCCCGCGCTCCCGCATCGAGGATGTGGGCGGGTCATCGCGGGCTCGCGGTGTCGTCGGGGGTGGTGAAGCGTTCCTTGGCGCCGGTGACGCTGCGGGTGACCTGCAGGTCCAGGCCGGGGATGGGGACCAGGCGGAGCACGGTGGCGGTGACCTCCACGCGCACGGTGGTGCTCGTGCTGCCGGTGGTGCTGACCCTGGTGTTGGTGATCAGGCCGTTGCCGGTGCGGTCTAGGAAGGAGCGGGCGGCGGCCTGTCCCTCGGCCGGGGTGCCGGTGAGGGTCCGGGCTGTTTGCAGGCCGTGCTGGGCGGCGGCCTGGCACAGGCTGCGGGCGTACCAGTACACCCCAGCCTGCGTGGCGCCGGAGAACAGCAGGAAGAACAGGGGCAGCAGCACCGCCAGTTGCACGGTCGCCGCCCCACGATCGCCCCACCGGCACCGTGACGCCAGGCTATGTCCTGTGTGGACGGTGGTGTTGTTCATGGCCGATCCCGGTTCAGGGCAGTAGGTCGATTTGCTTCTGGGCGAGAGCCTTGTAGGCGGCCCAGACGAGCAGGGCCGCCCCGACGCCCAAGGCGAGGCCGATGGCGATCTCCACCGTTTCCACGCCGTCGTCCCCGCCCCGGCGCCTGCCGGTGCGGCGGCGCACGGTGGTGGCCTTCTCGGCCAGGTCGGTGACGGTGAGGATGAACTGGAGTGCGAGCCGGTAGAGGAGGTTTATCCAGTGCTCCGGGGCTAGGTGTGTGTCGAGCATGAGAGGTCCACATCCCTTCTACAGTCGGGCGAACAGCGGGTAGATGATGATGATCATGAAGGCGATCAGTAGGCAGGCCAGCGGTCCGACGAGGTGTTCGGAGCGGCGGTTGGCCTCTTCCCGGTCGGCGGCCAGGGTGGCGTGGCGTAGCACGGCGGCTTTGGCGGTCAGGGTGGTGTAGACGGCGGCGCCCTCGGCGGCGGTGGCCAGGATGTCGGCCAGCTCGACCACCGCGGGCACCCGGAACCGTTGCCCCCACTGGGCAAGTGCGTCCCAGGCGGGGATGCCGGTGAGGCGGGCGCGGTACAGGACGGCGCGGATCTGGCCGATGACCCAGCCACTGCCCAGGGACGCGGCCTCGCCGAGCGCCTGGGCCGCCGCAGCGCCGGCGGCGCGTTCCTGGGCGACGAGTTCGAGGTAGGAGGCCAGGGTGCGGGTGAACTCCGCGCGCGCCGCCGTCGCGTCCCGGGTGATACGGGCGCCCGGGATCAGCGAGGCGGTGACCGTGCCGACCGCGGTCAGCAGGGTGATCGTGGCGATGTCCAGCTCGACGGCTACGCCCAGGACGATGGCGGTGAAGCCGCCCAGAGCAGCCCAGGCGACCCGGGCCGCCACGTAGCCGGTGACCGTGCGCTCCAGCAACTCCAGGTCCACCACCGGTACGCCCCACCACCGGTTGGTTGTGCGGGCGGAGCGCTCCGCGAGCCCGGCCAGAGCCCGCGCCGACCACGACGGACGACGCGTTCCGTGCGTTGTTCTGTCCTGGGGTGAGTCTTGGAGGGTCTGCGCGCGGGCCATGGCCGCGGCGATGTTGAGCGGGGCCGGGGGCGCGATCGCGAGCACCAGCAGGGTGACGGCGAGTCCGGCACAGACGCCGACGATCAGGGCGTTCATGGCCTCCACCGCCGTGGTGCCCGGCCCAGGAAACGCGGGCGGTGCAACAGGAATCCCGGTTCCGGGCGGGGCCGGGTCAGCGCTGCGAGCCACACGCAGGCCAGCGCGAGGAACCCCAGGGCCAGCGCCAGCCACAGCTGCCCGACGATCGTGCCGAAAGGGGTGAGGTAGTCCTCGGTGAAGACCAGCAGGGCGGCGGTCATGGCGGCGATGATGCCCAGCAGCGCCCGCACGCTGGTGCGGACTTTGGCGCGATCGGCCTCGACCTCGCGGCGGGCGGCGACGTCCTGGCGCAGCGACTGTGCCAGCTCGGTGAGGATGGGCAGCAGTCCGCGGCCGCCGCTACGCAGGCGCAGGAGCAGGCAGGCCACGACGCGGTGGGCGGCGGCGTGGTCGAGGTCGCGGGCGAAGGCCCACAGCGCGGGCTCGGCGCCGCCGGTGCGGGTGCGCGCGGCCAGGGCCTGGACGTGCTCGGCGATCGGGGCGGGGGCGGTGCGGGCGCTGGCGGCCAAGGCTGATTCCAGCCCGCCCGCGCCGCTGCCCAGCAGATCGGTCACGCGCCGGATCCACTCAGCGAGGGCCTCCAGGGTGGTGATCATGTCGCGGTTGCCGGGCTGGGCCACCGCGCGCGGCACCAGCACCACCCCGATCGCCGCCGCGACCGCGGCCACCGGCCAGCCGCTGACCCACCACACCAGGCCACCGGCCACCACGGCGACCAGCGAGGCCCGCGGCCGAGCCCACCGCCGTAACCACAACCAGACGCTCCGCCCGCGTCGGCCCTGACCGCCGCGGTCAGTGAGCGGGGCCGGGGCGCGCAGGCTGGCGGCGGCCAGCAAGACCGCGGTCGCCAGGGCCACGCCCAGCAGCGCGGACAGGGCGCTCATGACAAGTCCCGGCGCAGGAACGCGGGCTGCCAGTCACCCTCGCCCCGGTGCAGCAGGCCGGGGTCGAAGCCATGCCGGATCAAATCGGCCAGCAGACCGGGACTGGGTGGGAAGGCCGGGATGGCGCGGCCATCCACCGGGCGGGGGCTGAACAGGTGGGTGAGGTCGGGGCGGCCGGTGTCCCCGACGGGGCCGAGTTCGGCGATCTCGGTGACGTAGCGCTGGCGGCTGAACTGGCCGGTGCGCGGGTCGTGGTGGTCGGCCTTGGCCAGGTGCACCACGAGGTGGAGCGCGGAGGCACTCCAGCGGTAGGCGGCCTCCACCGGCAGCGGCGGGGTGGCGAGCTGGCCGAGAGCGGCGATGCGGTCGGTGACCGCGGACGCGGAGGCGGCGTGCAGGGTGCACATGCCGCCGGCGGCGCCATTGCCCAGCGCACGCAGCAGGGAAGTGACCTCCCCGGCACGGACCTCGCCGACCAGGACCCGGCTCGGGGAATGCCGCAACGTCTGCTTGAGCAGGTCGTCCAAGGTGACCTCGCCGACGCCCTCGGCATTGGCCTGCCGAGCCTCCAAGGGGGTGACCAGCGAGTGGGTGCCGAGCAGGTCCAGGCCCAGTTCGGCGTCGTCCTCGACGGTGATGAGGTGTTCGTTGGCCGGGATTTCCCGGGCCAGGGCACGAAGGATGGTGGTCTTGCCGGTGTAGGGGCCGCCGGTGACGACGATGTTCTTGCCCGCGCGCACCGCCGCCCGCAGGAAGGCGACCAGCAGGAAATCCACGGTGCCCGCGCGCACGAGGTCGTCCAGACCGACGTCGTGGAGGCGGTGGCGGCGGATGGCGATCCGGGGGCGGTCGGTCAGCGACATCACCGCGGACAACCGCGCCCCCAGCAGCCCGCCCGCGGGGATACGGAAGGAGACCATCGGGTTGGCGGGACTGAACTCCCGGGCCGTCCGGCCCATCCGGGCGGCCAGATCGGCCACCATCGTGATCAAGGTGGCGTCGGAATCGGCCACCACATACGGCCAGCGTTCCAGCGACCCGTCGGCCAGCTCCAGCCACACGCGGTCGTAGCCGTGGATGTGGATGTTCTCCACGTCCTCGCGCTCCAGCAAGGGAAGCAGCGCGCCCAGCCCGGCCATCGAGGCCACCACCGCCTGGGCCAGCTCACGTTCGAAGGACAGCGGCACCGGCGGGCGGCCGGCTTGGGCGTTGCGCACGACCCAGGCGGTGATCTCCTCCTGCGCCAGCGCGAGCACCCGCGCATGCTCCGCGGCCGGATCGCGGTTCTCCGGTGCGGGAACGTCGTCGTGGCCGAGTTCGTCCAGGCTGACCGCGACGGCGAGGCGGATCTGGTCGACCAGGTCCCTGGCCGGCCGCGCCGTCGGCTGTTCCTTCACCGGCTGGGTACCGGGACGGTCGGTGGTGACGGCGCGCAGGCCGCCGCGCCACTGAGTCTGGTGCCCGGTCGGGAGGTGGGCCTGTCCGGGTCGGTCCGCGCTCATCGCGCCACCCCCATGGTGGTCGGCGTCCAGTGGGCGAGCCGGATCGTCGTTCCTGCCTGGTGCAGGCGGGCTGCGGCGCGGGCGGCGGTGCGGGCCAGCGTGGTTCGACGCACCTTCTTGTCGTGGTGGAGGCCGTCGCTGAAGACCCGCGCGGTCTCGGGGTCTTCGGGCAGTCCGAGGCGGGCGGGTATCCCCAGTACGGTGTGGGCTTCCCGCACGCCTAGCTGGCCGGTGCCACACACCGCCAGCCCCAGGCGATCCTGCGGGATCCGTTGCCGCAGCAGGGTGAGCGCGGGTTGCGCGGAGTGCAAGTGCCGCGGCACCGGGCGCACCGCGAGCAGCACCAAGTCGGCGGCCTCCAGCACCGGCCACGGCGCCTCCGCCTCCGCGGTGAGCCGCCCACCGTCGGCCAGGACGTCCACCGGGCCGCTGGGCACTGTGCTCAGCGCGGTGAGGGCATGGGCCAGGCGGATCCAGCCGCCCTCCTGCAGCGAGATCGCCTGCGCCGGATCGGCCAATCCGCTCAGCAGTCGGGCTCGTGGTGCGGGCGGGACGGCTTGCAGGTGCGGGGTCAGCAGGTCCGCGGTGATGGAGGTGGTGTGGCGGGTCGCGGTGCAAAAGGACAGCAGCCCCCGCTCGGGGTGGAGTCGGCCGTTGAGCCACCACGGGGACAGCCACCCGGTGGCCAGGTCGCCGCCGGCGGGGTCGCAGTCGGCGACCACCAGCGGTGCCGGCCAGCCGTAGGCCAGGGCGGCCACCGTGGTGGTCGTGCCGGGCGAGGACTTACCGGAGATGATCACAATCAGGGCCATCACGTCACACACCTCCCTAGTTCCCGGGGCCGAGCACGGTGATGATCACCGGACCGGCCGCGGCCGCGGTGGCCCGGTCGAGGTATTCGGTGGGGACCACGACATCGACGGTGGCCGTGCTGGCCCCCAACGCCCCGCTGATCCCGACCACCTGTGCCTGGAAGCCGGCCCCTCGGGTGGTGGCCTCGGAGTTCCCGGCCTGGCCGGCAGAGATCGGGGTCACCTGGACCCGCATGCCGGGGCGGACACCGTGGGCGGGCACGTGGCCGGGTTTGCAGCCCAGTCCGAGAAGGTGTTGTCCCGGACCGGGAACCGGGGTGTCGGTGAGCTGTTGTCGGGCGAGCACACTTCTTTCGGTCAGCGTGGTCGCCGCGGTTTTGCCGATCACCGCGGCCTGCTCGTCGGCCCGGATGGTCTGGGCGATCGGGTCCTCCACGATGCGGGCCACGGTCAGGTCCGCCTCGGTGATGCGCTGGCCCCACTCGACCGTGCGGGCCAGCACCAGCACGGAGACCCGGGCGTCATAGCTGGCGATGAGCAGGACGTTGCCGAAGCCCGCGCCGGCGGTGAGCACTATGGCGGTCACCAGCAGCCAGAGTCGGCGGCGTCGTGGAAGCTGCGCGGGGTTGTCCGGGTCGAGCGAGGAGTGCTCCGGGGCGGTGGCCGCCGGGCCTGGGGCGGGTATGGGCGGGAGTGGAGGTCTCATGGTGTTCACCCCTTTCCTGATAACGCGGAGTTCGCTGCTTGGTCGCGCCGCAGGGCCTGGGCTTCCACGACGGCGAGTACCAGTTCGGCGCGGGAGATCAGATCGGGCAGTCGGCCCCCGGCGGGCGCGGTGCCGGTGGAGCCGGTCCAGCTCACCGACCAGGTGATGGCGAACCAGGCGCGGACCTGCTCGCCGGGGCGGCCGTGGGAGGAGCGCTGGTAGACGAAGTCGCAGTCCGGTGACGGGGCGTGCAGCCCGGCCGCGCGGGTGTACGGCGTACCGGGCCCCGTGCAGGTGCGGCCCTGGCCCATGCCGGAGTCGAAGGACAACTTCACCGGGGTCGCGGTGACCTGGGCCCACACCGGGCCGGCCTGCACCCGCTCCACCTGCGGCCGCCACACCGTCGGCTCGGTCCACAACCAGGTGTGCTCGCCCACCACGGTGGCCCGGCGCCCGTCAGCCAGCTGCACGTCCGGGGACACCCGCGGCACCGGCAACGGCAACACCAACTGCTCGAACGCCCGCTCGGCCAACTCCGCGGGGCTGGGCAGGATCGGCACCGGCCGGGCATCGGGTCCGGGGCTCGGGCCGGTGACCCAGCCGCTGGTCATCCCGTTGCACGTGCGGGTGTAGGCGACCTTCCCGTCACCGCCCAGGGTGCCCGTGTGCCACTCGCGGAACTTCTCGAACATCTCCGACGGGCTGTGCGCAGAGCGGGAGTAAGTGCAGGCCGGTGCCGAACCACCGCGAGCGCCGGCCGTCCCTGCACCGCGGCCACCTCGACCGGGTTGCCCGGGGGCGTTCGCGCCGAGGTCGACGGTCGGTGCACCAATGTGCCCGCGGTGATCCCCGGTGACCACCACGACCTGACCCTCCGGCTTCGACTCGGCCGCGGCCGGCCCGGTCACGCTCACCACCAGCAGCACGACCAGCACCGCGGCCACAGAGCCCGTGCACCGGGGCGTCATCGGCACGCACCCCCACCGAAGACGACGTCGGCGACGCGCCAACGCCCATCAGCGCCGCGGGCCATGGTGGTGGTGATCGGGTTACGTTCTACCCCTACGGTTTTCGGGCGCCTGGTCTTGGCGTCTGCCTGCCCGCTCTTGCTGGCGTCCTGGCAGTCCTGGACCGTGGCGCGGTCCCCGGCGACCTCCACCGCGGTGACCCGGGCGGTGGTCGTGCCGTAGAGCACCACCGACTGCTCCCGCAACAACCCGAGGCCCTGCACCGTTCTGCGTAGCTGGGGATCGACCGCGACGGCACTCAGCTTGGTCTGCCACTCCGGTTCCGGCCGCTTGTCGATCGAGTCCGACACCTGCCAGAACTCCCGGTACGCCGCGGTCACCGCCGCGTTGGTGTCGGGCGTGGTGCTGGTCGAGGGAACCGGTTGGGACGTGGCCGGCGCCTTCGACGGGGACGGCGCGGCGCGTTCCTTCGGTGTGCAGGCGCCGACCAGCACCAGCGCGGGCAGTGCCAGCCCGAGGACGACCGTGGTCTTGCCGATGGTGTTGTTCATGACCGGCTCCATTCCGGTTGGCGCCGCAGCCGCGCCGCGGTCAGTGGAAGATCACGACGAGCAACGCCCCGGTGATCAGCGGCGGCCCAGCCGGAAACCCGGCTCCCTCGCCCCAACGGGCCTGCCCCGTGGAGAGCAGGGCAATCGCGACCGCCCCGGTGAGCAGGAAGGACAGCAGCAGTCCGCGGAGCAGGTGTTCCCAGCCCAGGTAGCCCAGGAACAGCGCCAAGACGGGCAGCAGCACCGCGTCGCCGCCGCCGAACCCGGCTGGCCGGAGCAGGTGCAGGGCGA